>NZ_VHQG01000001.1:0-247958 GCF_006517435.1 Schumannella soli
CATAGTGCACGCTGTTGAGTTCTCAAGGATCGGATGCTCGAAGATCTCACCCTCGCGGGTTCGATCCAAGGCGATCGTCTTCCGAACCACTCCGGTGGGCGGCCGGCTTCGCTGAGGTAAAGACTCTGCGAGGCTCCGCGCGTTGATCAGATCAACGACTCGTTGGAGTGGCGAACCCCATCCAGAAGTTCAGATGGGGGCTTGTCGCTCTTGAGGCCAGGATCCGGGCGGCTGAGCCGCTCTCCGTGTCCCGCACCTTTGGGCTGACGAGGGATTACTTTACGTACGTCTCGGGGTCGGCGCGAATCATCCGCGCATCCCGGGCGTGTCGCCCATGATTTGAGGCGAGGGCTGCCCGGGAGGACGCCGCCGACTACAGCGTCTGCCGGAACCGCTCGAGGCGCGCGAGCGTCGACTCCTTGCCGAGGATCTCCATCGACTCGAAGAGCGGCGGGCTGATGCGGCGGCCGCTGACGGCGGTGCGCAGCGGGCCGAAGGCGACGCGCGGCTTGAGCCCGGCTCCTTCGATCAGGGCGACGCGCAGCGCCTCCTCGATCTCGACGCGGCCGAACGACGTCAGCTGCTCGAGCGCCGCGGTCGACGCCTCGAGCACGAGCTTCGCCTCGTCGGCGTTCTTGGGCAGCGCGTCCGGCTGGAACTCGATCTCGGCGTCGGGCGTGAACAGGAACGCGAGCATGTCGCGCGACTCCCCCAGCACGATGATCCGCTCCTGGATCAGCGGCGCCGCCTCACGCAGGATCGCCCGCTGCGCCGCGGTCGGCGGGTTCTCGACGAAGCCGGCCAGGTACGGCGCGATCCGCGCCTCGAAGTCGTCGGGAGCCAGCATCCGGATGTGGTCGCCGTTGATCGAGTCGGCCTTCTTCTGATCAAAGCGGGCCGGGTTCGGGTTCACATCCCGGATGTCGAAGGCCTCGATGAACTCGGCCGTCGTGAACACGTCGCGATCGGCCGCGATCGACCAGCCCAGCAGCGCCAGGTAGTTCAGCAGCCCCTCGGGGATGAACCCCCGTTCGCGGTGGTGGAACAGGTTCGACTCGGGGTCGCGCTTCGAGAGCTTCTTCGAGCCCTCGCCGTAGACGAGCGGCATGTGCGCGAAGCGCGGGATGACGTCGGTCACCCCGATGTCGATGAGCGCGAGGTAGAGCGCGATCTGGCGCGGTGTCGACGACATGATGTCCTCGCCGCGGAAGACGTGGGTCACGCCCATGAGCGCGTCGTCGACCGGGTTGACGAGGGTGTAGAGCGGGGCGCCGTTGGGCCGCACCACCACGAAGTCGGTGAAGCTGCCCGCCGGGAAGGTGACGTCGCCGCGGATCAGATCCTCGTACGACAGGTCGCTGTCCGGTACGCGGAGCCGCAGGCTGGGCTGCCGGCCCTCGGCCTTGAAGGCCTCGCGCTGCTCGTCGGTGAGGTCGCGCTCGTGGTTGTCGTAGCCCTGGCGCGGGTCGCGGCCGGCGGCGCGGTTGCGCGCCTCCATCTCGTCGGGGGTGACGAAGCTCTCGTAGAGCTTGCCCGCATCCTTCAGCCGCTGGATGACGTCCTGGTAGATGTCGCCGCGCTGCGACTGGCGGTACGGGCCGTTCGGCCCGCCCTTCTCGACGCCCTCATCCCAGTCGAGGCCGAGCCAGGTGAGCGCCTCGACGAGCTGCTCGTAGCTCTCCTCGCTGTCGCGCGCCGCATCCGTGTCTTCGACCCGGAACACGAGCTTGCCGCCGGTGTGCCGGGCGTAGGCCCAGTTGAAGAGCGCCGTGCGCACCATCCCGACGTGCGGGGTCCCGGTGGGCGACGGGCAGAAGCGGACCTTCACATCGGGTCCGGTGGCAGTGGTGAAAGGCAGGGCTGACATCACTGCCCAGGGTAGTGCGGGGTCGGGATGCGCGGGGCCGCGAGGGCGGGCGCACCGCGCGCCGTCACGCCGTCTGTCGACCGGAGGGGCTCCGCCGGGGTGAACTCCGGGCGGCGGCCGCCTCGTGGGAGGCCCTCAGGCGGCGACGCGGGCGGCGCTGCGCGCGGAGAGGGCGCGCCAGGTGAGGAGCCCGGACGCGACCGCGACGAGGAGCACGGCCGCGAGGGCGAGGCCGGGGTAGCCGAGCAGCGCCAGCACCGGGCCGGCGAGAGCTCCGCCGACGGCCCCGGAGGAGCTCATGACCAGATCGGCGCGGCCCTGCGTGCGGGTGCGTCGCTCGGCGCTCGTGGCGGCGACGATCATGGCCGAGCCGGCGACCGTCGAGGCGCTCCAGCCGAGACCCAGCAGGATCAGCGCCGCGACGACGAACCCCTCGCTCTCGCTGCCGAGTGCGGCGAGCACCAGCGCGAGCAGCAGCATCCCCTGGCCGAAGCCGATCACGACGGGGCGGCCGAGCCGATCGGCGAGCACACCCCAGAGCGGCGAGAGGGCGTACATCCCGGCGACGTGCAGGCTGATCGTGAGACCGACGACCTCGAGCGTCGCGCCGCTGTGCGTCAGGTGCACCGGCGTCATCGCCATGACCGAGGCCATCGTGGCGTGGCTGAGGCCGATGATCGCGATTCCGATGCGCGCCGTGCGCGGGTCGTCGACGTCGCGCGGACGCGGGCGCGGGGCGGATGCGGTGCCTGCGGCCCCGGCTGAAGCGGTCGCGCCGGCCGCCGGCCGAGCGGCATCCCGCGCCTCCCCGGACGCGATGTCGCGAGCGAGCCGCAGCGGATCCGGACGGAGCCCGACCGCGTAGACGATCGCCGCGGTCGCCTGCGCCGCGATCGTCAGCAGGAACGGACCCGCGAGCTCGGGCAGCCCGATCGCGAGCCCCAGCCTGTTGCCCGACGAGATCAGGTTCGGCCCGATCACCGCGCCGACCGTCGTCGCCCACACCACGATCGACAGGTCACGACCCCGCGTCGACGGCTCGGAGAGGTCCGTCGCCGCGAACCGGGACTGCAGGTTCACCGCCGTGCCGACCCCGATGCACACGAAGGCGACGAGCAGCAGCGGGAACAGCATCCACACCGCCGCCAGGATGCCGAGCACGCCGCCCAGCGCCGCCGTCAGCGCCCCGGTCGCGAGCGCCGGCGCCCGGCCCGCCCGCTGCGCGAGGGCCGCGAGCGGGATCGCCGCGACCGCCGAGCCGACGGTCGAGCCGGTCGTCGCCGACCCCGACCACGCCTCGGAGCCGGAGACGAGCGTCGCCAGCAGAGCGCCGGCCGAGAGCGTTGAGCCCATGCCGAGGCCGGCGAGCACCTGCCCCGCGACGAGCACCCGGCGGGTGCGACGGTGCACGGCCAGGGCGTCGTACGAGGCGAGGACGGTCATCCCGGCCCCGGGATCAGCGCGGGTCGCGGTTCAGCGCGGGGTTCGAGAGACGACCGAGGCCCTCGATGTCGATGTCGACCGTCTGGCCGTGCTCGAAGCTGCCGAGACCGTCGGGGGTTCCCGTGACGATGACGTCGCCGGGCAGCAGCGTCCACACGTCGGTGATGAACTCGATCAGCTCGGGCAGTTTGTGCAGCATCTCGCTCGTGCGGCCGGTGCGGCGCACCTCGCCGTCGACGTAGGTCGTGATCTGCAGGTCGCTCGGGTCGATCTCAGTGTCGATCCACGGGCCGAGCGGGCAGAAGGTGTCATAGCCCTTCGCGCGCGCCCACTGGCCGTCGGCGAACATCTGGTCGCGGGCCGAGACGTCGTTGGCGATCGTGTAGCCGAAGACGATCGACTGCCAGTCCTCGGCCTTGACCTGCTTGGCCACGCGGCCGATCACGACCGCGAGCTCGCCCTCGTGCACGATGCGGCCCTCGACCGGCGGGATGCGGATCGGGTCGCCGGGGCCGACCACCGCGGTGTTCGGCTTGAGGAAGATCAGCGGGTCGCCGTCGGTGTCCCAGTCCATCGACTTCGCGTGGGCGCCGTAGTTCATGCCGACGCAGACGACCTTCGAGCGCGGGATGACCGGCGCGAGGAGCCGCGCATCCGCGAGGGGGACGCGCTCTCCCGTCGTCTCGTAGCCCGCGAACATCGGGTCGGCCTTGAGGACGACGATGTCGTCGTCATCGATGACTCCGAAGCGCGGGTCGTCGTCTCCGGTGCTGAAGCGCGCGACTCTCACCCGTCGATCCTATCGACGGGCCCTGCGCGGGCGTTGAACGATTCCGACAACACGGAGGTGCGATCCGTGGCGATCGGTGCGAATTCCGACAATGCGGGGCGCGCCGCGCGACGGAATCAGCGGATCGGGGGCGCCGATCCGCACGGCGGCGTCGGCCGTGACCAGTACGACCAGATCGCCGCGCGTCGCCGATCAGCCGAAGCGGCCGTTGACGTAGTCGGCGGTGCGGTCGTCCCTTTCGACGGGGCCGCGTCGCCGATCAGCCGAAGCGGCCGTTGACGTAGTCGGCGGTGCGGTCGTCCCTTTCGACGGGGCCGCGTCGCCGATCAGCCGAAGCGGCCGTTGACGTAGTCGGCGGTGCGGTCATCCTGCGGGTCGCCGAACATCGCATCCGTCGGCCCGTGCTCGACGATGCCGCCGGGCTTGCCCGCACCGGCGAGGAAGAACGCGCACTGGCTCGAGACGCGCTGCGCCTGCTGCATGTTGTGCGTGACGATGACGATGGTGACCTCGCTGGCGAGCTCGAGCATGGTCTCCTCGATCACGCGCGTCGACGTCGGGTCGAGGGCGGAGCAGGGCTCGTCCATGAGGAGCACGCGCGGCTGCACGGCGAGCGAGCGGGCGATGCAGAGGCGCTGCTGCTGGCCGCCGGAGAGTCCGCCGCCGGGCGCGCGCAGACGGTCGCGCACCTCCTTCCAGAGGCCGGCCTTCTGCAGCGAGGTCTCGACGAGGTAGTCCTTGCGGGCGCGGTCGGCCCGGATGCCGGTGAGCTTGAGCCCGGCGATCACGTTGTCGTAGATCGACATCGCCGGGAACGGGTTGGGCTTCTGGAACACCATGCCGATCGCCTTGCGCGCGTCGGTGAGGCGCTTCTGCGGCTCGTAGATGTCGTCGCCGTCGAGCAGCACCTCGCCGGCGAGGCTCGCCGAGGGCACCAGCTCGTGCATGCGGTTGAGGATGCGCAGGAACGTGGACTTGCCGCATCCCGACGGACCGATCAACGACGTGATCTGGCCGGCCGGCATCGTGAGCGACACCCGGTCGAGCACCTGATGGTCGCCGAACCAGGCCGTGATGCCACGGGCCTCGAGCATCGCGAGCGGCTCGCGCGCGTCGAGGTTCGAGGGCACGGGGTACGCGGCGGCCGCGGCGGCCTGGTAGGCGCCGCTGAAGCCGGCGTCGCCGTAGCCGGGGATGGCGGACGGGGCCGCGTAGGCGTAGCGCGGGTCGGCCTCGAGCTGGGCGTCGGCGACCGGCGAGGTGGCCTCGGGGCCGCCGAAGCCCGTGGATGCGTACCCGGGGTAGCCGGTCGCCGCGGACGCCGGAACCGGAGGCACGGACTCCGTCGCGGGCTCGACCATCGCGGGGACCTCCACGGTCCCGCTCGCAGCCGCCGGGATCGGGGCCGCGGGGGCCGGGGCCGCCGGCAGCACCTCGGTCACCGGGTCGCGGTTCGCATCGGTCATGACAGTTCTCCTCGGGATGGTTTCAGAGCACGTTGGGCAGCAGCGGCACGATGCGATCGGCGGCCAGCAGCACGGCGAGAGCGACGACGGGAGCGCCGACGAGCCAGGTCTTGCGCGAGCCCACCCGACGCCGCGCCCAGGCGGCGCCGAGATGGGCCGCGAGCAGGAACTGCAGCGCGAACACCAGGCTCCACACCTCGCGGGTGTCGGCCTGCAGCGCGCGCTCCTCGGGCGGGAGCGCGCCGGTCGTGGTCCAGCGTGCGCCGGCGTCCATGACCGGGCTGACGAGGCGCGCATCCACGTAGACGACGCCGCTCGGGGCGAAGGCCGGTCCGCGGGCGCTCTGCAGCACGAGCCGGCTGCCGCCGCGGGCGAGCGCGGCCGGGGTGGGGTCGCCGGCGTAGCGCACGCCGATGACCTCGAAGGTGCTCTTGCCCTGGCCGGTGCGCACCGAGAAGCGGTCGCCGGGGGCGAGCTCCTGGATGTGCGAGAACGGCCCGCCGTAGGCCCCGGCACGGCCGATGAGCACGCTTATGCCGGGCTGGCCGGGCAGCGGGGTGTCGCGACGGTGGCCGGCGCCGGTCTTCAGCGTGTCGGAGTCGGTGCCCTCGACGAGCACCTCGCTCACGCCGATCTGCGGGATCGAGAGGATGCCCACCGGCGACGTCGAGCGCAGCATCTTGCCGGTGTAGTCGGCCTCGCTGACCGGCGCGGTGCCCGCCGCGAGCTGAGCGCGGAAGGAGTCGCGCAGGCGCTGCTGCGACTCGAGGTGCTGCAGCTGCGACAGCACGACCACCTGCACGAGGAACGCGAACACGAGCAGCACGGCCGTGATGAGCACGCTGCGGGTGATCGCCTGAGCCGGGGTGAGCGGGGCGAGCTGCACGGGCGGCTTCGGGATGCGCCGCGGCGGGCGGGGCCCCGGCGGAAGATGCGGCGGCGGCGCCATGTAGCCGGGGACGGGCGGCGCGGCCGGGGGCGCGGCGGGCGCGGCGGCCGCGGGCGGGGCGTCGATCACGCTCATGCGAAGGACTCCTGCACGACGCGGCGCGGGCGGCGCACGGCGACCGAGATGCCGTAACCGGCGCCGGCCCCGACGATCACGATCAGGAGGATCGCCCACGGCGCGATCACGATCGACTGCTCGCGCGTCAGCTTCTTCAGCGCGACGCCGTCGACCGACTTCGGCGGGGTCGCCTCGAGGTGCGAGGTGATGAAGGTCCACTGCCCGACGCCGCCGACGCGCATCCGCAGGGTGCGGTCCGTCTGGGGCGCGAGCGTCACGGTGCGCTCGACGGGACCGCCGATGCGGTTGCCGAGCGGACCGGTGAGCCAGGCGCGGATCGTGACCGGCATCGGCGCGTCGGTTCCGTTGCGCAGAGTCACCGAGGTGCTGAGCTCGCCCTGGGTGGGGATCGGGGAGATGAGGTAGCCGAGCCGCAGCCCGCCGAGCGAGAACGCGGCGTCGGCGACCGCCGTGGCGCCCTCGCCGGAGGGCTTCGCGCCCGTGTCGACGGTGTCGGAGGGAGCAGAGCCGCCCGACGAGCCGGACGACCCGAAGCCCGACGAGCCCGAGCCCGATCCCCCGAAGCCGCCCGAGTCGGATCCGCCCGACGGCACCGAACCGTCGCCGGTGACCGTGACGCTGATCGGGTAGTCGCCTCCGCCCTCGAGGTCGTCGGCCGCGAAGGCCGAGACGGGAGCGGCGGCGGTGAGCACGACGGCGGCGCCCGCGAGCAGTGCGGCGGCGAGCATCCGCTTCATCGTCCGGCTCCGATCTTCTCCGGGCTGCTGTCGGCCGGGTTCGGGGTCGCCGCGTCGCTGCGCGCCTGCTCGGCGACGTGCGCCATCCACGCCTCGGCCCGGCGCGCGTCGGCGCGAGCACGCAGGCGGGTGACGAGGATGACGAGGCCGACCGCGAGCAGCACGGCCAGCAGCAGCCACGGCACCGCCGCCAGCGAGGTGCTGCGCTCGGTCGTGACGAGCGACGGGGGCTGGATGGCGTCGGGCGAGATCTGCGGCGCGAGGGAGATCGTCGGCTCGAGGTAGCCGAGGGCGGGCACCCCGTGCAGGGTGACGGTGAGCTCGCGCACGTTGCCGGGCAGCAGCTCGGGGAAGTCGGGGCGCGCCTCGGGCGAGGCCAGTCCGAAGCCGAACCAGGTGCGCAGCTTCACGACGGCGAGCCCGCCGAGGGCGACGTTGCCGGTGTTCTTCACGGTCATCTTCACCACGACGGTGCCGTCGAGCGGGTTCCAGCTGTAGCCGTAGTCGGCCTCCATCGAGCTGACGGTGAGGGCCGCCTGGATGTCGCCGGGAACCCGCACGTAGAGCCGCGTCGCGACGCGACGGTCGACGAGCACCTGCCCGTCGGGGCTGACGGCCGAGAGCACGACGCCGCCGGCGTGGTCGCCGGGGCCGGCGTCGGCGGGCACGTCGACCGAGAAGGCCACGGCGCGGGTCTCGCCCGCGGCGAGATCGAGGGTCGCACGCGGCTGTCCGCCGAAGCTGACCCAGCCGCCGACGTCCTTCGCGGTGTCGTCGGTGGGCAGCAGCCCCCACGAGCCGTCATCCGTGTTGAAGGCGTCGGTGCCGAAGACCGTGACGGTCTGGCGGGTGCTGCCGGTGTTCTTCACCAGGTACTCGTCGTCGAGGTGCTGGCCGGGGCCGACCTGGTAGGTGAAGCGCGTGCGGCCGTCGGCGGCGCCGGCCTTCGCGGGCGCGCCGGAGATGCCGATCGTGTCGTCCGCTCGGGCGGAGACGGCCGGGGCGACGCTGAGCAGCGTGGCGGCGGCGGCGAGCGCGAGAGCGGCGGCGGCGAGGCGGGCGGCCGGATTCGCGGCGGAGGTCCAGGTGGGCACAGTGTATGAAGCCATCGGTCGTTGGCCGTGCGGCGTCGGAGAGGTGAACGCCGACTTAAGCGCGACCGGGGTGGGATCGAGGGGTGGATGCGGCGCGCGGCGACCGTGGCGGCGGTGCGCGGCGGGCATCCCGGCGGAGCGGGTCGAGCAGGGGGAAGGCCCCGGACGGAGCCCGTCGTCGGTGCGACGACGGGACCGCCCGGGGCCTGCCGGGATTACTTGGAGACGAGCGTCAGCGTCACCTTGGAGGTGTACGTTCCGGCCTTCGACTTCGCCGGGGCGACGAAGGTCAGGTCGGCGTCGACGACGCTGGTGCCGCTCGTGCCGGCCGCAGCCGACGCGAACTTGTTGTCGCCGGCGGTGCCGGCCGAGTTGCCCGCCGCCGCGGCCGCGGGGCCGGAGGTGACGAGCGGTCTCACACCGAGCTGCTTGGCGTCGATGTCGTCAGCCGAGGTGCCGCCGGTGAGGGCGAACTTCGCGACGGCGCTGGTCAGATCCCAGCCAGGGGTCGACGCGACGCGGCCGTCCTTGATGGTGATCGAGCCGAGCTTCCCGGTCGAGGTCGAGAGACCGTTGACCAGAGCGGCGGTGCCGAGGGTCGCCTTGGCGCCCGCCGGAACCGAGAGCTCGAGCGCGCCGTCGACGGCGGCCGTGGTCGTCGCCGAGACGTCGACCGAACCGCTGGTGGAACCCGCCGGCGGGTTCGTGGGCGTGGTGCTGTCGGTCGGCGTGTCGAAGGTGTACGCGCCACCGGGCTGGATGTGCACGCGGGTGTAGTAGATCCCCGCGTTCGCCATCGTCAGGCCGTTGTTCTTGAGGAACGCCAGGCCGACGCTGTACTCGCCGCCCGCGGCCTTCACCGCGAGACCGTTGCCGTTGACCAGGCTGCCGAGGGTGGCAGTCGGCTGCAGCACGTTCTTCGAGCCGTTGTTGAACCCGCTGGGGGCGTAGGCCGACCACGCGCTGATGGTCTTCTCCTTGCCGACCGGCGCGAGGAACACCGCGACCGACTCGGCGTCGGCCGAACCCTGGAACAGCGCGTCGTAGTCGTCCTTGACGGGGATGGCGATGACGCCGTCGTTCCACTGGAGGGTGGATCCCTTGGTCACCGGGGCGCCGGTGTTGCCGTCGGCGATCCAGAAGGCGCCGGCCGAGTCGGACGGAGTGTCCGCGAACGCCGGGACGGCGACCGAGGAGGCGAGGACCACGAAGCCGGCAGCGCCGATCGCGGCGGCCTTCGAGGCGATGGACTTGAACATGACTGTCAGATTCCTATCCGGATCAGAGCGTGGTGTACGCGGGAAGCGGCGTGGTGGACGACGGAGCGAGGAAGCCGAACTTCTTCTTCACCGCGCCGGGCGAGGAGCTGAGCGAACCGAAGTTCGTGAGGCTCTGCGACTTGGTCGCGTCGACGAGGTCGGCGAGGCCCTGGTCGAACTTGGCGTCGCCGGGGGTCACGCGAGCGCGCTCCACGACGAGGTAGGTGTCACGACCGAAGGTGGTGTCGGCGTAGAAGGCCGAGTTCGGGACGAGGTTGGTGCCGGTTCCCGTGAAGGGCACCTGACCGGCGACCGGGCTGCCGATGAGGACGCCGGTGGTGCCGATCGTCGAAACGCCGGTGACGCCGTTCGACTGCGCGACCCAGCTGGCGACCGAGAAGGGGATGATCTCGCCGGCGCCGAGCACCGAGGCGTCGTTCTCCGCGGTGGCGTTGCCGGTGTCGCTCACGCCCGGGGCGGTGGTGCCGGTGTAACCGAGAGCGGCGAGGAAGAAGTTGCGGGTTCCCGAGCCGGCCTGGGGCAGGCGGGGCTTGATCGCGACGCCGTCGACCGTGGTCAGCGTGCCGTCGAAGATCTGCTTGAGCTGCGCCGGGGTGAGGTTCGCCCAGGCGGCGGTGCCGCCCTTGTAGGCGTAGGCGACCGCGTCACGCGCGTAGGGGTAGTAGAGCAGCTTTCCGTCGGCGTTGGCGTTGCCGCCGGGGCCCGACGACGAGCGGGCGATGTCGACCTGGCCGGTGATGACGCGAGCCGGGGTGGTGTTGGTGCCGCCGGCCGAGTAGGCGTTGCCGGTGATCGAGGCGCGCAGGGCATTGACGCCGGCGCCCGAGCCCGCGGGACGGCCGAAGTAGGCGCCACCGGGCTTGGTCTGGATGGCTGCGGAGCCGAAGGCGTCGAACGATCCGAGGGTCGAGCTGTTCGAGGTCACGCGCACGCGGCTGCCGGAGGCATCCGTGCCGTTGAGGAGGGCGTTGGTGGAGTCCTGCAGGGTGTCGGAACCGACCAGCACGTAGCTGTTCGACACCGGCTCCGCGAAAGCGGGGGCGACGAGCGCGGCGCCGGTGACGGCGACTGCGGCGACCGCGGCGAACGCCGCGATCTTCTTGATCTTCACGGGAGTGCTGTCCTTTGTCTCAGGGTGGGTTCCGCGCCCGTCCCAGTCGGTCGTTCGCGGCTTGATGCGAGGCGCCGGGTCCCAGCCCGGTGCAGCCTGCCTCGCCAAGATCAGGGGGTCAGAGGCGTCTCCGGAACAGCGAGATGCTGGGCACGGCGAGGGCGCCGAGGATGCCGGCCACGAGACTGAGCGGCAGCACCGAGTCGAGCCCGCCGGTCTTCGGATCGGCCGGGGTGCGCGACGCGGAGAGGGAGCTGGCGGTGTCGCCGGACGCCGCCGGGTCGTTCGAGCCCGCAGCACCGGACGCATCCGGGGATCCGAGCCCGTCGCCGGCGGAGCCGAAGCCCGCATCCGCAGAGCCGAAGCCGGATCCGGAGGCGTCACCGCCCGAGGTGTCGGTCGGCTGCGTCGCGGTCGTGCCGGCCTGGATCTTCGCGGCGGCGGCGAGGGCCTGGTCGCGCCAGCCCTGCGGCAGGGGCGCGTAGCCGGCGGGCAGCTGACCGATGTCGGTGCCGGGCGTCTGCGCTCCGGCCGAGATCGCGTAGCGGATGAACGCGGCGTAGCTCGTGCGCAGCGTCGCATCCGTCATGCCGGGGTTGGCTGCCGCGTAGACGGGGACGGTGAGGGGGTAGGCCGACGGCGCCGCTTTCGCGGCGGCGGAATCGTTGTCGAAGCCGTACACCTGCTTCTGACCGGCCGACGGGGTCATCGCCGCCGCGGCCGCGGTGAAGGCCTCGACGGTCGGCCGCACGAACTGTCCGGCGGGGTTGCGCAGGGCGGCGGTGATCGTGAGGTACTTCTCCGCCGAGGCGGCGTCGGTGACGCCGATGACGGCCTGGTTGCCGGGGAGGTCACGCACCGACTTGTCGTAGTTCGGCGGGTTCGCGACCGGGTTCCAGGCCCCGAGCACCTGCCCGTCGCCGCGGAGGGTCTTGTACGCGGAGCTGTCGAGGTCGTTCGTGTACGGGCGCCAGGTGACCGCGTTGATCGCGGCCTTGCCGTCCTGGGCGGGGACCTCGACCGGGTCGGACTTCGGGAACGCGTCGATCGGGTAGGTCTGGGCGAGCGACTGACCCGACTCGTCCTTCGGCGCGACGTCGGCCGAATCCGACGCCCACGTGTTCACCTTCATCCCCCACGGGTCGGCCTTGCCGGCGAGGAATGCGCGGGCGTCGGCGTCGGCGAGCACGTACGACCAGATCGTGTACGCCGCATCCGAGCGCCCCTGGGGCACGAGCGCGTCCGCGATCGCGGGGCTCGCCACCGACTGGTACTTCCAGGTCGCGTCGTTCACGGCGAGGAAGTCGGGGTCGCGGATGATGTTGCGCGGGTTGCCCGTGAGGTGCGAACGATCGGCGTCGTACGGGAGCGCATCGAGATAGGAGCCGGTCAGGAGCTTCGCCACGAGGCGCGGGGTGAGGTTCATCGACTCGAGCGGGAGCTTCGCCTTCGCGAGCTCGTCGCTCGGGGTGTTGCCGTCGAGGTTCGGCTGGCGGTCGATCGCGAACGAGACCGCGATGCCGGTGAGTCCGATCGGCGCGTAGCTGAGGTCGTCTTCGACGTCGCCCTGCAGGGCGCGGGAGGTGAGCGCCATCGGCCCGGGAGTCGTGCTGTTCGCGATGCCGACCGCATCCGACTCGGTTCCGGTCAGGACCGTGTAGGCGTCGCCGCCGACGGCCCCGCACAGCTCGGGCTGCCACGACGCGACAGCGCCGGCGATCAGCTCGCTGCCCTGCAGCTGGCGCTCCGCCGCGCCGATCGCGCAGACGTCGCCGATCGGGCGGAAGTCGAGCTTGACCGCGAGACGGTGCTTCCACTGCTCGGCGAACAGGCCCGACTGGTCGGTCTGCGCGCTGCCGGCGTCGGCGGTGCCGCGCGGGATCGCGACGAGCCAGCAGGAGCGGCCGCTCTTCGTGCCGTCGGCCGCGGTGATCAGGTCGCCGCAGCCGAGGCCGGGGGCCTGCACCTTGGTCTGCACCTCGAACTTGACCGTGCCGGTGCCGTCGCTGCCGGAGCCCGCCCAGGGCACCTCGTTGGTCGTGTACTTCGTGAAGAACTGGTTCGTGTTCGGGTCGATGCCGCGGATGCGGGTCTTCGTGGCGGCGTCGATGTTCGAGTAGACGGTGCCGTCGACGGCCTTGAACGGGATCGACGTGTAGTCGCCGAGGGGGGCCTCGGACACGGTGTACGCGGCGTCATCGGCGGATGCGGTGCCGGCCTGGTGGTAGCGGTCGCGGGTCGTTCCGGCCTGGTTGAAGCCGCCGTACTGGCAGGTCTCGCGATCCGGCCCGGTGCCGGCGGCGTCATCGCCCCAGCACTGCGCGAACTGGAGGAAGTTCTTGCCGCCGTTCTGCTGGCTCGGCTGGGTCGATGCCGTGCCGCCGGTCCAGCTGAGCACGATCGCCTGCGACACGAGGCCCTCGGTCTGCGAGACGGTGAGCTTCAGATCGGGCAGCGGCGACGTCGCCGCGTCCGCGTCCTGATCCTTCGCGCTGACCGTGACCGCCGAGCTGTCGTCGGCCTTCGCCGCCGGGGCGGGCGCCGTGATGACCAGACCGACGCCGAAGGCGAGGCCGGCGCTGAGCAGGCCGGCGATCAGCGAGGCGCCGTACTGGCGGGCGCGGCGCTGCGAAGCGGGTGCGGACACGGGGATCTCCAGGCGGGTTCGGGTCGGACTCCCGAGGAATCCGACGAAAGGCTCGGCGCGGTGGGTGACATCGCGGTGAACGGATGAGGAAGGAGCACACGCCGCTGGACGGCTCAGGGGTGCGTCGGCGTGGCGACGTCCCGCCGGCAGGTGCGCAGGCGGGCACGACGGAGGACGGCTCGGCGGGTCGGTCCTCGTCGACTCCGCCGAGCCGGGTGCGGGGCGGGATGCCGTGACGCCGGCGGCGCCTCAGCTCCCGGGTCGGCGATCGGCGGCGCGCATCCGGCGAGACAGCAGCGGCGGCAGGATGACCGCGCCAACCAGCAGCAGCGCGCCGATGACCATGGCGATCTGCGGGCCGCCGAAGCCGTCGGAGGGCAGCTCGTAGGGCTTCGACACGGCCCCGGCGTTCGTGCTGCCGATCAGCTGGCCGTTCTCGTCGTACTGGGCCTCTCCCCCGGTGCTCGAGCTGTCGCCGCCGGTCGCGCCCGATCCACCGGCACCCGACGACGCACCGCCGGATCCGCCCGCGGCGCCGCCCGACGCCGAGCCGCCCTTGCCCGAGCCGCTCACCGCGGTGTCGCCCTTGGCGCCCGCGGTGCCGGTCGTGCACTGGTCCGGCCCCTTCTTGTCGCAGGCGGCGGGCTGCGGCGCGGTCTGCGCGAGCACGTTGTCGTTCTCGCTCTGCCCCGGCTTGAAGGTGGGGTTGTTGCACTTGTTGATGTCGACGTTCACGCCCGAGGCCCCGGGGATGCGCGCGATCTGCGTGAATCCGGCCTTCACCAGGTTCATCGGCAGCGGCGAGTAGCCGAGCGCGGAGGCCTGCTGCTGCCCCTCGCAGAGCATGTAGCTCGCGAAGGTGCCCAGCGTGGTGCCCTTCTGCTCGGTGAAGATGCCGCGCACCTTGAGCGGCACGATCATGTAGCTGTAGCTCGAGAGCGGGTAGTTGCGCGGGTCGCCGTTCGAGTAGACGTTGTCGAGGTTCTGCGTCAGGTCGCTGTTGATGCCGGCGCGCATGAGCGCCACCGCGACCGAGGCCGCCGTCGGCTCGACGTAGTAGCCCGAGGCGTTGAGCACCTTCGCGACCGGGAAGCCGGACTTCATCGCGTAGCTGTACTCGACGTAGGTGATCGCACCCTCGCCGTAGCTCTGGCTGACGTAGCCGGCGACGCCGAGGGATCCGTTCTGGGCCTTGATGGCGCCCTTCACCGGGTACTGCGAGGTGAGTCCGCTGCGCCCCGAGAAGGCGGACCACTGCGACTGGTACTGCTTCGACATCCACAGCGTGAACTGCGCCGTCGAGCCGGAGCCGTCGGAGCGCACCACCGGGGTGATCGACTTGTTCGGCATCGCCAGGCCCGGGTTGTCGGCGGCGATGGCCTTGTCGTTCCAGTTGGTGATCTGGTTGGTGAAGATCTTCGTGATCGTGTCGCCCGACAGACGCAGGTTCGTGACCCGCTTGCCGCCGATCTTGAGGTTGTACATGAACGAGGTGCCGCCGGCGACGATCGGCATGTAGGCGAAGCTGCCGGCCTCCGGGTTCTCGGGCTGCGCTCCCGGCACGTCGGGCACCGTCTGGAACGGGATCTCGCTCACGGCGAAGTCGACGCCGCCGTTGATGAAGTCGGTGCGGCCGGCCGACGATCCGGTGCCGGAGTAGTTGACCTGCATGCCGTAGTTCGTGGCCACGTTGCGGCGCCACTGGTCGAGCGCGTTCTGCGACCAGGTCGAGCCGGATCCCGAGATCGCGACGTAGCTCGCCGCGTGCGCGGGGCCGGTCTGACCGGCACCGACCGAGAGCAGGGCGCCGAGCGCGAGGGCGGAGATCGCGGCGGCGGCCAGGCGCCGGGCGGTCGTGCGGATCATCGCGGGGTCTCCTCGGAGTCGGATGCGGGGTCGGTCGTGGATGCGGGCTCTGTGGCGGGTGCGGGGTCTTTGGCGGATGTGGGGTCTGCAGCGGGCTCCGCCGGCGGCTCGTACGGCATCGGGTCGAACTCGGTGGCGACGACGTGCGCCGAGACCGAGGCGAGCGACACGGCGGCGGCCGCGGCCGTCATCCGCTGCAGGTCGTCGCGCGAGCGCTCGGCCGCCCGTCGCCGCTCGCCGTTCGACTGCACGCCCGGCGGCCGGCCGCCGATGAGTCGCGCCACGATGAACAGCAGCACCACCAGCAGCACCAGCGCCGCCGCCGTGCCGAAGCCGCGCGCGATCATGTTCGGCTCGGGCGACTTCACGAACTCGAAGACCTGCAGCGGCAGCGAGATCATCGGGCCGCTGAAGGGGTTGAGGTTCATCACCGCGGTGACACCCGAGGTGAGCAGCACGGGCGAGGTCTCGCCGATGCCGCGGGCGGTGCCGAGGATCACGGCCGTGACGAGACCCGATCGCGCGGTCGGCAGCACCACGTGCCAGACGGTCTTCCAGCGGTTCGCGCCCAGCGCGTACGACGCCTCGCGCAGGTTGCCGGCGACGAGGCGCAGAACCACGTCGGACGCGCGGATCACGATCGGCAGCATCATCACCGTGATCGCCATCGACGCGGCGAATCCCGACTTCTGGTGCGTGACGAAGTGCACGAGCGAGGCGTAGACGAAGAGACCGGCGACGATCGACGGCAGCGCCGTCATCGCATCGGAGATCGTGCGCACGAAGCGGGCGAAGCGGCCGCCGACCTCGTTGAGGAACACGGCGGTGAGGATGCCCAGCGGAACCGTGATCGCGAGCGCGATGGAGATCTGGATGAGCGTGCCGAGGATCGCGTGCACGATGCCGCCGTCGCTGAGCGGGTCGAGCGGGCCCGCGAACTCCATCGTCTGGGTGAAGAAGTTGAGGTGCCGCAGGGCGTCGGCGCCGCGGAACAGCGCGAAGCCGACGACGAAGGCGAGCGCGGTGAACAGCACGACCCCGGCGCTGATCATCAGCACCGTCATGATCTTGTCGGCGACGGCGCGGCGGTCGTTGCCGATCGACACGAGCAGGGCGTAGAAGCCGAGGAAGACGAGGTAGCCGACGACGAGCGCGCCGAACGCGCCGGTGAAGGGGCTGAACCACCAGTAGACGAGCGCGGTGAAGCAGATCGCCGCGACGATCGACCCGATCGCGTCGAACTTCGCCGAGAGGGTCGAGCGGCCGAGCCCGCGGCGGGGCGGCTCGGGCACGTCGGTCAGGTCGGGGATGCTCGTGCGCGGCGCGACCCGGGCGGCCGGGCGGGCGGGCGCGAGCCCGTCATCCTCATCGACGTCCATGTCGGCGCGGATCTCCTTGAGGAGGAGCTGCGGGTTCACCTGCTGCAGGGTCATGTCGGTGTCAGTTCGTCTGGGCGCCGGAGCGCGAACGGGCGACGACGATCGAGGCGCCGAAGTTGATCACGAGCGTGATCAGGAACAGCGCGAGGCCGGCGGCCATGAGGGCCGACAGGCCGAACTGGCTCGACTCGCCGTAGCGCAGCGCGATCAGCGCCGAGACGGAGTTGGAGCCCGTCTTCAGCAGCTGCCAGTTGAGGGTGAAGATCGGCGAGATGATCATGTAGACCGCGATGGTCTCGCCGAGTCCGCGACCGAGGCCGAGCATCGTGGCGCCGATGATGCCGCCGCGTCCGAACGGCAGCACGACCGTGCGGATCATGCCCCACCGCGAGGCGCCGAGCGCCAGCGCGCCCTCGCGCTCGCCGACCGGAGCCTGCGAGAAGGCCTCGCGCATGACCGAGGTCTGGGTGGGCACGATCATCAGGCCGACGACGATGCCGGCGATGAACGCGGCCGAGGTGAAGGCGCTGTCGTCGGTCAGGGGGTGCCCCTGCGCATCCGTCACCCGCAGGAAGGGGATCGCCCAGCCGACGTAGGTCGAGAGCCAGCGCGACACCGGGATGATGTTGTCCTGCAGGAAGAAGACGCCCCACAGGCCGAACACGACACTCGGCACGGCGGCCATGAGGTCGACCATGGCGACGAGGAAGCCGCGGAGCCGGCCGCGGGTGATCTCGGAGATCAGCAGCGAGGTGCCGAGCGCGAGCGGCACGCTCACGCACATCGCGACGGCGGCGATCGTGACGGTTCCGAAGAGCACGGCGGCGATGCCGAAGTGCTTCGTCTCGGGCGACCACTCCTGCTCGACCAGGAACGACGGGCCGGCGACGCCGAGCGCCTGGCCGCCGTTGATCGACAGGAAGATGCCCACCGCCAGCATGATCGCGACCGTGATGCCGCCGGCCGAGAACGCGGTGCGGCGGAAGACGGCGTCGGCGAACGACGGGCGCGTGCGCAGCGAGCGCGGGCGGATGTCTGCGGCGGTCACGAGCGGATCCTCGGGTGGAGAGCGGGGCGGATGAGTCGGGGTCGCGGCGAGCGCGGTGCGGGTGCTGGGGCGGGCGTCGAAGTCGATCCCGCCGAGCTTCCGGCCGGGTGCGCCGCGGCGCTTCGGCCCGGATTCCCAGCAGGGTCGAGACAGTTGAACCGCGGCAGGTGAACACGAGGCGTCCGGGTCATGAAGGCCCCCTGACCGCTGACGGGGACGGCGACGGGCGGCCCGGCGACGGGCTCGCGCTGGGCGTGCTACTCGTCACGCGCAGCTCGATCACGGTGCCGATCGCGACGGAGGTGCCGGCGATCGGGTTCGTGCCGGAGGCGAGGAACGCGGCGCCCGGGTCGCCGGTCGAGCCGGAACCGTCCGTGACGGTCACCCCGAAGCCGGCCGCGGTCAGCGCGTCCCGGGCCGCCGCGAGCGTCAGTCCTCCGACCTCGGGCACGCGGTTGCGGCCGGAGGCGACGACGAGATCGACCCGGGATCCGGCCGGCGCCGAGGCCGGCGCGCTCAGCACGGTGCTCTGCGGCTCGGGCGAGTCGCTCTCGCTCACCACGCCGACTTCAAGGCCGAGCTGGGCGAGCCGCGAGGTCGCCTCGCCGAGTCCCATGCCGGCGAGATCGGGCAGGGCGAGCTCGGGCTGCGGCGCGGTCGATGCCGTCGGGCGCGGCCCGCGGTTCGCCGGCGCCGACGGAGTCGGCGTGGACGACGGGGCCGCGGAGACCGTTCCGCGGTCGTGGACGGCCTCGCCCGTGCCGCCGGCGTCGGCGAGCGCCGGCAGGGTCGCGATGCCGGCGACGCCGAGCAGGATCGCGACGGCGGCGATGAGGCCGCCGCGGCCGCGGGAGGACTCGGCGGCGGGCTCGGCGACGCGGTCACCCGTCGCGCCTGAGCCGGCCGCTGCGACCGAGTGCGATGAACGGGCGGATGCGGAACGCGCGTCGGCGGAGCCTCGGGGCGTGCTGCTCTGGGCGGGAGAGCCGGCGGCCGAGCGGGCGCGGCGGGTCACGACCTCGGTGCGCGCATCGCGGGACGCGGAAGCCGGAGCCGGCGCCGGCGTCGATCCCGATGCCGAGCCCGAGATCGCCGCGGTCGAGATCGCCGCGGTCGCGCCGCCGGCCGCCAGCACGCGAGTCGGCGCGTCGACGGCGCTCCCGACTCCGCCGACGACGCTCGCCCCGGCGCCGCTGCGCACCCCGTCGTCCGCCGTGTCGCCGGACGGCCGCGCCCCGACGCCGGATGCCGCCGCGATCGGCCCGAGGCCCGCGAGCGCATCCACCATCCGCCGCCGCAGCTCCTCGGCGTCGCGCGGGCGGCGCAGCGGTGAGGCGGCGAGCGCCTCGGCGAGCGCGCGATCCACCTCGATCGGCACGTCGGCGCCCTCGACCGAGGCGATCGGCGGGGTCACGACGCCGCCGGACAGCAGGGCATCCCGGCGAGCGCCGCGATAGGGCGGATGTCCGGTCGCCGCCGCGAAGAGCACGGCCGCGGCCGAGAACAGATCGCCGCGGCGATCGAGCGGGAGCCCGGCGAGCTGCTCGGGCGCGGCGTAGTCGGGGTTCGCGACGATGCGCGGGGCCAGCGCGGCTGCCGATGCCGAGCCGGGGGATCCCGACTCCGCACCTCCGTCCGCGACCTCGGCGCCGCCCGCCCCGGCCTCCCGCCGCGCCGTCGGGTCGAGCCCGAGCACGTCATCCCCCAGACTCGCCTCGCCCGACCAGGCGAGCCGGTCGACGTCGATCAGCCGCACGTCGGCGGCGCGCACCGCACCGGATGCCGGCACGAGCACGTTCGAGGCCGACACGTCACGGTGCACGAGGCCCGAGCCGTGCACGGCGGCCAGCGCCGAGAGCAGTCCCTCGGCGAGCTCGCGTACCTCGATCGGCGCGAGCGGACCACGACGCAGCCGTCGGGCCAGCGGCTCGCCGTCGGCCCAGTCGAGCGCGATCCAGCAGACCACCGTGTCGCCCGAGCGCTGCTCTCCCGCTCCGCGGATCGCGATCACGTTCGGATGCACGACACGGTGCTGTGCCCCGGCGAGGAAGCGCTCGCGATCCACCGCCCGCACCGAGAGGTGGGGATGCAGCACCTTCAATGCCGCCCGCTCCCCCGTGGCGACGTGCGTCGCCGCGAACACCGACGCCGTGGCGCCGCTGCCGCTCAGCTCGCCGAGACGGTAGCCGCCGATCAGATCGGAGTCGGGCTGCTCGGAGGCGGGGCGCTCCGGTGCGCTCACACGCGGGGGCCGCGCCCGAGCTGCGGATGCGACACGCGCGCGACCGGCGCGACGGTCGCCGTGACGAGCGCCTCGAGCGCCGCCAGCAGCGACTTGCGGCGGTCGCGGTCGGTGGAGTACCACCGGGCGCAGGCGATCACCGGCTCCTCATCGCGGCGCAGGAACCAGCCGAGCGCCGAGCCGTTCAGATCGCGCACGAGACGCGGCTCGAGCGCGGCGAAGTCGGCGAGTGCCGCGGTCGCGTCGGCGACGGCGGCCGCGGCCGACTCGAAGACGGCGACGCTGCGGGCCAGCATGCGGTGATTCGACCCCGCGAGGTGCCACACCGCGGGCTGCACGCCCCGGTCGGCGTCGATCACGACGCGGGCGATGCCGGTTGGGCGCGGTTCGGAGCGACGGCCGGTGACGTCGGCCGGTGCCGGTCCGAGGTCGACGAGCGGGCGCGACGGGCGGCCGTCGACGCCGAGCACGACGCCGGCGACGCGGCTCGAGTGCTCGCGCCACGGGGTGATCTTGGGGCTGGCGGTCGAGTCGAAGGTCGTGACGACGATGCGCGCGGCAGAGGCCATCGGGCACATCCTTCGGGCTCGGATTCGGGTGGGGCGAAGGAAGATTCGAGCCCCGGGATGAACGAGCCCGCCCGCGAAGATGAACGGGAACAGAACCCGATCCCGCCCCCTGACACCAGTTCGGGGGGCGACCGTTGTGACCCGTCAACGAACTCCCGACAGCCGTCGCGCAACTGTGACGGATGGGGCTGGTGGGAGTGCTCCGGAGACGACGACGCCGCCCCGAGCGGATGCTGCGGGGCGGCGTCGGGAGCGCGGGATCGGCGCCGGATCAGTCCTCGGCGTCGAGGCGCACGGTCCAGCCGTGGCGGTCCTCCACGCGGCCGTACTGGATGCCGGTCAGCTCCTCGCGCAGCGACAGCGACACCGGCTCGGCCGGCACCGGGAAGTCGATGCGGAGGTCGGCGTTGCGCAGCACGCCGATCGGGGTGACGACGGCGGCGGTGCCGCAGGCGAAGGCCTCCACGATCTCACCCGAGGCCACGCCCTCGCGCACCTCGTCGATCGAGACGCGACGCTGCTCGGTCGTGTAGCCGCGGTCGCGGCCCAGCTGCAGCAGCGAGTCGAGCGTGATGCCCTCGAGGATCGAGTCCGACTCGGGGGTGATCAGCTTGCTGTCGCGGGTCACGAGCACGACGTTCATGCCGCCGAGCTCTTCGAGGTACTTGCCCTCCTGCGCATCCAGGAACAGCACCTGCTGGCAGTCGTTGGCCGCGGCCTCCTGCTGCGCCACGAGCGACGCGGCGTAGTTGCCGCCCGTCTTCGCCGCGCCCATGCCGCCGTGGCCGGCGCGCGTGTACTGCGTCGACAGCCAGATCTCGAGGGGCTGGATGCCGCCGGTGAAGTAGGCGCCGGCGGGGCTGGCGATCACGTAGTAGTTGACCTTCTTCGCCGCGCGCACCCCCAGGAACGCCTCCTTGGCGAACATGAAGGGGCGAAGGTAGAGGCTCGTCTCCGGCGCGCTCGGCACCCAGTCGGCATCCGCCTGGATCAGCTGCTTGAGCGAGTCGATGAAGTGCGCCGTCGGCAGCTCGGGCAGCGCCAGTCGCGCCGCCGAGCGCTGCAGACGCGCGGCGTTCGCCTCGGGACGGAAGGTGCGGATGCTGCCGTCGGCCCAGCGGTACGCCTTGAGCCCCTCGAAGATCTCCTGCGCGTAATGCAGCACCGAGGCGGCCGGGTCGATCGAGATCGGGCCGTAGGGCTGAACACGCGGACGGTGCCATCCGCCCCACTCCGACCAGCAGATGTCGACCATGTGATCCGTGAAGAACTGGCCGAAGCCGGGGTTCGCGAGGATCTGCTCGCGCTCCTCGGGGGTCTTGGCGTTCTCGTTGCGGGTCACGGCGAAGGTGAGGTCCTTCGGGGCCATCGGCAGCTGGATGGGCATGTGCTGTACTCCGGGTTCGTGTGGTGTCAGTGGGTGGGCGCCGCCGCCGCGACGCGCTGGGCGATCGCCGCGCCGACCTCGGAGGTCGTGCGGGTCGCGGAGCCGCGCTCGGCGAGGTCGGCGCTGACGGCCTCGGTCACGCGGGCGGCCGCCTCGGGGAGCCCGACGTGGTCGAGCAGGAGCGCCGCCGACAGGATCGCGGCAGTGGGGTCGGCCTTCTGCTGCCCGGCGATGTCGGGAGCAGAGCCGTGAACCGGCTCGAACATGCTCGGGAACGCGCCCTCCGGGTTGACGTTGCCCGAGGCGGCGAGCCCGATGCCGCCGCTGATCGCGCCGGCCAGATCGGTCAGGATGTCGCCGAAGAGGTTGTCGGTGACGATGACGTCGAACCTAGCAGGGTCGGTGACCAGGAAGATGGTCGCCGCATCCACGTGCAGGTAGTCCCAGACCACGTCCGGATGATTGGACGCCTCAGCCGAGACGAGGCGCGACCAGGTGGATCCGGCGTGAGTGAGCACGTTCGTCTTGTGCACCAGGGTGACCTTCTTGCCGCGCTTCTCGGCCAGCTCGAACGCGTGCTTCACGACGCGCTCGACGCCGTAGGCGGTGTTGATGCTCACCTCGGTGGCGATCTCGTGCGGGGTGCCCTGGCGGATGACGCCGCCGTTGCCGACGTAGGGCCCCTCGGTGCCCTCGCGCACGATCACGAAGTCGACCTCGCCCGGATCCGCGAGCGGGCTCGTGACCGAGGGGTAGAGCTTGGTGGGGCGCAGGTTGACGTAGTGGTCGAAGGCGAAGCGCAGCTTGAGCAGCAGTCCGCGCTCGATGATGCCGCCGGCCAGGCGCGGGTCGCGGGGGTCGCCGCCGACCGCGCCGAACAGGATCGCCTCGTGCTGCGCGAGCGTCGCCAGGTCGTCGTCGCCGAGGATCTCGCCGGTCGCGAGGAAGTGCTCAGCGCCGAAGGGGTACTCCGTGGTCGTGACCTCGACGTCGGGCCCGACCGCGGCCTTCAGCACGGCGAGCGCCTCGGCGACCACCTCGACTCCGATGCCGTCTCCGGGGATGGTGGCGAGGTCGAGAACGCGGGTCACGCAGGAGCTCCTGTCGGTGCGGGGAAGGATATCGCCAGTCGCAGGGCGGAGCCGTCGTCGACTGCGCGCTCAGCCTACTCCGGCGCTCCCGCGCGACTCGGCCGTGCGGGAGCGCGCCCGCGTCAGGACGGCAGCAGGTAGAGCAGCGAGAGCACGAAGCCGACCGCGATGTAGCCGCCGAGGGCGACTCCGGCTGCGGCGGGGATGCGGCCGGCGCCGCGCCGCGTGAGCACCAGGATGCCGAACACGATCGCGCCGAGCGCGGCGAGGAAGCTGAGGGTGCCGAAGATCCAGTTGATGGCCGAATAGAAGTCGTAGATGCCGGTGCGGGACACCGCGAACAGCACGAGCCGCCCGATCAGCTCGATGACGGCAGCGCCGCCGCCGAGCAGGAGCGCGAGGAAGCCGAGGCCGAACGGCGCTCGAGCGCCCGGTGCCGGAGCGAGCGGAGAGCCGGGGGCCGGGGCGCCGTAGCCGCCGGGCGCGGTCGGCTGGCCGGGCACCGGGCCCGCCGCGGGCTGGCCGTACTGCTGGGCGGGCTGGGCGTAGGCGGGCTGCTGGGCGGGCTGGCCGTAGGTCGGCTGCTGAGCGGGCTGGGCGTACGCCGACTGCTGAGCGGGCTGGCCGTACTGCTGCGGCACGGGCTGGCCGTACGCCGGCTGCGGAGCCGGATCGCCGTGCTGCTGAGCCGGCTGGCCGTACTGCTGCGGCGCGGGCTGACCGGACGACTGCGGCGGCGGCTGCTGGCCGGGGACCTGCTGCGCAGCAGGCGGGGCCGCGATCGGCGCGGCGTCCGGCGCCGACGGAGCGGGGCGCAGCACGTCGCGCACCCGCGTCTCCTCGTCGATCTGGTCGTCGATCGGCGGCACGGGCGCGCTCGACGCGGGGGTCTCGGGCTGGGGATGCTGGGGGTCGGTCACGGCGGAGCTCCTCACGCGCCGCCCGACGGCGGCCACGCATCCACCCTAGGAGGGCGCGTGCCGGGGCGCACCGGGCACCACTCCCCACGCGGCGAGCGGAGGGCGTCCCCTCATCCCCCGCACGACGACGGCCCCGGCGCTGCGGGAGCGCCGGGGCCGTCGAGGAGCAGAGAACTCAGTCGAGCACGATGTCGATCTCGCGCAGCAGCGTCGCGTCGATCGCGGTGCGCACCGTCTCGAGCAGCTCGTCGGGCACGCGCGAGTCGACCGTCAGCACGCTGAGGGCCTGACCGCCGGCGCTCTGCCGCGCGATCTGCATGCCCGCGATGTTGATGTCGGCCTCGCCGAACTCGCGACCGTAGACCGCGACGATGCCCGGGCGGTCGGTGTAGAGCATGACGATGAAGTGCTCGGCGACCGGCAGCTCGACGTCGAAGCCGTTGATCTCGACGATCTTCTCGATCTGCTTCGGTCCGGTCAGGGTGCCCGAGACCGACACCTGGCTGCCGTCGGCGAGAGCGCCGCGCAGGGTGATCAGGTTGCGGTACTCCGGGCTCTCCGGGTCGGTCAGCAGGCGAGCCGCGACACCGCGCTGCTCAGCGAGCAGCGGCGCGTTCACGTAGCTGACCTGCTCGGTGACGACGTTCGAGAACACGCCCTTGAGGGCGGCGAGCTTGAGCACGCTCACGTCGTAGTCGACGAGCTCGCCGCGGATCTCGACATCCAGGCTCGTGATCGCACTGCCCGCGAGACCCGAGAACACCTGGCCGAGCTTCTCGGTCAGCGGGATGCCGGGGCGCACGTAGGGGTCGATGACGCCGCCGGCGACGTTCACCGCATCCGGCACCAGCTCGCCGCCGAGCGCGAGGCGCACCGACCGGGCGACCGAGACGCCGGCCTTCTCCTGCGCCTCGTCGGTCGAGGCGCCGAGGTGCGGCGTGACGACGACGTTCGGCAGGGCGAGCAGCGGCGAGTCCTTCGGGGGCTCGCTGACGAAGACGTCGAGACCGGCGCCGGCGATCACGTTCGCCTGCAGCGCCTCGAACAGCGCCGCCTCGTCGATCAGGCCGCCGCGCGCGACGTTGACGATGTAGGCGGTCGGCTTCATCTTGGCGAGCTGCTCGGTGCCGATCATCCCCGTGGTCTCGGGGGTCTTCGGCATGTGGATCGTGATGAAGTCGCTCTGCGCGAGCAGCTCGTCGAGGCTCAGCAGGGTCACGCCGAGCTGCTGTGCGCGGTTCGCGGTGACGTAGGGGTCGTAGGCGACGACGTTCACGCCGAAGGCCTGCAGACGGGCCGTGATGAGCGCGCCGATGCGGCCGAGGCCGATGATGCCGACGGTCTTCTCGTAGAGCTCGGTGCCGGTGTACGACGAGCGCTTCCAGGCGCCCCCGGCGAGGCTCGCGTGCGCGGCCGGGATGTGGCGGGCGAGGCTCAGGATGTGGCCCACCGTGAGCTCGGCCGCGCTGATGATGTTCGACGTCGGCGCGTTGACGACCATGACGCCGGCCTGCGTGGCCGACTTGATGTCGACGTTGTCGAGCCCGACGCCCGCGCGGGCGACGACCTTGAGGCGCGGGGCCGCGGCGATCGCCTCGGCGTCGACCTGCGTCGCAGAGCGGATGAGGATCGCGTCGGCCTCGGCGAGAGCGGAGAGCAGAGCGGGGCGATCGGTGCCGTCGACATCGCGGATGTCGAAGTCGGGCCCGAGGGCGTCGACGGTGGCGGGCGAGAGCTGTTCGGCGATCAGGACGACCGGCTTTGACACAGGCGTAGCGGCTTTCGGTGCGACGGCGGGGAATGCCCGGTCGTGCGGAGCACGGCACGGTTCGTGACCATGTGGTGCAGTCGAGCGGCCAGAGGCGCTGTGGCCGGAGGCGCGCTGTCCGGGCGCGACCAGCCTAGTGCAGGCGCCGAGAGCCTCCGCTCCGTGTGACACCGCGGCCGAGCGGCCTGCGGGCGCGCCGCACCGCTTTGTGCTCGCGTCCATGCTCCGTCGGTAGCGTCGGGGCGTGCCCGAGATCCGCCGCTCCCCCGTCGCCGCCCGCCGCGTGCGCCAGGTCGCGGTCGCGCTCGCGGCCGCCGCGGGACTCGCGATCGTCTTCGTGCTCGCCGTGCAGACCGCGCGCGGGCAGCACGTCGAGCAGGGCGTGCTCGACCTGGCCGCCTACTCCGAGTCGTCGGCGCTGCTCGCCCTGGTCAGCATCCCCGCCCTCGTCGTCGCCTGCGTCGTCGTCGCCGGCATCGCCCTCGTGCAGCGCCGCGTCGTCGGCGCCGTCGTGGGCATCGCGGTGATCGGCGCCGCGAACGTGCTCGGGCAGGCGCTCAAGCACCTGCTGCTCGAACGGCCGAACCTGGCGGTGGATGCCGCCAACACCTTCCCCAGCGGTCACGCCGTCGCCGTCGCGTCGGTTCTGTTCGCACTGCTGCTCGTCAGCCCGGCCGGCGCCCGCCTCGTGCTCGCGCCGGCGAGCGCCCTGCTGCTCGGCGCCGTGGCCGTGCAGCTCGTGCACCTCGGCTGGCACCGCCCGAGCGACGTGCTCGGCGGCATCCTGCTCGTCGCGTCGCTCGCGGCGATCGGCGCGCTGGTCCCCGGTGCCGCTCCCGCCGTCGCGCCCGGGCTCCCCCGCCGCGCGACCCGCACCGTCGGAACCGCGCTCACCGTGCTCGGCGGCGTCGCCGCGATCGTCGCGACCGCGGCGGGAGCCGTTCGAGCTCTCGACCTGACTCACGCGTCGATCGTCACAGCCGGCTACGCCTACGGCGTGGTCCTCGCGCCCGCGCTGCTCGCGCCCGCGGCGCTGCTCTGGGCGATGCCGGCGACCCGGCCCGTCCGCGGCGACTCCCCGGAGTCGCGTCAGCGTCTGCGCCTCGAGCCCCGGCTCGCGATCGGCGACCAGCGCCGCTCGACCGCCGCGGGCGCATCCGACTCCGTGTCGGGTGCGACCGCATCCGATTCGACCGCGCGTGGTCGCGACCGCGCTCTGAACCGCGCCGCATGACCGCCGTCGACCTCATCGCCGCCGTGCTGCGGGTCGTGCTCGCCGTGCTCTTCGTCGGCATGGGCGTCGCGCACTTCGTGCCCTCGGTCGCCCGGGGGATGCGGGCGATGATCCCGCCGATGTTCCGTCGCCCGGGCTGGCCCTCCCCGCACGTGCTCGTCGTGCTGACCGGACTGTGCGAGATCCTCGGCGGGATCGGGCTTCTCGTGCCGGGCCTGCGCCTCGTGGTCGGCGTGCTGCTCGTGCTGTTCCTGATCGCGGTGTTCCCGGCGAACGCCTACGCGGCGGCGAACCCGGAGCGCTTCGGTCGCGCGGCGATCCCGCTCGTGCCGCGCCTCGTCGGGCAGGTCGTGCTCGGCGCGCTCGTGCTGCTGGCCGCCTTCGGCTGAGCCGCGGGTCAGGCGACGCGCACGCCCGCCAGGGTGAACCAGTCGAGCGAGAAGCCGAGCGCCGCGTTCGCCGCGAGGGCGACGATGAGGATGAGGGCGCGCTCGAAGGTGGGGCGCCCGCGGCCGGCGAACAGCGACGCCACGAAGAGCACGACCGGAGCCGCGACGGCGCCGACGAGCGTGACCCAGGGGATGTCGACGTAGCCGTTCGCCTGCAGGTAGCGGGGCAGTCCGATCAGGTTGCCGAGCGCCGCATAGCCGCTGACCAGGAACAGGAACGCGAAGACGATCGCGACGATCAGATCGGCGACGCCGAAGCGCTGCCGCCGCAGGGTGCCGTCGATCTCGACGCCCTCGTCGTCGTCCAGCTCTCTCTCGAAGGGCTCCGCGTCGCGCAGCTCGGCCGGCAGGTCGTCGTCGACGCCCGAGTGCTCGACCTCGAAGTCGCGCTTCGCGCTCTCGTCGCGGGTCACAGCAGGCTCCCCATCAGGTAGGGCCACGGCAGCAGCAGCGGCGTTCCGAGCAGCATCCACCCGACGCGCACGATCAGGCGCGAGTCGCGGGTCAGGTGCACGACGGTCACGAACCACAGCGCGCTCGCGACCAGGGCCAGGAACTGGCTGATGCGGGCGATCGCGTCGACCCAGCCGGTCGATCCGCTGCCGAGTGCCGTGCCGACGATGCCCTGCACCGCCAGGATCCAGCCGACCGTGAAGGCCAGGTAGATCAGCGCGAAGACGCCCGTCACGAGCAGGCGGACGGGGTCGCGGCGCGGACGCTCACCGTCGACGGCCAGGTCGGCTTCGAGGTCGGCGTCCTCGGCGGAGAGCTCCCCGTCGGAGACGTGCCCGCCCGCGCGCACCGGGCACCCGTCGACCGTGGCCGAGCGGGGACGCCGCGTGGCCGCCGCCGTGCGCGGGTCGGTCAGCGAGGTCGTGCGGCCGAGGTCGTCGTCGCCCTCCCAGCTGAGAGCGTCGTCTTCATCGGCGTCGTCATCGTCGGCGTCGAGCGCCTCCGCCTCAGCAGGCGACTCCCCCTCGGGAAGAGCCTCGTCGTCGACCTCGTGGGGCGTCCGGTCGTCGCGGTCCGCCATGCCTCAGCGGTCCAGCCGCAGCTGCACGACCTCGACGAGCGAGTCGAACAGCGGATGCCCCGGCTCGATCCCGGTGATCTCGCGGGCCAGCTCGGCGGCCGGCCGGCCGCTGGAGAGCAGCGCCTGCAGCTCGACGCTCTCCGCATCCTCGGGCACGTCGAAGCGCAGCGCGGCGCCGACGGCGTTGAGCAGGTCCCAGGCGGGCAGACCGCGCTCGGCCAGCTCGGCGGCGGGGCCGATGAAGCGCTCGTGGCGGCTCAGCTTGCGCAGCGGGCCGCGGCCGACGCGCTCGCAGGTATCGGGCAGCTCGGGGTTCGAGATGCGCTTCAGCGTCTTCTCGATGTAAGCCTGCTGCTCGTCGTCGCTGAAGCCGTGCTTCGCCACGAGCAGAGCCTTCGTCTCGGCGAGCACAGCGCGCACCTCGGCCTGCAGCTCGGGCGTCGCGAGGGCTTCGCGGATGCGCGTCCAGCCCCGGTCGAGCCCGTGATAGGCGGCGGCGGCGTGCGCCGTGTTGACGGTGAACAGCTTGCGCTCGATGAAGGGGCGCAGGTCGTCGACCCAGGTGACGCCGTGGATGTCGGGCGTCGCGCCGGGGAACGGCGTGCGGTCGACGACCCACTCGTGGAACGACTCGATCGTCACGTCGAGGCCGCCGTGCTGCTCGGGCACGATGCGGTCGATCGCGCAGTTCGCGAAGATCGCGCTCGGCTCGGCGTTCAGCTTGCGCACCTCGGCGGCGAGGATGTCGGTTCCTCCGATCGCGTTCTCGCACGCGATCACGACGAGCGGGGCCGCGTCGGGGTCGCGCAGCGCCAGACCCTGGGCGATGACGGGGGCGACGAAGGGCAGGATGCGCGCGCCCACCGCGGTCGTGACGACCTCGGCCTCGGCGATCGCGGCCACCACATCCGACTCCTGCGAGCGGCTGTTCAGCGCCCGGTAGCCGTCGACGACCTTGTCGACCGCGCCCTCGCCGATCTCGTGCACGAGGTAGCTCGGCTGCGCCTGCAGCGCGCCGATGAGCTCCTCGTTGACATCGGCGAAGACGACCTCGTATCCGCTCTCGTGCAGGAACTGGGCCACGAAGCCGCGGCCGATGTTGCCGGCACCGAAGTGCACCGCTGATCTGCTCACGCCCCCATCATGCCGTGCCCGCGCCTGTGTGCGACCCGCGGATGCGGCGGGGCGGCGCCTCGGCCCGCACTCTCCGCCTTCGGCCCCGTCGTCTGCCGCCGCGACACGCGGGCGGAGGTTCAGGTGGAGCCTGACGGATGCGATGCACGGCCGGCGGTGCCAGGATCGAGGGATGGAGTCGGAACGTTCGGTGCGCGAGCGTCTCGCCTCCGCTTCCGTGACGGTGGTCGGCGCCGGCGCGATCGGCTCGCGCGTGGCGACGACCCTCGCGGCGTCCGGCGTCGGCACGATCGAGATCGTCGACGACGCGCGCGACGGCGAGACCTGGCGGGCGGAGACCGTGGCCGGGGCCGTCGCCGCGACCGTGGCGACCACGCATCCGCAGACCATCGTGCGGGCCCGGCCGACGCGTCTCGCCGCGGGCAGCACCTTCGACCTGCTGCTCGACGCCGACCTCGTCGTCGACGCGAGCGACGACCCGGCCACCCGCTACGCCAGCAACGACGGCGCGGCCGTGGTGAGCATCCCCCTGGTGTGGGCGACCGCGGATGCCGACGGCGGCGAGATCGGCAGCGGCTGGGACGAGCTCGAGCTCGACTACCGCGATGCGCACCCGGAGAGGCACCCCGTGGCGGACGGTGCGGAGCACGACGCGACAGACCGTGCGACGGACGACACCGCGGCGAGCGCTCCCGCGCGCCAGGGAGAGCCCTCCCTCGCCCTCGTGACCGCGACGGCGGCGCTCGCCTCCGAGCTCGCGCTCACGCTGCTGCGCGACCGCCGCACCGCCGGACTGCTGGTGCGGCTCGACCGCACCGGAACCGTCGGCGAGCGGATGCCGCTGACCCGGTCACCGGGCGTGCGACCCGGCTCGCTCGAGGAGACCACGGCGCCCGTCGAGCACCCCGACGACCTCGGCGTCTCCGCGATCGAGCTGGCGCAGCTGCTCGCCCCCGAGAGCCTCGGGCTTCTCGAGGAGCGCCCGGTCCTGCTCGACGTGCGCGAACCGGCCGAGGCGGAGATCGCGCGCATCCCCGGGTCGCTGCTGATCCCCTTCGACCAGCTCACGCTGCGGATGGGCGAGCTCGACGCGACGAAGCCGCTCGTCGTGTACTGCCACCACGGCATCCGCTCGGATGAGGCGCTGACGATCCTGCGCCGCCAGGGCTTCGCCGCCCGGCACCTCACCGGCGGCATCGAGTCGTGGTCGCTCACGGTCGACCCGGCCGTGCCCCGCTACTGACCCTTCCGAGGAGCTGAGCCGATCAGCTGCGGCCGCCGGGCCTCGTCGTCGGCAGCAGCGCCAGGTCGCGCGTCGAGGGCTTCGCCGGGCCCGCCGTCGTGAGGCCGGTCGTCGCGACCCGCTTCGCGTACTGGAAGGTCACGTGCGCGGTGAACTCGTCATCCGCATCGCCGTAGCGGTCCTGCGTGCCGGCGGCGATCACGTTCCACGGGCGGTCGTTCGACGGGGAGGAGTCGCTGCCGTTGTCGGCGAGGAACTGCTCGTAGTCGTAGGGATACGAGGCCGTGGCCTTCAGCCGCGTCGAGAAGGTGTCGACCGCGATCGTTCCCGAGGCGAGATCGAGCTGCAGCAGGCGCTGGAAGCCGGTCGCCCGCTGACCCGTGTGCGTGCGGAACTCCTGGTAGTCGGCCAGCAGCTCGACCACGTCGTGACCGGGCAGACCGCCCGCATCCTCGGTCGTGATCTGGCCGATGCCGTGGAAGTGCCCCGACAGCACCGCCACGACGTTGCGGTTCGGCGCGACGACGCGGTCCCACAGCTCGTCGGCGCGCGACACCCAGCGCGACGAGCTCGAGCGCTGCGCGGGCGCATCCCGCAGCTTGGGGCTGAGGTGCTCGTGCGTCGACACGACGACGTTGCGGTCGGGATGCGCGGCCACGACCCGCTCGGCCCAGTCGATCTCGCGCTCGCCGTAGGCGTAGGGCAGCGACAGCATGAGGAAGTCGGCGCCGCCCGCGCTGATCAGCGAGTAGTTCGCGGCGTTGTCGCCCGGCGCGATGGATCCGCCGTACCAGGGCTGCGCGGCGTAGCGGTCGGGGCCGAAGAACTCGTCGAAGAGCGTGTAGTCGATGCCGCGCTTCGAGTCGTGGTTGCCCGGCAGCACGCTGTTCGGCACGCCGGCGCGGTCGAGGATGCCCTGGATGCTCGACGCCCGCGCGAACTCGGCGCGCGCCCGCACGTCGCTCTGGTCGGGGTCGACCCAGTTCTGCACGAGGTCGCCCGTGTGGGTCGCGAAGGCGATCTTGCGGCTCGCGGCGTTGTCGGCGATCCAGCTCAGCTCCTCGGCGTAGACCTCGGGGTAGGCGTCGGTGAGGTACTGCGTGTCGGTGACGTGCGAGATCGCGAGGTCGTAGTCGTCGGGATCCTGCAGCGCGCCGTCGATCCCGGCGGCGATCGTGGCCTTCGTGCGCGGGCCGTCCTGCACGAGCACGGTGACCTTCCCGCTGCGGATCTCGCCCGAGCGCAGCGTGCCGGTCAGCGCGATCGGGGCGCCGCATGCGGTGGGGTCGGTTCCGGCGGCGAGTCGGCGCCAGGCGGAGCCGGTCCAGACCGAGAGCTGCAGCTCGTTGCGGCCCGTCGTCGCGCCGGACCAGCCGATGCGGCTGCCCGTCTTCAGGCCCGCCGCATCCAGCTCGAAGCGCTGGTAGGGGTAGCCGTAGGCGTGATCGGTGGATGCGGGTGCGCCGGTGCCGGCTGCCGCATCGGCCGCCGCCGCGCCGGCCGGTGAGCTCGCGCCGATGAAGGCCGGGTCGAGCGACGTCTCGCCGTCGGCGTGCGCCGCGGTGAGGCGGCCGTTCTGACTCGTGCCCGACCAGGCGCGCAGCACGGTCGCGGCGGTGCCGGCGAGGGGCTTCGCGGTGGAGGCGGTGCGGGACTTCGCGGCGCTCGTGCCCGCGGCGCCCACGGCGTCGGTCGCCGCCGGGGCCGAGCCCGTCGCCGTGTCGCCGGCGCGCGCCTCGGTCTCGGCGCGGTAGTCCTCGTCGAGCGTCGTGCGCTCGCCCGGCGTCGCCTCGGCGGCGCGGAAGTCGTCGGCGTCCGATCCGGTGAAGGCGACCCGCTGGAAGCTCTGACCGCGCATCCGGTCGACCAGGTAGGTCGTGAGGGTGAGGCCCTTCGAGCAGGGGCTGACGGTGTCGATGCTCGCGTCGAGCTCGTTGCGGCCGTAGACGCCGACGCTGTCGACGCGGTCGCCCCGGTCGTCGGCCAGCCAGACGCCGGTGCCGAGGAAGCTCAGGGTCGTGTCGTAGCTCGCCTGCGCGCCGCGCGCATCGCTCGTCCCGGCGCGGGCGGCGGTCCAGGTCGCACCCGGCTTGAGCTTCGTACCGGCCGGGATCGTCGTCTGCACGGCGGGCGCGCGCAGGCCGTCGGCCATGCAGCGGCGCAGCGTCCAGCCGCCGACGTCGATCGTGCGCGAGCCGTAGTTGGCGATCTCGATGAAGTTGCGCTGCGTCAGCGTCGACGGCAGCACCGGAGCGCCGGGGTCGTTCGCGATCTCGCTGATCGCGACGCCGCGGTCGGCTTTCGCCGGGTAGGCGAACGCCGCGCGGAACACGCTCGACTCCCGGCTCGCGTTCGCGGCGCCGGGGGTTCGCGGGGCGATGATCCAGCCGGGGGTCGCGGAGGCGGGGGTAGCGGGGGCGGGAGTCGTGGAGGCGGGAGTCGTGGATGCGGTGCTCACGGATGCCGCGCTCGATCCCGGCTCGGCGCGCTGCCACGACTCGTCGGCCACCGCATCCAGGATCGCCGGCAGCTTGGCGTCGCCGTCCTGGCAGGCGCTGTCGCTGTACTGGCTCACGGCGACGCGATCCGCGAGCAGTCCGTCCTTCGTGCGCAGCAGGGCGCCCGCGCCGGCGTCGGCGAAGCCGGTGTCGTAGCGGGCGTCCGCGTCGCCGGCGAAGCCCGAGCCGGCCGCGACCCAGCGGTCTCCGGGCGCGAGGGTCGTGCCCGTAGCGATCGTGGTCTGCAGGTTGCCGTGATCGAGGCGACCCGACGCGGTGCAGCGCAGCAGCTGCCAGCCGCCGATGTCGACGGATGCGGATCCGTCGTTGCGCAGCTCGACGAAGTCGTCGGCGCTGCCCGTCTGCCCAGCCGTGGCGAACTCGGAGATCACGACACCCGAGTCGTCGCGCGCGGGCGCCGACGCGACGTTCGGCGCATCGATCGTGGCCAGGGCGGCGATCCAGTCGCGCCCGCTGTCACCCGTGTCGGCGCGGCGCTGCCAGCTCTGATCGGTCGAGAAGTCGAGGGAGTTCGGCAGGTTGCGCGCCGAGCCGGTCGACGGCGTGCACTCGCTCGCCGTCATCCAGGGCTGGTTCGGGTAGACCCCGACGCGGTCGGCGACGCGGCCCTGCGGGTCTTCGAGCCAGAGGCCGAAGCCGCTGGAGGCGTAGGGCTGCATGACGTGCAGCGCGCCGGCCATGCCGAGCTTGCTGATCGTGAGCAGCTGCCCCGGCGCGAGCGTCTGCCCGCTCAGGTCGGCTTCGACGTCGTTGTCGTTCGCCCGCAGTCCACCCGAGGTGCAGCGGTAGAGCTTCCAGCCGTCGAGCGCCACCGGAGCGGCGCCCCAGTTGCGCAGCTCGACGAAGCCGTCGCTGCGCGAGCGCGACGAGCCGTTGCTGAGCTCGTTGATGAGCACGCTCGTGGTGGGGGCGTTCACGACGCCGCGGGATCCGGCGCCGGGCTCGGGCCCCTCGGAGGTGTCCTCGCCGACGGCGCTCGTGGAGCCGGCGGGGCCCGCGGAGTCAGCGGCGCCCGTCACGCTCGTGGAGCCCGAGGCGGCGGATGCGGCGCTCGCCGCGCCGGGCGCGGTGCCGTCCGCGGCGTTCGCGGGGTCGCTCGCCGGTCCCCCGGCGGCCACACCCCCGAGGAGGATGATCGTGGCGGTCAGAGTGGCGAGGACGAGCCTGAGCACGCGGCCAGGTTCGACATCCCAGGTGAACGGCTCGCCTCATCCACCCCCGTGTCGGGTGAACCGCGCATGCCCAGCGCCGCAACGCTCACGCCGACGCGCTCCCCGACGGGTGCCGCGGGGCCCGGGAACGAGACCGGGAACGCCGGAGGGCGGCCCCGCTGCTGCGGGACCGCCCTCCGGGACGTGCGTGCGACGAGAGCCGCAAAGGATCAGCGCGAGATCAGCGCGCGGCGCTTCCCTCGACGTAGTCGGCGTCGGTCTGCTTCCACGCGAACAGCGCGCGCAGCTCCTTGCCGGTGCTCTCGATCGGGTGCGCGGCGGCCTTCTCGCGCAGGGCGAGGAACTCGACGGCGCCGTTGTCCTGGTCGTCGATGAAGCGCTTCGCGAACGCGCCCGACTGGATGTCGGCGAGAACGGCCTTCATGTTCTCCTTGACCGAGGGGTCGATGACGCGCGGGCCCGACACGTAGTCGCCGAACTCGGCCGTGTCGCTGACCGACCAGCGCTGCTTGGCGATGCCGCCCTCCCAGATGAGGTCGACGATGAGCTTGAGCTCGTGCAGCACCTCGAAGTAGGCGATCTCCGGCTGGTAGCCGGCCTCGACGAGGGTCTCGAAGCCGTACTGGATCAGCTGCGAGGTGCCGCCGCAGAGCACGGCCTGCTCGCCGAAGAGGTCCGACTCGGTCTCCTCGGTGAAGGTCGTCTTGATGACGCCGGCGCGGGTGCCGCCGATGCCCTTCGCGTAGGAGAGCGCGAGCGCCCAGGCCTGGCCCGAGGCGTCGTTCTCGACGGCGATGATGTCGGGGATGCCGCGGCCGGCGACGTACTCGCGACGCACCGTGTGGCCGGGGGCCTTCGGGGCGATCAGGATGACGTCGACGCCCTCGGGCGCGTCGATGTAGCCGAAGCGGATGTTGAAGCCGTGCGCGAAGGCGAGCGCCTTGCCCTCGGTGAGGTTCGGCTTCACCGAGTCGTTGTAGATCGAGCGCTGGTGCTGGTCCGGCGCGAGGATCATGATGACGTCGGCCCAGACGGTCGCATCGGCGACATCGAGGACCTCGAAGCCCTCCTCCTTCGCCTTGGCGGCCGACTTCGAGCCGTCCTTGAGCGCGATCTTGACCTCGACGCCCGAGTCGCGCAGGTTCTGCGCGTGCGCGTGACCCTGCGAGCCGTAGCCGACGACGGCCACCTTCTTGCCCTGGATGATCGACAGGTCCGCGTCGTTGTCGTAGAAGATCTCAGCCATCTGCCTTGGTATCTCTCTCTGTTGGGGGTGCTGGTCCGGCCGTTCGGGCCGGGATCGGATGCGGGCTCGGGCCCGCGAGTCGGTGCGGCGCGCGTGGCGCCGCGGGAGGTCAGCTGCGCAGCACCCGCTCGGTGATGCTCTTCGCGCCGCGCCCGATGGCGAGCAGGCCCGACTGCGCGATCTCCTTGATGCCGTAGGGCTCGAGCACGCGCAGGAACGCCTGCACCTTGCCGCTGTCGCCGGTGACCTCGATCACGAGGGCGTCGGTGGCCACGTCGACGACGCGGGCGCGGAACAGGTTCACCGCCTCGAGGATCTGCGAGCGGGTCGTGTTGTCGACGCGCACCTTGATCAGCAGGTGCTCGCGCTGAACCGACTGGTTCGGGTCGAGCTCGACGATCTTGATGACGTTGACCAGCTTGTTGAGCTGCTTGGTGACCTGCTCGAGCGGCAGCTCGTCGACATCCACCACGACGGTGATGCGCGAGAGCCCCTCGATCTCGGTCGGGCCGACCGCGAGGCTGTTGATGTTGAAGCCGCGGCGGGCGAACAGGCCGGCGACGCGGGTCAGCAGACCCGGCTTGTCCTCGACGAGGAGGCTGAGCACGTGAGTCGTCATGGCTTTACTCCTCTCCCCACTCGGGGGCGTGGTCTCGGGCGTACTGCACCTGCGAGTTGCCGACGCCCTGCGGCACCATCGGCCACACCATGGCGTCGCGGCTGACGACGAAGTCGATCACCACGGGGCGGTCGTTCGTCTCGATCGCGAGCTTGATGGCGGCGTCGATCTCCTCCGGCTTCGTGACGCGGATGCCGAGGGCGCCGTAGGCGTCGGCGAGCTTCACGAAGTCGGGGATCATGCGGGTCTGCTCGGTCTCGTTCAGCGACCCCGTGTTGAGGTCGGTGAAGGAGTGGCGGCCGTCGTAGAACAGAGTCTGCCACTGGCGCACCATGCCCAGCGAGCTGTTGTTGATGATCGCGACCTTGATCGGGATGTCGTTGATCGCGCAGGTGGCGAGCTCCTGATTGGTCATCTGGAAGCAGCCGTCGCCGTCGATCGCCCACACGAGGCGGTCGGGCTCGGCGACCTTCGCGCCCATCGCGGCCGGAACCGAGTAGCCCATCGTGCCGGCGCCGCCGGAGTTGAGCCAGGCGTGCGGGCGCTCGTACTTGATGAACTGCGCGGCCCACATCTGGTGCTGGCCGACGCCCGCGGCGTAGACGGCTTCCGGTCCGGAGAGCTCGCCGATGCGCTGGATGACGTGCTGCGGCGACAGCAGGCCGTCGTCGGGCTCGGTGTAGCCGAGCGGGTACGCGGTGCGCAGCTGCTCGAGGCGCTCCCACCACGGCGCGAGGTCGGCGCGCGACTCGGGGGCGATCTCCTTGTAGGCGGCGATCAGGTCGAGCAGCACCTCCTTCGCATCGCCCACGATCGGCACATCCGCGTGACGGATCTTGCCGATCTCGGCCGGGTCGATGTCGACGTGCACGACCTTCGCGTCGGGCGCGAACTCGCTCGGCTTGCCCGTGACGCGGTCGTCGAAGCGGGCGCCGAGGCTGAACACCAGGTCGGACTCCTGCAGGCCCAGCACCGCGGGCACGGCGCCGTGCATGCCGGGCATGCCGAGGTTCTGGCGGTGCGAGTCGGGGAACACGCCGCGCGCCATGAGCGTCGTGACGATCGGGGCGCCGGTCAGCTCGGCGAACTCGAGCAGCTCGGCTGCGGCCTCGGCGCGCACGGTGCCGCCGCCGACGTAGAGCACGGGCCGGTGCGAGGCGGCGAGCAGCTCGGCCGCGGCGTGAATCTGCTTGCCGTGCGCCTTCGTGACGGGGCGGTAGCCGGGCAGGTCGACGGCCGACGGCCAGATGAAGGGCGCCGAGTTCTGCTGGGCGTCCTTCGTGACATCCACCAGCACCGGGCCGGGGCGGCCGGTCGTGGCGATCTGGTAGGCGCGCGCCAGGGCGAGCGGCACCTCCTCCGGCGTCTTGACCAGGATCGAGTGCTTCGTGATCGGCATCGTGATGCCGACGATGTCGATCTCCTGGAAGGCGTCGGTGCCCATCAGCGTCGAGAAGACCTGGCCGGTGAGCGCGATCATCGGCACCGAGTCCATGTAGGCGTCGGCGATCGCGGTGACCAGGTTGGTGGCGCCCGGGCCGGAGGTCGCGATCGCGACGCCGACCCGTCCGCTCGCCGCGGCGTAGCCCTCGGCCGCGTGGCCGGCGCCCTGCTCGTGGCGCACGAGGATGTGGCGCACCTCCTTCGAGGCCATCAGCTCGTCGTAGAACGGGATGATGGCGCCGCCCGGCAGACCGAAGACGTCGGTGATGCCGAGCTTGGCGAAGGAGGCGAGGATGGCGCCCGAACCGGTGAGCACCGGCGGCTCACCGGAGTTCGGGCGGGCGGCAGGCGCGGGTGATGCGTCCGCAGTCATGGGGAACCCTTCGTGTCGAGGTGTCTGACGACGCGGATGCGCACGATCGCGCGGTGCCGCGCCGAAGCGGAGAGGAACTACCCGGTGACCGCGCCTTCCGCAGCGGAACGCACGAGCTTCGAGTACTTCGCGAGAACGCCACGGGTATAGCGCGGGGGAAGCGGAGCCCAGCCGTCACGGCGGGCTTCCAACTCGGACTCATCGACGATCAGGTCGATGGACCGGGCAGCGATATCGACCCGTATCAGATCACCATCGCGCACGAAGGCGATAGGACCTGCGTCCACCGCCTCGGGTGCGATGTGGCCGATGCACAGGCCGGTTGTGCCGCCTGAGAATCGTCCGTCGGTCAAGAGTAGTACATCGGCGCCGAGGCCCGCGCCCTTGATGGCCGCCGTGATGGCGAGCATCTCGCGCATGCCTGGTCCGCCCTTGGGGCCCTCATAGCGGATGACCACCACGTCGCCCTTCTGGATCTCGCCGTTCGTCAGCGCATCCATCGCCGCGCGCTCGCGCTCGAACACGCGCGCCGGGCCCTCGAAGGTGGCGGCGTCGAAGCCGGCCGTCTTGACGACGGCGCCCTCGGGGGCGAGCGAGCCCTTGAGGATCGTGAGACCGCCGGTCTCGTGGATCGGGTTGTCGAGCGTGCGCAGCACCGAGCCGTCGAGCGCCGGCGGGTCGATGTCGGCCAGGTTCTCGGCCATCGTCTTGCCGGTGACGGTCATGACGTCGCCGTGCATGAGACCGGCATCCAGCAGCGCCTTCATCAGCACCGGCAGTCCGCCGCGGCGGTCGACGTCGTTCATGACGTACTTGCCGAAGGGCTTCAGATCGCCGATGTGCGGCACCTTCGAGCCGATGCGGTTGAAGTCGTCGAGGGTGAGCTCGACCTGCGCCTCGCGGGCGATCGCGAGGAGGTGCAGCACGATGTTGGTCGAGCCGCCGAGCGCCATGCCGACTGCGATCGCGTTCTCGAACGCCTTCTTGGTGAGGATGTCGCTGGTCATGATGCCCTGCTTGAGCAGGTTCACGACGGCCTCGCCCGAACGGTGCGCGTAGTAGTCGCGGCGACGGTCGTAGCTGGGCGGGCTGGCGGATCCGGGGATCGACATGCCGAGGGCCTCGGCGACCGACGCCATCGTGTTGGCCGTGTACATGCCGCCGCAGGCGCCCTCGCCCGGGGCGAAGGCGCACTCGATCGCGTGCGCATCCTCGAGGCTCATCGTGCCGGCCTTGACGCCGCCCACCGCCTCGAAGCTGTCGATGATGGTGATGTCCTTTTCGGTCCCGTCGCTCAGACGCACCCAGCCGGGCGCGATGGAGCCGGCGTAGAGGAACACACTGGGCAGCTCGAGTCGGGCCGCGGCCATGAGCATGCCCGGGATCGACTTGTCGCAGCCGGCCAGCAGCACGGAGCCGTCGAGGCGCTCGCCCTGCATGACGGTCTCCACGCTGTCGGCGATGACCTCACGGCTGACGAGGGAGAAGTGCATGCCCTCGTGACCCATCGAGATACCGTCGCTGACGCTCACCGTGCCGAACTGCAGCGGGTAGCCGCCGCCGGCGTGCACGCCCTCCTTGGCGGCCCGCGCGAGCCGGTCGAGGCTGAGGTTGCAGGGCGTGATCTCGTTCCACGAGCTCGCGATGCCGATCTGCGACTTGTCCCAGTCGGCGTCGCCCATGCCGACCGCGCGAAGCATGCCGCGGCTGGTCGTGGCCTCGATGCCATCGGTGACGGTGCGGGAGCGGGGCTTGTGGTCGATCGGCGACGCGGCGGGCGCGCCGGAGTTCTCAGGTGTTTCCGGCATGTGTCGAGTCTAGGACTCGCGCGGGGTGCGGATGTGCCGTGGCGGATCGGCGCGCGTCAGGCGTCGGCGCGGTCGATGTCGTCGACGAGCTCGTCGGTCACGAGCAGGTCGCGGCGGAAGTTGCCCGTGCGGTAGCCGGCGCGGCCGACCATGTGGCCCGAGATCGGCGTCGTCAGCACCTGGAACAGCAGCACGGGCGCGAGGGCGAGCAGCGTCGTCCAGTGCCGGTCGTTCAGCGCGATGGCCGCGAGCACGAAGGCGAGCCCGAGGATCTGCGGCTTCGTGGCCGCGTGCAGGCGGCTCAGCGCATCGGGGTAGCGCAGCAGGCCGATGCCGGCGAGCAGCGAGAGCGCGCCGCCGAGCACGAGGAAGAGGGCCACGACGGCGTCGAGGATCGTGTCGAGGATGTCGGCGCTCATGCCCGCTCCCCCGTTCCGGTCGCGGCGTCGGCGGCCGCCGCATCCGCCGCCGCCTCGGCCGCGTTGCGCTCCGCCTGCTCGCGCTCGAGCCGCTCGCGCTCGGCGCGGTCCTGCTTCGTGACGTAGCGCGCGACGGCGATCGTGCCGAACAGCGCCGTCGCGGCGAGCGCGACGAGCAGCGGGATCGTGCGGGTGTGGCCGTCGAGGATCATCTCGATGCCGAGGCCGAGCATGAGGCAGCTGATCAGCACGTCGGTCGCGATGAGACGGTCGAGGATGCTCGGCCCGCGGACGATGCGGATCACGGCCAGCAGCGCGGTCACCAGCACGAGCGCCCCGGCGACGGCGACGCCGACGGAGACGAGGTCGATTCCGGGGCTCATCGCCGATCCTCCTGATCCGACGCGCCGGGCGCGGCCGCGCCCGCGCCCGCATCCACCGCGCACACCCGCTCGACGTCGCGCTTCGAGCCGACGGCCATGACGACGCGGCGCTCCATGCGCAGCGCCTGACGGCGCACGCGCTCGACGCCCGCGTCGTCCGTCACGCCGATCGCGTGCAGGAAGATCTTCGAGCGCGCCCGGTCGACCTCGATCACGATCGAGCCCGGAACGAGCGACACGGCGATCGAGGTCAGCGTCAGCACGAAGTCGCTCGACGTGCGGAGGTTCACCTCGACGACGGCGTTGCCGCGCACCCCGCGGCGGCTGAGCGCGAGACGCGCGATCTGCACCGAGGCGGCGACGAGCTCGCCCCCGACGGCGCCGATCAGCACGAGCAGCCGCCACGGGTTGAAGCGGCCGGAGAGCTCGACCGGCGGCAGCCAGAAGGTGCGGCCGACGACGACCGCGACGATCGCGCCGGTGACGAGGCCGAGCACGCTGACGTCGCGCCAGAGCGCGATCCAGAGCAGCACGAGCGCGACCAGCAGGGGCAGCTGCTGCACCAGGATCCAGCGCTTGCGCGGGGTCGCGCCGCCCTGCGCAGCCGTGCGGTCGACGTCTCCGTCTCCGGCAGCAGCTCCGCTCGAGCCGGCGGACGCCGCGCGGTCGACGGCGCCGGTCGAGGTGGATGCGGGGTCGAGCGCGTCGTGTCGACGCGGGTTCTCAGCCATGCGATCCTCCCTCGGTCGCGGTGCCGTCGCCGATTCCGGGCACCCCGTCGGGGAACACGGCCGAGATGTAGCTCGAGCTCTCGAGGCTCTGCCCGGCGCGCTCGGCGAGCTCGTAGAGCGGGCCGGCGCCGATCGTCAGGGCGACGGAAACGAGCACCATTCCGGCGGTCGCGCCGACGAGCAGGGTCGGGGCGGCGCCGCGGCGCTTGCCTCGCGTCGATGGATGCGCGCCGACAGCTCGGCGAGCGTCGTCGCGGGTCGGCACGGCGCGGTCGGCGGCCTCGGCGCTGGCCGGGGACTCGGGCCCGGTCGACGAGGGCGAGCCGGGTCCGGCGGCACGGACGACCCCGCTCGGCGACGCGCCCGCCGCACCGGCCCCGCCACCCGGCCGCACGACCTCGACGACGCTGGTCTGCGCATCCACCGTCGTCAGCGACAGCGACCCGGTCTCGGGCGCGCCCGCGGCGATCGGCTCGGGGCGCGGCCGCCAGAACGCGAGGCTCCAGGCGCGGATGAGCGCGTAGAGCGTGAGCAGCGAGACGAGCGCGCCGACGCCGATGCCGACCCAGGCGAGCGGCGTGCCGTTCTCGGCGCCCGCCTGGAACAGCCCGAGCTTGCCGAGGAACCCAGAGAACGGCGGGATGCCGCCGAGGTTGAGCGCCGGGATGAAGAACAGCACGGCGACGAGCGGCGAGGCCTGCAGCAGTCCGCCGAGCCGGCGCAGAGAGGTGGTTCCGCCGATGCGCTCGACGAGCCCGGTCGCCAGGAACAGGGTCGTCTGCACGACGATGTGGTGGACGATGTAGTAGATCGTCGCGGCGGTTCCGACGGCCGAGCCGAGCCCGACGCCGAAGATCAGATAGCCGATGTGGCTGACGAGCGTGAACGACAGCATGCGCTTGAGGTCGGTCTGCGCGATCGCGCCGAGGATGCCCACGAGCATCGTCAGCGACGCGACGACGAGCAGCACGGCGTTGAGCTCGGGCCCCGGGAAGAGCAGCGTCTCGGTGCGGATGATCGCGTAGACGCCGATCTTCGTCAGCAGTCCGGCGAACACGGCCGTGACCGGCGCGGGCGCCGTCGGGTACGAGTCGGGCAACCAGAACGACAGCGGGAACACCGCCGACTTCACCCCGAAGCCGAGCAGCAGCATGACGTGCAGCACGATCTGCGTGCCCTCGGGCAGCTCGGCGATGCGCAGGGCGAGGTGCGCGAGATTCACGGTGCCGGTCGCGCCGTAGAGCATCGCGATCGAGGTGAGGAACAGCATCGACGAGACCAGGCTGACCACGATGTAGGTCTGCCCGACGCGGATGCGCGACTCCGATCCGCCGAGCGTGATCAGCACGTAGCTGGCCACGAGCACGATCTCGAAGCCGACGTAGAGGTTGAACAGGTCGCCCGCGATGAAGGCCGTGAACACGCCCGCGGCGAGGATGAGGTAGCTCGGGTAGTAGATCGACACGGGCGTCTCGTCGTGCCCGTCGGCGAGGCCCTGCCCCACCGAGAACAGCAGCACCGCGAGCAGCACGATCGCCGAGACGGCGACGAGCAGCGCCGACAGGCGGTCGACGACGAGGGCGATGCCGAAGGGCGCCGCCCAGCCGCCGACCTGCATCACGAGCGTGCCGTGCAGGTCGACGAGCACGAGCAGCACGCCGCCGAGCACCGCGACGCCGGCGAGCACCGCCACGGCGATGAGGCGCTGGATGCGCGGGCGCCCGGCGAGCGTCAGCGTGATCGCCGCGCCGAGCAGCGGAGCGAGGACGACGAGCGGGACGAGCGAGGTCATCGGGTCGCCTCCTCGGTGCTGGCGGATCGGGGATCGGGTGCAGGGCCGGGGTCGGGGTCGCTCGCGTCGTCGCCGACCTCGTGCTCATCGGGCACGGCATCCGCCCCACCCGTCTCGTCGGCGAACTCGCTGTCGCCGGCGCGGGTGTCGCCGTCGAGCTCCTCCTCGGGAACGCCCTCGGTGCGCACGGCGACGTCGGCCTCGTCGACCTCGACCTCGTCGGGGCGGCCGAGCTTCCACGAGCGGTAGATGAGCGCGAGCAGGAACGCCGAGACGCCGAAGGTGATGACGATCGCGGTGAGCGCGAGCGCCTGCGGCAGTGGATCGGTCGTCGCGCCGTCGGCGCCGTCGGCGATCGGGGCGCCGCCAGGCACGCCCGCCATCGACAGGATCAGCAGGTTCGTCGCGTTGCCGACGAGCAGGAAGCCCAGCAGCACGCGGGTCATGCTCTTCTCGAGCATGAGGTAGACGCCGCAGGCGAAGAGCACAGCCATCGTGATCAGCAGCACGAGCGAGAGGCTCACGAGCGCACCCCCTCGGCGTCGGCCGACGCGGTCGACGCCGTCGGGCCGACGGCATCACCAGCGCCGGCGTCGATCTCGCCCTGCGCGACCTCGTACTGCCGGTCCACCTCCGCGCCGAGGCTGCGCAGCACGTCGAGCGCGAGGCCGATCACGACGAGGTAGACACCGATGTCGAAGAACGTCGAGGTGACGAACTCGAGGTGGCCGAGCACCGGCACCTCGGCCTCGAACCAGGTCGAGGTGAGCGCATCCGCGCCGAGGAAGAGCGGGACGGCCGCGGTTCCGGCGGCGAAGACCATGCCGAGGCCGAGCACGCGGCCGGCGTCGAAGGGCGCGGCCGCGGCCAGCTCGTCGCGGCCGCCGGCGAGGTACCGCCCGACGAGCGCGAGCCCGACGACGAGACCTCCGGCGAACCCGCCGCCCGGCGCGTTGTGCCCGGCGAACAGCAGGTACACCGAGAACACGACGAGGGCGTGGAACACCAGGCGCACGACGACCTCGAGCAGGATCGAGCGGTTGCGCTCGCCGAGGGTGCGGCCGGCGAGCAGCCAGGCGCTGCGGCCGGGTTCCCAGCCGGGCGTCGCCGCGGCCGTCGCGCGGCGCTCGCGCAGGGCGTCGCGCTGCTCGCGGCGTCCCGGCCGGCGCAGCCGGTCCTCGCGGGTGCGCACGAAGACGAGGCTCGCGACGCCGGTCGCCGCGGCGATGAGCACCGAGAGCTCGCCCATCGTGTCCCAGCCGCGCAGGTCGACGAGGGCGACGTTGACGACGTTCTTGCCGTGGCCGAAGGTGACCGCGAGGTCGGCCCAGTCGACCGAGACGGGGGATGCCGTGCGCGCCGCCGTCACGACGACCGCGACGACCGCCATGAGCACGCCGACGGCGATGCCGATGATCGCGCGCACGACGGGCATGGCGCTGCCGTTGCGCTCGCCGAGCCGGGCCGGCAGGCGCCGCAGCACGAGCACGACGGCGACGAGCGTGACGGTCTCGACGAGCAGCTGGGTGAGCGCGAGGTCGGGCGCGCCCTGCAGGGCGAAGAGCGCCGTCATCCCGGTTCCGGTGACGCCGACGAGCACGACCGCGGTGAAGCGCTTCTGCGCCCGGGCAGCCGCGACGGCGGCGACGATCATGAGCGCGCTGACGGCGACCTGGGCCCAGCCGTCGGCGATCCGCAGCTCGGGGATGCGCGCACCGGACGCGACCACGGCGGTGCCGACGGCGCCGATCGCGACGACGAAGATCACCCCGAGATAGAAGGGCAGCGAGCCGCGCTGGGTGGCGCCCGTGACGCGGGCGGCCACGACATCCACCCCGTGCATCGCGGCGCCGTAGGCCCGCGGCGCGAGGCTCTCGCCGGGGGCGTCGGCGGTGCGGCGGCCGACGAGCAGGAACAGCGCGACGCCGAGCACGAGGGTGAGGCCCGAGAGCCCGAGCGCCGGCTCGAGCCCGTGCCAGAGCGCCAGGTGGTAGTGCGCCTCGCCGTGCGAGGAGGCGTCGGCGCCGGCTCGCGCGAGCACCGGATCGACGAGCCCCGAGAGCGGCCCGAGCGCGAGGCCGACCGCGGCGAGCAGCACCGGGGGCGCGAGGAAGCGGGGGTCGGGATGCGCGACCGGCGAGCACTCGGTCACGCCGGGCTTGCGGGCGAAGGCTCCCCAGAGGAAGCGGAGGCCGTAGGCGAGGGTGAGCGCGGATCCGGCGACGACGACCACGAGCACGGCCGCGAGCGCGCCGTCGTCGTGGGCGCCCTCGATCAGCCCCGTCAGCACGGTCTCCTTGGCCACGAATCCGAGCGCCGGCGGCAGCCCGGCCATCGACAGCACCGCGGCGAGCGCCGTGATCGCAAGCACCGGGCGCCGACGGCCGAGACCGGAGAGCTTGCGCAGGTCGCGGGTTCCGTGGTCGTGATCGATGACGCCGACGGTCAGGAACAGCGTCGACTTGAAGAGCGCGTGGCTCAGCAGCAGGGCGACGGCGCCGAGCGCCGCGATGGGGGTGTCGACGGCGGCCATCGCGGTGAGGAAGCCGAGCTGCGACACGGTTCCGTGCGCGAGCACGAGCTTGAGGTCGCTGTGCCGCAGCGCGGTGACCCCGCCGAGCAGCATCGTCGTCAGTCCCAGCACGAGCAGCGTCTCGCGCCAGCCGGGCGCCTCCGACAGCCCCGGAGTCAGGCGCAGCGCGAGGTACACGCCCGCCTTCACCATCGCCGCGGCGTGCAGGTAGGCGCTGACCGGCGTGGGCGCGGCCATCGCCGCCGGCAGCCAGAAGTGGAAGGGGATGAGCGCCGACTTCGACGCGACGCCGACCACGATCAGCACGGCGGCGACGCCCGCGACCGGGCCGGTGGGATGCGCATCCACCACCCCCGCGAGCGACGAGGTGCCGGTCTCGACGCGCAGCAGCACGAGCCCGACGAGCATGACGAGACCGCCGAGCGTCGTGACGATGAGCGCCTGCAGCGCTGCGCGGCGGCTCGTCGCCTTCGCGGCGAGGTGCGCGATGAGCAGGTAGCTCAAGACGCTCGTCGCCTCCCAGAACATGAACATCACGAACATGTCGTCGGCGACCACGAGGCCGTACATCGCGCCCGCGAATGCCGTCAGCACCCCGGCGAAGCGGCCGAGCGCCGGGGCGGTCGGCGCGAAGTAGCGCGCGCAGTAGAGCAGCACGAGCGCGCCGACGCCGGCGACGATGAGCGCCATCGTGGTCGACAGCCCGTCGAGGCGCAGCGACAGGTCGACGCCGAGCGCCGGGATCCACGGCACGACCTCGCGCACGACTCCCCCGCCGACCACGGTCGGCAGCTGCGCGAGCGCGTTCACGAACGCCGCGGTCGGGATGAGCGCTGCGATCGCGAAGGCCGAGCGGCCCAGCAGGCGGATGAGCACCGGCATGACGACGCCCCCGAACGCGAACGCGAGCAGGAGCACGATCATCTGGTCTCCTTCTCGTCGGGTGCCTGGGGCCGGGAACGAGGTCGCGGCAGACGGCGAGGGTGTGCTGCTCGGAGTCTACCGGGCGACACCTGTATGTCGCCGGGCGCGGTCGGGGTCAGCCCGGAGGGCACCGCCCCCTCGCGGAGTTAGCGTGCGAGGAGTTCTCCGCTCGCGGTGGCCCCCGACTCCCGAAGGATGCCTGCCATGCCGACTCGCGCGATCACCGGCCTCGGCGTCGGCATGGCCGTCGCGGCGATCGGCTGCGTCGCAGCGGGAGCTATCGCGATCAATCAGCACTCGCCCGCCGCGGTCACCGCGAAGGAGGCGAACACCTTCATGGCGCACGTGATCGAGGCGGGCGCCGGCGTCGGCGAGCCGAGCAGCGACGCGTACGCCTTCTGCCAGGACTACGCCGACGATCCGGGCCGATGCTCGGCGTCCATCGACGCGGCACAGCACGATGACCTCGATCCGGGTCTGAAGGATGTGGCGCTCAGCACCCGCTCCGCCGCGGACGGGCGCGTGATCGTGACCGTCACCGGGCGTGACCAGACCGGGGAGAAGGTCGTCTCCGACGTGGAGCTGGTCGCGACCGACGCGGGCGTTCGGGCGATCGATCCGGTCTACTGGGTGCCGCGCAGGATCACGCAGCGCTGATCACGATGCGCTGAGCGCCGCCGACCCGGCTCTCGGCGGGCACGCGGTCAGCTCGGATCCCCACCAGCCGCCGCCGCCGTCGGCACGGGATTCGCGAGCGGCACCGCGGTCGGGATCGCGGCCCGACTCGGGGTCGGACTCGACGCCGTCAGCCCGCTCCTCGGCCAGCTCGATCACGTGGTCGAGACGGTCGCGCGCCTGCACGAGACGGTCGATCTGCTCGGCGATGCGGTCGCGGTCGGCGCGCAGTCGCGCGCGCTGGGCCCGCGTCGTGCGGCCGGAGTGCGTGCACGGCAGCAGCTCGCGGATGCTCGAGCTCGTCATGCCGGCGGCGAACAGCTGCTGGATGAAGGCGACCCGCGCCGGGTCGAGGTCGTCGAACTCGCGCTGTCCTCCCGCGGTGCGCTCGGGTGCGATGAGCCCCTGCTCCTCGTAGTAGCGCAGCGAGCGCACGCTCGCGCCGGTCGCCGCCGACAGGTCGCCGATGCGCATGGATGCCGCCCTTCTGCTGGGGAGTCGACGCGAGGTCGGCGCCGAGCCGCGCTGCGTTCGCGGCCGGCGCTTGCACCTCACATTGATGTCAGGTCTTACGGTAACCCGGCGCGTCATCCCGGCGCTCGCATCGACAGCCCCGCCCGGCTCACCGGGCCCGCCGGGGCACCAAGGAGAAGCACGACCATGAAGATCGACGGAACCGTCGCCCTCGTCACCGGAGCGAACCGCGGCATCGGCCGCCAGCTCGCCGCGCAGCTGCGCGACCGCGGGGCGTCGGTGTGGGCGGCCGCCCGCAACCCCGACAGCATCGACCTCGACGGCGTGCGCCCGCTGCGGCTCGACATCACCGATCCCGGGCAGGTCGCCGCGGCGGCCGCGCAGGCGGGCGATGTGCAGCTGCTGATCAACAACGCCGGCATCGCGACCCGGCAGGACCTGATCGCCGGCGACCTCGACCTGGTGCGGCTCGAGATGGAGACCCACTACTTCGGCACGCTGAGCATGGCGCGGGCCTTCGCGCCCGTGCTCGCCGCGAACGGCGGCGGCGCGATCGCGAACGTGCTCTCGGCGCTGTCGTGGTTCAGCACGCTCGGCGCCGGGGCCTACGCGCCCGCGAAGGCGGCCGAGTGGGCACTCACCGCGGGCATCCGCCTCGAGCTGGCCGGACAGGGGACGCAGGTGACCGGCATCCATCTCGGAGCCGCCGACACCGACATCATGGCCGGGTACGACGGGCCGATGGTCTCGCCGGCGGAGGTGGCGCGCGTCGCGCTCGACGGCATCGAGAACGGCGACATCGAGGTGCTCGTCGACGAGTGGAGCCGGCACGTCAAGGGCGCCGTGACCGACCCGGTCGCGTTCTACGGCGAGCAGCTCGCGCAGCTGCGCGGCCCGCGCGACTGAGTCGCACGGCTCCGGATTCGGGCACGTGTGCCCGAGGGCGGCGCCTACTGCTCGTGCACGTCGCCCTCGCGGAAGGTCGCCAGCGCCGCCAGCGCCGCCGCGACCTCCGCGGGGCCGTCGACGCGGTACGCCGCGACCGTGTCGCCGTCGCCGCTCCTGAGTCCCAGATCGTGGGCCTCGAGCGCGGCGAAGGCGTCTTCGTCGGTGACGTCGTCGCCGGCGTAGAACACCGCATCCGCCTTCACATAGCGCCGCAGGTGCTCGACCGCCTCGCCCTTCGTCGTCGACCGCACCGAGAACTCGAGCACGTTCTTGCCGTGCCGCACCGTGAGGTTGTCGAGCTCGGCCGCCGTCTCGCTCAGCGCCACCAGGTGGGCCACGCGCGAGGCGCGGTCGGAGGCGAGGCGCGTGTGCAGCGCGAAGCCGGCCGGCTTCGGCTCGAGCCAGACGTCGTCGAGCGAGTCGGCGACCTCGCCGAGCACCTCGTGCAGCACCTCGACGTCCTCCTGCTCCCGGTCGTTGAGCGCGAGCGCGTCGTCGGGGTTGTCGAGGCGCAGCTCGATGCCGTGCGAGCCGACGAGCAGCACGTCGTCGGGCAGGTCGGTGACGTGGATGAGGCTCTCGAGCGCGCGGCCGCTGACCATCGCCACGCGGGTGTTCGGCAGGGCGTTGAGCCGCAGCACCGCCGCCCGGGCCTCGGGCAGCGCGCGCGCCTTCTCGGGGTCGTCGACCTCGGGCGCGAGCGTTCCGTCGAAATCGAGCGCGACGAGCAGGCGCCGCTGGTGCGCGAGCTCGCGCAGCGCTCCGGCGAGCGGGTCGGCGAGGGGCTCGGGATGCGCCGAGGCGCGGCCCGAGGTCGTCGCGGCGTCGCGCACGACCTCCCCCAGACCCTCCCCCGGCGTCATCCGCGGGCTCCGCCCGGCGTGGTCGACGCGGCGCCCGCCGCCGCGCGCGGAGCCGGGGCCTGCCCCGCCGAACGTCGCGCCGGGGCGGCGCCGAGCGCCGAGAGGTCGTCGCCGCGCCGGACCCGGCGCAGCGCATCCAGGAAGGTCTGCGACCAGTGCTCGACGTCGTTCTCGCGCACGCGCTTGCGCATCGCGCGCATCCGCCGCCGCCGCTCCTCGCGCGGCATGTCGAGGGCGCCGCTGATGGCGTCCTTCAGGCCGGCGATGTCGTGCGGGTTGATCAGCACAGCCGTGCGCAGCTCATCGGCGGCGCCGGCGAACTCGCTCAGCACGAGCACCCCGTCGAGGTCGCCGCTGCGCGCGGCCACGTACTCCTTGGCGACCAGGTTCATCCCGTCGCGCAGCGCGGTGACGAGCATGACGTCGGCGGCCAGGTAGAGCGCCGCCATCTCCTCGCGCGGGAAGCCGTGGTGCAGGTAGCTGATCGGCTGGTGGCTGATGGTGCCGTAGTCGCCGTTGATGCGCCCGACGGTCAGCTCGACCTCGTCGCGCAGCTGGCGGTAGGTCTCGACCCGCTCGCGGCTGGGGCTGGCGACCTGCACGAGCGTGACGTCGCCGACATCCGCCCGGCCGTCGGCCAGCAGCTCGCCGAAGGCCTTGAGCCGGTGCCGGATGCCCTTCGTGTAGTCGAGGCGGTCGACGCCGAGCATGATCTTCGCCGGGTTGCCGAGGTCGTGGCGGATCTGCGCCGCCCGGGCCTGCACCTCGGGCCGCTGGGCGAGCTCCTCGAAGCCGGCCGTGTCGATCGAGATCGGGAACGCCTTCGCGAGCACCTGACGCGCGCCGTCGCCGTCGGGCACGTTGACGATCGCGCCCTTCGTCGAATACGGCAGCAGGCGGCGCACCGCGCGGGTGAAGTTGCCGGCGTCGGCGACGCGCTGGAAGCCGATCACATCCGCGCCGAGCAGCCCCTCGATGATCTGGGTGCGCCAGGGCAGCTGCGAGTAGATGCCGTAGGCGGGAAAGGGGATGTGGTTGAAGAACCCGATCGTCAGGTCGGGTCGGGCCTCGCGCAGCATGCGCGGCACCAGCTGCAGCTGGTAGTCCTGCACCCAGACCGTCGCGTCGGGCGCGGCGGCGGCGATGGCCGCATCCGCGAAGCGCCGGTTGACGCCGACGTAGCTGTCCCACCAGACACGGTGGTAGCTCGGCGGCGCGATGACGTCGTGGTAGAGCGGCCACAGGGTGTCGTTGCTGAACCCCTCGTAGTACCGCTCGATGTCGGTCTCGCTGAGGTCGATCGGGATGATGCGGATGCCGTCGTGTTCGAAGGGCTCGAGCCCGAGGTCGGGCTGCCCGCCCCAGCCGACCCACGCGCCGCCGGCCGAGCGCATGACGGGCTCGAGGGCGGTGACGAGTCCGCCGGGCGACGGCGACCAGGTGGGCTCACCGTCGGGTCCGACCGTGCGGTCGACGGGGAGGCGATTCGACACGACGACGAGATGGGATCTGTCGTCAGGCACGAGTCAAGGTTATCGGCGCACGTTCGGCGGGCTCTCGGTTTCCAGTCGAGTGCCAGGTGCCGCGCCCGGCGTGGGCGGCATCAGACGAGGATCGCGAGCGTCGCCAGCACGACCGTGAGCGGCGCGACGACGAGCCCGAGCAGGGCGTAGCGCCGCCAGGAGATCTCGACGCCCATCGAGGTGAGCCGCGAATGCCAGAGCAGGGTCGCGAGCGAGGCCCACGGCGTGATGAGCGGACCGGCGTTGACGCCGACCAGCAGCGCGGCGATGCGGTGCGGGCTCTCGGCGAGCGGCTCGAGCAGCAGGTAGGCGGGCAGGTTGTCGATCGCGTTCGCGCCCACCCCGGCGGTGCCCGCGAGCCGCAGCAGCGCGAGCGGACCCTCGCCCTCGCCGACGAGCTGCGCCAGCATCCCCGTCAGTCCGAGCGCGTGCCCGGTCTCGACGACGAGGAAAAGCCCGGAGGCGAGCACGACCAGCTGCCACGGGACGAGCGAGAAGCGCAGCACCCGACGGCGGCGCACGGCGAACAGCACGCCGAGCACGAGAGCTCCGGCGCAGGCCGGCATCCACACCGGCAGGCCCGAGACGAGCAGCGGAAGCAGCGCGGCGACCGTGATGGCCGACGCGCGGAACAGCACCTTGTCGTCGATCGGCTCGGGCGTGCCCGGCTGGTAGCGCCGCAGCAGGTCGCGGCGGTAGATCAGGAACAGCACGGCGCACGGCACGAGCACCGCGACCAGAGCGGGCAGCGCCATCATCGCGGCGAAGGATGCGGCCGGCATTCCGCCGAGGGCATGTTCCGCCAGCAGGTTGGTGAGGTTCGACACCGGCAGCAGCAGCGACCCCGTGTTCGCGAGCCACACCGTCGTGAGCGCGAAGGGCAGCGGCGGCAGGCCGTTGTGACGGGCGAGCTGCACGACCACGGGCGTCAGCAGCACGGCCGTCGTGTCGAGCGAGAGGAACACCGTGCTGACGACGGCGAGCAGCACGACGAAGATCCAGAGCAGCCAGGCTCGGTGGGCGCCCCAGCGCGCCGTGCGCTCAGCGATCGCCGTGAACAGCCCGGCCTCGGCGGCGAGCTCGGTCACGACCGTGATCGCCACGACGAACAGCAGGATGGGCCAGGTGCGGTCCGCGACGGCGAGCGCCTCGGAGACGGGCAGGAGTCCCGTCGCGACGGCGACGACGCCGAGCACGAGCAGGACGGCGCCGATGATCGCGGTGCGCAACCGTGGTTCCTTCCGCCACCACGACCATCGGGGCTGGCGCTTCACTGTAGACCCTGGGACCACGCCTCCCGCGCCGGGTAGCGTTGGCGGCACTGCTGAGGAGGCGGAATGCGCAAGTACCTGCTGAACACGAGCGTGCTGAGCTCGCTCTTCGGGGCGTTCGGCCTCGTCCAGACCACCCGGAAGGGCCCCAAGGACTGGCGCCTCGCGCTGATGTGGATCAGCTGGGCGATGACCGTCGCGATCGCGGTCGGCACCGTCATCGAGGACAACCGCGCACTCGAGCTGGAGGACTGATGTCGACGACGCTGCTCACGACCCTCGACCGCGTGATCGCCGTCGGCGCCCGCGGCGACCACGACCAGTACCAGGGCCCCGGAGGCGGGGCCGGCGGGTTCGGGGGCGGCCCCAACCCGCTCCTGCCGGGCGGCGGATCCGGCCTGCACTTCATCGGCTTCGGCCTGTGGGCGGCCTTCATGCTCTTCGTGTTCGCGGTGATCGTGATCCTGGTCGTGCTGCTGGTGCGCTTCCTCGTGGTCGGCACGCGCGCGGCGCAGCTCTACCTCGACCGGCACGAGCCGAAGGCCCCGGCCGCATCCCCGGGCCCGGTGGGCGGCCCCGGCCAGCCGACGGCCGACGCGCCGACGCCGGCCGCCCCGACGCCGGACTGGACGCCGACGACTCCCCCGGCGGATGTCGCCGAGACGCACCCCGCGCCGACCGCGACGGCGCCGAGCGCACCGGTCACCCCGCACACGATCGCCGCGCCCGCCGGCGTCGCCGAGGAGTCGAACGTGACCGGCCCGGTCACCCCGACGGGCGACGCCGCCGGCTCGGCTTCCACGTCGGCCCCCGCCGCGACGACCGATGAGGATGCCGCCGGCTCCGCCGCCGACGACCTCGCCGTCGACGCCGGCGACCGTGCGGGCACCGCCGACACCGCCGTGCTCCCCGCGCCGAAGTCGGCCGTCAGCCACGCCAATGCGGGCAGCACGGGAACCGAGGCGGTCACGCCCGCGGGCGCCGCCAAACCGGCGCGCAAGCCCGCCGCGGGCCGCGCCGGGTCGAAGAGCGCGGCGACCGGGTCGACCGGAATCCGCCGCGGGTCGTCGGGCTCGGCGGGTTCGACGGGTTCGGCCGCTGCCGGCAGCTCCACCGCCAAGCCCGCCGCCAAGCCGCGCACCCCGCGCACGCCGAAGACGCCCCCGACCGGCGAAGCCGACTGACCGACCCGCCCGGAGATCCGGGCTCGCGCCACCGCGCCGGGCTCGACCCGCACCGCCGGGATCGACCCACCGCGCCGGGCTCGACCGAACGTCAGGCCGAGCGCGTCCGGCGGTGCTCGACCGCCGCATCCACCAGGCCCTGGAACACGCGCAGGTCGCCGATCTGCTCGGGATGCCACTGCACCGCCATGCCGAAGGCGTCGCCCTCCAGCTCGATCGCCTGCACGACCTGCTCGGTCGCACCGGAGCCCGCCGACACCGCCGTCACCCGCAGCCCCGCGCCGAGCCGGTCGACGGCCTGGTGGTGGTAGCTGCGCACATCCACGCTCGTCGCCCCGCCGTACAGCTCCGCCAGGCGTGAGCCGTCGACCGGAGCGGCCTCGTTGATCGCGAAGACCCCTGCGTCGCCGCTGTAGCGCGTGTCGCCGTCGAGCGCGTCGGGCAGGTGCTGCAGCAGGGTGCCGCCCTGGTGCACGTTGAGCAGCTGGAGTCCGCGGCAGATGCCGAGGAACGGCAGCTCGGCCGCGATCGCCGCGGCGAGCAGCGCATCCTCCCAGGCGTCGCGGTCGTCGCGCGGGGTGTCGGTGTGCTCACCCGCCCGCTGTCCGTACCGCGCCGGATCGACGTCGTAGCCGCCCGTGACGAGCAGCCCGTCGAGGCTCGCGACCGTCGCCGCGGCGATCTCGTCATCGACCGGCTGCGGTGGCAGCAGCACGGCGATGCCGCCCGCGTCGACGACGGAGCGCAGGTAGGTCTCGGGCAGATAGGCGGCCGGCAGCTCCCAGATGCCCGAGCGGATCGGCTCGAGGTAGGTGGTGACGCCGATGACGGGGCGGACGGTGCTCACGCGCTCATCCAAGCACCGCGCCGTTTCGCGCGCGTTGCGGCGCGACGTCGCGGCCGCGGTGACGACAGGGCGAGCAGGTAAGCGGATGCGGACGGCGCGGCCTAGAAGTACGTCTCGACGAAGCCGACGACCCGCGGCTTCTTCGCGTTCGCGTCGTCGACGACCGGCAGCACCCGCCAGCGGTCGAAGCCGCCGCAGGGATGCGAGATGCCGAGTCGCACGACGTCGCCGGGCGTCAGCGTGCTGTCCTCCGGCACGCGCAGGTAGGCGTGCTGGTCGTCGAGGCGGAACACCTCGTGACCGGCCAGCGGAGCGCCGTCGACGTCGACGGCGACCGGGAAGCCGAGGTCGGCGGGCACGTCGCGCTTGCCGGCGTCGAGGATCGCGAGGCCCTTCTCGGGTCGCGAGATGACCCGGCTCCAGAGGCGCAGGGCCGGGCGCAGCGGATCCTCGACGCCCGAGTCCGGGCCGAGCGGCGACTGGGCGCCCCAGACGCCGTCGTCCTGGGCCACGAACGACCCGGCGCGCAGCACGATGCGCGCGCGGTCCTTGAGCGGCGCGAACACCTCGGCGGCGACGTCGAACCAGATCGACCCGCCGACCGTGATCACCGGCGGACGGTCGGCATCCCAGAGCTCGAACGCCGCGATCGTCTCGAACAGATCGATGAGGCGCGCGTAGTAGGCGCGCACGATCGCCTCCGACTCGGGGCTGCGGTCGCTGACGAGCGAGCCCTCGTAGCCGGCGAGCCCGTGCAGGCGCACGCGGCTCTCGCGAGCGGCGGCCCAGGCGAGCGCGAGCGCCTCGTCGGAGCTGCGGCGTCCGGTGCGGCCACCGGGCTCGCCCAGCTCGATCAGCACATCCACGGGGCGGTCGCCGCGGGTGGCGGTGAGCACCTCGAGTCCCTCCTGCGAGTCGAGGAAGCAGGAGAAGCGGAAGCCGGCGTCGTCGTCGAGCTCCCGCGCCAGCCAGGTCGCCGCCGCGGGATCGAGCAGCTCGCTCGCCAGCAGCACCTGACGAACGCCCTCGCTGCGCGCCAGCTGCGCCTGCCAGGGGGTCGCGACGGAGATCGCGGTCGCGCCCGCCTCGGTGAGGTGCCGCCACAGGCGCGGCGACATCGTCGTCTTGCCGTGCGGGGCGAACTCGACGCTCTGCTCCTTCGCCCACTGCGCGAAGCGGCGGATGTTGTGCCCCTCGGCGCTCTCGTCGAGCGCGAGCACCGGCGTCGTGAACTCGTCGATGCGGTGACGCTCGCCGGCGATCTCGGCGGCGGAGCGGTTCCAGAATCGCGGCGGGATGGACTTGGTGCGGGCGCTGAGGCGGAGGTCAGTCACGGCGTCCACGCTACCTTCCGCCGCGGGTGCGCTCGGTCGCGCGACGCGGCGCAGCATCGAGCGCGCGGCGGTTCTCCCGGCACGTCGCGGCTACGCTCGCCGGGTGACCGATGACACGCCCGCCCCCGGCAGCACCGCGCCCGGATCGTCTGCCCGACGCCCACGTTCCCGGGCCGTGCGGGTCGTGCGACGCGTCGGCATCGCCGCGCTCGCCGCCGGCCTCGTCGCCCTGCTCGGCTTCGTGATCTGGGCGCTCAACCCGATGCGGGCCGAGCCGAAGCCGCTCGCCGCGCTCGACGACGACACGGGCATCGCGGTCACCCGCAGCGCTGCGGGCGTGGTGCTCATCCCGAAGCAGGGCGCGACCGGAGCCGGCTTCGTCATGCTGCCGGGAGCGCGGGTCGAGCCCGAGGCCTACGCGGCCAAGCTGCGCGGGCTCGCCGACGCGGGCGTCGTGGTCGTCATCCCGTCGGTGACCCTGAACTTCGCCCTCTTCGACACCCGCTCGTTCAGCGACCTCACCCAGGTGGCGGATGCGGCGGGCGCGACGGAGGTGCAGCGCTGGTACGTCGGCGGGCACTCGCTCGGCGGCGTGCGCGCCTGTCAGCTGGTCGCCGACGACCGCTCGAGCGGCCGCGACGCGATCGCGGGGCTGGTGCTGCTCGGCTCCTACTGCGCCGCCGACATCTCGTCCACCGACGCGAAGGTGCTCAGCCTCGGCGGCTCGCGCGACGGACTCAGCACCCCCGCGAAGATCCAGGCCGCGCGACACCTGCTGCCGGACTCCGCGACGCTCGTCGAGATCCGCGGAGCCGACCACGCCTCCTTCGGCGACTACGGAGAGCAGCCCGGCGACAAGGCGGCCACCGCCTCCGACCGCAAGGTCGCGAGCACGCTGACGCAGCAGGTGCTCGTGCTGATGCAGGGCTAGACCGCGGGTTCGCGACGACGAGTCCGGCGGGCGAGGCGAGCCGACCGCGCAGCGCCGGGCGCCGCGGACCGGATCACCAGATCCAACCGGCCCCGACGAACACCGACAGCAGGCTGACGCCGCCGAGCACGATGCCGAAGATCGCCGGCACCTTGCCGACGCCCTGCTTCTGGTTCAGCCGCGTCAGCGCGACGATGCCCAGGATGACGGCCACGATGTCGAGCGGTCCGCCGAGGAAGATCCCGATGAAGAACGGGATGCCCATGAGCACGAAGCCGCAGATCCCCAGCACGAGCGCCGCGGTGGCCATCCCGTGGCGCTGGATGACCATGGGCTGCGCGCCGTAGCCCGGCTGCGCGGCGTAGTGCGGAGTGCCGTACTGCGGCTGCGGCGTCGCGTACTGCGGCTGCGGGGTCGCGTACTGCGGCTGCGGCGCAGCCGGCGAGTGGGCGGTCCACTGCGCCCCGTCCCAGTGGCGCTGGCCGCCCTGCCCGTCCGGGTACCAGCCGGGAGCGGAGGGAAGCGGCGCGTACGGGTTGGAGATCGTCATGCGACGAATGTAGGAGAGCGCCGGAATCCCGGCGAGACCCCGATCTCGGGGCACTCGCGCGGGGGTCGTGGTGTCACCGCTGCGGCGGCGCCGTCCGCTGGGCGCGCGACGCGGCGCGAACGCCGGGTGCACGAGCAGGAAGACGAGCACCAGCACGAGCACGGCGATCCCGACGACGATCGGCAGGGGACCCCAGACCCCGTAGAGCGCGGTGCCGAGCGTCGGCGTGATCACGAAGGTGAGAGCGGTGGTGGATGCGGTGAGTCCGGCGAGCCCACCCTGCTCCCGCTTCGAGACGAGCAGCGTCGGGCCGACCGTGTAGCCGACCATCGCGAGCCCGAGGCCGAGGCCGAGTGCGGCGTTCGCGACGACGAACAGCGGCAGGCCCAGGTCGAACGGCAGGCTCACGAATCCGGCGAGCGCGATCGCGATGCCGACGACCAGCACGATCGACGGCACGCGCAGCCGCGAGCAGCTGTCGGCGCGCCTCGACGACACGCAGCGGGTCGCCGACGGCGAGTGGATGGCGGCGATGCCGCGCGTCACCCGCGACGCCTTCGTCGAGGCGACCAGCGGTGATGCGTCGAAGTGGTTCGGCCGCAAGCTCCGGGTCGCGCTGGATGGGATCGGGCACGTGCTCGGGGCCGACGAGGGGGAAGGCGACGAGGAAGGCGAAGGCGAAGGCGAGTCGGAACGCGAGTGAGGCCAGGGCCGCGAGCGCGACAGTCGCGGGGCGGGGCGGGGCGGGCGCGGCGGCGGAGGCACGGGCGACGCGGGCGCGGCGGCGTCAGGTGGCGGCGCGGCCGCGGGGACGTCAGGTGGCGGCGCGGCCGCGGGGACGCACAGCTGCGGCGGCGAACGGTCGAGAAGGCGCTGGCCGCGGGGCAGGAGGAGCAGATCCGTGGTGCGGAGCGGCGCGTTCTGATGTCGGTGGAATGTGCCTCGGATGCGCGGTTCCGGTAGACGGAAGAGTTCTGGCCGATGCCGGTGGAATGTGCATCTGATCTGCGGTTCTGATCGGGGGTGGTGTTCCGGCGAATGTCGGTGGTGGCTGACACAGTGCAGGTATGAAGAGCCCCACGATCGCTCCCGGAAGCGACGGCGCTGCGCCGTTTGCTGACGGTGCGGTCGGCGGTGAAACGGCTCCGGTCGACGATGCGTCTGGCGAGGTCGTGTCGTTGTCGGGGCTAGTGGGCGAGGCGGAGTCAGCGGCCCTGCAGTTGGCGGCCGCGCAGGTGGCGGAGGTGCGGATGCTCGCCCGCGCCGGCCAGCTCGCCGAGACCGAAGCGGCGGGTTCGCCCGCGAACGTGCGAGCGCACGACATGGCGCTGCGATCGATCGCCGCCGAGATCGGCGGGATCCTGCGCTCCCCCGACCGGACCGTGCAGCGCCGCATCGGGGAAGCCAGGGAGATCGTCGAGTTCTACCCTGCGGCGTTGTCGGCGTGGGAGCACGGGTTCATCACCCGCGGCCACGTGACGGTGATCGTGGAGGCTGGGCGTGTGGTTCCGGTGGATCGGCGGGCCGAGTTCGAGCGGGAGGCGATCGACCGCAGTTTGAATGACACCCCGAACCGAGTGCGGGCCGGGCTGGAGCTCTACGCCGAGAGACTCACCGAACAGTCCTTCACCGAACGCCACGAGGACGCCACCCGCCAGCGTGCGGTCCGGTTCATCCCCGGGCGGGACGGGATGTGCGATGTCATCGCCACGGTCCCGACGGTGATCGGCGACGGCATCCTGGATCGCCTGACGCGGATGGCGCACGCGATACAGGACGCGAACGATGCCCGCGATCCGGCGTCACGCCCCTCCACAACCCCGGAGAACGCCGATCGTCGCACGGTCGATCAGATCCGCGCGGACGTGTTCGCTGACCTGATCCTCGCCGGGGCGCCGGCACTCGATCCGACCGTCCACGGCGACGGACCGGGTGCCCTCGGAGCGATTCGTGCACAGGTGCAAGTGAACGTCTCCGCGTTGACCCTCCTGGGTGACGATGAGCAGCCCGCCGACTTGATCGGACGCTCACCGATCGACGCGGGCACGGCCCGCTACCTCGCCGGCGAAACAGCCTCGTGGACGCGCCTCCTCACGGACCCGGTCGACGGCGCCACCGTCGCAGTCGACCGCTACCGTCCCTCGCTCGAACAGCGCCGGCACCTGCGCGCCCGGGATCTGCACTGCCGCTTCCCCGGATGCCGCATGGCGGCGATCCGGTGTGAACTCGACCACACGATCGACGCCGCCCTCGGCGGCCCGACCGCTCTCACCAACCTCGCTCACCTGTGCCAGCGACATCATTCGATGAAGCAGTTCACGCCCTGGCGGGTGAGACAGCATGCGGGCGGGGTCCTGGAATGGATCTCCCCGACCGGGCGCACCTACCGCGAAGACGCCCCCGCTCCGCCTGTCGCCTTCGTTCCGTACGCACATCCCATCCGCCACCACGCCCGGCATCGGCCGGCCGAACTCGACGACCCACCCGAGCATCTCGACGATCGACTCGATCCGCCTGAGCACAGTGGCGCCCCGGGCGGACAGATCGGCGAGACGCGCTCATCGGCGCCGAACTCGGTCATGACTTCAGAGCACCGGATCGACCATCCGAGCGATCACCTCGATCGCGACACCGCTCCGTTCTGAGCGGCCACCGACTGCGCCTCGCACCTTGAGCAGCCGTCACGGCGGCATCGAGTCGCGCTCCGGTCTGCTTCAGCACCCGCGAGTCGCTCGCCTTTCCCCATCACCCGAGCCGTGACCTGCGACCCACGACGCGCCGCTCGCGAGCTCCGAGCTGCGAGCTGCGAGCTGCGAGCTGCGAGCTGCGACAGACCGTGACGACGTCAGAGCGCAGCCTCACCAGTCCGCTACGTCGGGCCGCGAGTACGCCAGATCGCAACCGCGCCACAGCGCAACCGCACCCGTCCGCAATCGCGACAGCCTGCGACTGCTCCAGACCGCCACTACGCCAGTCCGCGACTGCCACCGCACCATCCCACGACTGCGTCGGCCACGTCCGCCATCAGATCAGGCCGCGGCGGCCCCCGCGAGCCAGCGACGTGGCGAGCACCCCAGCCGCTGACTGAACACCCGCGAGAACGCCGACACGCTCGCGTAGCCGAGATCGACCGCGACCGACTGCACCGACGCCCCGGCGCGCAGCCTCTGCTGCGCGAGCGTCAGCCTCCACTCGATCAGGTAGTCGTTCGGCGGCTGCCCGACCGTCGCGCGGAAGCGTTCAGCGAACGCGCTGCGCGAGAGCCCCGCCGTGCGCGCCATCCGCTCGAGCGTCCACGGCGCGCCCGGATTCTCGTGCAGCGCGACGAGCGTCGCCGTCAGCCGCTCGTCACCGAGCCCCAGCAGCAGCCCCGGCGGCAGATCGAGATCGCCGCTGTTGTCGAGGATCCACCGCAGCAGTCGGATCAGCACCACCTCGAACAGGCGATCGGCGACGAGCCGGCTGCCGCAGCCCACGTCATCCACCTCGGCGAACAGCAGCTCGAGCGCCGGCGCGAGCGTGCCGACCGCGTCGAGCGGCAGCACGACCAGAGACGGCAGGGTGCGCACGAGCGGATGCGTCGCACCGCCCTCGAAATCGACCGCCGCGCAGGCGAAATCCGAGTCGTCGGTCGGCGCGTTGTGGAACGCGTGCTCGAGCGGACGCGGGTAGAACACGAGACTCGGCCGGTCGACGACCGTGCGCCGCATCCGCCCATCCGGCTCCTGGTGCGTGACCTCCATCTCGCCCTCGCGCAGCACGTGCAGGAACCCGCGGCCGGGCTGCGCCGCGAACGTCGTCACCCCGCAGAGCGGGCCGGTGTGGAACAGCTTCGTGCGCACCCGGAAATGCTCGAGCAGAGCAGCGAGACGATCCGGCGCGGATGCGGTGGCGTCCGCGACGCGCCCGTCCGAGGAGACCGGGCGGGCCGGCACTCCAGCCGCATCGGGCGCAACGGCAGGTGCGGCAGGCGCGGCAGGCGCGACAGGTGCGGCAGGTGCGGCAGGTGCGGCAGGTGCGGCGATCACCGCGTCAGACATGGCGACTCCTGGACGAATAGGCAACTAGTGCGGATCAATCGGCACCGATCATCCTGACACGAATTGGATGCTGGTCTCACTCCCCCGCAGACAGCGGCGGGACGCCACGGAACCCCGCGGCGATCACCACCCCGATCACGACCACCCCGATCACCTCCCAAGGAGCCCCATGACCCACGTCGCCCTCGTCGAGCCCGAGACCGCCACCGGCACCGTCAAGCAGCAGCTCGACCAGATCCACGCCGCCTTCGGAGCTGTTCCGGCGATGTTCCGCGCCGTCGCCAACTCGCCGGCCGCCCTCACCAGCATGTGGGGCTCGTTCGGCGCTTTCGGCGGCGGCACCCTCGGCGCCGCGATCGGCGAGCAGCTCGCCGTCGCGGTCGCCGACCGCAACCGCTGCGAGTACTGCCTCGCCGCACACACCGCCCTCGGCCGCAAGGCCGGCGTCAGCCGCGACGCCCTCGCGAGCGCCCAGACCGGCCAGTCGGACGACCCCCGGATCGCCGCCCTGCTGACCTTCGCCCTCGCGCTCGTCGACCAGCGCGGACAGATCGCGGAGAGCGACGTGGATGCGGTGCGCGCCGCCGGCTGGAGCGACGAGGAGATCGTCGAGACGATCGGCCAGGTCGCCCTGAACATCTTCACCAACTACGTGAACGTCGCCCTCGGCACCCCCGTCGACTTCCCGTCGATCCCGTTCCGCAGCGGCACCGCCGCCTGACCCGCAGGCCCGCGTCGCGCCCTCCGCCGCGACGCGGGTCACGAGCGCGCATCCGCCGACTTGCACCGGCGGATGCGCGGCGCGCCAGACCGCGCCTCCGCGGATCACTGCTCCCTGGATGCGCGCCGCCGCCGGTGCGACGCTCGAGCCATGACCGAGATCCCCGCCGCCATCCAGCGCTTCATCGACACCACGAACGCCGCCGACGACGACGGCTTCGTCGCGAACTTCACCGACGACGCGTACCTCGAGGACTGGGGGCGCGGCTTCCACGGCCACGACGGCGCCCGCGCGTGGAACGCCTCCGACAACATCGGCAAGCGCTCGCGCTTCGAACTCGTCGACGCCGAGCAGGTCGGCGACGACTGGGTCGTCACCGTGACCGTGTCGGGCGACGGCTACAACCGCACGAGCCCGATTCGCTTCACCGTCGACGGCGACCGGATCTCGCGCATGCTCATCACGCCCTGACCCGCTGACCGCCGGAGACGCGCAGCCCGAGGCGCGCAACCCGAGACCCGCTGCCCGGGCGCCTCACGCAGGTCGCCGCCCGGCGCGGGGTTGACAGACATCCGCACCACGCCCAATATGTGAATGGTTGTTCATATGAGCAGACGGGAGCGGATGTGGGCACGGGGCACAGCCACGGTCCCGCCATCGGCGCAGAGCCGCCGGGCGGCGCGGGCGGCAGCGCCGGAAGCCGACACCTCCGCGCGCTGATCATCGCCGTCGCGCTCACCGGCGCGTTCATGGTCGTCGAGTTCGTCGTCGGCTTCGCCACGAACTCGCTCGCCCTCATCTCCGACGCCGGCCACATGGGCACCGACGTGCTCGGCCTCGCGATGGCGCTCACCGCCATCCTGCTCGCCCGCCGCCCCGCGACCGCCCAGCGCACCTACGGGCTCTATCGACTCGAGGTGCTCGCCGCGCTCGCCAACGGCGTGCTGCTCTTCGGCGTCGCCGGCTACGTGATCGTCGAAGCCGTGCTGCGGTTCGGCGACCCGCCGCACGTGCCCGGCCCTCCCCTGCTCGTCACCGCGATCGTCGGCCTCGCGGTCAACGTCGTCAGCTTCCTGCTGCTGCGCACCGGCGCCCGCGACAGCATCAACCTGCGCGGGGCGATGCTCGAGGTGCTGGGCGACATGCTCGGCTCGGTCGGCGTCATCGTCGCCGCGATCATCCTCTGGACGACCGGATGGCCGTGGGCCGACCCGATCATCGGCGTCGGGATCGGGCTGTTCATCCTGCCGCGCACCTTCCTGCTCACCCGGCAGGCGCTGCGCATCCTGCTCGAGGTCGCGCCGAAGCACGTCGACGTGCCGAAGCTCGTCGCCCGCATCGAGGCGCTGCCCGGCGTCGACAGCGTGCACGACCTGCACGTCTGGACGCTCACCTCCGGCATCGAGAACTGCACCGGTCACGTCCGCGTCGCCGAGGGCGCCGACTATGCGACCGTGCTCGAGTCGACGCAGGCCGTGCTCGACGAGAACGGCATCCACCACGCCACGATCCAGTGCGAGCCCGCGACCTTCCGCGGCGAGCGCGAGCTGCCGGTCTGACGCAGGGGACGCGAGGCGGGGTTAGGGTGAGCGCGATGACGAGCAGCGAGGCGGGGGATGCCGCAGCGGCGGTCGCGGTGACAGCCGTGCCGACGCCGGTGCCTGCCGCCGCGGCGCGCGCCGCGCTCCCCCACGACGACGCCGTCGAGCACGTCGCCGACGTCTTCTCGCTGCTCGGAGACCCGGCGCGGGTGCGCATCCTCTCGGCCCTGCTCAACGGTCGGATGCGCGTGCGCGACCTCGCCGCGGCGGTCGGCTCGAGCGAGTCGTCAGTGTCGCACGCGCTGCGCCTGCTGCGCGCCCACCGCGTCGTCAGCGTGCACCGGCACGGTCGCGAGGCGCACTACGAAATCGACGACGCGCATGTGCGCGCCCTGCTGCAGCTCGCGCTCGACCACGTCGGCCACGCGAATCCGCTGCACCCCGTCGGCGACGAGCACTGAGCGGCGGTCTCGGCGGCGCCGACCGAGCTGAACCGGTGCATGCCACGCCCCGACGACATCGGCGCGAGCCCGCACGATTCCCATGTGGCGGGCTCGCGCCGATGAACCTCGACGGGCTTCCACCACGATGTCCGTCGACGTCGACCGCGATCCGTCAGGAGCGGTCGAGTCGACCCTAGGCAACCTGAGCGAGCGCGCACCTGCCAGTTCGTCGAAGCGAGCGGACGCGATTGCCGGAATGGCGGAGTCGTCGCGTGCCTCGACGCACGGAGAGGGCGAAGGCCGCGGGGCCCCCGCAACGTCGCGATCAGCGACGCGACAGCAGTGAGGTGACGCGGAGTCGATCGGTGCGGATCCAGATGTCGGAGTACTCGATCGAGCGACCATCGGCGAGGTAGGTGATCTGCTCGATGTACTGCGTCGGCGCCCCCACCTCGACGTCCAAGGCGGCGGCGACCTCGGCCGAGGCCGTCACCGCAGAGAAGGTGCGCCGTCCGCTCTCGATCGTGAGACCGAGATTCTGCTCGAGGGACGCGAACAGGCTGTGCTCCGAGAAGTCGACGTGCTCGATCCCGACCGCGATATCGGTGCGCACGTAGTTGACGAGATAGACGACGGGGCCGGCGTCGGTGCGGCGCACACGTTCGAGGCGCAGCGCCGGCTGCTCGACCGAGATGCCGAGCAGCGAGGCGATCGGACGCGGAACCGGACCGACGATCGACTCGAGCACATCGGTCTCCCACCGCACTCCCTGTGATTCGAAGTCCTCCGAGAGGCTCGTCAGGCGCTGCGCGATCGACGGCTCGATCGCCCGGGCGGTCACGAAGGTACCTCGCCCGCGCACCTGCACGAGCAGACCCTCCGCGATGAGGGTCGTGATCGCCCGGCGCAGCGTGCCCCGGCTGACGCCCATCTCGTCGGCGAGGTCGGGCTCCGGCTTCAGCCGGTAGTGATCGGGCCACTCGCCGCCCGCGATGCGGTCGCGGAACGCCGAGGAGATCTGCGCATGCAGAGGTCGCGGCAGCTCGCGGTCGAGCTCGTTCGTCCATTGCTCACTGCTCATCTGCACGGCTTCCTGTCGGCCGACCTCGTGGTCGGAGGTGTCGTCGCGGCACTGCGTCGAGGCCTGCCGCCCGCCGCGACCCGGGTTGCGCACCCGGGCCGCGGCGAATCGGTCAATAGCTTCGCGTGTTCTCGTCGCTGGAGTCGGTCACGATCTCGATTCCGGCGCTCGTGCCGAGCAGCACGGCCCCGGCGCCGAGCAGAGAGCGAGCCTGGGCGAGCGACTTGATCGAGCCGGAGGCCTTGACGAGCACGCCCGGGCGAGCGCGCTCGACCAGGTAGCGGATGCTGGTCGGGTTCGCGACCTCGACGGCGCCGCTCGACGAGTTCTTCAGGTAGGCGGCGCCGGCGTCCTGAGCCAGCTCGATCGCCGCATCCTTCTCGCTGTCGGTGAGCAGCGGCAGCTCGAGCATGACCTTGATCGGCAGGCCGGAGGCGCGCACGACTCCGGCGATGTCCTCGCGGAACTCGTCGTACATGCCGCTCTTGAGCCAGCCGATCTGCACGCCGATGTCGATCTGCGTCGCGCCGAGGCGAGCGATCTCGGCAGCCTCGGCGGCCTTGCCGGCGCTGGTCATGACACCGACGGTCGGGAAGTCGAGCGCGGAGGCGATGCCGAGGTCGGTGCCCTTGAGCACGTCGGCCACGAGCGGCACCCACGAGGCGGGGACCATGGCCGCGTTGAAGCCGTACTTCACGGCCTCTTCGGCGTGGGCGACCATCTCGTCACGCGTCGAGCCGAGTTCGATCTTGGTGTGCTGGATGAAGGGGGCGAGCTCGGCGGGAGTGAGGGTCGAGAAGTCGATGGTGGTGTCGGTCACGGTGTTCGCTTTCTGTTGGGTCGGGGTCGGCACGGACTCGTCAGAGCCGGTCGGCGTAGTAATCGGGGGCGACGACGCCATCGCCGCCGAACCAGCGGGGCACGTCGACCCCGCAGAAGAGTCCGACGTTGCCCCAGGGCTCGAAGGCCCCGGTGCGCACGATGACCTTCGCCTCGGCGGCCGTGCGGCCGAGGATGTCGGCGTGCGAGCGGGTGCTGAACTCCGCGCCGGCGAAGCGCTCGAGCAGCCACTCGTCGAGGCGCGGGTTGTTCGATGGCACATCGTCGGCGCGCACGACGCCCTCGACGACGATCTCGTCGGCGATGAGGCCGATCACGGTGCGGAGGTCGGGCAGGTTCTCGGCGAGAGCGAGGTCGATCCGGTTCGCCGTCGGCGGGATCGGGAACCCGGCGTCCACGATCATGATCAGGTCGGTGTGGCCGAGGGTGGCGAGCGCGCCGCTGAGCGGCGCGTTGAGGATGCCGGTGCGCTTCACTGGTGTGTCTCCTGGGGTCGGGCGGCTCAGGCCGCGGACGTGTGGTCGACCGCGCCGGTCGCGGCGGTCATGATTGATTCCTCGGTCGCGGTGCGGGTGTCGACGACGTCGACGACCCTGCCCTGCGCCATGACGACGATCCGGTCGGTGATGGTGAGCAGCTCAGGGAGGTCGGAGGAGGAGCACAGGATCCCCACGCCGGTCTCCGCCAAGGCGAAGAGCTGCTCGTAGATCTCCGCTTTGGCCCCGACGTCGACGCCGCGCGTCGGCTCGTCGAGCAGCAGTGCGCGCGGGTCGATCGAGATCCAGCGCGCGATCATCGCCTTCTGCTGGTTGCCGCCCGAGAGGTTGACGATCGGGGTGTCGGAGCTCGCGGTCTTGACGCGCAGCCTCGTCGCGAGCTCGCGAGCACGCCCCGTGAACTCACCACGCCGCACCAGGCCGACTCGTGTCAGCGCCTTCACCGTCAGCACGCCGATGTTCTCGGCGACAGTCATGGTGGTCAGCAGGCCTTGAGCCCGACGTTCGCCGGGCACGTAGCCGAGGCGGTGCTCGACGCTCGCGATCGGGGTGCGAGCGGTGTACGCGGCTCCCCCGAGCTCGACCGTCCCGCCACGGCTGCGGATGGCGCCGAAGACGTTCTGCAGCATCTCCACCCGCCCGCTGTCGGGCAGGCCGGCGACGCCCACGATCTCACCGGGGGCGACGTTGAAGGTGACGGACTCGTGACGGGGGCCGCTCAGGTCGGCGACGCGGAGCGCCGGCGTGGCCGCCGAACGGGGTGTTCCCGCCCGCTGCTCGGCCCGGCTCGAGAACCGGTCGAGCTCGCGCCCCACCATCGCCGCCACCGCCTGCTCGGGCGTGACCTCGTCGCGGCGCCACGATCCGACATGACGGCCGTCGCGCAGCACCTCGATGCGATCCGCGAGCTGGAAGACCTCGGGCATGCGGTGCGAGACGTAGATCAGCGTGGTGCCCTGCGCCTTGAGTCGGCCCATGAGCTCGAAGAGACGCTCGGACTCGGCCGGGGTGAGCACCGAGGTGGGCTCGTCGAGGATCAGCACCCGGCAGTTCCGGGCGATCGACCGCGCCACGACGACGAGCTGCTGCGTCGCGAGGTCGAGGCCGCGCACCGAGGCGTCCGGGTCGATGTCGAGCTTCAGCTCGGCGAGAAGAGCGACCGCGCGCGCCCGCATCTGGCGGCGGGACGGGAACGCCCGCCCACCCGGTTCGATGCCGGAGAGGATGTTCTCCGCCACCGACCGGTCGGGCAGGAGCGCGAGCTCCTGCGGCACGATCGCCACCCCGTGTCTGCCGAGCATCGTGCTCGGTTCGAAGGCGGTGACGGTGTCGCCGAAGACGGTGACGCCTCCCTCGCTCGGCGGCTGCAGACCGGCGAGAATCTTGAGCAGCGTCGACTTGCCGGCTCCGTTCTCACCGAGCAGGGCCGTCACCTCGCCCGCGGTGATGTCGAAGCTGACATCCTCGAGGGCGCGCACCGGGCCGAAGCTGCGGCTGAGGTGCTCGACGCGGATCGCGAGCGAGGGAGGCGTCGACATCAGCCCTCCACCGTGGCGTCGGCGATGTTGGCCTTGTCGATGAACTGCGCGCCGGTGTCGACGCCGCTGATCTTCGTGCCCTTCTTGAGGTAGTCGACGAGCACCTTGACGGCCTCGTAACCCTGCTTCTCGGGGTTCTGGCTGATCGTGAACGAGACCACGCCGTCCTTCACATAGGTCGCCGTCTGGGGAAGCAGATCGAAGCCGACCGTCGTGATCTTCCCGGTGTTGCCGGAGTCGGCGACCCACTTCGCCGCCGCGGTGGTGGAGCAGCAGTCCAGGCCGGCGATCGCGACGACGCCGCTCTGGCCCGACATGGTCGACTCGACCGTGTTGTAGGCGGCGCTCGGCTCGTTGCCGACGTTCACCGGCCCGACGACCTCGAGCCCCGACGCCGAGGCTATGCCCTCCTTGAACCCGTCGAAGCGGTCGTGCGACCAGCCCGCGCCGGTGTCGAGCGAGAAGACGACGACCTTGCCGGTCGTGGTCGCGCCGAGCGTCTTCACGAGCTGCTCGGCCTCCGACTTGCCGGAGCCCTTCAGGTCCTGGCCGACGAAGCCCATCTGCTTCGATCCGGCGTTGTCGGTGTTGAAGGAGATGATCGGGATGCCCGCGTTGTAGGCCTGCTGGATCACCGGCTTCAGCGCATCGCTCGACGCGCTGGAGACGGCGAGCCCGTCGACCGACTGCTGCTGGATGAGCGTCTGCAACTCGGAGACCTGCTTCGCGGCGTCGCCGCCGGTGGGTCCGATCAGCTGGACGTCGGCATCCATCTCCTCGCCGGCCTTCTTCATGCCGGCCGAGATCGGCGTCGCGAAGGCGAGCGACGGATCGTGGTAGCTGAGCTTGATGCGCAGCGGCTTCTTCTCGTCGACGCGCTTCTGGATGTAGTCGGCCAGCTGGAAGCCGGCCTTGCTGTCGCCGGCATCGGTGGTGATCGCACCGCAGCCGGAGAGGGCGAGCGCTGCCGTGGCGGCGACGGCGCCGACCAGCATGATCCGCCTCAGGGTGGTGGAGATGGACATCGATACTCCTTTGTCGTGTCCTCGGGTGAAGGGTTCCGCGCGAGCGCGGGTCTTGCGGCCGTCTCGCCGGGTGCGCGGACGGAGTCGCGGGGCGCTCAGGCGCGGGTCTTGCGTCGGCGTTGCCAGGTGTCGGCCGCGACCGCGACGACGATCACGAGACCGGTGACGACCGTCTGCCAGAACGACGAGATCCCCTTGATGTTGAGGATGTTCTGCAGCAGTCCGATGAAGAAGACGCCGATGATGGTGCCCCACATCGTGCCCGAGCCGCCGAAGAGCGCGGCGCCGCCGATGATGACCGCCGAGATCACCGTCAGCTCGAGGCCCGTCCCGGTCACGCCCTGCACGTACGACAGGAACGACAGCCCGAGCACCCCCGAGATCGCGGCGGTGAGTCCCGAGATCACGAAGGCGGAGAGCTTGACCGCCCTCACGTTGATGCCGACGAGTCGCGCCGCCTCCGGGTTGCCGCCGACGGCGTAGGTGTTGAATCCGAGTCGCGACCGCGAGAGCACGAGGATGCCGATCGCGGCGACGATGGCGAAGAAGATGAGCTGCATCGGGATCGCGCCGAAGAGCTTGCCCTGCCCGAGCAGCGTGAAGTCCGCGACGCCGGGGGTGTCGGCCGAGAGCGAGATCGGGGCGCCGTTCGAGATCAGCAGCGTGACGCCGCGGAACACGCTGAGGCTGCCGAGGGTCACGATGAACGACGGGACCCCGAGCAGCACGACGGCGAGGCCGTTGACCAGCCCGGCGAGCACGCCGACGCCGAGGCCGATCAGGATCGCGAGCACCCACGGCACGCCGGCCGTGATCGCCATTCCGGTGGAGATCGCCGCGAGGGCGTAGGTCGATCCGACGGAGAGGTCGATCTCGCCGTTGACGATCACGAAGGTCGCGCCGATCGCCATGATCCCGATCTGGGCGACCTGCTGCCCGACGGAGAGCAGGTTCGAGCTCTGCAGGAAGCTCGGCGAGACGATCGCGCCGAGCACGAACAGCAGCACGAGCGCGGCGAAAACGCCCGCTTCGCGCAGGTGCAGCAGTCGGCGGAGGTCAAAGGGGGCCGTCCGGGTCGGGACTGCGGTGGTGCTCATGCGTTCTCTCCGATCGGGAGGTCGAGGTCAGCGCGTCGGGCGAGCGCGGGGATCACGCCGAGCACGGTCACGGCGTGGGCGCCGGCACAGCCGGCGAGGCGGACGGAGTCGACGAGGTCGGCGCCGCCGGCGAGTCCGACGGCGAGCGCCGCGGTGAACGCGTCGCCGGCTCCGGTGGTGTCGACCACGTGCTCGACCCTCTGCGCGGCCACCTCGGTGACGACGCCGCCCGACAGCACGAGCGCGCCGGCTCCGCCGCGGGTGAGCACGACATCCCCTGCGACCCGGGCCCCGAGTTCGGCGACGAGGTCGGCTTCGCGCAGGCCGTGATCAGCGGGGAGCCCGAGCAGTACGGGGGCTTCGGTCTGGTTGGGGGTGAGGATGTCGATGAGCGGCCACGCCTCGTCGGGCAGCGGGCGCGCCGGCGCCGGGTTCAGCAGGGTCGTCGTGCCGTGCTCGCGCCCGAGGCGCAGCGCGGCGATGACGGCCGGCTCGGGGATCTCCATCGACACGACGAGGATGTCGGCGTCGGCGATCGCGGCGGAGAACGAGCCCACCGCGTCGGCGTCGAGCTCGTCGAGCGCGCCGGAGGCGATGACGATCCGGTTCTCGCCGTCGGGCTCGACGAGGATGAATCCGACCATCGTGGGCTTGGTGCCGACGATCACGTGACTCGCGTCGATCCCCTCGGCCTGCCACAGCTCGCGGGCGGCTGCCCCGAAGGCGTCATCCCCGACGGCGGTGAGCAGGGAGACCTGCGCGCCCAGGCGCGCCGCGCCGATGGCCTGGTTCGATCCCTTGCCGCCCGGGCCCTCGGAGAACTCCCCGCCGGCGAGGGTCTCGCCGGCGGCGGGCGAGCGGGGAACTCGCATGGTGAGGCCGGCGCCGTAGCTGCCGACGACCGCGATCTTCATCGATGCGGATCCTTCATGTCTATGAACAACTCTGTACATGAGGACGGTATGTCTACATATGTCCACTGTCAAGAGCTGAGGCGCAACAGTGTCCCCAGCGGCCCACACGGGCGACCGACAAGCGTGCAGCTGTCCATCGATGAAGGCAGCACCCGAGATGGCGCGGATGGAGCAGACGCATCCCCGCAACTAGAAAGGCCCGGATCCGTCAGGATCCGGGCCTTCGTGGTACACCCCCCGGGACTTGAACCCGGAACCCACTGATTAAGAGTCAGTTGCTCTGCCAATTGAGCTAGAGGTGCATGCCGTTCGATCCGATTGCGAAGAACCGAACCGAGGGACAACGATAGCAGGTCTTTCGCGTGCCGTTGACCACCGCTCGCGACCGTAGGCTCGACGGGTGACCGAACGCCTGCAGCCCGGAGACCTCGCCCCCGATTTCTCGCTCGTCGACGACCACGGCGACACCGTGACGCTGTCGTCGCTGCGCGGGCGACGCGTCATCCTCTACTTCTACCCGCAGGCGTTCACCCCCGGGTGCACGACCCAGGCGTGCGACTTCCGCGACAGCTCCGCGCCGCTGCAGGCCGCCGGCTACACCGTGCTCGGCATCTCGCGCGACAGCGTCGAGAAGCTCGCCGAGTTCCGCGAAGAGGAGCACCTCCCCTTCCCGCTGCTCAGCGACCCTGACCACGCCGTGCACGAGGCCTACGCCGCCTGGGGCGAGAAGCTCAACTACGGGAAGACGATCACGGGCGTGCTGCGTTCGACCTTCGTGATCGACGCCGAGGGCAAGGTCGAGCAGACCTTCTACAACACGAAGGCCACCGGCCACGTGAACATGCTGCGCAAGAAGCTGGGACTCGCCGCCGCCTGAGCACCGGGCCCGCCCGAGCGTCAGACCCCGGTGCTGCGCAGCCGCGTCAGGATCTCGGGTCCGCGTCGGTCGAGCAGCCGTCCGCCGACGCGCACGCCGATCGCGAGCAGGATCGCGCCCTCGACGAGCCCGACCACGAGGGTCGCCCAGCCCAGGACGGGCCGGTCGAACACGATCGCGAGCACCCCGGGCACGAGCGTCGGCAAGCCGACCGCCGCGGTGATGCCGGTGACGGCATATGACCCGATCACCGACGTCATCCCGGCGCCCGCCGACCCGGCGAAGGGATTGCGGCCCGTGCGCGGAACCGGCACGACGACGAGCGCCGACGACACCGAGATCACGCCGAGCGCCCCGAGCAGCACGGCCGCGCTCATGCCGAGGATCGGCGGCAGCAGGTCGAGCCGGCCGACGACCGCGAGCCCGACGACGGCGATCACCACGGTGGCGGGCCCGGCGATGAGTCCGATCGCGGCGGCGCGGCCGATCCGGTCCGCCCATCCCGGCACCGGCGCCATCAGCTGCCCGGCGAAGGCGGTGCCGTCGTAGGAGATCGCGCTGAACATCGTCAGCGGCAGCAGCCCGGCGACCATCGGCGCCACGGCGATCGCCAGCGCCGGCTGATCCACCAGCCGCGCCCAGAAGATCAGCAGCACGGGCAGCAGCGGCACCACCACAAGCTGCCGCGTGTAGCGGGTGTCGCGGAACCACGAGGTCAGCGACCGCGCCGCGATCGCGCCGGCCGGGCTCGCCGGCATCCAGCGCAGCGCTCCGAGCCGACCGGCGGCGACGGCGCGACCGCCCGCGTCGCCGGTCGTGCGGGCGACCGCGAGCACGGAGGCGCGCCAGGCCGCGACCAGCACGGCCAGCACCACGAGACCGAGGGCGACCGCGCCGAGCGCGGCGAGCGGATGCCCTGTCGCGACCAGCCCCGGAGCCGACCAGATGACCGCGAGCGGAGACCAGGCGAGCGCATCCACGACACCGTCGACGGGCTCGGCCGCGCGCATCCCGACGAGCACCGCCGCCGCGATCGGCAGCACCAGCACCGTCAGGGCCGCCGCGATCACGCCCGCCCGCACCCCGGTGCGCCGCGACGCGATCGCCGCGGTCGTGAGCGACGCCGCGAGCCGGCTGCCGACCACGCAGATCAGGACACCGGGCACGGCGCAGACGATGGCGACCGGGATCGCCGGGCCCCGCCAGACCGCCGCCGCAGCCAGCGCGACCAGCAGCGTCAGCACCCCGGGGATCCAGGTCAGGCCGACCAGCACCTGCGCACGCATCAGGGTGCCGACGCGGATCGGGAAGCGCGCCAGCCGCCGCGGGTCGAGCGTGTTCTCGACGCCGCTCGTGATGAGCGGCACGATCATCCAGCCCAGCGTCAGCACGAGCCCGCCGGTCACGACCGTGCGCTGCCGCACCAGCAGCGCCCCCGGCTCGTCGCCGCCCAGCAGGCCCAGCAGCACGAGTCCGACGATCGCGAGCACCGCCACGACGGTGCCCTGCACGCCGCCGAGGATCACGAGCACGAGCTGCAGCACGTTGCGGCGCAGCGTGTTCAGCAGCACGCGGAACCGCAGCCGCAGCAGCAGGGCGATCGCGGCGCGCTCGCTCAGCTCCCCCGCAGCCACTCCGGCCCCTCGTCGTGGCGGCGACCGCCGACCAGCTGGAGGAAGCGGTCCTCGAGCGTGCCCTCGCCGCGGACCTCGTCGATCGTGCCGGCGGCGAGCACCCGGCCGGCGGCGACGATCGCGACGTGATCGCACATCCGCTGCACCAGATCCATCGAGTGACTCGACACCACGACCGTGCCGCCGGAGCGGGCGAAACCGGCCAGGATGTCGCGGATGTTCGCCGCCGACACCGGATCCACCGACTCGAAGGGTTCGTCGAGCACGAGCAGCCGCGGCGAATGGACGAGCGCGGCCGCCAGACCGATCTTCTTGCGCATGCCCGCCGAGTAGTCACTGACCGGCGACCCCGCGCTCGACGTCAGATCGAGCAGATCGAGCAGATCGGATGCGCGGCTCGCGACGGTCGCCCGGTCCAGACCGAACAGCAGGCCGGTGTACACGATGAGCTGCTCGCCGGTCAGCCGGTCGAAGAGCTCGACGCCGTCAGCCAGATTGCCGATGATGCGCTTCGCCGCGAAAGGATCCGACCACACGTCGAGGCCGTGCACCCGGGCCGTCCCCGCATCCGGCCGCAGCAGGCCCGTCGCCATCGACAGGGTCGTCGTCTTGCCGGCGCCGTTCGGGCCCACCAGACCGAAGAACGAGCCGCCCGGCACGGTCAGATCGACGCCGTCGACGGCCGCCTTCGCCCCGAAGCTCTTGCGCAGGCCGCGCAGCTCGAGCGCCGCGGTCGGCTCGTCAACCACGCCGGCTCGCGCCTGCGTCGCCCGCGCCCGCGCCGTCGGGGCCCGCGTCATCCGCCTCCTGCTGCCCGGGCTCGAGTCGCACCGTGCCGTCGCCGCGCAGCCGCAGGTGGTGGCGCACGGCCGGCACCTGCATGAGCGCGAAGAGCGCGACGCCGACGAGGATGAGCGGCCAGCCGATCTCGGGCTGCGACCCGGCGCCCCATAGCGCACTCACGCCGACCAGGATCGTGAGCAGCTGGGTCACGATCACGGCGGTGCGCGCCCACGCACGTCCGCGCAGCGTCGCGACGGCGAGCCCGGCGAGCGCGGCGGTCGCGAGCACCGCCAGCACCAGCAGCGCCCAGGCGCTCGCGAGCGAGTCGGCTCCGCCCGCGATCAGTCCGACGATCACCCAGATGGTTCCCGCGAGCGCCACGAGAGCTTCACCCGCCAGCAAGACGACGGCCACCGTCACGACAGGCGGGCGATGCTGGCGATTCACAGGCGCACTCCATTCGAACCTATTGATCTGACGTAACAAGTATGAAACAGTGACTGACGGTTGATTGAGCGCCGACGATGAGGTCGACGTCCTCCCGAAATCCACGTCATCTCATCTTCGCTGAATCGTGCGGATTCATTCCCTGCTTCAGCGTGTCCCCGCAACAACCCAAGGAGCACCACCATGGACTGGCGCGACAATGCCGCCTGCCTGACCGCTGATCCCGAGCTGTTCTTCCCCGTCGGGAACACGGGCCCCGCCGTCGACCAGATCGAGAAGGCCAAGTCGGTCTGCGCTCAGTGCTCGGTCACCGAGATGTGCCTGCAGTACGCCCTCGAGACCAACCAGGACTCGGGCGTCTGGGGCGGCCTCAGCGAGGACGAGCGCCGCGCTCTCAAGCGCCGCGCCGCTCGCGCCCGCCGCGCTTCCTGAGCCGACACCTCATCTTCGCGCGGCCTCGTCGCCGACGCGAACTCACGCCGTCATCCCGCGTCACCTTCGTGACCGGGTGGCGGCGTGAGTCGTCTCCCGGCGAAGTCTGAGACTGACTCAGCGTCAGCGCTTCTCGTCAGCGCTTCTCGTCAGCGCTTCTCGAGCCAGCGCAACGGCACCTCGATGAGCACCTCGGTGCCTTCGCCGTCGCGCGAGTGCCACTCGATCGATCCGCTCAGCTCGCCCTGGATGAGGGTGCGCACGATCTGCGTGCCGAGGCCCGATCCGACCCGACCCTCCGGCAGGCCGGCTCCGTCGTCACGCACCGAGACGCGCAGGCTGTGCTCGCCGCGCATGGCCTCGATGTCGACCTGACCGTCGCGATCGCGCAGCCCGTGCTCGACCGCGTTCGTGACGAGCTCGGTCAGCGCCAGCGCGAGCGGCGTCGCGTATTCGCTGGGCAGCACGCCGAACTCGCCGGTCTTCACCGGGCGCACGTGCGAGTTGTGGCTCGCCGCGACCTCGGCCGTCAGCATCACGACCCGGTCGAAGACCTCGTCGAAGTCGACGTTCTGACTGAGGCCGGTGCTGAGCGTGTCGTGCACCACGGCGATCGCGGCGACCCGGCGCATGGCCTGGGTGAGCGACTCGGTCGCCTCCTCGCTGCGGCTGCGGCGGGCCTGGATGCGCAGCAGCGACGCGACCGTCTGCAGGTTGTTCTTGACGCGGTGGTGGATCTCGCGGATCGTCGCGTCTTTGGTGATGAGCTCCTGCTCCTGGTGGCGCGCCTCGGTGACGTCGCGCACGAGCACCATGGCCCCGACGCGGGTGAGACCGTGCCGGATCGGGATGGTGCGCAGCGTCATCGTGACGCCGGCGGCTTCGATGTCGGTGCGCCACGGCGCGCGGCCGGTCACGACGAGCGGCAGCGATTCGTCGACGATGAGCTTGCCCTTGATGAGCTCGGTGGTGACCTCGGCCAGCGACAGGCCCTCGAGCTCGCCGTCGAAGCCGAGGCGGTTGAAGGCGGAGAGGCCGTTGGGGCTCGCGAAGGTGACGACGCCGTCGACGTCGAGGCGGATGAGGCCGTCGGAGGCGCGCGGGGCTCCGCGGCGCGGACCGGCGGGGGCCTGCATGTCGGGGAAGTCGCCGGCGGCGATCATCTCGAACAGGTCGGCGGCGCACTGGTTGAACGTCAGCTCCTGGCGGCTGGGGGTGCGCGCCTCGCTGAGGTTCGAGTGCCGGGTGATGACGGCGATCGGCGAGTCGGTCGTGGTGGTGCTGCTCGGGTCGAGTCGGCGCATGACGGGGATGGCGCTGACGCGCGTCGGCGTCTCCTCGTACCAGTCGGGCGCGGCGGTGTCGACGATGGCCCCCGATTCGAAGGCCTCGGTGACCTGCGACTTCCACTCGGGCTTGATCTGCTGCCCGACGAAGTCGCGGTAGAACAGGGTCGCCGCCGACGACGGACGCGAGTGCGAGACGGCGATGAAGCCGCCTTGGTCGGTGGGCACCCAGAGCACGATGTCGGCGAAGGCGAGGTCGGCCAGCAGCTGACCGTCGGCGACGAGCACCTGCAGCCAGTCGACGTCGGCCTGGGACGACCGCTCCTGGGCGAGAACGGTCTCGGAGAGGGTGCTCACCGGTTCAGGCTAGCCGCTGAGCCCGCACGCTCCGTCCACCCCCGCGCGCTGCGCGACTCGCTCGCTCCTCCCGGCGGCGGCGCACGCGCCGCGGCGTCGCGGCCGACGGCGGCAGCAGCTCGGACTGCACGAACTCGCGGATGGCGGCCAGCGCGGCGGAGCGCGGCGCCGCGCCCGCGAGCGTCGTGCCCGAGAGCACGGCGGCGTCGAAGGCGGCGGGGTCGTCGGGCACGAGCACCGGATGCTCGATGCCGCCGAAGCGCTGCAGCGTCTGACGCACCTGGCCCGCCGCATCCAGCCCGATCGCGCTCGCACGCAGCCGGTTGAGCACGACCGAGGTGCGGGGCGGCGCGGCGACCTCGAGCAGCTCGGCGTGCGCGTGCAGGAAGCGGGCGAGTCCGACCGGGTCGGCGCGCCCGACCTCGATCACGTGGTCAGCGGCCCCGAGCACGGCGTCGGTCGCGGCGTTGCGGCGCGGGGCGAGCACGTCGCTCGTGAGCTCTTCGTCGTGTTCGAGGCTCGCGGCGACGTCGATCACGAGGTAGTCGACCCAGTCGCGGGCGGCGGCGATGACGGCGCGCACCCGGTCGCCGCTGATCTCGGGCCAGCGCGCGGCGCGGGTCAGTCCGGTCAGCACGTGGATGCGCGAGCCCGGAGCGTCGTGGGTGCGCGCCAGCCGCTCGAACTCCTCGCCGTCGAGCGAGCCGGCGCCCGCGAGCCGGCAGGCGACGGCGAAGCCGGGCGCCTCGTCGAGCAGCCCCAGCGACGGCGCGATCGCCGCCGCGTGGGTGTCGGCGTCGGCCAGAGCGACACGCGCGCCCGACGCCGAGAGCTCGGCGGCGACCGCGATCGCGATGGCCGTGCGGCCCGGGGCGCCGTGCGGGCCCCACACGGCGATCACGACGGCCTGCCGGGGCGTCGGCGCGGAAAGCGCGACGGAGTCGGGCTCCTCGGCGAAGCCGGCTGCCGACGAGAAGCCGGCCCTCGACGCGGGGTCGGTCGCGGCGGCAGCCCGGGTGATCGAGGCGAAGCCCCTCGCCGAAGCCGCGTCACCCGCGGACACGACGGCGGCGCCGGCACCCGCACCCGCGCTCGCCCCCGCATCCGGGCGATCGCCGTCCGGACGCCGTCGCGGCGACCAGCGCCACCGCGACTCCCTCCGCCGTGCCGGCTCGACGGCCCGGCGGTCTGCCGCAGAGCCTCGGGACCCGGTCGCCGGCGTCGGATCCTCCCGCGGCGGCGGAACCCGGTTCGGATCTTCGAGCAGCTCCCAGCGCGCGGGACCCGTGATCGCGTCGACCACGCCGAGCGACCGCGCCCAGCGCTCGCGCCCCTCCGAGGCGACGACCACCATCCGCACCCCGGCGCGGTCGCAGACCTCGACGAGCCGCGCCGTCAGGTACTGCGGCTCGGCCGCGACCAGCACCAGCTCGGGCGGCGTCGCCGCGACCCGCGAAGCGAGCTCGTCGGCGCCCGAGCAGCGCAGCACGACACGGTGCCCGTGCCGCGCGGCCTCGGCCACGAGCCGCTCCTCGTCGGCGAGCGGCAGCGCGAGCCCGACCGCGGTCACGCCGCTCCCCCGCCCGCGGCGACGAGCGAGAGCCGCTGGTCGTCGGCGACGGCCTGCAGGAGGCGCGCGATCCGCTCGCGCGGAACCCTCAGCTCGACCGCCACGCTCGACGACCCGGCGACGAGACCCTTGTCATCGAGCACCTGCACGACGATCGCGTCGGCGGCGAGCACGCTGGGTGGAGCGGCCGTCTCGTCGTCGGCGCCGCGCTCGGCGGCGGTCGCGCCCCAGACGTCGACGACGGCGCCCGGGGTGATGGCCGAGCCGATGCGGCCGTCGACCTGCACGACGAGCCGCGCCGCATCCACCTCGTCGTCGCCGCCGACCGCCTCGCGCGGCACGAGCTCGCCGCCGTGGATCGTGCGGGTGACGACGAGCCCGTCGCGCGGCAGCTGGCCCTCGCGCAGGTAGTGCGGATCGGCGCCGTCGAGTGCGACGCTGCGCAGCACGAGATCGTCGCGGCCCACTCGCTCGCCGGGCGTGAGGGTGCCGCCGGCGGCGTAGACGCGCACCGTGCGGTCGGTGGCCGCGACGACGCCGACGACGCCGGCGACCGAGACGAGCACGAGCGCGAGTCCGATGAGCAGGCGCGGGTCGATGAGACGTCGGCGACGAGGCGATTCGGTGGTCACGGATGACATGGTGACGCCGATCGACGACGCCGCGCGGGAGTTATCCACAGCCCACGGCCGACCGCTCCGACGCGCACGAGCCGGGCGCATACTCGACGTATGGCCGGTGCCGATTCCTCCGCGAGCGTTGGTCGCTTCCTGACCCTCGCCGACACGGCGGAGGTGCTCAACATCTCGCTCGGCCAGGCCTACACGCTCGTGCGCACGGGCGAGCTGCCGGCGATCAAGGTCGGCGCGCGCGGGCAGTGGCGCGTCGAGCGCTCCGTGCTCGAGTCGTACATCGAGGCGAAGTACGAGGAGACGCGCCGGCTGAACCGCTGGAACCAGTCGGACCTCGGCGACGCCGCCGGGATCGTCGAGATGTTCGGCCGCGACGCGCGATTCTGACGTCCACGCCCGCGCCCGCGCCCGCGCCGAGGCAGCAGGCCGACGTGCGCGCCGCCGGCGCCATCCGTGCCCGACCGGTCCGTCGTTCAGTAGCGCACGAGCAGCACCTCGCCGAAGGGGACGAGCAGCGTGCGCCGCACGGCTCGCCCGCGGCGCTGCGCACCGGGTTCGTGCTCGGCGAGGTCGAGATGGTCGCGGCCGATCCGGTCGATCGTGCCGTGCAGGCGGCCCCAGCTGGTCACCAGATCGACCGGACTGCGGCGTCGACTGAGCTCACGCAGCACGAAGCCGAGCCCGAGGCGTGCCGAGAGAGCGGGCTGGGGATCGCCGACCGGCGGCGCGCCGAGGCTCACGGCGAGCTGGTCGCCGCGCGGCGCGACGGCGCCGATCGACGAGAGCGGCAGGATGCAGGCGGCGCGCACCCGGGTGTCGCCGCGCAGCTCTCCCGCGACCCAGTCGCGTCCCGACGATGCGACGGCGAGCAGGATGCGCGAGCCGTCGCGCAGCAGCAGGTCGAGCTCGGCTCCGGCGTCAGCGCGCACCATCTCGGTGAGACGATCGCGCAGGGCCAGGCGGCCGAGGCGGAGGCGCTCCTCCTCGGCGACGAGATCGGACTGCTCCGCGTCGAGCTCCTGCTCGAGCTGGCTCTCCAGATCGTCGAACAGGCGGTCCCAGCGCATGCGGGCACGGTAGCGACAGACCCGGATGCCGCGGGCGCGTTATCCACAGGCGTCGCGGATGCCGTCACAGTTCTCCACAATGTGACTGATCCTCTGGACGCATCCGCCGCCGGCATGGTTGAGTGAACATCACCCCCGAACGGGGGTAGACGCACTCCTTCCTCTCTCTAGGCCAGGTGAACCGCATGTCCGAAGCCCGCCCCGCTCTCGCCGTCGTCGACGGCACCTCGGCTCGGGCTCCACGCGGTCGCTACGACGCCGACACCTGGTTCGGGCACCAGCCGTCCCGCACCGACGATCTGCCCGACCCGCAGCCGCTGCTCGAGAACCTCACTCGGTGCGTGATCGAGATCCTCGCCGGAGCGCGCGAGCTCGAGCAGATCGCACGCTGGGTCGACGACAACGTCTACAAGCACCTGCTGAAACGGGTCGTGCTCAGCACCCGCGCGCGGCAGGCCCGCGGCGCCAAGCCGGTGCGGCCTGCCGTCGCCATCGGCTCGGTGATCGTCACGCACCCGGCCGACGGTGTGGTCGAGGCGACCGTGATCGTGCTGGGTCGCGGGCGGGCGCGGGCTGTCGCCTTCCGACTGGAGGGCCTGGACCGGCGCTGGCGCGCGACGGCGATCCACGTGCTCTGACGCTCGGCGCCGCGGCGGCGACCCACTGCCACGGACACGCCGGCGCCAGTGCCAGTGCCAGTGCGAACAGCAGCAGCAGCCACGCCGAGCACGACCCCGACCACGACGCGAGGGCGGGCGATCATCTCGATCGCCCGCCCTCGCGGCGTGTCGGCCCGGCGGCGGAACGCCTCGGCGCCCCGCCGCCCTGCTCACTTCTTCTTCTGCGCCGCCCGGCGGTCGGCACGGTTCGCCGGCGCCGCCGCACCGTCGCCGTCGGTGCGCTGACCGAAGGCGCCGCGCGCCGCCGGCTGAGCCGGCTGCTGCGGCTGAGCCGGAGCAGCGGCGCCGCCGCCCTGCTGCGCCGCCTGCTTCTGCTGCGCCCGCGCCGTCGCGGCGCGCTCGACCTGGCCGCGCTGGTTGCGCACCTCGACGTCGCCCGAGGCGTCGTCGCTCGGGGCCGAGTAGCTGAGCTGCTGCTGCGGGGCCTCCTCGCCGTTCAGACCCTTCGCATCCACGTGCTGGTGGTCGCCGTGCGCCGTCACCTCGACCTCGAGGTTGAACAGGAACCCGACGGTCTCCTCGCGGATCGATCCCATCATCTGCTGGAACAGCGTGAAGCCCTCGCGCTGGTACTCGACGAGCGGGTCGCGCTGCGCCATCGCGCGCAGGCCGATGCCGTCCTTGAGGTAGTCCATCTCGTAGAGGTGGTCGCGCCAGCGGCGGTCGATCACGCTCAGCACGACCCGGCGCTCGAGCTCGCGCATCGCGCCCTCGCCCAGCTCCGCCTCGCGGCGCTCGTAGGCGATGTGCGCGTCGGAGACGACCTCCTCCTTGAGCGACTTGGAGGTGAGCTTGCCGCGGCTGCCGCCCGACTCGGTCACGACCTCGTCGATCGTGATCGAGACCGGGTACAGCTGACGCAGCTCGGTCCACAGGCCGTCGAGATCCCAGTCCTCGCTCTGGCCTTCCGAGGTGCGCTCGTCGACGACCTCGCCGATCACGTCGTCGAGGAACTTCTGCGTGCGGTCCTGCAGGTCGTCGCCCTCGAGGATGTGGCGGCGGTCGCTGTAGATCGCCTCGCGCTGGCGGTTGAGCACGTCGTCGTACTTGAGCACGTTCTTGCGGATCTCGGCGTTGCGCGACTCGACCTGCGACTGCGCGGAGCGGATCGCGTTCGAGACGGTGCGCGACTGGATCGCGACGTCGTCGGGCGCCCGCGACATGAGCGCCTCGGCGGCGCCCGTGTTGAACAGGCGCATGAGGTCGTCTTCGAGCGAGAGGTAGAAGCGGCTCTCACCGGGGTCGCCCTGACGGCCGGAACGACCGCGCAGCTGGTTGTCGATACGGCGCGACTCGTGACGCTCGGTGCCGAGCACGTAGAGACCGCCCGCGGCGATGACCTTCTCCGCCTCGTCGTCGACGACCTTCTTGGTGGCGGCGAAGACGCCGTCCCACTCCTTCTCGTACTCGTCGGGGGTCTCGGCGGGGCTCAGGCCCTTCGCGTTCATCTCGGCGACCGCCATGAACTCGGCGTTGCCGCCGAGCATGATGTCCGTTCCGCGACCGGCCATGTTGGTGGCGACGGTCACGGCGCCGAGACGGCCGGCCTGCGCGACGATCGCGGCCTCGCGCGCGTGGTTCTTCGCGTTGAGCACCTCATGGCGCACGCCCTTCTTGGCGAGCAGGCGCGAGAGGTACTCGCTCTTCTCGACGCTGGTCGTGCCGACGAGGACCGGCTGGCCCTCCTTGTGGCGCTCGACGATGTCTTCGACGACCTGGTCGAACTTGCCCTTCTCGTTCTTGTAGACGAGGTCGGGCTGGTCTTTGCGCACCATCGGCTTGTTCGTCGGGATGGGCACGACGCCGAGCTTGTACGTCGACATGAACTCGGCCGCCTCGGTCTCGGCGGTTCCGGTCATGCCCGAGAGCTTCTCGTAGAGACGGAAGTAGTTCTGCAGCGTGATGGTCGCGAGGGTCTGGTTCTCGGCCTTGACCTGCACGCCCTCCTTCGCCTCGATGGCCTGGTGGATGCCCTCGTTGTAGCGGCGCCCCACGAGGATGCGGCCGGTGTGCTCGTCGACGATGAGCACCTCGCCGTTCATCACGACGTAGTCCTTGTCGCGCTTGAACAGGGCGCGCGCCTTGATCGAGTTGTTGAGGAAGGAGATCAGCGGGGTGTTCGCCGACTCGTAGAGGTTGTCGATGCCGAGGTAGTCCTCGACCTTCTCGATGCCGGGCTCGAGCACGCCGACCGTGCGCTTCTTCTCATCCACCTCGTAGTCGTCGTTCTCGACGAGGCGCTTGGCGATGTTCGCGAACTCGCCGAACCAGCGGTTCGCCTCGCCCGACGACGGGCCGGAGATGATGAGCGGCGTGCGGGCCTCGTCGATGAGGATCGAGTCGACCTCGTCGACGATCGCGAAGAAGTGGCCGCGCTGCACCATGTCGCTCGCCTGCCAGGCCATGTTGTCGCGCAGGTAGTCGAAGCCGAACTCGTTGTTGGTGCCGTAGGTGACGTCGGCGGCGTACTGCTCGCGGCGCTCCTCCGGCGTCTGGCCGGAGACGATGCAGCCCGTGGTCATGCCGAGGGCGCGGAAGACGCGGCCCATGAGCTCGGACTGGTAGCTCGCGAGGAAGTCGTTGACCGTGATGACGTGCGCACCGCGGGCCGGGATGGCGTTGAGGTACGCCGCGAAGACCGCGGTCAGGGTCTTGCCCTCACCGGTCTTCATCTCGGAGATGTTGCCGAGGTGGAGGTTCGCGCCGCCCATCGCCTGCACCTCGAAGGGGCGCATGCCGAGGGTGCGCTTGGCCGCCTCGCGCACGGCCGCGAAGGCCTCGGGGAGCATGTCGTCGAGCGACTCGCCCTTGGCGTAGCGCTCGCGCAGCTGCACGGTCTCGTCGCGCAGCTCCTCGTCGGTCAGCTCCTCGAAGGCCTCTTCGAGCTGATCGACCGCCTTCGCGTAGTTCTTGAGGCGTCGCAGGACGCGACCCTCGCCGACGCGGAGGACCTTCTCGAGCACGTTCGCCACAGCGACTCCGTTTCCGTTGAGCGGCACGCGGCATCGCCGCTGTTACCAGCGCGTTACTCTACCAATCCGCCGCGCCGGGATCCTGGGCCTCGCTGGCCCCCGAGCGGGGCCGCCGCAGCGAGCGCCCCGGACATGCCGCGGGGCGGCGACCCGAAAGCCGCCGCCCCGCACCGTCGTGATGTCGTCAGCGCTGGCCGACCAGCTCGTCGGCCGACTCCTCGAGTCCGATGACGCCGTAGTCCCAGCCCTTGCGCCGGTAGACGACGCTCGGGCGGTCGGTGCGCGCGTCGATGAAGAGGAAGAAGTCGTGGCCGACCAGCTCCATGTGGTCGACCGCATCCTCTTGCGTCATGCGACTCGCGGGGAAGACCTTCTGCCGGATGACGACCGGGCTCCAGTCCTGCTCCTCCTCGACCTGGATGGGGACGCTGCCCGTCGCGACGGCCTCGATCGCCTCGGCGGAGGCCGCCTCGAGACCGGCGGTGCGGAAGCCGTCGGCGCTCGCCTCGCGCAGCGAGGTGGGGCGGTGCTGGCCGCGGTGCACCTTCTTGCGGTCTTTCGCCTGTCGGATGCGCTCGACCATCTTGTCGAGCGCGAGGTCGAAGGCGGCGTACTTGTCGCCGGCGCCGGCCTCGGCGCGCACGATCGGTCCCGGTCCGATGAGGGTCAGCTCGACGCGATCATCGCCGGTCGATCCCCCGGCTTTCTCATGATGGCGACACACCTTGATCTCGAGAGCGAGCGCCTTCTCGGCGAGCTTCGCGACCTTGTCGGCCTTCTCGGTGGCGTAATCCTCGAACCGCTCCGGGATTCCGACCCCCCGGCCGGTGATCGTGACGTCCATGCGCGACCTCCTGTCTCCGGCGTGTGCTCCGCCCGGTTCCAGGCGGTCATCCCTTCACGCCGTGTTGGTGGAGCCACGCTATCCCCGCCGACCCCGCGTTGTCACGACCCGTTCTCGGTGCATCTGCTTGGAAGTGCGTCAGCGTTCACCCTCCCCTCGCGCGGCGCCTCGACGAGACCCTCGGAACAGCTTCGGCGTCGACGCCACGACGATCGCTCCGACGACCTCGCCGCCGGCCTCGCGCACCGCGCGAGCCGCCTCGAGCAGCGTCGCTCCGGTCGTCACGACGTCGTCGACGAGCACCAGGCGGCGGCCGTCGAGCCGCGTCGTGGCGCGCATCGCCCCGCGCAGGTTCTCGGCGCGGGCGTCGACACCGAGCTGCTTCTGCCGGGCCGAGCGCGCGGCGACCCTCAGCAGCGAGCGCGTGCGGAGTCCGGCGCGGGAGGCCAGCTGCGCCACCGGCTCGCGACCGCGGCGGCGGAAGGCTCGGCGCGACGCGGGCACCCGGCACAGCTCGAGCGTGGGGATCGGCTCGGCGGGTCCGGCGGACTCGGTCAGGCCCTCGGGCAGCAGCTCGGCGAGGCGGGACGCGGCCGCGGCGAGCGACGGCGCGAGGGCGCCGAGCAATTCGGTTCGCTCCTGCTCCTTGAGCGCGACGAGCGCACGGCGAGCGACCCCGCCGTAGGAGAGACCCGCGACGACGAGCAAGGGCGGCCCGGACCCGGTGTCGAGGCGCCGTTCGTGCGGCAGCGGATCCAGCTCACCGCGGCAGTCGTCGCAGAGCGCGCGGTCGGCGACGCCGCAGCCGACGCAGTCCACGGGCAGCACGACGGCGAGCGCGTCGAGCAGCGCCGAACGGACGGCGGCCCAGCGCCGCGGCCCGCGCTCCGACGGCTCGGCTCGGGATTCGGGATCGCTCATCCACCCAGCGTGCGGGGCCACGCGTCCTCCTCGGACTCGCTGACCCGCATCCGTGCAGATCACGCTCCACCCACGGCTGGGGAGGGATGACCGGGCCGAGCCCGTCGGACCGCTACTGCTGGGTCGCGAGCACCGAGGCGGTCAGCCCGGTCGCCTGCCAGCCGGCGCCGCCGCGCTGCATGACGCGTCCGTCGGCGCCGAGCACGCGCAGGCCCCCGGACCCGCCGTTGCCGCCGACGATGCGCACCCCCGAGTCGAGGCGGCCGGTGTCGGTCGACTTGCCGCCGATCTGCAGCACCCGCACCTGATCGCCGCCATCGGCGCGGCTGCTGAGCACGGCGACGTTCGTGCCGTCGACCCAGGCGGAGTCGACGATCGCGCCCGTCGTCGACGGCAGCGGCAGCTCGAGCGCCGCGCCGAGCCGCACGGGGACGCCCTGCCCGTCACGCTGCACGGCCGCGACGAGCACGACCGGGCCGGTGGGGGTGTTGAGCGAGAGGATCACCCGCGCGCCGTCGCGCGCCACCTCGAGGTCGGCCAGACGGGCGCCCGCCGGGGGCGGCGACGAGAGCGCGACGGCGTGCTGGGTGCCCTGACCGTCGACGGCGATGAGCGCTGCCGGGTTCGCGGCCGGAGCCGACCAGATGAACCCCTGCGGGTCGATGCCGGGCGCGACGAGGCCCGAACGGCCGTCGACGACCCCGGAGGCGCTCGTCGCGACCACCCGCGACACGCCGGCCGCCGAGAGCAGGGCGACCGAGCTCTGGTCACGGTCGAGGGCGACGGCGGTCGGCGCGAGCGCGACGACGCGGTCGCTGAGCCCGCCGAGGTCGCGCACCCCGCCCGGCGCCAGGTAGCCGAAGGCGCCCTCGCGGATGCCGAGCGGCGAGCTGTCGACCTGCGGATCCGAGTCGACGCCCGTGGCGGGCCCGCCCGGCACATCCACGACGATGTCGCCGACGGTCATCTCGGCGCTGGTGACCGTGTTGAGGCTGCGCAGGCTCGTCTCGAGCTGCAGCAGCATCCGCCGCTTCTGCACGCTGGATTCGCCGAGCACCCCGTCGCTCACGTCGACCCGGGCGGTGCCGTCGTCGCCGACGGTGACCCGGTTGCCGCCGAGCTGCGTTCCGCTCGGGAACGCGCTGATCACGGCGCCCGATCCGAGCCAGGATGCCGGCCCCTGCAGCAGAGTGCGCACGATGCGCTCCGAGGTCGAGGGCAGCGTCGGGAACCAGCGCAGGTCGGGCACGAGGAAGTCGCCGCTGGGGTCGAAGAAGTAGAGCGGGTAGGCGGCGAAGATGAGCGAGAAGTTGCCCGGCGAGAGCACGGTGCCGTCGGGGGCCTCGGCGATGCGCCACTGCCCCTTCTCCTTGACGAAGCGGAAGCTCATCGAGTCGACGACCGAGCCCGGCAGTGCGCGGTACTGGCCCGTCGCATCCACCCGCGCGGTCACGGTCGTCGCGAGGCTGAGGGTGTCGTCGGTCTCGCGCTCGATCGTGTCGTCGCTGCCGTCGGAGATCGTGACGGCGGCGTTGGGGTTCCACGAGGAGGAGAAGTCGGTGGTGAGGAAGCTGCGGGCGACGGCGTAGCGATCGTCGGGGCCGAGGCCGGCGCGCAGGAATCCGCGCAGGATCTCCTCCTGGCTGTCGCCCTTCTGCGGACCCCGCGGCAGGTAGGCGAAGCCGCCGTCGCTCGAGTCGTCGCTCTGCTTCTCGTGCGCGGTCACCCCGCCGGAGGTGGGGATGCTGACGCAGCCGGCGAGCAGGGCGAGCGCGGCGGCTGCGGCGGCGAGCAGGGCGAGCGGGCGGCGCGCGGTCACGAGTCCGCCTCCTCGGGGGCGGCGACGGTGGAGTCGAGTCCGTCATCGGGCGGCAGGCCGAGCGGCGACTCCCCCGGCTCCTCCCCGCGGCGGCGCGGCAGCGTCAGCCGGAAGCAGCTGCCCTCGCCCTGCCGCGACCAGACCTCGAGCCGTCCGGTGTGCAGCACCGCGTCCTCGAGGGCGATCGCCAGGCCGAGACCCGTTCCCCCGGTGCGGCGCTGACGGGACGGATCGGCGCGCCAGAAGCGGTCGAAGACGCGCTCGACCTCCTCGCCGGTCATGCCGATGCCGTAGTCGCGCACGGCGATCGCCACCGCATCCTTGTCGCTGTCGACGTGCACGACGATCGGCAGCCCCTCGCCGTGGTCGATCGCGTTGCCGAGCAGGTTCTGCAGGATGCGGCGGATGCGGCGCGAGTCGACATCCGCCTCGAAGTAGCCGCCCGGCGCGACGAGGCGCAGCTCGCTGCCGCGCTCGAGCGCGAGCGGCTGCACGGCCTCGATCGCGTCTTCCGCGAGGCGCACCAGGTTGGTCGGCTCGGTCTCGAGCTGCACGGCGCCGGCGTCGTAGCGGCTCATCTCGAGCAGGTCGCCGAGCAGCACCTCGAAGCGCTCGGTCTGCGTGTTCAGCAGCTCGGCGGCGCGCGCCGTGGCCGGCGGGAAGTCGTCGCGCTGGTCGTAGAGCACCGACCCGGCGAGGCGGATCGTGGTGAGCGGGGTGCGCAGCTCGTGCGACACGTCGGAGACGAAGCGCTGCTGCACGCGCGAGAGATCGGCGAGCTGGCGGATCTGGCGCTGCATGCTGTCGGCCATCCCGTTGAAGGAGCGCGCCAGCGTCGCCAGCACGTCGTCGCCGCGCACCGGGATGCGCTGGTCGAGCTCGCCCGCCGCGAGCCGCTGGCTCGTGAGGGCCGCGACGCGCACGGGCCGCACGACGAGGCGCACGACCGCGTAGGAGACCGCCGCGATGAGGAAGACCAGCGCGACCCCGCCGATCGCGATGGTGCGCTGCACGAAGTCGAGCGTGGTCTGCACGTCGCGCAGGTTGTAGACGACGAAGAGCTCGTAGCGGCCGCCGCCGGGCACGTCGAGCACGCTGCCGGTGATGATGCCGGGATCGCCGCCGCCCTCCTCGCCGGCGATCGCGAGCGGCTGCGAGTAGACCTCGCCGCGCGCGTCCGCATCCACCGCCGAGCGCAGCGCCGCGCTGACCATCGTGTCTTCGTCGAAACCGCGGCTGACCAGGTTCTGCATGACGACGGGCCCGTCCTGGCCGGCGACCCGCAGCATCGCCACGAGGGTTCCGCCCGGGCTCGTCGTGCTGCGCGCGATCGCCTCGCGCGCGCTCGACTGGGCCTGATCGAAGTCCTGCGAGTCGCTCAGCTCGGCGGCGTTGCTGAACTCGTTCTGGGCGTTCTCGGTGGCGCGCTCCGACTCCGCGACGACCTGGTCGCGGCGCGAGTCGAAGAGGTTGCTGCGCACGCTGGTGGAGATGAACCCGCCGATGACGGTCACCGCGAGACCGGAGAGCAGGATGGTGGCGAACACCGTGCGCAGCTGCAGCGAGGTGCGCCAGGTGCGCAGCGCCCGATCCAGCCACAGGCGCAGCGAGAGCCGGTTCACGACCGGAGCCGATCCATGGCTCGGCGCGCCGCGCTCAGGCCGCGCCGCCGCCGGCGCGGTATCCCACGCCGCGCACGGTCGTGACGATGCGGGGGTTGTCGGGATCGTGCTCGACCTTGGCGCGCAGACGCTGCACGTGCACGTTCACGAGGCGGGTGTCGGCCTTGTAGTGGTAGCCCCACACCTGCTCGAGCAGCATCTCGCGGGTGAACACCTGCTGCGGCTTCGCGGCGAGCGCGAGCAGCAGCTGGAACTCGAGCGGCGTGAGGTTGATGCGGTCGTCGCCGCGGCGCACCTCGTGGCCGGCGACGTCGATGATGAGGTCGCCGACGGCGATCGTCTCGGATGCCGCGGGCTGGCTGGGGCGCAGCCGGGTGCGCACTCGGGCGACGAGCTCCTTCGGGTTGAAGGGCTTGACCACGTAGTCGTCGGCGCCGCTCTCGAGGCCGCGCACGACATCCGCGGTGTCGGTCTTGGCGGTGAGCATGATGATCGGCACGCCGCTCTCGGCACGGATGTCGGAGCAGACCTGGATGCCGTCGCGGCCCGGCAGCATGACGTCGAGCAGCACGAGATCGGGGCGCACGGAGCGGAATTCGGCGAGCGCGGCGGATCCGTCGGAGCAGAACGCGGGGTCGAAGCCCTCGGCGCGCAGGACGATGCCGATCATCTCGGCGAGCGCGGTGTCATCGTCGACAACCAGGATTCGCGCGTTCATGTACCTCGTCGCTTCGGGTTCGGGGGCGGATGACCCCGGGGGCCCGCCGACTTCTCACCTCCAGATTAGTCGAGTGTGGAAACATGGCTGAGGATCACCCCGTTTCGGGGCCACGACACGGGCGGGAGGGGCTCTCGTGAGCGACGACCAGCGCTGGGGCGGTCAGCAGCCTCCGGGGGCGCAGCAGCCTCCCGCGGCTCCGGCTCAGCAGCCGCCCGTCGCTCCGCAGCAGCCCTGGGGCGGCGCGCCGCAGCCCGGTGTCCCTCAGCAGCCGTGGGGCGGCGCACCGCAGCCCGGCATCCCCCAGCAGCCCTGGGCGGGCGCACCGCAGCAGCCCTGGGGCGCAGCACCGCAGCCCGGCCCCGGCGTCCCCGGTCCGGCTCAGAACGGCGGATGGCGCCCGCCGCCCAAGCCCGGACTCGTGCCGCTGCGCCCGCTCACCCTGGGCGAGATCCTCGGCGCGACCTTCCAGGTCATGCGCCGCAACCCGGCCCCGACCTTCGGCATCGCGCTGCTGCTGCAGGTGATCGCGGGCGTCGTCTCCACGGCGCTCGTCGGCGGCGTGCTCTGGGCCACGATCTCTCGTGTCGACTCGGCGGCGAGCGCCGATCAGGATGCGATCGTCGCCGGCGGCGTCGCGGCGGGCATCGTCGCGGGTCTCGTCGGCCTCGCGCTGAATCTCGTCGTGACCGCGATCATCCAGGGCCTCGTCACGCTCGAGGTCGCGCGCGGCACCCTCGGCGAGCGCCTGCGGCTGGGCGGGATGTGGCGCCGCATCCGCCCGCGCGTCGGCGCGCTGATCGGCTGGGTCTCGCTGTTCACCGGCGTCAACATCGTCGTCATCGGCGGCTTCGCGGCCGCGCTGTTCGCGCTCGGCTCGCTCGGCGAGGCCGCGATCGGCGTGGCGATCGCGCTCGCCGTGATCCTCGCGCTCGCCTACGCCGTCGTCGGCGCCTGGCTGGGCGTGAAGCTGATCTACGTGCCCTCGGCGATCACGCTCGAGCGGCTCGGGGTGCGGGCCGCGATCCGCCGCTCGTGGACGCTCATCCGCGGCTCGTTCTGGAAGACGCTGGGCATCTATCTGCTCGTCTACGTCATCTACTACGCCGCCTCGCAGATCATCTCGACGCCGCTCGGCATCGTGCTCGGCGTCGTCGGCGGTCTGCTCGGCACGGGCGGTGACGAGACGAGCGCCACGGTGACGATCGTCGTGGTCTACGCCGCGTCGATCATCCTCAGCCTCGTCGTCGGGGCGATCGGCACGGTCATGCTGTCGGCGACGACGGCGCTGCTCTACCTCGATCTGCGGATGCGCCGCGAGGGCCTCGACCTCGAGCTCACCCGCTTCGTCGAGGCGCGGGCCGCCGGGCAGACCGAGCTGCGCGATCCCTACGAGCCGCTGCCGAACGGGGCCGGGGGAGCCGGATACGGTGCGCCGGGCGCGGCCGGATCGCCGACGACGCACCCGGGTGCGGGTCCCGCCGCGCCGGGCGGCACCGTCTATCCCCCGAGCTCCGGGTCGCCGTGGGCCTGATCCCCGGGTTCGCCGGCGTCGCGCCCGCGCTCCCCCGCTTCGCCGAGCCGCCCGTGACGCCCGACGGGCCGGAGGCGCGCGAATGGATCCTGCGCGAGCTCGCGAAGAGCGAGTACCAGGCGGCGAAGCCGACCCTGTTCGACATCATCGCGAAGCGGTTCTGGGACTGGTTCAACTCGCTGCAGGTGCCGGTCGCCGAGGGCGCTCCGCCGCTCGGCGTGCTGCTGATCCTCGGCGCCGTGGTGGTCGCCGTGGTCATCGCCCTGCTCATCTGGGGCGTTCCCCGGGTCAATCGCCGCAGCCGGCTCTCCGGCGGCGAGCTCTTCGGCCAGAGCGACGAGCGGGATGCGTCGACCATCCGCCGGGCCTCCGAGCAGGCCGCGAAGGCGGGCGACTGGCCGCTCGCGATCGGCGAGCGCTTCCGCGCGATCGCCCGCGCGCTGACCGAGCGCACCGTCGTGACGCTCATGCCGGGCACGACGGCGACGGATGCGGCCCGCCGCGCCGCCGCCGTGTTCCCCGCGCAGGCTGATGCCCTCGGGGCCGGCGCGACCGCGTTCGACGGCGTGCGCTACCTCGGCGCGGCGGGCAGCCGCGACGACTACGAGCGGCTCGTCGCGCTCGACCGGGAGCTGGCCTCGGCGCGCCCGCGTCTCGACGCGGCCGAGCCGGCGCAGGTGGTGCCGCGATGACCGCGACGGAGACGAGCGCGGTATCGGCCGGCGCCACGATGACGGACGGGGCGGCCACGACCGCGTCCGCCGGCGCATCCGGGTCCGCATCCGGCTCCCGCGACGCCGTCGCGCTGACCCCGACCGTGCGCTCGCGACTGCGCCGCGCGCTCGGCTGGGTCGTGCTCGTCGTGGTGGTGCTCGCGCTGCTGCTCGCGGGCACCCTTCTCGCCCGCGGCGGCTCGCAGGGCGACCCGTTCTCGATCGAGGATCCGGGCCCGCAGGGATCCCGTGCGCTCGCGCAGGTGCTGCGCGACCACGGCGTCACGGTCACCGCCGCCGACAGTCTCGACCGCGCCCGCGCGGCCGCCGGCGGCGCCGGCGAGACCACGCTGCTCGTCTACGACGTGAACGGCATCCTGTCGCCGACGCAGATCGCCGAGCTGCCCGAGGTCGCCGACCGCATCGTGCTGGTCGAACCCGGGCTGCGCCTGCTCAGCCTCGCCCCCGGTGTGAACGCCCGCGGTTCGGCGTCGGGCGTGCGCGAGGCCGACTGCGCCCTGCCCGCGGTCGAGCGCGCCGCCCGTGTGGAGGTGACCGGCAAGGCCTACAGCGCGACCGACGAGGTGGATGCACGCTGCCTCGGCGACGAGAAGAACGGCTACAGCGTCGTGCAGACCCAGCACGACGGCGCCGAGGTCACGGTGCTCGGCGCCTCGCGCGCCCTGCAGAACGAGGGCGTCGACCAGGTCGGCAACGCGGCGCTCGTGATCAACCTGCTCGGCGAGCGCGACACCCTCGTCTGGTACCGCCCGGGCCTCGACGACCTGCCGGCCACCGCGACCGAGGGCACGCTGCAGCCCGGCTTCTACATCCCGCTCGCCGTGCTGCTCTTCGCGGTCGGCGCCGCGGCGATCCTGTGGCGGGGTCGCCGCTTCGGCCCGCTCGTCGTCGAGAACCTGCCCGTGACGGTGCGGGCGAGCGAGACGATGGAGGGCCGCGCGCGGCTCTACGCCCGATCGTCGGCGCGACTGCGCGCTCTCGACGCGCTGCGGCTCGGCACGATCGACCGCCTCGCCCGCGCCGTCGGGCTGCCCAGCGCCGCCACCGTGACCGAGGTCGTGCTGGCTGTCGCGGAGCTCACCGGGCGGCCGCCGACCGACATCGGGGCGCTGCTCGTCGACACCGAGCCGCGCAGCGACGGCGAGCTCGTCGACCTCTCCGATCGGCTGCGGCGTCTCGAACACGACGTCGCGGCGCGGCTGCCCCACTGACCCGGCCCCGGCCGAACCGACCACCGACCACCGACCACCGACCCGCTTGCGAAGGACGCCTCCATGACCGACCCGCAGAACCCCCACGGGAACGAGCAGCGCGACGAGCGCGGCGACCAGCCGGAGTGGGCGCAGCAGCCCGCACCGCACCCGGACGCGCAGCAGCCCGACTCACTCCAGCAGGAGGCGTCGAGCGCGTCGCCGTTCGGGGCAGCGGACGGCAAGGACGCCCGCGACGCCGCGCCCGCGACGCCCTCGACGGATGCGACGGCGGCCGAGCCGGCTCCGGGCGCGCCGTGGGCACCCGCTCCGAGCGCCGAGCCGTCGGCGGCGGAGACGGGATGGGCCGACTGGTCCGCGGCGCCGCCGCCCGAGCCGGCGTCGCTGTCGGCCCCCGAGCAGCCGATCTGGTCGGCGCCGCCGGCACCCGCCGCGCCGGCCGGGCCCGCCGCCGAGCCGGAGGCGACGCCAGCCGAATTCGCGCAGCCCAGCTGGGCGCCGCAGGCGGAGCAGCAGGCGGAGCAGCAGCGGCCCGAGCAGCCGTCGACTGAGCAGCCGCAGTCCGAGCCGAGTCCGTTCGAGCCGGCTCAGCCCGAGCAGGTCTGGCCGGAGCCGGCTCAGCCTGCCTCCGTCGAGCATCCGGCCTGGGAGAACCAGCCCGCCCCGATGCCGGAGCAGCAGGTGCCCCTCGAATCGGCGCCCGACTGGAACGCTCCGCCCACCCCGACGACGGACGCCGCCCCGAGCTGGGCGACGCCCCCCGCCGAGGAGGCCCCCGCGTGGGCGACGCCGCCGACCGACCAGGCGTCCGCGTCCGTCCCCTTCCCCGGTCAGCAGGACGCCGCCGAGCCGGCCACCGGCGTCGCGGCCGAGCCGGCCGCCTTCGCTCCGGGGATCGACGACGCCGCCGCGCCGCGTCCCTCCGGACGTCGCGCCGCCCAGCCCGGCGACGCCGAGCACGCCGACGCGCCGCCGTCCGATACCCCGTCGGGCGATGCCGCGTACCCCGCGACTCCGGCGGAGACGCAGGCCGAGCAGCCCGCCGCATCCGATCAGCTCGTCGCATCCGCCCCGCCCGCCGCCTCCGAAGCCGAGCTGCGTGACGCGGTCGCCCGTGTGCGCGCCGAGGTCGCGAAGTCGGTCGTCGGCCAGGACGGCGCCGTGTCGGGCCTGCTGATCGCCCTGCTCGCCGGCGGCCACGTGCTGCTCGAGGGCGTTCCCGGCGTCGCCAAGACGCTGCTCGTGCGCACCTTGAGCCACGCGCTCAGCCTCGACACGAAGCGCGTGCAGTTCACGCCCGACCTCATGCCGGGCGACATCACCGGCTCGATCGTCTACGACGCCAAGAGCGGCGACTTCGAGTTCCGCGAGGGGCCGGTGTTCACCAACATCCTGCTCGCCGACGAGATCAACCGCACGCCTCCGAAGACGCAGTCGTCGCTGCTCGAGGCGATGGAGGAGCGCCAGGTCTCGGCCGACGGCGTCACCCGCCGTCTGCCCGAGCACTTCCTCGTCGCCGCCACGCAGAATCCGGTCGAGTACGAGGGCACCTACACGCTGCCCGAGGCGCAGCTCGACCGCTTCCTGCTCAAGCTCGTGCTCGAGCTGCCCGAGCGCGACGCCGAGGTCGAGGTGCTCAGCCGCCACGCCGCCGGCTTCAACCCGCGCGACCTCGCCGCCGCCGGCGTCACCCCGGTGCTCGACGCCGAGCAGCTCGCCGCCGCGCAGGCCGCCGTGCGGCAGGTGCCCGTCTCGCCCGACGTGCTCGGCTACGCCGTCGACCTCGCCCGCGCGACCCGCACGAGCCCGTCGGTCAAGCTCGGCGTCAGCCCGCGCGGCACGACCGCGCTGCTCGCCGCGTCGCGGGCCTGGGCGTGGATGATCGGCGCGGCCGGCGTGACGCCCGACCACATCCAGGCGATGGCGATCCCGGTGCTGCGGCACCGCATCCAGCTGCGCCCCGAAGCGGAACTGGAAGGAGTGGGCGCCGACACGGTGCTGCGGTCGATCCTGCAGCAGGTGCGGGTGCCGATCTGAGCCATGGCCGTCTCCGGTTGGTTCGTGCTGCTGCTCGCGCTCGGCTCCGTGCCCGTGATCGCGGGCGGCGGATGGGCGTGGGTCGGCATCTGGGTGGGCGGCGTGATCGTGCTCACGGTCGTCGACCTCGTGCTGGCGGGGTCGCCGCGACGGCTGCGGCTCGAGCGCGAGCTGCCGGCGCGGATGCGTCTCGGAGAGTCGGTCTCGTCGACCCTCTTCGTCACGAACACGGGCCGCCGCACGGTGCGCGGTGTGCTGCGCGACGCCTGGACGCCGTCGGCCGGAGCGACCCCGACGCGGCGCAAGGTCAGCATCCCCCGCGGCGAGCGCCGCGCCGTGCAGCAGACGCTGACGCCGTTCCGCCGCGGCGAGCGCCGGGCGCAGCACGTGACCGTTCGCTCCTTCGGGCCGCTGCGTCTCGCCGCACGTCAGGTGACCCTGCAGGCGCCCGGCGCGGTGCGCGTGCTGCCGCCGTTCAACTCGCGCAAGCACCTGCCCTCGCGGCTCGCGCGGCTGCGTGAGCTCGACGGGCGCACGAGCGTCATGATCCGCGGTCAGGGCACCGAGTTCGACAGCCTGCGCGAGTACGTGCGCGGCGACGACGTGCGCTCGATCGACTGGCGCGCCACCGCCCGCCGACGGGACCCGCTGCTGCCGAGCGCGCTCAAGCTCGTCGTGCGCACCTGGCGTCCCGAGCGCGACCGCCGCGTGGTGCTCATCGTCGACTCCGGTCGCACGGCCGCCGCCCGCATCGCCGACGAGCCGCGCATCGACACCGCCTTCGAGGCGAGCCTGCTGCTCGCCGCTCTCGCCTCCCGTGCCGGCGACCGCGTCGACCTGGCGATCTACGACCGGCGCATCCGCGGGCGGGTTCAGGGCCAGACCGGCGCCGAGCTGCTCGCCCGCATGGTCGACACGATGGCGCCGGTCGAGCCGGAGCTGATCGAGGCCGACTGGACGGGTGTGCCCGGCATCGTGCGCTCCATCACCTCGCAGCGCGCCCTCGTCGTGCTGCTCACCTCGATCGACGCCCCCGGAGCATCCACGGGCCTGCTCTCGGTGCTGCCGCAGCTCACCCGCAAGCACCTCGTCGTCGTGGCCTCGGTCACCGACCCCGACGTGCTCGAGGCGACGCGACAGCGCGCCGACCGGCACGAGGTCTACCGCGCCGCCGCCGCAGAGCGGGCACTGCTGGACGCCTCGCGCGTTGCGGCCGCGATCCGCCAGCTCGGTGCCGAGGTCGTGACGGCATCCCCGTCGGAGCTGCCGCCGGCGCTCGCCGACCGCTACCTCGCGCTCAAGGCCGCCGGCCGGCTGTAGCGCTCGGCGCCAGGCCAGCCGGCCGGGCAGCCGCCCGCTTCAGCCCGCGACGAGCTTCTCCTCGCCGGCCTCGAAGCGCTCCAGGTCGCCGGTCTGACCGGCCCGGAAGGCGCGACGGCCGACGATCCACTGATATGCGATCCACGCCAGCAGCGCGACCGTGCCGATGCCGATCTTGATCGGCCACGGCCAGTCCTGGCGCGTGACGATTCCCTCGATGAGGCCCGAGGTCAGCAGCATGAGCGTCGTGCCGATCACGAGCGTGAACAGGGCGCGGCCGTCTTCGCGCAGCGCCTGCGCCCGGGTGCGGTGACCGGGCGCGACCCAGGCCCAGAAGATGAGGATGCCCGTCGCCCCGGCCAGGAAGATCGAGTAGAGCTCGAGCTGGCCGTGCGGAGCGATATAGAGGAAGAAGTCGTCGAGCCGGCCCTCGTGCGCCATGATCGCGCCCGAGATCCCGACGTTCTGCGAGTTCTGGAACAGCGCGTACGGCGCCCAGACGCCGAGGATGCCGAAGGCGATGCACTGCGCCGCGATGAAGGCGTTGTTCGTCCACACCTGACCCGAGAACGCCGCCTCGGAGCGGTTCGAGTAGTAGTCGACGAACTGCTTCGGGTACGCCTCGATGTTCGTCTGCCCGACGACCGCGACGAGGTTGCGCGGGTCGCTGCCGAGCCAGACGCCGTAGGCGACCCCGACGGCCACGCAGGCGACCGTGACCCAGAAGGTGATCCAGCGCACCCGGTAGAGCGCCGCCGGCAGCGACGCGGTGAAGAAGATCGCGATCTGACGCAGCGGGTTGGCAGGCGTGCCCGTGAACTTCAGCCGCGCGCGCGACATCGCGAGCGACAGCCGGTCGGCGGGGATGCTGCGCCCCATCGTCGAGGTCATGGTCGACAGCTCGGTCGCGCCCGACCGGTAAAGATCGATCAGCTCGTCCGCCTCGCGGCCGTCGAGGCGACGCATCCCGCCGAGGTGCGCGAGGCGATCCCATTTCGGGCCGTGCGCAGCTGAGTAGGCGTCGAGATCCATGTGGTTCGATGATACGCATGGCACGCACGCCGGAGGCGGACTCGGTCGACTACGACGACACCGTCGACGAGCTCGTCGTCGGCGAGGCGGTCGCCCTCGATCTGCGGCCCGCGAGCTTCGCGGTGCGCGCCGGCGGATGCGCGATCGACGCCCTCGTCTACGGCGGCGGCTACGTCGGCACGATCATCGCGCTGTCGTTCTCGGGCCTGTTCGATCGGATCGGCGAGGCCGAGGGGGCCATCCTCAGCGTCGTGCTGCTCGTGACCTGCCTGATCGTGGCGCCGATCGTGGTCGAGCTCGCGAGCCGCGGCAAGTCGCTCGGGCGTCTCGCGCTCGGCACCCGCATCGTGCGCGACGACGGCGGGGCGATCGGATTCCGACACGCCTTCATCCGCAGCGTCGTCGGTCTGCTCGACTTCTGGTTCACGAGCTTCGGCGCCGCGGCGCTGACCGGGCTGCTGAACCGCCGCAGCAAGCGCCTCGGCGACCTGCTCGCCGGAACCTATGCGCAGTACGAGCGGGTCTCGCGAGCGCAGAAGCCCGTGTTCGGGGTGCCGTTCCAACTGGGCGGATGGGCGCAGACGGCTGACGTGGGCCGGCTGCCCGCACCGCTGGCCCGGCGCATCGCGCAGTTCCTGGCGCAGGCGCCGAAGATGACGCCCGACCGCCGTGTGCTGCTCGCCCGCTCGCTCGCCGACGAGACCGCCGTGTGGGTGTCGCCGATCCCCGTCGGAGCCGACGCCGAGCTGTTCCTCGCCGCCGTCACCGTGCTGCGCCGCGACCGCGAGAGCGCCGCCCTGCAGCTCGAGGCCGCGGGGCTGCAGCGCCTGCAGCCGGCACTGCGCGGCACCCCGCACGGGTTCCCCGACCGCGGCTGACGCCGACGCGCACTCACCGCTCGCCGTTCACCGGTCACCCGGCAACGGCGTCGGCTCCCCCGCTCAGTAGCGGTAGTGCTCGGGCTTGTACGGCCCGTCGACCTCGACACCGATGTAGGCCGCCTGCTCGGGCGACAGGGTCGTCAACTCGACCCCCAGCGCATCCAGGTGCAGGCGCGCCACCTTCTCGTCGAGGTGCTTCGGCAGCACGTGCACGTCGGTCGCGTAGCGGTCGCGGAAGGCGTAGAGCTCGATCTGCGCGAGCACCTGGTTCGTGAAGCTGTTGCTCATCACGAAGGAGGGGTGCCCGGTCGCGTTGCCGAGGTTCATGAGCCGGCCCTCGCTGAGCACGAGGATGCTGCGGCCCGTCGGCAGACGCCACTCGTGCACCTGCGGCTTGATCTCGATCTTCTCCGCGCCCGCGACGGCCTCGAGGCCGGCCATGTCGATCTCGTTGTCGAAGTGGCCGACGTTGCCGACGACGGCGAGGTGCTTGAGTCCGAGCAGGTGGTCGACCGTGACGACATCCTTGTTGCCGGTTCCGGTGATGAGGATGTCGATCTGATCGATGACGCTCTCGAGCTTCGCGACCTGGTACCCGTCCATGGCCGCCTGCAGGGCGTTGATCGGGTCGACCTCGCTGACGATCACGCGGGCGCCCTGACCGCGCAGGGCCTCCGCGGCGCCCTTGCCGACATCCCCGTAGCCGGCGACGAAGGCGACCTTGCCGCCCATGAGCACGTCGGTCGCGCGGTTGATGCCGTCGGGCAGCGAGTGGCGGATGCCGTACTTGTTGTCGAACTTCGACTTCGTGACCGAGTCGTTCACGTTGATCGCGGGGAACAGCAGCTCACCCGCGCGCGCCAGCTCGTAGAGGCGGTGCACGCCGGTCGTGGTCTCCTCGGTGACGCCCTGGATGTCGGCGGCCGTGCGCTGCCAGCGGTCGGGGCTCGCGTCGAGCGAGCGGGAGAGCACGCCGAGGATGACGCGCCACTCCTCCGGGTCGCCGGCCTCGGCGGCGGGCACGGCGCCGGCGAGCTCGAACTCGCGGCCCTTGTGCACGAGCAGGGTGGCGTCGCCGCCGTCGTCGAGGATCATGTTCGGGCCGGTCCAGTCGGCGCCCGCCGCGGCGGCCTCGGCGCTCCAGTCGAAGATGCGCTCGGTGCAGGCCCAGTACTCCTCGAGCGTCTCGCCCTTCCAGGCGAAGACGGGTACGCCGGCCGGGGCGTCCACGGTGCCGGTCGGGCCGACCGCGACGGCGGCGGCCGCCTCATCCTGCGTGGAGAAGATGTTGCAGCTCGCCCAGCGCACCTGCGCACCGAGGGCCACCAGGGTCTCGATCAGCACGGCGGTCTGCACGGTCATGTGCAGGCTGCCGGCGATGCGCGCGCCCTTCAGCGGCTGCGTCGGACCGAACTCGTCGCGCAGGGCCATCAGGCCGGGCATCTCGTTCTCGGCGAGGCGGAGCTGGTGGCGTCCGGCCTCGGCGAGGGCGAGGTCGCGCACGACGAAGGGGGCTGCGGTGTCGACGAGAGGCATGGGAACGATTCTCGCAGACGTGCGGATGCTGGATCGCCGCGCGATCCTCGTCTCGCCGCACGATATTCGGGCTCCGACCCGGGATCGCGCGGCGATCCTGATCAGTCCTGGCGGATGAGTCCGAGCACGCGGTCGCGCAGGCGCTCGAGGGTCGCCGCGGTGCGGGCCTCGGCGTTGAGGCGCAGGTAGGGCTCGGTGTTCGACGGACGCACCGTGAACCACCACCAGTCCTGGCCGTCCTGCCCCGACACGGTCAGCCCGTCCAGCTCGTCGAACTCGCCCTCGTGCGCGAAGGATTCGACGATGCGGGCGTAGGCGGCGGGGACGTCGTCGACGACGGAGTTGATCTCGCCGCTCTGGGTGTAGGGGTCGAAGCGCTCGGCGAACGCGGACAGGGGCTGCTGCTGTGCGCCGAACTCGGCGAGGACGTGCATCGCGGCGAGCATGCCGTTGTCGGCGCCCCAGAAGTCGCGGAAGTAGTAGTGCGCCGAGTGCTCGCCGCCGAACAGGGCGCCGGTCTCGCGCATCCGGTCCTTGATGAGGGAGTGGCCGACGCGGGTGCGGATCGGCGTCGCGCCGGCCTCCTCGATCGTCTCGGGCACGGCGCGGGAGACCAGGAGGTTGTGGATGATCGCGATGTCGGCATCCGGGTCGGTGGTGCGGATGCGGGCGATCTCGCGCAGCGCCACGATCGCGGTCACGGTCGACGGGGTGACCGGGTTCCCGCGCTCGTCGACGACGAAGCAGCGGTCCGCGTCGCCGTCGAAGGCGAGGCCGAGGTCGGCGCCGTGCTCGACGACGGCCGCCTGCAGATCGACGAGGTTCGCCGGGTCGAGCGGGTTGGCCTCGTGGTTCGGGAAGGTGCCGTCGAGTTCGAAATACAGGGGGATGATCTCCAGCGGCAGCTCGTCAAGCCCCGCGGCGGCGCCGAGCACGGCCGGCACCGTCAGGCCGCCCATCCCGTTGCCGGCATCGACGACGACCTTGAGCGGGCGGATGCCGGACAGATCGACCAGGGAACGCAGGTACGCGGCGTAGTCGGGCAGCACATTCCGCACCGACTCCCCGCCCTCGCCGTCGAGGGCGGTCAGTCCCTCGTCGAGGTAGACCTGCGCCCGGTCGCGCACCGCACCGAGGCCGGTGTCGATCGAGATCGCCTGAGCGCCGGCCCGGGACAGCTTGATGCCGTTGTAGGTCGCCGGGTTGTGCGAGGCGGTGAACATCGCCGCCGGCAGCTTCAGCGCGCCCGAGGCGTAGTAGCTCTCATCGGTCGAACACAGGCCCAGGCTCACCACATCCGCACCCCGCGACTGGGCCCCGCGGGCGAACGCCGCAGCGAACGCGGGCGAGGAGTCGCGCATGTCGTGACCGACCAGCACCGACGACCCGGCGGCACCCAGCTCATCCACGAACGCCGCGCCGACCGCGGCCACGACCTCCTCGGTCAGCTGCGAGCCGACCAGACCGCGGATGTCGTAGCTCTTGACGAAGTCGGCCAGGCGCACGGGATGGGTCACGCCACCATCGTAGGGAAGCGGCGGTGGGAGCGGGCTAGAGGTCGCCGCCGGCCGGGACGTGCCGGATGACGCTCCAGCCCTGCGGCACCGAGAGGCGGCCGGCGTGCTTGGCGCAGAGGTCGTAGCTGTGCGGCTCGTGCTGGGTGCTGAGCGGGCCGAGCACCGCCATCGAGTCGGCGTACACGTAGGTGAGCGTCGAGACCGCCTGCTCGGTGCAGGCGACCTTGCTGCAGGTGCGGTCGCTCATCGTCGTCAGCTTACGACCTGGCGCCGACACCGGCCGGGCGCCGACGGCCCCGGTGCGAGGGACAGCACCGCCGGCGGATCGTCGCCGGCTCGCGCCCTCCCGCCGACCTAGACTGACGCCATGCCCCGCTCGTCCCGCCGCTCGCGCGTCCGTCGCGGCGCCGGAGAGCGTCACGGGCGCGGGATGCGCTCCCCCGTCACCGGGCCCGACCTGCCGCTGCTGACCAGCCGCAACTCCTTCTTCGAGTCGTGCGCAGCCGAGGCGGTCGAGTACGTGCGCGGGCTGTGGCCCGAGGAGCTCGCGGGCGTCTCGTTCGAGATCGCCGGGCTGCCGCTCGGCCCGGCCGGTCCCGCCGGCGTCGACCGCTGGCGGGTCGACCGCAAGGCGCGCCGTGTCGTGCTCTACCGGCTGCCGATCCAGCGGATGGCGCACCTGCACAAAGAGGACGACTGGCACCGCCGCAGCTTCATCGAGAGCTGCGTGTTCCGCGCGACGGCCGAGCTGCTGGGACGCGACCCCTGGGACATCGCGCCCGAACGGTACCGGCACTTCTGAGCCGCGTCGGTCGCCGGCCGCGGCTCGCGCGCCCGGCGCCGCTCCGGTCGGCTCGGCTTGGCTCGGCTCGGCTCGGCTCGGCTCGGCTTGGCTCGGCTCGGCTTGGCTCGGCTCGGCTCGGCTCGGCTCGGGCCAGCTCAGCCCAGCTCAGCTCAGCTCAGCTCAAATCAGATCAGCGGCGGATCGTGATCGGACTCGAGGTCGGCCCCGGTGAGGCGATGACGTATCCCGCGACTGCTCCGCTGCCGCGATAGCTCACCGACCCGATGAGCCCGGCGGCGTCGCCGAGCGTGTAGCTCGACCCCGAGGTCAGCGGAACCGTCAGCGTGCCCCGGGCCGGCACCTCGAGGACGGAGGCCTTCGCGGCCTGCGCGGACTGCAGCGTCGCGGAGACGGCCGTGCGGCCGGGGTTCACGAGGTGCAGCTGGGGCGCGTCGCCGACGGCGGCCGTGAAGGCCGAGCGCTCGGCGAGGGCCGGGGCGGCGACGCTCCACTCGAAGTCGGTCTTCGGGGCGGCCTGCGCGTTGGCCGCCGGGCTGAAGACCGAGGTGCGCATCGCGCCCACCACCGGCACGTCCGACTCGAGCGACACGGTGTAGGCGCCGACAGGCTGCTCTTCGATCGGCACGTCGACCGTCGTCCCGGCAGGTACGGGGATGCGCTGGGTCGTGGCCTCGGCGCCCTTCTTCTCGGGCACGATCGCCACGTCGACGGTCGCATCCTCGGTTCCGGGGTTGCCGAGGCGCAGCGCCGAGGCGAGATCGGCGTAGCCGTCTTCGCCGAGCTGCGCGCCGACGGTGTCGGGCCCGGGCATCTGCACGCCCGGGATCGTCTGCGTGGTCGACGGCGCCGCGGTGTCGCCGATGAGGTCCACACCGCCGGGGTCGACGCCACGGGTGATGCTCTGCTGCAGCGCGGCGACGATCTGGCCGCCGCGGCTCACGACCTCGACCATCGGCGAAGCGAGGTTCTGGGCGAATCCGGCGAGCGACAGCACCCGCTGCGAGCGCGCCGGCACGATGATGCCCGACATGCCGGGAGCCGACACGGCGCCGTTCTCGCCCCAGATGCGCAGCGCCACCGTCGCCTCGACGCCGGTCGGGTTGCTCAGCGTGAGCAGCGTCGTGCGGCCGACCGTCGTCGATCCGCCGACGAGCCACGCGGTCGAGCTCGCCTCGCGGCAGCCCGCCGCGGCGAAGCCCGTCAGGTCGGAGCCCGAGAGGCGCTGCGACTGCGCGCCCGAGAGCAGCGCGTCCTCTGCCGGCGCGGAGGTGATGACGCGCGCCGCCGACGCCGCGCCCGGCAGACCGGTGCTGTCGACCGAGCCGACGGTGGCGTTCTCGCGCACGACGGCGCCGTCGACCGCGGTCGCGGTGCCGGCATCCTGCCCGGTGTCGTCGCCGAGTCGCAGGATGGCGCCCGGGCAGACCTGCTGCAGCGCGGTGCGCTGCGGCGTGACCGAGAGCCCCGGGGAGGGCTCGCCGAAGCTCGGCAGGGGCAGCAGCCCGACGGCGGCGATCGCCGCCGCGGCGACGAGCACGCCGACGCCGCCCGTCGTCGCCCGCAGACCGGCGAGGGCGCGCCGTCGCGCGGCGCTGTCAGCCGCGCTGCGGTCGCGGCGCGGCTTCGCGGCCGGCGGCTTCGCGGCCGGCGACTTCGGGTCAGCCGACTGCTCGACCGTCGGCTGCTCGACCGCCGGCTGCTCGCCCGTCGGCTGCTCGTTCGTCGGCTCAGGCATCCTCATCCTCCGCGAAGGTGTCGGCGGGGTCCTCGCCCGGCAGGCCGGTCTCGGAGACCACGCGCCGACGTCGTCGGGTCGGCACGGCCAGCAGCACGGTCGCGCCGAGCACGATCAGCTGCACGGTCGTGAGCACCGGGGCCGGGGCGACCGACGGCGCCGCCGGGATCTCGGCCGGCTCCGCACCGGGCACGCGCCAGAGCGCGTCGCCCGACCGGGTCTGCCCCGCGCCGACCGGGGTCAGCGCCGCCGTGCCGTCGAGCGCCTCGGTGATGCGCACGCGCACGGCCGCCTGCTCGGTGCTCGCGCCGTCGACGGCCTTCGGCACGACGACGTAGACGATGCCGAGGTCGCGCAGCTGATCGCGCGGGTCGAGTCCGCTGCGCGACGACAGGTTGCCGGCGAGCGTCGCGAGGCGGCGCTCGTCGGCGCTGAGACGCGGGTTCGTCGCGACCCAGGTCGACTGACGGTCGAGGGCGGCACCGGATCCGCGCACGATCTCGGCCGAGGCGGTGCCGTCGGCCAGCGGCGTGATCACGAGCGTCGTGATGCGCGGGGTGCTGGCCGCCTGCGCGCCGACGGCCGCCGGCAGCGTCTGCCCGGTGCCCGCCTGCGCGGGCGTCTGCCGCAGAGCGAGTCCGACGCCGAGCGGACCCACCGCGATGGCCGAGCAGACCAGCACGATGACGCCGGCGAGCACGCCGAGCCTGTCGAGCGACTGCAGGGCCACCGCACCCGAGGCGATCAGCCCCATCCAGAAGAGGCTGAGGCCCGCGCCCGGCCAGAGCGCCACCGCATCCGCCCCGTCGGCGACGAGCACCAGGTGCCCGGCCGCGACCGCCGTGAGCAGACCGAGCAGCGCGAGCACGAGAGCCGGGATGGCCCGCTGCGAACCGCGCAGGAACAGCGCCGCCAGCGCGGTCGCCGCGAGCGGAGCGAGCAGCGCGGCCACGAGCACCTGGCCGTAGACGTGGCCGAGGCCGACCGCCGCGGCGATCGCCTCCCATCCGTTCGCGCCGTCGCGCGGCTCGAGCAGACTGAGCCCCCAGCCGCTCGAGGCGGCGTAGTGCAGCACGACTCCCGGGTCGGCGAAGATCGCGAGCGGGGTGCCGCGACCGAGCTGGGCGAGGGCGAGCGGAGCGAAGACGGCGAGCGTCGGCAGCGGCACGGCGATGAGGCGGTGCAGGGCCCGCGGATGCGTGACCAGCCAGCCGAACCACGCGATCAGCAGGGCGGGCAGCAGCGAGGGCGCGGCGGCGGCCGTCACGGCGAGCAGGAGCCCCGCCGTCGCGGCGGCGCTCCACGAACGACGGCCCTCGATGAGCGCGAGCACGAACCACGGCAGCGCCAGATGCGCGATGACGGCGCCGATGCGTCCATCGCCGAGCGCGACGAGCAGCGGCGGGGCGAGAGCCCAGAGCAGCGCCGCGACGGCCGGCGGCCACGCACGGCGGCTCATGCGGGTCGCGCACCACCAGGCGCCGAGGGCCGCGAGCGGCAGCGCCACGATCCACAGCGTCACGATCGCGACCGACGGCGACCAGAACGTGATCGAGCCGAGCAGCGCCAGCAGCACGGCGAAGGGATCGGCCGGCCCGCGCGTGCCGACGCCGACCTCGCGCCACCCGCCGAGGGCGTTGCTCCAGAGCTCGCCGATCGATCCGGAGAGCGGCAGCAGCCCGCCGCCCTGCACCGCGCTCGCGCCGATCAGCCACCAGAACAGGCCGGCACCGAGCGCGGCGGCGATGAGCACCGTCCAGATGCCCCCGCCGGCGAAGAACTCCGCCCGCACGAGCGGAGCCTCCCCCGCGCGGGTCTCCTCGGCGCGCTCGCGCAGCGACGAACGCCGCTCGCGCAGCGCCATGCCGGTGAGGCGCAGCGGGGCGACCGCGGCCCATCCCAGCTCGCGGTGACGGCGGATGCGCCCGCGCGCCGCCCCGACTCCGCGCGGTGCGAAGGCGGCGGCGAAGGCCGCGGCGAACTCGCCGCCGACAGCCGAGGGACGCTTCGCGAGCAGGTGCCCGATCGAGCGGAACAGCGCGAGGGGGACGAGCGCGAGCCAGTGGATGGGCAGCGCGGCGCCGGGCGCGTAGGCGAAGCGGCGGTGCAGCTGGGCGCGCCGGGCGAGACGGCGGCGGGTCGACACGCGGGTCGGACGCCGGCGACCGAAGTCCTGCGGCGGGCTGACGCGCTCGACCCGGGCGGAGGGGACGCGCACGACGCGATGACCGGCCAGACGCGCGCGCACCGAGAGGTCGAGGCCCGAGTCGGTCGACGGGAGGCCCGCGTCGAAGCCCTCGAGGCTGTCCCAGACGTGGCGGCGCACGAGCATCCCGGTCGCGCCGACGCCGAGCACGTCGTCGTCGCGATCGAACTGGGCCTGATCGAGTTCGCGGTCGACGAGGGCGACGCTGGTGCCGAGGGCCGTCATCGTGCCGCCGTACTCGAGCAGCAGCGCGTGATCGTCGCGGTCGACGACCTTCGGCCCGGCGATCGCGACCGACGGCGCCACCTCGACGGCGCCGAGCAGGGCGGCGAGGGCGGCGGGCTCGGGGGCGGTGTCGGCGGCGAGCAGCCAGATCCACTCGTCGGCCCCCTCGGCGGGCGGCAGGGTGCGCGTCGCCGCGCGGGCTCCGGCACCGAAGGTGCGGCCCGTCGCGCGGATGCTCTCCGCCGCCGGCGCGGAACCCGCCGCGGCGTCGAGCAGCGCGGCCGTGCCGTCGCCCGACTCGACGTCGACGAGCACCGTGCGATCGACGGGACGGGTCTGGGCGGAGAGTGCGGCGAGGGTGCGGCCGAGGTGCTCCTCGCCGTTGTGGGCGACGACGATCGCGGTGACTCGGGGCTGCATCGTGTCGAGGCTAGGCGCGGGCGCGACGAGGCACGGGATGACGCGCCCAGCGCCGGAGACGTGACCCCCGCTTAGGTGTCAGCCGATCGCCCGCTCGTGCGCCCGGGATGCGACGCGGCCGGCGGCTCGCGAGACGAACGGCTGCGGCGGCGCGAGGCTCAGGCGATGCGGTTGCGACGCAGCTTGCGGCGCTCACGCTCGGAGAGGCCGCCCCAGATGCCGAAGCGCTCGTCGTTCTCGAGCGCGTACTGCAGGCACTCGGAGCGCACCTCGCAGCCGGTGCAGATCTTCTTCGCGTCGCGGGTCGAGCCGCCCTTCTCGGGGAAGAAGGCCTCGGGGTCGGTCTGGGCGCAGAGCGCGTCCGACTGCCACGAGAGCTGGTTCTCCTCCTCGTCGACGGCCGCCTTGCGGACGCCCGGGATGCCGAGACGCACGGGGTCGACGAACCAGTCGTCCGGCACATGCGGGCGGTACTCGTCGATCGCCATCAGGCCTCTCCCCTCGATGCGTCCGGTTCCCAGTTCGGATCGCCCCGTCTTCGGTTCGACCGAATCCGGATCGCTGGGTGTAATTACACCCGTGTGATTCTCACGAGTCAAGTCGCGGATGATATTTCGTGTCTCGTTCAGTCAGCGCTGCGACGCGCCGCGCCGCGCATCCCACGCCGAGCGCACCATGTCGTCGAGCGTGTGGCGCATCGCCCAGTCGAGATCGCGCGCCGCGAGCTCGCCGGTCGCCACGATGCGGGCGGGGTCGCCGGCACGGCGCGGGCCGATCTCCGGAGTGAACTCGATGCCCGTGACGCGCGCCATCGCCGCCATGATCTCGGCCACCGAGACGCCGTCGCCGCTGCCCAGGTTGTAGGCCGGCTCGAGCGCCTCGCCCGCATCCAGCCGTCGCGCGGCCGCCGCGTGCGACACCGCCAGGTCGGCGACGTGGATGTAGTCGCGCACGTTCGTGCCGTCGGGCGTCGCGTAGTCGTCACCGAAGATCTTGGGCGTGCGCCTCTCGACGAGCGCGTCGAAGACCAGCGGGAAGAGGTTGTGCGGGCTCGTGTCGTAGACGGCCGGGTCGCCGGAGCCGACGACATTGAAGTAGCGCAGGCTCGTGTGGCGCAGCCCCGCCGCGACGCCCTGGTCGCGCAGCAGCCACTCGCCGATGAGCTTCGACTCGCCGTACGGGGACTGCGGGTTCTTCGGCGTGTCCTCGGTGACGAGATCGACGTCGGGCGTGCCGAACACGGCCGCGCTCGACGAGAACACGATGCGGTCGACCCCGCGGTCGGCCATGACCGCGAGCAGCGTCGCCGTGCCGGTGACGTTCTGCTCGTAGGTGTGCAGCGGGCGCTGCACCGAGACCCCGGCGTACTTGAAGCCGGCGACATGGATGACGCCGGTCACGCCGTGCTGGGTGATCGCGCGCTCGAGGGCCTGACCATCGAGGATGCTGCCGCGGATCGCCGGCACGTCGTCGGGCACGAAGCCCTCGTGCCCCGAGGAGTAGTCGTCGAAGGAGACGGGCTCGAGGCCCGCGTCGCGGAGGGCGCGCAGCACGTGCGCGCCGATGTATCCGGCGCCGCCGGTCACCAGCCAGGTCATGCCGCCCAGGCTAGCGGGGCACGGCTGGGCGTCGGCCATAACCGTCGCGGGCGACGGAGCGGATGGCGGAGGCGATGCCGACGAGGCCGCCGGCGGCGAGCAGGAGGAGGAAGGCGATGCTGAACATGGCAGAAACGCTAGGCATCGACAGATCCCGCCACGAGTGGCAGGATAGCCGCATCTCGGCACATTCCTGCCAAGCGCCCGCCCATCCACCCCGACCCGCCCGTCGCATCCTTCGGAGTCCGCATGCTGCGCAAAGTCGCCACCCTCGTCATCCCCGGCACCGCGCCCTTCGAGTTCGGCATCATGTGCGAGGTCTTCGGCATCGACCGCAGCGCCATGGGCGGACCGGTGTTCGAACACCACGTCGTCACCGCCGACCCCGGCCCGGTGCCAACCAGCCAGGGGTTCTCGATGAACATCGACGACGACCTCTCGGCCTGCGCCGACGCCGACCTCATCACCGTGCCCGCGCACATGATCGAGCAGACCGACGAGCGCTACCTGCAGGTCATCCGCGACGCCGAGGCACGCGGCGCCTGGGTGCTGAGCGTCTGCAGCGGAGCCTTCGTGCTGGCGCAGGCCGGCATCCTCGACGGGCGCCGCTCGACGACGCACTGGATGCACTCCGACCGGCTCGCCGCCGAGTACCCGCAGACCGAGGTCGACCCCGACGTGCTCTTCGTCGAGGACCGCCGCGTGATCACGAGCGCCGGAACCGCCTCGGGCATCGACGCCGCCCTGCATCTGCTGCGCATCGAGTTCGGCGCCGCGGCCGCCAACGTCGTCGCCCGGCGCATGGTCGTGCCGCCGCAGCGCGACGGCGGGCAGGCCCAGTTCATCGAGGTGAGCGTGCCCGAATGCCGCGACGACTCGCTCGCGAGCCTGGCCGACTGGATGCTGGAGCACCTCGACGAGGAGCTCGCCGTCGACGACCTCGCCCGTCGCGCCCTCATGTCGGGCCGCACCTTCGCCCGCCGCTTCCGCGCCGAGTTCGGCACGACGCCCGCCGCCTGGCTCAACCGTCAGCGCCTCATCCGGGCGCAGGAGCTGCTCGAGCAGAGCGACCTGGGCCTCGAACCGCTCGCGCAGCGGGTCGGCTTCGGCACGGCGGCGGTCATGCGCCACCACTTCCTCAAGGTGCTGGGCACGACCCCGACCGACTACCGCCGCGCTTTCGGCGCGCGCGTCGCGAGCTGAGGGCGCCGACGGAGCCGCGGTCAGGAGCGCACCGCGCCGAGCAGGGCGAGACCGAGCGGCGTCAGGTCGGGGCTCGCCGCGGTGGTGGCGGCCCACCGCACGTTCACGAGATCGCCCTTCTCGCTCAAGAGCCCGAGATCGGGGACCCGAACCGCGCGCCGAGCGCCGTCGACGGGGATCTCCGGATTCCCGGCCGCGATGAGCTCGTCGACGACCGCACTGCCGCGGGGCAGCACGTAGAACAGCACCGTGTACTCGTAGGCCTCGTCGAAGAGCATGCAGGAGAGCCAGCCGCCCGCCTCGGCCGCGGCCGCATAGCCCGCCGTCCACGGCGCCGGCCAGTTGCCGCCGCGCGCGATGACGTCGGTACGTCCCGCGAGAGCGGGCACGTCGATGCGTGCGGCGACGTCCTCGCAGGAATCCGTCGGAACCGGCGCGACGACCGGCACGGCGACGCCACCGAGGCGCGCGAGCACTGCGGATCCGATGGCCGTGGTCGCGGCGAAGTCGATGGCGTGCACGCTCTCGGCGAGCCCGGTGACCCAGAATCGATCGTCGGCGACGGAGATCCCGCAGAGTTCGCTGCCGGAGGGGCAGTCGACGCCGGCAGCGACATCGGCCGCGACCTCGACCGCGGCGACCGGCAGCACGTCGATCGCGAGGCTGGCAGCGACGCCATCGGACGCTGCCCAGACGCAGCTGACGCCACCGCGTGCGAGGACCGCCCATCCCCGGGTATCGAAGATGTCGGTCGACGCAGCTGTCGTGACCGCGACACCGAGTGCCGCCGCGACGGCATCCGCGTCGGCGAGGTCCGCGCAGGCGACGTCGAGCGTCGTGGGCGGAGTCGGCTCGGCGCTGGGGCTCGTCGAAGCCGTGGGCTTCGGCGACGGGGATGCCACCGGTGCGGCCGTGAAGCCGGCGAGCGTCACGAGCATCGCGACGGGCAGGGCGAGCGCGGCGATCGATCCGAGTCGCGAGTTCATGGGCGTCCTCTCATCGGCTCGCGTAGGCGAGCATCCCGGGGATCCACGTCGCCGCGGTCGCGAGCGCGGCGTCGGTCCAGTCGTAGTCGGTCCCGTCCGGGCCATACGGCGATGCCGTGACGAGGCTGCTCGTGCCGTCACCGGCGCACAGGTCGGCCGAGAGGCTGATCGAGGGCAGTCGCACGGCCCGCTTCACTCCGGAGAGCTGTACGGCCTCGCCGGACTCCGCGCACTGGTCGACCGTCGCGGTCGACCGGGGCAGCACGGTCACGCCGATGGCCTGATACCCGGTCTCGTCGTCGGCGCGTCGCCACGAGCACGTCGTCTCGCCGGCCCGCGCCGACGCCGCGTCGGAGAGCTGGTGGTAGTGCGGATAGGGATCGGCCGCGGACGAGGACTGGTCCGGCGAGGCCGGGGAGATCAGCCCGCTTCCGAGCACGCGCTCGACGCCGCCCGCGACGCCCAGCGCGGCGCAGTCGAGCGGCGACCGGGACGGCACGCGCGTGAGCGACGGGGCCGTGACGCCGTCGAGCGCCGCTTCGATGACGGCGACGAGCTGGGGGGCGGCCGCGGCCTGGCGCTCCACCGAGGCGGCATCGCTGCCCTCCACCGACACGCTCAGTCGGAAGTCGTACCACCAGCCGTGGCGGACCGCGCTGAAGAAGCACTGCGGCACGCCGCTGCCGGGTGCCGTCTCCGGGGCCGGGCAGCCCTGCTGGGCGCCGGTGGCTACGGCGATCTGCTGCGCCGACCCGACTCCAGCCGGCACCACTCCGACGGAGTACTGCACCCAGTCGTCGTGCGAACCGACGCGGATCAGGCCCTCGCAGTCGAGACCGGCCACCGCGCGCGGCGCGGCTCCGTGCCCGCCGACATTGCGATCGAGCTCGCCGGCGACACCGGTGACGCGGGTGACGTCCGAGAGCGGGAGCAGGCGGCTGCAGTCGCCGTCGAAGAGCGCACCGGCGGGGATCGCCGCCGAGGCGGAAGCGCCGGGCTTCGGGCTCGAGGCCCAGCCAGGGTCGGCGGCGGGAGCGCAGCCGGCCAGGAGGGTCAGGGAGGCGAGCGTCGCGATGGTCGCGAAGGCTGCGCGAGCGGAGGGCATGTCCGGAATCTACTGGCGGACGGAGTCCATCCGACAGCTGTCGGAATCACAGAATCGCAACAATGCTCATCTTTCATGCCGCTCGCGGAATACGCGCCAGGGGCGGCCCGCAGACCCCGCCGCGGCCGTCGAGCACCGCCCTCAGCTGACGACCGGCGACACCCCGCCTCCCGGCACTCCGGAGCCGTCGCCCGTCCTATCCGGCTGCGGCGCCGGGCTCTCGAGATACTGGCGCGACAGCGTGCGGTACGAACGGGTCAGGAAGGCGAGCGCCGCCGCCACGACCATGACGAGACCGGCGACGAGGAAGACCAGCGCGATGCCGCGCGCCTCCCCCTCGCCGACGAGCCATCCCAGCTGCGCGCGCCCCGCATCCGACTTCATGAAGGGGATGATCGCGAACTCGGCGATCGGCGCGATGAGGAAGGCGGTGATCGGCGCGGCCGCCGACTCGAACGCCGCCGCGAAGCCGAAGACGCGCCCCTGCGTGCGGAACGGCACGACCCGCTGGATCACGGTCTGCTCGGAGGCCTCGACCGCCGGGATGAGCATCATGTACAGCCAGATGCCGACGGCGTAGAGCCACCACCACTCACGGATCGTGAACAGCGCGCCGAGCACGCCCATCACCATCACGAGGATGAGCAGCGTGCGGATCGGGTTCCTGCCGAGCCCGAACTTCGCGATCAGCAGCCCGCCGACGATGAAGCCCGTCGCCGCGACGCCGAAGACGACGCCCCAGATCTCGACCGGGAACAGCTCGAGGCCGTAGGGATCCATGAGCGCCATGTAGACGCCGCCGATGAGGTTGTTGAAGGTCGAGAAGATCAGCAAGGCGAAGAGCCCGGTCGCGGCGCGCACCGCCCGCACGCTGCCGCGGATGTCGACGAGCGGCTGGCGCTCCCCCTCCCGCTCGGGCTGCTCCTCGGGCACGCTGAGGAACAGCAGGTGGATGAGCGCGAGCGCCGACAGCGCGATGGCGATCAGCAGGGTCCAGCCCATCCCGAGCAGGCCGATCGCGAGACCGCTGAACACGCTCGTCACGATGAAGGCGAGGCCCTGCACGGTGCCGACGAGGCCGTTGGCGTTCGGCCGACGCTCCTCGGGCACGAGCAGGGTGACCGTGGTCGAGAGCGCGATGTTGCGCATGTTCTCGATCACCGCGCCGAACAGGATGATCGCCGAGAAGATCCAGAACATCGGCCCGCCCAGATCGAGCAGCCGCGACTCGGGGAACAGCAGGTAGAGCACGCCGGCGACGCCGAAGGAGATCAGCGTCGTCGCACCGGCGAACACCATGACCCGGTGCTTGCGGTGCCGGTCGACGATCGTGCCGAAGAGCATCGAGAACAGCGCCACGAGCAGCATGTACGCGCCGCCGATGATGCCCGTCGCGAGTACCGACCGCGTCTCGAGGTACACCCAGAAGGTCAGGGCGAACCAGAGGAAGCTCGTCGTGACGTTGGCGACGGCGGTGTTGACCAGGATCTGCCCGAAGGTCCGCATGTGAACACTGTAAACATGACCTCCGACAGGCGGAAGGGCGAGTCGCCAGCGTGAGCCTCGGGGTCAGCCTCCGTAGCGGGCGAGCCAGGCCTCGACCGCGCTCACGAGCTCGCGGCGAGCGGCGTCGGGATCCGACGGGTGGTAGGTCGAGAACTGGATGACAGCGTCACCGCGCAGGAGCGAGAGAGACAGCGACCCGTCGCCATTCTGGGCGGGACTCGCGGCCAGGAGCGCCCCTTCCGCGCCCGCGACGTCGATGCGCTCGGCGCCGTCCGCCGCCAGCCGCCCTGCGAGCCGATCCCATGACCACCGGCTGAGCGGCAGAGACGAGATCAGCGGGCTCGCGCCGCCCGCGATCGACTCAGAGCCGCAGAAGAGCCAGGGACCCTGCCAGACCGTGGCGTTCTCGAGCAGTCCGTACCCGTCGCCCCCGGTCGCGAACCACGTGAGCCGGTCGATCCCGAGGCTCCGAGCGATGACGCCGTCGGGATCGATGTCCGTGCACTCGGAGGGCAGGACGACCGAGCTCGGGTACGGCGCACTCCACGGCGCGGCGATGCTCACCGTGCCGGCGATCGCCGACGCTGCCTGCGTCGCGATCGCCGCGAACTCGTCCCGACGCTCCGCAGAGCCGTCGACGTCGCGCACCACGATCGCGACCCGATCGGACGCGGCTCTCGCCTGGCAGCCGCCACCGAAGTCGTCGCAGTCGACGCGGGGTGCATCCGGGGCGGAGACGGGCGATGACGGATCGTCGTAGTCGTCTCGCAGATACTGCGTCGCGGCCGGGATCGCGTCGAGGGGGATCGCGGTGACCCGCAACGACGCCGCTCCGCTGGACCAGCGACACCCGAGCCCGCCGGACTGAAGCCAGCGGACCCGGAGCAGCGAGTCGGGGGCATCCCGCTCGAGCTTCGGCGCCCCGCCGAGATAGGCCTCGAGGGATGCGTGGTCGAGGATCTTCTCGCAATCGATCCGGATACGCGGCGTGGGCGCGGCGGGCGGCGTCGGGCTGGAACTCGTCGACGGCGCGACCGTCGGCTTCGGCGATGCGCTCGGAGCGGCGACGTCGGCGCCGGGCCTCACGGCGAACGCGATCGCGACGGCCGCGGCGACGACGACGGCGACGCCTCCTGCGATCGCGGTCGGAAGCATCCAGCGACGGCGGCGCGGACCAGGCGACGGCGCGGTGCCGCGGTACGGATCGTCGGTCACAGAGTCACCCGGGATGCGGAGGTCATGTCTCGGAATGTAGCGACGACGACGCCCATCCGACACCTGTCGCGATCACGAAACCACAACATTCCTCGCTTTCCATGCCGGGTGCGGAATACGACCGAGGGTCCGCGCTGAGGAGGGCGGCGAGGGCGACCCTCAGCCGACGCTCGCGATAAACACCAGCCCGCTGCCGCGCAGCGTCGCGACGGGCTCCTCGGCGAAGTAGACGGCGCCGCCGTGCGCGACATCCGCTCCGTTCACCGCACCGCTCCCCTGCGCCCACAGCGCGATCGCGGGGCGGCCGTCGAGCGCGAGGTCGACGCCCTCGGCGAGCGCCGCCTCGTCGACGACGGTGAGCACGAAGTCGGGCACGTCGGGGCGGAACACCCGCACCCCCGGTCGCGGCGTCTCCGGCGCGAGGTAGGGCACCGGCAGCGGCCGGAAGTCGAGCACGCCGAGCAGCTCGGGCACATCCACGTGCTTCGGGGTGAGCCCGCCGCGCAGCACGTTGTCGCTCGAGGCCATGAGCTCGATGCCGAGGCCGCCGAGGTAGGCGTGGATGTTGCCGGCCGGCAGGTAGAGCACCTCGCCGGGCGTCAGCTCGACCGTGTTGATGAGCAGCGAGATCACGATGCCGGGATCGCCGGGGTAGGCGTCGGCGAGCAGGCGCACCGTGTCCCAGCTGAGGCCGCGCGCCGACTCGGCCGCCGACGCCGACACGACGGCGGCGATGAGCGCATCCACGCCCTCGCCGCGGGTGATCAGCCATTCGAAGACGGGGCGCAGCTGCGCGTCGTCGCCGAGGCGCTCGATCAGGTCGGCGATGGCCGGGTCGCCCGCGGCATCCGCCAGCACCGCCCGTGTCTCGGCCGTCGCGCGGAAGCCGCACAGCGCCCGGAAGCTCTCGCTGAGCGCGTAGATGAGCTCGGGCTTGTGGAAGGAGTCCTTGTAGTTGCGCGTCGGGTCGTCGATCGCGACGCCCTCCGCCTCCTCGCGCGCGAAGCCGGCCTCGGCCTGCTGCGGAGTCGGATGCGCCTGCAGCGACAGCGGCGACGCCGCGGCCAGCACCTTGAGCAGGAACGGCAGCCGGCCGTCGACCACGTCGAGCAGCGTTCCCGAGCCGTCGGCGACGCGCGCCGGCGAACCGGGGTGCGCGCCCAGCCACAGCTCCGCCTCCGGAGCCCCGCTCGGCGCCGTGCCGAGCAGCTCGGCGATCGCCGTCGTCGAGCCCCAGGCGTAGTCGCGGGGCGTGTTGGTGATGGGCACGAGCATGCGGGGAGTCTCCTGGCGGATGTCCACCACGGCCGACGGGCGACGGCTGTGGCGACCTACAAGACGGCCAGGGTGGTCTGGGCCGCCGATGCATCAAACTACCAAGCCGTTCGGGCATCCCCAGCGAGCCGGACTAGCCTGCCGACGCCACCCGCCGAATCGGACCGATGGAGACACCGATGACCCTCACCTCCGAGCCCGCCGCCGCCGCGAGCGACGCCACCGCGTTCAGCACCCTGCGCAGCGACTTCTACGGTTTCGAAGACCTGCTGCCCGAGCACGAGAAGACCGCGCTCGCGGGCCTGCGGTCCTACCTCGCTGCCGAGGTCAAGCCGGTCGTCAACGGCGCGTGGGAGAAGGCGGAGTTCCCGCGCGAGATCCTGCCCGGCCTGCACCGCCAGCCGGTGTTCGGGATGCAGTGGGACGAGACGAAGACCTTCGAGAACTCGGCCGTCTACCGCGGCTGGGTCGCGCTCGAGCTCGCCAGGGTCGACGCCAGCGTCGCGACCTACGTCGGCGTGCAGAACGGCCTCGCGATGGGGGCGATCGGCGTCGCCGGCTCGCCGGAGCAGCGCGCCGAGTGGCTGCCGCAGCTCGCCTCGGGCGAGCTGATCGGCGCCTTCGGCCTGACCGAGCCGCTCTCGGGCAGCGACAGCGCCCAGGGCCTGCGCACGGTCGCCCGCCGCGACGGCGACGACTGGATCCTCGACGGCGCGAAGCGCTGGATCGGCAACGCGACCTTCAGCGACGTGACCGTCATCTGGGCGCGCAAGGCCGACGACGGCCAGGTCACCGGCTTCATCGTGCCGAACGACACCCCCGGCTTCACCGCCACCAAGATCGAGAACAAGCAGAGCCTGCGCATCGTGCAGAACGCCGACATCGTGCTCGAGGGCGTGCGCGTGCCGGAGCGCCTGCGCCTGCAGAACGCGAACACCTTCCGCGACACCGCCGCCGTGCTGCGTCTCACCCGCGCCGAGGTCGCCTGGGCCGCCGTGGGCAACTCCATCGGCGCCTACGAGGCGGCCCTGCGCTACGCGACCGAGCGCCAGCAGTTCGGCAAGCCGATCGCCGCGCACCAGCTCGTGCAGGACCTGCTGGCGAAGAGCATCGGCAACATCACCGCCTCCATCGCCATGGTCACCCGCGTCTCGCAGATGCTCGACCACGGCACCCAGCGCGACGAGCACGCCGCGCTCGCGAAGGCCTACGCGACGGCCCGGATGCGCGAGACGGTCGCGTGGGCGCGCGAGGCCATGGGCGGCAACGGCATCGTGCTCGACTACGACGTCGCCCGTCACTTCGCCGACGCCGAGGCGCTCTACAGCTACGAGGGCACCCGTGAGATGAACACCCTCATCGTCGGCAAGGCGATCACCGGGCAGAGCGCCTTCGTCTGATCCGGCGGCCCCGCCCGCTCCGCGGCTCCGGCGCGCACGCCGGAGCCGCGGAGGTCGCGCCGATACGCTTGCCCGCATGACGCTGTCGAGCCGCTACCACCGCGCCCTCGCCGCGTCCGCCTTCTTCACGGGCCTCGCCGGCGACGTGTTCCGCTATGCGGTCGGCTGGGTCGGCTGGGGCGTCGTCGTCGGTCTGATCGTGCTGCTCTGCGTGATCGAGCTGGTGCGGCGCCGCACCCGCCTCGACGCGGTGCCCGTCGCGCTGGTGCTGTTCCTCGGGGTGTGCGCCGCCTCCACGGCCTGGTCGGCGTATCCCGCGCTCACCGGACTCGCCACGATCGTCACGATCGCGACCGTCGCCGTCGGACTGTTCATCGCGACCGCGCTCGACGGCTACGGCATCGTGCGGGCGCTCGCCGACGCCGGGCGCTGGATCCTCGGCCTGTCGCTGCTGTTCGAGCTCGTCGTCGCCGTGTTCGTGCGGCAGAAGGTGCTGCCGTTCTTCTCGCTCTGCAACCTGTCGGGCGACATCCCGCGGGCCTGCTACTGGTCGCGCGACCTGCTGTTCCACGGCGGCCGCATCCAGGGCATCCAGGGCAACAGCAACCTGCTGGCGATCGCGGCGCTGCTCGCCCTGATCGCCTTCGGCGTGCAGCTCGCCGCCGGGATGGTCAGCCGGGTCACCGGGATCGTCTGGATCGCCGTCGCGGTGCTCGTGCTGGCGCTCACCCGGTCGTCGACCGTGATCGTCGCCGGTCTCGCGGCGGCCGTGGTGCTCGTGATCGTGCTCGTGATCCGCCGGCTCAGCGGGAGAGCGCGCACCGTGGCCTACGGCGTCTCGGCCGCGGTCGTCGCCCTCGGGGTCGTCGGCGCGATCGTGTTCCGCGCTCCGCTGCTCGCGCTGCTGCAGAAGAGCCCCGACCTCACCAACCGCGGTCGCATCTGGTCGGCGGTCGTCGACCTCGCCGAGCAGCGCCCCGCCGGCGGCTGGGGCTGGGCGACCTACTGGATGCCGGGCGTGCATCCCTTCGACTCCGAGGCCTTCGTGATCAAGGGCGTGCGCTACAGCCAGGCGCACGACGCCTGGCTCGACCTGTGGCTGCAGGTCGGCATCATGGGTCTCGTCGTGTTCGCCCTGTTCGTGTTCGGGCTGCTGGTGCGCAGCTGGCTCGCCGCGGTCGACCGCGGCGCCGCCGCCGACTCGGCCGTGACCGACGGCACCCGCCCGGTCGCGGCGCTGACGATCGCCCCGCTGCTCATCGCCGTCGTGCTGCTGGTGCAGAGCCTCGCCGAGAGCCGCATCCTCATCGAGGGCGAGCTGCTGCTGCTCGTGATCATCGCGATCACCACCCGGTCGCGCGACCTCCGGACGTTCCGCTGGCTGCGACGCGGAGAGCGGGGACAGTGAGCGGACGCGGCGCGACCCCGGCTCCCCGACGACGTGTCGTCGTCGAGCTGATCGCGCATCCGCGCACGAGCCAGGCGCTCGCCGTGATCATCGCGACGACGTCGCTCTCCTCGTCGTTCCTGCGGTCGCTGATGGGATGGGGCGGCCTGCTCGCCGTGCTCGGCGCGACGCTGCTGCTCGCCGGCATCTCGCTGTGGAGCCAGCGCGAGCGCATCGAGTGGCGCGGCGTGCTGCCGATCAGCCTGCTGGCGTTCTTCGGCTGGATGATCGTGAGCGTCTTCCTCAGCCAGTACACCTGGATCACGGCAGGCTCGGTCGTCTACGCGCTGCTGTTCGGCCTGCTCGGCACCTGGCTCGCCCTCGCCCGCGACCTGATCCAGGTGATCCGCGCCTTCGGCGATGCGCTGCGGGCGATCCTGCTCACCTCGCTCGTGCTCGAGGTGCTGAGCGGCATCATCCTCGACGTGCCGCTCAAGGTGTTCGGCATCACCGGGTCGATCGCGAACGGCGGCCCCATCCAAGGCATCGCCGGCACCCGCAACTACCTCGGCTACCTCGCCTGCCTCGCCGTGATCACCTTCCTGACCGAGTGGCGCACCCGCTCGGTCGAGCGGCCGCGGGCCCTGTTCTCGCTGGCCCTGGCCGCGATCACGCTGCTGTTCGCCCGCTCCCCCGTCACCTTCGTCGTGCTCGTCGTCGTCGGCGTCGCCGCGGTCGCCGTGTACGCCCTGCGGCGGGTGCCGGCTCGGCGTCGCCCGATCGCGCAGTTCGTCGTCGCCGCGGTGGTGCTGATGGGCGCGATCGCGGCCTGGCTGCTGCGGGGGCGGATCATCCAGCTGCTCAATGCCGCGAGCGACTTCGACTCGCGCTCAGGGCAGTGGAGCCGCATCCTGCAGCTGTCGCAGCTGCACCAGCTCGAGGGCTGGGGCTGGGTGGGCGTCTGGCGGCCCGAGGTCTTCCCCTACAGCGTGCTCACCGACGACGGCGGCAAACGGTACGACTCGGCCCTGAACGGCGCGCTCGACGTGTACTTCCAGCTCGGGATCATCGGCGTGATCCTGCTCGGCGCCGCGTTCGCGCTCGCGCTCACGCGCGCGTGGCTGGTCGGCACCGAGAACCCGAACACGACCTACGCCTGGCCGGCGCTCGCGCTCGTGCTGCTCGCGGCGACGAGCCTCGCCGAGAGCTACCTGCTGTTCGAGGGCGGACTGCTGCTCTTCGTCACCTGCGCCCTCGCCGCCGCGCGCAAGCGCTCCTGGCGTCACCGCCTGTCGGCGCCGAAGGGCACCGGCCGCGAGGACGCGCCCCGCGCCGACTGACGGCCATCGCCCCGGCCCGACGAGTCAGGCGACGCGCTCGATCTTCGGGTTGAAGGTGATCCCGCGCAGGAGCTTCTTGGTCATGCGCCAACGCAGCTTCGACGCCACCCGCCCGCGGCGCATCAGCAGCGTGACGCGCGCAGCGAAGATGAGGTACGACGCGAAACCCTCGTGATGCAGCCGGTAGGACGCCTCGTTCCTCACTCCATAGGCGAACTTCCACGCGTTCGCCTCCGTGATCCCGCCGAAGTTGACGCCCTTGTTGTCGCCCATGTCATGAACGACGACGCTGTCCAGAACCTGGACACCGGGGCACACCGCCGACAGGCGAAGCGTGTACTCGTGGTCGTCGAACCAGATGAAGTAGTCACGGTAGGGAAGGCCGTGCTTCTCGATCGCCCAACGGGGGATGAGCACGGAGACGAACGAGCACGTGCGCACCATCACGTTCTGCTGGCCCTTGACGAGCAGGCGACCCCAGTCCCACGTCGGCGTCGGATTGTTCATCTCGCAGAGCGAGCCGTCGATGAACTTCACGACGGAGCACGAGAACGGAACGTCGCCGCCGAGCTCACCGACCGCGGAATCGAATCCGCTGACGAGCTTCTCGAGCGCGTCAGGGCCCGGATAGCAGTCGTCGTCCATGATCCAGACGAACTCGGCACCCAGGTCGTAGGCGTGCTTCATGCCGGTCGAGAAGCCGCCGGCCCCGCCGGTGTTCGTGTCGAGTGACACGAGTTCGAGACCCCGGCGGTCCTTCTCCCCGGCGAGGTACTCGCCCGTGCCATCGGTGGAGGCGTTGTCGACGACGACGATCCACTCGGGCGGAGTCGACTGCGCGGCGAGCGAGTCGAGTACCGTCTCGAGCTTGGCCCGCCGATTGAAAGTGACTACCACCGCTGCTACGCGAGCCATCCGCGGACTTCCTCCCTGATCCAGGCGCTGGCGGCCTGGTGCTTCGACAATGCTTCGAGAAGCGCGAGCTCGTCGCGCCAGGCCCGTTCCCGCTCTGCTTCCGCGCCCGCGAGATCGCGGATCGCGGACGTCGCCTCGGCGAGGAAATCGGTCGGGTCGCGCGAGACCAGCAGGCTCGGTGCGATCACGGTGCGCTGCGAGCCCACATCCGTGGAGAGAGTCGGCACCCCCGCGGACACCGCTTCGATCGTGGTGAGGGTGAGTCCCTCGTTCTGACTTGCGACGACGAGCAGGTCGGCGTCGGCCAGCGTTCCGCTGACCGGGTGATCGTGCCCTCGGAACTCGACGACTCCGTCGAGCCCTGCGGTGCGCACCCGCTCACGCGTGACCTCCTCGAGCTCACCGCTGCCGTGCAGGATCGCGCGCACAGGAACTCCCGCGCGAACGAGACGAGCGACCAGTCGGACGAACAGGTAGGGCCTCTTCTGCCTGACGAATCGACCGACGAAGGCGATCGTGAAAGGTCGATCCGGGCGAGGGCTGAACGTCGGCCCGGGGCCGTCTGCGACCGTCAGACCGACCAGCGGCGCCATGACGACCTTCTCGCGCGGAACCTGCTGATTGACGGTCATCCACCGCTCGAGCTCGGGCGAGATCACATGGTGAGTCGTGACGAAGGGATCGACGTGCACCGCGGTCGCCGGATAGCCCCCACCCGCGTACTCGACGATATGGAGTGAGTCGACGACGGGAACGCCGGGGCGGTTCTCGCGGATCCACGCGAGTCGGTCATACAGCCAGCCGCAGTGATGCACGAGCACGCCCCGCACGTCGTAGCGCTCCACGATCTGCCGCAGCGGCTCGTCACCGATTCCGGCGGCAGGTACCTCTCCTGCGAAGGGCATCACGACGACGTCGCGGAACAGGTCGGCGGTGATGAACGGATGTTCGGAGTAGCGGTCGGTGAACACCACGGGCAGGATGCCGGCCTCGACGACCGCCCGCACCGTCTCGATCGCCCAGGACTCGGCACCGCCGAGCTCGAGCCAGTGCATCCCGACGATCACGACGGGGTCCGACGATGCCGCCGGCCCGACTCCGGCGAGCTCCTCGATGATCTCCGAACCGCTTGCGCGCTCGATGACCGTGGTCGACAGATGACGTTCGCGGCGCGAGAGCAGAGTCTGACGCAATCTGTCGTACGCGAGCGGGAAGCGGCGCTCAGCTTGCTGACGTGCTCTCCAGTACCTCGCGCGGAGTCCGAGCTGCGGCGGCTGCGGCGTCACGTCGTCGGGGGTGATGATGACGTGACGCTCGACCTGACGCGTGGGCGCGTCGGCGACGGTGACCTCGATCCGGCCCGCTTCGGTCGCGTCGGACGCACTCGGCGGCGCATCGCCGAAGGGGTGAGTCAGCACCGCGGCGCGTCCCGGTCCGGCGATCAGGATCCTCAGTCGCACCTCTGCATCGGCCGAATCGAGCGCGTGATAGTTCGCCGCAGCGACCAGCAGGCGGCGCTGCCGCAGGGTCAGCCCCGTGAAGTCGTCGCTCCGGACGACGCGGAACAGTGCGGCGGAATCGAGGAACTCCGTTGCCGGAGTCATCGAGCGGCGCCTCCGAACAATCCGGCCAGCTTGTTGTCGAACATCGACAACGCGGAGCCGATGGCCATGTGCATGTCGAGGTACTGGTAGGTGCCGAGGCGTCCGCCGAAGAAGACGCGGTCCTCGCCATCCTGAAGCTCACGGTAGGCGAGCAGCCCCTCGCGATCCGTCGGGGTGTTAACCGGGTAGTACGGCTCGTCCTCGCGATTCGCGAAGCGCGAGAACTCACGCATGATCACGGTCTTGTCGCTCGGATACCAGTCGCGCTCCGGGTGGAAATGACGGAACTCGTGGATGCGCGTGTAGGGCACGGTCGCATCCGCGTAGTTCATGACCGGGGTGCCCTGGAAGTCGCCGACCGGCTTGACCTCGGTCTCGAAGTCGAGCGTGCGCCAGGAGAGCTCGCCGGCGGAGTAGTCGAAGTAGCGGTCGACGGCGCCGGTGTAGACGACCGGGACCTGCCCGACGACGGACGACTTCGAGACCGGCTGACCGGCGTCGAAGAAGTCGGTGTCGAGGCGCACCTCGATGTTCGGGTGATCGGCCATCCGCTCGAGCCAGGCCGTGTAGCCGTCGACGGGGAGGCCCTCGTGCGCATCGTTGAAGTAGCGGTTGTCGTAGTTGTAGCGGACCGGGAGTCGGCTGATGATCTCGGCCGGCAGCTCCTTCGGATCGGTCTGCCACTGCTTCGCGGTGTAGTCGCGGATGAAGGCCTCGTAGAGCGGGCGCCCGATGAGCGAGATCGCCTTCTCCTCGAGATTCGAGACCGCGTCCTTGGAGATCTCCGCCGCCTGCGACGCGATCAGCGCCTTCGCCTCGTCGGGCGTGTGGGCGGCGCGGAAGAACTGGTTGACCGTGCCCAGGTTGATCGGCAGCGGGAACACCTCGCCGCCGTAGTTCGAGTACACGCGGTGGACGTAGGGGGTGAACGCGGTGAAGCGGTTCACGTACTCCCACACCCGCTCATTCGAGGTGTGGAACAGATGGGCGCCGTAGCGGTGCACCTCGATGCCGGTCTCGGGGTCCGCCTCGCTGAAGGCGTTGCCGCCGATGTGACTGCGGCGGTCGATGATGACCACCTTGAGCCCGAGCTCAGTGGCGGCGCGGTTCGCGATGGTGAGGCCGAAGAAGCCCGATCCGACGATGACGAGGTCGCTGTTCACCGAGGAGTGTTCCTAACGTTCGGCAGGCGGAAAACCCGTCAAGACTAGCCGATCGGTCATGTGCGCCCGTCCGGCGTCTCCACCACGTGATCGACGCTGCGGTCCACGAGCACACGGCGATACGCGGCCCGACGGACGAGCTGCGGCACGAGCCGATATCCCGCCCGGACGAGCACGTTGCGGACCAGCTGCCGCCGGGATGTGAAGCCGGTACGACGCAGATCGCACTGAAGACGCAATTCGCTGCGGAGCAGCCGGAGCCCGCCCCTCCGACCGTACGCGCCCGCGTCGACCCGATAGAGGACGAGAGCCTCTGCGGTGTTGCCGGTGCGCGCGCCGGCCTGGATCATCCGCGCGAAAAGCCAGTAGTCCTCCATGAGCGGGAGGTCGCGATAGCCCCCGGCGGCATCGACGGCACCGCGCCGGAACACCACGGACGGGTGATTGAACGGCGACTGCAATCGAGCACGACGGGAGATCTCGTCGTGCCGGAGCGGCGGCGTACGGCGCCCGATCACGCGGGTCACGTCGCCGTCCTCGACGAACTCGTCGATCGCCGACCCGACGAGATCGAGTCCCGACGCGATCAGCGGCAGCTGCACCGCGAACCGCTCGGGTTGTGCGATGTCATCGGCGTCCATCCGCGCGATCACCTCGTGCTTCGCGGCCGAGAGTCCCGCTGTGAGCGCCCGGGCGAGTCCGACGTTCTCGGGCAGCTCGACCACGACGACCGGGACCGGCGACGCCTCGATGCGCACGCGGAGCTCACGTTCCAGCGCCGCCGGTATGGGACCGTCGCGCACGATGACGACCTCCGCAGGCCGGAGCCGCTGGCCCTCCACCGAGCTCAGAAAAGCCCGACGGAAGTGCTCGGCGCTGTCGCCGCGGTAGATCGGAAGCAGGAGCGAGAACGCAGGCAGATCGTCCATCAGCTCCGCCAGGTGGGATCCACGATCTCGGGCGCGATCGCAGCCTGGTCGGCCAACGCCTCCGCGTTGAGTCTCGGCGACCGAGCGAAGCCATCGCGCCAGCCGCGTCGAAAGCCGTCGCGCAGCACGCTGCGGTCCGATGAACGGCGCAGGGTCCGCACCCAGCGGCGCAGCGTCGAGCCGCCGTAGAGCAGCGTCTCCAGCGGTCCGAAGGTGCGGGCGTGGCGGAACATCCAGATCTTGTTGCGCACCTCGTAGTAGAAGCGCGCGCCAGGGTCGGCGTCGGTGGAGCCGAGCACCTTCGTCTTGTGCACCACGACGCTGCGAGGCACGTACACGCCGTCGCCGCGTCGCAGCAGTCGTGTCGAGTACTCGAAGTCGTCATTCCAGATGAAGTACTCGGCGATCGGCAGGCCGAGACGACGCACGACCCGCGCATCGACCATGAACGACACGAAACTCGCGGAGCGCACCGCCATGAGGCCGACCGCCTCGGCTGCTCGTCGCCGACGTCCGCCGAGGGGACGCGCGCGCGGGACGTTCATGGGGTGGTCCCGTCCATCCGTCCAGACGACACGGGAGGCGAGCACCGCCAGCGGGTCGGGATGACGGTCACGGGCATCCAGCAGCTCGGCGAGCGCCGTCGGAGTGGGAACGGTGTCATCGTCCATCAGCCAGACGAGATCGGCGTGCTCGCGGAGGACCGCGACCGCGGTGCCGACGGCGAACCCTCCGGCGCCGCCGGTGTTGCGCGTCAGGCGCACGAGCTCGGCATCCGGAGCGACTCGGCCCACGACCGCGGCCGTGTCGTCATCCGAGGCGTTGTCGACCACGACGATCGAATCGAGAGGGCGAGTCTGCCCCAGCAGCCCCTCGAGAGCCTCGACGAGCAGCGCCGCGCGGTTGTAGGCGACCACGACGGCCACGACACGCTCGCTCTTCTCCGACACGGATCCCGAGCCTATCGGTGCGCGCCGGACCCGGCCCGCACGTCACGTGGCGGGCACGGAGGCGACCCGCGGGAGAATGGTCGTCATGATCGCTCCGCGCCGCTCGCGCCGCATGACCACGCCGACGAGGTACAGCGCATGAGCGCAGCCGTCGCGCTGATCGCCGGACTCGCGCTGCTCGTGATCCCCGGCGGCGCGCTCGCCGCCGCGATAGGGCTGCGCGGCATCCGCGCCGTCGCATTCGCGGCGCCGTTCTCGATCGCGGTGATGTCGATCTTCGGCGTCGTCGACGGCGTGCTCGATCTCCGATTCGCCTGGTGGCATCCCGCGCTCGCCGCCGTCGCCGCCGCCCTCGTCGTGGCCGCGGCACGTCGCCGGCTCCCCGTCGGGGCGGGCGCGATTCCGCGCGGTCGGCGCCCCTCGGCCGGAGCTGCGCTGCGACGAGATCTGCCGGCGATCGCTGCGGTCGTGATCGCGTCGGCGACCGTGTCCGTGATCGGCGCCATCGCGATCGGGGGCGCCGATCATGTGAGTCAGAGCTACGACGGCCTGTTCCACCTCAACGCGGTCGCGTGGATCGTCGACACCGGCGACGCGTCGTCGTTCCATCTCTACCGAATCACCCATCCGGGCGAGGGAAACGAGTTCTACCCGGCCGCGTGGCACGCGCTCGCGGCCTCTATCGTCCAGCTCACCGGTTCGAGTGTTCCCGTGGCCGCGAACGCCGCCTGGGTGACGAGCACGGCGACGCTGTGGATGCCGGGACTGGCGCTGCTCGCCGCCGAGATCCTGCCGGGCGCCTCTCGTCGCCGAGCCGCGGTCGTCGCCCCGCTGCTCGCGATCGGAGCGGGCGGGTTCCCGCTGCTGCTCCTCGCCTGGGGGACCCTTTACCCCACCGGAATGGCGTACGCGCTCCTGCCTGCGGGGCTGGCGCTCAGCGTGCGGTTCTCGCGATGGCTGACCCTGCGCACCCGTCGCCGGCTCGCCGGTGATCCCGTGATGGTGACGTCGGCGGCGCTCTGGCTGGCTGCGTCGGGGTTCTCGCATCCCCGCTCGCTCTTCAGTCTCATCGCGCTGCTGCTCCCTCTCGTCGTCGCGACGGTCGCCGGGGCGGCTCGACGGCTGTGGCGTCACCGGGCTCAGCGCAGGCGGATCCTCCTGGTCGCGGCAGCATCGACGGCGGTCCTGATCGCTGCGGTCACAGCGGGCGCTGTGTATGTCTACCGCGCTTTCGATGTCGCGCAGCGCCCGATCTCGGATCACCTCAACGGAGGTCCGGCGACGGCACGCAGCGGGCTCGGCGCGACAGCGCTCGAGGCGATCGGGCTCGCTCCGCTCGACCCGAACCTCGACACCCGAGTGCTGGCTCCGGCGATCGGTCTCGCGCTCCTCGCGATCGTCGGCGCCGTGCTGTGCGCGCGTTCCGCTCGGCTGCGGTGGCTCGTCGGGTCCTGGGCGCTGGCCGTCGTCCTCTTCTCTCTGGCGGCGGGCAGCAATTCCGACCTCGCGAAGATCGCCACCGGGCTGTGGTACAAGGACAAGTTCAGGCTGTTCCCGCTCGTGGTGCTCACCGCCGTGCTGCTGGCCACGGTCGCCGCGACCGCGATCATCGACGCGGTGCTGCGCCGCGTCCCCGCCGGCGACCGCGCGCGCCGTCGTCTCGTCCTCGTGGCCGGCTCGGCGCTCGTCGTCCTGATCACTGCGGCGGGAGGCCAGCTGCCGGCAGTCGCCTCCTCGATCGGCGTGGTGTTCGACCTGCCCGACCATCAGAAGAACGGTGCTCTGATCGATCGGGATGAGTACCGCCTGCTCGAACGACTGCCGAACCATGTGCCCCGCGACGCAGTCGTCGCCGGCAACCCGTGGAACGGCTCGGCGCTGTCCTGGGCGGTCGGCGGACGACGCACTCTGTTCCCTCACCTCACCGGCATCTGGTCGCCGGACGCGACGATCGTGGCGAATTCGCTCGGCGAAGCGCAGTCCGACCCGGCAGTCTGCGCCGCGGTGCGTCGACTCGATCTCGAATGGGTGGTCGCCGATCCGGGCCTGCTCTGGGGTTCTCCGCCCGAGGCCTCCTTCTACGCGGGCATCGATCGCGCGGTGACGACGCCGGGAGTGCTCGAGCTCGTCGACCATCAAGGCGACGCCGCGCTGTACCGGATCGTCGCCTGCGGATGACCAGCCCGGCCGTGAGTACAATCGACGCGGCTCACCGCCCGGATGGAAGATCGAGGCCCCTGTGATCACTGCTCCCCAGAACCGCGGGTTCGTCGAACCCGGACACGGCTCAGGGCTCCTCGACGTCGGACGTCGCCGCTATCTGCTGAGCCTGCTCGTGCGCAAGGAAGTGCAGGTGCGGTACAGGGGATCGGTTCTCGGCTGGCTGTGGTCGTATGTCAAGCCGACCTTCCAGTTCCTCGTCTTCTTCCTTGCTCTCGGCGTGTTCCTCCAGCAGAACCGCAACATGGAGAGCTATCCGATCTACCTGTTCAGCGGTCTCATCGTCATCAACCTCTTCAACGAGGCTTTCGGCAACGGAACCCGGTCGATCGTCGACAACGGCGCTCTGATCAAGAAGATCTATCTGCCGCGCGAGATGTTCCCGGTCTCCTCCACGATCGTCGCATTCGTCAACTTCCTGCCCCAGCTCGTCGTCACCCTCATCGTCTGCCTCCTCGTGGGGTGGCACCCGGAACCGACTCAGATCCTCGGGCTCGTGCTCGGGATGCTCATCGTGATCGTGCTCTCGACCGGACTCGGCATGCTGTTCGGCGCCGCGAACGTGTCGTTCCGCGACTCGCAGAACTTCGTCGAGCTCATCGCGCTCGTCGCGACCTGGGCCTCGCCGGTGCTGTATCCGTGGACCACGGTGCGGAAGGTCCTGCCCGACTGGCTGCTGCAGATCTATCTCGTGAATCCCTTGACGACGGCCGTCGAGCTCTTCCACGCCGGGCTCTGGTTCCCGACCACCAGCGAGACGGCGGATCTGCCGCCCGACCTGCTCCTCAAAGGCGGGCTCGCTCTCGTGATCGCCGTCATCGTCCTGCTGCTCGGGCAGCTCGTCTTCCGCCGGCTGGAGGGTCGTTTTGCCCAGGACCTCTGAGACCGACGCGCGCATCATCGTGCGCAACGTCGACAAGCGCTTCGTGCTCCGCCACACCCATTCGCTCAAGGAGACGTTCATCTCCCTGATCCGGCGCAAATCGCTGGTGACCACGTTCGAAGCGCTGCACGACATCGACTTCGAGATCGGCGAGGGCGAGTCTGTCGCCCTGCTCGGCTTCAACGGCTCGGGCAAGTCGACGCTGCTCAAGCTCATGTCGGGGGTCCTCCGTCCCGACCGGGGCCAGATCCTCACCCGCGGCCGAATCGCAGGCCTGATCGAGGTCGGAGCGGGTTTCCACCCTGATCTGAGCGGCCGCGAGAACGTGTATCTCAACGCTGCGATCCTCGGCATGAGCCGCAAGGAGGTCGATGAGCGTTTCGATGACATCGTCGCGTTCAGCGAGATCGGCGACTTCATCGACACCGAGGTCAAGCACTACTCATCGGGCATGTTCGTGCGCCTCGCCTTCGCCGTCGCCATCCATACGACGCTCGACATCATGCTGGTCGATGAGGTGCTCTCGGTCGGAGATGAGCCGTTCCAGAAGAAGTGCATCGCCAAACTGCGAGAGCTGCAGAGCCAGGGCAAGACGATGGTGGTGGTCAGCCACGATCTCGACACGGTCTCCCGGCTGTGCGAGCGCGGAATCCTGATCAACAAGGGACGAGTCGTCTTCGACGGTGGATCCGCCGACGCGGTCGCCGCCATGCGGGCGGGCTGAGCGGCCCCGGTAGCCTCGAGAAGCAATGACAACTCTCCGCGTCGTGATCGACGGCATCCTCGACCCGTCGACGCGCGGCCTCGCGCGCTACACCGAAGACCTCACGCGGGCCCTCATCGCGACGGCTCCGAGCAGCTGCGTCGTCGAGGGGATCGTCTCGGCCTCGCCGGATGACGAGTACCGCGAGCTCGAGCGGCGACTCCCCGGACTGTCCGGCCTGTTCAAGAGCGTGCTCGCCCGCCGCGAGATGGCCGCGGTCTGGCAGCACGGCTTCACGGTGTCGCCGAACGGCGGCATGATCCACGCCCCCAGCCTGCTCGCGCCGCTGCGCAAGCACGACCGCGCGCTGACCGGCGACCAGACGATCGTCACGATCCACGACGCGCTGCCGTGGACCTCGCCCGACACGATCTCCGGCCGCTCGGCAGGGTGGCACCAGAGCATGATCAAGCGCGCCGAGCGCTACGCCGACGCCGTCGTCGTCCCGACCCACGCCGTCGCCGCGGCGCTCGCCGAGCACGCCGACTTCGGCGACCGGGTGCGCGTCATCGGCGGCGCCGTGTCGCCCGGGCTGATCGTGCCCGCCGACGCCGACGAGCGCCTCGCCCGGCTCGAGCTTCCCGAGCACTTCGTGCTCACCCTCGCCGGGCTGAACCCGCGCAAGGCGCTGCGGCCGCTGCTGACGGCGATGGCCGGCGTCGAGGTGCCGCTCGTGATCGTGGGCGATCCGAGCTGGGGCGACGACACGCTCGAGCGCGCCGTCGCCGACACCGGCATCCCCGTCGAGCGGGTGATCTCGCTCGGCGCCCTCGACGACGCCGATCTCGCGCTCGTCTACAGCCGCGCTCGCGTGTTCGTGAACGCCAGCCGCGAGGAGGGCTTCGGCCTCGCCTCGCTCGAGGCCTTCGCCTTCGGCACGCCGGTGGTCAGCTCCGACGCGCCGGCCCTCGCCGAGGTCGCCGCCGACGCCGCCCACCTCGTCGAGCGCAGCGCCGACGACGCCGTCTACGCCGAGCGTCTGCGCGAGGGCGTGCTGCACGTGCTGCTCGACGCCGAGGTCGCCCAGCGGCTCAGCACGGCGGGCGCCGACCGGTCGCGCGCCTACAGTTGGCGGGATGCCGCCGAGAAGGTCTGGCAGCTGCACGCCGACATCTGATCGGCTGCCGCGGCACCGCCGCGCGGCTCAGCCGTTCGGCGTCGGGCTCGCGCTCGCGACCTTCGTGACATCGGCGACCATGTCGTGGATCGCGTCGTAGTCGGGATCCCAGGTCTCGACCTGCGGCGGCACCAGCTCGAGATCGGTGATCTTCTGCTTGCGCGACAGGTCGGCCAGGTCGACGAACTTCCCGAGCATCGGCTGCGGGATGTCGGTCTCGACGATGTTGCCGCCGGCGGTCGCGATGGCCTGGAACTTGGTGAGCACGTTGGCGGGCGTGAACTGCTTCAGCATCGCCGTCTGCACCTCGCGCTGACGCGCCATGCGGTGGTAGTCGTCGTCGGCGTGGCGTGAGCGGGCGTACCAGAGCGCGGTGTTGCCGTCCATGTGCTGCTGGCCGACCTCGATCCACTTGTCCACGCCGGTCGGGCGGCCCTGGGAGTCCTGGCCGCCGCCGATCGGCAGGCGGGTCTTCACGTCGATGTCGATGCCGCCGAGCGCGTCGATGAGCTGCGAGAAGCCGTTCATGTCGATGAGCGCGTAGTACTGCACCTTCAGACCGGTGACCGCCTCGACGCCGTCGCTCGTGGCCTCGATGCCCGGGCTCGAGCCCTCGCTCTTCGCCTTCGGGTAGAGGTCAGGATGCTCCTCGCCGTAGGTGTAGAGCGCGTTGATCAGGCAGTCGGCGCAGTTCCAGCCGTCGGGGAACTGCTTCGCCATCGGCGACTTCGCGGGGAAGGGCACCTTCTCGAGGTTGCGCGGGATGCCGATGATCGTCGTCTGGCCGGTCGCGGCGTCGATGCTGACGAGCGAGATGCTGTCGGGGCGCAGCCCGACCCGGTCGGCTCCGGCGTCGCCGCCGAGCAGCAGGATGTTGTAGCGCCCGTCGACCGGGTCGGCGATGTTGCCGTCGCCGAAGACGGTGCCGAGGACCCCCGCCGTGACGCCGGCGTTCCAGGCGCCGTAGAGCGCCCCTCCGCCGGTGATCACGAGCGCGGCGACCGAGAACAGGGCGGCGATCGTCCCGGCGACCCGGTGCACGCGCACGAAGCGCACGAGCCGCAGGGTGTCGAGGGTGCAGATCAGCCAGAGCAGCGCATAGAAGACGAGCACGACGACGACGATCCAGAGCACGATCGGGTTGGTCACGATCGTGACGACCGTGCTGCGGGCGACCAGCAGTCCGGCGATCAGCAGGATGCCGACGGCCCAGAACACGAGGTCGGCGCCGAGCGCGAAGCGGCCGAGACGGCGGTTGCCGGCCAGCACCTGCGCCGAGCCGGGGATGAGCACGTTGAGCACGACGAGCCACCAGGCCCGTCGGGTCATCAGACTCTCCGACCGGAGGTCGGGATAGCGGACGGGGGTGACGCTGGTCACGAGTCCGAACGGTCGGTCAGGCTCGCCTGCAGTCGCGCGTTCTTCTCGGCGACCATGTCCTCGAGCGAGGCGGCGTAGTCGGCGAGGCGTGCGGCGAGCGTCGGATCGGTCGCTCCGAGCATGCGGGCGGCCAGCAGGCCGGCGTTGCGGGCGCCGCCGATCGAGACGGTGGCGACGGGGATGCCGGCGGGCATCTGCACGATCGACAGCAGCGAGTCGAGACCGTCGAGGCGGGCGAGCGGTACGGGCACGCCGATGACGGGCAGGGTCGTGACCGAGGCGATCATGCCGGGCAGGTGGGCGGCGCCGCCGGCGCCGGCGATGATCGTGCGGATGCCGCGGCCGGCGGCCTCCGAGCCGAACTCCATGAGACGGCGGGGCGTGCGGTGCGCCGAGACGACTTCGACCTCGTGGGCGATGCCGAACTCGCCGAGCGCGGCGGCGGCGTCCTGCATCACGGACCAGTCGGAGTCCGATCCCATGACGACGGAGACGAGGGGGGTGGATGGCACGGGAGCCATCGTAGGAGTCAGCTGCTGAAGAACTCCGCCGCGGCGCGCGCTCGGGCGAGAGTCTCACCCGCATCCCCGCCCGTCGTGGTGACGTGACCGACCTTGCGACCGGGCCGTGAGGCCTTCTCGTAGTAGTGGAACTTGACGTCCGGATGTGCGGCGAGCGCGGCCGGGTAGACGTCGAGCATCGAGCCGGATGCGGGGCCGCCGAGCACGTTCACCATGACGCTGACGGGTGCGAGCTCGTCGGTCGCGCCGAGCGGCAGGTCGAGCACGGCACGCAGGTGCTGCTCGAACTGGCTCGTGACGCAGCCGTCGATCGACCAGTGGCCGGTGTTGTGCGGACGCATGGCGAGCTCGTTGACGAGCAGGCGGCCGTCGCGGGTCTCGAACAGCTCGACGGCGAGCACACCAGTCACGTCGAGTCCCTCGGCGATCGAGAACGCGAGCGCGCGGGCCTCGGCGACGAGGGTTCCGGCGTTCTGCGCGGGCGCGGTGACCTCGGCGCAGACGCCGTCCTTCTGCACGGTCTCGACGAGCGCCCAGGCGACGGCGTCACCCGAGGGGCGACGCGCGACCGACTGCGCGAGCTCGCGGTTGAAGTCGACGAGCTCCTCGGCGAGCAGCCCGTCGCCGGATCCGGCCTCGTCGAGCACGGCGAACCAGTCGTCGGCGGCGTCGGCGCTGCGCACGACGCGCACGCCCTTGCCGTCGTAGCCGCCGCGCGGGGTCTTCACGACGGCGGCGCCGCCGTGGGCCTCGAGGAAGTCGGCGAGCTCGGCACGGTCGCGCACGACGCCCCAGCTGGGGACGGGCGCGCCGAGAGCCGTGAGCCGCTCGCGCATGACGATCTTGTCCTGCGCGACAGCGAGCGCGTGCGGGCCCGGGTGCACCGGCACGCCGGCGCCGACGAGCTGCTTGAGCACGTCCTGCGGCACATGCTCGTGGTCGAAGGTGATCACGTCGACGTCGCGGGCGAAGGCGAGAACCGCGTCCGCGTCGGTGTAGTGGCCGACCGCGGTCGCCGCGATGCGCGCCGACATGCCCTCCTGCTCGGCGAGCACCCGGATGTCGATGCCCAGCCCGACGGCCGGGGGCACCATCATCCGCGCCAGCTGACCTCCGCCGATGACGCCGACTCGCACGATTCCTCCTGGGGTTCCGGGCCGGTGCGGCCCTGTGGATGCGGGCGCTCGGCCCCATAGCGGCGGCGGTTAGACTGCCGCGACATCGAGCCTAGCCGCGAGGAAGAGGAGCCGGATGCGCCGCCTGATCTCGCAGCTGCTGCGCTTCGGCGTCGTCGGCGGCGTCGGCTTCGTGATCGACGTGGGCCTGTTCAACCTGCTGAGCGCGACCGTGCTGCACCCCGGTCAGCTGCACGAGGGCCCGCTGATCGCGAAGACGATCTCGACGACGGTCGCGATCGTGGCGAACTGGATCGGCAACCGCTTCTGGACCTTCCGCGAGCACCGCGGCCGGCGCGTGTGGCGCGAGGGACTGCAGTTCGGCGTCGTCAGCGTCGGCGGTCTGCTGATCGGGCTCGGCTGCCTGTGGGTGTCGCGCTACGCGCTCGGCTTCGACAACGTCGTCGCCGACAACGTCGCAGGCAACGTGGTCGGCCTGGCGCTCGGCACCGTGTTCCGGTTCTGGCTGTACCGGGTGTGGGTGTTCGCGCCGCACAGCCCGGTCGAGGCGGCCGAAGACGCGGTGCACGAGGCGGATGCGGTGCACGAGGCGGATGCGGCGCACGAGGCGGATGCGGTGGCCGCCGGATCCGCCGCCGACCCGGCCGATGACCCCGCCGACCCGGCGGCCCCTGCGGCGGCGGCCTCCGCTCCGTTCAGTCCTGCTGCGGCCAGTTCCCCGGATGCCAGTCCGGCTCGTCGCCGCGCCGGCCGAGTTCGCCGCTCTGACGCAGCGAGCGCTCCTGCTGCCGTCGCGCCGCGACGGGATTGAGGCTGCGCTCCATCAGGTCCTGCAGGGCCTCCTGCACGAGCGCCGCGTGCGGCACGTCACGCAGCCGCACCGGCGCATCCAGCCCGGTGTTGACGAGGATGTCGCCCGACTTGCCGAGCAGCTGACCGCCGGAGCGCCGCACCGTCACGTCGTAGCCGCGGCTGTGCAGCAGCTCCTGCCGGGTGCGCACGAGGAATCCCGAGCGGATGACGATGCGCCGCGTCGTGATCGTGTAGCTGCGCGAGAGCCAGCGCAGCAGCGGCACGAGCACGCCGACGATGGCGAGCACGCCCGCCGCGGCGAGCGCCGTGATCCTCATCCACGGCTCCGGCAGCAGGGAGGGCGCGTAGGCGGCCGCGCCGGCGAGCACGATGAGCAGCAGCGCCGACCACAGCAGTCGGCGGGCGCTCGGGCGCAGGCGCGCGACGACGATCTCGGGCGTGCGGTTCGCCGCGGTGTCGGGGGCCGGTTCGGTCACGGGCGTCGCCGGTTCCGTCAGCCGTGCCGCAGGTGGATGACGTCGCCGGCCGCGACGACGAGGTCGCCGTGCTCGGTCGCGACGATGAGCCGGCCGAGTTCGTCGAGGTCGCGGGCGGTGCCGTGGCGGGCGTCGCCGCCGGGCAGCTCGACGCGCACGCCGCCGCCGAGGGTTCCGCAGAGCTCGCGGGCGAGCGCGCGGAGTCCGCTGTGGTCGGCGTCGCCGTGGGCCGTCAGCAGCGCGGTCACCTGCGAGCGCAGGCGCTCGAGGTAGTCGGCGAGCACGCGGTCGGCGAGCTCGCCGTCGGCTCTCCCCGACGCCGAGGGCGCGCCCTCGAGCACGAGCGAGGTCGCGGTCGGCACGGGCAGCTGCCCGGCGTCCATCGTCAGGTTGACGCCCGAGCCGATCACGACGGCGCCGGCGGCGGGCACGAGCTCGGTGAGGATGCCGCACACCTTCTTCTCGCCGATGAGCACGTCGTTGGGCCACTTCAGGCTGACGGTCGCGTGCGGCAGCAGCTCGGCGATCGTCTCGGTCATCGCGACGCCGGCGGCGATCGGCAGCCAGCTGAGCCGCTCGGGTCCGACGGGGCGGCCGACCGGGTCGGCGGTGCGCAGCAGAACCGAGACCGCGAGGCTCGTCCCCGGCGGGGCCGTCCAGACCCGGTCGAGGCGGCCCCGGCCGGCGGTCTGGTCGAGCGTCACGAGCACGGTCGCGTCCGGCAGCTCGCGGTCGACGTCGCGCGCGGCCATCGCCACCAGCTCGGCGTTCGTGGACGGGCTCGACTCCCGCACGATCAGCCGTCCGGCGACGCGGTCGCTGCGCGGGAGATCCATGCCGTCAGGCTAGCCGCCGGGTCAGACCTCGCCGGGGCGCATCGCCGGAGCATTCCCCAGCGTCCGATGGCGGTCGTTCGTCCGGCAGAGCTGCGGCCGCCGCGCGGACGATCGCGCCATCCTCATGATCTAGGCTCGTCGGCGACATGGACGACCCTGCGACGGCGCCCGGCGCGCGCGCCCTCGTGGTGATGCCGACCTACGACGAGGCGGAGAACCTCGAGCGGGTCGCCGCCGCCGTGCTGGCCGCGGCACCCGACGTCGACCTGCTCGTCGTCGACGACGACAGCCCCGACGGCACCGGCGACATCGCCGACCGGATGGCCGCCGCCGACCCGCGCGTCACCGTGCTGCACCGCACCGCCCGCGACGGCCTCGGCCGCGCCTACCTCGCGGGCTTCGCCGAGGCCGACCGCCGCGGGTACCCGGTCGTGGTCGAGATGGATGCCGACGGCTCGCACCCCGTCGAGAGCCTGGCTGCGCTGCTCGACGCCGTCGCCGAGCACGGCGGTCCCGGCCTCGCGATCGGCTCGCGCTGGGTGCCCGGCGGCCGCGTCGTCGACTGGGCGCCGTGGCGCGGCTGGCTGAGCCGCGCCGGCAACACCTACGCCCGGCTCGCCCTCGGCATCCCCGTGCGCGACGCGACGGCCGGGTTCCGCGCCTACCGGCTCGAGGCGATCCGCGCCGCCCACCTCGACGACGTGCATTCGCGCGGCTACTGCTTCCAGATCGACATGGCGCTGCGGGTGCTCGACGCCGGCATCGACGTCGTCGAGGTGCCGATCACCTTCCGCGACCGCATCGCCGGCACCTCGAAGATGAGCGGCGCGATCGTCGCCGAGGCCATGCTGCGGGTGACCGGATGGGCGCTCGCCCGCCGGGTCGGACGCCGCCGCCGCGCCTGACGCCGCACCCTACGTCGCCCCGACGCGCCCGGCGTCCGCCGCTCCCGCGGCTCCGATGCACGAGCCTCGCCCGCCGACCCTCGTGGATTCCCCACGACCCGCCCGCCGATCCGCTGTGGGAGTCCTCCAGAGCCCTCGCCGAGAGCCTCGCTAGGCTGGCAGGCGTGACCGACGCAGCATCGACGCCCGATCCGTACACGACCGCCGGCAAGCTCGCCGACCTCAAGGCGCGGTACCACGAGGCTGTCACCGCGAGCGGCGAGGCCGCGATCGCCAAGCAGCACGCCAAGGGCAAGAAGACCGCCCGCGAGCGCATCGAGCAGCTGCTCGACCAGGGCAGCTTCGTCGAGCTCGACGAGTTCGTGCGCCACCGCACCCACGCCTTCGGCATGGAGCGCAACCGCCCCTACGGCGACGCGGTCGTCACCGGCACCGGCACGATCCACGGCCGCCAGGTCGCGATCTACGCCCAGGACTTCACGATCTTCGGCGGCTCGCTCGGCGAGGTCGCCGGCGAGAAGATCATCAAGGTCATGGAGCTCGCGCTCAAGACCGGCGTGCCGATCATCGGCATGCTCGACTCGGGCGGCGCCCGCATCCAGGAGGGCGTCGTCGCCCTCGGCAAGTACGGCGAGATCTTCCGCCTCAACACGAAGGCCTCGGGCGTCATCCCGCAGATCTCGATCATCATGGGCCCGGCCGCGGGCGGCGCCGTCTACTCCCCCGCGCTGACCGACTTCGTGATCATGGTCGACAAGACCAGCCAGATGTTCGTCACCGGCCCCGACGTGATCAAGACCGTCACCGGCGAGGACGTCGCCATGGAGGACCTCGGCGGCGCGCTCACCCACAACACCCGCTCGGGCGTCGCGCACTACCTGGCCGACGACGAGGACGACGCGCTCGACTACGCGCGCAGCCTGATCAGCTTCCTGCCCGACAACAACATGTCGGAGTCGGTCGTCTACGAGAACGAGGTCGAGCTCGAGGTCACCGACGCCGACAAGAGCCTCAACACGATCATCCCCGACTCGCCGAACCAGCCCTATGACGTGCACACGATCATCGAGCAGCTCGTCGACAACAGCGACTTCCTCGAGGTGCAGCCGCTGTTCGCGCCGAACATCCTCATCGGCTTCGCCCGCATCGAGGGCCGCAGCGTCGGCATCATCGCCAACCAGCCGAACCAGATGGCCGGCACCCTCAACATCGAGGCCGGCGAGAAGGCCGCCCGCTTCGTGCGCTTCTGCGACGCCTTCGGCATCCCGGTCCTGACGCTGGTGGATGTGCCGGGCTACCTGCCCGGAACCGACCAGGAGTGGACCGGCGTCATCCGCCGCGGAGCGAAGCTGCTCTACGCCTACGCCGAGGCGACCGTGCCGCTCGTGACGGTGATCACGCGCAAGGCCTACGGCGGCGCCTACATCGTCATGGGCTCGAAGCAGCTCGGCGCCGACATCAACTTCGCCTGGCCGACCGCCGAGATCGCCGTGATGGGCGGCCAGGGCGCGGTCAACATCCTCTACCGCGGCGAGATCAAGGCCGCCGAGGAGCGCGGTGAGGACGTCAACGCGGTGCGCACGCGCCTCGCCAACGAGTACACCTACAACGTCGCCTCGCCGTTCCTCGCGGCCGAGCGCGGCGAGCTGGATGGCGTGATCGAGCCGGCCGCGACCCGCGTCGCGATCATCAAGGCGCTGCGGGCGCTGCGCGGCAAGCGCGCCGAGCTGCCCCCGAAGAAGCACGGGAACATCCCGCTGTGAGCGGCCAGGACGCAGCGGGCGGAGCCGCCGGCTCCGCTGCCGACATCCGCATCGTCGCCGGCGCTCCGAGCGACGAGGAGCTCGCCGCGGTCGTCGCCGTGCTCACCACCTCGCTCGACGTCCTCGCGGCCGAGAACCGCGAGCAGCCGGATGCGCGCCCCGGCGCCTGGCGTCGCAGCCAGCGCGCTCCGCGGCGCGGCGTGACGATCGGCGCCTGGCGCACCTTCGGGCGCTGAGCCGGCTCGCCGTCGGGGTCCGAGCCCGTACCGGGTACCGGTTCCCGGTGCCGAGTACTGGGTTCGGGTTTCGGATTCCGCATGATCGGCGTCGGGTCGGGGCGGGGGCTTAACCCCTGACTCATCCTCAGCGCTCGGGATCCGAAGCGATGAGGTGCGGAATCCGTTGAATCCGCGGGGGTGGACAGAGCTTTCGACCCGGCCTCACGTTCTGTACCCCGGACGATCCTCCGCAGAATGCCCGTTCTGCGCCGCGAATCCCCGTTATGGCCCGGATTTTCAGGGAATGTCCCCCGCGAGTCCCCCGAAATGATGACTTTTTCCCGGGGTACAGATCAGGCATCCTCGTCCTACAGCGATCCTCATCGTGATCGCGACACACACCGGCTGACAAGGGTAAGCACGTCGGTGATGTGGGGGCGAGTCAGGGCGATATTCGGGTTGTCGCCCTGACTCGAAACGTCAGAAGGGCCGGAGCGGGGAGTTCCGGCCCTTCTTCCTTGTCGGACGTGCGTGCGTGCCGAGCGCGGCGACCAGGCGCAAGTCCGCGAGCTCGGCCACAATAGAGGGATGTCTTCCGCGCCGATCCGCCTGACCTCCGACGTCTCGGTCTCCTCCGAGCATCCTCCGCTCGTCATCGCGGAGGTATCGGGCAACCACAATGGCGACCTCGGCAGGGCACTGGCGATCGTCGACGCCGCCGCCGAGGCTGGAGCGCCGCTGGTCAAGTTCCAGACGTACACGGCCGACACCATCACGATCGATTCCGACCGGCCGGAGTTCCTCGTGGGCTCTGACCACGCACTGTGGGGCGCGCGCCGACTCTACGATCTGTACCGGGAAGCTCACACGCCCTGGAGCTGGCACGAGCAGCTGTTCGCGCGAGCTCGCGAACACGGCATGGTGCCGTTCTCGAGCCCCTTCGACGCGACCGCCGTCGACCTTCTCGAGAGCCTCGGATCCGACATCTACAAGATCGCGTCGCTCGAGATCGGCGATCTCGCGTTGCTGCGCACCGTCGCGCGCACCGGCAAGCCGGTGGTGCTGTCGAACGGTGCAGCGACCCTCGAAGAGACTGCTCTGGCGATCGAGACCATCCGTGCGGAAGGCAACGAGCAGATCGTGCTCCTGCACTGCAGTTCGTCCTATCCGGCCTCCCCCGCCGAATCGAACCTCCGCGCGATCCCGACCCTGCGTGACGCCTTCGATGTGCAGATCGGCCTCTCCGACCACACGCCGGGCATCGGTGTCCCGGTCGCGGCGGTGGCCCTCGGCGCCACCGTCATCGAGAAGCACGTCACCCTCGCCCGTGCCGACGGCGGTGTCGACTCCGGATTCTCGCTCGAACCGGACGAACTGGCCTCGCTGGTGCGCGAGACCCGGGCCGGGTGGGAGGCGCTGGGGCAGGCGACGCCGCGCATCACGAGCGGCGAGCAGCAGAGCCGCGCCCTGCGCCGGTCCCTGTACGTCGTCTCCGACGTGCAGGCCGGAGACACCGTCACCGCTGAGGTCGTGCGCTCGATCCGTCCCGCCGGCGGCCTGGAGCCGCGAGAGCTCTCTCGGGTGATCGGACGTCGCTTCACCGCCGACGCGGCCGCGGGCACGCCTCTCTCGTGGGATCTGCTCTGACCGCCTCCGCGGTGGCGCACGCTCCGGTCGGCACGAGTGACGTGATCAACGTGAGCGTCGGAGCCGGATGAATCCCGGAGTCGAGGCTTCTCCGGCATCGACGAATCGAGCCTTGGCGAAGAGCGCTCGCGAGGCGGCATTGCGCTGATCGACCTCCGCGATGATCTCCGAACCCGACGGCAGAGTGGCGATCGCGGCCTCGAGCGCCGCCGACGCAAAGCCGCGGCCGCGGGCCGAGGGAGCCAGCGCGATCGACACCTCGTAGCGGATGTCGTCGAGGCGATCGAATCGCAGCGTGCCGATCGCCTGCCGCCCGAGCTCGGCGATCAGCAGCGACCGGTCGGGATCACGGAGCGCGCGATGAACCCAGGCGCGATGGTCATTCCAGGCGAGCTCCCCTGCCGTTCGCGACATCGCCCGGCTGACGGGGTCGTTCCGCCAGTCGAGCAGTCGTCCCGCGTCGCCCGCCACGGCGGGTCTCACCGAGATGCGGTCGGGCGCGTCGGCGATCTCAGACCAGGTCTCCACGATGTGTCGGGCACCGTCGAGTCCGACGATCGGGTCCGGAAGATGGCCCGCGGAGATCCCACTGACCGCCTGCCGGTCAGCCGCCGCCAGCGCCTCCGCCAGCCGCCGCTCGGCTGCGGGCGTGCCGAGGTCGGGGATGGCCCCCAGCCCCGCCGCCACCCCGTGCGTCGTAGCCCACTCGTAATTGAGCCGCTGATTCTCGGTGAGAAGCACGGCGGCGGCGGGGATACGGTTGGCCGCGAGCTCCCACATCGTCGTACCCGAGCCGGTCACGACCAGTGCCGCTCCGGAGAAGATCCGGGCGAGCGCAGGACTCGGCGCGACCACGCGCACCTCGAGGCCGCGTGGCAGGGACGGGGGATCGCTCGCGACCATCAGCACCGGGCGGCGGACGTCGACCCGCGCTATCAGCTCGAGGCACGCTCCGGAGACGCCGAAGGCATCGGTGCCGCCCATGCTCACGACGATCGGCGCCTCCTCGCCTGGTTCCACCACCCGTCCGGTCAGCACTTCTCGACGCAACGGGACGAACTCAGCGCCCCCCACGATCCGGAAGGATCCATCGTCCGGACGGTGATCGGCGAACGCCGGCGGCGACGGCTCGACGACGAGGTCGGCGGGGCGCCGGCCGAATGGGCCATCTTCGATCGAGCTCAGAAGGACGCCTCGACGGGTCAGCTCGCCGCGCAGGTCGCGCCCGAGCACGTAATCGTCGACGTGGACGACGGTCGCGCCGAACTCCGTCGCTGCCGCCGCCAGGGCTGCGCCGGAGTCCGCCGACTCCATCCGCTCGATCTCGGGCGCCGAGAGCAGCTCTCGGGCGAGCGGCGTGTCGAGGCGGCCGCTGAAGCCCACGGTCCAGCCGAGCTCGATCGCTGCTTCGGCGACCGCGGCGACGCGTGAGATATGCCCGACGCCGCCTCGAGCCGTGCCATCGGCGCGCAGCAGCACCCTCATCCCGCGTCGAGCGCCTTCTGCTCGACGTGGGCGTTGATCTCGACGAGGTCGGGGCGAGACCGCAGCAGATCCACGACGCGACGCCACTCCGAGGCGTCGTTCCCCAGCTCGGCCACGATCGCCTCGATCAGCCGCGCATCATCAGGTTCGTCGAGCGTGACCCGCAGGTCGTCCGCGCGGGGGGCCACCACGAGTCCGGCACGGGGCACGGCGCTCTCGTCGCGGTAGAGCCAGCTCGTGACGTGAGCCCGGTGATGGGCGGTCGCCTCGCCGTCGGCGGCGAGGAGCGCGTCGGCCCTCGCCAACTCGACGTCGAGACCGCGCGGCAGCGTGCGCTGCAACGTCGTGGCGACGTACTGCAGCCGCGGATCGGCGCGCCAGATCGCGACGACCTGCGCGATGAGGCTCGGATCCAGCAAGGGGCAGTCGCCGGTCAGGCGCACGACGGCTTCGGGACGAGTCGTCTCGATCGCGAGGCGGTAGCGGGAGAGGACGTCGTCTTCGCTGCCCCGTACGACGCCGACACCGAGGCGCTCCGCCTCCGCGGCGATCGCGTCATCCGCGGGCTCGGTGCTCGTGGCGATGACGATCGCGTCGATGCCGGGGGCGGCTCGGGCCGCATCCACCACCCACTCCAGCACGGAGCGCGATCCCAGTCGGCGCAGCACCTTCGCCGGCAGTCTCGTCGAACCCGCCCGTGCCTGGATGACGGCGGCGACGGTCATGCGACCGCCCGCAGCACCGAATCGATGACCCGCTCGACGTCGCCGTCGCCGAGTCCCGGGAAGAGCGGCAACGAGATCTCGCGTCGGTAGTAGTCCTCAGCATTCGGGCACTGCCCCCGCCGATAGCCGAGATCTTCGAACACCGGATGCCAGTAGGCCGGGATGTAGTTGACCTGCACTCCGATCCCATCGGCGCGCAGCGTCTCGAAGATGGCCCGCCGACGCTCGGCCGGCACGCGGAGCGGATACAGATGCCATACCGGCTCAGCGTCGGCGGGCACGACGGGCGTCGTCAGATCATCGGCATCCGCGAAGGCCGCGTCGTACCGCGCCACGATCTGATCGCGTCGTGCGGCGAACTCGCGCAGACGCGCGAGCTGACTGATTCCGAGCGCCGCGAGCACGTCGGGAAGCCGGTAGTTGAGCCCGAAGGAATGCACCTCCTGGTGCCAGGGCCCCTCGTCGGGGGTGCGCTGGCGGGCACGGTCACGCACCAGGCCGTGGTTCTTGAACGCGCGTGCGGCGGCGACCAATGTGGCGTCGCTGCCGATCACCGCCCCGCCCTCCGCGGTCGTCAGGTTCTTCGTAGGGAAGAACGAGAAGGTCGTGAGGTCAGCGGCGACGCCGACGGCTCGGCCGCCGCGGCGCGCTCCGATCGAGTGGGCGGCGTCTTCGACGATCAGCGCGCCCACGTCACCCGCCGCTCGACGCAGCGCCGGCACATCGATCGGCACGCCGGCGTAGTCGACACCGGCGATGACGCGGGTGCGATCACCGACCAGACCGGCGACGGAGTCAGGATCGATCAGTCCGGTGTCGATGTCGACGTCGGCGAAGTCGATCTCGGCGCCGAGCAGCGTCGCTGCCGCTGCTGTCGCCACGAAGGTGAGCGGCGAGGTGACGACGCGATCCCCGCGGCCGACGCCGGCGGCCGCGTACGCGACGTGCAGGGCTGCAGTTCCGCTGGTCACGCTGACCGCCTCGACTCCCGATCCGACGAAGTCCGCGAGCGTCCGCTCGAACTCGTCGACGCGAGGCCCGGTCGTGAGCCAATCGCTCGTCAGCGCTGCGGAGACAGCAGCGATGTCGGAGTCGTCGATCGACTGGCGCCCGTAGGGCAGCACATCACACCCCGCTGTTCAGCAGAGCCCGGATCGCCTCGACGTCGAGCCACTGTTCGTTCGTGTTCGAGTGGTAGGCGAAGCCCTCGGCGACCGGCGACCCGTCGGACGGAGCCTCCCATCCCCATCCCGAGATGTGCGGAGTCACCACGTAGCGGTCGGGCAGCAGCAGAGTGCGGCGGGCGTCGTCGAAGGAGATCATCTCCTCGTGCAGCTTCTCACCGGGCCGGATGCCGACCTCGTGCGTGCGGGCGCCCGGCGCGATGGCCTCGGCCAGGTCGGTGATCTTGAGCGACGGGATACGGGGCACGTACAGCTCGCCTCCCTGCATGATCTCGAAGGCGCTGAGCACGAACTGCACGGCCTGCGGCAATGTGATCCAGAAGCGCGTCATGCGGTTGTCGGTGATCGGCAGCGACTCGCCTCGCTCTGCCATCGCCTTCCACACCGGCACGATGCTGCCGCGCGACCCCATGACATTGCCGTAGCGCACGACCGAGAAGCGCGTCTCGGCCGAGCCGGCGTAGTGGTTTCCGCTGATGAACATCCGGTCGCCGGTGAGCTTCGTGGCGCCGTAGAGGTTGATGGGGCTCGACGCCTTGTCGGTCGAGAGCGCGACGACACGCTTGACACCGGCATCGATGGCCGCGTCGATGACGTTCTGCGATCCACGCACATTCGTCTCGACGAACTCGAAGGGGTTGTACTCGGCGGTGTCGACCTGCTTCAGTGCGGCGGCGTGGATGACGTAGTCGACCCCCGTGAACGCGCGCGTCAGACGCTCCCTGCTGCGGATGTCGCCGAGGAACCAACGCAGCCGGGGGTCGTCCCCGACCGCCTTGCGCAGCTCGAACTGCTTGAGCTCGTCGCGGCTGAAGATCACCAGGCGCCGCGGGTCGTGGTTCGCGAGCAGCTCGGCGATGAGCGCCTTGCCGAGCGAGCCGGTTCCGCCGGTGATGAGCACCGAGCTTCCGGTGAGCAGTGACACGTGTCTCCCTCCGGCGTCGTGAGACGCGTCAGTTGGCGATCTCGAGGCGGCGCAGGCGCTCCTCGAAGTGGCTGAGTGCGGCGAGGCGGACGGTGACGCGTCGCTGCTCCTCGCCGATGAGCTCCATGATGGTCGCCACCTCGGCGGCAGTGGGCGATGCCATCCGATTGGCCAGCTCGTCGAGTCGACGGTCTTCGAATCGCACCTCGAGGGCGGCGACCTGCGGCGCGAGTCGCTGGATGGCCTGGTCGAGGCTGTCCATGCGCATGTCGAGGTGACGCAGGCGCTCCGCCTCGATCCATTCCAGGTGTCGGGCCGTGCGCGACTGCTCGACGCGGTGATCGATCGTCGCGTGAAGTCGGCGCACGAAAGCACCCAAGACGGGCACGCGGGTCAGCTCCACGAATCGGCTCCTCTGATCGGGTTGGATGCGGTCACGCTCGCCGGGCGACGCCGTCGTCGACCCAGGCCCGCATCATCGCGCCCTCGTCGCGGATGGCATGCTCGACGCCGACCGGCGACGGGTCGCCGTAAGCATGATTCCACGAATCCTGATCGGGGTCGTCGAGGAACGAGAAGCCGGCGAGCAGGGTGGGGATCTCGGGGAACAGCCGTCGTGCCGTCCACGCGGCCATCGTGCCGGTGGTCGGCCAGTGCGGATCGCGGGTCGCGTCCACGCCGATCTCGGCGGAGATCGGGATGGTCAGCTCGGCGTTGGGCATCGAGATGAACCCCAGGTCACCCGGCCACCAGGGAGGGATGTCGCCGGTCTCCCAGTGAAGCCGTCCCGGCTCGACCATCAGGTAGAGGCGGGACCGATAGCCCGAGAGGAACCAGGGGGTCGCGCGCACCCCGCGATTGAACACGACCACGTCAGTGCGCGTGCCGACGCAGGGCACGTCGGGATCATCGAGGCGGAATCCGTTGACCCGGAAGACGAGATCGCAGGAATCGATGGCTTCGGCCCGTTCGCCGGAGGGTTCGAGCGGCTGGTTGCCGACCACGGCGACCGAACGCACCGGACGGCTTCGCGCCTGCGCCGCGCAGAGCTCACGCAGCATCGCGAAGGTGCTGCCGTCCGCGGGAGCGGCGAGGGTCGTGGTCATGTCCCGCAGATCCTATCGGGTCGCCGGTCGGCGGGATCGACCGGCGACGCCGTCCGCCTCCCGTGCGATCAGAGGTCGGCGCGCTCGACCTCGATGCGCGGGATCTCCAGCCAGAGGGAGACCTCTTCCTCCTCATCGCGCCCGAGCAGCGCCGCCGCACCGTCGCCGGTGCCGTCGAGACCCACCACCGTGACCGCGACATCCGAGCCCTCGGGCACGGTGCGCACGATGACCTTCTCGGCCCGCGTGCCGCGCAGCGCCTCGGCGAGGGCGCCGTGCACGCGCACCAGCTCGTCGTCGTCCAGCTCGTCGATGCCGCCCTCATCGAGCAGCGTCACGACCGTGCCGCGGCGACGGGCCAGCATGACCTGCTCGCGCACCCGGTCGTCGAGCAGCTTGCGCCCGCGGATCTCATCGCGGATCGCGCCCTCGAGGTGCAGGCACTCGAGCCGCTCATCCTCACTGAGATCGCCGCCGACCCGGCGGATCGTCTGCAGCATCGGCAGCGCCATCACACCCGTCTGCCCCAGCCGGAACTGCCGCTCGCTGAGGTGCGCGTCCTGTGCGGCCTGCCACTCCGTGGCCTCGCGCTCCGCCATCGCGAACTGCTGCGAGTCGCGGGCGGCCTTCGTGAGGGTGTTCGTGATGATGTGCGCGACGCCGACCCAGGCGGCCGAGCCGATCACGCCGATCGGGCCGAGCGATCCCGGTCCCGCCCACAGCAGCGACTGCACCACGAGGAAGGCGATGCCCGCCCAGGCGAACCCCGCCCGGTACCGGGTCGCGGCGATCGTGAGCAGCGTGCCGACGGCGGCGACGTACCAGGTGCCGTAGCCGTTGCCGCCCTCACGATCGTTCTGCAGCACGCTCGTCACGATGAGCGGCAGCGAGACCGCGACGGCCAGCACGAAGACCGAGACCCAGACCGGCATCCGCTGGGATCCGGTGGGCAGCAGCGACACGAGGGTCGCGGCCGCGTAGAGCACGATCGCGACGATCACCGGTGCGGCGTCGCTCGCATAGGGGAACGAGAGCGAATACGCGGCCAGCACCACGTGGTAGCTGGAGAACAGCGCCGCGAGGGCGATGATCACGAACTTGGGGGCGACGATCTTCACGACGCGGCCTCCCCCGCGATCGGCGAGGCGTCCGACGCCGCCGCCGGGCTCGCCGCGACAGGCCAGCGCAGCCGCACCCGCGTGCCCTCACCGGGCGCGGAATCGAGCTCGGCGACGCCGCCGGCGCTCGTCACCCGCTCGAGGATCGACACCCGCACGCCCAGGCGCTCGGTCGGAACCACCCGCGGATCGAAGCCGCGGCCCGTGTCGCCGATCTCGATGCGGATCCCGTCGCCCTCCGCCTCGACCGTCACCCAGCGCTTCACGCCGTCGCCGGCGTGCTGCAGGCTGTTGACCATCGCCTGCACCGCCGCCGAGTAGACCGCCTCGGCGACCGTGATCGGCACGACCGCGCGACCGGCCTCAGCCACCGTGACCTTGAACGGCTGCGACATCGTGCTCGCCGCATCCGCCACCCGGGTCGCGACGACCGCGACCCGCACCTCGGCGTCCGAGTCGGGGGCGACGGCCGCCGCATCGCGCAGATGCCCGATCGCGTTCGAGGCCATCGTCGCGGCGAGCTCCTTCGCCTCCGGCGTGTAGGCGCGCGCCGCCGACAGCAGCGTCGTCAGCACGCTGTCGTGCACGATCGCATCCACCTGCACGCGCTCGGCCTCGATCGCGTGCTGACGCACCGCGTGGCCGTAGCGCCGCAGCGCCATCTGCTGGGCGGTGTCGACGGCCCGGGCGGCCCGCCGCAGCACGATCATGATGATCGTGATGACGCCGCCGAGGATCACCGAATAGACCGAGTCGAGCACGGCCTGTGCGAGCGAGACACCACCGCCGGCCGGGGTGATGCGCACGATCGCGTAGATGATCGGCAGCACGATCACGAACAGGGTCGCCCAGCGCGCATCCAGCCCGATCGTCGCCATCGCTGTCGCGATCGTCAGCAGGAAGTAGAGGAAGAAGCTCGTCTCCGGTGCGCGATCGACATCGAGCACCGCGAAGGGCCAGCTGATCAGCGCCACCGTGTACACGATCGCGAAGGCGACGTGCATGACGCGAACCCAGCGGCGCACGATCGAGGCGACGACCGCACCAGCCAGGGTCAGCACGAGCGCGCTCATGAGCACGCCAGACCACCAGACGTTGAGGTTGCCCAGCTGCGCCATCGCGACCGGGATCGACTGCACCAGGAACGCGACGCCGAACCCCGCGCCGGTGCGGGCGAGCGCCGTGTCGAGCCGGGTCAGGCTCAGCGGATTCGTGACGGACCGCGGCGGCGGCGCCGAGCCCACGCGCGCGGCGGTGCTCACCGCGGGGCGCTCCCGCGGCGCGAGCTCATCGCCCGGCTGAACCGGCCGTGCGCTGAGCTCATCGCCCGTCGACGGAGTCGTCGAGGCCCGGCAGGATGCCGTCCTCCACCGCGCGACGCAGCAGGTCGACCTTCGTCGGGGCCGGGCGGCCGACCTCGACGTACTTCGAGCGGATGCGGTCGAGGTACTCGCGCGCCGTCGAGTAGCCGATGCCGAGCTTCTCGGCGGCGAGCTTGAGCGGCAGGCCCGAGGCGTAGAGGTGCAGGATCTCACGCTCCCGGCGGCCGAGCTGCGCCTTGGCGAAGTCGCGGTCGGCGTCGATCGCCGTCGCCCACTCCAGGTTGTTGAGCACATCGCCGCGGGCGACCGTCGCAGCGGCCTCGATGACGGTGCTGGTGGCGGAGGCCTTCGGGATGACGCCCGCGGCTCCGGCGGCGAGCGCCTCGCGCACGAGGGCGACGCGGTCGGCGATCGAGTGCACGAGCACGGCCGAGCCGGCTGCCTGCACGCGCTTGACGTTCTCGGTCACGCTCGAGCCGTCGCCGAGCGACAGGTCGAGCACCGTCACATCGACCTCGCGGCCGCTCAGCCCGCCGATGAGCTCGTCGACGTTCGACGCGGCGAGCACGAAGTCGTAGCCCTGATCCGAGAACGCCGCCTTGAGGCCGAGCCGCACCGATTCGTGGTCGTCGACGACGGCGACACGCACCGCCCGGGTGCCCTGCTCGCTTGAGATGCCTGCATCCACGATCTGCGCGCTCATTCCACCCCCGGTCGTCGGGGCCGGTGCGCCCCGCCGCTCATGGTAGCCCCGGGGGCTCGCCGCGACCGGGTTGACGTCACCGCGTGACGCAGAGGCGATCTGCGCTCAGTTCACGCGCGGCGGAAGGTGCCGACCGTCTCGACGTGGTGCGTGTTCGGGAACAGGTCGAAGGCACGCAGGCTGCCGAGCTGGTAGCCGTGCTCGGCGAGCAGCGCCGTGTCGCGGGCGAAGGCGACCGGGTCGCAGGCCACGTACACCAGCTGCGCGGGGCCGACGGCGGCTAGCGCATCCACGACCTGCTTGCCGGCTCCGGCCCGCGGCGGGTCGAGGATGACGGTGGCGGCAGCCAGACGGGCCTTCTCGTTCGGCGACCAGTCGGCTAGCGAGCGCACCCAGTGCTCCACCTTGCCCGTCACGGCGCTCGCCCCGAGCCAGTCGGCGAGGTTCTCGCTCGCGTGCTCGGTCGCGCGCTCGTCGGACTCGACGCTCGTGATGCGCACGCCGGAGCCGAAGCGGTCGCCGACGGCCGCGGCGAGCAGGCCGACGCCGCCGTACAGGTCGAGATTCGCGGCCTTGGCATCGAAGCGCTCGGCGTCGATCGCGCTCTGCACCGCCTCGGTCAGCACGGTCGCGGCGCTGCGATGCACCTGCCAGAAGCCGTTGTCGTCGAGCACGAACTCGCGGTCGCCCACGATCTCGGTGATCGTCGAGGGCGACTGCTCGCCGATGATCAGCCGCGCGCCGCCCGCGCCGCTCGGCTCGATCACGTCGACGGTGCCGACCGAGGGCGAGAACTCCTCGCGCAGCGGCGCCGTCTCCTGAACCCCCGGCGTGGCCAGCGGCAGGTCGGGCACGTAGACGACCTTGTTCGAGCGGGAGGCCATCGGCCCGAGGTTGCCGCGCTCGCCGACGTGCAGGCGCACGCGGGTGCGCCACCCCGTGCCGTCGTCCGGCCCGGCGACCTTCTCGACCTCGACCTCGCGCTCGATGCCGGCCATGCGCTTGAGCGAGTCGGCGATCACGAAGGCCTTGAGCGCGCGCTGGTGCTGCGGGGTGATGTGGCCGTAGTCGGCGCCGCCGGCGCGCTTGGCGGGCGTGCGCTCGAGCGAGGCGGCCTCCCACACGTGCGGCTGCCGGTGCTCGCTCGCCTCGATGACGCTGAGCGTCTCGGCGCGCAGGAAGCTCTTCTTCTGCTCGGTGATGCGGGCGAGCACGCGCTCGCCGGGGATCGTGTCGGGCACGAACACGACGCGTCCTTCGAGCCGGGCGACGGCGATGCCGCCGTGAGCCATGTTGGTAGCCTCGAGCTCGACCTCACGGCCGATCTGATCCTGCTTCGACGTGCTGGCCTTGTCATTCATCACGACGAGCATAGGAGCGCTGGATGCGCCTGTTCCTCGCCTCGACCTCCCCGGCCCGGCTCGCCACGCTGAATGCCGCCGGGATCGAGCCCATCGCGATCGCGCCCGGAGTCGACGAGGAGGCCGCCGTCGCCGAGCGCGAGCAGCGCGACGGCCCGCTCGCGCCGGCCGACATGGTGCAGCTGCTCGCCCGGCTCAAGGCCGAGGCGGTCGTGCGCGAGGTCGAGGATGCGCTGGGCGCGATGCGCGGGGGCGGTGCCGACGACGGCGGTGTCGCCCGGGGCGCTGCGGACGGCTCCGGCTACCCGGCCGGCCCCGACGGCGCGGCCCGCCCGGCTGGCGCCGACGGCTCCGGCGACGCCCTGATCTTCGGCGGCGACTCGGCCTTCGCCTTCGGCGGCACGATCTACGGCAAGCCGCACCTGCCCGAGCGCGCGCGCGAGCGCTGGCTCGCCTACCGCGGGCACAATGGCGTCGGCGGAGTCGGCGTGCTGCACTCCGGGCACTGGCTCATCGCGCTGCGCGACGGACGGGTCGTGGATGCGGTGGGCGAGGCCTCGCAGGCCGAGGTGCACTTCTCGGGCGACCTGAGTGAGGCCGAGATCGACGCCTACGTCGCGACCGGCGAGCCGCTGAAGGTCGCGGGCGCCTTCACGATCGACGGCCGGGGCGCCGCGTTCATCGACCGCGTCGTCGGCGACCCGTCGACCGTGATCGGGCTCAGCATCCCCCTGCTGCGTCGCCTCGCCAGTCGTCTCGGCGTGGCCTGGCCGGAGCTCTGGAACCGGGCCTGAGCCTCGCCCTTGTCCGACTCCTCACAGGGCCGGGATCGGGTTTTGTGGCGGTGCGACAACCGCGACCCCCGAAGGTGTGAATAGGCTCGTTAGTCATGGCGCCCATCACGAAGGTCCTCGTCGCTAACCGTGGAGAGATCGCAGTCCGGGTCATCCGGGCCGCGCGGGACGCCGGACTCGGGTCCGTCGCCGTCTACGCCGACCAGGATCGCGACGCCCGTCACGTCAAGCTCGCCGACGAGGCCTACGCCCTCGGCGGCACCACGAGCGCCGAGACCTACCTCGTGATCGACAAGATCCTCTCGGTCGCCCGCCGCTCCGGCGCCGACGCGATCCACCCCGGCTACGGCTTCCTCGCCGAGAACGCCGACTTCGCCCGCGCCGTCATCGCCGCCGGCATCACCTGGATCGGCCCGAGCCCTGAGGCCATCGAGCGCCTCGGCGACAAGGTCTCGGCCCGGCACGTCGCCGAGAAGGTCGGCGCCCCGCTCGCCCCCGGAACCCTGAACCCGGTCGCCGACGCGGACGAGGTGCTCGCCTTCGTCGACCAGGTCGGCCTGCCGGTCGCCATCAAGGCCGCGTTCGGCGGCGGCGGTCGCGGCCTCAAGGTCGCCCGCACCCGCGAGGAGGTGCCTGAGCTCTTCGAGTCGGCCACCCGCGAGGCGATCGCCGCCTTCGGCCGCGGCGAGTGCTTCGTCGAGAAGTACCTCGACGAGCCGCGCCACGTCGAGACCCAGTGCCTGGCGGATGCGCACGGCAACGTCGTCGTCGTCTCGACCCGCGACTGCTCGCTGCAGCGCCGTCACCAGAAGCTCGTCGAGGAGGCGCCCGCGCCCTTCATCACCGACGAGCAGAAGGAGCTGCTCTACAGCTCGTCGAAGGCCATCCTCAAGGAGGTCGGCTACCTCGGCGCCGGCACCTGCGAGTTCCTCATCGGCAAGGACGGCACGGTGTCGTTCCTCGAGGTCAACACCCGCCTCCAGGTCGAGCACCCCGTCTCGGAGGAGGTCAGCGGCCTCGACCTCGTGCGCGAGCAGTTCCGCCTCGCCGAGGGCGAGGAGATCGGCTACGGCGACCCCGAGACCCACGGCCACTCGATCGAGTTCCGCATCAACGGCGAAGACCCCGGCCGCAACTTCCTGCCGACGCCCGGCCCCGTGCAGGTGCTGCGCTTCCCCGGCGGCCCCGGCGTGCGCGTCGACTCCGGCGTCACGACCGGCGACGTCATCTCGGGCTCCTTCGACTCGCTGCTGGCGAAGCTCATCGTCACCGGCTCCGACCGCGAGGATGCGCTGGAGCGCGCCCGCCGCGCCCTCGACGAGTTCGAGGTCGCCGGCCTGCCGACCGTGCTGCCCTTCCACCGCAAGGTCGTGCGCGATCCCGCCTTCACGGCCGAGGACGGCACCTTCGGCGTCTACACGCGCTGGATCGAGACCGAGTTCGTCAACGACCTCGAGCCGTGGGGCGGCATGCTCGCCGACGCTCCGGCCGAGGACAAGCGTCACGAGGTCGTCGTCGAGGTCGACGGCAAGCGCATCGCCGTCTCGCTGCCCACCCGCCTGCTGCCCGCGGGCGGCGGCGGCTCGGTGTCGAGCGCACCCGCGCCGAAGCGCCGCAGCGGCGGCAGCTCGGGCGCCGTCGGCGCGACCGGCGACGCGGTGAAGTCGCCCATGCAGGCGACGATCGTCAAGGTCGCGGTCGCCGAGGGCGACAAGGTCGTCAAGGGCGACCTCGTGCTCGTGCTCGAGGCGATGAAGATGGAGCAGCCCATCTCGGCCCACAAGGACGGCACGATCGGCGCCATCACGGCCGAGGTCGGCACGACCGTCTCGGCGGGCCACCAGCTGCTGACGATCGCCGACTGACCTCCGGGTCGTCTCTCGCGCTGCTCGCCCGGCGCCGGCTCAGCCGGCGTCGGGCGCTTCCGTGTCCGGGCGGTGTTCTCGACCGGATGCCGTGCGATCGCCTCCCGAGCGGGCACGCCGGATGCGGCGCACGACCAGCCACGCGACCACGCCGACGACCGCGGCGATGACGACCCCGTCGAGCACGCCCGACCACTCGTCGATCAGCTCGTACTGCGAGCCGAGAGCGGCGCCGAGCCCGACCAGCAGCGCGTTCCAGGCCGCACTGCCGACGATCGTGAACAGCGAGAAGCGCCAGAGGGGCATCCGCTGGGCTCCTGCGGGGATCGACACGAGCGAGCGGACGCCGGGGATCAGCCGGCCGAAGAGCACCGAGCGCCCGCCGTGGCGGGCGAACCAGTCCGACGACCGCTCGAAGTCGTCGCGATCGACGAGCGGCAGCTTCGCCAGCAGGCGGATCGCCCGCTCGACGCCGAGCCTGGCCCCCAGCGCGTACAGCACGAGCGCCCCGAGGTAGGCGCCGAGCGTCGCCGTCGCCATGACGAGCACGAGGTTCATCGAGCCGAGCGAGGCGAGGAAGCCGGCGAGCGGCAGCACGACCTCGCTCGGGATCGGCGGGAACACCGTCTCGGCGAAGGTCAGCAGGCCGACGCCCCACTCCCCCAGCGCGTCGATCACGCGGGCGGCGATCCCGACGAGCCCGTCCAGGTTTTGGACGTCGGCGTGGTCGCCGGACGCCGCGATCGGATCATCCGGGATGCCGCCGCGATGAGCGGTGACCTCGGCGATCGCTCGCGAGAAGGGGCTGGTCGTCGTCGGGGCGGCGGCGGTCATCCCGAGCATCCTCGGTCATCAGGATGTGCGTCTCCGGTCAACGAGGTGCGCAGACGCCGGTCGCGCCCGGGGCCGGACCGACGAACCGCGCGTCGGGGTCGGGAACCGGGTCGGGATCCGGCTCTGGCCCGGAACCCTCGGCGGGTGGATGATGTGCCGCATGAGCGAGGGCGACGACGCATCCGAGGAGCTGCCCGCGGAGTTCGCCTTCGCGGCGCCCCTGCGCACCGACAGCGACAACGAGGGCGCCTGGACGGTCGTGGTCTGGCCGGGCAGCTACGAGCTGCTGGGCAGCCGGATGCCGGTCAAGGTCGCCGGCTCGGTCGACGGCGTCGCGGTCTCGACCTCGGTGCTCCCCTTCGGCGACGGCGCGCACGTGCTCCCCCTGCGCGCCGAGGTGCGCCGCCGACTCGCGGCCCTCGGCATCCGGCTCGGCGACGAGGTCACCGTGCGGCTGCGCCGCCGCTGATCGGCGTCGCTCCTGCGCAGGATCGCGCGGCGATCCTGGTTTCGCCGCACGATATCGGGCGGCGAAACCAAGATCGTGCGGCGGTCTCGGCGTCCGAGCGCTCAGCTGCCCAGCCCGAATCGTGCGAGCAACCGCTCGAGCTTCCGCGGAGAACGCGCCTCCGCCCATCCCCACCTCATGACGGTCGTGCCGAGCGCCCGCAGGTCGTCCTCGCGGCGCTTTTCATCGATGACCGCTTCAGCCGGGGTTCGTCCGTTCAAGAACTCCTCGCGCATGTACTTGCCGTATCCGTCGAACTCGCCGATGAGCCGGAGCTCGGGCCACCAGAAGTCGGTGATGCCGACGAGACGGCTCCCGTCATGGAACGGCTGCTGCAGCACCGGCGCCGGGATCCCCAGACGATGCATCGTGACGCGACTCAGCCCCTCTCCCGGTGATCCGCTTCGTCCATCGGCCAACGCGATCGCTGACGACGCCCGACCGAGCCCGATGCGACTCGCCGAGCGCTCGAGCTCTGCGAGGAGTCCGTCGTGATCCACCCGACGCGCCCGCACCCCTGAATCCTTGGCATTCGACGGGCGCTGCGCGTGGTCGAGCATCGGGACCGAGAGCTCCAGCGGCGCGCGACGGCTGACATCCACGAGCGTGCGCACCAGACTGGTCACCCGGTAGCCGTCGATCTCGACGTCGTCGACGGTGCGTGCTCCCAGCCGGCGCACGAGTTCCGGTCGGCTGCGCCCACCCGAGCGGTCGGTCATGACGATCTCGGGCCTGTCGGGGAGCGGCGTTGTGAACGGCAGCTCCCAGAGCACTGCGGCGGTGGTCCCGCTGAACGGCTCGTCGAGCCCGTGCCGACGGGACGCCGCCTCGACACGCGCGACGAAGCGCTCTTCGGGCGAGAGCTGCGCCCACACGGCCGTCGGCAGGTAGACCCCGGTCGCGCAGCGCGTCAGCCTGCCCGAGTTCACAGCCTGGTAGAACCGTGCTTCAGCCCCGATAGCGCGAGCCTCGGATGCGAGCGCCAGCGAGTCGAGCCAGTCGAGAGGTCGAGTTCCGTGCATGTGCACATGCTGGATGTCGTCCGGCCTCGGCGGATGCCCCGAGCCGCTTCCGTGGGGAACTCGCCGCCGCGCGATCTTGGGGAGGAGTGCGAATATCGTGCGGCGAAGCCAGGATCGCCGCGCGATCCTGCATCACTGCGGATGCGCGGACTCGATCGGGACGCTGCGGGCCGGAGGGGACAATGCGGGCCGGCGACGAACGCAGACCAGCGCACGCCCTGGCAGGGCGGGCCGCAGGTCAGCTGACGATGTGCATCGCGCGGGCGGCGTCGGTGATGCTGCCCGAGAGCGAGGGGTAGACGCTGAAGGCGCGGGCCAGCTGGTCGACCGTGAGGCGGTGCTCGACCGCGAGGGCGATCGGCAGCACGAGCTCCGAGGCCTTCGGGGCGACCACGACGCCGCCGATCACGGTGCCCGAGCCGGTGCGGGCGAACAGCTTCACGAAGCCGTCCTTGATGCCCATCATCTTCGCGCGCGGGTTCGAGGCGAGCGGCAGCTTGTAGATGTCGCCCTGGGCGATGCCGTCTTCGATCTGCTTCTGCGACCAGCCGACCGTGGCGATCTCGGGCTGGGTGAAGATGTTCGAGGTGACGTTGCGCAGCTCGGTCGGGTTCACCGCATCCCCCATCGCGTGGTAGACCGCGGTGCGGCCCTGCATGGAGGCGACGGAGGCCAGCGGCAGGAAGTCGCTGCAGTCGCCGGCCGCGTAGATCGAGGGCATCGACGTGCGGGCGACGCGGTTGACGCGGATGTGGCCGCTGTCGGCGAGCTGCACACCCGCCTCCTCGAGGCCGATGCCCTTCGTGTTCGGGATCGAGCCGACCGCGATGAGGCAGTGCGATCCGCGCACCTCGCGGCCGTCGGAGAGCGTGACGACGACCTCGTCGCCGTCGCGGGTGACGCTGTCGGCGCGGCTCTTCGAGAGCACCTGCATGCCGTTGCGGCGGAAGACGTCCTCGATGACGCGCGCGGCGTCCGCATCCTCGCCCGGCAGCACCTGGTCACGGCTCGAGATGAGCGTGACGTCGGCGCCGAGCGCGCGGTAGGCGCTGGCGAACTCGGCGCCGGTGACGCCGGATCCGACGACGATCATGTGCTCGGGCACGTCCTGCAGCTGGTACAGCTGCGTCCAGGTGAGGATGCGCTCGCCATCCGGCTTGGCCGTCGGCAGAACGCGCGGGCTCGCGCCGACCGAGACGACGAGCGTCTCGGCGTCGATCTCGTCGAAGTCGGTGCGCTTCGAGCCCTTGCCGGTCGAGACGACGATGCGGTTCGGGCCGTCGAGGCGGCCGTCGCCGGTGACGATGTTGACGCCCGCCTTGATCAGCTGCGACTTCATGTCCTCCGACTGCTGCCGGGCGAGCATGAGCAGGCGCTGGTTGACGGCGCCCAGGTTGACCGTGATCTCGGGCTTGACGGCGCGGCCGTTGTCGCCGCGGGCGAAGAACTGCACGCCCAGATCGGCGGCGCCGCCCACCTGCGTTCCCGCCTCGGCGGTCGCGATGAGGGTCTTCGAGGGCACCACGTCGGTGAGCACGGCCGATCCGCCGACGCCGACGCGCTCGACGAGGGTCACCTCGGCGCCGAGCTGCGCGCCCGCGAGGGCCGCCTCGTAGCCACCGGGACCGCCTCCGAGGACGGCGATGCGCTGCTTCCGGTCGAACTGGTAGGGCATGCCCCGATTCTTCCAGGTTCCGAGGGCTGCCGCCGACGTCGCCGAGGTGGATGGCGCGTGCACGTTCGGAGCGGGTTCCACCGCCGTCGAGGCTTAGGCTCGGCTCATGGCGACGACGCAGCAGAACCCCCTCGACGACCCCGCGGCCGATCCCTTCCAGATCGCCGCTCACGCAGCCGAGCAGCTGGCCGCCGCGACCGGCGTCGCCGTGCACGACATCGCCCTGACGCTGGGCAGCGGATGGGCCAAGGCCGCCGATCTGCTCGGCGAGACGGTCGCCACGATCCCGGCCACCGAGATCGCCGGCTTCAGCGCTCCCGCGCTCACCGGCCACGTCGGCAACCTGCGCAGCATCCGCCTCGCCGACGGCCGTCACGCGCTCGTCATCGGCGCCCGCACGCACTTCTACGAGGGCCACGGCGTGCGCCGGGTGGTGCACTCGGTGCGCACCGCCGCGGCGGCCGGCGCGAAGACCATGGTGCTGACCAACGGCGCCGGCGGCATCAAGGACCACTGGACGCCGGGAACCCCGGTGCTGATCAGCGACCACCTCAACCTGACGGCCGCGTCGCCGCTCGAGGGCGCGACCTTCATCGATCTCACCGACCTCTACTCCGCCCGCCTGCGCGCGGTGGCCCGCGAGGTCGATCCCACCCTCGACGACGGCGTCTACGTGCAGTTCCGCGGGCCGCACTACGAGACCCCGGCCGAGGTGCAGTACGCGAAGACGATCGGCGGTCACATCGTCGGCATGTCGACGGCGCTCGAAGCGATCGCGGCACGTCAGGCCGGCATGGAGGTGCTCGGCTTCTCGCTCATCACGAACCTCGCCGCCGGCATCTCGCCCGACCCGCTGAGCCACGCCGAGGTGCTGCAGGCCGGCAAGGACGCCGAGCCGGTCATCAGCGACCTGCTCGCCCGCGTCGTGGCGAAGCTGTGAGCGCGAGCGCGACGGGAGACGGCGCCATGAGCCCGCACGCCACCCTCGAGGCCGCCCGCGCCTGGATCGCCCAGGACCCCGACGAGACCACCCGCGCCGAGCTGCAGAAGCTGGTGGATGCGGCGGGGGGCGCCGGTGCGGCGGCTGCCGGCGACGCGGCCGGGCACGCCGAGCGCGCCGCCCGCGAGCTGGCCGCGCGCTTCGACGGCCGCCTCGAGTTCGGCACCGCGGGCCTGCGCGGCGAGCTCGGCGCCGGGCCTCAGCGCATGAACCGGGTGCTCGTGGCGCAGGCCGCCGCCGGGCTGGCGGCCTTCCTGCTCGCCCGTGAGCCGCATCCGACGATCGTGGTCGGCTTCGACGGCCGTCACAACAGCGAGGTCTTCGCCCGCGACACGGTCGAGCTCATGCAGGGCGCCGGCGTCGACGCGCACCTCATGCCGCGCCGGCTGCCCACTCCCGTGCTGGCCTTCGCCGTGCGCCACCTCGACGCGAGCGCCGGGGTCATGGTCACCGCGAGCCACAACCCGGCTCGCGACAACGGCTACAAGGTCTACCTCGGCGGCGCCGACGCCGGGTCGCAGATCGTCTCGCCCTCCGACGGGGAGATCCAGGCGGAGATCCTGCGCGTCGCCGCCGGGTCGATCTCCGACCTGCCGCGCTCCGACGACTGGCGGCTCGTCGACGAGTCCGTCGTCGAGGAGTACGTGACGACCACGGCGGCCGTCGCGAGCGACGCGGCCCGGCCCATCCCCTTCGTGTACACCGCCATGCACGGCGTCGGCTACGAGACCGCCGCGCGCGTGTTCGCGGCGGCCGGCTTCGGCGAGCCCGTCGTCGTCGCCGAGCAGCGCGACCCCGACCCCGACTTCCCGACCGTCCCCTTCCCGAACCCGGAGGAGGAGGGCGCGATGGATCTGTCGTTCGCGCTCGCGGCCCGCAGCGGCGTGAAGCTGGTCATCGCGAACGACCCCGACGCCGACCGGCTCGCTGTCGGCATCCCCGATCCGTCGACGACAGAAGGCTGGCGTCGGCTCAGCGGCAACGAGGTCGGGCTGCTGCTCGGCGACCGCGCGGCGCGACAGGCGGTCGCCGCGGCGGCGTCATCGGCGGATGCGGACGTGTCCGGCCCGGATGCGGTCGCGCGCCCGACGGGCACGCTCGCCTGCTCGCTCGTCTCCTCGCCCGGTCTCGGCGCGATCGCCCGCGCCGCAGGCCTCGAGCACGCCGAGACGCTCACCGGGTTCAAGTGGATCTCGCGGGCGCCCGGCCTCGTCTTCGGCTTCGAGGAGGCCCTCGGCTACCTCGTGAACCCGGACACGATCCGCGACAAGGACGGCATCTCGGCGGCGGTCGCGCTGCTCGACCGCGCCGCCGCGCTCGACGCGGAGGGCCGCACGATCGCGGACGCGCTCGACGAGCTCGCCGAGCGCGTCGGCGGCTACGCCTCGGGGCAGATCTCGATCCGCGTCGCCGAGCTGGGCGACATCCCGCGCATGGCCGCAGCGCTGCGCGCCGCCCCGCCGACGTCGGTCGGCGGTGTCGCCGTGGTCTCGGTCGAGGACTTCCTCGAGGGGGTCGGCGACTACCCGAAGGGCGACATCCTGCGCTACCGGCTCGAGGGCGACGGCCGTGTGATCGTGCGTCCGAGCGGCACCGAGCCGAAGCTCAAGGTGTACATCGACGCGGCGTCGACGAACGGCACGGGGGCCGAGCGCCTCGCGGCCGCGCGCGACCTCGTCGCGCGACTCGACGCGGGGATGCGCGAGCTGCTGAGCTGACGTCGTCGCGCTCGGCGCCGCACGATCTGGGTGACGCCGCGAGATATCGTGCGGCGGAGTCAGGATCGCCGCGCGATCCTGCGCGACCAGGTCAGCCGAGGGCGGACTCGAGCTTCGACGTCAGCTCGGCGGTGTCGAAGTAGTTGTCGATCACGATCACGTCGGCGAAGGTCTTTCCGATCTGCGCCACGAACTCGGGGCTGGTCAGGATGACCTGCGCGTCATCCGCCTCCGCCTGCAGCGAGTCGAGGTCGGTCGCGACGACGGCCGCCGTGATGCCGAGTCGCTGCAGCACGCGCTCGGCGTTCACCTTGAGGATGCCGCTGGTGCCGATTCCGGCGCCGCAGATCGCCACGATCTTCATGCGCACGATGATCCCACGCGTCGGCGGGGTGGGTCAGCCGGCGAGGATCGCGCGCACTGCATCCGCGTCGTCGGCGGCGGCGAGGCGCTCGGTCGTGTCCGAGTCGTTGAACACGTTCGCCAGGTCGGCGATCGCGGTCAGGTGCCGCGCTGGCGTCGCGACGGCGAGACCGAGCACGACGCGCACGGGGTCGTTCTGCGGATGCCCGAACAGCACCGGCTCGGCGAGGGTGACGACCGAGAGCCCATCGGCGAGCACGTCGGGCCCGGGACGCGCGTGCGCGAGCGCGAGTCCGGGCGAGATGACGGCGTAGGGGCCGTGCTCGTCGATCATCCGCACCATCGCGTCGCTGTAGGGCGGCCGGGTGGCGCCGCCGCGCACGAGGGCGTCGCCGGCCAGCCGCACGGCGGCACGCCAGTCGGCGGCCTCGCCGCGGATCACGATCACCTCGTCGCCGAGAGGGGGCAGCGCCATCTCAGTCGAGACCGAATCCCTCTTCGATGCGGGCCTGCAGCTCGACGCGGTCCTCGAGGGGCAGGAAGGCGCCCTCGGCCGCGTTGAGCTGGAAGGTGAGCAGGTCGTCGAGGTCGTAGCCGAAGGCGTCCGAGAGAAGGCCCAGCTCGCGGGTGAGCGAGGTTCCGCTCATGAGGCGGTTGTCGGTGTTCACCGTGACCGCGAAGCCGAGCTGGTAGAGGGTGTCGAAGGGGTGGTCGTCGAAGTCGGAGCCCCAGGCCGCGAAGGCGCCGGTCTGCAGGTTCGAGCTCGGGCTGACCTCGAGCGGCATGCGGCGGTCGCGCACCCACTGGGCGAGGCGGCCGAGGCGCACGCCCACGGCCTCGCCGTCGTCGCTGACGATCTCGATGTCCTCGCGGATGCGCACACCGTGACCGAGGCGCAGCGCGTGCCCGTCGATCAGGGCGCTGCGGATGGAGGCGAGCCCGGCGGCTTCGCCGGCGTGCACGGTGATCGGGAGACCCTCCGCGAGCAGCAGGTCGAAGGCGTCCTTCATCCGACTCGGCGGGAAGCCGTCCTCGGGGCCGGCGATGTCGAAGCCGTGCACCCCGACATCGCGGTGGCGCAGCGCCAGCTCGGCGATCTCGACGCCGTTGTCGAGGTGGCGCATCGCGCTCACCAGCTGTCCGGCGCGGATCCAGCCGCCCTGCGCCTCGACGTTCGCGACGGCCTCGTCGATGCCGGCCTGCACGGCCTCGACCGCGGCATCCGTCGAGAGGCCCTTCTGCACGTGCTGCTCGGGCGCCCAGCGCAGCTCGCCGTAGAGCACGCCGTCGGCGTGCAGGTCTTCGACGAACTCGCGCGCGACGCGACGCAGGCCCTCCTCGGTCTGCATGACGGCGATCGTGAGGTCGAAGGTCTTCAGGTACTCGACCAGGCTGCCCGAGTCGGACTGGGCGCGGAACCAGCCGCCGAGCGCCTCGGGGTCGCTCTCGGGCACGTCGACGCCGGCCGCGGCGGCCAGTTCGATGATCGTGCCGGGGCGCAGTCCGCCGTCGAGGTGGTCGTGCAGAGAGACCTTGGGCAGGTCGGCGAGGGCGACGCCCTCGACTGCGGTGCTCGGAGTGGCTGCGTCGCGCGCGTCGGTCATGGCATCGAATCTACCCGCCCGCACCCGACAGCTTCCCGCGGGGATGCCATTCCGGCAGCCGCGCCCGCAGTCGCCGCGCGACCGTCCCCGAAGCCGAGCGATCCGTGCGCGATGCGCGACCGACGGCGCGGGATGATGGACCCGTGACCCGACGCATCCTGCTCGACTGCGACCCCGGCCATGACGACGCGATCGCGATCCTGCTCGCCGCCGGGGACCCCGGCGTCGAGATCGCCGCGATCACGACCGTCAGCGGCAACCAGAGCATCGAGAAGGTCACCCGCAACGCGCTCGCGATCGCCGAGCTCGCCGGTCTCGACCCGACGGTGCCGATCGCGCGCGGCGCCCACCGGCCGCTGCTGCACGAGGTCGAGTACGCGCCCGAGTACCACGGCGAGTCGGGCCTCGACGGACCGCAGCTGCCCGAGCCGACGCGCGCGCTCGACTCGCGCCACGGCGTGCAGCTCATCATCGACACGATCATGGGCTCCGAGCCGGGCGAGATCACGCTCGTGCCAACGGGCGCCCTCACCAACGTCGCCCTCGCCGTGCGACTCGAGCAGCGCATCGTCGAGCGCGTGCGCGAGGTGATCTTCATGGGCGGCGGTGTGCACGTCGGCAACCACGGCCCGTTCAGCGAGTTCAACATCGCGATCGACCCCGAAGCAGCGCAGATCGTGATCGGCGCGGGCTGGCCGATCACGATGGTGGGGCTGGATGCGACCCACCAGGCGGTCGTGACGCCCGAGATCCGCGCGAAGCTCGACGCCGTCGGCACCCGCTCGTCCGCCTTCGTCGGCGGCCTGCTCGACTTCTACGGCGCCGCCTACGCCGGGCACGGCTTCGCGCATCCGCCCGTGCACGACCCGGTCACGGTCGCGATGGTCATCGACCCGACGCTCGTGCGCGCGGTGAAGGCCCCGCTCGCGGTCGAGCTGACCGGCACGCTGACGAAGGGGATGACCGTCGCCGATCTGCGCGAGCCCGCCCCCGAGTCGACGCCCACCTCGGTCGCGCTCGGCGTCGAGAACGAGCGCTTCTGGGATCTCGTGGTCGCCGCGCTCAGTCGGCTGCCGTAGGCGGCCGCGGTGCCGCCCGATCTCGTGCCGGAGCTGATCGTCGAGAGCACGCCCGCGAGTCTCGCGTTCTGGGTGGGGCTCTGCGGGTTCCGGATCGAATACGAGCGCCCCGACGAGGGATTCGCCTATCTGTCGCGGGGATCGGCGCACGTCATGCTCGATCAGCGCGGCGTCGGGCGCGACTGGATGACGGGAGCGCTGGAGCGGCCGTTCGGCCGAGGCGTCAACTTCCAGATCGGCGTCACCGATCTCGATCCGATCCTGTCGGCGCTGCGGGCGGCCGAGCATCCGCTCTTCCTGGAACCGGAAACGAAGTGGTACCGCGTCGACGATCGCCGCGAGGTCGGCGTGCGCCAGTTCCTCGTCGAGGACCCTGACGGCTACCTCCTGCGGTTCCAGACCTCGCTCGGGCATCGGGACGCGGCGCCCGCCGCGAGCGCGGACGCCGCAGCGGTTCTTGGGCGGGCCGAGAAGCCGTCGGCTCCGGATCCCGCCTGACGCGGCAGCGCCCTCGCGCCGGTCGCCCGCGGACGCCCCGGAACGCGCCCGCGCTGCCGGGGCCGCTGCTCTGAGCGACCGCTCAGACGATGCGGTCGACGATGAGCGGACGCGCGGCAGGCGCCGTGTCGGCGATCGACCAGGCGCCCTCGATCGACTCGAGCGCGCGCTCGAAGCGGGCCGGGTCCTCGGCGCCGAGGGTGAAGAGCGGGTCGCCCGCCTTCACCGCGGTGCCCGGCTTCACGTGCAGATCGATGCCGGCCGAGTGGATGACCGGGTCCTGCTTGCGCGCCCGACCGGCGCCGAGACGCCAGGCCGCGATGCCGAAGGGCAGCGCCTCGAGGCGGTCGATCACGCCGTCGCGGTCGGCGACGACCGTGTGGGTCTCGCTCGGGGTCGGCAGCGTCGCCTCGGGGTCGCCGCCCTGCGCGCGGATCATCGCGTTCCAGCTGTCCATCGCGCGGCCGTCCTTCAGCGCCTGGGCCGGGTCCGCGTCGGGGAGCCCGGCGAGGTCGAGCATCTCGCGGGCGAGCGCGACCGTCAGCTCGACCACGTCGGCGGGCCCGCCGCCGGCGAGCACCTCGACCGACTCGCGCACCTCGTTCGCGTTGCCGATAGCGAGGCCGAGCGGCACATCCATGTCGGTGAGCAGCGCGCGCGTCGCGACGCCCGCATCCGTGCCCAGGCGCACCATCGTCTCGGCCAGCTCGCGGGCGCGCGCCGGGTCCTGCATGAACGCGCCCGAGCCGAACTTCACGTCGAGCACGAGCGAGGCGGTGCCCTCGGCGATCTTCTTCGACATGATGCTCGACGCGATGAGCGGGATGCATTCGACCGTGCCGGTGATGTCGCGCAGGGCGTAGAGCTTGCCGTCGGCCGGAGCGAGGCCCGATCCGGCCGCGCAGATGACCGCGCCGACCGAGTCGAGCTGACTCATGAACTCGTCGTTCGTCAACGCCGCGCGCCAGCCGGGGATCGACTCGAGCTTGTCGAGGGTTCCGCCGGTGTGGCCGAGGCCGCGACCCGAGAGCTGCGGCACGGCGACGCCGAAGGAGGCGACGAGCGGGGCCAGCGGAAGCGTGATCTTGTCGCCGACGCCGCCGGTCGAGTGCTTGTCGGTCGTCGCCTTCGACAGACCGGAGAAGTCGAGGCGCTCGCCGCTCGCGATCATCGCGAGGGTGAGATCGCGAATCTCGTCGCGCTGCATGCCGTTGAGGAAGATCGCCATGGTCATGGCCGACATCTGCTCGTCGGCGACGTAGCCGCGGGTGTACGCGTCGACCAGCCAGTCGATCTGGTCGGTCGTCAGCGCCCCCTTGTCCCGCTTGGTCCGGATGAGATCGACGACATCGAAGCGCTCTACCACCCGACCAGATTACGGCGTGCGACGGGCGGATGGAGGCGCGGTTCAGTCATTCGCGACGGGCGAGGCGAAGTCCATCCACACCGTGCTGTCGGTGCAGGCGAGAACGCCCGCGTCGGGCACGAAGACGGCCGCGAAGGAGTGCGGCGGGTAGACCCGCCAGCCGTCGCCCGTCGCGGTCGCGCATCCGGTCGCCCCACCGCCGCCCTGCAGGTTCGCGACGCGCACGACGGCCGTCGCGGCACCGCCCGGCTGGATGCTGACGGTCTGGATCGCGGGACCGGCGGACGGCCGCTCGGCCGGCACGCCGAGCTGGGTTCCGTCGCCGTGGCCGACGACGGAGACGCCCGGGTAGCCGCGCAGCTCGCAGGATCCGCCGCCGGTGTTCGTGAAGACGATGTCGTAGCCGGTGCTGCCGGCGCCCGAGCCACCCGGATCCTCGGTCACGGCGACCTTCAGGGCCTCGTCGGGGCACTGCCTGCCGGGTGCGTCCGGGTCCTGCGGATCGGGCGAGGGCGCCGGCGGCGAGACGCTGATCGTCGGCTTCGACGTCACGCTCGGCGACGTGGAGGCGCCGCCGCTCGAGCCTCCTGACGCGGAGTCGCCTCCTGGCGCGCTGCAGCCGCTCAGCCCCACGACCGCGGCTCCGGCGACCGCGAGCGCGGAGACGACCAGCGAGTGGCGGCGGAACGGGGACGGACGACGGGACGGTGCGGTGGAGCTCATGCGCGCGACGCTACGCTCGCGCCTCCACCGCCCGGGCCCCGCCCAGAGGACTCTGCGACAGCGTTGTCAGAGCGCCCAGGCGCGAGCCCCGGGGGTCGGGCGCGGCGCCCGCACCGGATCGCTCAGGCCTGTTCCTCGCCCCGGTACACCGCGAGCGTGCGCGGGCCGAAAGCGTCGGGGATGACCTCGTCGATCGTGCGGATGCCCGACACCGTGGCGAGCAGCATCCCCTCGGCCGAGTGCTCGAACAGCAGCTGGCGACAGCGTCCGCACGGCATGAGCGCGTCGCCGTTGCCGTCGACGCAGACGAAGGCGGTCAGCTTGCCGCCGCCGGTCATGTGCAGCGCGGAGACGAGCGAGCACTCGGCGCAGAGCGTGAGGCCGTAGGAGGCGTTCTCGACGTTCGCGCCCGAGATGATCCGGCCGTCGTCGACGACGGCGGCGACGCCGACGGGGAACTTCGAGTAGGGAACGTAGGCGTGCGTCGCGGCCTCGACGGCCAGCTCGTGCAGCCCGGCCCAGTCGATGTCGGCGCCGCGAGCGGCTGCCTCGGTCGCGGTCTGGTCGGTCATCCGCTCGCCCCTCAGCTCTTGATGTACGGCTTGCCGGCGGCGGCCGGGCCGCGCACCTGGCCGACGAGCCCCGCGACCGCGAGCACGGTGATCAGGTACGGGAGCATCAGCAGGAACTCCTTCGGCACCGCCGTCACGCCGGCCGCGCTGAGCGAGTTCTGCAGGCTCGTCGCGAACCCGAAGAGCAGGGCGGCGAGCACGGCGCGCACCGGATCCCAGCGGCCGAAGATGACTGCGGCGAGGGCGATGAATCCGGCGCCGTTCGTCATCTCCTTCGAGAACAGGCCGATCGCGTCGAGGGCGAGGTAGGCGCCGCCGATGCCGGCGATCGCGCCCGCGAGCGACACGTTCCAGAATCGGGTGCGGCCCACGTTGATGCCGACCGTGTCGGCGGCTTTCGGGTGCTCGCCGACCGCGCGCAGGCGCAGGCCCCAGCGGGTCTTGTTGAGCCCGAACCACACCGCGAAGACGGCGATGTACATGAAGTACACGATGAGCGAGTGGCGGAACAGCAGCGGTCCGACGACCGGGATCTCGCTGAGCAGCGGGATCGGCACGGTCGCGAAGCGCGCCGAGGCGGGGATCTTGTCGACGTCGATCACGCCGGCGAGGAAGGTGGTGAGGCCGGTGACGAGCACGTTGAGCACGACGCCGACGATCACCTGGTCGACCAGGTACTTGATCGAGAACGCCGCGAGCACGAAGGACACGAGCATGCCGGCGACGGCCGCCGCGATCAGGGCCGCCGCGGCGCTGCCGGTGGCGACGCCCACGAGCGCGGCCGAGAAGGCGCCGAACAGCAGCTGACCCTCGATCGCGACGTTGACCACGCCGACACGCTCGGAGAGCACGCCGCCGAGCGCGCCGAAGATCAGCGGGGTGCTGACCCCGAGCGCGCCGACCAGCAGACCGGTGAAGGGCAGCAGCCCGTCGGCCACGGCCCAGGTGAGGAACGCGACGACGAACAGCACCGCGAACACGATCGTGAGCCAGAGCGGCAGCTTGCCGGTGCGCCCGCGCGCCACGATGACGGCGGCGAGGATCGCGAGCAGCGCGAGCAGCACCGCGATCACGGCGACGACGGGCTGGGTCGACACCGGGATCGGGTCGAGCTGGATGGAGTCGCGCGAGGTCGACAGGCCGAAGCGGGTCGTCCCGGTGCGCGGGAAAGCGAAGGCGGCGAGCAGCGCGAGCAGTGCGAAGACGCCGAGGATTACCGGAGCCTTCGGACTGCGGACGATCGCCTTCTCGAGCACGATCGGCGCGTGGGCTGCCGGCACGACGGGGGCGGCGGTCTCGGCGCTCATCGGGTCACCTCCGCCGTGAGGCGCGGTCGTCGGGCCTTCGGCTTCGAGCCGGGCGCCGGGAGTCGGAACACCGCGCGCACGAGCGGCGGCGCGGCGATGAAGAGCACGATGACCGACTGCACCACGACGACGATGTCGATCGGGATGCCCTCGCCGGCCTGGATCGAGTAGCCGCCGGCCTTGAGCGCGCCGAACAGGATGCCGCTGAAGAACACGCCCCAGGGCCGGGAGCGGCCGAGCAGCGCGACGGTGATCGCGTCGAAGCCGATGCCGGCGTCGATGCCGTCGCCGAAGCCGGAGGTGTTGGTGCCGAGCACCTGGATCGAGCCGGCGAGGCCGACGAGCGCACCCGAGATGATCATCGCGAGCACGAAGACCCACTTGACGTCGATGCCGGCGACGCGCGCGGCGTGCGGGTTCTCGCCCACGGCGCGGAAGCGGAATCCGGTGCTCGAGCGGTTCAGCAGCCAGGCCACGAACATCGTCGCGAGGATGACGAGGATGAATCCCACGTTGAGCCGGAACGACCCGACCTGGGTTCCGCCGTTGAGCAGCGTGAGCAGGTCGCTCAGGGTCGGCATGACCGCGCTCGGGTCGGTCGGCGGCGTCTTGGGGTTGCTGGTGCCCGGCGCCTGGAGGGCGCCCGGCGTCTTGAGCAGGAACTGGATCAGGTACAGCGCGACGTAGTTGAGCATGATCGTGAGGATCACCTCGTGCGCGCCGGTGCGGGCCTTGATGAAGCCGACCAGGCCGCCCCACACCGCGCCACCGATGAGCGCGCCGACGACGGCGACGAGCATGTGGATGAACGGCGGCAGCGGGAACGACCAGGAGATCCAGCCGGCGACGGCCGCCGCGATGAGGATCTGGCCGCGTCCGCCGATGTTGAACAGGCCGACGCGGAACGCGACCGCGACGCCGAGTCCGGCCGCGATGAGCGGAGCGGCGAAGGCGAGGGTCTCGGTCAGCGGCTTGATGCCGTTGACGAAGCCGGGCCGGGCGAAGTTGTACACCGCGCCCTGGAACAGGCTGTAGTACGCGCCGCCGATGGACCGGCCGATCGCCTGGAAGGTGTCGGCGGGGCGGGCGAAGAAGTAGCCGGCGGCCTTCTGCACGTTCTCGTCGGTGACGACGATGAGGATGCTCGCCACGACGAGCGCGAGCACGATCGCGAGCAGGGTCATCAGCCAGTTGCTGGAGAGGATCTCGCGCATCACCCGGTTCGCCGCGGGCGGCGGCGGGACCTCGTCGGCCGGCTTCGTTCCCGAGGCCTGGCCGGGCTCGACGCCCTGCGCGCTCTGCGGCTCGGGGGCCAGGGGCAGGACCTGGCCGGGGGTCGGCAGCTGGTCCTCTCCGGGGATTTTCTCGCTCACTGGGCGGCTCCGGTGGTGGTGACGGCGGGCGCGACGGCGGCGCCGGCGGACTCGGGGCTCTCGCCGGCCATCATGAGGCCGAGCACGTCGCGCGGGGTGTCGGCGGGCACGATGCCGACGATGCCGCCGCGGTACATGACGGCGATGCGGTCGGCGAGGGCGACGACCTCATCGAGCTCGGTCGAGACGACGATGATCGGCACGCCCTGGTCGCGGGTGGCGACGATGCGCTTGTGGATGAACTCGATCGAGCCGACGTCGACGCCGCGGGTGGGCTGCGCGGCGACGAACAGCCGCAGCTCGCGGCTGAGCTCGCGGGCGAGCACGACCTTCTGCTGGTTGCCGCCGGAGAGACGGCCGACGGCGGTGCCGATGCCCTGGGCGCGGATGTCGAACTCGCGCACCTTCTCCTCGGCGAAGGCATCGAGCACGGCCTTCTGCACGGCGCCGCCGCGCACGAAGGGCGCGCCGTTCGAGCGGTCGAGCATGAGGTTCTCGCTGATCGTGAACTCGCCGACCAGTCCGTCTTCGCCGCGGTCTTCGGGCACGAAGCCGACGCCGGCATCCAGGATGCGGCGCGGGGCGAGTCCGGCGATCTCGACGCCGTCGAGGGTGACGGATCCCTCGGTGCGCGGCTGGAGTCCGAGCAGCGCCTCGGTGAGCTCGGTCTGGCCGTTGCCCTGCACGCCGGCGATCGCGAGGATCTCGCCGCGGCGCACCTCGAAGTCGACGTGCGAGACGACGTACTGGTTCTGCGGGTCGATGACCGAGAGATCGCGCACGACGAGCGCGGCCTCGCCGGGGTCCGCCGGGGTCTTCTCGACGGTGAGCGACACCGAGCGGCCGACCATCATCGCGGCGAGCTCGGAGTTGGATGCGGTGGGCGACGCCTCGCCGACGACTTTGCCGAGCCGCACGACGGTGATGCGGTCGGCGACCTCGCGCACCTCGCGCAGCTTGTGGGTGATGAAGACGATCGCGGTGCCCGACTGCTTGAGCTGGCGCATGATCGCCATCAGCTCGTCGGTCTCCTGCGGGGTGAGCACGGCGGTGGGCTCGTCGAACACGAGCACCTTCGCGTCGCGCGACAGGGCTTTGATGATCTCGACGCGCTGCTGCACGCCGACCGGCAGGTCCTCGATGCGCGCGTCGGGGTCGACGTCGAAGCCGAAGCGGGCCGAGATCTCGCGCACCTTCGCGCGGGCCGCGGCCAGGTCGAGCAGTCCGCCCGCCCTGGTCTGCTCGTGGCCGAGCATGACGTTCTCGGCGACGGTGAAGACGGGGATGAGCATGAAGTGCTGGTGCACCATGCCGATGCCGGCGGCCATCGCATCGCCGGGCCCGGAGAAGTGCTGCACGGCGTCGTCGAGCAGGATGCTGCCCTCGTCGGCCTGGTAGAGGCCGTAGAGCACGTTCATCAGCGTCGACTTGCCGGCGCCGTTCTCGCCGAGGAGGCAGTGGATCTCACCGGGCTCGACCACGAGGTCGATGTGGTCGTTCGCGACCAGGGAGCCGAAGCGCTTGGTGATGCCCTGGAGTTCGAGCTTCATGTCGTCAATCTATGTCGCCGGGCGGACACGGGGAAACAGGATCGGGGAGGCCGGACATGTCCGACCTCCCCGATCCGGGTCAGTTCTCGCCGGATTACTTCGGCGAGGCCTTCGAGGTGACCTTGATGTCACCGGAGATGATCTTCTCCTTGATGGAGTCGAGCTCACCCTGCAGACCCGAGTCGACCTTCGACGAGAAGTCGTGGAAGGGGGCCAGGCCGACGCCGCCGTTCTTCAGCGTGCCGACGTAGGGGGTGTTGTCGAACTTCTTGTCGGCCGCGGCCTTGACCACGTCCTCCACGCCCTTGTCGATGCCCTTCTGCACCGAGGTGAGCAGCAGGTCCTTGACCGAGGGGTCGGACAGGTAGACGTCGGCGTCGACGCCGATCATCGCGATGTCGCCGCCCTTGTCGCGGATCGCCTCAGCGGCGCTCTGGTAGATCGGGCCGCCGACCGGCATCAGCACGTCGGCGTTCTGGTCGAGCAGGCCCTGGGCCGCGGTCTTGGCCTCGACGCCGGCCGCGAAGCCGCCGGTGAAGACGCCGTTCTGGCTGTCCTTGTCCCAGCCGACGACCTTGACGTCCTTGTTCTTCTGCTCGTTGTAGTACTTCACGCCGTCGACGAAGCCGTCCATGAAGATCGTGACGGGCGGGATCGGGATGCCGCCGAAGGTGCCGACGACGCCGGTCTTCGAGTAGCTGGCCGCGGCGTAGCCGCCGAGGAACGCCGCCTGGGCGGTGTCGAAGAGGATCGGCTTGCCGTTCTCGACGTCGACCTTGCCGTCGCCGGTGTCCTTGCCGTCCTTGTCCTTGGCACCCTCGTTGTCGAGGCCGTCGTCGATGATCGCGAACTCGACGTCGCTGTTCGCCTTCGCGGCGCTGACGGTCGCGGCCGACAGCTTGAAGCCGACGGTGACGATGAGGTTGCAGCCCTGGTTGAGCAGCTGGTCGATGTTCGGCGCGTAGTCGTCTTCGCTCGACGACTGGACGTGCTTCTCCTTCGAGCCGATCGCCTTGGCGGCGGCCTCGAGCCCGTTGAGACCCGACTCGTTGAACGAGTGGTCGTCGTAGCCGCCGTCGTCGGAGACCATGCAGGGCAGGAAGTCGGACTTGGCGCTGTCGCTGCCCGAGTCGCTGGGCGCGCTGGCGCAGCCGGTGAGCACGAGCACGCTCGCGCCGAGGGTGGCGAGGCCGGCGAGACCGGTCTTGCGCAGGATGAATGTCACGTGAGGTCCTCCTGGGAAGCGCGGGCATGGTGAGCGCCCGCCGGATTTGGGGACACGTTACCTCGCGTTACAGGCGAGGAAAGCCCCGGTCCCGGGGTCGAGTCGGAAGCGTTACAAAGCCGCGCCCGCCGCGAAACGAGACGGAAACGGGATGCGCCGCGCGGGCTCCCCGAGAGCCCGTCGCGCGGGGCGGCGAGGCCCGCTCAGAGCAGCTGCGAGCGCCCCTGCTCCTTGATCGCCTCGACCGTCTGCTTGACCCGCTGCGCGTGCTCGGTCGTGGTGACCAGCAGCGCGTCCTCGGTGTCGACGACGACGACGTCGCGCAGGCCGATGAGCGACACCAGCCGGCCGCCGCTCGCGACGACGAGGCCGGAGCTGTCGTCGGCGATCACCTGGTCGGCGTCGCCGAGGGTCACGAGCTGGTTCGGCCGGCCGGCCGCGCCGAGCCGAGCGATGGTGGCGAAGTCGCCGACGTCGTGCCAGGTGAACCTGCCGGGCACGACGGCCAGCCGCCCCGCGGCGGCGGCGGGCTCGGCGACCGAGTAGTCGATCGCGATCTTCGGCAGCGCGGGCCAGATGCGGGCCACCGCCTCGTCGCGGGCGTCCGTGTCCCAGACCGCGGCGAGCTCCTCGAGCCCCGCGACAAGGTCCGGCTGCTCGATGCGCATCCGCTCGAGCAGCACGTCGGCGCGGGAGACGAACATGCCCGCGTTCCAGAGGTAGTCGCCCGTGGCCAGGTAGCCGATCGCCGTCTCGAGGTCGGGCTTCTCGACGAAGCTGTCGACCTGCAGCACGCCCGGCACATCGGCCAGGGCGCTCGTCGCGCGGATGTAGCCGAAGCCGGTCGCCGGCTCGGTGGGCGGCACGCCGATCGTCGCGATGTAGCCGGCGTCCGCCACCGCGACCGCCTGACGCACCGCCTGGCCGAACGCGGCGACGCCGCGGATGACGTGGTCGGCGTGGAACGAGCCGACGATGACGTCGGGCTCGCGGCGCACCAGGATCGCCGCGGCGAGCCCGATCGCCGCCGACGACTCGCGCGGCTCGTCCTCGAGCACCAGGTTCGCGTCATCGAGCTCGGGCAGCTGCTCGCGCACCGCATCCGCGTGCGCGCGCCCGGTGACGACGAGGATGCGGCCCTCGCCGCTCAGCGGGGCGACGCGCTGCCAGGTGTCGCGCAGCAGGCTCTCGCCGCTGCCGCTCAGCGGGTGCAGGAACTTCGGCGCCCCGGCGCGCGACAGCGGCCAGAGACGCGACCCGACGCCGCCGGCGGGGATCACGGCATGGAAGCGGTCGAGACCGGGCGAGGGAGCGCTCATGCCCGTCACGGTACCGGGCCGCGACTGAGCATCCCGCGACATCGACGGCGCGGAGCCTGAGCGCTCGTTCAGGAGCGCGACGCGCGTCGGTCGGATGCACGACGCCGACCTGATGTCTCGACGTCGAGAGAGGTTAGGCCCACCTGACCTGCGACGCCCCCGAGGCGGGCCTAGACTCAGGAGAGCTCCGCAGCAGACGCGACATCCCTCGCACACCACCCTGCGACGGGCGGGGCTCCAAGGAGGGACTCCCGTGTCGAGCCAGGTTCAGTCCGGCCCCGTCACCGCCCCCCGCATCCCCTCACCGAAGCGCCCCGCCGGCACCCTGTACCGCGGTCGCGAGGGAATGTGGTCGTGGGTGCTGCATCGGATCACCGGTACCGCGATCTACTTCTTCCTCCTGGTGCACATTCTCGACACCGCACTCGTGCGCATCAGCCCCGACGCCTACGACGCCGTGATCAACACGTACAAGACGCCGATCATGGGCCTCGGCGAGGCCGGCCTGGTCGCGGCGATCGTGTTCCACGCGTTCAACGGGCTGCGCATCATCCTCATCGACCTCACCGCCTGGGGCGCCCGCCACCAGCGGCTCATGTTCTGGATCGTCGTCGGCCTCTGGGCCGTGACGATGGCCGGCTTCCTGCCGCGCCACCTCAGCGTCGTCTTCGGAGGCCACTGATGACCGCCACCATCCCGGCGCCGCGCTCGAGCTCCTCCCGGCCCCGCAAGGTCAACTGGGAGAAGTGGGGCTGGCTGTACATGCGCATCAGCGGCGTGCTGCTGCTCGTGCTCGTCTTCGGCCACCTCTTCGTCAACCTCGTCGCCGGCGACGGCGTGCACGCGATCGACTTCGCGTTCGTCGCGGGCAAGTGGGCCGACCCGTTCTGGGTCGTCTGGGACACCCTCATGCTCTGGCTCGCGCTCATCCACGGCGCCAACGGCATGCGCACCCTCACCAACGACTACGCCCGCGGGCGCCTGCGCAAGGTGCTGCTCGGGGCGATCCTCGTCTCCACCATCGTGCTGATCCTTCTCGGGAGCCTCGTGATCTTCACCTTCGACCCCTGCATCGGAGCCGCCCAGGGCGGCGACCTCGCCCAGTTCTGCACGGCGAAGGGCTGAGCGGCATGGACTTCGAAGACGGAGCCGTCATCGACGGCGTGACCTACCACCAGTACGACGTCGTGATCGTCGGCGCCGGCGGCGCCGGCATGCGCGCGGCGATCGAGGCCGGCCCGCAGGTCAAGACCGCGGTCATCACCAAGCTCTACCCCACCCGCTCGCACACCGGCGCGGCGCAGGGCGGCATGGCCGCCGCGCTCGCCAATGTCGAGGAGGACAGCTGGGAGTGGCACACCTTCGACACCGTCAAGGGCGGTGACTACCTGGTCGACCAGGATGCGGCCGAGATCCTCGCCAAGGAGGCCATCGACGCCGTCCTCGACCTCGAGAACATGGGCCTGCCCTTCAACCGCACCCCCGAGGGCAAGATCGACCAGCGCCGCTTCGGCGGACACACCCGCGACCACGGCAAGGCGCCCGTGCGCCGCGCCTGCTACGCGGCCGACCGCACCGGCCACATGATCCTGCAGACGCTGTTCCAGAACTGCGTCAAGCTCGGCGTCGAGTTCTACAACGAGTACTACGCGCTCGACATGGTCATGACCGAGGTGGATGGCGTCGAGCAGCCCTCGGGCATCGTCGCCTACGAGCTCGCGACGGGCGCGATCCACGTCTTCCAGGCGAAGGCGATCATCTACGCGACCGGCGGCTTCGGCAAGGTCTACAAGACCACCTCGAACGCGCACACCCTCACGGGCGACGGCGTCGGCATCATCTGGCGCAAGAAGCTGCCGCTCGAGGACATGGAGTTCTTCCAGTTCCACCCGACCGGCCTGGCCGGCCTCGGCATCCTGCTCACCGAAGGCGCCCGCGGCGAGGGCGCGATCCTGCGCAACGCCTCGGGTGAGCGCTTCATGGAGCGCTACGCCCCCACCATCAAGGACCTCGCGCCGCGCGACATCGTCGCGCGCTGCATGGTGCAGGAGGTCGCGGAGGGCCGCGGCGCCGGCCCGCACAAGGACTACGTGCTGCTCGACTGCACCCACCTGGGCGCCGAGGTGCTCGAGACCAAGCTGCCCGACATCACCGAGTTCGCCCGCACCTACCTCGGCGTCGACCCGGTCGTCGAGCCGGTTCCGGTCATGCCGACCGCGCACTACGCGATGGGCGGCATCCCGACCAACGTCAGCGCCGAGGTGCTGCGCGACAACACGACCGTCGTGCCCGGCCTCTACGCCGCCGGCGAGTGCGCCTGCGTCTCGGTGCACGGCTCGAACCGCCTCGGCACCAACTCGCTGCTCGACATCAACGTCTTCGGCAAGCGCGCCGGCAACAACGCCGCCGCCTACGCCAAGACCGCGGAGTTCACGCCGCTGCCGGAAGACCCGGCCAAGTTCGTGCGCGAGCTCGTCGAGAGCACCCGCAACGCGACCGGCACCGAGCGCATCGCCTCCCTCCGCAAGGAGCTGCAGGAGGAGATGGACAAGAACGCCCAGGTCTTCCGCACCGACGAGTCGCTCGCCAAGGTGACCGAGACCATCCACTCGCTGCGCCAGCGCTACCAGCAGATCTCGGTGCAGGACAAGGGCCACCGCTACAACACCGACCTGCTCGAGGCCATCGAGCTCGGCTTCCTGCTCGACCTCGCCGAGGTCGTCGTGTTCTCCGCCCGCAACCGCAAGGAGAGCCGCGGCGGCCACATGCGCGACGACTTCCCGAAGCGCGACGACGAGAACTACATGAAGCACACGATGGCGTACCTGACGGGCGACCCGCACTCGGCCGACGCCGCCGACCACATCACCCTCGACTGGAAGCCCGTGGTCGTCACGAACTACCAGCCGATGGAGCGCAAGTACTGATGGCCGGCACGCCGACCTTCCGTGACGAGAGGAAGCACTGATGGCCGAGTCCGCTGTTCTCGAGGGCGCGAGCGCCCCCGCCGACGAGGCGCCGATCGAGTCGTTCACGGTGACGCTGATCATCCGCCGCTTCGACTCCGAGTTCGACGACGAGCCGCGCTGGGTCGACTACGACGTGGAGCTGTTCGCGACCGACCGCATCCTCGACGCGCTGCACAAGATCAAGTGGGAGCAGGACGGCTCGCTCTCGTTCCGTCGCTCCTGCGCGCACGGCGTCTGCGGCTCGGATGCCATGCGCATCAACGGCCGCAACCGCCTCGCCTGCAAGACCCTGATCAAGGACCTCGACATCTCGAAGCCGATCTACGTCGAGGCGATCAAGGGCCTGCCGCTCGAGAAGGACCTCATCGTCGACATGGAGCCGTTCTTCGCCTCCTACCGCGAGGTGCAGCCCTTCCTGCAGGCCTCGGGCAAGCCGGAGAAGGAGCGTATCCAGTCGGTCGCGCAGCGCGAGCGCTTCGACGACACGACCAAGTGCATCCTCTGCGCCGCCTGCACCTCCTCGTGCCCGGTCTTCTGGACCGACGGCCAGTACTTCGGCCCGGCCGCGATCGTGAACGCGCACCGCTTCATCTTCGACAGCCGCGACGAGGCCGCCCAGGTGCGCCTCGACATCCTCAACGACAAGGAGGGCGTGTGGCGCTGCCGCACGACCTTCAACTGCTCCGAGGCCTGCCCCCGCGGCATCGAGGTGACGAAGGCGATCGCCGAGGTCAAGGCGGCCGTGCTGCGCGGCAAGCCCGACGTGCCGAAGTCCGACCTCGTGTCGGCCTGATCGGCCTCACCCGCACCATCCGGAACGGCGTGATCCCCGTGGGGGTCGCGCCGTTCCGCGTCCCCGGCTGGACTCAGCGCAGTTGGATGCGGTGGAGCTTGGCTACGTCGACACCGAGAACGAAAGGCCCGGAATTCCTCGCAGCTCGCCCGATCGCCGATTCATTGGCGATCAGTCGCCGCAGCATTTCAGAACCGGTCAGCTGCGCCGAGGCGATGACCAGCACTCGAGCGGCGTGAAGGCGGATCGCCTCAGCTTCGAGCGGGCGCTTCGCGATCGCGCGATCCTTGCAGATCAGGATCTCTCCCCGGCTCGTCGCTTCGGTGATCCATTCGACGTCGGTAACGCTCTGAGAGCGTGTCGACCCGTACCTCTCATCCATCGTGGTGAGTGCCCAGCCAGCATCGCGGAGCCCACCAGGCACGAGCCGCGACCCGATGCCGCGATCGATGAAGAATCGAAGCTCGGCGTCCATCCGACGGCTCAGGCGGCGAGTCGATTGAGGTTCAGAACGTCGTCGTACCCGACCCCGTAGTCGTCGGCCACGTCGCCGATGCTCTCTCCTGCACGAAGGCGAGAGAGCACATCGTCGACCGACACTGACCGGGACGCGAGAGAGGGGCGCCCTCCGTTGATCCGCGGATCGACCTGCACCGTCGGGCCGGGATATTGCGGAAGGCGCAGCACCGTCGCGTAACCGAAATCACCGAAGTCGATGTGGCGCAGATAGTCCTCGACGACCTCATTGAAGACGGCGTCGCCGTTGCGGACGACCACCAGACGACGATCGCCGGGGTCCTTGCTGTCGAAGAGGATCTCGGCACCGTCGGTGAGCAGCTGTCCGTTGGCGAGAGCGTGCTCGAGACCGATGCCGTTCTTGAGGATCTCAACGGCAGGACGGATACGTTGCAATGGCAGCCCCGCTTTGCGGAACGCATTGAGGACGAAGATCTCGGCGAGGCCGATGAACGGGATCGTCAACCCTCGACCAGCCGAGGCCGATCCGATCACCGGAGGGTGCTCGGTCGCCCCGTCGCGGTAGCCGTTGATCCAGCGATGAACCGTCGACCCGCTCGCGCTCACGATCCGCGCCGCATCCGACTGCGAGTACAGCGGGATGAGGTACTCACGTGGGATCTCCGGGGCCATGTCGTGATGGTACCGATCGCCAGAGACAGTGGGCAGGGCGGCGGGCCGGTCTGTGGAGAACGCAGAAGGACCGGCGTCGACCGGGCGCTGGGACGCTCGGTCGACGCCGGTCCTGCGCCCCCGATTCGACGCCAGAGGGCTGCGACGCTGGGACCGTCGCATGAGAGGAGACCGGGCGTTCCACGTTCTATGACGCGGAAACGCGAGAAAGTTCTGGCGAACTCAGTTGAGCAGTCTCACCACGACACCGAGCGGCCCCGTGTCGAGGCTGAGCGGCGACGTGAGGCCGAGCAGGTTCAGCACGCTGCCGATCGCGCCGCCCGCCTTCTGCGAGAGCGCGACGCTGCCCGCGGTCGTCGGCAGCGCGTCGATGTGCAGCGCCCAGCGGCCGTCGGAGCCGACCGTCGTCGTCGCCCACACGACACCCGCCGCCTGCGCCGCGACGGTCGCGCCCGGCGTGCCGCGTCCGCTGAGGTCGAGCGCGACCGTCGTCGACACCGGAGCCCCGGGCGGCGCGGACTGACCCGGCGGAGCCGTCGACGGGGTGACCGCGCCGACCGCACCGCCCACGACGCCGTCCACCGCATCCGCGGCGCCGCCGACGACCGGACCCACGACGCCGTTCACGACGCCGCCGGCCGCGTCGCCGACACCGGAGACGACCCCGTTCACCAGACCGCCCGAATCGGCCTGGTCGCCCGTCGTGGTGCCGGGCGCGACGTCGCCGCTGGTCGCGGCATCCCCGGATCCGGTGGGTGCGCCCGCGTCGACGTCGACCGCGCCCGCCGGACCGCTCGGCGTCGCACCGAGACGGAGCGCGCTGGCCGCCGCGGGCGGGGCGGAGGCCGCGATCGGGTCGGGCGCCGCCGCGGTCGTCGTCGCGCTGAGGCCGACGGCGCCGCCGATCACGACCACGAGCGCCGCGCCGCCGAGGATCGAGCTGAGACCGGTGAAGGCCCCGGCCCCCACCGCCGCCGTGCCGGCGCCGACCCCGGCCGTCGCGGCAGCCGACGACGTCGCGGCAGCCGCCGAGGCGGTCGTGCCCACGCCGGTCGCCGCCGAGGCGCTCGAGGCTCCGCCGGTCGCGATCGCGGCGCCGGTTCCGGCCGCGGTGGCCGTCGCGCTGGCGCCGAGCGCCGCCGGAACGGCCGGGATCGCCGCCGCCATGGCCGCACCCGGCGCGGCCAGCTGCGAGAGCACCGCACTGCCCACGACGCCGCCGAGCAGCAGCGGGATCATCACGAGCGCGAGGTGCGAGCCGACCTCCTCGACCTCCTCGGAGATGATCGAGCACTTCGCACAGTCGGCCAGGTGCGCATCCAGCCGGCGCTGTTCGCGGGCGGCCAGGCTCTTGCGGGCGTTCGAGCCGAGGTGCTCGAGGGCCCAGCGGCACTCGCCCGCGGCGTCGGAGTCGGTGACGTGCGCCTGCAGCCAGGCGGCGCGCAGCCCCTCGCGGGCGCGGTACGACAGCGCGGCGGTCGCGTTCGGGGTGATGCCGAGGATCGGGGCGACCTCGTGCGGGTCCATGCCCTCGATCTCGGTGTACCAGAGCACCGTGCGCCAGCGTTCCGGCAGCGAGCGGAACGCCCGGGCGGTCAGGGTGCGGTCGAGCGCCTCGGCGGCGGGATCGTGCGGGATCCGCTCGTCTTCGACCTCGTCGATCGTGTCGACATCCACTTCGCGCGACTGGGCCGTGCCCCAGCTCGCCGCGAGGTTGCGGATCGTCGTGTAGAGGTACGGGCGGAACGCCGTCGCGGGCCCGCCGCCCGCCAGAACACGCTGGTAGATGCGCACATAGGCCTCGCTGACGAGGTCATCCGCATCGATACTCGACGTGATCTGGCGGGCGACACGAGCGGCAGGACGGTAATGACGGCGCCACAGTTCACCGAACGCGCGGCGATCCCCCGATCGCGCGTGCTCGATCAGCTCCGCATCCGAAGGCTGCACCTTCGATTCCTGATCGCTCATTCCCCCGTTGTCTCTCTTCGGTGAGGTGGGCCTCTTTCCCATCATCCTCGGTCGGACGGAACCCGTCGAGGCCGGCTCCGTTCACCTGAAGAGACCAGAGGGGTTCGGAGTCATGACGCGGCGGGTTGGCCCCACTTCGGGGGTGATCTGATCTGCGCTCGTGTCCGGTTCGCGCCGATGACGACGAAGCGGGTGGATGCGCGGCTCGCGTGAGCCGGGCACCCACCCGCGTCGGGATCGACCCCGGGGGCCGAACGGTGATCCTCAGGCCGTGCGGGCGGCCTCCCGAGCACCGGCCGCGGAGTGCGCGGCGAGCGCCGCCGCGGCCTTGGCCTTCGCCTGCTCGAGCGTGACGCCGGCGAGCTCGGCGCGCACATCGGCGAGCGCCGCCGGGGTCATCGAGAGCGTCGTCGCGCCGAGGCCGACGAGCACGACCGCGAGCTGCGGGTCGGCCGCGGCCTCGCCGCAGATGCCGACGCCCTTGCCGGCGGCGGCGCCCGCGTCGCCGAGCGACTTCACGAGACGCAGCACCGCCGGATGCCACGGGTCCTGGTAGCTCGCGACGCTGCCGAGCATGCGGTCGGCGGCGAGCGTGTACTGGGTGAGGTCGTTCGTGCCGATCGACACGAAGTCGGCCGACTCGAGCACCTGGTCGGCGACGACGGCGAGCGAGGGCACCTCGGCCATGACGCCGACCGTGTTGAGGCCCAGCTTCTTGCCGTACTCGACGAACCAGGCCGTCTCCTCGGCGTCGGCGACCATCGGCGCCATGACCCACAGGTCGGCCTCGGTCGCGTCCTGCGCGTTCTTCAGCGCGGTCAGCTGGTCGTGCAGGATCTGCTCGCTGGCCCGCAGGGCGCGCAGTCCGCGCAGACCGAGCGCGGGGTTCTCCTCGTGGGCGTCGTTCAGGAAGCTCAGCGGCTTGTCGGCGCCGGCGTCGAGGGCGCGCACGACGACCTTCTTGCCCGGGAAGAACTCCAGCAGCGCCGTGTACTGCTCCGTCTGGGTCTCGACGCTGGGCGCCTCGCTCGCGTCGAGGAACAGGAACTCGGTGCGGAACAGCCCGACACCCTCGGCGCCCAGCTCGACCGCGGCCGGGCCGTCCTTCGCCGAGCCGACGTTCGCGAGCAGCGGCACCTTGGTGCCGTCGGCGAGGGCGCCGTCGGTGATCGGGGCGGCAGCCTGGGCGGCACGGTCGGCGATGCGCTGCTCGGCGTCGGCCACCTGCTCCGAACTCGGGTCGACGACCACGGCGCCCGCGGCGGCATCCAGCACGATGCTCGTGCCGTCGGCCAGGTCGAGGGCGCCGGTCACGCCGACGATCGCCGGGATCGACTTCGAGCGCGCGAGGATCGCCGTGTGGCTCGTCGGGCCGCCGTCGCTCGTGACCAGGCCGAGCACCTTCTCGAGGTCGAGCAGGGCCGTGTCGGCGGGGGCGAGATCGCGGGCGACGAGGATGAACGGGGTGTCCGACTCGGGAACGCCCGGCGCCGGCACGCCACGGAGGGCGGCGATGATGCGCTGAGCGACATCGGCGAGGTCGGTCGCCCGCTCGGCCATGTAGCCGCCGAGGGCGACGAGCTGCTCCTGGAACGACGCGAAGGCCTCGTGCACGGCGCGCTCGCCGGTCTTGCCGCCGTCGATGCGGGCGGTCACGTCGTCGGCGAGCATCGGGTCCTGCGCCATCATCACGGCGGCCTCGAGCACCTGCTGCGCCTCGCCGCCGGCCTTCTGGGCGCGGGCTCCGAGGTCAGCGGCGACCTTCGCCACCGCGTCCTGCACCTTCTGCTTCTCGGCGGCCGCGTCACCGCCGTGCTGCTCGTCGGCGGGAGCGGCGAGCGGCTCCGGCATCCTCAAGATGGTTCCGACCGCCACGCCGCGACCGACACCGACTCCACGAAGCTCCACGATGACTCCTTCTGCGCGGCGCCGGGTGGTGGTGTGGGATGCGCCGCTGCGGGTACCGGTCAGCCTAGCCAGAAGGCCCGGGGCGTCGGACTGCGCGGGCTGAACGCGGCATGAGAACGCACGGATGCGCAGAGCCGCTTCGCTAGCGTCGAGAGCATGGACGGCATCAAGCGACTCGTGGCGTGGGTGCAGCAGACGCGAGCCGTGCGGGTGTTCCAGCGCTACAGCGCACAACGCGGCCCCATCCTCGCCAGCGGCCTCGCCTACCAGGCGCTCTTCGCGGTCTTCGCCGCGATCTGGGCCGGGTTCTCGATCGCGGGCCTCGTCATCAGCGGCGACCAGGTGCTGCGCGAGCAGCTGATCTCGACGATCGGCGGCGTCGTGCCCGGGCTCATCAAGACGAGCGCCGGCGGTGCCGGGGCGATCGACCCCGACGTGCTGCTGGCGGCACCCGCATTCAGCCTGACCCTCGTCATCTCGCTCGTCGGCCTCCTCGTGACGGCGCTCGGATTCCTCGGATCGCTGCGCGACGGCATCCGCGTCATCTTCGAGCTGCCCGCGCTGACCGGCAACCCGGTGCTGCTCAAGGTGCGCGACCTCGTCGTCGGGCTCGGCTTCGCCGTCGTGCTCGTCGCCTCGGCGGGGCTCTCCTACTTCGGCACGACCGGCGCCGAGACCGTGCTCGGCTGGCTCGGCATCTCGAGCGACTCGGTGATCGCCTTCGTGATCACCCGCATCATCACGATCGGCGTCATGTTCGCGCTCGACGCGTTCACCCTCGCGGCGCTCTACCGCGTTCTCACGGGGGTGCGCATCCCGCTCGAGCGACTGCGCGGCGGGGCCATCATCGGCGCGGTCGCGCTCGGCGTGCTCAAGGTGCTGTTCTCGGCGGCGATCATCGGCGGCGTCGGCAGCAACCCGCTGCTGAAGTCGTTCGCCGTCATCCTCGGGCTGCTGATCTTCTTCAACTTCGTCTGCCAGGTGATCCTCATCGGCGCCGCCTGGGTCGTCGTCGGGCTCGACGACAACGGGATCGTGGCCGACCCCGTCTTCCTTCGGAAGCGGATCGTCGAGGCGCGGATCCTGCTCGCCGACCACGGCTACGCGAGCGGGCGCCCCCTCGAGCAGAAGCGCGGGCGGGTGCGGATCGAGCGCGAGCCGCTGGGCTGACGTCCCCCCAGCTGGTCGCGGCGCGATCTCGCCTCGCGCGGCGGCGGGTGTCGGCGGCCGTCCCTAGGCTGGAGTCATGCCCCGCCCCCTCCGCATCGCCAGCGTCAACGTCAACGGCATCCGCGCCGCCTTCCGCAACGGGATGGGCCCGTGGCTCGACGGCCGCGACGTCGACATCCTCGCCCTGCAGGAGGTGCGCGCCGAGACGTCCCACCTCGAAGAGCTGCTCGGCGACGAGTGGGACATCCTGCATGACGCCGCCACAGCCAAGGGCCGCGCGGGCGTCGCGATCGCCTCGCGACGCAAGGCCAGCATCCACCGCGTCACCTTCGGCGCCGACGACTTCGACAGCGCCGGCCGCTGGCTCGAGGCCGACTACGAGGTCGACGGATCGATCGTGACCGTCGTGAGCGCCTACGTGCACTCGGGCGAGGTCGGCAGCCCCAAGCAGGTCGAGAAGTTCAAGTTCCTGGAGGCCTTCGCCGAGCGCTTGCCGGCGCTGGCCGAGCACAACCCGCTCGCCGTGGTGATGGGCGACTTCAACGTCGGCCACCGCAAGCTCGACATCAAGAACTGGCGCGGCAACCAGAAGAAGGCCGGCTTCCTTCCGGAAGAGCGTGCCTACCTCGACCGCTTCATCGGCGCCGAGGATGCGGACGACTACAACCGCGGCGGCGGCCTCGGCTGGGTCGACCTCGGGCGTCGCTTCCACGGCGAGGTCGAGGGCCCGTACACCTGGTGGTCGAACCGCGGCCAGGCTTTCGACAACGACACCGGCTGGCGCATCGACTACCAGCTCGCGACCCCCGCGCTCGCCGAGAAGGCCGTCGCCTACACGGTCGACCGCGCGGCGTCGTACGCCGAGCGCTGGTCGGACCACGCGCCGGTCGTCGTCGACTACCAGCTGTAGGCGGATGCGACGGAGTCGGCTGCCGAGGCCGGGTTACGTCCGTCGGCTCCCGTCTCCCGGCTCCGCTCGGTCCTCCCCCGGACGCGCGACGGCTGGTTCTGCACAGCCGGCTGACCAGCCGCGCATCCGACGCGTGCGACCTGGAAGACTGGGGCCGTGACCGCACGACTCTTCTCTGGAATGCAGCCCTCCGCCGAATCGCTCCACCTCGGCAACTACGTCGGGGCTCTCCTCCAGTGGAAGAAGCTGCAGAACGACTTCGACGCGATCTTCTGCGTCGTCGACCTGCACGCGATCACCGTCGCGCAGGATCCGGTGAAGCTGCGCGAGGCCACGCGCCGCACGGCCGCCCAGTACATCGCGGCCGGCATCGATCCCGAATCGAGCATCCTCTTCGTGCAGTCGCACGTCGCCGCCCACCCGCAGCTCGCCTGGGTGCTCGACACGATCACGGGCTACGGCGAGGCCGCCCGCATGACCCAGTTCAAAGACAAGTCGCAGAAGCAGGGCGCCGACGCGACCACCCTCGGGCTGTTCGCCTATCCGGTGCTCATGGCCGCCGACATCCTGCTCTACAACGCCGAGGTCGTCCCCGTCGGCGACGACCAGAAGCAGCACGTCGAGCTGACCCGCGACCTCGCGACCCGCTTCAACTCGCGCTTCGGCGACACCTTCGTCGTCCCCGAGGCGAAGACGCTCGCCGACGGCGCCCGCATCTACGACCTGCAGAACCCCGGCTCGAAGATGTCGAAGTCGGGCGAGTCGCCGCAGGGCATCGTCTGGCTGCTCGACGAGCCGAAGGCGGTCGCCAAGAAGATCAAGTCGGCCGTGACCGACACCGAGCGCGAGATCCGCTTCGACCCGAAGGCGAAGCCGGGCGTCTCGAACCTGCTGTCGATCCTCTCCGGCGTCACCGGCACCCCGGTCGCCGCCCTCGAAGACCACTTCGCCGGCAAGGGCTACGGCGACCTCAAGACCGAGACGGCGGACGCGGTCGTCGCCGAGTTCGAGCCGGTGCGCACCCGCGCGCTCGAACTGCTCGACGACCCGGCCGAGCTCGACCGTCTGCTCGCCCACAACGCCGAGCGCGCCGCCGCGATCGCCGACGAGACCCTGCGCCTCGCCTACGACCGGGTCGGCCTGCTGCCGCGGGTCTGACCGCGTGGCCTCGTGAAGCCCGTCACCCTGCGCACCGAACGGCTCGTGCTCGACGTGCCGGCGCTCGCCGACGTCGACCTGATCGCGGAGTACTGCGCCGATCCGGTCTTCGAGCACTGGATGACGACGCCCTGGCCCTACACGCGCGAGCACGCGCTCGGCTTCGTGAACGAGTACGTGGCCGTCGGATGGCAGCAGGACCGCGAGTTCACCTGGGCACTGCGCCCAGCGGGCAGTCGCGAGCTGCTCGGCGTGGTCGGCATCCGCCGCGAAGACGACCCGCGCTGGACCGACGGGCAGTGGAACCTGGGCTACTGGATGGGCGCGCCGAACCGAGGCGCCGGGCTCACGACCGAGGCGGCCCGCGCGGTCGTAGACTGGGGCTTCGCCGAGGGCATCGCGCCGCGGTACCGCTGGGAGGCGGTGGCCGGCAACGTCGGATCGCTGGCGATCGCGCGCCGACTCGGCTTCACGTTCCTCGAGACGACGCCCGGCCGAGCCGAAGGGATGCCGGCGCAGCGCTCCGACACCTGGCACGCCGAGCTCGGACCCGACGACGACCGTGAGATCAAGCCCGGGTGGCCGGTGTGAGCGCTGTCGATCGCTCCCGCGGCGAAGGCATCGAGGGTGCAGTTGGTGCCGACGGTGCAGCGGCGTCGCGCATTCGCGTGGCGCTGTTCGATCTCGACGACACGCTCTTCGCCCATCGGGCTGCGGTGGATGCGGCCATCACCCGCCATCGCCGTGAGCTGCCGGGATGGTCGCCCGCCGACGACACGGCCGAAGCCCGGCGCTGGACCGAGCTCGAAGAACACCACTACCACCGGTACCTCGCGGGTGAGCTCGACTTCCTCGGCCAGCGGGCCGCGCGCGCTCGCGACTTCGCGGCGCCGTACGGGCTCGTGCTCGACGACCCCGAGCTCGCGGAGACCTGGTTCGCCCGGTACTTCGAGCGCTACCGCGAGGCGTGGCGTCTCCACGACGATGCGCTCGCCTGCCTGGATGCGCTGACCCGTTCCGCGCCGGACGACGTCCCCCGCGACGGCGCGGCACCCGATGACATCGCTCCCGCCGGCGCCGCATCCGGCAGCGCCGCAGCCGCCGGCGCTGCACCCGCATCCGCTCCGCTGCGGATCGGCATCATCACGAACGGCGAGCTCGACTTCCAGACGCGCAAGATCGAGCAGATCGAACTGACCGCGCGCGTCGAGCACCTGGTGGCGAGCGGCGACTTCGGCACGACGAAGCCGGATCCGTCGATCTTCCGCCACGCCGTCGAGCTGTTCGGCGTCGAGCCGCACGAGGCCGCCTACATCGGCGACCGCTTCCGCACGGATGCCGTGGGCGCCGCCGACGCCGGCCTCACCGGCGTCTGGCTCGACCGTCACGGCCGCGCGACCGACGCCGAGCGCGCCGAGGCCGCCGCCCGCGGCATCCCGATCCTCCGCTCCCTCGCCCCGCTCCCTCAGCTCCTCCGCTCGCGCCTCTGAGCAGCCGCGAGCTCTGACGCGACTCAGCACGGATCCCCGACGACGACCCACCCCGGTCACGAGACGCGACCCGTGCTGAGTTGCGAAGTGGACACTCGCCCGGGGATGCGAAAGGGCCCGACGGCGTGACGCCGTCGGGCCCTTCTTCGCAGGGGCGCTGCTCAGATCACGCGCCGCTCAGCGCGCGCGGTTCACTTGACGTCGGCGTCGACCCAGTCCATCGACTTGGTGACGGCCTTCTTCCAGAGGCGCAGCTGACGAGCGCGCTCGTCGGCGTCGAGGTTCGGCTCCCAGCGCTTGTCCTCCTGCCAGTTGGCGGCGAGGTCCTCGAGGCCCGACCAGAAGCCGACCGCGAGGCCGGCCGCGTAGGCGGCGCCGAGAGCGGTGGTCTCCGCGACGACCGGGCGCACGACCGGCACGCCGAGGATGTCGGCCTGGAACTGCATGAGCGTGTCATTGGCGGTCATGCCGCCGTCGACCTTGAGCTCGGTCAGCTCGACGCCGGAGTCGGCGTTGACGGCCTCGATGACCTCGGCCGTCTGGAAGGCGGTCGACTCGAGAGCGGCGCGGGCGATGTGGCCCTTGTTGACGTAGCGGGTGAGGCCGACGAGGGCGCCACGCGCATCCGGACGCCAGTAGGGCGCGAACAGGCCCGAGAACGCCGGGACGATGTACGCGCCGCCGTTGTCCTCCACCGACTTCGCCAGCTCCTCGACCTCGGGGGCCGACGAGATGATGCCGAGGTTGTCGCGCAGCCACTGGATGAGCGAGCCGGTCACGGCGATCGATCCCTCGAGCGCGTAGTGGGTCGGCTGGTCGCCGAGCTTGTAGCCGACGGTGGTGAGGAGGCCGTTCTTGGAGTGCACGATCTCGGTGTCGGTGTTGAAGATCAGGAAGTTGCCGGTGCCGTAGGTGTTCTTGCTCTCACCGGCGGCGAAGGCGGCCTGACCGAAGGTGGCGGCCTGCTGGTCGCCGAGGATGCCGGAGACCGGCACCTCGCGCAGCAGGTTCGACGCCTCGACGGTGCCGTACACCTCGGACGACGACTTGATCTCGGGCAGCATCGACTTCGGCACGCCGAAGTCGGCGAGGATGTCGTCGCGCCACGACAGCGTCTCGAGGTCCATGAAGAGGGTGCGCGAGGCGTTCGTGACGTCGGTCGCGTGCACGCCGCCGTCGGTGCCGCCGGTCAGATTCCACAGAACCCAGCAGTCGGTGGTGCCGAACAGCAGGTCGCCTGCTTCGGCCTTCTCGCGGGCGCCCTCGACGTTGTCGAGGATCCACTTGATCTTGGTGCCCGAGAAGTAGGTCGCGAGCGGCAGGCCGACGATCGACTTGTAGCGCTCGACGTCGCCGTTCGCGAGCTCGTCGACGATCGACTGCGTGCGGGTGTCCTGCCAGACGATCGCGTTGTAGACGGGCTGACCGGTGGTCTTGTCCCAGACAACGGCGGTCTCGCGCTGGTTGGTGATGCCGACCGCGGCGATGTCGTGACGCGTGAGGTCGGCCTTGGAGAGGGCCTGGCCGATGACCTCGCGGACGTTGTCCCAGATCTCGACCGGGTTGTGCTCGACCCATCCCGCCTTCGGGAAGATCTGCTCGTGCTCCTTCTGACCGGTGGAGACGATGCTCCCCTTCTTGTCGAAGATGATGGCACGCGACGAGGTCGTGCCCTGATCGATCGCGATGACGTAGTCAGCCATGTGCTGAAGACTCCTTTGTCGGATTGTGCGAGGTGAGGCTAAGAGATGCAGTGGAGCGGGGAGATGCGGTTGGAGCGCTGACGGGGTCCGGCCGGGATGACCGCCCGGACCCCGTCAGTGGAGCAGGTTGCCCGTGATGCGGCTGTGGCTCAGCCGAGGGTGAGCAGCGGCGCGGCGATACCGGCGATGGCGCCACCGATCAGCGGGCCGACGACCGGGATCCACGAGTAGCCCCAGTCGCTGGTGCCCTTGCCCTTGATCGGGAGGATCGCGTGGGCGATGCGGGGGCCGAGGTCACGGGCCGGGTTGATGGCGTAGCCGGTGGGACCACCGAGCGAGGCGCCGATGCCGACGACGAGCAGCGCGACCGCGAGGGCGCCGAGCGCGCCGAGGTTGACGCCCTCACCGAGCTTGCCGGCGCCGAAGCCGAGGATGACGAAGACCAGCACGAAGGTCGCGATGATCTCGGTGACGAGGTTCCATCCGGCGCTGCGGATGCCGGGGCCCGTCGAGAAGACGCCGAGCTTGGTCGCCGGGTCGGGCTCCTCGTCGAAGTGCTTCTTGTAGGCGAGGAACACGAGCACGGCGCCGATGATCGCTCCGACCAGCTGCGCCGCGATGGCGACGAAGAACTGGGCGGCGCCGATCGCACCGGTGATGAGCAGACCGACCGACACAGCCGGGTTCAGCTGCGCACCCGAGTACTGCGACACGATCACACCGGCGAAGACCGCGAGGCCCCAGCCGAAGTTGACGAGCAGGAACCCGCCGGCGTTGCCCTTGGTCTTGGTGAGGGCGACGTTCGCCACCACACCGCCACCGAGCAGGAGCAGCATCGCGGTGCCGATCAGCTCGGAGACGAAATACAGTCCCAGGTTGGTGTCCACGTTGACCTTTCTCGGGCTTCGCCGGCGAAGCGTCCAGAGCTTCGATACACCGGGATGCCGTGTGATTTCAGGGGAAAGCTAACGACTGTGCGCGTTTTCTGACAAGCGAAACGCGTGCACATCCGTCCATTTCTCGAAGAGTTCAAGCCCCCGTCGGCGTGACGAGCGGCAGGGCGACGCCGTGGGCGTCGCGCAGCAGGGTGACCGCGGCCTCGACCTCGGCCGTGCGACGGGTGTCGTCCCAGCCGAGTTCGGCGGCGGCGATCCCGGCGATCTCGTCGAGGAGGTCGAGGCTGAGGCCGCCGACGAAGGCGAGCGAGGTGCGACGCAGCAGGATGTCGTCGAGGTGGACGACCTGCTCGGCCCGCACGAGGTGGGCGATCTCGCCGACGCTGTATGCACGATCGTTCACCAGCGGCTGGTCATCCGTTCCCGCGATCGCGGAGATGACCTCGGTCGCGCGGGTGCCGTAGCGCTCGAGCAGCTGCTCGACGCGCGCGGCGTCGAGCCCCTGCGCGTTGTCGCGCACCCAGACGCGGCGCGCGGCGTCGTCGGCCGGCCAGTTCTTGCCGCCGCCGATCGCGAGGCCCGCGGTCGACACGGTGCGTTCGGCGCCGAGGCGCTCGAGCACCTCGTTCGTCAGGTGCTCGGCGAGGGCGCGGAACGTCGTCCACTTGCCGCCGACGAGGCTGAGCGTCGGGGTCCCGCCGAGCTTCCCCTCCTCGATTCGGTAGTCGCGGGAGACGAAACCGGGAGCGGTGTCGTCGTGGCGCGGCAGCGGGCGGATGCCCGAGAAGCGGTAGACGATCTGCGAGCGGTCGACCGCGATCTTCGGGAAGACGTGCTTCACCAGGTCGAAGAAGTAGTCGACCTCCTCCTCGGTGCAGACGACCGGCTGCGACGGGTCGGCGTCGATGTCGGTCGTGCCGACCATGACGCGCCCCTTGAGCGGGTAGATGAGCACGATGCGGCCGTCGGAGTGCTCGAAGAAGATCTCGCGGCCCTTCGTCGCGGCGACGAGCGCGGGGTTGTCGAGCACGATGTGCGAGCCCTTGGTGCCGCCCATGAACTTCGTCGGGGTGCCGAGCGCGGCGTTCGTCAGGTCGGTCCAGGGTCCGGAGGTGTTGACGACGAGGTCGGCCGTGATCCCGAAGGTGTCGCCCGTGACGGTGTCGCGCACGGTGACCGTGCCGTCCACCGCGCCGACCGCCTCGAGGTGGTTGACCGCGCGGGCCCGGTCGCCGCCGGCGACGACGCCGTCGTGCAGCACGTCGAGGGCGATGCGCTCCGGGTCGTGCATGGACGCGTCGTAGTAGGTCGCCGTGTACTTCAGGCCGGGGTTCATCTCGGGCAGGTCGGCGAGCGCCTTCTTGCGGCCGAGGAAGCGGTGCCGGGGAACCGAGCCGCCGTCGCGCGAGAAGGTGTCGTAGATCGTCAGGCCGACCTTGATGAGCGCGGCGCCGCGCTCCTTCGGCTTGCCCTGCTTGTGGGTGATGAAGCGCAGGGGCGCCGAGAGGATGCCGCTGAAGGTGGAGAAGATCGGCACGGTGGTCTGCAGCGGCTTGACGTAGTGCGGCGCGATGCGGATCAGCCCGTTGCGCTCGACGACCGACTCGTTGACGAGACGGAACTCGCCGTTCTCGAGGTAGCGGATGCCGCCGTGCACCATGTGCGACGAGGCGGAGGACGCACCCGAGACGAAGTCGCCGCGCTCGACGAGCACGACATCCACGCCCTGCAGCGCGAGGTCGCGGAACGTGGCGATGCCGTTGATGCCGCCGCCGATGACGAGCACCTGGGCTCGGGGGCGGGCGCGCAGCGCCTCCAGGTCGGAGCGGTTGGGGGACGTCGGCGTCGACGGGCTCACGTGGATCTGCCTTCCTCGGGTGGTTTCTGGGTACAGTCATACCGGCGGCGCACGATCTTGCAAGCCGTTTGAACGAACGTGCAGAGGGACGGACGATGACGATCCAGAGTGTCGAGCGCAGCAGCGCACCCGACTCGATCAAGTCGCGGGAGGCCCTGCGGGCCGCCCAGCTCTACTACCTGCAGGACCTGACGATGGATGCCATCGCCCGCGAGCTGCACACCTCGCGCTCCTCGGTGTCGCGGCTGCTCAGCTTCGCCCGCGAGACGGGACTCGTGGAGATCAGCATCCACTCGCCGCTCGATCTGTCGACGCGCACGCAGCACGAGATCCGCACCCGCCACGGCGTCACCGCGCACGTCGTCCCGGTGCCCGACCGCATCAGCGAGGTCGACCGACTCGAGCGCGTAGCCATCTCAGCCGCACGCATTCTCAGCGGCCTCGTCGACTCGAACATGACGATCGGCATCGCCTGGGGCTCGACGCTGAGCGCGATGGGACGCCACCTGCTCAGCAAGAAGACGCACAACGTGCACCTCGTGCAGCTCAACGGCGCGGCCAACACGCGCACCTCGGGAATCCCCTACGCGGGCGAGATCCTCAGCCGCTTCGGCCTCGCCTTCGGCGCCGAACCGCACCAGTTCCCGGTGCCGGCGCTGTTCGACGACCCGGAGACGAAGAAGGCGCTGTTCCGCGAGCGCAGCATCCGCCGCGTGCTCGACCTGCAGCGCCGCACCGACCTGGCCGTGTTCGGGCTCGGCTCCCCCGCCGCCGTCGTGCCCAGCCACGTCTACGCCGGCGACTACTTCGACCAGGCCGATCACGCGATCCTGCGCGACGAGGGCGTCGTGGGCGACGTCGCGACCGTGTTCTACCGCGCCGACGGCTCCGACGACGGGATCGCGCTCAACGCCCGCTCGTCGGGGCCGAGCCTCGACGAGCTGCGCGCCATCCCCCGCCGGCTCTGCGTCGTCAGCGGGCTCTCGAAGCTCGACAGCCTGCGCGGGGCGCTCGAGGCCGGCATCATGACCGACCTCGTGGTCGACGAGGACACGGCGCGGCACCTGGTCGATGCCTGAGAGCGCGGTCGACTCGGGCGGAGCCACCAGCCGCGCGGCACCTGGTCGACGCCTGAGAGCGCGGTCGGCTCGGGGCGGAGCCACCAGCCGCGCGGCACCTGGTCGACGCGGAGCGCGCCCGTCGACTCGGGCTGAGCCGCCATCCGCCGGCACCTCGTCGACGCGGAGCGCGCCGGTCCCTGCGCGCACTGACCCTGCCCGCACGCGCGCCATGCGACCGCGTGTGACGGGCGGGAATACGCGTGACGGATGCCCGTTGTATCGTGCAGAGAGAAGCAATGTGCTCCGGGGTCGGTGAAAATCCGAGCCGGCGGTGATAGTCCGCGAACCTCACTTCGGTGAGGCCGATCTGGTGGAACTCCAGGACCGACGGTCAAAGTCCGGATGGGAGGAGCGCAGGGCGTCCGACGTGTCGGGCGTCCCGCGGCGCATGCCGTCACCCCCGGACCCTGCTCGAGAACGAGTTCAGGAAGACCGGATGACCGAGACAACGCCGCAGCGCACCGCGAGCCGCGCTGACGCCGCGCCCGCCCACGCCGCGCCCGCCCGCCGCGTCGACGACGCGACCGTCGAGCAGGCCGTACGCCGCGCACTCGAACTGGCGGCGCTCGGCCCGGTCACCGGCGGCAACCCCCAGGTGGGATGCGTGCTGCTCGACGCCGAGGGACGCACCGTGGCCGAGGGCTGGCACCACGGCGCCGGCACCCCGCACGCCGAGATCGACGCGCTGTCGAAGCTCCCCGTTCCGCACGACGCGCGTGGGCTCACGGCCATCGTCACGCTCGAGCCCTGCAACCACACCGGACGCACCGGCCCGTGCAGCGAGGCGCTGATCGCCGCCGGCGTCGCCCGCGTCGTGTACGCGGTCGCCGACCCGGGCGCGAACTCGTCGGGGGGCGGAGCGCGCCTGCGCGAGGCCGGCGTCGAGGTCGACGGCGGCGTGCTCGAGGCCGAGGCCGAGTTCTTCCTGCGCCGGTGGCTGACCGCGGTGCGCCGCGGCCGCCCCTGGGTCACCGTGAAGTGGGCGTCGACGCTCGACGGCCGCGCGGCCGCCGCCGACGGCACGAGCCAGTGGATCACCGGCCCCGCCGCCCGGCAGCGCGTGCACGAGCAGCGCTCCGCGAGCGACGCGATCCTCGTCGGCACGGGCACCGTGCTGGCTGACGACCCCTCGCTCACGGCCCGCGGCGACGGCGGCGAGCTGCTCGCCGCCCAGCCCATGCCGGTCGTCATCGGCGAGACCGCCGTTCCCGCGGATGCCGTGCTGCGCTCGCATCCGCGCGGACTGATCGAGACCGGAACCCGCGACCTCGCGGCCGTGCTCGCCGACCTGGATGCGCGCGGCCTCCGCCGCGTCTACGTCGAGGGCGGACCGACGCTGGCGAGCGCGATCATCGCCGCCGGCTACGCCGACGAGTACCTCGTCTACCTCGCTCCCGCCCTGCTGGGCGGCGAGAAGCTCGCGCTCGGCGACCTCGGCATCCGCACCATCGGCGAGGCGCGCCGCCTGCGCGTCACCGGCGTCGAGCAGCTCGGCGACGATCTGCTCATCACGGCCGAACCCGCCGAACCCGCCGAACCCGTCGACCCCGCGGCGAGCGCCGCGCCCGCATCCACCACCGCTGTCAGCACCACTGCAGCCAGCACCACCGCTGTCCCCAGCACCGAGGAGAACTGATGTTCACCGGAATCATCGAAGAGCGCGGCGAGATCATCGCCTGGGAGCCGCAGGGCGACGCGGCCCGCATCACCGTGCGCGCGCCCCTCGCCGCCTCCGACGCCCACCACGGCGACTCCATCTCGGTCAGCGGCGTCTGCCTGACCGTCGTCGACCAGGGCGCCGACTGGTTCACCGCGGATGTCATGGGCGTCTCGATCGCCATGAGCACCCTCGGCGAGCGCCGCCCCGGCGACCGCGTCAACCTCGAGCGCGCGATGGCCGCCGGCGACCGCCTCGGCGGCCACATCGTGCAGGGCCACATCGACGGAACCGCACGTCTTCTCACCGTCGAGCAGGCCGACGGCTGGCGCGTGCTGCGCTTCAGCCTCGACCCCGAGCACGCGCCGCTCGTGGCCCGCAAGGGCTCGATCGCGGTCGACGGCGTCTCGCTCACGGTGAGCGGTGTCGGCGCCGACTGGTTCGAGGTCTCGCTCATCCCCGAGACGCTCGCCGCCACCACGCTCGGCGCGCTCGAAGCGGGCGCCGCCGTCAACATCGAGACCGACATCCTGGCCCGGCACATCCTGCGCCTGGCCGACCTGGGCCGGCTGCCCGAGACCGTGGCGGGCAGTGCGCTCACCGCGGACGCGGCGAGCGCCGGCGCCACCACCGAGAAGGAAGAGCAGGTGCGCGCATGAGCCTCGCGAGCATCCCCGAAGCACTCCAGGCCCTGCGGGAGGGCAAGCCCGTCATCGTCGCCGACGACGAGGGCCGTGAGAACGAGGGCGACGTCATCCTCGCCGCGCAGAGCGCCAGCCAGGAGTGGATCGCCTGGACGGTGAAGCACAGCTCGGGCTTCATCTGCGCCCCGATGACGAACGAGATCGCCGATCGGCTGAACCTGCCGCCGATGGTCGAGCACAACGAGGACCCGCGCGGCACCGCGTACACGGTCAGCGTGGATGCGGCCGACCGGCTCAGCACCGGCATCAGCGCCAGCGACCGCGCCAACACCCTGCGCGTGCTCGCCGACCCGACCTCGACGCCGGCCTCGCTGTCGCGTCCGGGTCACATCATGCCGCTGCGCGCCGTCGACGGCGGCGTGCGCGAGCGCGACGGCCACACCGAGGCCGCGGTCGACCTGATGAAGCTCGCCGGGCTCATCCCCGTCGGCGCGATCAGCGAGATCGTCGCCGACAACGGCGAGATGGAGCGCCTGCCCGGTCTCATCGCGCTGGGCGAGCGCGAGGGCATCCCGGTCATCACGATCGAGGAGCTCATCCGCTTCATGGAGGCCAACCGCTGCGAGACCGACCCCGAGCCGGTCGTCGACGTGAGCGAATGGCAGCGCGTGACCTTCGAGGTCGAGACGACCGTGCCGACCGAGCACGGCACCTTCCGCGTGCGCGCCTACCGCGACCGCTCGACCGGCGCCGACCACGTCGCCTGGATCTCCGACGGCCCCGATGGCGTCGCACCCGCGAACGGCACACTCGTGCGCGTGCACTCCGAGTGCCTGACCGGCGAGGCCTTCGGCTCGCTCAAGTGCGAGTGCGGGCCCCAGCTGGATGCGGCGCTCGAGACGATCCGCGACCAGGGCGGCGTCGTGATCTACCTGCGCGGTCACGAGGGCCGCGGCATCGGCCTGATCAACAAGCTGCGCGCCTACCGCCTGCAGGAGGACGGCCTCGACACCCTCGACGCGAACCTGCGCCTGGGCCTGCCGGCCGACGCCCGCGACTACGGCGCCGCGACCGCGATCCTCGACGACCTCGGCGTGGAGCGAGTGCGCCTGCTCAGCAACAACCCCGAGAAGGCGCGCCAGCTGCGCGAGCGCGGCATCGCGATCGACGAGCTCGTGCCGCTCGTCGTCGGCGTCGGCGAGTTCAACGAGGGCTACCTCGACGCCAAGCGCGACCGGATGGGCCACGCGCTCCCCGCGCACGAGGTGCTCGACGAGGCCCGCCGCAGCGCCGTCGGCCGTGCGGGCGCCCTGCCCGTCGTCGGCGACGCGACCGGCGCGATCCCGACCGCATCCACGACCACCACCGCATCCGCCCCGACCGAGAGGACCGCATCATGAGCGGCGAAGGACAGCCCACCTACGAGATCGACGGCCGCGGCCTGAAGGTCACGATCGTCTCCGGACTCTGGCACCACAGGATCGCCGACGGCCTGCTCGCCGGCGCGCGTCGCGTGCTCGAGGCCTCCGGCGCCGAGATCACCGAGGTGCAGGTGCCCGGCAGCTTCGAGCTGCCCGTCGCCTCCAAGGCCGCCCTCGACGCGGGCGCGGATGCGGTCGTCGCCCTCGGCGTGATCGTGCGCGGCGGCACCCCGCACTTCGAGTACGTCAGCTCCGCCGCGACCGACGGCCTCACCCGCGTCGCCCTCGACACAGGAAAGCCGGTCGGCTTCGGCGTGCTCACCCTCGAAGACGAGCAGCAGGGCATCGACCGCGCCGGCTACCCGGAGTCGAAGGAGGACAAGGGCGCCGAGGCCGCCTCGGCCGCCCTCGCCACGGCGATCGTGCTGCGTCAGATCGCGGGCCACGCGCCCACCAGCATCCCAGCCTGACCCCACCAGCTCCACCCGTCGACCCCGGCGCGCCACGGCGCCCGGGGTCGACAGCTGTCGGGCAGTGGTCTGAACACGGTTCTGAACAGGCGTAAGGTTTCCCGCGGGTCGCCACAAGCGACCGCCCCTCTCACCACCTCGCGCCCCGCCGTCGAGCGAGCACGCCGCTGAACCCTCGCGGCGACTCGGCTCCGGCCCCGTGGCGCCGCTCACCCTCCCTGGAGTCCCGCATGTCCGCGTCGTCCACGACGCCCGCCGGCAGCACCGCCGGCAGCAATCCCGGCGGTTCCACCGCCCCGGTCAACAAGCGCTCGCGCGTCGTCTTCGCCAGCCTGATCGGCACCTCGATCGAGTTCTACGACTTCTACGTCTACGCGACCGCCGCCGTGCTGGTCTTCCCCGCGCTGTTCTTCCCGAACGCGGATGCGACCACCTCGCTGCTGTCGTCGTTCGCCTCCTTCGGCGCCGCCTTCATCGGCCGCCCGCTCGGCTCGATCCTCTTCGGCCACTTCGGCGACCGCGTCGGCCGCAAGACGACGCTCATCGCGGCGCTGCTCACGATGGGCATCGCGACCTTCCTGATCGGCTGCCTGCCCGGCGCCACCACGCCCGGCTGGGCCGTGCTCGCGCCGGCGCTGCTGACCCTGTTCCGCTTCGCCCAGGGCATCGGCCTCGGCGGCGAGTGGAGCGGCGCGGCGCTGCTCGCGACCGAGAACGCCCCCGAGGGCAAGCGCGCGATCTACGGCACCTTCCCGCAGCTGGGCGCCCCGATCGGCTTCATCATCGCGAACGGCCTGTTCCTCATCCTCAACCTGACGATGACGCCGGAGACCTTCGCGCTGTGGGGCTGGCGCGTGCCGTTCCTGGCGAGCGCGCTGCTCGTGATCGTCGGCCTCTACGTTCGCTTCCGCCTGGTCGAGGCGCCCGCCTTCACGAAGGTCGTCGAGCAGAACGCCGTCGCGCGCGTGCCGCTCGGCCGGGTGTTCCGCTTCAACTGGTGGCAGCTCATCCTCGGCACCTTCATCATGCTGGCGACCTACGTGCTCTTCTACCTGATGACCACGTTCACGCTGACCTACGGCACGACCCCCTCGAGCGTCGAAGCCGGCAAGGCGGCCGCGGATGCGGCCGGCAAGCCCTTCAACGCCGACGCCTTCCTCGCGGGACTCGGTTACACCCGCACCGACTTCCTGATCATGCTGATCGTCGGCGTCGTGTTCTTCGGCATCTTCACGCTCGTCGCCGGGCCGCTCGCCGAGCGCTTCGGCCGCCGCAACATGCTCTCGGTCGTGACCGCCGGCATCTTCGTCTTCGGCTTCCTGTTCGTGCCGCTCGCCGACGCCGGCTTCGTGGGCGTCATGCTCTGGCTGATCATCGGCTTCTCGCTCATGGGTCTGACCTTCGGCCCGATGGGCGCGACGCTGCCCGAGCTGTTCCCGACGAACGTGCGCTACACCGGCTCGGGCGTCAGCTACAACGTGTCGAGCATCATCGGCGCGGCCGTCGCCCCGATCATCGCCCTGGCGCTGTGGGGACTCGCGGGCGGCAGCATCATCCTCGTCGGCATCTACCTGAGCCTCGCCGCGGTGCTGACCTTCGCGGCACTGCGGCTGTCGAAGGAGACCAAGCACAGCGACTTCGCGACGATCGTCGAGTGACCGACCTGCGCTGACGTCGGCGGCCGACTCGGTTGTCGACTCGCGCCGAGAGCCCGGTACCGCACTCGCGGCGCCGGGCTCTCGGCGTCCAGCGCGCCGGCATCCAGCGCGCCGCCGCGCTTTCGCGCACACTGGGGTCATGGTGGATGTCGTGATCGAGGACCAGAAGGATGCGTCGCGCTACGCGCTCAGAGTCGACGGCGAGCTGGTGAGCGTGCTCGACTACCGGGTTCTGGGCGAGCAGATCTCGTTCCCGCACACCTTCACCAAGCCGCAGCACCGCGGACACGGCTGGGCCGAGAAGCTGGTCGACTTCGCGATCGACGACGTGGAGCAGAACTCCGAGCGGCGTGTCGTGCCGATGTGCTGGTACGTGGCGCAGTGGTTCGACGCGCACCCCGACCGCGCAGGGCTGCTCGCGCGCTGAGGCGGCCGGCGCATCCCCTCAGTCGAGGAACAGCGCCCGCAGTCGCCGGGTCGTGAAGACCATGCCGATCGCGACCATCACGGCGTAGTAGGCGACGTGCACGAGCAGCATCGGCCCGATCGCCCCGGTCGTCAGGCTGCGGACGAGCTCGACGCCGTGCCACAGCGGCATCGCCTGGATGAACCACTGGATCGGCTCGGAGTAGACGGTCAGCGGGTAGAACGTGGCCGAGAGCAGGAACATCGGCAGCATGACGAACTGGATCCAGTCCATGTGCTGGAAGGTCTTCAGGTAACTCGTGATCGCCATGCCGATGCTGGCGAAGCCGAAGGCGATGAGCAGCAGCGCGGGCAGCGCGAGCACGGCCGTCCACGACAGGTTCAGCCCCAGGGCGGTCATCACGACGAGGAAGATCGTCCCGTAGACGCCGCCGCGCAGCAGCGCGAGCAGGATCTCGCCGAGCGCGATGTCGAGCGGCCCGAGACTCGTGGCGAGCATGCCCTGGTAGAGCTTGCCGAAGTGCATCTTGAAGAAGACGTTCCACGTGGAGTCGTAGACGGCGCCGTTCATCGCCGAGACCGCGAGCAGCGCCGGCGCGATGAACGCGGCGTAGCTGATCGGATGACCGGCCGGGTCGGTGACGCCGGTCACGTAGCCGCCGAGCCCGACGCCGAGCGAGAGCAGGTAGAACACCGGCTCGACGACGCCGGTGAGCACGACGATCCAGTTGGTGCTGCGCGTCGCGACGAGCCCGCGCACGACGACCGAGCGGGCGTTGCCGGCGTAGAGCGCGCGCACGCCTCCGCCGCGCCGGCGCGGACCGGATCCTTCGCCGCGCGAGCGTGCCGCGGCGACGCGGGCCGTGGTGCTGCTCACTTGTCGAGCCTCCGCTTCACGATCCGCTGGCACAGCATCCAGCCGACCGCGGCGAGCGCGAGCAGGTAGGCGAGGTGCACGAGCGTGAGCCACAGCGGCTCGGTCGGGCCGTAGGCGACCTGGCGGCCGAGCTCGCTCGCGTGCCACAGCGGCGAGAGCCAGCCGATCGGCTGCAGGTAGACGGGCAGCTGGGTGAGCGGGAAGACGGTGCCGCTGAACAGGGTGAGCGGCAGGATGACGACGCGCTGCAGCACCGCGAACTGCCCCTTGTCTTCGGTGATCGTCGCCGCGTAGGCCGCGACGAGCGTCCACGAGAAGCCGGCGAGCAGTCCGATCGGGATGAGCAGCACCCCGGCGGGCGAGGGCATCGCCCCGAACAGCAGGATCACGAGGTAATAGATCGTGACCGTGATCGTCATGCGCACGGCCGCGAACAGGAAGTGGCCGGTCACGATCTGCGGGCCCGAGATCGGCGCCGCGTTCATGCCGACGAACACCGGATTCCACTTCAGCCCGAGAAGGATGCCGAACGTGAACTCCTCGGTCGCGACGAGTGTGCCGGCGGTGACCAGCAGCGCCGGCGCCACGAACTCGATGTAGCTGACAGGCCCGTTCGCACCGCCGGGGCCGACGTTGCCGGTGATGAGCGTCGCGAGCCCGACGCCGAAGGCGAAGAGGTAGATGAGCGGCGTGCCCGTCGCGGTCGCGATCATCGTGACGCCGAACTTGCTCATCGTGCGCAGCTGGTGCTCGGCGACGAACAGCGGACCGAGGCGGCGCGGGCGCGCGCCGGTGGCGAGCAGCTCGTCGCGGGTCGGGTACGCGCGGCCGGCCGCGCTCGGCTGCGCGCCGGATCCGGAGCCCGCGTTCGAAGTCACGGCGCTCATTCGATCAGCGACCTTCCGGTGAGCCGCAGGAAGACGTCTTCGAGGCTCGAGCGCCGCACGAGCGACGTGACCGGCTCGAGCCCGCTCTCGATCACGGCGGCGAGCGCGTGCTCGCCGTTGTCGGCGTAGACGAGCACCCGATCCGGCAGCTCCTCGATGCGCTCGCCCAGGCCGGCGATCGCGCCGATGCGCTTCGCCGCATCCGCGTTGCGATCCGAGCCGAAGCGCACCTCGAGCACCTCGCGCGTGGAGTGCTCGCGGATCAGCGCCGACGGGCTGCCCTCGGCCATGATCCGCCCCTTGTCGACCACGACGAGCCGGTCGCAGAGCTGCTCGGCCTCATCCATGTAGTGGGTCGTCAGCACGAGGGTCGTGCCCTGCTCCTTCAGCCGGAACAGCCGATCCCAGAGGATGTGCCGGGCCTGCGGGTCGAGACCGGTCGTCGGCTCGTCGAGCAGCAGGATGCGCGGATCGTTGATGAGCGCGCGGGCGATCGTGAGCCGGCGCTTCATGCCCCCGGAGAGGTCGTCGACCTTGCTCTTCGCCTTGTCTTCCAGCTGCGCGAAGGCGAGCAGCTCGTCGGCGCGCTGGGCGATGACCCGGCGCGGCAGCCCGAAGTAGCGGCCGTAGACGAGCAGGTTCTCGCGGGCCTGCAGCTCCATGTCGAGGTTGTCCTGCTGCGGCACGACGCCGAGCTGGGCGCGGATCTCGGGGCCGTGCTGATCGGGATCGAGCCCGAGGATGCTCAGCTCGCCGGCCGTGCGCGTCGAGACCGCCCCGACCATCCGCATCGTCGTCGACTTGCCCGCGCCGTTCGGCCCGAGCAGTCCGAACGACTCCCCCGGCGGCACGTCGAAGTCGATGCCGCCGACCGCGACGGTGTCGCCGTAGACCTTGGTGAGACCGGCGGCGTGGATGACGGGTTCGCTCACGTCGTTCACCCTAGACAGCGCGTGCGACATCGGGAACGCCGTCGGCGAGCGAGGTGGGTGTCGACCCCCTCAGACGGCGAAGTAGAGGTGCGTGTGCAGCGCGCATCCCGGGTTGAAGCCGGCGCCGCAGCGCGGGCACGAGGAGTCGGCCGCGAGGTACTCGGCGATCGTCAGCTCGGCCTTGCACTCCCCGCACAGCACCGCGCGGGTGTCGCGGGCGTCGAGGGGCCAGACCGCGGCGGCGTGGTCGACGCTCTCGGCATGGCAGGCGTGGCACGGGTAGTAGTCGCCGCAGCAGGCGAAGCGGATCGCGATGACATCCAGCTCGCCGCGGTAGTGGATGCAGCGGGTCGCGTCGTCGACGACCGGCCCGAGCACGCGGGGTGCGGGAGCGGCGGTCGTCATGCCGCCATCGTGCCACGCGCGAGGCTTCGGAACGCACGCGGGTCCCCGCGCCGTCGGGTGCCTCCGAGCGAGGATGTGGGACGCTCTACGGTGGACCGCGCCCGGCGCGCGACCCGCCCCCACCCTCGCGCACTGGAGAGAACCGTGAGCTCCCCCGCATCCTCTGCCCGCCGCAGCCCCTTCGCGCGACCCGCGAAAGACGACGGACCCCGCGCCTCGCTGCGCGACCTGCTCCCCTACCTGACGGAGCACCGCGGCGCGCTCGTCGCGGTCGTGCTGCTGAGCCTCGTCGGCGCGGCCGCCTCGCTCGCGCAGCCCGCCCTGGTGAGCACCGTCATCGGCCGCGTCGAGAAGGGCGCGAGCCTCGGGCCGCTGACCTGGCTGCTCATCGCGCTCGTCGTGGTCAGCGCGCTCATCTCGGCCGTGCAGCACTACCTGCTGCAGCGCACCGGAACCAGCGTGGTCCGCTCGGCGCGCGTGCAGCTGGTGCGGCGCATCCTGCACCTGCCGATCACCGAGTTCGACCTGCGCCGCACGGGCGACCTGGTCTCGCGCGTCGGCAGCGACACGACGCTGCTCTACGCCGTCATGACCCAGGGTCTGGTGGATGCGGTCGGCGGCGCCGTCGTCTTCATCGGCGCGATCTTCGGCATGGCCGTGATCGACCCGGTGCTGCTCGGGCTGACCGTGCTGGTCGTCGCGATCTCGATCGTCGCGGTCGTGCTGCTCAGCGGACGCGTGCGCGTCGCCAGCCGTCAGCAGCAGGAGCGCGTCGGCGATCTGGCCGCGTCGGTGGAGCGCGCCGTCAGCGCGATCCGGACGGTGCGCGCGGCGGGCGCGACCGAGCGCGAGGGCGCCGAGATCGAGAAGGACGCCGACGCGGCCTGGGGCGCCGGCATCCGCGTCGCGAAAGTGTCGGCGCTGATCGTGCCGATCGCCGGCATCGCGATGCAGGCCTCGTTCCTGGTGGTGCTCGGCGTCGGCGGGTTCCGCGTCGCGAGCGGCGCGATCACGGTCGCGAGCCTGGTGGCGTTCATCCTCTTCCTGTTCCTCATGATCATGCCGCTGGCCACGGCCTTCGGCGCGATCACCTCGGTCAACCAGGCGCTCGGCGCGCTCGGTCGCATCCGCGAGATCATCGCGATCCCGAGCGAGGACGAGGGGGATGCCGCGACCGCGGCCCGCGCGACGAGCCTCTCGGTCGCGCCGGTCGAGACCGGGGCTCCGACGTCGCTGACCGTCGACGAGCGCGAGCACGCGGCGATCCGCTTCGACGAGGTCGTGTTCCGCTACCCCGAGGCCGCGCACCGCACCGAGCGCGAGAAGGAGATCGCCGCCGCGGTCGGCACCGTCGCCGAGCCGCGCGATCGCACCGTGCTCAAGGGCGTCTCCTTCGCGGTGCCGAAGGGGCAGCGCACGGCGCTCGTCGGGCCGTCGGGCGCGGGCAAGAGCACGATCCTCGCCCTCATCGAGCGCTTCTACGACGCCGACGGCGGCCGCGTGCTGTTCGGCGAGCGGGATGTGCGCGCCCTCGACCGCGGCGAGCTGCGGTCGCAGCTGGGCTACGTCGAGCAGGATGCTCCGGTGCTGGCCGGCACGCTGCGCCAGAACCTGACCCTGGCGGCGCCCGGCGCGAGCGACGAGGACTGCATCCGCGTGCTGCGCGAGGTGAACCTCGGCGCCGTTCTGGAGCGGAACGAGCTGGGCCTCGACGCGCCCGTCGGCGAGGACGGCGTCATGCTCTCCGGCGGAGAGCGTCAGCGGCTCGCGATCGCGCGGGCGCTGCTCGCGGCGCCGCCCGTGCTGCTGCTCGACGAGGCCACCGCGGCGCTCGACGGCGTCAACGAGCAGCTGCTGCGCGAGGCGATCGACCGCGTCGCCGCCGACCGCACCCTGCTCGTGATCGCGCACCGGCTGTCGACCGTCGTCGACAGCGACCGCATCATCGTGCTCGACGGCGGCCGGGTCGCCGGCGTCGGAACGCACGCCGAGCTGCTCGAGTCGACCCCGCTCTACCGCGAGCTCGCCCGGCACCAGCTGCTCGTCTGAGGTCGGCCGTCGTCCCCGGGGCCGGCCGCGCCGGGGTCAGACGAGCACGGCCCCGGCGGACGCGAGCTCGGCGAGCGCCGCCGCGGACGACTCGGGCGCCACACCGGCGACGAGCGAGGTGAGGATGCGCACCCGGCGGCCGCTGCGCAGCGCATCGAGCGCGCTGGCACGCACGCAGTAGTCGGTGGCGATGCCCACGACATCCACCTCGTCGATCCCCCGCCGGGTCAGCTCGTCCGCGAGCGCGCTGCCGTCGTCGAGTGTGCCCTCGAAGGCGGAGTAGGCGGGAACACCCTGCCCCTTCTTCACGTGCACGTCGATGAGCGAGGCGTCGAGCGCGGGGTGGTACTCGGCACCGAGGGTGCCAGCGACGCAGTGCAACGGCCAGGTGTCGACGTAATCGGGTTCGGCGCCCTCGGCGAAGTGGCCGCCGTTCGTGTCGTCGCCGTGGTGCCAGTCGCGCGAGGCGACGACGAGTCCGTAGCGTTCGGGGTCGTCACCCAGCAGCCGGGTCACGCCGGCCGCGAGCGCCGCGCCGCCGCGCACCCCGAGCGCGCCGCCCTCGGTGAAGTCGTTCTGCACATCCACGATCAGCAGAGCCCTGGTCGTCGCCGTCATCGGCCTACCTCCTTGCTCGCGGATGCCCGCGCTCAGATGCTGGACAGATTCGCGCCGCAGTCGTGCAGCGCTGCCGCGAGCGCGTCGAGCGCGGGATCGGCGGTCTCGTTCACGGCGTCGCCCACGCCGAGGAAGGCGAAGGCGAGGGCGGTGCCGTCGGCGGCCTGCACGGTTCCGATCAGGGTGCGCACGCCGGGGCCGCCGCCGCTGAACGCCTCGACGGCGCCGTCGGCTGAGCTCGTGCCGCCGAAGCGGCCGGCGAGCGCTCCGCTCTGACCGCTGCGGCCGAGCTGGGTGCGCAGCAGCGCGAGGTCGTCGTGGCTCTGCGCGATCTCGGCGGCGAACCGGGCCAGGAACACGGCCGAGACGGCGTCGTCGGTGCTGAGGCCCGATCCGTCGTGCACGACGATGCCGGTCGTCGCGACGCCGTAGCCGGCGAGCGCGGTCGCGTAGGTTCCGGTCAGCGAGGCGGCGCTGCCACCGTCGCCCTGCTTCTTCGACACGAGACGGCCGAGCGTCTCGGCGAGCGTGGCGTCATCGAGCGAGAGCATCTGACCGACGAGCTGCGAGACCGGCTGCGACTGCACCTGAGCGATCTCGGTGCCGCCCGCCGGCGCGGTCGCGGCGAGCGCCGTCGCATCGTCGGCGACGAGACCCGGAGCCGCCGCCCGCAGCGCGGCGAGCGCCTTCGCGCCGACGGCGGCGACCGGGTCGTCGGAGCGCGGGCTGATCGCGACGGCCGGATCGGCGCGGTCGCCGTCGAGCTGCAGCGAGGTGACCTTCGAGACGACGCCGGTCGTCTGCAGCGCCGTCGGCCACGTCGCATCCCAGCTGTCGCCGGTGCCCCAGTACGACGCGTCGAGCAGCACCGTCGAGATCGTCTTGCCGGGGTGCCGCGATGTCCAGGTGCTCGCGGCGGTGCTGAGCAGGTCGGCGAGCTTCGGCGCCCCCGCGTAGACCGAGGCGCTGCCGGCGGGCTGGGCGCTGAGGGTCGCATCCCCGTGGCCGACGATCGCGATGGAGTCGTCGCCGGCGTCGATGACGGTGGTCGGGATGCGGTAGTCGGGCCCGAGCACGCTCAGCGCCGCGCCCGCGGTCAGCAGCTTCATCGCCGAGCCGGGGCGTACCGGGGTCGCGCCGCCGCGGTCGTAGAGGGCGTCACCTCCGGTCGCCGAGATGACGGTGCCCTCGAAGGTGCCGAGCCGGGTGTCGCCGGCGAGCGGGCTGATCGAGCAGCTGCGCAGCCGGGCCGGTGCGGCGATCGTGTCGGGACGGGGGCGCGCGCTCGGCTTCGCGGACTCGGCGACGTCGGCCTTCTGCTCGGCGGCGGCTCGACTCTCGGCCATGGCGTGCCCGGCGGCGACCGCGCCGGTTCCGAGCACGGCGAAGGCGACCACGAAGGCGATCGCGCCGAGCGCCAGTCGGCGTTTGCGGAGCCGGGCGAGGATGCCGGCGCGACGTGTGCGGGGATCGGCGGCGGGTACGGATGTCGCGACGGGTGCAGCGACCTCGGGCTCTGCCCCGCTGCCGGCGGACGCGGGCGTCGCGCCCTGTTCGGCGGCCTCGAGGCCCGTTGCGCTGTCGACCGATCCGGGCGACGCGGCGTCAGGAGCGCTCGCCGACACCCCGGGTGGTGGCCCGCTCTCGCCGTCGCGCGGCGGCGTCTCGTCCGTCACGCCGTCATCCTATGATCGCCGGCTGGGGCGACCCCGCCGCGAAGCACGACCCCGGCGCGACTCCTTGCGGAATGACGAAGAGCCCCACGGTCGGCGGGGCTCTTCGTCATTCTGCGGCCGCGCGAAGCGGCCCCGTCGTCGCGACGGAAAAGTCTGCGAGCTCAGTGCGCCTTGTCGTAGGCCTCGAGGATCTCGCCCTTGACGCGGCCGCGGTCGCCGACGCTGTAGCCGTTCGCGTTCGCCCACTCGCGGATCGCGGCGAGGTCTTCGGGGCTGCGGCCGCTGCCGCTCGATCCCGATCCGCCCGATCCGGTGGCGCGGGCGCCGGATCGACGCAGACCCGAGGGGGCGCCGACGCGGGTGCCGGCGTCGATGAAGGGCTGGAGCGCGGCCTCGAGCTTGGCGACGTTCTCGTCGGAGAGGTCGATCGAGTACTGCACGCCGTTGAAGGCGAAGGTCGTCGAGCGGGTGCCGTCGGGCAGGTCCTCGCCGCTGAGGTCGTCGGTGAACTGGATCACTGTGCGTCGCGCCATAAACCGAACACTAACGCGCCTTTCGCGAATTCATCGATTATCCGCGCAGGATTAGAGAAATGCCGCACTAATCGCGACGAAATCCCGCACTCGAGGCCACGACGCATCCCTCAATCGATCGGTCGCTAACTGTCGCCATTCGCACGGGATAGCGACAGTCATCGACCGACCGGAACAGGGCGCAGCGAACGGCCTCAGGCGTCGAGGCGGGTGAGCGCGTCCTCGGCGGCGACCCAGGCGAGCATCGCGCACTTGACCCGGGCGGTGTAGCGCGAGACCCCGCCGAGTGCGGCGGCATCCTCGAACAGCTCCTCGTCGATCTCGATCGCGCCGCGCGAGCGCAGCGCCTCGCGGAACTGGCCGATGCGCTCACGCAGCACCGCGGGCGTCCAGTCCTCGGCGAGGCCGGCGAGCAGGGAGGCGGACGCCTGCGAGATCGCGCAGCCCGAGCCATCCCACGACACGCGATCGAAGGTGCCGTCGGCGCCGGGATGCAGCTCGAGCGTGATCTCGTCGCCGCAGGTGGGATTGATCTGGCACGAGCTCGCGGCCGTGTCGCCGCTCAGCGCGCCCTTGCCGTGCGGGTGCTTCGAGTGGTCGAGGATGACCTGCTGGTAGAGCGACTGCAGTTCTGACGAGCTCATGCGGCGCTCCCCTCGGGTCCGCCGAAGAAGGCGACGGTCTTCGCGACGGCGTCGAGCGCCCGATCCACCTCGGCGTCGGTCGTGTACAGGTAGCTCGAGGCGCGCGTCGACGAGGTGACGCCGAGGCGGCGGTGCAGCGGCTGGGCGCAGTGGTGCCCGACGCGCACGGCCACGCCGAGATCGTCGAGGAACTGGCCGACATCGTGCGAGTGCACGCCGGCGACATCGAAGGAGGCCAGGCCGACGCGCGGGATGCCGGCGGCCGGCCCCAGCAGGCGCACGCCCGGGATCGCGGCGAGCCCGGCGGCCAGTCGCTGACCGAGCGCGGCTTCGTGGGCGGCCACCCGATCCATCCCGACCGCGGTGAGGTAGTCGACGGCCGCCGCGAGCGCGATCGACTGCGACACCTTCTGCGTGCCCGCCTCGAAGCGCTGCGGCGCGGGCAGGTACTCGGACGCCTCGAGCGTCACGGTCGTGATCATCGAGCCGCCGGTGAGGAACGGCGGCAGCGCATCCAGCAGCTCCTGCTTGCCGTAGAGCACGCCGACGCCGGTCGGGCCGAGCATCTTGTGGCCGGAGAACGCGGCGAAGTCGACGTCGAGCGCGTGAAGGTCGACACTCGCGTGCGGAACCGACTGGCAGGCGTCGAGCACGACGAGCGCACCCACCTGTCGGGCGCGCGCGACGAGCGTCGCGACCGGGGCGATCGCGCCGGTCACGTTCGACACGTGCGCGAACGCGAGCAGCTTGGTGCGCTCGGTGACGATCTCGTCGAGGTGATCGAGGTCGAGCACGCCGTCGTCGTCGACGGGGATGATGCGCAGCGTCGCGCCCGTGCGCGCGGCGAGCTCCTGCCACGGCACGAGGTTCGCGTGGTGCTCGGCCTCGGTGCTGACGATCTCGTCGCCCGGACCGAGGCGGAAGCCCTCGGCGGCCGCTCCCCCGCGGCCGAGGCTCGCGTTCGAGATGCCGTAGGCGACGAGGTTGATCGCCTCGGTCGCGTTCGAGGTCCAGACGATCTCGTCGGGGTCGGCGCCGACGAAGCGGGCGACGGTCTCGCGCGCCTCCTCGAACAGCTCGGTCGCCTCGGCGGCCATGAGGTGCGCGCCGCGGTGCACGGCGGCGTTGGAGCTGAGGAGGAAGTCGCGCTCGGCGTCGAGCACGGCGAGCGGCCGCTGGGCCGTCGCGCCCGAGTCGAGGTAGGCGAGCGGATGCCCGTTGACCTCGCGCGCGAGGGCCGGGAAGTCGGCGCGGATGCGGGCCACCCCGGCGTCGGTGAGCGGGAGCGCGGCGGGAGGCGCCGCGGACGCGTGGCCGGCCGCCGGGGCGGGAGCAGGGGAGTTGGATGCGGTGCTGGAAGTCATGGGAGGGGCGCGCCGCCGGCGGTCTCGCCGCGCTGGACGCGCCCCTCCAGGGTACCGGCGGCATCCCCATGCCGCCGGGCCCGGTGCGGACGCGACGCCGACCGCGTCACGCCCGCGACGGCGCCGTCGTCGCCACCACGCGTCGACGGCGCCGAGGTCGGATTCCCGGTCGAGATCCCGGGGTCCGCTCCCGCTGCCGGGCTCAGCCCTGGCGGCCCTTCATGCGCGGGTTCTTCTTGTTGATGACGAAGATCTTGCCGCGGCGCTTGACGACCTGGGCGCCGGGCTGGCGGGCGAGTGACTTGATCGAGGCGCGCACCTTCATGGCGGCCTCCTTCCGGTCGGGGATGCGGGCGTCGCGGTCGCGAGCCGAGGTGAGCGGGCGGACGGGCCGTCACGCATCCGTTTAATGAGAACTGTTGTCGATAACGTAGCATCGTCGGCATGCATTCCCCGCGCTTCCGCATCGTGCTCGGCCCCGATCCGATCGCCCGCCGCCGCACGGCCGACCGCCTCGCCGACCTCACCGAGGTGCGCGCCACGCACCTGCACGACGCGCACGACAGCTGCGCCGATGCCTGCCGCAGCGTCGCCGCCGCCGTCGACGCCGGCATCGCAGCAGGTCGAGGGCGGGTCATCAGCGCCCCGTCGGACACCCGCCCGCAGCACCTGTTCGAGCTGCTCGGCAGCGCGGCCGAGCACACCAGCCTGATCGTGCACGTCGACCCGGCGCTGCTGCTGGTCGAGCTCGCCGACGAGCGCCTCATCGACGACGGCGAGCACCAGGGCAGCCTCATCGCCCGTTCGTCGGTGCTCGTCGAGCAGATCGAGCACGCCGACGCGCTCGTCGTCGACCACCGTCGTGCGCCCGACGCGGATGCGCTCAGCCGCCTGCTGGCGCTGCTCAGCCACCTCGCACCCGACGCGCGGCTCGTGCTGCCGCGCGGGGCGCACTGGCGCGACCGTGCGCGTTCGGCCGGATCCGCCGGCGCCGGCCCGGGGGCCGCAAGCAGCTCGCACCGCGGCCTGGCCGCCGGCGCGGGCCCTCGCCGCATCCCGGTCGAACCCGGCTGGGTGAAGGTGCTGAACGGCGACCACGCCCCGGCATTCGCCGACCCGCGCGTCAGCACGCTGCGCTACACGAACCCGGTGCCGTTCCACCCGCGCCGCGTGCTCGCGCTGCTGCAGGGCGGCTGGTCGCACGGCGATCACGGCGCGATCATCCGCTCGGCCGGCTTCTGCCGCTTCGCGACCCGGCCGGGCGTGACCGGGTTCTGGGATCAGGCGGGCGGCTCGATCGGCATCGAGCCGGCCGCGCGCGACACGGCCGACGGCCCGCTCAGCGTGGGCCAGGACCTCGCGATCACCGGATTCGCCCTCGACGCCGCGGGCCTCACCGCCGCACTCGACGAGTGCGCGCTGCGCCCCGACGAGCTGCTCGCCGGACCCGAGCTGTGGGCGAAGCTCGTCGATCCGCTGCCGGAGTGGCAGCCGCGAGCCTGAGCACGCGCCGATCCGCGAGCACTCCGCGGCCTCCGCCACGGAATCCGTCGTGCCAAACCGCTGAAACCACTGGATTCCGCCGGAAGACGCCCGCTAACCTGCCGGGAACGACCGCGCCGGAAGGACATCCCGTGCACCGCACCGTCTTCGAACGACAGGCCCCGCCCGCGAGCGCGATCGACCACGCGCTCGCCGAGACCCGGCACGAGGTGTTCTGGCTCGACGACATCGATCGCGCCGCGCATCCCCGCCTCGAGGGCGACCACGACGCCGACCTCGTGATCGTCGGCGGCGGCTACACCGGACTCTGGACGGCGATCGTCGCCAAGGAGCGCAACCCCGCCCTCACCGTGGTGCTGCTCGAGGGCAAGCGCGTCGGCTGGGCCGCCTCGGGACGCAACGGCGGATTCGTCGAGGCGAGCCTCACCCACGGCGAGGAGAACGGCCAGCGCCGCTGGCCTGAAGAACTGCCGCTGCTCGACGCGCTCGGCCTGCAGAACCTCGACGAGATCGAGGCCACGATCGCCCGCTACGACATGAAGGTGGATGCGCAGCGCACGGGAACCCTCGCGCTCGCCGTCGAGCCGCACCAGGTCGAGTGGCTGCGTGAGGAGCCCGTCGACGACGACCACGTCTTCCTCGACGAGACCGCCGTGCGCGCCGAGGTGAACTCGCCCACGTACCTCGCCGCCACCTGGGACAAGCGCGGCACGCTGCTCGCGCATCCCGGCAAGCTCGCCCTCGAACTGGCGCGCGTCGCGGTCGGGCTCGGCGTCGAGATCTTCGAGCACTCCCCAGCCAGGTCGATCGACGACGACCCGAGCGGTCCCGCCGACGCCGGCGTCGTCGTGACGACCTCGCGCGGCTCGGTGCGCGCCGAGCAGGCCGTGCTGGCGACGAACGTGTTCCCGTCGCTGCTCAAGCGCAACCGGCTCATGACCGTGCCCGTCTACGACTACGTGCTCGCGACCGAGCCGCTCGACGCCGCGCAGCTGGCCTCCATCGGCTGGACGAACCGGCAGGGCCTCGCCGACCTCGCGAACCAGTTCCACTACTACCGGATGACGGCCGACGACCGGATCGTGTTCGGCGGCTACGACGCCGTCTACCACTACGGCGGGCGCGTGCGGGAGTCGTACGAGGATCGCCCGGAGTCGTTCCGCAAGCTCGCCTCGCACCTGCTGACGACCTTCCCGCAGCTGGAGGGCATCCGCTTCACCCACCGCTGGGCGGGCGCGATCGACACCAGCACCCGCTTCTGCGCCTTCTACGGCACCGCCCGCGGCGGCCGCGTCGCCTACGCCGCCGGCTTCACCGGACTCGGCGTCGCCGCGACCCGCTTCGCCGCGCAGGTCATGCTCGACCAGCTCGACGGCGCCGACACCGAGCGCACGAGACTGCGGATGGTGCGCGAGCGTCCGCTGCCCTTCCCGCCCGAGCCGGCCGCCTCGATGGGCATCAACGCGACCCGCTGGTCGCTCGACCGCGCCGACCACAGCGAGGGGCGTCGCAACGTGCTGCTCAAGGCGCTCGACGCCGTCGGGCTGGGGTTCGACTCGTGATGGCGGATGCGGCGGGCGACGCCAGCGACGGGTTCATCCCCGCATCGCACGTGGATGCGCTGAGTATCGCACTCGAGCACGAGCCGCTGCCCGCCGACGAGGTCGAGGCGGGCGCGCCGACCGCCGGGATCGTGGAGCTCGGGACGCTGCCCGGTGGCTCCGGCCTCGACTACGGGATCTGGGAGATGAGCGCCGGCGCCGCCCGCGACGTCGAGGCCGACGAGCTCTTCGTCGTGCTCGCGGGCCGCGGCACGGTCGAGTTCCTGGATGCCGCCCCCGGCTCCGCCGACCGCATCCTCACCCTCGCCGCGGGCTCGGTGGTGCGCCTGCACGCCGGCCAGCGCACCCTCTGGACGATCACCGAGCCCCTGCGGAAGGTCTACGTGACGCCGAGCGCGTGACGCGCGTCAGCGTATGGCCGACGGGACTGACGCCGTGATCACCCGATCGGCGGGAGCAGCCCGCGCTCGCCCGAGACCAGCGCGGGCACGTGGGTGTACGCGAGGTCGAGGTGCGTGGCGATCGCATCGCGGGAGGCTCCCGCCTCGTGCGCGGCGATGATGAGCGCCTCCGCGTCGGCGGCGGCCTCACGCGCGGCCGCGTAGGCGGCGCGCGCCCGGGCAAGACTCGCGGCGGCGCGCTCGAGTGCCGCCGACTGCTCCGGCGTCGGCGGGGTCGCGATCGCCGCGGGATCGCCTAGCGCGAAGCTCCAGTCGGCGACGGACTGCTCGCCGTGCTCGCGGGCATCCGCTGCGTCGCCGGGCGGCCCGTCGGGATCCGCCGCATCGACGCCCGGCGCCGAGCGCTCCTCCCCGCGGGCGAAGGCCAGTGCCTCGCGCACGAAGCCGAGAACGGCCTCCAGCTCGACATCGTCGCGGGGGCCATAGACGAAGAACTCGGTGCCGAAGTCGCCGTACTGATGCGGCTCGGCCCAGCCCAGGCCGGTCAGCTCGGCGCCGCGCTCCGGCGGCAGCACGAGGTGGAGCGAGGTGTCGTCCACGCCGTGCAGGTGAACCGGCTCGAGGCGCCCGTCAGGGGCGAGACCGGTCTCGGGCGCGCGATGGTCACGTCGATCGTCGAGGAAGACCGCGCGCGAGGATGCGGGCGAGACCTGGCTGTGCGCTTCGACCACGTCGGGCAGCGCGAACACCGCAGCGACGAGGCGCCCCCAGAGCTCCGGCGTCGAACGCTGGGTGAGCTGAGACTGCGGACCCTCGTTCGTGACCTCGGGGCGGTCGCCGGAGCGGCGCACGGGATCGGGGCTCATGCGTCGAGCCGCGCCGCGACCTCGCCGAGGCGTCCGCGCGCATCCACCGCGTCGGGCGCCAGGTCGGGGTTGCCGGTGATCCGCTCGATCTCGCCGTCGAACCAGAAGTACAGATCCGGGCTGATCAGGCCGCCCGGCAGGGGCCCGTACTGCCCGCTCGCGAAGCCGTCGACGACCGCTTTCAGCGCGCCGACCGCGACGAGCGACTGCGCATCGCGCACCACGATCAGGGCGATGAGGCTGCGATGCGGCACCGCGAAGATGACGCCGTTCGGGGCCGGCCCGATCTCGGTGCGCACCAGGTTCTCCATGTTCGCGACCTTCGTGGCGATGAACAGCGAGTCGCCGACCAGGATCGTGATCTCGGAGCTGAGCGCGTCGCGCTCGTCGATCGGCTCCGCATCCGCGTTGCGCTGACCGAGCTCGTAGGCCTCGTCGACCCCGATCGCGAGATCGCCCAGCGCCGAGCCCGTCAGCGTCGCGACCGTGTCGGGGAAGTCGATGCCGAGCGCCAGCACGAGCCCCGGCGCGAGAGGACGGGCGTAGCCGAGGTCGGTCGGATCCTCCGGGCCGAGGTCGGCGAGCAGCCGGGTGCGGATCTGCGTGCGCAGCGCATCGGCGTCGAGCACCGTGTCGCGGTCGGCGTGCATCGCCGCGTCGACGATCGCGACGTGGTTCTGCACGAGCTCCGCCCACTGACGTCGCGGCGCTCCGTGGCACTGGGCGATGAGATTGCCCAGCTGGTAGCTCGTACTCGCATCCGCGCGCAGCAGCGGATTCGCCGGATCGCCGGTCGACTCGACCACCGTCTCGATCCCCCGCTCGGCGAGCGCGGTGCGCGCCAGACGGGTCACCTCGGCGACCACATCGTCCTCCGACGGCTTTCTGCCGAACCAGCCCATGCTCATCCCCTCGACCCCGCCACCGTAGACCGCGCCGGCGACGCCTGAGCGGACCTCACCCGGCGGTTTCCGCTGCCCTCGGCGAATTGATGAGCACACGGATCACATCGGGCGCGAAGAAGCGACGCTTGTACGCGTCGGGGTTCACGACGTCGAGCACACCGAGATCGACCAGCTGCGAGATGAGCTTGTTGGCGCGCGGATAGGAGAGTCCCAGCTCGGCCTGCACACGGCCTACCGTGAACGACGGATTCCCGATGGCGAAGTCGATCAGCGAATGCGCAGTACCGGCTCGGAGCGGGGACTGACGCACTCGTTCGTTGAGTTCGGTCTGAACTGCGACGAGTCCGAGCATCTGGCGTCGGGTCGATTCAGCGGACTGCCGGATACCGGCTGCGAAGAATCGCACGAACCCATCCCAGTCACCACGGCTGCTGACAGCGAAGAGCCGGTCGTAGTATTCGGCACGCCGAGCTTCGAACCATGGCGAGACCGTCAGCGTCGGCTCGCTGAGCACGCCAGTCAGCATGAACGTGATGACGACGAGATAACGGCCGAGGCGGCCGTTGCCATCGCGATACGGGTGCAGCGTCTCGAACTGGTAGTGCGACATGGCCGCGAGAACGACTGGATCGATCTGAGCGCGATGGTCTGCGCGGAGCCAATCGACGAGGTCCCGGACCCCGGTCTCCAGGGCCAGTCCCGGGGGCGTCGGAACGAATCGTGCGGCGTGCGCGGGGAATCCGGATGCATCAGCTTCGGCGCGACGCCCGATGACGACCTGACCTCGCCGGAGATGCCCCGATTCCGATTCCAGCGGAGTGCCGAGCATCAGAAGCCCTTGGAGCTCGCTTAAGAATCCCTCGGTCAGCGGCCACCCGGCAACTACACCATCGAAGCCGAAAGTCGCCATTCGGACATAGTTGAGGATCTCGACCAGTTCAGCGCTCGCCGGTGCGTCCTCGTCAGCAGTGAGCACCTCGGCGAGCGGCGCATAGGTTCCTTCCAGCTCGGAGGTGCTCTGCGCCTCCCGTCGCAAGGTGGGCTGGCGCAGAAGCGTCGGGTCGGGAAGCTGGCGAGCTGTGCTGTCGAGCGCGGCAAGCGCCGCCCGGGCCTCGGCGACCGCCATGTAGGTCGCGTTGCTCAACTCGGGAGTGCTGTCAGGAAGCGGATCGGGAACGAATGCCTTGTGGCTCCACTCTCCCAGGGCGGGGTCGGCTCCGAAGATCGGAACAAGGCTCCCCGGAGCCGAGTTCGCAAACTGTTCGAGATCCACAATGAAAGCTTAGATGCCAATGACGATCATTGTGATGATGTCAATGCTCGTGAAGTTGCATGAACATGGAGATCCCAAAGAAGCGGGAAGCACCGAAATAGGGAGAAGCCCCGGTCTCACGACCGGGGCTTCCATCTGAGCCGCCTGTGGGAATCGAACCCACGACCTTCTCATTACGAGTGAGACGCTCTGCCGACTGAGCTAAGGCGGCGTGCACCGTGAACGGTGGCACAGCAGACGAGCATAGCCGATGCGAGCGGCTGCTCCTGCACCGCGTCCGCGGGGCGGAGTCCGACCCGCACGATGCCCGCCGGTGAGGCGTCAGCCGTCGAGGCGGATCGTCTCGCGCAGCGCCGCGAAGGCGCGGCGCACCATCGTCGTCAGGTCGTCGTCGCCCTCGTGGTCGGCCCACGCGATCCAGGCGTGCCGGAGGGCGCCGGACGCCGAGAACACGAGCAGGCGCGCGCGCAGGAACGCCGCCTCGGCGTCGGCGAAGGTCTCCGGATGCTGCGCCGCGAGCCGCTGGGCGACCACCCCGGCGAGCTCGAGCTCGTACTCGCGCATGCCGGTCATGCGCTGGGCGACGAGCTGCGGCGACACCTTGACCAGCTCACGGCGCAGCAGCACGACCTCGCGGTCGGCGAGCGTCGCATCCACCGAGGCGACGACCAGCTCGGCGAGGTCGTCGAGCAGCAGGCCGCGGGCGGCGACAAAGGCCTGGATGTGCTCGGCGGCCGGCAACGACGGCAGCTCGCCCGAGACCGCCTCCTCCTTCGACGCGAAGTAGTTGAAGAAGGTGCGCGGCGAGACGTCGGCGAGACGGCTGATCTCGTCGACCGTCGCCCCGTCGATGCCGCGCTCCTTCACCAGCTGCGCTGCCGCGAGCAGGATCGCGCGGCGGGTCGCACGGCGCTTGCGCTCGCGCAGGCCGACCGGCTCGTCGGCCTCGGAGGCGTCGCGGTCGGAGGTCGTGTCGCGCGTGTCGCTCATCAGCAGTCCGGGTCTCTCGTCGGGACCTCGTCGTCGAGGAAGAAGCCGTCGACCGCGTCGTTCACACACGAGTTCGACTTGTTGTAGGCGGTGTGGCCCTCGCCGTGGTAGGTCACGAGGTGGCCGTTCTGCAGCTGCTTCGCCATCGCCTGAGCCCACACGTACGGCGTCGCCGGGTCGTTGGTCGTGCCCACGACGATGATGGGGGCCGAGCCGTCGGCGCTGATCGCGACGCGGTCGCGCGTGCCCTGGAACGGCCAGCCGACGCATCCGACACCGCCGTAGGCCATCTGCGGACCGAAGAGCGGCGCCTCGGCCGCCAGCGTCACAGCCTGCTGCCGCATGGTCGCGGGATCGGCGTCGTCGTTCTTGTAGTCGAGGCAGTTGATCGAGATGAACGCCTCGGTCGAGTTGTCGGCGTAGTCGCCCTTGTCGTCGCGCGAGTAGTAGGCGTCGGCGAGCTTGAACGCGATCTCGGCACTGCCGCTGAACACGTCGGCGAAGAGCTGGTCGAGGTAGGGCCAGCTCTCCTTGCTGTAGAGCGGGTAGATGATCGCGGTGAACAGCGCGCTCGTGCCCAGCTCGCGGCCGTCGGAGTTGCGGATGGGGCTCGCCTGAACGCTGGCGAACAGCTGCTCGACCTCGGCGACCGAGTCGTCGACGGTGCCGGCGAAGGGGCATCCCTTGCGGGTCAGGCAGTCCTTCAGATAGGCGCGGAAGGCGCTCTCGAAGCCCTTCGCCTGCGTGAGCGTCACATCGAAGTCGCTTGTCGCCGGGTCGAGCGCGCCGTCGAGCACGAGGTGGCCGGTCTTCTTCGGGAACAGGTCGGCGTAGGTCGCGCCGAGGAAGGTGCCGTACGAGTAGCCGAGGTAGTTGAGCTTCTTGTCGCCGAGCGCCGCACGCAGCATGTCGAGGTCGCGCGCGGCGCTGACGGTGTCGACGTGCCCGAGCAGCTCGCCCGTGCCCTTCAGGCAGTCCTGACCGAACTGCTGGTTGCTCTTCTCGGCCGCGGCGAGCCACTCGGCGCTGCCCGGCACGCCGGGCGTGATGCCGTAGATGTAGTCGTCGAAGGCCTTCGGGTCGGTGTAGCAGCTGACCGCGCTGGAGTGGCCGACCCCGCGCGGGTCGAAGCCGACGATGTCGTAGCTCGCCTGCAGCTTCTTGCTCGTGGCGTAGTCGACGCTGTCGCGCACGAAGTCGTAGCCCGATCCGCCGGGGCCGCCGGGGTTGATGAGCAGCGATCCCTTCGCGGTGCCGCTCGTCGCGGGCTGGCGGATCAGCGCCAGGTCGATCGTCTCCCCGGACGGGTCGGCCCAGTCGAGCGGCGCCTTCGCGGTCGCGCACTGCATGCCGTCGCTGCAGCCCTTCCAGGCCAGCTTCTGCTGGTAGTAGGGCTTGAGCGCCGCATCCACCTTCTCGTCCGACGGCGTGGACGTGCGGCTGCCCTGCGGCGGGAGGAACCACTGCACGCAGCCGCTGAGCCCGACCGCGAGCGCCGCCGCGAGGGCGACGACGGCGAGGCCGCGGCGGCGGGCGACGCGCGGCGAGTGGGCAGGGCGATCGGACGCGGTGGACGGGTTGGATGCGGTGGACGCTCGGCTCATGCGGCGGCTCCGGAGCTCGGGCGGCTGCGCACCGCGGTGATCAGGGCGGCCTCGAGGGCGAGGGCGGGGGCGACGTTGCCGGTGATGCGCTCGCGCGCTTCAGCCAGGGCGTCGAGGGTCGCGAGCGTCTGCGGCGCCGAGCAGGTCGCGGCGGCGGCCTCGAGCTTGTCGAGGATCGCGAGGTTCACCAGCTGGGCGCGGTCGAGGTCGAGCCCGAGCTGCAGCAGCAGGATGTCGCGGTAGAGCGAGAGCAGGTCGACGAGGATGCGGTCGATCCCGTCGCGCAGACTTCGAGTGGCGCGGCGCTTCTGGTCTTCTTCGAGGTTCTTGAGCTGGCTGCGCAGCGCCGGCGGAACGGTGCCACCGGGTTCGATGCCGAGCGAGCGCAGCACCTCGTCGCGTTCGCGGTGGTCGCGCTCTTCGGTGATCGCGCTCGCGTCGGCGCCGGCGACCTCGAGCAGCTCGGCGGCGGCGCGCACGGCGCCGGGGACGGAACGCAGACCGAGCGCGAGGTCGAGCGTGCTGCTGCGGCGGCGGCGCGCCTCGTCGTCGGTCGCGAGACGCCGCGCCATGCCGATGTGCGACTGTGCCTCGCGGGCCGCGCGCGCGGCGACATCCGCCGGCACGTTCTCCCGACGGGCGATGAGCTCGGCGACCTCGGCGACGGTCGGGATGCCGAGGCGCACGCTGCGCACGCGCGAGCGGATCGTCGGCAGCAGATCCGCCTCGCTCGGGGCGCAGAGGATCCAGATCGTGCGCTCCGGCGGCTCTTCGAGGGCCTTGAGCAGCACGTTGCTGGTGCGTTCGGGCATCCGGTCGGCGTCTTCGATGACGATCACGCGGTAGCGGCCGACCGAGGGTGAGAACTGGCTCGCCGTGACGAGCTTGCGCACCTCGTCGATCGTGATCACGACCTTCTCGGTGCTGAGCACGGAGAGGTCGGGATGCGTGCGGGCGTCGACCTGCGCGTCGGTCGCCTCCTCCTGCCCTGGCCGCGCCAGGAGGGCACTGGCGAAGGCGTAGGCGAGGGTCGAGCGGCCGGATCCGGGCGGGCCCGTGATCAGCCAGGAGTGGGCGAGTCCCTGCCCCGTCTCGGCGGCGCGACGCACGGAGGCGACGGCATCGGCCTGGCCGATGAGGTCGTTCCAGCCCATAGGGTCCTCTCGCTGCGCCGGCGGGCGGGTGCATGCCGGTCGAGTCGGTGATCGCTCGAGCCGGGGCGGATGCCGGGCGGGTCGGGCTCAGCCTAACCGGCGCGTCCGACGCGATCCGGTGAGCACGCCCGGCTCTCTCGTGCGGTGCGGCGGAGCCGATGCGCGCGCTCGGGTCCGGACACGGGGTGCGGGCGCGGATCCGTCAGGCGCGGGCGTCGATCAGCTGCTCGACCCGGTCGCGGATGTCGGCGGCGATGTCGTCGATCGCGCGCCGGGCATCCAGCACCAGGAAGCGCTCGGGCTCGGCGGCGGCGAGTTCGAGATAGGCGGCGCGCACGCGGCCGTGGAAGTCGCTCTTCTCGGCCTCGAGCCGGTCGTAGCGGTCGCGCGCGGCATCCAGTCGGCCGCGCCCTTCGCCCTCGTGCAGGTCGAGCAGCACGGTGAGGTCGGGCAGCAGCCCTTCGGCGGCCCAGAGCGACAGGTCGCGGATCTCGGTGCCGTCGAGCACCCGGCCGGCGCCCTGGTAGGCGACGGAGGAATCGAGGTAGCGGTCCTGCAGCACGACCTCGCCGCGTTCCAGGGCGGGGCGCACGACGGTGGCGATGTGGTGCGCGCGGTCGGCGGCGTAGATCAGCGCCTCTGCGCGGGGCGCGATGTACCCGCGCCGATGCAGCACGATCTCGCGCAGCTCGAGGCCGAGCTCGCTGCCGCCGGGCTCGCGAGTGCGGGTCAGGGTCTCGCCGCGGTCGGTGAGCCAGTCGGCGAGGATGCCCTGCTGCGTGGTCTTGCCCGAGCCGTCGCCGCCTTCGAAGGTGATGAAGAGGCCGCGTGCCGATCCGCTCGCCGCATTCGCGACGACGTGGTCGGCCACTCCGTCGCCGGTCACTTCTTCTTGGCGGCGGTGCTGCGCTTCGCGGGCGCGCGCTTGGCGGGGGCCTTGCGCTTGACCGGTCCCTTGGCGCGCTTGTCGGCGATCAGCTGCACGGCGCGCTCGAAGTCGACGTCGTCGACCTCCTCGCCGCGCGGGATGGTCGCGTTGGTCTCGCCGTCGGTGACGTAGGGGCCGAAGCGGCCGTCCTTGATCTTGATCGGCTTGCCGCTGACCGGGTCGGCGTCGAACTCCTTGAGCGCGCTGGAGGCGCGGCGGTTGCCGTACTTCGGCTGCGCGAGCAGCTCGAGCGCGCTGGTCAGGTCGATCGCGAAGATCTGGTCTTCGCTCTCGAGCGACCGGGTCTCGGCGCCCTTCTTGAGGTACGCGCCGTAGCGGCCGTTCTGCGCGGTGATCTCGACGTCGTCGGCCGGGTCCGTGCCGACCACCCGGGGCAGGGTGAGCAGCTTGAGCGCGGTCTCGAAGTCGATCGTGGCCGGGTCCATGCTCTTGAAGAGGGACGCGGTGCGCGGCTTGACCGCGGCCTCCTTCTTCGCGCCGCGCTTCGGCTTCGGCTTCTCTTCGGCCTCGGCCGCGACGACCTCGCCGGTGGCGGGGTCGACGACAGGCTCCGGCTCGGGGTCGAGCTCGGTGACGTAGGGGCCGAAGCGGCCGTCCTTGACGACGATCTGCTTGCCGTTGGCGGGGTCGGTGCCGAGCACGCGGTCGCCGATCACGGGGGCGTCGGCGAGCTCGCGCGCCTTCGCCGGGGTGAGCTCGTCGGGCGCGAGCTCCTGCGGGATGTTGACGCGGCGCGGCGTCTCCGATCCCTCTTCCACGACCTCGAGGTAGGGCCCGTACTTGCCGATGCGCAGCGTGATGTCGTCGCTGATGCGCACCGAGTTGATGTCGCGCGCGTCGATCTCGCCGAGGTTGTCGACGACGCCGCGGAGGCCCTGGTGGGCGTCGTTGCCGAAGTAGAAGCTGTTGAGCCAGTCGACGCGGTCCTGCTCGCCGCCGGCGATGCGGTCGAGGTCGCCCTCCATCGCGGCGGTGAAGTCGTACTGCACGAGCTCGCTGAAGTGGTCTTCGAGCAGACGGACGACGCTGAACGCGATCCAGTTCGGCACCAGCGCGGTGCCGCGCGGGGTGACGTAGCCGCGGTCGATGATCGTGGAGATGATCGCCGCGTAGGTCGAGGGGCGCCCGATGCCGAGCTCTTCGAGCGTCTTGACCAGGCTCGCCTCGGTGTAACGCGGCGGCGGGCTGGTCTCGTGCCCCTTGGCCTCGACGTCCTGCGCGTGCAGCGTCTGGCCCTCGGCCAGCTCGGGCAGCCGCGACTCGCTGGGCTCGGCCGGGGTGTCGCGGTCGTCGTCGCGCGACTCCTCGTAGGCGGCGAGGAAGCCGCGGAAGGTGATGACGGTACCCGAGGCGGTGAGCTCGGCGGTGCCGTTCTCGGGCGTCGCGGCCTCGATCATGACGGTCGCGGTGGATCCGCGGGCGTCGGCCATCTGCGAGGCGACGGTGCGCTTCCAGATGAGGTCGTAGAGCTTGAGCTCGTTGCCGCGCAGCGTTCCGGTGAGCGAGTCGGGTGTGCGGAAGGTGTCGCCCGAGGGACGGATCGCCTCGTGCGCCTCCTGCGCGTTCTTCGACTTGCCGCTGTAGACGCGCGGCTTCTCGGGGATCGTGTCGGCGCCGTAGAGCTTGGTCGCCTGGGCGCGGGCCGCGTCGATCGCCTGCTTCGAGAGCCCGGGCGAGTCGGTGCGCATATAGGTGATGAAGCCGTTCTCGTAGAGCGACTGCGCGGTGCTCATGGTCTGGCGGGCGGTGAAGCGCAGCTTGCGCGCGGCCTCCTGCTGCAGCGTGGACGTCGTGAACGGCGCGGCGGGACGGCGCGTGTAGGGCTTCGTCTCGAGCTTCGCGACGGTGAGCTTCGCGCGGTCATCGCGGATGCCGGCGGCGAGCGCTTCGGCAGCGGCCTGATCGAGGGCGACGGCCTCGCCCTTGAGCGCGCCGGCGTCGGTGAAGTCGCGGCCGGTGGCGACGCGCTTTCCGTCGAGACGGGCGAGGCGGGCCGCGAAGTGCGGGGCCTTCTCTTCGGCCGAGGTCGCGAGCTCGACGTCGAGATCCCAGTAGCTGGCGGTCACGAAGGCGAGACGCTCGCGCTCGCGGTCGACGACGAGACGCGTCGCGGCCGACTGCACCCGGCCGGCGGAGAGTCCGGGTCCGATCTTGCGCCAGAGCACGGGCGAGACCTCGTAGCCGTAGAGGCGGTCGAGGATGCGGCGGGTCTCCTGCGCGTCGACGAGCGCGGTGTCGAGTTCGCGGGTGTTCTGCTGGGCGGCCTGGATCGCGTCCTTGGTGATCTCGTGGAACACCATCCGCTTCACCGGCACCTTGGGCTTCAGCACCTCGAGCAGGTGCCAGGCGATCGCCTCTCCCTCGCGGTCTTCATCCGTTGCGAGGTAGAGCTCGTCGGCCTCCTTCAGCGCCTTCTTGAGGTCGGTGACGGTGCGCTTCTTCTCGTCGCTGACGACGTAGTAGGGCGCGAAGCCGTTCTCGACGTCGATCGAGAACTTGCCGAGCGGGCCCTTCTTGAGCTCGGCGGGAAGGTTCTTCGGCTCGATCAGGTCGCGGATGTGACCGACCGACGCCTGCACCTCGTAGCCGTCGCCGAGGTACTGGGCGATCGTCTTGGCCTTCGCCGGCGACTCGACGATGACCAGCTTCTTCGTGGCGGGCACGGGGCTCCTTAAGAACAAGAGAGGAACGCGCGGATGCCGTGCTCGAAGAAGCAGGCCCCCGTGCGACTCGACCGGCGGCGCGGTGAGCGCGGTCGGCCGGGTGTTTCGAGCCACACCATACACATCTCCGACTGTCAAGTGCTTTCACCTCGAATCGGTGCGCTGCGGCGGCGGACGCTGTCGGGCGAGTCGACGGACGGGTCGGCGACCGCGGCGGCATCGCTCTGCGGCGGGCCTGCTCGGGCCCGCGCGGTCAGCGGGATTCCGGCGAACTCGCCGTGCACCTCGACCGTCGCTTCGGCGCCGCTGATCCGGCAGGCGGCGAGCGCGGCGCGGTGCGCCGCGGCGAGGCGCGCCGCCTGCGTACAGGGGTCGCCGGACACGGCTCCGGATGCGGTGTCGGCCGCCGCGAGCGCGGCCGCATCCGCCGCCGCGATCACGCGCTGGCGCTCCGTGAGCCCGGCGCCGAGGCCGACCACGGCGAGCGCGATGCCCGCCGTCGTCACGACGACGCCGACTCCGGCGATCCCACCGCTCACGGCTCAGAGCCCGCCGCCGAGGGCGCAGCCTCGGGCGCTGACGTCGAGACCGAGGACCCCCGCGGCCCCGGCCGCGCGGGCGGTCACGGTCGCGCAGACGAGGTCGCCCTCGTCGGAGCGGGCGACGCTCGCAGAGCCGAGCGCGCGCCCGGCGAGCGACGCGTCGTCACCGCGCGCCCAGGCGCGGGCCGCGTCGGCTGCCGCGTCCTGAGCGCGGAGCTGGGTCGCGGCGAGCTGCACCGCACCGAGACACAGGGCGAGGGCGGCGAGCACGGCCGGCAGCACGATCGCGAACTCGGCCGCGGCTCCTCCGTGTTGCGCGCGGAGGGCACTGACGAGACCGCCCCGACCGAACGGGCCGCGGCGGCCGGCCCAGCCGGACACGTCCGCCGCGCGAATCGCATCCTGTCCTTCCGCGCTGCGGAGTTCTCGGCTCCGATCCGCGTCGCCGCCGGAGCCGGCCCGCCGCCCTCGCCCGGTCATCCCGCGACCGTCAGGGCCTTGTGCACCAGATCGGTGAGGATCTTCTGCACCTCGCCCGACTTCAGGATGACGACCAGCAGCCCGGCGAAGCCGACCGCCGCCATGATCGTGATCGCGTACTCCGCCGTCGCCGCTCCGCCCTCGTCGGCGAGACGGGAACGGATGCCCCGCTGCTCCGGGGCGATCCACTGCTGCCGCGCGAGGCTCGCGTGGCCGGCCCGCCCGCGGCCGGCTGCCGTCCCCGACGTTGCTCCGCCGCCCGCGGCCGTCTCTCCTCGGTTCTGCTCGCTCATCGCTGCTCCTTGTTCTCTCGATCGTTCATCGGTCTTGCTCCGACGCCGTCGGTCGACGTCGGATGGAGTGCGGCACGAGCAGGTCCAGCCTGCGCTCGTGCGACGTTCTCCGGGCGTCGGCTCCGCGCATCCGTGGATGCCATCAGAGAACCCGCGCTGTGGAGGAGACGAGCGAGAGGACGACGGGCATCACCCCGAGCGCGAGGAACGACGGCAGCACGCACACGCCGAGGGGCAGCATGAGCCGCACCCCCAGCGCCGCCGCGCGCCGCCGCGCCTCGGTCGCGGCCTGACGCCGGGCCTGCTCGGCTTCCGCGCGCAGCAGCCGGGCGGCAGGAACTCCGGCACGCCTGCTGAAGGCGAGCGCGGCCGTCACCGTGCGGTCGGCGCTGAGCAGTCCGGCCTCGTCGAGGGCGGCATCCACGAGCTCGCGGGCGTGCTCGGCGCCGAGGCCGCTCGAGACGGCGACCGCGACGAGCTCGGCGGCGAGCCCCGGCGTGGGGTCGGTGCTGCGCGCACGGCCGACGAGCCGCCGCGACCAGAGGGCGCCGAGGACGAGCAGCAGCACGCCGACCGCCAGGCAGATCAGACCCGGAGCCGTGCCGAACAGGGTGCCGATCGTGTCGGTGCCGATCGCCAGGCCGAAGAGGATGCCGACGACGGGCAGAACGACGACGATGCGCGCCGAGGCGGCCGGCCCGGCCAGCGCGATCTCGACCTCGCGGGCGGACTCGTCGAGCCCCGAGAGCACGACGGCGAGCCGATCGAGTGTCGGGGCGAGAGGCGCCCCGCTCGCGGCCGCGACGCTCCAGGCGGCCGCGACCGGCGCCCAGGATCGCGCGGTCCCTGCCGAGGCGGAGGCGACCGCGTCCGTGATCGCCGACGACAGCGGGTGACCCTCGGCGAGCCCGTCGACGACCGCGCCCGCGATCCCCTCCTCCGTCTCGCCTGGCACCCCGCCGACGCCGGACCGCCCGGCGGCGGCCGCGGGCCGATCGGATCGTGGCCCGTCGATCTCGTCGCGGTCGCGCCCGGCGTCCGCCGCGTCGTCGAGTCCTGCGGCGAGCTGCCGCCACGCCGACTCGGGAGCGAGGCCGGCGTCGAGCATCACCGCGAGCCGCCGCACGTCGAGTGCGGCGCGGCCGAAGTCGGGCCGCTGCCGGCGGCGGCGTCGCGGTCTGCTCGTCAGGCCCGCAGTCATGTCGACTCCACGGCGAGCCGGCCGCGCTGGTCCAGCAGCGGGCGGCCGATCGCGACCAGCCGGCGGCGTCCCTCCCGCCGCTCGAGGTGCAGCACGGCGTCGATCGCGCTCACCGCCTGGCGGGCCAGCGCCTCAGCGCCGAGACCCACGGTCGCCGCCAGCGCCTCGAGCCGCGACGGCACGTCGGCAAGCGAGTTGGCATGCAGCGTGCCGGCCCCGCCGTCGTGCCCGGTGTTGAGCGCCGAGAGCAGCTCACGCAGCTCCGCACCGCGGCATTCGCCGACCACGAGACGGTCGGGTCGCATGCGCAGCGCCTCGCGCACGAGCCGGTCGAGGCCGATGCCGCCGCGCCCCTCGAGATTCGCCTGGCGGGCCTCGAGCGCGACGACGTGGGGATGCGCGATGCGCAGCTCGCCCACGTCCTCGATCACCACGATGCGCTCGGTCGGCGGGGCGAGAGCCAGCAGCGCGCCGAGCAGAGTGGTCTTGCCGCTGCCGCCCGCACCGGTGACGAGGATGTTGCGCCGGGCGAGCACGAGCTCGCGCACCCGCTCGGCGTCGCCGTCACGCGCGAAGAAGCCGTTCTCGCACAGGTCCGGGAATCCGGGCGGCGACCGCCGCGGCAGCCGGATGGAGAGCACCGGCCCGCCCGGCGACACGGGAGGGAGCACGGCGTGCACACGCACCCCGTCGCCCAGCCGCACATCCATGCACGGGGTCGCCTCATCCACGTGACGCCCTCCGGCGGCGATGAGACGCACGGCGAGCTCCCGCGCCTGAGTCGATGTGAGCCGGGCGTCGCCGTCGGGTTCCAGTCCGACGCCGCGGTCGACCCAGAGCGCGCCGTCGGCGGTGAGGAACACGTCGGTCGCGCGCGGGTCGGCGACGAGAGGGCTGAGCGGGCCGAAGTCGATCTCGCTGAGGTCGTCGCGGCCGGCGGCCGAAGCGAGGCGCGGGGATGCCGCGAGGGCCGGCACACGGACGTCGGCGGTTCGCGACGCCGTCGTCGCGACGGCCGCGCTCGGCGGATCAGCGCCCGGACGGGCGACGAACGGCAGCACCGGAACGGCATCGTGCCGGACGCTCGGCTCGGCGGGCAGGAGAGGAGGGGCGTCGCGCATCCTCAGACTGTGAGCCGCCGCCGGCCGGAGCGGGGACGAGCGCGGCGATCGGTGGACAGGCCGCGCCTGTGGAGAACGCCGTCGCCCGGACCGCGGGCAGGAACGCCGGTTAAAGAGGGGCGGCGCCCATCGGGGGGAACGGGCGCCGCCACGGCAACACAGGATCGGGGGGAATCGCTTGCGTTGCAGAACCGAGGTCGCCCTCGGCAGGGTCGAGTGTACTCCAAAAGGGGGGCTTGGCAACGGGCTGTACCCCGGAAATCCGGGGATCGTGACCTGAACTCATGCGAACGCACGAAAAGCGGATCGTGAACGTACCCCGTCTCGGGCGACGACACGCCGAGTCGCCTCGGCCGGCCGGCCCGGCCCGCTGCCCGGCGGGCGCCCGACAGCCCGCGACAACCTCCGCGCCGGTCCCGTCACGACCCTCCGACGACCCCGCGTCGACCGCGCGACAGCCCCGCGGCGTCCCCCGCGCAACCCGCCCGCAACCCGCCCGTGATTAGGATCGAGCACACCGAACCACCGCAGCGCTGCGGCGACCAGGCACGTCGCGGCGTCACGCCAGAGAAACAAGGATGACGACGTCCATGAACTCGATCGACAGCCTGCTCCACGAGACCCGCCGCTTCCCTCCCGCCCCCGCGTTCGTCGAGAACGCCGTGGCCGGGCCGGAGCTCGCGGAGGCCGCCGCCGCCGACCGCCTCGCCTTCTGGGGCGACCAGTCGCGGCAGCTGCTCTCGTGGTCCACCCCCTTCACCCAGACGCTCGACTGGAGCGAGGCCCCGTTCGCGAAGTGGTTCGCCGACGGCCGTCTCAACGTCGCCTACAACTGCCTCGACCGGCACGTCGAGGCCGGCAACGGCGACCGCATCGCGCTGCACTGGGAGGGCGAGCCGGGTGACAGCCGCTCGATCACCTACGAAGAGCTCACCGCCGACGTGAAGCGCGCCGCCAACACCTTCGCCGAGCTCGGCGTCGGCCACGGCGACCGGGTCGCGATCTACCTGCCGATGATCCCCGAGGCCGTCGTGGCGATGCTCGCGGTCGCCCGGCTCGGCGCCATCCACTCGGTCGTGTTCGGCGGCTTCAGCGCCGACAGCCTGCGCGCCCGCATCGACGACGCCGAGGCGAAGCTCGTGATCACGGCCGACGGCGGCTGGCGCAAGGGCAAGGTCTTCCCGCTCAAGAACGCGGTGGATGCGGCGCTCGCCGACGGCGCGAGCACGGTCGAGCACGTGCTGGTCGTGCGCCGCGGCGAGAACACCGTCGAGTGGACCGAAGGACGCGACCTGTGGTGGCACGACACGGTCGAGGAAGCGAGCGACGAGCACGACGCGGAGGCGTTCGAGGCCGAGAACCCGCTGTTCATCCTCTACACCTCGGGAACCACCGGGAAGCCGAAGGGCATCCTGCACACCTCCGGCGGCTACCTCACCCAGGCGGCGTACACGCACAAGAACGTCTTCGACCTGCACCCCGAGACCGACGTCTACTGGTGCACCGCCGATGTCGGCTGGATCACCGGCCACAGCTACGTCGTCTACGGCCCCCTCGCGAACGGCGCCACGCAGGTCATCTACGAGGGCACGCCTGACACCCCGCACCCGGCGCGCTGGTGGGAGGTCGTGGAGAAGTACAAGGTGTCGATCTTCTACTCGGCGCCGACCGCCATCCGCTCGTTCATGAAGATCGGGCGACAGGAGCCGCAGAAGTACGACCTGTCGAGCATCCGCCTGCTCGGGTCGGTGGGCGAGCCCATCAACCCGGAAGCGTGGATCTGGTACCGCGACATCATCGGCGCGGGCGCGGCGCCCATCGTCGACACCTGGTGGCAGACCGAGACCGGCGGCATCATGATCAGCGCCCTGCCGGGCCTGACGACGCTGAAGCCGGGATCGGCGCAGGTGCCGCTGCCGGGCATCTCGGTGGATGTGCTCAGTGAAGACGGCACGCCCGTCGGAAACGGCGAAGGCGGACTGCTGGTCGTGACCGAGCCCTGGCCGAGCATGCTGCGCGGCATCTGGGGCGACCCGGAGCGCTTCGTCGAGACCTACTGGTCGAAGTTCCCGGGCGGCGACGGCGAGCCGCCGAGGTACTTCGCCGGCGACGGCGCCCGCAAAGACGAGGACGGCGACATCTGGCTGCTCGGCCGCGTCGACGACGTCATGAACGTATCGGGTCACCGGCTCTCGACCGCCGAGATCGAGTCAGCTCTCGTGTCTCACCCGTGGGTCGCCGAGTCGGCGGTCGTCGGCGCGAACGACGAGACCACCGGCCAGGCCGTCGTCGCCTTCGTGATCGTGAAGGCGAGCCAGGCGGATGTCGCGACGGCGGCCGAGGCGGCGGACGTGCTGCGCGCCCACGTCGCCCAGCAGATCGGCGCGATCGCCCGCCCGCGCCAGGTGTTCATCGTGACCGAGCTGCCGAAGACCCGCTCGGGCAAGATCATGCGGCGCCTGCTGCGCGACGTCGCCGAGGGCCGCGAGATCGGCGACACGACCACGCTGGCCGACACGAACGTGATGCAGATCATCACCGACAAGCTGAAGTAGCCGGCCGGGTCGCGGCGCTGCGATCCGGTTCGCTGACGACGAAGGCCCCCTCACCGCATCGGCGGGAGGGGGCCTTCGTCGAATCGGGGTCGGCGGATCAGGCGAACTCGACGACCAGCTCGACCTCGACGGGGGCGTCGAGCGGCAGCACCGCGACGCCGACGGCGCTGCGGGCGTGGATGCCGGCGTCGCCGAACACCTCTCCGAGCAGTTCCGAGGCGCCGTTGATGACGCCGGGCTGACCGGTGAACGCCGGGTCGGAGGCGACGAAGCCGACGACCTTCACGACGCGGGTGACCCGGTCGAGCGACCCGATGACGCTCTCGACGGCGGCGAGCGCGTTGAGCGCCGCGGTGCGGGCGTAGGCCTTCGCATCCTCGGCGGCGACGAGCCCGTCGCCGCCAGCAGCATCCGCCCCGACCTTGCCCGTCGCCGGCAGCGCGCCGTCGATGAAGGGCAGCTGACCCGAGGTGTAGACGAGGTTCCCGGTCGTGACGGCCGGGATGTAGGCGGCGACCGGCGCGGCGACCGCCGGCAGGGTCAGTCCGAGCCCGGCGAGACGGGCCTCGATGCGGCCGCTCACGCCTCGGCTCCCGCCGCCGCGACGGGCCGCTTCAGGTAGGCGACGAGCCCGCCCTCGGGACCGGTGACGATCTGCACGAGCTCCCAGCCCTGCGATCCCCAGTTGTTGAGGATCGCCGTCGTGTTGTGGATCAGGAGCGGCGTCGTCAGGTATTCCCAGGTCGGCATCGTTGGGCATCCATTCAGTCGGGGGCGAGGGGCCGTAACGTACCATCGAGCCTATGCCTGCCCAGAAGAAGACGGTGAGCTCGCTCATCGGCGCCACCCTCGGCACCCTCGGTTTCAGCGCCCTCGCCGGTGTTCTGGTGACCGTCATGGTCGCCCCGGCTCTCGCCGTGACCGGTATGACCGCCTCCAGCACGATCGGCATCTTCGAGGGTCTGCCCGACTACATCACCCTCGGAAAGCAGAAGCAGCAGAACGAGATCTACATCAAGGGTCCCGACGGCAACGACCTCAAGATCGCGACGGTCTTCGACCAGAACCGTCAGGAGGTCAAGCTCGACCAGATGAGCGACTTCGTCAAGAAGGCCGCCATCGCCGGCGAGGATGTGCGCTTCTACGAGCACGGCGGCGTCGACCTGCAGTCGCTCATGCGCGCGGGGTTCGGATACGTGACCGGATCGGGCGACACCGGTGGCTCGACGCTCGCCATGCAGACGGTGCGCAACATCCTCGTGCAGAAGGCCCTCAACGAGAACGAGGGCGACAAGGCGGCGCAGACCAAGGCCTACAACGAGGCCACCCAGCCGACCCCGAGCCGCAAGCTCAAGGAGATCAAGCTCGCGATCAGCCTCGCGAAGCAGTACTCCAAGGACGAGATCTTGCAGGGCTATCTCAACATCGCCAACTTCGGTGTCAACACCTACGGGGTTCAGGCGGCGGCGAATCAGTACTTCTCGGTGAACGCGAAAGACCTGACGGTCGCCCAGTCCGCGTCGATCATCGCCATCACCCAGAGTCCCGACCAGCTGCGCCTGTCGAATCCCGACAACTACAAGCGCAACCAGGAACGCCGCGACTACATCATCAACAAGATGTACGCGGCCAAGTTCATCGATCAGAAGCAGCGCGACGAGGCCCTCGCGATTCCGGTGGATGCGAACTTCGTGCGCATCACGCCGCCGACGAGTGGATGCGCCTACGCAGCGCGGGAGTACCGGCTCCCCTGCGACTACCTGCGCAACTCGATCAAGGAGCTGACCTCGCTCGGCGCGAATGCGACCGAGCGCCTGGAGAACTACAAGACCGGCGGGTACAAGTTCTACCTGTCGATCGACGCGAACGCGCAGATCGCCGCACGCAACGTGCTTCAGGCGAAGGCGCCGCCGACGGAGTCGCGCTTCCAGCTCGGCGCCGCCGCGGCGACCGTGGAGCCCGGGTCGGGTCGCATCCTCGTGATGGCTCAGAACAAGGACTTCGACGACACGCAGAGCAGCGATCCCACGACGACGGCGATCAACTACGCGGCCGATGCGGACCACGGCGGTTCGGGCGGCTTCCAGCCCGGATCGACCTGGAAGCCATTCACCCTTCTCGCCTATCTCGCGGCCGGCAACGGCGTCAACCAGTCGTTCAATGCGAGCGTGCGCTCCATCCCCTACTCGAAGTTCACGACCTGCGGCGAGAGCCCGGGCGGACCGGCCGTCACCTTCAAGAACGACGCCGGCGAAGGCGGCCCGTACACGGTCGCCCGCGGCACGGCGCGCTCGGTCAACTCGGTGTTCCTGCAGATGGCGACCAAGGTCGACCAGTGCGAGATCGCCGATATCGCCTCGAAGCTCGGTGTGCACAAGGCCTTCGACTCGAAGGCTCCCCTGCAGACGGTGCCGATCTGCGCGATCGGCGTCTGCCAGAACAACGTCGGCCCGCTCATGATGGCCGCCGCCTATGCCGCGATCGTCGACCACGGCAACTTCTGCAAGCCGACCATCGTCGACAAGATCGTCGCTCCGGATGGCACCGAGCTGCCGGGGCAGGTCGGCGACTGCACGCAGGCGATCCCCGCGAACGTCGCCGACACCGCAGCTCACGTGATGGCGGGCGTGTTCGTCGGAGAGGGTACGGCCATCGCCGCGAACCCGCGCGACGGAACCCAGTACATCGGCAAGACGGGTACCACCGACGAGGCCAAGCAGACCTGGACCAATGGCGCGTCGACGGCCGCGTCGACCTCGCTGTGGGTCGGCAACATCCAGGGATCCCAGAATCTGAGGCGCATCTACGTCGGCGGCATCCAAGCCGCCTCATTGCGCAACAGCATCTTCAAGGGCATCGCTCAAGCAGTCGATGCGGGACACAAGGGCGGCGACATCGCCGCCGCCGACCCGGCGCTGCTCACCGGCAAGCCCACGATCGTGCCCGATGTGACCGGTCAGACGGTGGATAAGGCGCAGCCCGTCATCGAGAACGCCGATCTGCTGTTCGCCGACGGCGGCCCGATCGACTCCGATCAGCCGGCGGGCACGATCGTGCGCACCGACCCCGCGGCCGGCACCTCGCTGGCGAAGGGGACCACGATCACGGTGTTCACCTCGAACGGAACCGGCAAGGCCGTGCCCGACGTGACCGGCAAGTCGCTCGATGACGCGAAGAAGGCCCTCAACGACGCCGGATTCACCTCGGTATCGCAAGGCCAATGCACGGCGACGAGCCAACCCGCGGATGCGCAACCGGTCGTGACCGCGCAGACACCCGCGGGCGGGGCCATGGCGAGTCCGTCGACGCCGATCACGCTCGACTACAAGAAGTTCCGCTGCTGATGGCGCGGGCCGGCCGCACGACGGCGACCGCCCTCGGGCTGACCGTCGCGGCCGGCGCCGCGGTCGCTGCCTACGGCGTCGTCGTCGAGCGCACGCGCTGGACGGTGCGGGAGGAGATCCTGCCGATCCTTCCCCCGGGCAGCCGCGACATCACGGTGCTGCACCTCAGCGACCTGCACATGGCGCCGTGGCAGCACGGCAAGCAGGAGTTCGTCCGCTCGCTCGCCCGCTACGAGCCCGATCTGATCGTCGACACCGGCGACAACTTCGGCCACGCGGACGCGCTCGACGCCCTGCACTACGCACTGGAGCCCTTCGCGGGCACCGCGGGCGTCTTCGCGCACGGCTCGAACGACTACTACGGCCCGGTGCTGAAGAACCCCTTCGGCTACTTCTTCCCCCGCGAGGGCCACGGCTCACGGCCCATGGATCTCGACACCGAAGGCCTCAACCGGCTGTTCGAGCTCGACTTCGGCTGGCTCGATCTCAACAACCACGCGCGCGCGATCGAGCTGAAGGGCACGCGCCTCGAGTTCTTCGGAACCGGCGACGCGCACCGCGGCTGGGACCGGCTGGATGCGCTGCCCGGCGCGATCGAGGAGCTGCGCGAGAACGTCGAGTGGTCGAGCGAGGATGCCGAGCCGGTCGTCAGCATCGGCGTCACCCACGCGCCCTACCGCCGCGTGCTGGATGCGTTGACCACGCAGGGCGCCGACCTCATCTTCGCCGGGCACACGCACGGCGGGCAGGTGCGCATCCCCGGGCGGCCCGCGCTCGTGACCAACTGCGACATCCCCCCGGCCCAGGCACAGGGGCTCAGCGTGTGGCGCAGCGCACGCGCGAGCGCATTCCTCGAGGTCTCCGCGGGTCTCGGAACGTCGATCTACGCGCCCGTGCGCTTCGCCTGCCCACCCGAAGCGGTGGTCGTGACACTGACCGCCTCAGAAGTCGGCTATCCTTGACAGGTTGCCGCTCGCGGCAGCAAGTGAAGACCGGGGTATGGCGCAGTTTGGTAGCGCGCGTCGTTCGGGACGACGAGGTCGCAGGTTCAAATCCTGTTACCCCGACAGATCTGAAGAGAACACAGCAGAAGAGGGTCGCCCAGCAGGGCGGCCCTCTTCTGCGTCTGCGCCGTCTTCCGCATCTGGGCCTTCTCTTGCGTCTGGGCCTTCTGCTGTGCCCGAGCCCTCTTCGCGTCAGCGCACGACGTCGGGATCCGCGCTGCGCGGCGTGAGCTGCGGCACGCGGGACGTTCGCGCGACAGAATCGAGCCGTGCCCGATTCCCCCGTCCCGCCCGCGAGCGAGCCGTCGCCGGCCCGGCCGACTTCGGCGGACACGGCGACGCGGATCACCCCGCATCTCTCGGCGGGCATCGTCGCGCTCGGCGCACCGGCTCTCGCCGGCCTCATCGCGCGCCCCTTCGCGACGGCGGCGGGCACCATCCTCGACGGCGGTCTCGACACCTCCGTCTCGGCGGTGATCCTCACCTCGGTCGCGGTGTCGCTCGGGGCGCTCGTGATCGCGCTCGGCGACGCCGAGCAGCCCGAGCCGCCGCTCATCCCCGTCGCCCGCTGGGGCTTCGCCATCGGATCCGCTCTGACGCTCATCTGGGCAGCCGTGCTGGCCTGGCTGAACCTCACCGATGCGTCGCTCGGCGACGCCGACGGCAGCGGGCTCGAACTGGCCGCCACCTCGACCTGGCGGATCTCGGAGTTCGTGCGCTGGGGACTCCCCTGGATCGTCACCGCGAGCATCACCGTCGTCGCCGGCCTCGGCCTCGTGCACACGACCGGCGAGCCGCAGCGCCGCCGGCTCGTGCGCGGCCTGCGCTACGCCGTCGCCGCCGTCCCGGTCCTGGCCGCGGTCATCACGGCGCAGCTGATCATCCGCGCCGTCAGCTGACCCGGAACGGTCCCGGATGCAGGATGCTCTCGCGACCTGACCGAAGGGATCCGCAGCTCAGGCGAAGTCGGCGTCGGGGCCCGACTTGTAGCTGAAGTCGAGGCGGGGGCGCCAGCCGTTGTTGAGCACACCGCCGCTCTCGTCGAGGTAGCAGGCGCCGCAAAGCGACTCGTAGCCGACCTCGACGCCGTCGATCGCGACCTGCTCGCCGTCGAAGATGAAGCGCCCGTCGACGGTGCGCGCGTTGAAGACGGCCTTGCGTCCGCAGCGGCAGATGGTCTTGAGCTCCTCGAGCGAGTGCGCGACCTCGAGCAGGCGGCGGCTGCCGGGGAAGGCGACGGTCTGGAAGTCGGTGCGGATGCCGTAGGCCAGCACCGGCACGTCGTCTTCGATGACGATGCGGAAGAGGTCGTCGACCTGGCCCTCGGTGAGGAACTGGGCTTCGTCGACGAGCAGGCAGCTGACATCCAGCTCGGTGCGCTCGATCACCGAGCGGCGCTCCCGCGCGAAGGTGGCGCGGATGTCGTCGTCGACGCCGACCGTGAAGTCGACCGGGCGGGTGACGCCGAGCCGGGAGACGATGGCGTCGTCGCCCTTCGAGTCGACGGAGGGCTTCGCGAGCAGCACGTGCTGACCGCGCTCCTCGTAGTTGAACGCCGCCTGCAGCAGGGCCGTGCTCTTGCCCGAGTTCATCGCGCCGTAGCGGAAGTAGAGCTTCGCCATCGCTACTCCAGGATCCCGTCTTCCGCCGCGCGGCGGATCAGCTCGGCCTTCTTGCCCGCGGGGCGCCCGACCTTGGCGTACTTCTCGCGCACCCGGCGCAGGTAGGTCTTCGCGGTCTCGTACTGCACGTTCATCTCGGCGGCGACCTCGGCGGTGCTGTGGCCGGCGACGTAGAGCTTGAGGGCTTCCTCCTCGCCCGGGCTGAGCCGGGGGCGGACGTGCTCGGGATGCGCGGCGGCGCCCGACGGCGGCGGCCGCCATCCGCCTGCGGTGCCGGCGTCGTCGAGACCCATGACGCGGCGCGCGGCCTCCATGACCTCGGCCATCGGAAGCGTCTTGACCAGGAACTCGGCGGCGCCGGCGGCCATCGCGCGCTCGCGCGCCTCCGGGGTGTCGAGGCTCGTCAGCACGACGACCTTGGCTCCCGCCGCACGGCAGGTGCGCACGCGGGCCTCGATGCTGACCGGCTCGGCGAGCTGCAGGTCGAGGAACACCATCTCGGTCGGGAATGCCGGGCTGTGCACGAGCTGCAGCCAGCTGGTCGCCGCGAGCACGACGTCGAAGTCGGGGGCGTTGCCCGAGATCCAGCTGCTGAGCGAATCGAGCAGCACCTCGTGGTCGTCGAGCAGGGCGAGTCGCACCGGGGAGCGCCGCGGCGTCCGGGCGCCGAGTGCGTCGCCGCCGGGGGCTGCGGAGACGCCCGGGATGCTCATTCCTCCAGATTAGAGGGTGCGGCGCGCCCCGCCCGGCAACGGTCGTCGTGCAGATCCCGTGGCTTCGCTCGCGCATCGCTCCGTCTGCCGCTCAGAACAACCTCGGCTGCAGCGCCTCGGCGGCGGCCGGGCTCAGCTCGGCGGCGAGCATCCGCTCGGAGTTCGCCGCGACCGCTCCGCTCTTCGCGGCACCGGATCCTGCCAGGGACCCCGCACCGTCACCCGTCACCCCGTCGAACCCGACCTTGGGCGGCGGTCCGGTCGGGCGCGAGCGCAGTCCGCGTGACCGGATCGCTCCGGTCGAGGGCTCTTCCTGCGCCCGGCCGAGCCCGTGTTTGCGCAACAGCGGCTGCACCTTCGCGGCGAGCCAGCGCCGGTAGTCCTTGGGCGCGTAGTTCGACTCGGCATAGAGGTCGGCGTAGCGGCCCACGAGATCGGGATGCTCCCGCGCGAGCCAGGAGAAGAACCACTCGCGCGCGCCGGGCCGCAGGTGCAGCGCCGAGTAGGCGACAGAACTCGCGCCCGCCTCGGCGATCCGACCCAGCGCTCGGTCGAGGTGGTCGCGGCTGTCGGTGAGCCAGGGCAGTACGGGCATGAGGAAGACGCTCGGGCTGAAGCCCGCATCCCGCGCCGCCGCGATCGTCGCCAGCCGCGCCTCGGTGCTCGGGGCGCCGGGCTCGATCGACTTCTGCAGCTCGGGGTCGAACACGGCGATCGACATCGCCAGGTCGACGGGCACCCGCTCGGCGGCGGCCTGCAGCAGCGGCAGGTCGCGCCGAAGAAGCGTGCCCTTGGTGAGGATGCTCAGCGGCGTGCCCGAGGCGGCGAGCGCCGCGATGATGCCGGGCATGAGCCGGTAGCGCCCCTCGGCCCGCTGGTAGGGATCGGTGTTGGTGCCGAGGGCGACCGGATGGTGCCCCCAGCTCGGCCGGGCCAGCTCGCGCTCGAGCACGTCGGCGACGTTGACCTTGACGATGATCTGCTCGTCGAAGTCGCGCCCGGCATCGAGGTCGAGGTATTCGTGCGTGCGCCGGGCGAAGCAGAAGACGCAGGCGTGGCTGCAGCCGCGGTAGGGGTTGATCGTCCAGCCGAAGGGCAGCGCAGCAGCGCTCGGCACGTGATTCAGCGCGCTCTTGGCCATCACCTCGTGGAAGGTGATGCCGGCGAACTCGGGTGTGCTGACGGAGCGCACGAGGTCGTGCAGGCGGGCCAGCCCGGGCAGCGCGCCCTGCTGCTCGGCATCCAGCTGCTGCCCGCTCCATCTCATGCTCGACATTCGAACATATGTTCGATATCGTGTCAACGCGGCCCCGGATCCTCGAGGGCGGACCGCCTGTCGGGTCGCTGTCGGGCGGCTGTCGGGTGATCGTCGTGCTGCTGACGTGGAGGGAGAAGACGGGCATTCTTAGCGTGATGGGCATGAACGAGACCCGCATCAGCACCCTCCGCCGCGAACGCGGTTGGACCCAGGAGCGGCTGGCCGAGCACAGCGGCGTGACCGTGCGCACGATCCAGCGGCTCGAGCGCGGCGACGACGCCAGCCTCGAGACCCTCACCCTCGTCGCCCGCGCCTTCGACGTGCCGGTGCGCGACCTCTTCGAGACCGTCGAGAAGCCCGAGTTCGGCGAGGCCGTCGACGGCCTCGACGCCCGCACCGAGCGGGAGCAGCAGCAGCGCGACCGCGCCACCCGCTCCTGGCGCAGCCTCTACGTCGGCATCGGGGTGGTGCTGGCGATGGGCATCACGGTCGTCGTCGCGATGACCGGACTCGGCCAGCTCTACCTCGCCCTCGGCGCCTATTGGGCCGGCGGCGCGCTGCTCGGGCGCTGGCTGATGGATGCGGTGATCGAACCGCGCCTCGACGAGCGCTACCCGCTCTCCCGCAGCAGCCGCGAGCCCCGCGCGGATCGTCCGCGCTGAGGCCCGCGGCGACCACGGGACGCTGCCGCGCTGCCTCGCCGCGCTAGGCGACCGCCGCGACGCGCACCTCCCCCGCCGTCAGGGCGAGCTCGGCGCCGTGCCAGCGCCGCCGCAGCCAGCGGTCGTGACTCGCGATGACGACCGCGCCCGGATAGTCGCCCAGGGCATCCTCGAGCTCCGTGGCCAGGCCGAGCGACAGGTGGTTCGTCGGCTCGTCGAGCAGGAACACGTGCGGCGGCTTCGCGATCACGAGAGCGAGCGCCATGCGGCGCTGCTGCCCGATCGAGAGCCGCCCGACCGGACGATCGAGGTCGCGTGAGGCGATCAGCCCCAGGTCGACGAGCGGATGCCGCTCCGCCCGCTCGGCGCCGAGGCGCTCCTCCCAGAGCGCGCGTGGCGTGCGAGAGCCGTCGGGCCAGCGCACGTCCTGCCGCAGCAGCCCGATGCGCAGCCCCTTGCGGCGGCGCACGGCCCCGCGCACGGGGAGGTCGCCGGCCAGCACCGAGAGCAGCGTCGACTTGCCGGCGCCGTTCGGCCCGGTGACGAGCAGTCGCGCCTGCGGGGCGATCTTCAGCTCGTCGACCCGCAGGCGTCCGTCGACCCGGGCGTCGTGCAGCCGGATGAGCGGCTCGTCGTCGTCGAGCACCTGCGAGCCGCGGGGGATGCCGGTGAAGCTGAGCAGCGGCGGCGGCGCTTCCACCCGACTCGCCTCGAGCTCGTCGAGCCGGCTGTGCGCGGCCCGCACCCGACGGCTGATCTGCTGCTGCACGCGGTTGCCCTTGAGCCGGTACGACATCTTGTTGTTGTCGCGCATGGCGCGGGCGTGGTTGATGGCCGGAGCCACCGTGACGACCGCATCCGCCAGCCGCACGAGCTCGTCCGACTCCTCGGCGAAGCGCTGCTCCCAGCGCGCCCGCTCGGCCGCCTTCGCCCCGAGGTAGTCGCTGTAGCCGCCGCCGTACCGGGTGGTGCCGTGCAGCGCCGGATCGATGTCGAGCAGGTCGGTCGCCACGTCGTCGAGGAAGGCGCGGTCATGGCTCGCGAAGACGAGCGGGCCGCGCCAGGCGCGCAGCTGACTCGCCAGGAACCCCACCGCGGCATCGTCGAGGTGGTTGGTCGGCTCGTCGAGAAGCAGCGCATCGGGCCGCGAGAGCAGGAGCGCCGCGAGGGCGACGCGGCTGCGCTGCCCGCCCGAGACGGTGTCGACGCGGCGGTCGAGCTCGAGAGCGCCCACGCCGAGGCCGTCGAGCAGCTCGTCGCGGCGCGCATCGAGCGTCCACAGGTCGAGCTGCTCCGAGCGCTCCAGCGCCGAGGAGTAGCGCTCATCGGCGGCCGGACTCGTGCCGAGCTCGCGCGCGGCCGACTCCAGTTCGCGTTCGAGCTCGCGCAGCGGGGCGATCGCGGCGTCGACGAGGTCGCTGAGCAGCGCGGATCCGTCGACCGTGACCTCCTGCCAGAGCAGGCCGACCGAGGGCGGCGCGGTCACGCGGCCCTCGTCGGACTGCTCGGCCGCGGCGAGGATGCGCAGCAGCGTCGACTTGCCCGCGCCGTTCTCGCCGATGAGGCCGAGGCGGGTGCCGGGTGCGACGGTCAGCGAGACGTCGTCGAGGATGCGACGGTCGCCGTAGGCGTGCGTCACGCCGACCGCGCAGAGCGGGACCGACGGGTCGCCGCGCAGCGGGGCCGTCGGACCGGATCCGGTCACCCCGCTACGCGCGGGAGCGCTCTGCACGGGCGGCGTGGTGTCGAGGGTGGTGTTCGGGGATCGCAAACGAGGGCTCCTTCGGTTCGGCGTCGGAATCGGCGCCGGAGCCGGGTCCGGGAGCGGGCGTGGAGTTCATCCGGGATCGCGGTGACAGGGATGCCGGTCGCAGGGCCGCCACGGAACGCGGAGGTCCTCGGCCGGGATCGGTCGTCGGATGATGATCGGAACGGCGGGGCGGATGACCGCCGGGCCGTCAGACCATCGGGATTCGGAAGAGACTCCCCGCGCTGCTCGCACGGGACGCCGGATCGGCGCACGTCACCCGCCGGGCAGCTGCCTCAGACGCGGGTCGGACGGAGTCTCAGATCTTCACGGGGAGCGACGCTAGACCCGCTCGGCGCATCCGTCAACACCCGGAGTTCTCGCCCGACCGCGATCCGGCGACGGCTCCTCTTGCCGCGCTGCGACGCCGCGAAGGTCATGCCCGAATCGGCATATGGCCGGAATCACGGGGTGGACGGGCTGGCCACCGACGCGCGCCGCACGAGTTCGCAGGCGAGTCGCGCCTCGCGCGGAGACGCATCCGGCTGGCCCGAGATGAGCGCCTCGAGCCGGGTGATCGCGAGGCGGCCCATCGCGTAGTGCGGCAGCGCGACCGTGGTCAGCACCGGATCGAGCCCCTCGGAGATCGGCCAGAAGTCGTCGACGCCGACGACCGACAGCTGCTGCGGGATGCGCAGCCCCGCCGCCTGCGCGACCTGGTAGACGCCCATCGCCACCTGGTCGTTGAAGCAGAGCACGGCCGTGATCTCGGGATGACGGCGCAGCAGCTCGGTGGCGGCGCGTCGCCCCGCGACGGCGTCGCCGATGCCGGGAACGCGGATCACAGGACCGGAGAGCCCGCACTCGCGCATCGTCGCCAGGAAGCCGGCCTCGCGTCCGTCGCGGGCCTCGCCCTGCTGCTCGAGGGTGAGGTGCGCGATGCGACGGTGACCCGCCTCGATCAGGTGCTCGGTCGCGATGCGCCCGATCTGCACCTCGTCGGGCACGATCGACGGCTGGACGCCGGCGCGGTCGACGGCATCCACCAGCATCGTCGGATGCGCGCCGAGCGTCGCCGGCACGTCGGCCAGCTGGTGGAACATGCGCGCATAGACCACGCCGTCGACCTGCTGGGCGAGCAGGGTGTCGATCTGACGCTCCTCGAGTCCGCTGTCGCGCGCGGAGTCGACGACCATGAGCATGAGGCCGAGCTCGGACGCCGCATCCTGCGCGCCCGTGATCACCCGCCCCGAGAAGGGCGTCGCGGCGATCTCGTCGCTGACGAAGCCGATGAGCCGCGAGCGCTGGCTGCGCAGTGCGCTCGCGATGCGGTTGGGCGCGTAGCCGAGCTCGACCGCGATGCGCTTGACGTGCTCGCGCGTCGCCGCACTCACCTGACCGCGGTCGTTGAGCGCGTGCGACACGGTCGTGACCGAGACGCCGGCCTGCCGGGCCACCTCGCGGATCCCCACCCGCTGCGCCATCGCATCCTGCTCTCTGCGCGTCATCGCGCTCCCCCGCGTCGCGGCCCACGCCAGGCGAAGACGACGCATCGCGCGCAGTCACGCGCTGCGCTCAGCGTAGTCAGCACGCGACCGGATGCGGAGACCCGACGCGATCGGCGGCGCCGGGTCGGCCCCCGACCAGGCCCGGATCAGCGCCCGATCAGCGCTGGATCTGCAGCGCGGCTGCGGTGCGCTCGAGCGTCGCCGCGGCGACCTTCTCGTCGGCGCCGACCGTCGCGCCGTAGCTCGGCACCATCTCGGTGAGCTTCGGGGTCCACTCCGCGATCTTGTCGGGGAAGCACTTCTCGGCGAGCGTCAGCATGATCGGCACGGCCGTCGAGGCGCCCGGCGAGGCGCCGAGCAGACCGGCGATGGAGCCGTCGGCGGCCGAGACGACCTCGGTGCCGAACTGGATGACGGCCTTGCCGTTCGCATCCTTCTTCATGACCTGCACGCGCTGGCCGGCCGTGATGAGGCGCCAGTCGGAGCCCTTCGCGTTCGGCGCGAACTCCTGCAGGGCGCGGATCTTCTTCGCGCGGCTGGCGAAGACCTCGCCGACGAGGTACTTGACCAGGTCGAGGTTCTTCAGGCCGGCGCCGAGGAAGGTCGAGATGTTGTGCGGGCGCAGCGCCTGGAACAGGTCGAGCAGCGAGCCCTTCTTGAGGTACTTCGTCGAGAAGCCGGCGTAGGGGCCGAAGAGCAGGCTCGCCTGACCGTTCACGACGCGGGTGTCGAGGTGCGGAACCGACATCGGCGGGGCGCCGACCGACGCCTTGCCGTAGACCTTCGCCGCGTGCTGGGCGACGACCTCGGGGTTGTCGGTGCGCAGGAACTCGCCGCTGATCGGGAAGCCGCCGAAGCCCTTGATCTCGGGGATGCCCGACTTCTGCAGCAGGTTGAGGGCGCCGCCGCCGGCGCCGACGAACACGAAGCGAGCCGTGACCTCGAGCACCGTGCCGCCGATCTCGTGACGGATGCGGATCTTCCACAGCCCGTCCTTGGTGCGCTTGAGGCCGATCACGCGGTGGTCGGTCTTGAGCTTCGCGCCCTTGTCGGTCATCGTGCCGACCAGCAGGCGGGTGAGTGCGCCGAAGTCGACGTCGGTGCCCGCGGCGATGCGGGTCGCGGCGATCGGCAGGTCCTTGCGACGACCGGGGATCAACAGCGGAGCCCACGAGCGGATGACCTTCGCATCCTCGCTGTACTCCATGCCGGCGAAGAGCGGGTGGTCCTTCAGCGCCTCGAAGCGGCGACGCAGGTAGTCGACGTTCTTCTCGCCCCACACGAAGCTCATGTGCGGGACCTCGTTGATGAACGCCTTCGGGTCGGGCAGCGCGCCCTCGTCGACCAGGTACGACCAGAACTGGCGCGAGACCTGGAACTGCTCGTTCACCTCGATCGCCTTGCTGACGTCGATCTGCCCGTTCTTCTCGGGCGTGTAGTTCAGCTCGCAGAGAGCCGAGTGGCCGGTGCCCGCGTTGTTCCACGGGTTGGAGGACTCCTGCGCGATGTCGCCGAGGCTCTCGAAGATCGAGATCGACCAGCCGGGCTCGAGGCGCTGCAGCAGGGTTCCGAGGGTCGCACTCATGATTCCGCCGCCGATCAGGGCGACGTCGATGGGCTTACTCACCCGGCCAGTCTAGTTCTCGGGCGGGAGGCCGAGTTCCGCGAGCGCCGCATCCATCCGGCGCGCGAAGTCGGCGTGACCGGCCGCGTTCGGGTGCAGCCCGTCGTCGGCGAGCACACCGCGCTTCGCCGCGCGATCCATCCAGTGCGAGGCGCCCGGGATCCAGTCGGCGTCGATGCGGTCGGCCGCGGCGTGCACCCAGCGGATGATCTGCGCGAGCGAGGCGGGACGCTCGTCCTGGTACCAGAACGGCTCGACGACGATGATGCGGGCGTCGGGCAGCTGCGAGTGCAGCCGGTCGAGGTCGCGGTCGATCGCGGCGTGGATGTCGTCGGCGGCCGTGGCGTAGCTGAAGTTGTCGTTGAGCCCCATCGTCACGATCACGATGTCGGGCTTCGCGGCGACGATCTGTCCGGGCAGGTCGCGGTCGCCGCGCTGGTTCACGAAGCCGAGGCCGTTGAGACTCGGGTTGAACTCGCGCCAGCCGCGCTCCGCGCTGATCAGAGCGGGCCAGCGCTCCTTCTCGGGGTCGGCGAGCGCCGTGCCGATCGTGTACGAGTCGCCGTAGAAGGCGACGAGCTCGCCGTCGGGGTCGCCGTGGTCGATGATCGGCGTGCTCGGGTCGCTCTTCACGGCGCCTCCCTGTCCGTCAGCGCCGCCGTTCGCGCCGGCGCTACTGCCGCCGCCCGCGCCCGCCGCGCATCCCGCGAGCGCGATCCCGGCCGCGAACGCGACCGCGCCGGTCAGCATCCTCCTCAGCAGAGGAGGGGCCGACCGGCGCGGGCGTCGTGCGGGATGCGCATCCATGCCGGGTATTCGAACCCGGTCAGGTTGCGGTTCGGTGTGAGGCGAGCCGATCAGGCCGCGACGAGACGCGCGGCGAGCAGCTCGGCGATCTGCACCGCGTTGAGGGCGGCGCCCTTGCGCAGGTTGTCGTTCGAGATGAACAGGGCCAGACCGCGGCCGCCCTCGACACCCTCGTCCTGGCGGATGCGACCCACCAGGCTGGGGTCGATGCCGGCGGCGGCGAGCGGCGTCGGCACGTCGACGAGCTGCACGCCCGGGGCGTCCTTCAGCAGCTCACGGGCCTCGGCGGGGCTGATCGCCTCGGCGAACTCGGCGTTGATCGAGAGCGAATGGCCGGTGAAGACGGGCACGCGCACGCAGGTGCCGCTGACCGGCAGACCGTCGATCTCGAGGATCTTGCGCGACTCGTTGCGCAGCTTGAGCTCTTCGACCGTCTCCGCGAACTCCTGCGGCACCTCGTCGGAGGTGACGAAGTCGCCGGCGTGCGGGATGACGTTGAAGGCGATCGTGGTCGGGAAGGCCTGGGCGGCCGGGAAGTCGACGGCCGAGCCGTCGTGCACGAGCTCGATCGCATCCTGGCCGACCGCGGCGGTCGCCTCGGCGAGCAGCTCCTCGCCGCCGACCAGACCGGCGCCGGAGACGGCCTGGTAGGTGCTGACGATGAGACGCGTCAGTCCGGCCTTCTCGTGCAGCGGCTTCAGCACCGGCATCGCGGCCATCGTGGTGCAGTTCGGGTTCGCGATGATGCCCTTGACGGCCTGGTCGATCGCGTGCGGGTTGACCTCGCTGACGACGAGCGGCACCTCGGGGTCGATGCGCCAGGCGGAGGAGTTGTCGACGACCGTGACGCCGGCGGCGGCGAAGCGCGGGGCCTGCACCTTCGACATGGTCGCGCCGGCCGAGAAGATCGCGACGTCGAGTCCGCTGGGGTCGGCGACCGACGCATCCTCGACCGTGATCTGTTCGCCCTTGAAGGGGAGCGTCGTGCCCGCGCTGCGCGCCGAGGCGAAGAAGCGGATCTCGGAGATCGGGAAGTCGCGCTCTTCGAGGAGGCGGCGCACGACGGCGCCGACCTGGCCGGTGGCGCCGACGACGCCGATGCGGATGCCGGAAGTGCTCATGGATGTGCCCGATCGATGATGCGAGAAGGATTACGGAGAGTGTAGGGCGACACGGCGCGCACCGCCGTGTCGTGCACGGCGGTGGACCGCGTTCGGCACGACCTCGACGGAGATCGGCAGGAAGGCGACGCGCCGGGTCAGCGCGATCGGGTCAGCGACCCGTTCCGGCGTAGACCTTGGCCTCGCCGTCGGAGTCGAGACCGAAGGCCGTGTGCACGACCTGCGTCGCCTTCGCGAGCGAGTCGGCGCGGGTGACGACCGAGATGCGGATCTCGCTCGTGGAGATCATCTCGATGTTGATGCCGTTGTCGCTCAGCGACGTGAAGAGCTGGGCCGAGACGCCGGCATTGGTGCGCATCCCGGCGCCCACGACCGACAGCTTGCCGATCTGGTCGTCGTACTGCAGCGACTGGAAGCCGACCTCGGGCTGCTCGGCCTTGAGGGTCGTGAGCACCTTCTGGCCGTCGGACTTCGGCAGCGTGAAGGAGATGTCGGTGAGGCCGGTGGCCGCGGCCGACACGTTCTGCACGATCATGTCGATGTTGGCGCCGGTCTTGGCGACGATCGTGAAGATCTCCGCCGCCTTGCCGGGCACGTCGGGCACGCCGACGACGGTGATCTTCGCCTCGCTGAGGTCGCCGGCGACACCGGTGATGATCGGCTCTTCCACTTTCTCTCCCTCGGTGGGGTTGATGACCAGGGTGCCCTCGGCGGGGCTGAACGACGAGCGCACGTGCAGCGTCACGCCGTGGCGGCGCGCGTACTCGACGGCGCGGATGTAGAGCACCTTCGCGCCGGCGGCCGCCAGCTCGAGCATCTCCTCGCTCGTGATCGTGTCGATCTTGTGCGCGCGGGGCACGACGCGGGGGTCGGCGGTGAAGACGCCGTCGACGTCGGTGTAGATCTCGCAGACATCCGCGTTCAGCGCGGCGGCGAGGGCGACGGCGGTCGTGTCCGAGCCGCCGCGGCCGAGGGTCGTGATGTCGCGGGAGTCGCGGTTGAAGCCCTGGAAGCCGGCGACGATCGCGATGGCGCCCTCGTCCAGCGCCTCGCGCACGCGCACCGGGGTGACGTCGACGATGCGGGCGGCTCCGTGCTGCGCATCCGTGATCATGCCGGCCTGGCTGCCGGTGTAGCTGCGGGCTTCGTGGCCGAGGCTCTTGATCGCCATCGCCAGCAGCGCCATCGAGATGCGCTCGCCCGTGGTGAGCAGCATGTCCATCTCACGGGCGTCGGGGATGGGCGTCACCTCATGGGCGAGGTCGATCAGCTCATCCGTGGTGTCGCCCATGGCGCTGACCGCCACGACGACCTCGTTGCCCGCCTTGCGGGTCTCGACGATGCGCTTCGCGACGCGCTTGATGCTCTCGGCGTCGGCGACACTGGATCCGCCGAACTTCTGCACGATCAGGCTCACTACGGCCGACTCCCGGTTGCTCGATTCCTCGGGAATCATATCGAGCGCGCGGGGGCCCGCCGACCGCGTGACGCAGCGCCCGGGCTCGCGCTCGCGCTCGCGGCGATGCCGATGTGCGGCTCCGGCGGATGCGCGGCTCAGGCGGCCGAGACGCGCACCATGTTGCCCGCGGGGTCGCGCACGGCACAGTCACGCGGGCCCCAGTCCTGATCGGTCGGCTCCTGCACGATCTCGGCGCCGGCCTGCTGCAAGCGGGCGAACGCCGCATCCACGTCGTCGCTGAGGAAGACGATGTTCGGCAGGAGCCCCTTGGCGAGCAGCTCGCCGAGCGCCTCGGCGTCGGCGGGCGCGCGGCCCGCGTGCGGCTGCGAGAGGACGATCTCGGCGGCCTCGCCGGGCACGCCCAGGGTGACCCAGCGGCCGTCGCCGTAGGCGATGTCGTTGCGGGTCTCGTAGCCGAGGCCGTCGCGGTAGAACGCGATCGCGGCGTCGACGTCATCGACGGTGATGTTCACGAAGCGGAGTCCGATGCTCATGGCGTTCACGCTAGGCGGGTGCGCGCGCATCCGGCTTCTCGGATCCTGCTCGATCGGACGGCGCGGCTGAGCGCCGGGCTCAGCGAGTCAGGTGGATGCGGCGGACGCGCCGGCGGGTGGCCCGGCCGGTGGGCGCGGCAGGCGCGTCGGGCGCGCGACGGAGCGGGCGGCACAGGCCGGCATCTCCTCGAAGGGCGAGTGCGGGCGGGCACGGTAGGCGCTCGGCGACTCGCCCGTGATGCTCGTGAAGGCCGTGCTGAAGGAGCCGAGCGAGCTGTAGCCGACCGCCATGCAGGCTTCGGTCACGCTCGCGCCGCCGCGCAGCAGCATCATGGCTCGCTCGACACGGCGGGTCATCAGGTAGGAGTTCGGCGTCTCGCCGTAGGCGGCGCGGAAGCGCCGCGAGAAGTGGGCGGCCGACATATGCGCGTGACGGGCGACCGCGGCAACGTCGAGGCCGCTCGCGAACTCGCGGTCCATGAGGTCGCGGGCACGGCGCAGCGCCACCAGCTCGGCGCGACGCTCCGGTGTCAGCGCCACGGCCGCATCCGTCCGGTCAGTGCTCGACGACGCGGCGGCCCTCGAAAGCGCGGCCGAGCGTGACCTCGTCGGCGTACTCGAGGTCGCCGCCGACCGGCAGGCCGGAGGCGAGGCGGCTCACGCGGAGCCCCGGCTGGATGAGCAGACGCGAGAGGTAGGTCGCGGTCGCCTCGCCCTCGAGGTTCGGGTCGGTCGCGATGATGACCTCGGTGACGGTGCCGTCGGCCAGACGCTGCACGAGCTGCGTGATGCGCAGCTGATCGGGGCCGATGCCGTCGATCGGGCTGATGGCGCCGCCGAGCACGTGGTACAGCCCCCGGAACTCGCGGGTGCGCTCGATCGCGACGACGTCCTTCGCCTCCTCGACCACGCAGATCACGCTCGGCACGCGGCGCGGGTCGCGGCAGATCGAGCACAGCTCGCCCTCGGCGACGTTGCCGCACTGCTGGCAGAAGCGCACCTTGTCGCGCACCTCGGCGAGCACCTCCGACAGCCGTGTCGGGTCGTAGCTCTCGGTCTGCACGATGTGGAAGGCGATGCGCTGCGCCGACTTCGGCCCGACGCCGGGCAGGCGGCCGAGCTCGTCGATCAGCTCCTGGACGATCCCCTCGTACATCAGAGGTCATCCCCGCGCGGCGGCTCGGCCACGGGCTTCACGGTCGGGGCGATCGTGTGCTCTTCGATGAAGGTCGCACCCAGGATCTCGCGCACGACGGCTTCGCCGTAGCGCTGGCCGGCGGGCGCGCCGGGTCGACGCGGCGCCGTGGGCGCCTGACGTGCGGGACGCGCCGGAGCGGCGGTCGACGGCGCGGCGGCGGATGCGGAGCTGCGCCCGGCGGGACGTCCGCCCTCGTCCGGAGGCGGGGGCGCGTCGTAGTCGGGCGGGGCGTCTTCGTCGCGGGGCTCGGGCGCCGCGGCCGACGAACTGCTCGAGTCCGGGCCCGCCGAAGCGGCACCGGATGCCCCGGAGCCGGAGGGTGCCGAGCCGCGCGCGGGCACCGTGCCCACGGCCGGGCCGGCGCCGGCGTCGGGCGCGCCGCGCAGCGCGGACGCGGGCCGGATCGAGTCGGGAAGCGACGAGAGATCGACGGCCGGACCGTCGAACGAGGTCGCGGAATCGAGGCCGGGCGCGGCCCAGCCGTCGGCGTCCTTGCCGCCGACGATGGGCTCGATCTCGGGGTCGGCCGCGTCGGGCTGTGCGTCCGCGGGCGGAGCGGAGGGATCGGAGTCGGGGATGCGGGCGACGTTCCAGCCGCCGGGCGCGGCCGGGGCGGCGCCGGCCGCGCCGGAGCCGCTCGGGGTCGCGCCGGACGCGTCGCCGGATCCACCGGAGCGGGCACCCGGGTTCCCGTCGCCGCTCGGCGCCGATGCTCCTGCGGCGGTCGCGCGCGTCGGGGCAGCGCCGGGATCGGCTGCCGGACCGGCCGGGGTGCCGGTGCCGCTCGCCTCGCCGGCCCCACCCTGCCCGGGGGCGCCGCGGCGCACGAGGAACTTCACGCGGATGCCGAGCACCTGCTGGATCGCGCTACGCAGCTGCTCGCTCGGGGTCTCGAGCGCGGCCTGCGCGCTGCCCTTGAAGCCTTCGGAGTCCTTCTCGCTCGGGAAGCTGAGCACGAGCACATCGCCGTTGAGGTCGAGCACGGTCGCGGTGAGCACGACCATCCAGGCCTGACGTCGCGACTTCTGCACGACCTCGAGAACCTCGGGCCAGGCGTCGCGCAGCTGCTGCACGGTGACGGGGCCGACGGGCGCGGGCGCTTCAGGGCGCTCGGCCCGGCGCGGCTCGGACGTCGGGATCGCGGTCTCGGCCGGCGGCTCGGGCGCACGCGGGGCGACGACGCCACGGTCGGCGGCGACAGCCGTGTCGCGGTCGGGACCTGCGTCGGGAGCGGATGCGGGAGCGGCGGGACCGGTCGAACCCGAGGGAGCGGGCTCCGAAGCGGCCGTGGCCGAGGAGCCCGAAGTCGAGGCGCTCGGAGCCGTCGGACTCGACGGCGTCGTCGTCGGAGCGCTCGGCCCCGAGGAAGCCGACCCCGATGCGTTCTGCCCGGCGACGTTCTGCCCGGCGACGTTCTGCCCG
>NZ_VHQG01000001.1:247982-299355 GCF_006517435.1 Schumannella soli
GCGCTCTGCCCCGCGGCCGAGGCCGCCGCAGCAGCCGCAGCCGCCTTGGCGCGCGGCGACGCCGCGCGCATCGCCGCGATCCCGGTGAGACCGGACTCCGTGGGCGGCACGTCGCCCGACGAGCCCGCCGAAGCCGACGTGCCGGCCGAACCGCCAGGGCCCGATGCGGAGCCGGAGGCCGAACCCGATGCGAGGGCCCCCGACGCCGGTGCCGCACCCGACGCCCCCGACCCGGTCGCATCCGCGATGCCGACCCGGCGCTCGAGACGCTCGACGCGCGCCAGCGCCCCGCGCTCGGTCGCGTCGGCGGCCGGCACGAGCAGGCGGGCGAGCAGCAGCTCGAGGTGCAGGCGCGGCGAGGTGGCGCCCGACATCTCGGTCAGGGCGCTGTTCGCGATGTCGGCGGCACGCGACAGGGCCGCGGTGCCGAAGGCGCCAGCCTGGCGGCCCATGTGCTCGAGCTCGTCGGCGGGCACGCCGCGCAGCACGGCCGCGGCGCCCTCGCGGGTCGCCGCGACGACGATGAGGTCGCGCAGGCGCTCGAGCAGGTCTTCGACGAAGCGGCGCGGGTCCTGACCGGTCTGGATGACGCGGTCGACCCCGGCGAAGGCGCCCGGTGCGTCGGCGACGGCCAGGGCATCCACGATCTCGTCGAGCAGCGCGCCGTGGGTGAAGCCGAGCAGCGCGACGGCGCGCTCGTACTGCACGAGGGCGCCCTCGCTGCCCGCGATGAGCTGGTCGAGCAGGGAGAGGGTGTCGCGCACCGAGCCGCCGCCGGCCCGCACGACGAGCGGCAGCACGCCGGGCTGCACCTCGACGCCCTCGCTCTCGCACAGCTGCTGCAGGTAGTCGAGCATCGTCGCCGGGGGCACGAGCCGGAACGGGTAGTGGTGGGTGCGCGAGCGGATCGTGCCGATGACCTTCTCGGGCTCGGTCGTCGCGAAGATGAACTTGACGTGCTCCGGCGGCTCTTCGACGAGCTTGAGCAGGGCGTTGAAGCCGGCGCTCGTGACCATGTGGGCCTCGTCGAGGATGAAGATCTTGAAGCGGTCGCGGGCCGGCGCGAAGGCGGCGCGGTCGCGCAGGTCGCGGGCGTCGTCGACGCCGTTGTGGCTGGCCGCGTCGATCTCGATCACGTCGAGCGATCCGCCGCCGCCGCGGGCGAGCTCGACGCAGCTCGGGCACACGCCGCAGGGGGTGTCGGTGGGGCCCTCGACGCAGTTGAGGCAGCGGGCGAGGATGCGCGCGCTCGTGGTCTTGCCGCAGCCGCGCGGGCCGCTGAAGAGGTAGGCGTGGTTGACCCGGTCGGTGCGCAGCGCGGTGCGCAGCGGATCGGTCACCTGCGACTGCCCGATCAGCTCGGCGAAGTTCTCCGGTCGGTACCGGCGATACAGGGCTGTGACCACCCGCACAGACTACCCGCGACCACCGACGCCGACCGGCCCGGCGGAGGGCCGCATCCGCCCTCGCGCGCGTCGCGCCGGCGCCCGTCGACGCGACGCAGACGACCGGCGCGGACGACCGCTGAAAGAGGGGATGCGATCGTCCGCGCCGGAAGTGCCTGTTCAGTCATGAGGGAGATAGAGCTCGAGTGCCGGGCCACCCGGTGGCGAGAGGCCGGCGAAGCGGGGGAGCCCACCCGAAGGGCTCCCCCGCCCGGTCACCGTGCGGAGAACCGCCGGCGGCGTGCACCGCGGAGGAGGAGGGCTGCACCCGCGAACAGCATCGCGAGAGCCCCGAATACCCACCGACCTCCATCGGTGCCGGTGGCCGCGAGGCCACCGCTTCCGGCGGCGCTGGACGACGGACCCGAACCGTCGCCCGGCGTGCCGGGGTCTGCTGCGACGTAGACCATCTCCCAGGGGAGCGATCCGCCGGTCGCGGTGAGGATGCGCACCTGCACGCGGCCGGGCGCGTGCGGCGGGGCGATGACCTCGATGGTGTTGTCGTCGATGACGGTGAAGCCCGAGCCGAGCACGCCGTCGAAGGTGACGCCGGTCGCGTTCGCGAAGTTGCGTCCGAAGATGCGGATGCGCACACCGCCGGTGGGCAGCTGATCGTGGCTGACGTCGGTGACGATCGGGTCGTTCGGTCCGACGTAGCCGTAGCCGTCGGTGACGGTGACGTCGCCCTTCGGGTTGCGGACGACGATGTTGATGTTGCCGGGAGCGTGCGGCGGCGCGACGACGGTGACGGTGCTGTCGTCGACGACGGTCACGTTCGTGCCCGGGGTGCCGCCGAATTCGACGCCGGTGGTGCCGGTGAGGCCGGTGCCGCCGAGGGTGACGGTGGTGCCGCCCGCGGCAGGACCGGCGCTCGGCGAGACGGTGCCGACGCTGGGGGCGACCCCGGCGAAGGTGAACCCGCCGACGCTGGTGAGCGTCACGGTCGGCAGCGTCACGACCACGTCGGCGGCGCCGGGCGCGTGGGCCGGGTTGACGACGGTGATGGTGTTCGCGTCCACGACGGTGAGTCCGGTGGCGGGGGTGCCGCCGATTGTCACCGCGGTGGCGGAGCCGACCGAGGGGCCGCTGATCGTGACGACGGTGCCGCCGTCGGCCGGGCCCGCGTTCGGCGAGACCGACTGGATGCTGGGCGCCGCGGCCACGTAGGTGAAGCCGCCGGGCACGGTCGCGGTGCCGTCGGGGTGCTGCACGAGCACGGGCACGCTGCCGGTCGCGTGGGCCGGCGCCGCGACGGTGATCGTGGTGTCGTTCACGACGGTGAACGAGCCGCCGGCCACGCCGTCGAAGGTGACTCCGGTCGCGCCGGTGAAGCCGGTCCCGGTGATCGTGACGGTGGTGCCGCCCGCGGTGCCACCCGTGGTGGGCGTCAGCGAGGTCGCGGTCGGCGGCACCGGGGCTCCGGTGTAGGTGTATCCGCCGGTCGAGGTGAGCGTCGTGCTCGGCAGGGTGACGACCACGTCGACGGCTCCGGCGGAGTGCGCCGGGGCGGTGACGGTGACGGAGTCCGCGCCGTTCGAGACCAGGGCGGTGCCGGCGGCGCCGCCGAAGGTCACGCCGGTGGCCGCGCCGATGCCGGGGCCGGTGATCGTGATGCTCGTTCCGCCCGCGGCGGGGCCGCTGTTCGGGGCGATGGTCTGGATGGATGCCGGCGGCGCGGTGTAGGTGAAGCCGCCGGGCACGGTCGCGTCGCCGTTCGGGTGCTGCACGATCACGGGCGCGTTCCCGGCGGTACCGGCGGGCGTGGTGACCGTGATGGTCGTGTCGTTCGTCACGGTGAACGAGGTGCCGGCGGTGCCGCCGAAGGTGACCCCGGTGGCGCCGGTGAAGCCGGTGCCGTCCACGACGACGGTGGTGCCGCCGGCCGTGGCGCCGCTGCTCGGGTCGAGCCCGGTGGCGGTGGGCGCGACGGGGGCGCCCGTGTAGGTGAAGCCGCCCGTGGAGGTCAGCGGCCCGGTCGGCAGGGTGACCACCACATCCACCGCACCGGCGGAGTGCGCGGGCGCGGTGACGGTGATGCTGTCCGCGTCGCCGTCGAGGTTCGTGCCCGGGGTGCCGCCGAAGGTGACCCCCGTCGCCTGGCCGATGCCGGGGCCGGTGATGGTGACGGTGGTGCCGCCGGCTGCGGGGCCGCTGTTCGGCGTGATCGCGGTGATCGACGGCGCGGTGCCGGTGTAGGTGAAGCCGCCCGGAACGGTCGCGGTGCCGTTCGGGTGCTGCACGACGACCGGGACGTCACCTGCCGTTCCGGCGGGCGAGGTCACGACGATCGTGGTGTCGTTCGTCACCGAGAACGAGGTTCCCGGCGTGCCGTCGAAGGTGACGCCGGTGGCGCCGGTGAAGCCGGTGCCGGTGATCGTCGTCGTCGTGCCGCCGGCCGTGCTGCCGGTGGCCGGGGCGATCGAGCTCGCGGTGGGTGCGGTCGGCGCTCCCGTGTAGGTGAACCCGGCCGTCTTCGTCAGCGTGGCGGTCGGCAGGGTGACCACGACATCCACCGCTCCGGCGGAGTGCGCCGGGGTGTGCACGGTGATCGTGTCGGCGTCGACGCGCACCAGCTGCGTGCCGGACAGGCCGCCGAAGGTGACGCCGGTGGCGTCGCCGAGTCCGGATCCGCTGATCGTCACCGTGGTGTCGCCGGCGGCCGGTCCGCTGTTCGGCGTGATCGTGTCGATCGCAGCCGGCGGGGCGACGTAGGTGAAGGAGCCCGGGACCGCGACGTTCCCGTTCGGGTGCTGCACCTCGAGGCCGACGGGGCCGGCGGCGTGCGCCGGGCTCGTGACGGTGACGGTGGTGTCGTTCACGACCGTGGCCGGCTGCACGACGCCGTCGACGGCGATGCCGGTCGTGCCGGTCAGTCCGGTTCCGGTGATCGTGATGACCGTGCCGCCGGCGGTGCCGCCGCTGGCCGGTGCGAGGCCGGATGCGGTGGGCGGCACGGGCGTGCCGCCGGTGTAGGTGAAGCCGTCCGTCGAGGTCAGGGTCGTCGTCGGCAGGGTGACGACGACATCCACCGCTCCGGCCGCGTGGGCCGGGGTGACGACGCTGATGCTGTCGTCGCTGAGGCGGGTGACCGCTCCGGCGTCCGTGCCGCCGAAGCTGACGGCGGTCGCGGCGCCGAGGCCCGGACCGCTGATCGTCACCGCGGTGCCGCCGGCCGCGTCGCCCGTGTTCGGGGCGATCGTCTGGATCGACGGCGGGATGGCCGTGAAGGTGAAGGGATCGGCGAGGGTCACGTCGCCGTTGGGGTGCTGCACGACGACCGGCACGTCGCCGGCGGCGTGCGCCGGGGTGGTGACGGTGATGCTCGTGCCGTCGGCGCTGACCGAGAAGCCGACGCCGGCGGTGCCGCCGAAGGTGACGCCGGTCGAGCCGGTGAAGCCGGATCCGCTGATCGTGACGGTGGTGCCGCCCGTGGCCGATCCGCTCGTCGGCGTGAAGCCGCTCGCGGTCAGCGGGGCGGTGCTGATGAACGAGTAGGCGCCGGTCAGCGTGCTGTCGCCCGCTGGGTGCTGCACGACGACGTCGACGGTTCCGGCGGCGTGCGCCGGGGTGGTCGCGGTGATGTGCTCGGCGTCGACGACCGTGACGTTCGTCGCGGCGGTGCCGCCGATCGTCACGCCGGTGGCGCCGGTGAAGCCGGTTCCGGTGATCGTGACGGTCTGCTGGCCGGTGTCGGGGCCGGATGCGGGGCTCACGCCCGTCGCGGCGGCCGGCGGCAGGTAGGTGAAGCCGCCCGTGCTCGTCGTGCCGCCGAACGGCGTCGTGACGACCACGTCGACCGCGCCCTGCGCGTGGGCCGGGGCGACCGCGGTGATCTGCGTGTCGCTGTCGACGACGAAGCTCGTCGCGGCCACGCCGCCGAAGCTGACGGCGCCGGTGTCGGTCAGGCTCGAGCCGATGATCGTGACGCTCGTGCCGCCCGCGGTGGGCCCGCTGGCCGGGGTGAGCCCGACGATCTCGGGGCCGGGGCGGAAGCTGTAGCCGTTCGCCTGGGTGGCCGTGCCTCCCGGTGCGGTGACGACGACATCCACCGCGCCCGCGGCGTGCGCCGGGGTGACCGCGCTGATCTGGGTGTCGCTGACGACGGTGTAGCTCGCGGCGGGGGTTCCGCCGAAGGTCACCGCGCCCGACCCGGTCGTGCCGGTGAATCCGGTTCCGGTGATCGTGACGGTCGTGCCGCCGCCGGTCGGGCCGGAGACCGGCGTGAGCGAGCCGATGGTCGGCTGCGGCGCCGGCTGCAGGAAGGTGAAGCCGCCGGCGAGGGTGAGCGAGGTGCCGCCCGGCGTGGTCACGGTGACCCCGACCGCGCCGGCCGCGTGGGCCGGGGTGGTGACGTCGATCGTGTCCGCGTCGACGCGGGTGATCGAGGTGCCCGCGCTGCCGCCGAAGGAGACGGCGGTCGCGTCGCCGAGCGCCGTGCCGGTCACGCGCACGACCTCGCCGCCCTCGGTGGAACCGGTGTTCGGGGTCAGCGCGCCGATGACGGGCGTCGCGACGGTGTAGGTGAAGGCGAGCGGAGCCGACGCGCCGTCGGGGTGCTGCACCACGACCGCGACCGGGCCGGCCGCGTGGGCGGGCGAGGCGACGGTGATCTGGGTGTCGCTGACGACGGTGAACGAGGTGCCCGCGACGCCGCCGAAGGTAACGCCGGTGGCAGCGCTGAAGCCGGTGCCCGTGATCGTGACGTTCGTGCCGCCGGCGGTGGGGCCGGTGAGCGGCGTCAGGCCCGCGGCGGTCGGCGCCTGCGGGTCGCGGAACAGGAAGCCGTCGGCGATCGTGACGTCGCCGGCCGGGTCGCGCAGCACCAGGTCCACCGAGCCGGCTGCGTGCAGCGGGCTCGTGACCACGATCTGGGTCGCGGTCGTGCTGACGATCGTGCCGTTCGTCGTGCCGAACTGCACGGCGGTGACGCCGTCGAGGTCGGTTCCGGTGATCGTCACGTCGGTTCCGCCGGCGGTCGGGCCGGTGACGGGCGTGTGCGTCACCACGACGGGCGCGCCGTCGGGGATGAACGTGAAGCCGCGGGTGACGTCGCCGCCGGGCGCCTGCACGATCAGATCGACGAGCCCCGGAGCGTGGGCGGGCGTCGTGACGGTCACCTGGGTCGGGGTGACGACGAGACCCGTGCCGGCGGTGCCGCCGAAGGTCACGCCGGTGGTGCCGCCGAGGTCGGTGCCCGTGATGGTCACGACGGTCCCGCCGAGCTGCGTGCCGCTCGCCGGCGCGACGGTCGTCACGTTCGGCACGGCCGGGGGCTGGAAGGTGAAGGCGCCGGTGAGCGTGGCGTCGCCGCTCGGGTGCTGCACCACCACATCCACCGGGCCCGCCGCGTGGGCCGGTGCGGTGACCGTGATCTGCGTGGGCGAGACGACCGTGAACGCGGTTCCGGCGGTGCCGCCGAAGGTCACGCCGGTCGCGCCGGTGAAGCCGGTGCCGGTGATCGTCGTCGCCGTGCCGCCGGCGGTCGGGCCGACGACCGGATCGATCGAGGCCTCGGTCGGTGCGGGCGGCGGCGTGTACGTGTAGCCGCCGTCGATCGTCGTGTCGCCGTTGGGGTGCTGGATGACGATGCTCACCTGGCCGGGCGTGCGGGCCGCGGTGGTGGCGCGCAGCGCCGTGTCGCTGATGACCTGCACCCCGGTGGCGGGCACGCCCCCGAACTGCACACCGGTGGCGCCGGTGAAGCCGGTTCCGGTGAAGAGCACCGTGGTGCCGCCCGTGCTCGGGCCCTGCTGCGGCGTGTAGCTCGTCACGGCCGGCTTCTGCGGGGCGATGTAGCTGTACGCGCCGACCGCGGTGGCGTCGCCGCCGACGGCCGCGGTGCCGTGCACGACGACGTTCGCCGGGCCGGTCGCGCCGGCCGGGGTGGTCGCCGTGATGCGCGTGTCGCTGACGACGGTCACGTTCGTCGCCGGGGTGCCGCCGATGTCGACACCCGTCGCGCCGGTGAAGGCGCGGCCGTCGATCGTGATCGGGGTGCCGCCCGCGGCAGGACCGGAAGCGGGGGTCACGGTCGTGATCGCGATGACCGGGTCGTAGACGTAGGGGCTAGTGCCCGAGGTGCCCACGGCGGTCGTGACGGCGACGCCGACGGTCGCCGCGGTGTGCGGCGGGGCCGTGGCGGTGACGACGGTTCCGGCGAGGTTGACCGAGACCGAGGTCGCGGGGATGCCGTCGAAGGTGACGCCGGTGGTCCCGGTGACGCCGAGGTTCACGCCGCCGATCGTGACGACCGTGCCGCCCGTCTCCGGTCCGTGGTTCGGGGTGATGGTCGCGATGGCCGGCGTCAGCGGCAGCGGGTTCGCGTAGGTGAAGCCGCCGGGCAGGGTCGCGGTCGTGCCGCAGGAGGCGGCGCTGGTGACCCCGACATCCACCGTTCCGGCGATGTGGGCCGGCGTGGTGACGGTAAGCTGCTGGGCGGAGTCGCGGCTGACGATCGTGCCGGCAGTGCCGCCGAAGGTCACGCCGGTGACGGTGTCGAGGCACGAGCCGGTGAGGATCACCGTGGTGCCACCCGCGAGCGGACCGGTGTTCGGCACCGCCGAGGTCAGCGCCAGCGCGGGCACGTAGGTGAAGCTGCCGGGCAGCGAGGCGCCCGCCGCCGTGGTGACGATCACGGGAACGGCACCCGCGACGTGGTACGGCGTCTTGACGGTGATCTGGGTGTCGGTGACCGACTGGATGATGCCGGGCGTGCCGCCGAAGGTCGCGCCGGTCGCTCCGGTGAATCCGGCGCCCGTGATCGTGACGACGGTGCCGCCGGCCTCCGGGCCGCTGGACGGACTGATCCCGTCGACACGGGGCGCGACCGCCTTGGCGTTGCCGTCGACGGCCCCGCCGACCTCGCCGTTCGCGAGGTTGAGCGTGAGCACGTCGCCGCCGCCGGCGGAGAAGTTGAGCAGGCGCAGCTGCAGCGCGGTCTCGCTGAACGGGCGGCCGGCCTGCGCGGGTGACGGGCTCTGCACGTTGGCGCGCAGCGACAGCACCGTGTTCACGAGGGCGAGCACGGGCTGCAGGGTGTTCGTGACCGGGGTGATGAGCAGCGGCCGCAGGGCCGTGATGGCGGTGTTCACGCTGCCGGTCGTCTGCGTCAGCAGGGTGCCGAGCGTGCCGGTGAGGAGCCCGACGACCTGGCCGACCGAGAGCGTCAGGCCGACGGCGGTGACCTTGACCGCGGTGGGAGCGTAGGTGCCGTCGAGCAGCTGGCCGAGCGGCGCGGCCACGTTGACCGTGATCGCCGGCGTGCCCGCGACCGCGATCTGCACGTTCAGGTTCACAGCGGCGGAGCGGATCGCGGTGATGAGGTTCGCCTGCAGCTGGTCGACCGCCGAGCCGACGAGCGTGAGCACCGATCCCGAGATCGCCTGCAGCGCCTGCGCCGACAGGATCTCGGTGTTCGGGTCGAGGTTGTTGAGTCCGCCGTTGATCTTCGACAGGTCGGCGGTGATCTCGCCGGTCGTCAGGTTGATGCTCACGCTGCCGTCGGAGGTGGTGAGCGTCTGCGGCAGGGTCACCGACGTCAGATCGACGGTGATCGAGGAGTTGTTCGTCGCTGCCGGAGTGCTGATCAGCCCGGGCAACACGTTGAGCAGCCCCTTGAGGCTGTTCTGGGTGTTCGTCAGCAGGGTGCCGGCGCCGGTCGTCAGCTGGCCCTGCACGGTGGTCTGCAGCGCGCTCACGCGCGGGGTGACGATGCTGTTGAGACTCTTGAGCGTGTTGCTCGTGAGGCGGAGCTTGCCGCCGGCGATCTCGTACTTGCCGACCGGCGTGCCGCCCTGGCTGCTCGAGGCGCTCGCGCTGAGGGCGCCGAGGTCGAGGTGCGCATCCGCCAGCTCGCCGGTGAGCTGAGCACCGAGGATGTCGTGCAGATCGAAGGTGAGGTTGCCGGGCACCTGACTGGGGGGAACGGTGCCGACGCCGATCACGCCGTCGTTGCCGACGAGGCCGGAGGCGCCGACCGAGCTGGCGTCGGGGTCGGACCTCGCGTAGGAGGAGAGCGCGCCGGCGTTGGTCAGATGCACCGGGATGCCCAGGTTGCCCGGCAGCGAGATGGTGAACCCGTTCAACACCGACGCGTTGAGGTTGTGCCGGTCGATCTGCGTCGCCGTCGTCCCCAGGTTCTGCGTCGCCGAGGTGTTGAGCGCGCCGTCGATAGCGCTGACCAGCGAACCCGAGAGGAAGGTGCCGCTCGCGCTGGAGCGGTCGCCAGGGCTGGCGTCGCTCGGGGCGATGCCGACGAGGAAGACCCCCGTCATCACCGCCGCGACGAGAGCCAGCCCCCGGCTCCCCCACGTGCTGAACTTCTCGGCGCGCGTCGGCGCCATCGTCATTTCCCCCATGTCACACATCCCCGTGTCCTGATCCGACTAGACGGAGATCGAACTCGGGTGGTTGGTCCGGGTTTCGGGTTCCCCGTCGGGTGACTGTGTTTCAGATTACGCGCGCACTGCTCGTTTTCAACCCCCCGTCGGACTCGGTCGGGCATCCCCCGGTCGCACCGAGGCGGTCGGAATCGGGCAAACGGGGGCGCCAAACGGACATCGTCCGGTCGGAAACAGACTCCGCTCCCCGAAAAGACGGGCGAGACGACAGTGCCGGCGCGTGCCGGACGGCCGGCGTCGGCACCGCACGGCGACGATTCCGCGGGCCCGGGCGCGTCCCGACGCGCCCCGGGGGGATTGCGCCCGGCGTGAAGCCGGGCTATGTGCGGGCGCGGTCAACAGGAGGTACGGCCCGGGAACGAGGGATCCGTGCGCGCCCGCTAGACTGAGGCCCGGCTCCCCGCGTGGCGCCATCCAGGCCAACTCCCCCAGGGCGGAAACGCAGCAAGGGTAACCGGGCTCTGGCGGGTGCGCGGGGGGTCCTTTTTTGTGCCCGGTGGATGCCGTCTCCGCCCGCGCGTTCCTCCTCGCCGCCTGAGCGATCGGGCGCGCCCCGGCACCCGGCACCCCGGATGCGATGGACTGGACCCATGGACATCGCGATCGCGGGCGGTCACGGCAAGATCGCCCTTCTGCTCTCTTCTCTGCTCAGCGCCGACGGGCACCGCGTGCGCGGGCTCGTGCGCAACCCGGATCATGGCGACGATCTGCGCGCCGTCGGCGCCGAAGCGGTCGTGCTCGATCTCGAGACCGCCGACGACGCGGAGGTCGCCGAGGCGATCAACGGCGCCGACGCCGTCGTCTTCGCGGCCGGCGCCGGGCCGGGCAGCACCGCCGAGCGCAAGCTGACCCTCGACCGCAACGGCGCGATCCTGCTCGCGGATGCGGCCGTGCAGGCGGGCGTGCGCCGATACCTGCTCGTCTCGGCGATGAACGCCGACGCCTTCGACCCCGACTCGGACGACGTGTTCCAGATCTACCTGCGGGCGAAGAGCGAAGCGGATGCGGCCGTGCGCGAGCGCGACCTCGACTGGACGATCGTGCGCCCCGGCGGTCTGCGCGACGACGCCGGCACCGGATCCGTCAGCGCGGCCCCCGAGCTGCCGCGGGGCGACATCCCCCGCGCCGACGTGGCCGCCGTGCTCGCGGAGCTGCTGCGCTCGGGCGGCGCCGTGCGCACGCAGTTCGACCTCACGACCGGTGGGACCCCGATCGCGGAGGCCGTCGCGGCGCTCTGAGGGTCGACGCGAGTCGGCGCTGCTCAGCCCGCGCGCTGATCGACCCGAGAGCGCCGATCAGCCGGCGAGGGCGAGCGCCTGCTTGGCGATCTCGAGCTCTTCGTCGGTGGGGATGACGAGCACCTCGACCGGCTGCCGGTCGGGCGAGATGCGGCGTTCGGCGCGCGAATCGAGTTCGTTGCGGTCGTCGTCGATACGGATGCCGAGGAACTCGAGCCCCGTCATCGTGCGGCGGCGCAGCAGCGGATTGTTCTCGCCGATGCCGGCCGTGAACACGACGACGTCGACCCCGCCGAGGATCGCCGCGTAGGCGCCGACGTAGTGCTTCACCCGGTGCCGCCAGATAGCGAGCGCCTGCTCGGCGTGCGGCTCGCTCTCGGCGGCGGCGCGCTGCACGTCGCGCATGTCGCCCGTGCCGGTGAGGCCGAGGAGTCCGCTGCGCTTGTTGAGCAGCGCATCGAGCTCACCGAGGTCGAGGTCGGCGACGCGGCCGAGGTAGGGCACGATCGCCGGGTCGAGGTCGCCCGAGCGCGTGCCCATGACCAGTCCCTCGAGCGGCGTGAGGCCCATCGAGGTGTCGACGCTGCGGCCGCCGTCGACCGCGGTGATGCTCGCGCCGTTGCCGAGGTGCAGCACGATCTGCTTCAGCTCGCCGAGCGGTCGGCCGAGGAACGCGGCCGCCCGCTCGGTCACGTACTTGACGCTCGTGCCGTGGAATCCGTAGCGCCGCACCGCGTGCCGATCCGCCAGCTCGCGATCGATCGCGTATCTCCATGCCTCTTCCGGCATGGACTGGTGGAATGCGGTGTCGAAGACGGCCACGTGCGGCACATCGGGGAAGGCGGCACGGGCCGCGCGGATGCCGTCGAGGTTCGCCGGGTTGTGCAGCGGAGCGAGTTCGTTGAGCTTCTCGATCTCGGCGATCACGGCGTCGTCGACGACGACCGCGCGATCGAATCGGGCGCCGCCGTGCACGACGCGATGGCCGACCGCGGCGACCTCGGCATCGGGGCCGAGACGCTCGAGCACGATGCGCATCCCTTCGTCGTGGTTCGCGGCGTCACCACCCGGCTCGCCCAGTCGTTGCAGCGTTCCCGAGAGGATCGTCTCGCCGGCGACCGGGTCGACGAGCTGGTACTTGATGGATGACGAACCGGAGTTGACGACGAAGACGCGGCTCACTGAGCACTCCCCTGGGCCTGGATCGCGGTGATCGCGACCGTGTTGACGATGTCGCGCACGAGGGCTCCGCGCGAGAGGTCGTTGATGGGCTTGTTGAGGCCCTGCAGCACGGGCCCGATCGCGACCGCGCCGGCGCTGCGCTGCACGGCCTTGTAGGTGTTGTTGCCTGTATTCAGATCGGGGAATACGAAGACCGTCGCGCGCCCGGCGACGGCCGAATCCGGCATCTTCGCGGCCGCCACCGTGGGGTCGGCGGCGGCGTCGTACTGGATGGGTCCCTCGACCAGGAGGTGCTCGGCGCGCTCGCGCACGAGCGCGGTCGCGGCGCGCACCTTGTCGACGTCGGCGCCCGATCCCGACTCCCCCGTCGAGTAGCTCAGCATCGCCACGCGCGGGTCGATGCCGAACTGCCGGGCCGTCGCCGCCGAGCTGACGGCGATGTCGGCGAGCTGCTCGGAGGTGGGGTCGGGGATGACCGCGCAGTCGCCGTAGACGAGCACCCGATCGGCGAGCGCCATGAGGAACACGCTCGAGACGACGGAGACGCCGGGCTTGGTCTTGATGATCTCGAAGGCGGGCCGGATGGTGTGCGCCGTCGTGTGCTTCGCACCCGACACCATCCCGTCGGCGAGCCCGAGGTGCACCATCATCGTGCCGAAGTAGCTGACGTCGGTGACCGTGTCGGCGGCCTGGCCGACGGTGATGCCCTTGTGGGCGCGCACGCGCGCGTACTCCTCGGCGAAGCGCTGCCGCAGCTGCTCGTCGAAGGGGCTGATGACGGCCGCGTCGCGCAGGTCGACGCCGAGCTCGGCCGCCCGAGCGCGGACGGTCGCTTCCTCGCCGAGGATCGTCAGCTGCGCGGTCCCGCGCTGCAGCAGCGTTCCCGCGGCCTGCAGCACACGGTCGTCGTCACCCTCGGGCAGCACGATGTGCTGGCGATCGGCCCGCGCCCGGTCGAGCAGGCCGTGCTCGAACATGAGCGGCGTCACCGCCGACGGCGGCGCCAGGTCGAGGCGCGAGGCGAGCGCCTCGCCGTCGACGCTGCGCTCGAACAGGGCGAGCGCCGCATCCTGCTTGCGCGGGGAGTCCGCGGCGAGACGGCCGCGGGTGCGGGTGATGCCGACCGCCGTGTCGAAGGTGCCGGTGTCGACCGCGGCGACCGGAAGGGGCGAGCCGAGGCCGTCGAGCAGGCGGGTGATCGATGCGGCGGGCTCGAAGCCGCCGTTGAGCAGCACGCCCGCGAGCGACGGGAAGGTGTCGGAGGCGTGGGCGAGGATCGTGCCGAGCAGCACATCCGAGCGGTCCCCCGGAACCACGACGACGGCGCCCTCGAGCAGGCGCGGCAGCACGTTCTCGAGCGACATGGCCGCGATCACGGTGCCGAGCACCTCGCGGTCGAGCAGAGCGTCGTCGCCGCGGATGAGCCGCGCATCCAGCGACTCGACCAGGGTGCGGAACGACGGCGCGACGAGCAGCGGATCTTCGGGGATCGCCCAGACCGGGATGTCGCTCGCGCCAGGCCTGCCGGCGCCCGCCGCTGCTCCCGCTCCGGCGACGACCGCGCCGTGCTCGGCCGCCTCGACCGCGGCGACGATCTCGTTCAGCTGATCGGGATCGGCGCGGTTCACGACGACAGCCAGCAGCCCGGCATGCTCGGCGCGCAACTCGGCGCGGGTGACCTCGGCGACCTGACGCAGCTCGGCCGGAGTGCGCGCGGCCGTGCCGTCCTGTCCGCGGCCGCCGAGCACGAGCAGCACCGGCGCGCCGAGGTTCGCTGCGACGCGCGCATTGAAGCTCAGCTCGGTCGGGCTGCCGATGTCGGTGTAGTCGCTGCCGACGATCACGACCACGTCGCTCGCCGCCTCCACCGCGGCGAAGCGCGTGACGATCTCGTCGAGCGCCCCGTCGGGATCGTTGTGCACGCGCTCGTAGGTCGTGCCGACGCAGGTGTCGTAGTCGAGGTCGGCCGTCGAGTGGGCGAGCAGCAGCTCGAGCACGTAGTCGCGCTCCTGCGTCGTGCGGGCCACCGGCCGGAACACGCCGACGCGCGTGGCGCGACGTTGCAGCAACTCGACGACGCCGAGGGCGACGGTCGACTTGCCGGTGTGACCTTCTGCTGAGGCGATGAAGATGCGAGTCGTCACGCCCTCCAGCGTAGGAGTGAGGATGACCTCACGACCTGGGAATCGGTGCGGGTTCGGAGGGTCGGATGCGCCGTCGCCGCGCGCCGCGAGACGGCGGCGCACGCCCACGGACGGCGGCGCCCCGAATGCCCGGTAGGATGGGCGACGGCTTCGCCTCGGCGAGTGCCAGGAGGATTCGCCTAGTGGCCTATGGCGCACGCTTGGAAAGCGTGTTGGGTGAAAGCCCTCGGGGGTTCGAATCCCCCATCCTCCGCAATTGAGAAGCGCGGCTCCGATCGGAGCCGCGCTTCTTACGTTCCGCGCCCGGCGTTCTCCGAGCATCCTGATTTACGGTCGTCGCATGGACGACTGCCATAGACCCAGCCCGCCCATCCGCGTCGCCGACGGAGGTGACGCGTGCCCGAGTGGCTCGGCCTGATCCTCGGCACCCTGCTCACCGTCGGAACCGGCGTCTTCGTCGCGAGCGAGTTCGCCCTGGTGAACCTCGACCGCCACGAGCTCGAGGGCCGGCGCGACCGCGGTGAGAAGCGTCTCGCGCCGGTGATCGGCGCCCTGCGCATCACCTCGACCCACCTCTCGGGCGCCCAGCTCGGCATCACGCTGACGACCCTGCTGGCCGGCTTCACCTTCGAGCCCGCGATCAGCAGCCTGCTGCGCGGTCCGCTCACTGGACTCGGCATCCCGGATGCGGTGGTGCCCGGCGTGGGCGCGGTCGTCGCGATCGTGCTGGCGACGCTGTTCTCGATGATCCTCGGCGAGCTCGTGCCGAAGAACTTCGCGCTCGCGCTCCCCCGCCAGACGGCGAAGGTCGTCGTGCCGCTGCAGGTCGTGTTCACGACCGTGTTCCGGCCGGTGATCGCGCTGTGCAACGGCACCGCGAACGCGATCATCCGCCGCATGGGGATCGAGCCCCAGGAGGAGCTGTCGGGGGCGCGCACGGCCGAGGAGCTCGGCTTCCTCGTGCGGCGGTCCGCCGTCGAGGGCACCCTCGACCCCGACCACGCGACTCTGCTCGACCGCACCCTGCGCTTCGCCCAGCACGACGTCGCCGACGCGCTGACCCCGCGGGTGCGGATGGTGACGGTCGCCGCCGCCGACTCGGCCGACGCCGTGATCGCCGCCTCGCTCGCCTCCGGCCACTCGCGGTTCCCGGTGACGGGCGCCGACCGCGACGACATCGTCGGGCTCGTGCACGTGAAGCAGGCGTTCCGCCTCGACCCGGCCGACCGCGCCGGCGTGACCGCGGGCGAGCTCGCGACGCAGGCGCTGATCGTGCCCGAGACGGCCGCCGTCGACGGCGTGCTGCAGACCCTGCGCCGCTCGGGCGGGCAGCTCGCGATCGTGCTCGACGAGCACGGCGGCACCGCCGGACTCGTGACGCTCGAAGACCTCATCGAAGAGCTGGTAGGCGAGCTGCGCGACGAGCACGATCGCATCCGCCAGGCCGTCGTGCGCGACGGTGCGGCCTGGATGCTCGACGCGGGCCTGCGCCCCGACGAGCTGCGTCAGCTCACCACGACGGGCAGCGGCGCCGCCGCGGTCGTTCCCGAGGGCGACGACTACGACACGGTCGGCGGGTTGGTGCTCGACCGGCTGGAGCGGGTGCCCGAGGTCGGCGACACGGTCGAGCTCGAGCACGGCACCCTCACGGTGGCGCGGATGGACGGGGTACGCGTCACGCGCCTGCGCTGGACGCCCGGGGCCGAGAGCACCGACGCCGAGCGACCGGAGGCCGCATCCGCCGACGCGGATGCCCGCGACCGACAGGAGGTGAGCGCTCATGGCGAGCAGTGACATCGCCGGCCTGATCTGGCTGTTCGTGCTGCTGATCGTGAACGGTTTCTTCGTCGGCGCCGAGTTCGCCGTCATCTCGGTGAAGCGCTCCCAGATCGAGCCGCGTGCCGCCGCCGGCAGCCGGGCCGCGAAGACGACGCTATGGGCGATGGAGCACGCGACGCTCATGCTGGCGACGAGCCAGCTGGGCATCACGGTCTGCTCGCTCGTGATCCTCAACGTCAGCGAGCCGGCCATCAAGCACCTGCTCGAGGTGCCGCTCGGCGCGACCGCGCTCAGCGGCGACGCGATCGCGGTGATCGCCTTCGTGGTCGCGCTGCTCGCGGTCACCTTCCTGCACGTCGTGTTCGGCGAGATGATCCCCAAGAACCTCGCGTTCTCGGTTCCGGATCGCGTCGCGCTGCTGCTCGCGCCGCCGCTCGTGCTCGTCGCGCGCATCCTGCTTCCCGTCATCGGGTCGCTGAACTGGCTCGCGAACGGCATCCTGCGGCTGTTCAAGGTGCAGCCGAAGGACGAGGCGACGAGCGCGTTCACGCTCGACGAGGTCGCCGGCATCGTCGCGGTGTCGACCCGCGAGGGCGTGCTCGACGACCGCTCGGGCGCACTGCAGGCGGCGTTCGAGTTCACCGACAAGCGGGTGCGCGACATCGAGGTGCCGACCGATCGGATGCGCACGCTGGCTCGCGACGCGACGCCCGCCGACGTGCGGGCCGCGGTGGCGGAGACCGGCTGGTCGCGCTTCGTGCTGACCGACACGGATGCGTCAGGTACCGCCGAGCCCGTCGCCGCCGAGCCCATCGCGTACTTGCACCTCAAGGACGTGCTCGACCTGACGGGCGCCGCGGATGCGGAGCCGGTTCCGGGGAAGCGGATGCGCCGCCTCGTCACGCTCTCGCGCGACGCCGAGCTCGAGGACGCCCTCGACCGGATGCGCCGCGACGGCGTGCACGTCGCGCGCACGGCCGACGCCCAGGGGCGCATCCACGGCGCGGTGTTCCTCGAGGACATCCTCGAGGAGCTCGTCGGCGAGATCGACGACAGTGCGCACGCGGTGGCCTGACTCGAGCAGGATCGCCGCGCGATCCTGCTCGAGCGGCGGCCTGAGCGTCGACGCGTCAGGCGCGCTGCGAGCGCAGCGGGTGCGGCGACCAGGCGTAGATCTGCGAGGCCGCGCGGGCGAGCCAGGCGAACTGCGCGAGCACGGCGATCCAGAGCAGCGCGGTGCCGAGCGACACGAGCGGGCCGTTCGAGAGGGCGGCCCCGCCGACGAAGCCGACGAGCACGAGCACGCCGAGCAGGATGCTGAGCCCCGCGAGGCGCGGACGCCCGAGCGAACGCACCCATCCGGCGTAGGAGAAGGCGGCGACGGCGATCGCGACGAATCCGAGCGCGCCGAACAGCAGGTGCAGGATGCCGGAGAGACTGAACTCGCCGCCCGCCGATCCGGGCGGGAAGCCGGCGACCGGGTCGGGAGCGAACACCGCACTGAGCGCGAGTCCGCCGCCGTAGACGATCGTGAGCACGCCGATCGCGAGGCCGCGTCCGCTGCGGATCGCGCGCAGGATGCCGACGGCTGCGGCGATGACCATGAGCGCGGTGAGGCCGAGGTTCACACGCTGCAGCCAGCCGAGGTCGCCGAGCATGAGCAGCGAGAGCGCGTGTCGGGTCAGATCGAAGCCGGGTCGGGTCAGGGCGAGCACGAGGCCGACGACGACGTAGAACGGTCCGGCCACGACGCCCCAGCCGAGCAGGCTGCGGGTGACGGCGGCGGCGCCGTCGAGATCCGGGTTCTTCTCGGCCATCTCGTTCTCCTGCACTCGTGAGTGCATTAGTGCACTGGGCGGTACGGTAGCGAGATCCCTGCTGCGCACGCAAGCGCCCTCCGCTCACCGCCGACGGCCGGGGCTTCGCGAGAGGACGACGATGACCGAGCACGAGGACCCGCGCGTGACCCGGTCGCGCGCGCTCATCCTCGACGCCGCGGCCGCGGTTTTCCTCGAACACGGCTACGTCGACGCGACGGTCGACCAGATCGCCGCGGCCGGCGGCATCGCGAAGCGCACGATCTACAACCTGTTCGGCGAGAAGGATGCGCTGTTCCGCGCCACGATCCTGCGCTCGATCGCGACCGCCGACCGCTTCAGCGCGTCCCTTGCCGCCGAGGTACTGGCGGTCGACGACCCCGCCGTGGAGCTGCCGGATGTCGCGGTGCGACTCGCCGAATCCGTGCTGCTCGGTCCCGTGCTGCCGCTGCGGCGGCTGCTCGTGACCGAGTCGCGACGCTTCCCCGACCTCGCCGAGGAGTACCGCGACCGGGCCCCGGAGGCGGTCATGCGCGCGCTTGCCGCGCTGTTCGTGCGTCTCGCCGAGCGGGGGCTGCTGCGCGCCGCGCCGGGTCGACTCATGGCCGAGCACTTCGCCTTCCTCGTGATGGGCGCCGACCTCGACCGCGGCACCTTCCTGCCGCTCGACGTCACCGCCCGCCGCGTGCGCACCGCGGCCCGAGCCGGCGCCGCCGCGTTCCTGCGCGCCTACGCACCCGGGGCGTGACGCGGATCCCGACCTGATCGCCGCACGATCTGGGCCCCGCCGCGGGATATCGTGCGGCGCGGCCAGGATCGCCGCGCGATCCTCCCTGAGGCCGCGCCCTGATTGACGGTGCGCCCGGGCCGCCGAAGAGGCGTATCCTTGCCGAGGCCCGCGCCCGGCGCGGCGCCACGAGACCCGCAGGACGAACCGCGAGAGGCAGGTGACGCGCACGATGATCGGCGATCATGATCCGCAGAAGCGCCGTCGCTCCTGCCTCGGCGCTTCTGCGTCCTGATCTTCCTCCCTCGTCCCGGCACGAGGCGGGTGGATGCCCGCGTCCGCGGCTGAATCAGCTCGCGCCCGCGCATCCCCTCGCCTGACTCCGGGTCTGCGCACGCCTGCCTCCTGACACCTCAGGAGGAGTGATGACTCTCATCGACACCGGCATCTACCGCGACGGCGCACGCCTGGCCGCCCCTCCCGAGGCCCGCCTCACCTCCGAGACGCTCGAGGGCACGCACGACCTCGCCTGGATCGGCCTGCTGCGCCCCACCGCCGCCCAGCTGGCCGAGCTGGCCGAGGAGTTCGACCTGCACCCGCTCGCCGTCGAAGACGCGCAGAAGGGCCACCAGCGCGCCAAGCTCGAGCGCTACGACCACACGCTGTTCCTCGTGCTGCGGCCCGCGTGGCTGGCGGCGGCGCCGGCCGCGGCCTCCGCCGACGGCGTCACCGTCGAGTCGGGCGAGATCCACGTCTTCGCCGGTCCGCACTTCGTGATCACCGTGCGGCACGCCGACCGCCCCTCGCTCGCCGGCGTGCGCGCACGGCTCGAGGCGAACCCGCAGGCGCTCTGCGGCGGCTCGGAGGCCGTGCTCGCAGCGATCCTCGACGAGGTCGTCGACGGCTACGCACCCGTCGTGCACGGCCTGCAGGAGGGCGTGGATGCGCTCGAGGACGAGCTGCTGCTGGGCAAGGCCGACCCCGCCGCATCCCAGCGCATCTACCACCTGCTCTCGCAGGTGATCGACTTCCAGCGGGCGATCGGACCGCTGCCCGACATGCTGCACGGGCTGCTGCGCGGCTCGAGCAAGTACGGTGCCGACGATGAGGTGCAGAACCAGGTGCGCAACGTGCTCGACCACGCGCTGCGCATCACCGAGCGCGCGGATGCCTTCCGCGCACTGCTCGAGAGCCTGCTCACCCTGCACTCGACCCTGGTCACGCAGGAGCAGAACGAGGGGATGCGGCGCATGACCCGCGCGAGCCTCGCGCAGGGCGAGGAGAGCCGGCGGCTCGCGCAGATCCAGCTCGAGCAGGGCGAGCAGACGAAGAAGATCACCTCGTGGGCGGCGATCCTGTTCGCGCCGACGCTCATCGCCGGCGTCTACGGCATGAACTTCGACGCGATGCCCGAGCTGCACTGGGCGTGGGGCTACCCCTTCGCGATCGCGCTCATGCTGGGGCTCGGCGCGGGGCTGTGGTTCGTGTTCAAGCGCAAGCGCTGGCTCTGAGCGCCGGCTCCGAACGCCGGCTCTGGGAACACGGCGGGGTGGATGGGCGGCGGCGCACATCCACCCCGTCCGGCTCTCCGGTCACGGTGCGCCCTGATCCCGCCCGGCAGCGCCCCCGAACCGGGGTGCCCCGAACTGGGATGACGCGCGGATCCGGCAGAGTTGTCACCATCGGAACAGCAGACCCGAGGAGGAGGACGGGGTGACGACCATGACGACGCCGACGACGCTCGTCTACGCGCGCCTGCGCCGATCCATCCTGGTCGGCGCGATCACGGCGCTCGTGCTCGCGCTCGTGCCGGTGACCGTCGCCCTCGTCGTGCTCGGCGACGGTCTGCTCCCGACCGTGCTCATCGAGTCGGCGATCGTGATCGCCTGCGTCGTCATCGGGCTCCGCCAGCTGACGATCCACGTGCGGCTCACCGATCGCGAGCTGAGCGGCAACGGCATCTTCAGTCCGATGGTCCGCGTCGATCTCGACGACGTGCACGAGGTGCTGCTGGTGCCGACCTTCGTCGGCTCGGCGCCCGAGCCGGTGCTGCAGCTGCTCGTGCGCGACGCGACCGGGCGCCGGCTGTTCCGCCTGCGCGGCAACTTCTGGGATGACGGCCTGCTCGAGAAGCTCGCCGCGGCCCTGCCCGTTCCGGTGCAGACCATCGCCGAGCCGGTGACGTCGAAGTCGTTCTTCGAGACCTACCCCGGCAGCGAGTACTGGTTCGAGAACAAGCCGTGGCTGCGGGTCGCGGCGATCCTCGGCGTCGGCCTGCTCGTGCTCGGCGTCGCCGCGGGGGCGATGCTCGCGCTCGGCGGCGGGATGCACTGATCCGGCCCGAGCACCCGCTCGTCGACGCGCTGATCGCGACGCGCGACCCCTCGCGCCTCCTCGCGGCTACTTGCGCTTGAGCGTGCCGAAGATGCCGCGCACGATCTCGCGGATGACGGCGCGGCCGGTCGTCGAGCCGAGGATCTCCTCGGCCACCGACTTCTCGCGCTTCGTGGATGCGCGGCTCGACGACGTGCGGGTCGTGGTCGTGCGCCCCTGACTGCGTCGGGCCTCGGCGAGCACCTTCTCGTAGTCGCGCTGGGCCTGGGCCTTCGCCTTGGCCTCGTCCTTCGCGCGCTTCTCGTCGTCCTTGACCTTCTGCGCGGCGGCGGCTTCGGCCTGGGCCTGCTCCTCGGCGGCGCGGTCGGCCGCGGCGGCGGCATCCATCTTCGCGGCCAGGATCTCGCGCGCCGACTCGCGGTCGATCGCGATGCCGTACTGGGCGAGCAGCGGCGAGGCGGTCACGGTGGCCTGGATCTGCTCGAGCGGCGTCGGCGACATGGATCCCTGCGGCGCGCGCAGGCGGGTCCACGCGACGGGCGACGGCGCGCCCTTCTCGTTCATGACGGTGACGATCGCCTCGCCCGTGGCGAGCGACTGCAGCACTTCGCCAAGCTGGTAGCCGCTGTTCGGGTAGGTGGTCACGGTCGCCTTGAGCGCCTTCGCGTCCTCGGGGGTGAAGGCGCGCAGCTGGTGCTGCACCCGGCTGCCCAGCTGGGCGAGCACATCCGAGGGCACGTCCTTCGGCGTCTGGGTGACGAAGAAGATGCCGACGCCCTTCGAGCGGATGAGACGCACGGTCTGGGTGATCTGCGCCACGAAGTCCTTGGATGCGTCCTTGAACAGCAGGTGCGCCTCGTCGAAGAAGAAGACGAGCTTCGGCTTGTCGAGGTCGCCGACCTCGGGCAGGTCGTTGAACAGGTCGGCGAGCAGCCACATGAGGAAGGTCGAGAACAGCGCCGGCTGGTCGGCGACGCTCGGCACCTCGAGCAGGCTGACGATGCCGCGGCCGTCGGTCGCGGTGCGCAGGAACTGCGCCGTGTCGATCTCGGGTTCGCCGAAGAAGACGTCGGCTCCGGCGTCGGCGAAGCCGATCAGCTCGCGCAGGATGACCCCCGCGGTCGCCTTCGACAGACCGCCGAGCTGGCTCAGCTCATCCTTGCCGTCGTCGCTCGTGAGGAAGGTCAGCACCGCCCGCAGGTCGCTGAGGTCGAGTAGCGGCAGGCCGGCCTGGTCGGCGTAGTGGAAGACGAGCGCGAGACTCGACTCCTGCGTCTGGTTGAGGCCGAGCACCTTGCTGAGCAGCAGCGAGCCGAAGCTCGACACGGTCGCGCGGATCGGGATGCCGGTGCCGAGACCGCCGAGTGTGTAGTACTCGGTCGGGGCGGCCTGCGGCGTCCAGTCCTGGCCGATGCCGCGGGTGCGGGCGAGCAGCTTCTCGTTGCCCTCGCCGGGGCTCGCGATGCCCGAGAGGTCGCCCTTGATGTCGGCGGCGAACACGGGCACGCCGTTGGCGCTGAGCTGCTCGGCGAGCACCTGCAGCGTCTTCGTCTTGCCGGTTCCGGTGGCGCCGGCGACGAGGCCGTGGCGGTTGGTCATGCCGAGCGGGATGCGCACGGGCACGTCCGCGAGCGCGTCGCCGTTGACGAGGGCGCCCATCTCGAGCGCGGGGCCGTCGAAGGCGTACCCGGCGCGGATCGCGTCGACCTGGGGCGCGGTGAGCGGGCCGGTCGGGGCGGCCGGGGGCGTGGTGAGCGGGCCGGTCGGGGCGGCCGGGGGCGTGGCATCCGCGGGTGCGGCGGCCGCCGGCTCGGATGCATGCTCCGCCTCGGCGGCGGCGAGGGCCGCCTGCGCCTCCTCCAGCGCGCGACGTGCAGCAGCGACCTTGTCCTCGGCGTCACTCATGCCCTCACCCTATTGAGCGCGCCTTCCCGATTCCACGGCCGGGGATCGTGCGTTCCCGTCGGTATGGCGTGCTGATTTCGACGGGGTGGCACGATCCTCGGTTCAGCTCGCGGGAGTGGGGGTGCGTTCCTCGTGGCCGAAGGGTTGGCCGTAGCCGCCGTCGGCGACGGGGCGGGACATGAGCTCGAGGAAGGGGCGGGCGTCGAAGGCTTCGGGGCCGAGGACACCGGATCCCGTCCACACGCCGGTGGCGAGGAGTTCGAGGGCGATGACGGGGTTGAGGGCGGTCTGCCAGACCACGCACTGGGTGCCGTACTCGGACATCGTCCGCTCGTTGTCGGCGACGTGGAACAGATACACCTCCCGGCGCTTCCCTTCCCAGTCGGTGCCGGTCGCGCCGGTGCCGGTGACGAGGACGCCCGCGCAGGTCTTGCCCGTCATGCGGGGGCCGATCGTGGCGGGGTCGGGCAGGGATGCTGCGACGACATCCCGCGGCGCGACCTCGACCGGGCCGTTAGCCGAGCGGACCCGAACCGGGGTGGTGCGGTCGAGGCCGAGCAGGTTGAGGGTCTTCAGCACCCCGATGAACTCCGCCCCCAGCCCGTACTTGAACGTGACCCGCTTCGCGTCGAGCCAGCGCGGCATGAGCAGCACCTCCTCGTGCTCGACGTTGACGCACTCGACCTCCCCGATCCCCTCCGGGAAGACGAACGTCTCCGGTTCGCTGAACGGGGGCGTGGTGAACCAGCCCTTCTCCTTCTCGAAGATCACGGGCGGGTTCAGGCACTCCTCGATCGTGGTCCAGATCGAGAACGAGGGCGCGAAGATCTCGTTGCCGGCCTCGTCGCGCACGACGAGGTTCGCGCCATCCCGCACCCCGAGCTCATCGATCGACTCGAACAGCACATCCGACGCGTAGCGGGCGAGCACATCCGACAGCCCCGGCTCCACACCGATCCCGACCAGAGCCAGACGGCCCGCGCTCTCCCAATCCGGCGCCTGCGCGAACTGGTCATCGCCTAGCTTCACCCCGGTCTGCGAGTGCGGGTCCGTGGGATGCGGCTCCGACAGACTCATCGCCATATCCAGGTAGTCAGCACCCGCATCCAGCGCTCCCCGGAAGATCGTCGGCACGAACCTCGGCTCGACCGCGTTCATGACGTGCGTCACCCCGTGCTCGGTCGCGACACGGGTGACGTCAGACGGGTCGGAGGCGTCGATGCGCGCCGCCGCGAAGCGCGACGCGACCTCGTCGCCGTGCCGCTCGCGGATCCACGCGACCGTGCGCTCCGCTCGCGCCGGGTCGTAGTCGGTCACGACGATGCGCTCGTAGAAGGAGCGACGGGCGGCAATGCGCGCGAAGGCGTCGCCCACACCGCCCGCCCCGACGAGGAGGATGCGCATGGCGGGGGCGGCGGCGTCGTTCATGGCGTGAGGCTAGCGCGCACCCCCGTCGCCCGGCGAGGGATCGCGTGACGGACGTTCGGCGGAAGCATCTGCCGTGCGTCCCGCGCCGCGGTCGGGATCCGCGAATCGGGCGGAGGCGAGCTCGCGCCGGCGCTGCCGCTCGCGCTCGACCGGTCCGGCGAGAGCCGCCCATCCCAGCAGCCCGACCGCCACGCCGATGAGAAGGCCGCCGAGGGTGTCGGTCATCCAGTGCGCGCCGAGGTAGGTGCGGCTCAGCATCATCGCGACGACGTAGATCACGCCGAGCACCCAGACCCAGCGGCGGGCGAGCAGCACGCCGAGCACGACGGCCAGCGTCGCGGCGTTGGCGGTGTGGCCCGAGGGGAAGGATCCGGGGTCGACGGCGACGAGGATGTCGTTCGGCCGTGCCCTCCCGAACAGCGCCTTGAGCAGCTGAACGAGCCCGGCGCTCGCCCCGCAGGCGAGAGCCCAGTAGAGCGCCGCCCAGGGTCGCCGCAGGATCAGCAGCACCGCCAGCACCCCGAGCGGCACGACGAAAACGGCGAACCACCCTCCGCCGATCGCGTTGAAGAGCAGCGACGGCACCTCCCAGATCGGGTTGCGGTGCTCGATGATCTCGGCCATCCACTCGCGGTCGATGCCCGGCGGCTGGCTTCCGCGCACGGCCAGCAGCGCGCCGAGGCCGAAGGCCGCCGCGAGCACGATCAGCGCGGCGAACAGCGCCGGGCGACGACGTGCGGCGGCGACGGGATGCGCGGCCGCCTCGCGCGGGGTCAGGGATCGATCGGCGCTCCGACGTTCGTCGTCAGCGGGCGTCGGCGGAACGGGCATCCCGTCACGCTAGGCCATGGCCTCGGGCGGGCATCGCCGATCGAGCCGCCGCACAGCATCGTGGCGTTCGCGCGGCGGTCGGGATGTGACGGCGACGCCGCGGACAGGCGGCGGTCGAGGGGCGCGGCGCGACGTGGCGGTGGGAGACCGGGATCGCATCCGGCTCGACTCGGGGTCGGTGTGCGGGTGATCGGTACCGGTGCCCTCAGTCGCTGTACTGGATCCCTGCGCGGGGTGTCGGTGAAGGGTGCATCCGATCCGCTGTCCTGGTCAGCGGACGGGTCCAGGTCGATGTCGGTGGAATGTGCCTCTGATGCGCCGCGCGGGTGGCTGGAACGGCCCGTCCCATGTCGGTGGAATGTGCCTCTGATGCGCGGTTCCGGTAGACGGAAGAGTTCTGGCCGATGTCAGTGGAATGTGCATCTGATCTGCGATTCTACCTCGCGGTCGAGTGCCGCTGAATGTCGGTGGTGACTGTCACAGTGCAGGTATGGAGAATCCCACGACGACACCCGGAAGCGACGATCCTGCGCCGTTCGACGACGGTGTTCTCGACGGCGGCACGACCCCGGCCGGTGGCCGTGCTGCGGACGCGGTCGTGTGGTTGCCGCGGTTAGTGGGTGAGGCGGAATCGGCGCTCGCGTTGCTGACGGCGGGTCAGGTGGCGGAGGTGCGGATGCTCGCCCGCGCCGGCCAGCTCGCCGAGACCGAAGCAGCCGGTTCGCCCGCGAACGTGCGCGCGCACAACATGGCTCTGCGGTCGATCGCGGCAGAGATCGGCGGGGTGCTGCGTTCCCCGGACCGGACCGTGCAGCGCCGCATCGGGGAAGCGCGGGAGATCGTGGAGTTCTACCCGGCGGCGTTGTCGGCGTGGGAGCACGGATTCATCACCCGCGCCCACGTGACGGTGATCGTCGATGTCGGTCGTGTGGTTCCGGTGGATCGGCGGCCCGAGTTCGAACGGGAGGCGATCGACCGCAGCCTGAACGACACCCCGAACCGGGTCCGGGCCGGGCTGGAGCTCTACGCGGAGAAGCTCACCGAACAGTCGTTCACCGAACGACACCAGGACGCCGCTCGCCAGCGCGCGGTGCGCCTGGTCCCGGGCCGGGACGGGATGTGCGAGGTGATCGCGACGGTCCCGACGGTGATCGGCGACGGGATCCTGGACCGCCTCACCCGCATGGCCCACGCGGTGCAGGACGCCGACGTCGCGCACGAGGGGATGACACCCTCGGTCGGCACGGCGGGCACCGATCGTCGCACGGCCGATCAGATCCGCGCGGACCTGTTCGCGGACCTGATCCTCGCCGAGTCGCCCGCGCTCGACCCGACCGTGCACGGTGACGGGGCCGGTGCGCTCCGCGCGATTCGTGCGCAGGTGCAGGTCACCGTCTCGGCGTTGACGCTCCTCGGTGACAACGAGAACCCCGCCGACCTCGTCGGCCGAAGCCCGATCGACGCCGGGACGGCGCGCTACCTCGCCGGCGAGACCTCGTCGTGGACGCGACTGCTCACGAACCCGGTCGACGGCACCACGATCGCGATCGACCGGTACAGGCCGAGTCTCGAACAGCGTCGCCACCTGCGTGCCCGGGATCTGCACTGCCGCTTCCCCGGATGCCGGCAGGCCGCGATCCGCTGCGAACTCGACCACACCGTCGACCACGCCCTCGGCGGCCCCACCGCTCTGACCAACCTCGCTCACCTGTGCCAGCGACATCACTCGATGAAGCAGCTCACCCCCTGGCGAGTGGAACAACATGCCGGCGGGGTCCTGGAATGGACCTCCCCGACCGGACGCGTCTACCGCGAAGACGCCCCGCCCCACCCGTAGCGTTCGTGCCCCTCGGACACCCCATCCGCCACCACCGACGGACATCGAACAGCGAGTCGCACGACCCACCCGACTCGGTCGGCGATCTGCCCGACCTCGCCGGTCTCGGCGACCGCCTCGATCCAGTCGCCGGGTCGGCCGGTTCCGGCATCGATCAGATCGGAGCTCCGGATCGTCGGATCCGAACCCTCATCGACGACCACGCGCCCTTCTGACCAGAGCAGGGTCAGCCCGGTCGCGACCCGCGCGCGATTCACCACGCATGCCCGCGCGCCCGTCGACCGCTCCGTACGCGGCCCGAGCTCGATGCCCGCGACCGCCACCCGGCCTCCGGCACCCCGACGCCCGACACCCGCCGCCAGCGCCCGGCGCCCGGCGCCCGGCGCCTACTCGATCGGCGGCACCGTCCGCGGCCGCACGACCGTCCACATGACGACGTTCGCGACGACGTGGCAGCCGATCATGACGGCCGCCATCGGCAGTGCCGACGAGATGCCGAGCACGCCGACGAGGGGCGAGATGATGCCGGCGAGCCCGAAGTTGACGGCGCCGAGCAGCGACGCCGCCGTTCCGGCCTCGCTGCCGTGGTGGGCGAGCGCGAGCACCTGCACGCTCGGGAACGCCAGCCCGCACGCCGACAGCATGATGAACAGGGCGACGAGGATCGGGATGAGCGCCCCGCCGAGCAGCGCGGTGATCGCGATCGACACCGAGGCGAGCAGCATGATGCCGATGGCCGCGGCCAGGATCCACTGCGGTCCGATGCGGCGCATGAGCCGCGACGAGAGCTGCGAGCAGACCGTCAGCCCGAGCGAATTGATGCCGAACATGAGCCCGAACTCCTGCGGACTCAGGCCGTAGACGTTCTGCAGCAGCAGCGACGAGGCCGAGAGGTAGGCGAACAGTCCCGAGAACTGCATGCCGCCGATGACCGCGACCCCGATGAACACGCGGTCGGTGAAGAGCGCCCGATACCTCTGCCGCGCGGTGGTGGTGGCCGACGGGATGTGCGCCCCGCGCGGCCGCGTCTCGGCGATGAGGAACGCCGACACCACGACCGCGATGAAGCCGTAGACCGCGAGGGCGACGAAGATTCCGCGCCAGTCGACGAGCAGCAGCATCTGCGAGCCGATGAGCGGCGCGAGGATGGGCGCGAGCCCGGTCACGAGCGCGAGCCGCGACAGCATGCGCACGAGCGCGTGCCCCGAGAACAGGTCGCGCACCATCGCCATCGCCACGACGCCGCCGCCGGCCGCGCCGATGCCCTGCAGCACACGGAACACGCCCACCCAGATCACGTCGGGCGCGACGGCCACGCCGATGCTCGCGGCGACGTGCACGGCGGTGGCGAGCAGCAGCGGGAGGCGGCGGCCGACCCGGTCGCTCCACGGTCCGACGACGAGCTGCCCGAGGCCGAAGCCGACCGTCGTGGCGGTCAGGGTCAGCTGCACCGCCGCATCCGTCGTCGACAGCTCGTCGACGACCTTCGGGAAGGCGGGCAGGTACAGGTCGATCGTGAAGGGGCCGAGGCCGACGAGGGCGCCGAGCAGGATGATGTGCAGGATGCGCTGGCCGCGCGACATGGCGTCGCCGGGGTGCACGAGGGCGGTCATGGGTGAGCGCTCCGGAAGCGGTCGAGATGCGGTGGTGGTGTGGTGGAACCGCCCGATCCTCGCAGATGCGACAGCTGTCGCGCACGACCGAGCGGGCCTCGATCGCTCTTCGCGATCGAGGCCCGCCCGGGTGAAGCCGCAGGACTCAGCTCAGGTCATAGAGCGTGACCCCGTCGACCGTGGTCGACTCGTAGTTCTCGTCGACCCAGCTGGAGATCGCGCTGGCCGCATCCGAGCCGCCGTTCGAGCGCCCGCTGACGCCGCTGGCGATGAAGTAGTGGATCTCGCCCTTCTTCACGAGAGCCTGGAACTCCGCGAGGGTCGGCGACGGGTCGCTGCCGTTGAATCCGCCGATCGGCATGACCGGCAGCTCAGTCGCGAGCTGGTAGCCGGCGGCGCTGTTCGACCCGATGGTGGCGGCAGCCCAGGTGTACGCGCTCGCGTTCTTCTTCAGCAGCGCCTCGACCTCCGAGCTGACGTTGCTCGCCCCGAGCAGGCCGCCCGCTCCGCCGCCGCCGAAGCCGCCGCGCTCACCCGACGCGGTGCCGCCCCCGGGGAACCCGCCCGTCGAGGAGCCGCCCGTCGACGAGCCGCCGCCCGTGGTCGACCCGGAGCCGGTGCTGCCCGGCCCGAAGCCCTGCGGCGGGGTGCCGCCGAAGCCCTGCGAGCTCGACGATCCGTTCGAGGTGCCGTTCTGGCTCGATCCGGGGAACCCGCCCGTGCTGCCGCCGGGTCCGCCCTGCCCGCCGCCGAAGCCGCCGCCATTGCCGCCGCCGCCTCGACCGCCGCCGAAGCCCCCCATCCCGCCCTGCACGCTCGGGCCGGCCGTGACGATCGAGCCGGTGTGGCCCTCCGACACGGTCTGCAGCGAGTACGCGGCCGGGGCCGCGAGGGCTCCGATCAGCGACACCGCGGCGGTCGCGATGGCGATGCGGCGTCCGAGCGGCGGCAGCACGAGCAGCACCGCGCCGATCACGGCGAGGCCGACGACGACGAACTTGAGCCAGGGCATCCAGTCGCTCGCCCGGGTGAGCAGCGCGTAGGCCCACGCGGCGGTGCCGAGCAGCACGGCCGCGAGCACGATCCGCGCCCAGATCGCCGAGCGGCGCTCCCACAGCATCGTCGCGCCGATCGCGACGACCGCGGCGATCGCCGGGGCGAGCGCGACCGTGTAGTAGGCGTGGAAGATGCCGGCCATGAAGCTGAAGGCGAGTCCGGTGACGAGCATCCAGCCGCCGAAGATGACGAGGATGGCGCGGCGCACCGAGGTGCGCGGAGCGCGGCGCAGCAGCACGAGGGCGATGACGCCGACGACGAGCGCGGCGGGCAGCAGCCAGGTGATCTGACCGCCGATCTCGCCGTCGAACAGGCGCGTGATGCCGGTCGAGCCCCACATCCCGCCGCCGGTGTTGCCACCGCCGCCGCCGGTCACGCTGCCGGTCTCGTCGCCGGTCAGCCGGCCGAAGCCGTTGTAGCCGAAGGTCAGCTCGAGGAAGCTGTTCGTCTGCGAGCCGCCGATGTAGGGCCGCCACGACTCGGGCACGAGCTCGACGATCGCGACCCACCAGCCGGCCGCCACGATCACGGCCCCGAGCGCGGCGAGCGAGTGCAGCAGGCGCACGCGGAAGGTGCGCGGCGCGGCCCACAGGTAGACGAGCGCGAGCGGGGGCAGCAGCACGAAGGCCTGCAGCTGCTTCGTCAGGAAGCCGAAGCCGATCATCGCGCCCGCCCAGAGCACCCAGCGGATGCGGCCGTCTTCGACGCCGCGGATCGTGAAGTAGGTCGCGAGGCTCAGCAGCAGCACGAGCAGCGCGTCGGGGTTGTTGAAGCGGAACATCAGCGCCGCGACGGGCGTGATCGCGAGCACTCCCCCGGCGAGCAGCGCGGTGGGGGCGCTGAAGCGGCGGCGCACGGTCGCGTAGACGACCGCGACCGTCACGACGCCCATGATCGCCTCGGGCAGCAGGATGCTCCACGAGCTCAGCCCGAACAGGCGCACCGAGAGGGCCATGAACCACAGGCTCGCCGGCGGCTTGTCGACCGTGATCGAGTTGGCGGCGTCGCTGGATCCGTAGAAGAAGGCCTCCCAGTTCACGCTGCCGGCCTGCACCGCCGCGGAGTAGAAGGAGTTGGCGTAGCCGCTCGCGCCGAGGTTCCAGATGTAGAGCACGGCGGTGACGGCGAGCAGGCCGAGCAGCGCGGGGCGCTCCCAGACGAGGGCGCCGCGGCGACCGAGCACGAGGGCGCGGCCCCATTCGCGCAGGCGCGCGGCAGGAGGCAGATGGGTCGAGCCGGCGGGGATGCGTCCCGTGCCGGTGGTGGTCGTGGTGGCGGCGCTCATGCTGCGGCGTCCTCCTTGGTCAGCGCGGCGGCGAGCGCGCCGGTCCGCGGGGTCGTGGCGGCCGAGGCCGAGTGGATGGGGTCCGCACCTGAGCGGGCGGCGGTCGACGTGCCGGCGGCCGGGGCCGTGGAGGCCCGACGCGTGCGCCGGAACACCCAGGCGCGCAGCAGCGCGAACCGCAGCACGGTCGCGACGAGGTTGGCGACGGTCAGCACGACGAGCTCGGCGACCGGACCCGACTCGGGCCGGGCGGTGTGCAGCGCGAGCAGCGAGCCGGAGGTGAGGCACCAGGCGAGCAGGAACACGAGCAGCCCCTTGACCTGGTCGCTCACGAGTCCCGCCCGGCCGCGCACCCCGAAGGTGATGTGCCGGTTGGCCCAGGTGTTCGCGATCGCCGTCAGCAGCAGCGCGACGAAGTTGGCGACCTGCGGCGCGATCACGAGCTGCAGGCCGAGGTACAGCACGGCGTAGGCGATCGTCGAAGCGCCGCCGATCAGCCCGAAGCGCAGCACCTGGCCGAAGAAGCCGGGCCGGTGGACCTGCTCGAAGGGGCGGCGGCCCAGCTCGGCGTAGATGGCCTCGACGGGGATGCGGCGCGAGGCGATGCCGCGCAGCACGCGCGCGACGCCGCGCAGGTCGGCGAGCGCGGTGGCGACGATGTCGACCTTGCTGTCTTCGTCATCCACCCAGTCGACCGGCACCTCGTGGATGCGCAGACCCGAGCGCTCGGCGATCATCAGCACCTCGGTGTCGAAGAACCAGCCGGTGTCCTCGACGAACGGCAGGATGCGCCGGGCGACGTCGCTGCGCATGGCCTTGAAGCCGCACTGGGCGTCGGAGGCGCGCAGCCCGGTCGCCCGCAGCAGCGTGTTGTAGCCGCGGGAGACGAGCTCGCGCTTCGCCCCGCGCACCACCCGCGAGTCGGCCGAGAGGCGGGTGCCGATCGCGAGATCGGAGTGTCCGGAGAGCAGCGGAGCGACGAGCGGCGCGAGCGCGGCGAGGTCGGTCGAGAGGTCGACGTCGAGGTAGCCGACGACCTCGGCGTCGCTCGTCAGCCAGACGTGCTTGAGCGCGCGACCGCGGCCCTTCTCGGCGAGGTGGACGGCCCGCACCCGCTCGAGCTCGGCGGCGAGCGCGTCGGCGATGCGCCCAGTGGCGTCGGTCGAGGCGTTGTCGGCGATCGTGACGAGCCAGCGGTCGCCGAACTGGCCGGCCAGTGCGGCGTGCAGGGTGCGGATGCTCGTCTCGAGCGAGCGCTCCTCGTCGTAGACGGGCACGACGATCTCGAGCAGCGGCGGCAGGATGCCGGGAGGGACGGCGGGACCGGTCGTGTCGGGGCTCATGCGGATGAGCATCCGGTCGCCCGCTATGGCGGCTGTTTCCCGATCCTGTGCTGATCCTGTGAGTACCGCGCCGGCCCCGGGCACGACGGAGGCCGCCCGGGAGCGTTCCCGAGCGGCCTCGTCGTGGTGACGCGAGCGGTGCAGCGCCCGCGTCGGGGATTACTTGGTGAGCGGAGCGAGCTTGTCGTCGTCCTTGTAGACCTCGGCGGCGTTGTCCTTGGTCACGACGATCGGGTCGAGGTAGAAGGTCGGGACCTTCACCGCGCCGTTGTCGGTCGTCGTGGTCGTGGTCGCCTTGTCGCCCTTCGAGAGCTCGGTCGCCATGTCGATCGCCTGCTTGACCAGCTTGCGCGTGTCCTTGTAGATCGTCATGTACTGCTCGCCCGACATGATCAGCGGGATCGAGGCGGCCTCGGAGTCCTGACCGGTCACGACGATGGCGGGCTTGCCGGCGCTCTTCACCGAGGTGAGGATGGCGCGCGCGAGGGTGTCGTTCGGCGAGAGGACGCCGTCGAGCTCGGCGCTGCCGTAGCTGCCCTGCAGGATCGTGTCCATGCGGTTCTGGGCGTTCTGCGCGAGCCAGTCCTTCGTGGCGGTCTGCTTGATGTCGGTCTGACCGGAGACGACCTTCAGGGTGCCGTCGTCGATCTTCGGCTGCAGGATGTCCATCGCGCCCTTGAAGAACACGGGGGCGTTGGCGTCACCCGGGTCGCCGGAGAAGAGCTCGATGTTGTAGGTCTTCTTGTCCGGGAACTTGGCCTTGAGGCCGTCGAGCAGAGCCTGGCCCTGCAGCTGGCCGACCTTGAAGTTGTCGAACGCGACGTAGTAGTCGATGTTCTTCGTGTCGGTCAGGATGCGGTCGTAGGCGATGACCTTCGCGCCGGCCTCCTGGGCGTCCTTGACCTGCGTGCCGAGCTGGCCGCCGTCCTTGGCGCCGATGATGATGACCTTCGCGCCCTTGGTGGTCATCGAGCTGATCTGGGCCTGCTGGTCCGGAACCGGGGTGCTCTGACCGGCGTACTGCACGTCGGCCTTGAAGCCGGCCTCCTCGATCGCGCTCTTGAAGAGGTCACCCGCGAGAACCCAGTTCTCCGAGGTCTTGTCGGGCAGGGCGACGCCGATGAGCGAGCCCTTCTCGAAGCCCTTCGACGCTCCGTCGCCGGAGGCGTCGTCGCCGCTGCGGCTGGAGCAGCCAGAGAGCGCGAGCAGCGCGACCGCGGCGACCGCGGTCGTGGTGATGACGAGCTTTCGCATGTGTTCCGTCACTTTCGTTGTGATGTGTGGTGGTGCAGGGTTCCGGAGCGACGCTGCGATCCGGGGATGGCTACGACGGGCGCCGTCAGGCGTTCGGCGTAGTGCTCGAGGGCCGGCTGGACTGCTCGGCGGAGGTTCCGTCGGGCTCGACCAGGGGGCGGTTGAGGGGGTAGGTCATGTTCTCGTCGGCGGCGCTGACCTTCTTGGGGCGCGAGAAGCGCGACATGATCGAGCGGCCGCCCGAGCGCTTCGACAGCACGTCGATGCCGACGGCGAGCAGCAGCACGAGGCCCTTGATGATCTGCACGCGGTCCGACGAGACGCCGAGCAGCTGGAGCCCGTTGTTCAGCACCGCGATGACGAGACCACCGACGATCGAGCCGATCACGGTTCCGATTCCGCCGGAGACCGCGGCGCCGCCGATGAAGACCGCCGCGATCGCGTCGAGCTCCCATCCGGTTCCGTCACCGGGGCCCGACGAGACCGAGCGCGAGATGAACACCATGCCCGCGACGGCGGCGAGCACCGACATGTTCATCATGACGAAGAAGTTGATGCGCTTGATCTTCACGCCCGACAGCTCGGCCGCGTGCCAGTTGCCGCCGACCGAGTAGATGTGGCGGCCGGTGACGGTGTTGTTGGTCACGAAGGCGTAGATGATGACGAGCACGACGAGGATGATGCCCGGGATCGGGAAGCTCGTTCCGACGCGGCCGCCGGCGAAGAGGAACGCGGCGACGATGAGCACGGCGGCGAGCAGCACGACCTTGACGAGCGAGACCCAGAGCGGGGCGCTCTCCGCGCCGACCTTGCGCTGGCGGGCGCGGGTGCGGAACTCGAGCACGACGACCAGGATCGCGGCGATGAAGCCGAGCACGAGCGTCGGCACGTTGTAGTCGATGCCGAGGTTCGGGTCGGGCAGGTAGCCGCCGCCGATCTCGAGGAAGGTCTCGTCCTTGACGGGCTCGGTGGTGGCGTTGCCGATGAACTGGTTGAGTCCGCGGAAGACCAGCATGCCCGCGAGGGTCACGATGAACGCCGGCACTCCGACGTAGGCGACCCAGAGGCCCTGCCAGGCGCCGACGAGGGCGCCGATGCCGAGACCGATCAGCACGCCCGCCCACCACGGCACTCCGCCGCGGTTCATCGCGATCGCGACGACGATGCCGGTGAACGCGGCGACCGATCCGACCGAGAGGTCGATGTGGCCGGCGATGATCACCATGACCATGCCGATCGCCAGGATCAGCACGTAGGCGTTCTGGTTGACGATGTTGATCACGTTGCCCGGCTGCAGGGTCTGCCCGCCGGTCGCGATCTGGAAGAACACGATGATCACGATCAGGGCGCCGAGGATGCCGAACTGGCGGAGGCTCGACTGCCCTCCGCCGAACATCTTGCCCAGGTCGCGGATGCCGCCCGACTTCTTCGGGGCTGCTGCGGTGTCGGTCATCAGGCGGCGTCCTTCTTGTTCTTGTCGGAGGTCATGCTCTTCATGAGGGTCTCGGGATTCGCATCCTTCGCGAGGATCTCGCTCGTGATGGTGCCCTCGAAGATCGTGTAGATGCGGTCGGCGACGCCGAGCAGCTCGGGCAGCTCCGACGAGATGAGGATCACGCCGGCGCCGGACTCGGCGAGCTTGCGGATGATGCCGTAGATCTCGGTCTTCGCGCCCACGTCGATGCCGCGGGTCGGCTCGTCGAGGATCAGCAGGTCGGGGTCGGTGAACATCCACTTCGCCAGCACGACCTTCTGCTGGTTGCCGCCCGACAGCTTGCCGACGCCCTCGTCGACCGTGGGGGTCTTGATGCGCAGCTCTTTGCGGTAGTCGTCGGCGATGCTGTGCTCGCGCAGCTCGTCGACGACCCCGCCGGGGGCGATCTTCGACAGCTTCGCCGACACGACCGAGGTCTTGATGTCGTCGAGCAGGTTGAGCCCGAGCGCCTTGCGGTCTTCGCTGACGTAGGCGAGGCCGTTCTTGATCGCGGCCGAGACGTTGGGGAGCTTGATCTCCTGGCCGTCCTTGAACACCTGGCCGGAGAGCACGGTGCCGTAGCTCTGGCCGAAGATGCTCATCGCGAGCTCGGTGCGGCCGGCGCCCATGAGGCCGGCGAAGCCGACGACCTCGCCGCGGCGCACGGTGAAGTTCGAGTGCTTGGCCACGAGGCGCTCGGCCGTCAGCGGGTGCTGCACGGTCCAGTCGCGCACCTCGAAGAAGACCTCGCCGATGCCCGAGCCGTCGTGCTCGGGGAAGCGGTTCTCGAGGGTGCGCCCGACCATGCCGCGGATGATGCGGTCTTCGTCGACGCCGTCGGCCTTCACATCCAGGCTCTCGACCGTGTGGCCGTCGCGGATGATCGTGATCGAGTTGCTGATCGCCTCGATCTCGTTGAGCTTGTGGCTGATCATGATGCTCGTGACGCCCTTGTCGCGCAGGTCGCGGATGAGGCCGAGCAGGTGCTGCGAGTCGTTCTCGTTGAGCGCGGCGGTGGGCTCGTCGAGGATGAGCAGCTTGACGTTCTTGTTGAGCGCCTTGGCGATCTCGACGAGCTGCTGCTTGCCGACGCCGATGTTCTTGATCTGCGTGTCGGGGTCGTCGCGCAGGCCGACGCGGCTGAGCAGGTCGCGGGCGCGCAGGCGCACGGCCGACCAGTCGATCGAGCCGAAGGGGGTGCGGGGCTCGTTGCCGAGGAAGATGTTCTCGGCGATCGACAGCTCGGGGATGAGCGCGAGCTCCTGGTGGATGATCACGATGCCCGCGGCTTCGCTCTGGCGGATGTCGCGGAATCGCGCCACCTCGCCCTGCCAGACGATGTCGCCCTCGTAGGTGCCGAATCCGTAGACGCCCGAGAGCACCTTCATCAGCGTCGACTTGCCGGCGCCGTTCTCACCGCAGATCGAGTGGATCTCGCCCTCGCGCACGCGCAGGGTCACATCGTCGAGGGCGATGACGCCCGGGAAGCGCTTGGTGATTCCGCGCATCTCGAGGATGTAGGGAGCGTCGACCACGGGGTGTCCTCCTCGGGAGCAGCGGCGGTGATGCCGGCGTGTCCGAGGGTGCGGACGACGCCGTCGCGGGTGGTGGTGGTGCGGGTGATGCGCGCACTACTGTAACGCGCATTCGACCGTCGTCGTCAACTTGTGAACGCAACGGTTCGGTCACGAAAGCCGTAACGGCATCCGCGGCCGCAGATCCGCCCTCGAGATCAGACGAGCGCGAGCGCGTCGACGTGCCGCAGGGCGAGGGATGCGCCGCCCAGCGCCTCGGCGCGATCGCCGAGCGAGCCCATCGCGATCGTCGTCGAGTCGCCGACGCGCGGCACGGCATGTCGCGAGAACGATCGGGCGATCGGCTCGAGGAAGGGCTCGCCGATCGGGGCCAGGGGGCCGCCGATGAGGATCACCTCGGGATTGATCAGGTTGGCCATGTTGCCGAGGGCGGCGCCGATCGCCGAGCCGGCATCCTGCAGCACCCGCAGCGTGCCCGGGTCGCCCTCGACGGCCCGGCGCACGATGTCGGCCGTCCCGTGGTTGCCCGGCTGGCGGCGGTAGAGCAGCTCGAGCATGACGACCGTCGACGCGACGGTCTCGAGACAGCCCCGGTTGCCGCAGTGGCACACGGCGCCCTGCTCGTTGATGGTCGTGTGCCCGATCTCGCCGGTGACGCCGATGTTGCCGTAATAGGGCTTGCCGTTGATGATCAGCCCCGAGCCGATGCCCGAGCCGATCTTGACGAACATGAGGTTCTCGACCTCGCTGTAGGCGCCCCACGTCACCTCGGCGAGCGCCCCGAGATTGGCGTCGTTGTCGAGCAGCACGGGCAGGTCGAGCTGCTCGCTGAGGTCGTCGGCCGTGACGCCGATCCACTCGGGCAGGATCGTGCCCTGCACGACGGTTCCGCTGCGGCGGTCGATCGGCCCCGGCATGCCGAGGCCCGCGGCCAGCACGGCCGAACGGCGCACGCCGCGCTCGGCCATGAGCTCGTCGAGCACGTCGCGCACGGCGCGCACGCCCTCGAGGGCGGGATAGCCGCGGGGCAGCTCGATCGCCCGCTCGGCGACGACCTCGTAGCCGGGGGTGACGAGCACGATCCGCGCGTGGCGGCGGCCGAAGTCGAGGCCGACGACGAGGCGCCCGTCATCCGAGAGGCGCACCGAGGTCGCGCGACGGCCGGAGCTCGTGGTCGTGTCGGTGCTCACGGCGCCCTCGTCGGCGAGCAGGCGCACGATGTTCGAGATCGTCGCGGCGCTCAAGCCGGTGCGACGCGACAGCTCGGCCTGCGTCAGCGGCCCGGCCTCGCGCAGGGCGTCGACGATGCGCTGCCGATTCCGGCCGCGCAAGGCGCTCTGTGACCCGGGACGCGGGCGTCGCTCTGCCTCAGAGAGCCCCGTCGTCCTCATGGCGTTCAGAGTGCCCCACCTGTCGTCTTGTCGTCAACTCGTGAACGCAACGATCGCATAACCACCGACGCCCGCGCCGACTCGCGCACTCGGATCGCGCAGCGGGGCATCAGCGCCGCGACGATCCGGAACCGCCGCGGCGCTGACGAGGAGGATCAGATGCGGTCGAGAGCGCCCAGCAGGTCGGCGGCGAGGTCGTCGATGTTCTCCAGCCCCACCGACAGACGCACGATGTTCTCGGGCACCTCGAGCGCCGTGCCCTTGACCGAGGCGTGCGTCATCTCCGTCGGGTAGCCGATGAGCGATTCGACGCCGCCGAGCGACTCCGCGAGCTGGAACAGCCCCGTCGACTCCGCCAGCGTGCGCGCCGCGGCGCCGCCGCCGCTCAGCGCGAGCGAGATCATGCCGCCGAAGCTGCGCATCTGCTTCGCCGCGATGTCATGGCCGGGGTGCTCCGGCAGCCCCGGATAGTAGACGCGGTCGATCTTCGCGTGGCCGACAAGACGCTCGGCCAGGGTCTGCGCGTTGCTCGAGTGGCGATCCATGCGCACCGGCAGGGTCTTGATGCCGCGCATCGTCAGCCAGGCGTCGAAGGGCGACGACACCGCGCCCACGCCGAACTGGATGAAGCCGACCTTCTCGGCCAGTTCCCGATCCTTGAGGATGACGGCGCCGCCGAGCAGGTCGCTGTGGCCGCCGAGGTACTTCGTGGTCGAGTGCACGACCACATCGGCGCCGAGGGACAGCGGCTGCTGCAGGTATGGCGAGGCGAAGGTGTTGTCGACGACGACGATCGCGCCGGCCTCCCGGCCGATCGCCGCGAGGCCCTCGATGTCGGTCACCTTCATGAGCGGGTTGCTCGGGGTCTCGACCCAGAGCACGCGCGTCTGGCCGGCCTTCACGGCGGCGCGCACCGCATCCAGGTCGCCCATCTCGACGGTGTCGAGGTGCGCGCCCCACGGCACGAACACCCGATTCACGAGACGGTGGGTGCCGCCGTAGACGTCGTTGCCCATGACCACGTGGTCGCCCGGCTTCAGCACGGCGCGCAGCAGGGCGTCCTCGGCGGCGAGTCCCGAGGCGAAGCTGTAGGCGACCTCGCCGCCCTCGAGCGACGCCAGCAGCTCCTGCAGGTGGTCGCGGGTCGGGTTGCCGCCGCGCGCGTACTCGTAGCCGCCGCGGAAGCCGCCGATGCCGTCCTGCACGAAGGTCGAGCTGAAGTGCACAGGCGGGTTGACCGCGCCCGTCGCCGGGTCGAAGCCCTGGCCGGCGTGGATGGCGCGGGTCTCGAGGGCGGAGTCGGGCGTGAGGAAGTCGGACATGGTGCTCCGGTGGTGTCGGTCGGGTCGGACGAGGAGTTCGGCGAGCTCGGCGCGCCGCTCAGGCGTCGCGGAAGTCGAGCAGGTCGGCGCGGGTCAGCACCGTGACGGGCAGGCCCTCGTCGAGCACGAGCAGCGCATCCGTCTCGCGGAGCGCCGCCGTCGCCGTCTCGACCGGCTGGCTCAATCCCACCGAACGGAGGGCGGGGCCGGTGAATTCCCGGATCGGGGTATCGAGCCCGGCGCCGTCGGCGAGTGCGGCGATGATGTGCCGCTCGTCGATCGAGCCGACGATCTCGCCCAGCACGAGCGGCGGCTCGGCCGTGATGACCGGCATCGTCGAGACGCCGAACTCGCGCAGGATCTGCACGGCCGCGCCGAGCGTGTCGTCGGGGTGCACGTGCACGAAAGCGGGGATCGCGTCGCCCTTGCGCGCGACGACCTCGCCGACCGTGGGACCCGGCTGGGCGGGCAGGAAGCCGTGGCTGCCCATCCAGTCGTCGCTGAAGATCTTCGCCAGGTAGCCGCGGCCGCCGTCGGGCAGCAGGATCACGACCGTGTCGTCGGGACCGAGGCGGCGCGCGAGCTTGAGCCCGGAGGCGACGGCGAGGCCGCTCGAGCCGCCGACCAGCAGTCCCTCCTCGCGGGCGAGGCGGCGCGTGTAGTCGAAGCTCTCGGCGTCGGAGGAGGCGATGATCTCGTCGACGACGCTGCCGTCGTAGGCGGTCGGCCAGAAGTCCTCGCCGACGCCCTCGACCAGGTAGGGCCGCCCGGTTCCGCCCGAGTAGACCGAGCCCTCGGGGTCGGCGCCGACGATCTGCACGCGGCCGTCGCTGACCTCCTTGAGGTAGCGGCCGACGCCGCTGATCGTGCCGCCGGTGCCGACGCCGGCCACGAAGTGCGTGACCTTCTGGTCGGTGTCGCGCCAGATCTCGGGGCCGGTGGTCTCGTAGTGGCTGAGCGGACCGTTCGGGTTCGAGTACTGGTCGGGCTTGAACGCGCCCGGGATCTCGCGGGCGAGCCGGTCGCTCACGTTGTAGTACGAGCGGGGGTCTTCGGGCGCGACCGCGGTCGGGCAGACGACGACCTCGGCGCCGTAAGCCTGCAGGGTCGCGCGCTTGTCGGCGCTCACCTTGTCGGGGCAGACGAAGACGCAGCGATAGCCGCGCTGCTGCGCGACCAGCGCGAGGCCGATCCCGGTGTTGCCGCTCGTGGGCTCGACGATCGTGCCGCCGGGCTTCAGCCGCCCCTCGCGCTCGGCCGCGTCGATGATGCGCACGGCGATGCGATCCTTCGACGAGCCGCCGGGGTTCACGTACTCGACCTTGACGAGCACGGTGGCCTGGATGCCGTCGGTGACGCTGTTGAGCTTCACGAGCGGGGTGTTGCCGACGAGGTCGAGCACGGACTCCGCGTATGCCATGGTCCGAGGGTACCGGCGCGATCCGGGGCTGTTACGTCGCGGGGTTCCGGATCCACGCGGGCGCGGCCCGTCCGTGCGCGAAATGGGCGCGGGAGCGGGCGAGTTGCCAGGTTGGTGAGGACAATGTCTATGTCTTCGCATACATCGCGCTCAGCCAGCGCATCCGCCCGAGGAGAATCATGCCCCGCGACGAATCCGCGCCGAGCGCCGACAACGGCACGCCGACGACGAAGCAGGCCCGCGCCGCCCAGCGCGCCGAGAAGGTCGCGGCCTTCAAGAAGAAGGAAGCCGCGCGCAAGCGCAACCGCCGTCTCGCGATCGGCGGCGGCATCACGGTCGCCGTCGCCGCGATCGTCGCCGTGACCCTCGCGATCGTGCTGCCGCTGAGCGGCAGCGGGAGCGGAGCGGCCTCGGGGCCGGTCAAGCTGAACACGGTGCAGACCTGGGAGGGCCTGTCGTCGCAGCACACCGCGAAGAAGGTCGACTACCGGATGTCACCGCCCGCGGGCGGACCGCACAACGCCACCTGGCTCAACTGCGGCATCTACGACCAGCCCGTGCCCAACGAGAACGCGGTGCACGACCTCGAGCACGGCGCGCTCTGGTTCACCTACGACCCCGACAGGATCTCGGGAGCGAAGCTCGAGGCGCTGAAGAAGATCGTGCCCGACGTCTACGCGACGCTCTCGCCGTACCCGGGCCTCGACGCCCCGATGGCCGTCTCCGCCTGGGGTGCGCAGATCAAGTTCTCGAACCCCGAGAACGCGAAGGTGCAGAAGTTCATCACCGACTACTACCGCTCCCCCAACGCCCCCGAGCCGGGCGCCCCGTGCACCGGCGGGCTCGACGCTCCCGGCAAGGTGAGCTGACCGCATCCGCGTCGTGCCATCCGCTCTCGGACGGTCATCGACAGCACGACACGACGACAGTGGGAGCATGACCCGGTGAGAAGCGCCGCGAAGGACCCGTCGACCCCGAGCCGCCGGCCGAGCCGCCCCTGGTGGATCGTCGCCGCTGCCGTCGCGCTGCTGCTGTTCACCTCGGGCCTGCTGCTCGGCCGCGTCGGCGCCGCTCCGGCTACGCCGACGACCGAGAGCGCGGCCGCCGGGTTCCTGCGCGACATGCAGGTGCATCACGCCCAGGCCGTGCAGATGTCGCTGCTGGTGCGCGACCGCAGCACCGATGAGGCCGTGCGGCTGATCGCCTACGACATCGCGATCGGACAGGGCGGGCAGGCCGGCCAGATGTACGGCCTGCTCGACGCCTGGGACCTGCCTCAGGCATCCAGCCAGCCACGGATGACCTGGATGAGCTACCCGACCATCGACGGCAGCGACGGCGGTCACGGCCACGCCGTCTCGGGTCAGAAGGCGGGAGGCCCGATGCCCGGCATGGCGACCGCGAAGCAGATCGCCGCGCTGACGGCGGCGAAGGGCGAGGCCGCCGACAAGCTCTTCCTCACGCTCATGATCGCCCACCATCAGGGCGGCCTCGAGATGGCCGAGGCGATCCTGCACCGCACCGATCAGAAGCAGGTCGTGGCGATGGCGACGCAGATCGAGGCCTCGCAGAAGGCCGAGATCACGACGATGCAGGAGATGCTCGAGAAGCTCGGCTGAGCTCAGTCAGCCCGCGGGCTCGAGCCGGCGGCCGCGAGCTGCTCGGCGAACAGCTGCGCGTAGACGCCGCCCGCGGCGAGCAGCTCGGGATGCGTGCCCTGCTCGACGATGCGTCCGCCGTCGACCACGAAGATGACGTCGGCGCCGACGACCGTCGACAGCCGGTGCGCGATCGCGATCGTCGTGCGGCCCCGGGCGGCCGCGTCGATCGCGTTCTGCACGATGCGCTCGCTGACCGTGTCGAGCGCGCTCGTCGCCTCGTCGAGCACCAGCACCGCCGGATCCTTCAGCAGCACGCGGGCGATCGCGATGCGCTGCTTCTCGCCGCCGCTGAGCCGGTACCCGCGCTCTCCGACGACCGTGTCGTAGCCGTCGGGGAACGAGGCGATGGTGGCGTGGATGTTCGCGGCGCGCGCCGCCCGCTCGAGCTCCTCGTCGCTCGCGTCCGGCTTCGCGTACCGCAGGTTCTCGGCGATCGTCGCGTGGAACAGGTAGGTCTCCTGGCTGACGAGCCCGATCGACTCGGCGAGCGAGCTCAGCCGCAGCTCGCGCACGTCGTCGCCGGCGAACAGCACGCGGCCCCCGGTCGCGTCGTGCATGCGCGGCACGAGATACGACACCGTCGTCTTGCCGGCGCCCGAGGGCCCGACGAAGGCCGCGTACTGCCCGGGCTCGACGGAGAAGCTCACGCCGCGCAGCGTCGCCGGACTCTCGGCCGGCGCATCCGGGTAGCGGAACACCACCCCGTCGAAGGCGATCCGCCCGAGCTTCGTCGTATCGACGGCGCGGGCGTCGGGCCGTTCGGTGATCGCCGGCGTCAGGTCGAGGTACTCGAAGATGCGGGCGAACAGCGCCTGCGAGGTCTGCAGGTCGAGGGCGACCCGCAGCAGGCCCATGAGCGGCCACATGAGGCGCGCCTGCACGGTCGTGAACGCGACGACGGTGCCCGCCGTGACATCCACCCGATCGAGGATGAGCCAGGCGGCGACGAGGTAGACGATGGCCGGGATGATCGACAGGAAGATGTTGACCAGCGCGAAGAACCACTGGCCGCTCATCGCCTGGCGCACCTGCAGCCGGATCTGGTTCTCGTTCTCGTTCGTGTAGCGCGCGATCTCGGCGTTCTGCCGGGCGAAGCTCTTGGTCAGCAGGATGCCCGAGACGCTCAGCGCCTCCTGCGTGATCGCGGTCATCTCCGACAGCGACTCCTGCGTCTGCGTCGCGATGCGGGCGCGCACCTGGCCGACACGGCGCTGGGCGATCACGAGCACGGGCAGCAGCACGACCGCGACGATCGTCATCTGCCAGCTCAGCACGAGCATCGAGACGAGCGCGGCGATGACCGTGACCGTGTTGCCGATCACGCTCTGCACGGTGTTGCTGAGCACCCCGGCGACGCCGCCGACGTCGTTCTGCAGGCGCGACTGGATGATGCCCGTCTTGGTGCGGGTGAAGAAGCCGAGCTCCATCGCCTCGAGGTGCGAGAAGAGCCGGATGCGCAGTCGGCCCATCACGCTGTTGCCGACCCGGGCGGTGAGCCAGGTCTGCCAGACGCCGAGCGCGGCGGAGGCGACCCAGAGCAGCACCATCCCGAGCACGAGCTCGAGCAGCACCGGCACGTCGGGGCGGCCGCCGGCCGGGAAGAGCCCGCGATCGAAGGCCTGCTGGGTGAGCAGCGGCGGCAGCACGCTGAGTCCGGCGCCGATCAGCACGAGCACGACGATCGTGCCGAGGGCGCGGCGGTGCGGCTGGAACAGCTCGGCGATGCGGCCGATCAGGTGGGGGATGCGCGGGGCCTCGGCGTTGGCGGCGCGCTGCGCTGCGGCGTCGCTCGACGAGATCCGGCCGCCGCGGCCTCCGCCGCCTCCACCTCCGCGCATGCTCACGCGCCGAGCCTAGAACCCGCCGCCGACCCCGCGCGGGGTCGTGCGCCCCGGGCGGACGCGCATCCCGCTTCCGCCCCGCGTGCCCTGCACGCGGGAGACCGGAGGCCCCGACCGCGCTGTCGCCCCCGTGCGCGCGCATGAACGACGAAAGACCGGGGGCCGGGCGCCCTCCGCGGCACCCGACCTCCGGTCGTCTTCTCATTCGACGGGGAGCACCGGGAGCGTGAACGGGTCACGCTCCCGGCCAGCTGATCGTCCCCGTCAGCTGCGGATCCGGGCCTCTCGTCCCATCAGCCCGGATCCGGGTCTCATCAGCCCTGCTGGCGGGCGGCCTTGCGGCGGCGGATCGCGGCGACGGCGAGCAGGGCGATACCGACCTGCAGCACGAGCAGCGCTCCGATTCCGGGGATCAGTCCGTCGACACCGGTCGACGCGAGGCCCGTGCCGCCACCGGCCTGCGGCTTGGTCGGCGGGGTGGTCGGCGGCGTGGTGGGAGGCGTGGTCTCCTCGTCGGAGACACCGCAGTCCTTGACGGTGACGTCGGTGCTCTTCTGCAGGTTGCCGCTCGAGTCGATCGCGGTCACCCGGTACTCGGCGTCGTTCTTGATGCCGGTGAAGACCACCGGGTCGGCGAGCTCGGCCGAGGTGACGGTCTTCTCGTCGATGACGGTCCAGGCGTCGTCGTCACCCTGGCTGACACGCACGGTCCAGTCGCGGTCCGGCTCCACGCCGGTCACGTCGACCTCGAGGCTCGAGGTCTTCGAGTCGGCCTGGCAGGCCACGGCGATCGCCGAGAGTCCCGGGTTCGTCGGGCAGTCGGCCAGAGTGACATCCTTGGTCACGACGGTCTGGTCGTCGTCCGCGTCGGTCAGAGTCACGCCGTAGGTCGTGCCGGGCTCGAGTCCGGTGAACGGAACCGAGAACGTGGCGGCCTCGGCGGTGACCGGCTTGGCGTCCACGCCCGTGACGGCCTTGCCGTCGACGGTGAGCGTCACGAGGTAGCTGCGACCCGGAATGGCGCCGGTGACCGTGACGTCGAAGCTGCCCTTGCCGGTCGGAGCCACGCACTGGGTCGGGTCGATGGCGATCGATGGCACGTCAGGGCAGTCGACCAGCTTCGCGGTGACCTTCGCGGTGGCGTCGTCGGCCTGGTCGTCGACGACGGTGACCGTGTAGCTCGCGCCCGGCGTCAGCCCGGTGAAGCTCAGCGGGAAGCTGGAGCTCGTCGGGGTCACGTGGACCGGCGCCTGCACCGCGTCGCCGGCCGACACCAGAGTGACCGTGTACGAGCGACCCGGCACCACCGAGGTCACGGTTCCGGCGAGGCTGCCGGTGCCGTGCGGGGCGACGCACTGCGTGGCGTCGATCGCGATCTTCGGGGTCGTGGCGCAGGCGACCTGGGTGATCGTCTGCTCGGCGAGCACCGACGTGGCCGCCGAGTCGATGACGCGCACCGTGTGCTCTCCCGCCGCTGTGTCCGCGGTGACCGTCTTGGTGGTCGCGCCGGTGATGGTCGCCACGGTCGTGCCGTCGACGACGACCGTGTAGGTGCGGTCAGCGGAGAGGCCCGAGGCGGTGATGGTCAGCGGAAGGGTCTGCGCGTCGGTCGTGCAGACGGCCAGCTCGACCGTGAGGTTCGGCGTGACCGGGCAGAGCGCCGGGGTCACCGGTGCGGTCTGGCCGACCTTCACGCCCGCCTCGGTCGTGATGATGATCGTCGAGGGGACCCCGACCGGCACCTGAATGCGCGCGGTGCCGTCGGCGCCGACCTTCGTCTTCGAACCGGCGTTGCCGTCGACGGTGGCGTAGTAGGTCTGGCCCTCGACGAGACCGGTCACGGTCACGGTGGCGCCGACGAGGGTCGAGCCGGGGGCGGTGCACACATCGGCGACGACGTCGGCGGAGTCCACTCCGCGCGGGCACTCGGCCGGGGTGACGGCCGCGCTCGTGGCGGAGGCGCCGGTGGTGCTGCTGGTCACGACGGCGGTGTAGCTGCTGCCGGTGGGCCAGCTGCCGAGCGGCACGCTCTGGCTGGCGGCGTTCGCCGCGAAGTCCTCGGTGCGCAGCTCCTTGGCGCCGGACTTCAGGATGACCGTGTAGTTGGCGCCGGGCTGCAGCGAGCCGAGCTTCGCGGTGACGGGCACCGAGGTGGGGCCGCCGGGGGCGACGCAGTCGGCCGCATCGATCGAGATCGTCGGCTTGACCGGGTTGCTCGGCGGGTTCGTCGGCGTGCAGAGCGGGGTCGTACCCGACTTGTCGAGGTTCCAGTCGGGGTTGCTCGGGTTGTCGCCGGCGACGACCTTGACGCGGTACGCGTGGGTCACACCATCCTGCGGAACCGGGTAGGTGGCGGCGAAGCTCGACCGGAAGGTCGTGTCGACGAGCTGCTTGCCGTCGAGTTCGACGCGGACCGTGTTGGTCTTGTTCGAGTTGTACGCCGTGAGGTTCACGGCGATGCTCGAGCAGGTGACGTTGACGGAGCGGTTGTGCGCCTCGGCCGCCGCGCCGACGAGGGCGATGCCGCCGACGGCGAGAGCCGCGACGACGAGTCCGGAGACCGCCGTCATGACCTTGGCTCTGAGGGTGCGCGGCCCGCGGCGCGCGAGGCGCGCGAGGGCCCTATCGAGAATCCGGGCAGGGGACGATGCCGTGGAGCGCATACGGGGGTTGCTCTCTACTTCAAGGCACGCGTCTGACCACCCGCCATTCAGGGGGGACGGGCTGGGCGGAGGGTAAGACCGACCAGACCTGGCGGGTGCACGGCGCGATGCCGTACTGATCCGACCGCGGGGGACGATCGGCCCTCTGACTACGGGGGTCGCCAGAGTTGTCCTCATTATGGTGGACACGTTTCGCGGTGCGCAAGTAGCATCGGGGGTGAGATTCAGACCACCGCGCGGAACTGGGAACCACACGGGGGTGTGCATCACTCCGAAGCGTGCCTGCATCGCGCGCCGGGCCCGAAAACCGGCGCACGTCCGCAGCACCCGACGTGTGGAAGCGACACCGAATTGCCCCGAAGCACCACTCTCGACTCCCTCCGACGGGAAGTGGACGCCCGACTCGACGCGGGTGATCCCCCCGGTGCCGTCACGCTCGTGCGCAGCGCCTGGCGAGGGCTCTCCGCCGAGTCTCCCGCGGGACTGCGGGAGCTGATCGAGACCATCCCCGACGAGGCCTGGCGCGACGACCCCGTGATCGCGGCGGCGTTCGGCGCCAGCTACCGCACGGCGCGCGGCGACCGCTCGCGGTCGGCGCTCGCGTACTTCGAAGCGGCCCTGATGAGCCTGCCCTGCGACGACCCGGATGCCGTGATCGTGCGCCTGCAGTCGGCCGCCGCCCTGCGCACCCTCGGCCGACTCGATGACGCGGACGACGCCCTCGACCTGGCCGCCGAACAGGCCCAGGCCACCTCGGCGCCCGGCATCGAATGGCGGGTCACCGTGCGCGCGATGGCCGCCCTCCAGCGCGGCATGGTGCAGCTGCACCGCGGGCGCTACGCCGACGCCGCTCCGCTGCTCGCCTTCGCCGACGGACTGGGCGAACGCCACCTGAGCCGCGCCGAGCACGTGGAGTGCCTCGGCGGGCGCGCCCTCATCGCGATCGGCGCCGGCGAGCTGGATGCCGCATCCGGCTTCGTGCAGCAGGCGCGCTCGATCGCCGAGGGCACCCTGCTGCTGCGCAGCCCCTTCGCGGCGACAGCGCTCATCGCCGAGCTCATGGTCGCGGTCGAGCGCCTCGACAGCGAGACCGCGCATCGCATCGAGGTCGAGATCGCCGCCGCCGCCGAGGGCAGCGACTGGGAGCCCTTCGGCTGGATCGCCACGGCCCGCCTGCACGCGCTCGAGCGCGACTTCTCCGGCGCGCTCGAGCTGATCCGACGCGCCGGGGAGAGCTACCGCACGTGGCACCCGGCGGGCAGCGGCGCCGCTCTCGGCGAGCTGCTGCGCGCCGCCATCCTCATCCGTCACGGCCAGGGCGACGCGGCCTGGCAGGTGCTCTCCGAGCTGCCCTCCGATGCGCGGCACGATCTCTGCGCCGGCCGCTACGTCGCGCAGCTCCGGCTCGTGAACGGCGACGTGGAGGGCGCGGCCGCCGCCCTCGCCGAGTGCGACGCCCTCGGCGAGGCCCACGCCGCGCGCACTCTCGCGGAGGTGCAGCTGCTGCGCGCCGCCATCGAGGCCGAGCGCGGCAATCCGGCCGAGTCGGCGCTCTGGTGCGACCGCAGCCTGCACCACATGCAGCGCACCGGAACGCGCTCGCCGCTCATCATGGTGCCGCCGCTCATGCTGCGCGAGCTCATGAATCAGGCCTCGTCGCGGCGTCAGGCCCCCGAGATCGCGGCGCTCGTGGAGCGCATCCGGTCGGCCGTGGATGCGCGCCTCACCGCCGCCGGCGACGAGGGCGGGATGCTCGCGCCGCTCACCAGCCGGGAGACGATCGTGCTCGACCAGCTGCGTCAGGGCAAGACCGTCGCGACGATCGCGCAGGAGCTCTTCGTCTCGGGCAACACGATGAAGACGCACCTTCGCAACATCTACCGCAAGCTCGGCGTCGGCTCACGCGGCGAGGCGGTGCGCAAGGCGCAGGCCCTCGGCCTCTACGTCACCCCGGGATCACCCCTGGGTCACTCTGCGTCGCCCGAGCCCGATGCGCTTCACTGAGTCAGCGCTCGCGCCCGGCCGTCCCTGATCCCGGCCGCCCGCTTGCGCCGACGGGCGGGGAGAACGGCTGGTTACCTGATCCCCGTCCGTCAACTCGGGTCGAGCGATCGCGCTCCCCCCGGGCCCGACGGATCCCCGCCCGGGAACACGACGACGGCGCCGCCCCCGGACGAACCGGGAACGACGCCGTCGTTGAAGTGAGGAAGAACCTTACTTGAGGGTGACCGTGGCGCCGGCGCCCTCGAGGGCCTCCTTGGCCTTCTCGGCAGCCTCCTTGTTGGCGCCCTCCAGAACGGTGCTGGGCGCGCCGTCGACGAGAGCCTTGGCCTCCGAGAGACCGAGGCTCGTGAGGCCGCGCACCTCCTTGATGACCTGGATCTTGGCGGAACCGGCCGACTCGAGAACGACGTCGAACGAGTCCTTCTCCTCCTCCTCGGCGGCGGCAGCGCCACCGGCGGCGGGGGCGGCGGCGACGGCGACCGGCGCGGCGGCGGTGACCTCGAAGGTCTCCTCGAACTTCTTGACGAACTCGCTGAGCTCGATGAGCGAGAGCTCCTTGAACGCCTCGAGCAGCTCGTCGGTGGTGAGCTTGGCCATGCTTTTCTCCTTAGTGCTGAATGTCTAGCCGCGGGCGGGTTACGCCGCGGACTCCTGCTTCGCGCGCAGCGCGTCGACCGTGCGGACGGCCTGCGCGAGCGGCGCGTTGAACATGTACGCGGCACCGAACAGCGAGGCCTTGAAGGCGCCGGCCAGCTTGGCCAGCAGCACCTCACGCGACTCGAGATCGGCGAGCTTGTTCACCTCGTCGGCGGTCAGCGGGGCACCGTCGAAGTACCCGCCCTTGACCACCAGCAGAGGGTTCGCCTTGGCGAAGTCACGCAGAGTCTTCGCGACGGCGACGGTGTCGCCGTGCACGAAGGCGATCGCGGAGGGACCGACGAGGGCGTCGTCGAACGACGTGATGCCCGCTTCGTTGGCCGCGATCTTGGTGAGCGTGTTCTTCACCACGGCATAGGTCGCGTTCTCGCGGAGGTTCTTGCGCAGCTCCTTGAGCTGAGCAACCGTGAGACCGCGGTACTCGGTGAGCACGACCGCGTTCGAGCTGCGGAAAGACTCCGTCAGCTCGGCGACCGTTGCTTCCTTGTTCGCCATGGCGCTCCTTGTGGTTGGATTCGGCGCCGAGGGCCGCGGGCATCCCGAGTGGGATCAGACATCCGCCAACGAAAAGAGCTCCGGCGCAGACGCACGGAGCTCGAACCACAGAAGGGCTTGTCACTTCACACACCTGCGCGGGTCTCTTCACGAGGAAGGACTTCGTCCGGGTGACGCCTTCGAGAAGGCGGCACGTCGGAGACCAGCGGTCTTCGGCCGGGTCCAGGGTAACCCGAGAGACGGCGGATGCGCAAACCGGCTCCGGAGTCTCACATCTCGGGATCGGTCTCGTCGTCGCCGTCCGACGGGTCGCGGCGCAGAACGAACGCTCCGATCACGGCCACGGCGGCGAGTGCGATCACGAGGGCGATCGGCACCCAGGGGATGCATGCCGCATCGAAGAGCCCTGCTTCCGCGATGGAGGGGATCGTGCCGCTGGCCATGGCGCATCTCCCTTCATCGGAGCGGCGGTCGGGCTGATCGCACGAGCACTGCCGTGCGAGGTTACCTCAGCTCATCACCTGCTTCGTAGACCCGCGATCGGGTCGCGCCCGGCTCGCGCGCCGCCCGCCGCTGTCGCCGGCCCGGGAGACAATGGACGCGTGACCCGCGCCCAGCCGATGCTCTCCCTCTGGGAGGCGCCGCCGGTGCACTGGCGCGACCGCGTCGTCGCCGACTCGACCGATCGGCGCGGCTGGTTCATCGCCCGCGCGAACGGCGTCACCGCGACCGATGCGGCGCGATTCTCGAGCGACAAGCCCCTGCAGGGCATCGCCATGGAGAAGATGCTCGGCACCGGCTTCGGCGGCAACGCCTACACGGATCACGGCCGCGCCCGCGAGCCGGAGATCGCCCGCTGGGCGCGCGCCGAGCACGGCATGCAGCCGAGCACCCAGCTCTTCCACGCCGACGGCGAGCGCGGGCACCTCGCCACCCCCGACGGCGTGCGCGAGCGCGGCGCGGCGCTCGAGCTCTGCGAGATCAAGACGACGTCGAAGGCCTGGCGCAGCATCCCCCGCACCTACCTGCGTCAGGTCTGGTGGCAGCAATACGTGCTCGGCGCCGAGCGCACGCTCGTCGTGTGGGAGCAGCACCGCGACTTCGTGCCGGTGGATGCGGTGCCCGAGTCGCGCTGGGTGGATCGCGACGACAACGAGATCCACCGACTCGTGGTGCTAGCCGATCGGCTGCTCGAGCTGCTGCGCCGACGCTGAGCCGGGCGCGAGCGCATCCGCCGGCTCCGTCACCTCCAGCTCCGCCGCCTCCGGCTCCGCCGCCTCCGGCTCCGCCGCC
>NZ_VHQG01000001.1:299384-381034 GCF_006517435.1 Schumannella soli
TTCCTGGGACCTCCGTCGCTCCAGCGCGACCGACAGCCCGAGCACGGCGACCCAGCCCAGTCCGATCGTCGTCGCCGTGAACTCGAAGCGGCTGCCCATCCACGAGTAGAAGCTCAGCACCGACATGAGCCCGCCGACCGCGGCGATTCCCGCGACGGCGATCGCCGACACCCGCGACAGCACCGCCAGAACGGGATGCCCGAGCGCGAATCCGCACTGCAGCATCGCGACCGCCGCGGCGCCGAAGGCGATCACCGCGGCGGAGGTGTGCGTGAAGTCCTGCCAGGTGAACAGCGGCGAGCCGGGTGCCGGCACCGGGCAGCCGGCCGTGCACGGCACCTGGGATGCCAGCAGGAAGAAGGCGCACGACACGAGCAGCGAGACGGTCGGCGTCCAGCGCCGCAGCAGGCGCGCCCGACTGCGGATGCCGCGGCAGGCGATCGCCACGAGCGCTCCCCCGGCGACCAGCAGCAGCAGTGCGACGCGGAACGCGGCCGCGGTCGGCATCCCGTCGGCGCCGAGCTCGCTGACGTAGAGGTCGTGCGGCAGGCTCAGCCGCGCGGTCCATATGACGGCGAGAGCGGCGAGAGCGAGCAGCGCGCCGGCCGCCGCGATGATCCGGCGCGTGATGCCGCGGCGAGCGACTCCGCGGGCCGCGGAGCCGTCGGTCACGGCGTCGTCCGCGCATCCCCCTCGGCCGCCGGTGACGGCACAGTCGGTGCCGCCGCGGGCAGCGGCCAGCGACCGCCCTTGCGCGACACCCAGATCGCGCCGGCGCCGACGAGGCCGATGATCGCGGCGATCAGCACCATGTAGAGGAACACCGTGAAGTACCCCTCCGGCGCCGTGTTCGGGTTGAGGAACGGGTACGGGTACCAGTAGTCGCGGCCCGTCACCCCGTCGACGACGAGGGGTCCGCGGATCATCGTGTACACCGTCCAGACCAGCGGGAAGGCGATCACGACCCAGATGGTGGTCCACTTGAGCGGACGCCGGCCGGGCGCGAAGAACCAGTCGAGGATGACGAGCACCGGCGCGACGACGTGCAGCACCTCGTTCGACCACGGCACGGTGCTGCCCTGCGGCAGCTCGATGCCGCGCAGCAGCAGGTTGTAGACGATGCCCGTCGTCGCCATGTAGGCGGTGACGCTGCCCCGGAAGACGCCCCACGCGGCCGCGTCGTCGCGCTTCAGGACGAGGAAGACCGCGCCGACCAGGAACGACACGACGCTGAGCAGGTTCGAGTCGATCGTGAAGAAGCTGAAGAAGTGCGCCGTCTGATTCGGCACATCCTTCACCGGCACCTCGGCCCAGACCTGCAGGCTCAGCATCAGCTGCGCGACGATGGCGGCGATGATCGCCGCGGCTCCCGCGATCCGCACCACGATGAACAGCGCCCGCATGCCGGCTCCTCAGGGTCGAGTGCGGCCCGAGCGTGACGGGCCTGTTCAGGAGGTTAGGGCATGCCGCGGCGGGGCGGACAGGGTTTTCCACCCCGGTACATCGCCGAAACACCGGCGGAACATCGGTCCGGTTCACTGAGGTCACGGTCGGCGGCGCTCCCGTCGCGACCGCGCGAGGCAGGGAGGCCGAGTGAGCAGGATGCGCGCCATGACGTTCGCCACCGCGGGAGATCCGGACGTGCTGCGGCTCGAGAAGATCCCGATGCCGGTGCGCACGAACGCCGAGCTGCTGATCAAGGTCGTCGCCGCCGGGGTGAACCCGATCGACGCGAAGACGCGCGCCGGGCGCGGGGCGTTCGGCGCGATCTCGAGCTTCCCCGCCGTGCTCGGCAACGACTTCAGCGGCATCGTCGTCGAGTCGCCCTACGAGGCCCACGCGCTGCAGCCGGGCACCGAGGTCTACGGCATGGGGATGGTGCCGCGGCTCAGCGGCGCCTACGCCGACTACCTCACGGTCACCGAGCTGAGCGTCGTGCGCAAGCCGCCGACGCTCTCGCACGTGGAGGCGGCCGCAGTGCCGCTCGCCGCGCTGACCGCGTGGGGCATGGTCGTCGACACGGCGCGGGCGCACGAGGGCCAGCGGATGCTCATCCACGGCGCCGCCGGAGGAGTGGGCCACCTCGCGGTGCAGCTGGCCTCGTATTTCGGCGCGCACGTGATCGCGACCGGCTCGACCCGCAACCTCCGCTGGCTGAGCGACCTGGGCGCGGCGGAGGTCGTCGACCACAGCACGCAGCGCTTCGAGGATGTCGTGGGCGAGGTGGATGCGGTCATCGATCTGGTCGGCAACGTGCACGACGACACGGCGTCGCGGTCGTTGCGGGTGCTGCGGCCGGGCGGGATCATCGTGAACGGCCCGACGGGATCGTGGCCGACGATGCGCGAGGAGGCCCAGGCGGCCGGCGTGCGCGCGACGGGATACCGCGTCGCCCCCGACGGCGCGACGCTCGCGATCGTGACGCGGCTGATCGAGTCGCGCGATCTGAAGGTGTTCGTGGATGCGGTCTACGACCTGCCCGACGCCGCCGAGGCCCACCGCGTGATCGAGCGCGGGCACACGCGCGGCAAGCTCGTGCTGCGCGTCTGCGACGGCTGAGCGCCCGCATTCCGCGGGAGGCCTTGACGCGCGTCACCGTACGGACCTATATTCAACTCATCGGTTCTGAACCGATTGGTTGATCGACAGAGGGGCGAGGATCGGATGGCCGATGACCAGCTCAGCCGCACCTTCGCGGCCCTCGCCGATCCGACCCGCCGCGACATCCTCGCCCGCCTCTCGCGCGGACCGGCCACGGTCGGCGAGCTCGCCGAGCCCTACGAGATGAGCTTCGCGGCCGTCTCGAAGCACCTCCGTGTGCTCGAGCAGGCCGGTCTCGTGACCCGCGGCCGGGAGGCGCAGTACCGCCCCGCCGCGCTGGATGCCCGCCCGCTGCGCGACGCCGCCCGCTGGGTCGGCGACTACGAGCGCTTCTGGGCCGACAGCTTCGACGCGCTCGGCGACTACCTCGCCGGGCTCGCCGCGAGCGCGACCGCGGGCGCCGGCGAGGCCGCCCCGAGCATCCCGACCACCCGGAAAACGCAGACCACCCAGAACACCCAGAACACCGACACGAACGGATAGGACCCATGGCCGACCTCACCATCACCCGCACCTTCCCCTTCGCCCCGCAGCTCGTCTGGGACGCCTGGACCCAGCCGGAGCACTTCGCCGCCTGGTTCGGCGGCGACCAGGTCGACGTGCCGGCCGAGACGCTCGACTACGTCGCCGAGCTCGGTCGCAGCTGGAAGGCCGACATGGTGCTGCCCGACGGCACCCGCATCCACTGGGTCGGCGAGTTCATCGAGGTGGACGCGCCGAAGCACCTGCGTCTGACGATCACCGACCAGCCCGACAGCCCCGAGCGCTCGCACCTCATCGTCGACTTCGCCGAGGTCGACGGCGCGACCGAGGTGACGATGACGCAGTCGCCGATCCCCGAGGGCGCCGAGGAGGCGCTGCTGCAGGGCTACGGCCACTTCTTCGACACGCTCGAGGCCGAGCTGGGGCGCATGGCCGCGGCCTGACCTCCCCTGCCCACGCAGGATCGCCGCGCGATCCTGGTCTCGCCGCCCGATCTCGTGCCGTGATGCCGGGATCGCGCGGCGCCCCTTCTTCGACCCGATCGTCAGTCGGCGTTGTGCGAGAACGCGGCGTCGAAGGATGCCGTGGGCAGGTCCCACAGCAGCCCGCGCACGAAGCGCTGCGCCTCCTCGGCGCCGACGAGGCGGTCCATCCCGGCGTCCTCCCACTCGACCGAGATCGGTCCCGCGTAGCCGACGCGGCGCAGGGTGCGAAAGGCGTCCTCCCACGGCACGTCGCCGTGCCCGGTCGAGACGAAGTCCCAGCCGCGGCGCGGGTCGCCCCAGGCGAGGTGCGAGCCGAGGATGCCGGCGCGGCCGGAGCCGTCGCGCATCCGCGTGTCCTTGCAGTCGACGTGGTAGATGCGGTCGGCGAAGTCGACGATGAAGTCGACCGTGTCGATGCCCTGCCACATCATGTGCGAGGGGTCCCAGTTGAAGCCGAACGCCGACCGGTGGTCGACCGCCTCGAGGGCCCGCTGGCAGGTCCAGTGGTCGTAGGCGATCTCCGACGGGTGCACCTCGTGGGCGTAGCGCACGCCCTCGCCGTCGAAGACGTCGAGGATCGGGTTCCAGCGGTCGGCGAAGTCCTCGTAGCCGGCGTCGATGACGTCCTGCCCGACCGGCGGGAACATCGCCACGTACTGCCAGATCGACGAGCCGGTGAAGCCGGTGATGACATCCACGCCGAGCTTGCGCGCCGCCTTCGCGGTCAGCTTCAGCTCCTCGGCGGCGCGCTGACGCACGCCCTCGGCCTCGCCGTCGCCCCACACCTTCGAGCGCAGCAGCGCCTTGTGACGGAAGTCGATCGGGTCATCGCACACGGCCTGCCCGGTGAGGTGGTTCGACAGCGCCCACGTCTTCAGGCCGTGCTTCTCGAGCACCGCGCGACGCCCATCCAGGTAGCTCGGATCCTCGTCGGCCCGCCACACGTCCAGGTGCTCGGCCGAGCAGGCGATCTCGAGCCCGTCATAGCCCCACGAGGCGGCGTGACCCGCGACCTCGTCGAGGGTCAGGTCGGCCCACTGGCCGGTGAACAGGGTCACGGGATGCGTCGTCATGCGATGCGGTCTCCTTCCGGGCGCACGCCCAGCTCGAGGGGGATGGGGCCGGGGGCCACCCGCTCGTCATTGAGCAGACAGGCGACCTGGCGCTCGGGCTCCGCGGCGCCGAAGCGCGTCGGGCCGAGGGCCGGGTCGGTGAGCTTGCACTCGTCGAAAGCGTAGGGACAGCGCGGGTGGAACTTGCATCCTGTGGGCAGGTTCACCAGATCCGGCGGCGAGCCGGGGATGCCGGCGAGGTCGCGCTTGGGTCCGCGCAGCGGCGGGAAGGAGTGCAGCAGTCCGGCGGTGTAGGGGTGCCGCGGCATCTTGTACACCTCCTCGCTCGAGGCGTCTTCGACGATGCGGCCGGCGTACATGATCGCGATGCGGTCGGCGAGCTCGAGCAGCAGCGAGACGTCGTGCGTGATGAAGATCACGCTGAAGCCGAGCTCGTCTTTGAGCTGCATGATCTGCTCGACGATCTGGCGCTGCATGACGACGTCGAGAGCGGTCGTCGGCTCGTCCATGATGACGATCTCGGGCTCGAGCGCGAGCGCCATGGCGATCATGACGCGCTGGCGCATGCCGCCCGAGAGCTGGTGCGGGTACGAGCCGAGACGGTCTTTCGGGATGCCGACCATCTCGAGCAGCTCGAGGGCGCGCGCGCGGGCCTGCTCGCGCGCATCCCGGGTGCGGGGCTTGTGCGCGAGGATGCCGTCGACCAGCTGACGGCCGACCGTGTAGACGGGGTTGAGCGAGTTCATCGCGCCCTGGAACACGATCGCCGTGTCGCGCCAGCGCTGCGCCCGCAGTTCGGCGTCGTTCATGCGCAGCAGGTCGCCGCCGTGGCCATCGCGGGCCGAGGTGAAGGTGACCGAGCCGCCGGTGATGACGCCGGGAGGCGGCAGCAGACGGGTCGCGGCGTAGGCGAGCGTCGACTTGCCGCATCCGCTCTCGCCGGCGAGGCCGAGCACCTCTCCCGCGTGCAGCGTCAGGTCGACGCCCTGCAGCGCGTGCACCGCGTTCTGGTCGTAGCCGTAGTCGACGCTGAGGTCGCGGATCTCGAGCACGGGCTTGCGCTCGCGCGGCGGGGTGGCGGCGGCGGCCGCATCCAGCAGGGTCATCGGATGTCCTTCCCGCGGTAGACCGGCGTGAAGCCGATGCGCGCACGGATCTTCTTGCGGCGCAGCACCCCGGCATTGGCGGCGGTCGAGCGCAGTCGCGGGTTGACGAACTCGTCGATGCCGAAGTTGATGAGCGTGAGCGAGGTGCCGACGGCCGCGATGCAGAGGCCCGCGGGCACGAACCACCACCACGCGCCCTGCACGAGCGCCTGCGAGCTCTGCGCCCAGAACAGCACGGTGCCCCAGTTCCAGTCGCTGATGCTCGTGACGCCGATGAAGGCGAGCGTGACCTCGGAGAGGATCGCGAAGATCACGGTGCCGATGAAGCCCGAGGCGATGATCGCGGTGAGGTTCGGCATGATCTCGAAGAACACGATCCGCCACAGCGGCTCGCCGTTCGCGCGCGCCGCCTCGACGAAGTCGCGCTTGCGCAGCGACAGCGTCTGGGCGCGCATGACGCGCGCGCCCCACGCCCATCCCGTGATCGCGATGACGAAGGCGACCGTGAGCCCGCCGGCGCCCGGCAGCAGCCCCGTGATGATGATGATCAGCGGCAGGGCCGGGATCACCAGGAACACGTTCGAGACGAGCGAGAGGATCTCGTCGCCGATGCCGCCGATGAAGCCCGACACGACGCCGACGATGACCGAGATCAGCGTCGCGACGATGCCGGCGGTCAGGCCGACGAGCATGACGCCGCGGGTGCCGACGAGCAGCTGCGACAGGATGTCCTGCCCCGTCGCGGTCGTGCCGAGCCAGTGGGCGGGCGACGGCGGCTGGAGTCCCTCGGGCGTGACGGTGTCGGGGTTATAGGGCGCGATCCATGGCCCGATGATCGCGAGCAGGATGAAGATCGCGAGCACGACGATGCCGACCATCGCCTTGCGGTTGCGCAGGATGCCGAACTGCACGCGGCGCCCGCGCTTCGACCGCACGGCGACGGCGGTGAGCGTGGCGGTCGAGGTGGGATCGGCGGCGACCGGGTCCAACTGAACGGACATCCCTCAGCCCTCCTGTCGGGTGCGCGGGTCGAGCACGGCGTAGGCGAAGTCGGCGACCATGTTGGCCACGAGCACGCTGAGGGTGATGATCAGGAAGATGCCCTGCATGAGCGGGTAGTCCTTCGAGCTGATCGCCTGGAACAGCGTGAAGCCGATGCCCGGGTAGCTGAAGACCATCTCGGTCACGAGCGTGCCGCCGACGATGAAGCCGAGGCTGAGCGCGAAGCCCGAGATGCTCGGCAGCACCGCATTGCGGGCCGCGTAGCCGAACATGACCTTGCGCTCGCTGAGGCCCTTCGCCTGCGCGACGGTCACGTAGTCCTCGCTCGAGACGGTCACCATCATGTTGCGCATGCTGAGGATCCAGCCGGCGATCGACGAGATGACGATCGTCAGCGCGGGCAGGATGCCGTGATAGATCGCCGAGCCGATGAAGTCGGCGCTGAAGTCGGGGATGAGCCCGCCCTCGTAGCCGCCGGAGGCCGGGAAGATCGGGATGATCACGGCGAAGAGGCTGATCGCGATGAGGCCGAGCCAGAAGTAGGGGATGGCCGAGAAGAAGTTCGCGACCGGCAGCAGGCCGTCGGCCCAGGTGCCGCGCCGCCAGCCGAGCCCGACGCCGGCGAGCGTGCCGAGGATGAAGCCGAGCACGGTCGAGATGCCGACGAGCAGCAGCGTCCACGGCAGCGACTGGCTGATGACCTCGCTCACCGGGGTGGGGAAGTAGGTGAAGGAGATGCCGAAGTCGCCCTTGAAGAGGCCGGTCCAGTACTTCACGTAGTCGTCCCAGAGGCTCGACTTCTCGTCGAGGCCGAAGAGCACGTAGAGCGACTGGATCGCGTCGGTCGAGAGTCGGCCCTGGTACTTGTTGATGAGCGACTGCACCGGGTCGCCGGGCAGCAGGCGCGGGATGAAGAAGTTCAGTGTGACGGCCGCCCAGGCGGTGATCACGTAGAAGATCACGCGGCGGATGAGGAACTTCATGCGACCGCTACCCCATTCGTGATGCCGGCGGCGACGCCGGCGCCGAACGCGGCGGCGCGCTCCTCGGCGCGGCCCTCGTCGTAGAGCCAGCACGCGGCCTTCTGGCCGTCCTCGAGCTCGAACATCGGCGGGCGCTCCTGGCGACAGACGTCCATCGCGAAGGGGCAGCGCGGGTTGAACCGGCATCCCGTCGGCGGGTCGATCAGGCTCGGCGGCTCGCCTTTCGCGGGGCGCTCCTCACGACCGGCCAGCTGGTCGGCGTCGGGGGCGGAGGCGATGAGCAGCTGCGTGTAGGGGTGGCGCGGGCGCTGGGTGACCTCTTCGCTGGGGCCGCGCTCGATGACCTGGCCGGCGTACATGACGACGGTCTCGTCGGCGAAGTAGCGGGCCGAGGCGATGTCGTGGGTGATGTAGAGGATCGCGAGGTCGAGATCGCTCTTCAGCCGCTGCAGCAGGTTGAGCACGCCGATGCGGATCGACACGTCGAGCATCGACACGGGCTCGTCGGCGAGCAGCGCCTTCGGGGTGGCGCCGAGCGCGCGGGCGATCGCGACGCGCTGCCGCTGACCGCCGGAGAGCTCGTGCGGGAACTTGGCGAGGTAGCGCTCGGCGGGGCGCAGCTCGACCTGCTCGAGCAGTCCGCGCACCTTCTGGTCGCGCTCGGCGCGCGACAGGCCGGGGTTGTGGATGCTGACCGAGCGGGTGAGCACGTAGCCCACGGTGTGCACCGGGTTCAGCGAGGCGAAGGGGTCCTGCAGGATCATCTGCACGTTGCGCACGTAGCGCCGGAAGCTGCGCCCGAGACGCACCCGCACCGAGCTGCCCTGCAGCAGCACGTCGCCGGAGGTGCGCGGCAGCAGCTGGGCGATGAGCCGGGCGACGGTCGACTTGCCCGAGCCGGACTCGCCGACGAGCGCGACGACGCTGCCTGCATCCAGTCTCAGGTCGACGCCTTCGACGGCGTGGACGACCTTGCCGCGCGAGCCGCGGCCGCGGACGGGGAAGTGCTTGGTGAGGGCGACGGTCTCGATGACCGGCACGCGCGCGGCGGCCGACGGGGAGTCGGCGGCGGCGGGTGCGGCGGAAGACGGGTCGCCCGACGTGGGGGTTGTCATGGCATCCTCTGAGCGATTCGGAGCTGACGGCAGTGCTCCCGGAGAAGGAGCAGGGAAGTCGGATGCGGGGCCCGGCCCGGTGGTTCGAACCGGGCCCCGCATGTGGTCAGGGAAGGCGGTTCAGACCTACTTCTTGACCGGCTCCAGCTTCATCAGCACCTGCGAGATCGAGGGCTGGGTCGGCTGCGACACCGCGTACGGGTCCTTCTCGTCGGGCCATCCGGTGAAGTGCTTCGTGGAGTACTCCGCACCCATCGGGCCGGCGGCGACCGGGATGGCCGGCACCTGCTCGACGAAGATCTTCTGCAGCGTGTTCATGGCCGTGGTGCGGGCCGCGTCATCCGTCGTGTTGGCGTAGTCCGCGAGCGCCTTCGTCGCCTCGGGGCTGTCGAAACGCCCGAAATTCCAGTTCGCGGTGGTACCGATCGGCTTCAGCTGCGTGCCGTCCATGATGTTCGAGTAGATGTCCCACGGGGTCGCACCCGTGTTCGTCCAGTGCAGGGTCGCCTGGAAGTCGCCGTTCTGCACGGCGGCGGTCCAGTTGTCGACCGTCGCGGTCTCGACCTTGGCGTCGATGCCGATCTTCTTGACGTTGTCGGAGATGATCTGCAGCGAGGCGAGGTAGTCCGACCAGCCGGCCGGGTCGACCAGGGTGAAGGTCACCGGGTTGCCGCTCGGGTCCATGAGCTTGTCGCCCGAGTAGGTGTAGCCGGCGTCGGTCAGCACCTTCTTGGCGCCGTCGACGTCGATGGTCGCCTTCTTGTCCTTGTACTCCGGGGCGGCGAAGCTGTCGCCGGCCGGCGAGGGCAGACCGTTCACGTTGTCGACGAGGCCCTTGAAGCCCGAGTAGCCCTGGGTGTTGATCGACTGGCGATCGACGACCATGTTGACCGCCTTGCGCACGGCCACGTTGTCGAAGGGCGCCTTCGTGGTGTTGAAGAACAGCGCGTCGATGCCGAGGCCGGTGGGCTGCCAGTTCTTGTTCGTCTCCGACTTCGACACGTAGGTCTTCTCGATGTCGGGGATGAAGACGTAGCTCCACTGCGCCTGACCGTTGAGCAGCGCCGTCAGCATGGCGTTGTTGTCGGTGTAGGAGGTCCAGCGCACCTCGGGCACCTTCGGCTTGCCGCCCCAGTAGTCGTTGTTCGGCACGAAGGAGATGGCCTGCTGCGTCCAGGCCTTCAGCGTGTACGGGCCGGTGCCGACGGGCTTCTGGTTGGCGTCCTTCTCGGGGTCCTTGATCTTCGACCAGATGTGCTCGGGCACGATGAACTGGTTGATGACCTTGGTCTGGTTGACGAACTCGGGCACGTCGAAGCTGAGCTTGACGGTGTCGCCCGAGACGCTGATGTCGTCGAAGGGCAGCGCGTTCGCGTTGAAGGCGTCGTACTTCTCGAGCATCTTGAAGGTGTAGGCGATGTCGTCGGCGCTGAACTTCTCGCCGTCGGACCACTTGACGCCGTCGCGGGCGGTGATCTCGACCGACTTGTAGTCCTCCGACCACTTCCACGACTTGGCGAGCCACGGCACCGGGTCGCGGTCGGGCAGCGTCGGGTTGATCTGGGCGAGGGGCTCGTACATCATGCCGCGGTAGCCGAGCACGACGGCCGACGAGGTCGGCGCGAAGGGGTTCGAGTTGTTGCTCTGCGGGCCGTTCGGCATGCCGATGGTGAGCACGTCGCCACTCGACGCGCCACCTCCCGAGCATCCGGACAGGACGGCGAGGGTGGCCGCCGCCGTGACGGCGGCGGCGAGCTTCGCCAGCATCGATCGTTTCACTGTGTGCCTCCTTGCACGGTGTGGTGGTGCCGCGCGAGGTGCAGGTGCGCGGGTGGAGCCGATGTCGCTGATGTTGCGGGGGTGGATCTGGTCGTGCGGGGTCGTGCGGGTGGTGGTGGTGTCCGCGTCGCCGGCGACGTCGCCGGTGCGCGGTCGGCGCCGCTAGGCGGGGGCGTTCGCGCCCTGCCGTCCGGCCGCCCCGACGACCTCGTCGGGGACGTTGCTGACGACGATCGCCCCGCCCTGTGCGGCGCTGCGCTCGATCGCATCGAGCACGCGCTGCACGGCCAGGCCGTCGCCGAAGTCGGGGGTGATCGCATCCGCGTTCTCGATCGCGGTGAGCAGGTCGCGCACCTCGTGCACGAAGCTGTGCTCCCAGCCGAGGATGTGGCCCTGCGGCCACCAGGCGTCGAGGTAGGGATGCTCGGGCTCGGTCACGAGGATCGTGCGGAAGCCCTGGGTGGTGATCTCGTCGGAGAGGTCGAGGAACTGCAGCTCGTCGAGGCGCTCGAGGTCGAAGCGGATCGCGCCGCGGTCGCCGTAGATCTCGATCTGCAGCGCGTTCTTGCGTCCGGTGGCGGTGCGCGAGACCTCGAGGCTGGCGCGGGCGCCGGTGTCGAAGGTCAGGGTGGCCCAGGCGGCGTCATCGACGGTGACGCGCTCGAGGCCGTTCTCGCCGCGCCGCTCGGGCGTGAAAGTCGCGGTCTGCGCCGAGACGCCGACGACGGAGGCGCCGCTGAGCGCGAGCAGCTGGTCGACCGCGTGCGAGGCGAGGTCGCCGAGCGCGCCCGAGCCGGCGGTCTCCTTGCGCAGGCGCCAGGTCATCGGGGCGTCGGCATCCACCAGCCAGTCCTGCAGGTAGCTGGCGCGCATCTGCCGGATCTGTCCGACGCGGCCCGCGGCGACGAGCTGACGGGCCAGCGCGAGGGCCGGAACGCGCCGGTAGTTGAAGCCGACCATCGCGATCGCGCCGCTCGTCTCGCGCGCCTCGACGGCGGCCGCGGCCATCCGCTCTGCCTCGTCGAGGGTGTTCGCGAGCGGCTTCTCGACCAGCACGTGCTTGCCCGCGGCGAGCGCGGCGATCGCGACCTCGGCGTGCAGGTGACCCGGAGTGCAGATGTCGACCACGTCGATGTCGGGGCGCGCGATGACCTCGCGCCAGTCGGTCGCCGTCTCGGCCCAGCCGAGCTCGGCGGCCGCCGCCTGGACCCCCGCGGCATCCCGGCCCACGAGCACGGCGCGCTCGAAGGCGGGCACGTCGAAGTAGGCGCCCACCTGCCGCCAGGCGTTCGAGTGCGCGCGGCCCATGAAGGCGTAGCCGATGAGGGCGACGCGCAGCGGGCGGCCGGAGCTGCGGGGGATCAGCGACATGCGTGTGCTCCTCGACTCAGAGCGTCTCGGCGGTCGGGTCCCAGTCCTCGGGCAGCGGCGGGATGGCCGCGACGCTGCTCTCGAGGTCGACGAACCGCTTCTGGTCGATCGACTCGGTGATCGCCGTCATGGCGTCGACGACGTGGAAGGCCTGCTCGCCAGGGGCGCGATGCGGACGGTCGGCGCGGATGGCGCGGGCCAGCTCGAGCACGCCGGTGCCGCGGCTGTCGGTCGAGCCGACCGAGGGCAGGGTGCGCCACTCGTCGTCATTCCGGCCGCGGATGCCGATCTCGCCGTCGAAGGTGTTCGGGTCGGGCACGCTCAGCACGCCCTCGGTGCCCGTGATCTCGACGAGCGGCGGGCGGCCCGAGAAGGAGTCGAAGCTCAGGATCGACTGCGACGTCTGGCCGCTCGCGAACTCGGCGATCGCGCTCACGTGCGTCGGCACGGTCACGTCGAACTCCTCGCCCGCCTTGGGGCCCGAGCCGATCGTGCGGGTCAGCCGCGAGCGGCTGCCGAAGGCGCCGACGCGCGAGATCGAGCCGAAGAACTGCACGAGCGCCGTCAGGTAGTACGGGCCGATGTCGAACAGCGGCCCGGCGCCTTCCTGGAACAGGAAGGCGGGGTTCGGGTGCCAGGCCTCCGGTCCGGGGCTCTGCATGAGGGTGAGCGCCGACTGGGGCTCGCCGATGTCGCCGCGCTCGAGCATGCGCCGGGCGGTCTGCAGTCCGGCGCCGAGGAAGGTGTCGGGCGCGCATCCCAGTCGGATGCCCTTCGCCGCCGCGAGGGCGAGCAGCTCCTGGCCGCTCGCGCGGTCGGTCGAGAACGGCTTCTCGCTCCAGACGTGCTTGCCGTTGTTCACGGCCTGCGTCGCGACCTCGACGTGCGCGGCCGGGATCGTGAGGTTGACGACGATCTCGATGTCGGGGTGGTTCAGCACCACGTCGGGCGAGCCGTGCTCGGCGATGCCGAACTCCTCGGCGCGCGCCTTCGCCGCCTCGGGGAAGAGGTCGCCGACCGCGTGCACCTGCACGTCGGGGAACCGCGTCAGGTTGCCCAGGTACTCCTTGCTGATGACACCCGCGCCGATGACGCCGACGCCGACCTTGCCGCTGCCGCTCACTGGGCGGCTCCGTCCGTGCCGCGCGTGCCGGCCGTCTGGCCGAGCTCTTCGGTGAGGTAGCGGAAGCTCTCGATGACCTCGTCGAACATGTCGCCGCCGGCGTGGTCGTCGAGCTCGACGACCGGGGTCGCGTGCGGGGCCGCGGCGAGGATGTCGGCGATGGGGATCTCGCCGCGTCCGGCGGCGGTCTGGGTCGTCACGTCGTCGACGCGCGGGCCGTCCTTGATGTGCAGGAACTGCACGCGATCGCCGAGGCGGCCGAGCAGCTCGGCCGCGTTCACACCGCCGATCTCGGCCCAGTAGGTGTCGACCTCGAGCACGACGGCCTCGTGCAGCGCATCCGCGAAGACCTCGAGCGCGGTGGTGCCGTCGATGCGGCTCTGCAGCTCGTGCGCGTGGTTGTGGTAGCCGATGCGCAGGCCGAGATCGTGGGCGGGGCCGACGAGCGCGTTGAGCTTGGCGGCGGTCGCGAGCACGTCCTCGCGGGTCTGCCACTTCTCGGGGCCGACGTAAGGGTCGATCACCGTGGGCACCCCGAGGCGCTGCGCGACGGCGAGCACCTGGTGCGCATCCACGTCGTCGCCGACGAGCCCGTTGTGGGCGCTCGAGATGCCGAGGCCGGAGGCGGGCAGGGCGTCGGCCAGCGCATCCGCGAAGTCGACGATCGCGAAGGGCTCCACCTGCGTGAAGCCGATGTCGGCGAGGCGCTGCAGGGTGCCGGGGGTGTCGGCGGCGAGCGCGTCGCGCACCGTGTAGAGCTGGACGGAGAGGGGCTGAGCCACGGGGCGGTTCTCCAGATCGTCGATCGAGCGGGGGAGGTCGACGCGCGGCTGAGGCGCTCCCGGATTCCGGGTCTCGTGCTCGACGTCGTCGTCGACCTGATCCCGACGCTAGCCGGACTTCTGTCGACGGTCAAGCAGAAGTGCGTCGGATGCTGGCAGACATCTGTTCGACGATTCGCAGATCTGCTTGACTGTGCCGCATGAGCATCAGCACGCGACCGGCATCGGGGCCGGGCGCCGCATCCGGCAGCGCCGGGACGGCGGGCGCTGCGGGCTCGGGTACGCCCGCCTCCGGCGCGGGCGAACTGCTGCGGGTGCTGCGCGACGGCACCCCGCGCACGCGCGCCGAACTCGCCGAGCAGCTCGGCGTCGCCCGCTCGACTCTCGGCCTGCGCATCGACGCGCTGCTCGACACCGGACTCGTCGGCCCCGGCGACGACGGCGTCTCCACCGGCGGGCGCCCGCCCAGCCGCATCGCGCTGCGACCCGACGCCCGCGTCGTGCTCGCGGCCGACCTCGGCGCCGGCCACGCCCGCATCGCCCTCACCGACCTGCTCGGCGTGACGCTCGCCGAGCACAGCGCCGACATCCGCATCGCCGACGGCCCGGATGCGGTGATCGCCTGGGTCGCCGATCGCGCCGAAGAGCTGCTCGCCGAGCTCGGCCGCACCCGCGACGACCTGCTCGCCGCCGGCATCGGCGTGCCCGGACCCGTCGACCACGCCAGCGGCCGCCCGGTCAGCCCGCCGATCATGCCCGGCTGGAACGACGTGGATGTGCCGCGCCTGCTGCGCGAGCGCCTCGACGTGCCCGTCTTCGTCGACAACGACGTGAACCTCGCCGCGCTCGGCGAGCGCACGCACGCGCATCCCGACGTCGACGATCTGCTCTTCGTCAAGGTCGCGACCGGCATCGGACTCGGCCTCGTCGCCGACGGCCAGCTGCGCCGCGGCGCCCAGGGCACCGCCGGCGATCTCGGCCACGTGCGCGTCGCCCGCGGCGCCGGGGTGCGCTGCACCTGCGGCAATGAGGGCTGCCTCGAGGCGCTCGCCGCGTGGCCGGCGATCGCCGCCGCGCTCGCCGCGGAGGGCGTCGAGGTCGGCAGCGCGGGCGATCTGCTCGCGCTCGTCGAAAGCGGCGACGTGCGCGCGGTCGCCGCCGTGCGTCAGGCCGGACGCGACCTCGGCGAGGTGCTCGCGACCTGCGTCAACCTGATCAACCCCTCCGTGATCGTGATCGGCGGATCGCTCGCCCAGATCGGCGAGCAGCTGCTCGCCGGCGTGCGCGAGGTCGTCTACAGCCGATCCACCCCCGCGGCCACCGCCGCGCTGCAGATCACGCTCTCGCAGACCCGCGAGCACGCCGCCGTCTACGGCGCCAGCATGCTCGCGATCGACGCGGCGCTCTCGCCCGACGCGGTCGAGTCGCTCGTCCGCGCCTGAGCGCGACGCCCCGCGAGCGCGGGGTGCCGTTCCGAGCGCGGGGCGTCGACACCCCGCCGTCAGAACGGGACACCGCGCTCGCGGCCATCCTCGGATCAGGTCAGAGGGTCAGCGCCCGCACGAAGTCGTTCTCGACGCGGCCGCCGAGACGGAAGGTCTTGCGGCCGGCGATCTCGAAGCCGTGCTTGCCGTAGAAGCGGTTCGCCCGGGCGTTCTCGTCGTTGACGCCGAGCCAGACGCTCGACACCCCGCGCTCGCGCGCCGCCGCGATCGTCGCCGTCATGAGCTCGCCCGCGACGCCGGCGCCGTGATGACCGGGATCCACGTAGCACTTGCTCAGCTCGATCGTGGGGCGCACCGTCACGGCGGCCGCGACATCCGCATCCGCCGGATCGCCCGCGACGAGCATCGTGTAGCCGACCGCGCGACCGTCGGACTCGGCGAGCAGGATGACGTGGTCGGCATCCGCGAGCCAGCCGGCGAAGGCCTCGCGCGTCAGCACCGTGTCGAGGTGCCGCTGGATCTCCTCGGCGGGCGCGTCCTCCGGGCAGGCCAGCGGGAAGGTGAGCACGGCGACGCGGTGCACCTCGTCGAGGTCGGCGGGAGAGGCACGGCGGATCACGAGCGGCACGCGGTCAGACTAGCGACGTCGCGCTGATGACGCTCCGCGCGCATCCTGCCCGCGCCCAGCACATCCACGGCAGGATGGGACGGTGCCCGGCACGACGGTCTTCGAACGCTACCCGCCCAGCGACGCCGTGCTCGACGCCGCCCTCGCCGACACCCGGCTCGCGCCGCTCTGGCTCGACGTGATGCCCGCGCGACGTCCGCGCCCCGAGCTGGTCGGCGACGCCACCGCCGACCTCTGCGTCGTCGGCGGCGGCCTGACCGGCCTGTGGACCGCCGTGCTCGCGGCGCAGCGCGAACCCGGGCGCCGCATCCTGCTCGTCGAGGGCAAGCGGCTGGGATGGGCGGCCTCGGGTCGCAGCGGCGGCATCGTCGACTCGCGGATCGCCGGCGCGCACGCGGCGCAGCGCTGGCCCGACGATGCGGCCGAGCTGCAGCGTCTCGGCCGGGCGAACCTCGACGCGATGGAGCTCGACGTGGGAGCGCTCCGCCTCGACGTCGACTGGCACCGCAGCGGCGAGCTGCTCGTCGCCGCCGAGCCGCACCAGCTGGCGCAGCTGCGCGGCGGGCACCGCAGTCCGGATGGCTCGCTGCCCGACACCGTGCTGCTCGACACCGAGGAGGTGCGGGCCGAGATCGACTCCCCCGGCGCGCTCGGCGGCACCTGGCGGCGGCGGGATGCGGCGACGCTCGATCCGGCCCGGCTCGTCGTCGAGCTGGCGCGGGTGGCCCAGGATCTCGGCGTCGAGATCGTCGAGAACTCGCCCGTGCGCGCCCTGATCGACCGCCCCGACGGCGTCGATGTCGTGACCGCCGGCGGCCGCGTGCGCGCCGACTCCGTCGCGCTGGCGACGAGCGCGTTCCCCTCGCTGCTGCGCCGCACCCGCCTGCTGACCCTGCCGGTCTACGAGTACGCGCTCGCGACCGAGCCGCTGTCGCCGCGCCGGATGAAGACCCTCGGCTGGCAGCAGCGCCAGGCCCTGCGCGGTCTCGGCCGACGCGCGCACTGGATGCGCCGCTCGGGCGACGACCGCGTCGTCTTCGGCGGCTACTTCTCGCAGTACCACTACGGCGGGCGACTGCGCGCGGCCCACGAGGACCGCCCCGACCTGCACCGCGAGCTCGCCGCGCACCTGCTCACGACGTTCCCGCAACTCGAGGGCGTGCGCTTCAGCCACCGCTGGGCCGGCGCCGTCGATCGCGACACCCGCGGATCCGGCCACTACGGAACGGCCCGCGAGGGGCGCATCGCCTACGCCGGCGGCTTCAGCGGCACCGGGCTCGGCACGGCGCGCTTCGCGGGCGAGGTCATGCTCGACCTCATGTCGGGTCAGCGCACCGAGCGCACCGCCCTCGGCGTCGTGCGCGAGAAGCCGGCGCCGTTCCCGCCGGAGCCGGCCGTGTTCGCCGCGATGACGACGGCACAGCGGGCTCTGAACCGCGCCGATCACCGCGGTGGCGCGCACGGTCCGCTGCTGCGCGCGCTGCGCGCCGTCGGCCTCGCGCCGTAGGCACCGCCCGATCCGCTCCCCGGGCCGACGTCTGGGCCGGCGGCGTCAGCGCGGGCCGAGCACCGCGTCGAGCAGCCCGGGGAAGCGGGCCTCGAGATCGGCGTCGCGCAGGGTGAGGCGGCGGTTGCGGCCGTTGGGCTCGTTGCGGATGACGCCCGATTCGCGCAGCACCTTCATCAGGTGCGACTTGGTCGACTTCGGCAGCGAGGGGTCGATCGCGATGCAGTTGGCCGCGTCCTGCGGGCCTTCGCGCAGCTCGCGCACGAGCTCGCGGCGCTCGGGATCACTGAGGGCGAAGAGCACGGCGCCGATCTCCAGCGCCGCGCGATCCGGATGCGGGAGCTCGGTCGTCGACGGCATGGTTCGAGAATAGTTGAACCAATCGGCGAATGCGAGTACGGTGCGATAGTTCGACTTTCTTGGAACCGAAGGGTCGCCCCGTGACCACCACTCTGAACGCCACCCCCGACACCGGATCGCTCTCCCTCACCTCGGCCGAGCGGTCCGAGCTCGACCGCGCCGAGCGCGAAGCCGGTCGGCGCATCGCCGCCGAGCGCGCCGCGCGCGACGATGCCGCCCGCGAGGCCGGCATCCCGCGCGCCCAGTCGTCGCTCGAACGCGCCGGCCGCCCGAACGGAGCATCCGGGTCGCTCGCCGCTGCGTCCGCTCCCGCCGCATCCGCCCCGGCCGCGCAGCGCCCGCGCCGCACCTTCGGCTTCGTGCTCGCCGGCCTCGCGACCACGCTCATGCTGGCCGGCGCGAGCGCGCCGTCGCCGTTCTACCCGCACCTCGAGCAGTCGCTCGGCATCGGCGCCCTCGGCGTCACGATCGCCTTCGCCGTCTACGCCGTCGTGCTGCTGGCGACGCTGCTCACGGCCGGATCCATCTCCGACCACCTCGGCCGCCGCCCGGTCATCGCCGTCGGCTTCCTCGTGCTGGCGATCAGCGTCGTCGTGCTCTGGCACGCGAGCTCGGGCGGGATGCTCTACCTGGCCCGCGCGATCCAGGGCGCCGCGAGCGGCGTGCTCGTCTCCACGCTGTCGGCGACGATCCAGGACTTCGCCCCGAGCAAGCACCCGCAGCGCGCGACCCTCGTGAACGCGCTCGCCCCCGGAATCGGACTCGCCTCGGGCACCGTCGTCGCCGGGCTGCTGCTGCAGGGCATCGGGGATGTCGCCACGGCTGCCACCTGGACCTTCCTGCCGATCACGCTCGTCTACGTCGCGCTCGCCGGCCTCATCTGGGTCGCGCCCGAGAGCTCGCGCCGCGAGCCCGGCTGGCAGCGCTCGCTCGCTCCGCGCGCGGCGGTGCCCGCATCTGCCCGCCGCCTCTTCGTGATCAGCGTGCCCGTCGTGCTGGCCGGCTGGGCGACCGGTGGACTGTTCTTCTCGCTCGGGCCGACGATCGTGCGCGCCGAGCTCGGCGTCGAGAGCCAGATCGGCGACGCGCTCGTCGTCGCGCTGCTGCCCGCGTCGGGCGCGGTGGCGGGGTTCATCCTGCGCAACCGCCGCCCGAAGGTGCCCGCGGTCTACGGCGCCGCCGCTCTCGCCGTCGGCACCGCGCTGATGATCGTCGCCCTCTCGCTGACGTCGTTGCCGATCTACCTCGTCGCGGTCGCGATCGCCGGATCCGGGTTCGGCACCGCCTTCATGGGCACGATCGGCTCGCTCGTGCCGCTCGCCGCCCTGCACGAGCGCGCCGAGCTGTTCGCGTCGCTGTTCATCGTCGCGTACCTGTCGTTCGGCATCCCCGCGGTCGTCGCCGGTCTGCTCAGCGGCGCGCTCGGCCTGCACACGACGGTGCTCGCCTACGCGGTCGTCGTCACGCTGGCCGCCGGAATCGCCGCGCTGCTGCGCGCTCGCTCCGGCCGCGCCCCGCGACCGTCCGCGGGCGCCTCCGCCGACACCGCGGCGGCCGCCTGATCACCGCATCCCGCTCGCGAGAAGGCCCTCCCGGAGTCGATCCGGGAGGGCCTTCGTCGTCGAGCGACGGCGTCCACGCGACGTCGCTGGAAGCGCGCCTCAGAGGAAATCGGCGTCGATCCCCCGGGCCCGCAGCGCCTCGAGGTCGGCGCTGGTGCCGCCCATCAGCGTGACCTTCCGCAGATTCGGCAGCAGCGCGAAGTCCTCCACCGAGCGGATGTCGAACAGGTCGTCCTCGCCATCCCACCCGGGCGCGATCTGCAGGTAGACGCGGTTGCCGCCGTCCATGTAGATCTCGTCGATGTCGGCGAGCAGCTCGCTCGGGATCGGCAGCGCGGCGACGTGAGCGAGCACCTCGGGGACCGCACCCCAGCCGGACCCCTCGGGATCGATCGGCGGCACCTGCTCGGCGCAGAACCGATACACGTCGAAGGTCGGCCCGAGCAGCCCCTTCTCGTACATCAGCACCTCGATCACGGCGAGCTTCACGTTCACGTCGGTGAAGGGCGCGAGGCCCGGCAGCGCATCCGTCATGCCCGCATTCTGGCGCAGGTCCCCGTCCGGCGGAACCGCGGAGCGGACAGCACGCCGAGCAGCGGATCGAGCCGCCCTGCGAGCAGCGGATGCGGTCGCCGGGTACGCAGAAGGGGCCCGCACCTCTCGGTGCGAGCCCCTTCTGTCAGCTCAGCTGCGTCGGCTCGATCAGAGCGCGGCGACGTCCAGCGGAACGCCCGGGCCGAACGTCGTCGACAGGGCGCCCTTCTGGATGTAGCGGCCCTTCGACGAGCTCGGCTTGAGGCGCTGGATCTCGTCGAGAGCGGCGCGGAAGTTCTCGTCGAGCTGCTCCTGCGTGAAGCCGGCCTTGCCGATCACGAAGTGGAGGTTGTTGTGCTTGTCGACGCGGAACTCGATCTTTCCGCCCTTGATCTCCTCGACGGCCTTGGCCGGGTTGGGGGTCACGGTGCCGGTCTTCGGGTTCGGCATGAGGCCGCGGGGTCCGAGGACCTTTCCGAGGCGACCGACCTGGCCCATGAGCTCCGGGGTGGAGACGGCCGAGTCGAACGAGGTGTAGCCGCCGGCCACCTTCTCGATCAGCTCGGCGCCGCCGACCTCGTCGGCGCCCGCGGCGATCGCGGCCTCAGCGGCCGGACCCGTCGCGAACACGATGACGCGGGCGGTCTTGCCGGTGCCGTGCGGGAGGATGACGGTGCCGCGCACCATCTGGTCGGCCTTGCGCGAGTCGACGCCCAGCTTGAGGGCGACCTCGACGGTCGAGTTGAACTTGGCCGAACCGGTCTCGCGCGCGATGGCGACGGCCTCGGTCGGTCCGTAGTACTTGCCGGCCTCGATCTTGTCCGCGGCGGCGCGGTATGCCTTGCTCTTCGCCATGATTACGCCTCCACCGTGATTCCCATGGAGCGGGCGGTGCCCGCGATGATCTTCGCCGCGGCGTCGATGTCGTTCGCGTTCAGGTCGGCCTGCTTCTGCTCGGCGATCTGACGCACCTGCTCCTGAGTGAGCTTGGCGACCTTGACGGTGTGCGGGGTGGACGAGCCCTTGGCCACGCCGGCGGCCTTCTTGATGAGCTCGGCGGCCGGCGGGGTCTTGAGGATGAACGTGAACGAACGGTCCTCGTAGACGGTGATCTCCACCGGGATGACGTTGCCGCGCTGCGACTCGGTCGCCGCGTTGTACGCCTTGCAGAACTCCATGATGTTCACGCCGTGCTGACCCAGGGCCGGGCCGATCGGCGGGGCGGGGTTCGCGGCGCCGGCGTTGATCTGGAGCTTGATCAGGCCGGTCACCTTCTTCTTCGGTGCCATGAAGGCTCCCTTTCTCTCGTGTGCCCGCGGGCACGCTCCCACGAACCGGACGAAGTTCCGGACGCGGTGGGGATGCTCGCGTCACGCTCGGAAGCGGACGCAAACCACTAGAGCTTACGCGACGCCCGCCGCATCCGCCAGCCGCGCCTCGGCGCGATCGCGGCGTGATCGCGCCGAGACGGCAGAGGGGACGACGAAGGCCCCGCCGGCGGACCGGCGGGGCCTTCGAGGAACGTCAGCGCGTCAGAGCTTGGTGACCTGGTCGAACGACAGCTCGACCGGGGTCTCGCGCTCGAACAGCGAGACGAGCACGGTGAGCTTGCCGCTCTCGGGCTTGATCTCGTTGATCGTGCCGGGAAGACCCGCGAACGAGCCCTCCTTGATCGTGATGGTCTCGCCGATCTCGAAGTCGACCTCAGCGGGGATGACGCGGGCGGCGCCGGCGGTGCTGCCGGCGGACTTCGTCGTGCCGGGCTTGGCGGGGGTCTCGACGACCTGCACCAGGCTCTTCAGCATGTTGAACGCCTCTTCGAAACGCAGCGGCGTCGGGTTGTGGGCGTTGCCCACGAAGCCGGTGACGCCGGGGGTGTGACGCACGCCCGACCAGCTGTCCTCGTTGAGCTCCATGCGCACCAGCACGTAGCCGGGGATGCGGACGCGGTTGACCAGCTTGCGCTGGCCGTTCTTGATCTCGACCACGTCCTCCATCGGCACCTGGACCTCGTAGATGAAGTCCTCCATGCCGAGCGACTGGCGACGCGACTCGATGTTCTGCTTCACGCGCTTCTCGAAGCCGGCGTAGGAGTGGATGACGTACCACTTGCCCGGGCGGATGCGCAGGTCGAGACGGAACTCCTCGTAGGGGTCGACCTCGGCCTCGGCTTCGTCCTCGGTGTCGAGCAGAGCCTCGACGGGGTCGACGCCCTCGGCGGCCTCCTCGGCCAGCTCCGACTCGGTCTCGTCCTCGGTGGCCTCGGCGGCGGCATCCGCCTCGTCGGCGGAGTCGATGTCGAGCGCGTCGTCGACGACGGCGTCGGCCTCCGGGTCGTCCGCGGCCTCGAGGTCGTCGAGCAGGTTGTCGAGGTCGCGGGTCTCGGCGCCCTCGTTCTCGTCGTCGACCACGTGGATGGCGCGGCTCTCGGCGTTGCCGGCGGCCTTCTCGGTCCACTCCAGGGTCGAGCCCTCCTGGGCCTCGTCCTCCTCGGACGACTGCTCGGCAGCCGTGGCGAGGTCGATGTCGGGGCGCTCGGATGCGGTCACGTTCTGACTCCTGATGTGTTGTGGGCGGGTCGCGGGAGGCGGCGGAGCCGGCTCAGCCTGCGACCGTGCCGTTGCCGAACACGAGGTTGACGAGCAGGCCGATTCCGTAGTCGAGGCCGCTCACCAGCAGCATCATGACGACGACGAAGCCGAGCACGACGCCGGTGTAGCTGAACAGCTCACGGCGGGTCGGGGTGACGACCTTCCTCAGTTCGTTGATCACCTGACGGAGGAAGAGCACGAGCCGACCGAACGGGTTGCGCCGCTCGGCGCGCTCACGCTTGGCGTTCGCGACGATGTCCTCGCTGGGCTCGTCGACGATCCTGCGTGCCATCAGTTCTCACCTTCCACCGGACATTCCCCTGGCTGACGCCAGGGGAATCGCAGGGCGGACAGGACTCGAACCTGCAACCTGCGGTTTTGGAGACCGCTGCTCTACCAATTGAGCCACCGCCCTAGGGCCGGGATCCGATCACTCCGCCGTCGGGATCCAACATCCCTCGACCCCTTTGGACGAACCATCCGGGGCACAGCGAAGCTTGGCGATCTTCGCCAGCCGAAGGCAAGCATACGGCATGCGGCGAGCGCGTCCGCCCGGCGGCGTGGGATGCGGATGCCGCCCGGGCGCGTCGCGGGGGGCGCCCATCCACTCGACCCGGATCGGCCGCTGTCACACACCGCACCCCTCGGTAGGCTCGTGCCGTGGCACGCATCTCCCAGCGCATCGGCGCGATCTCCGAGTCCGCGACCCTCAAGGTCGACGCGAAGGCGAAGGCCCTCAAGGCCGCCGGACGCCCTGTCATCTCCTTCGCCGCCGGCGAGCCCGACTTCCCGACCCCGGCGCACATCGTCGAGGCCGCGGTCGCCGCCGCGCAGGATCCGAAGAACCACCGCTACACGCCCGCGGCAGGCCTGCCCGAGCTGCGCGAGGCGATCGCCGCCAAGACGCTGCGCGACTCGTCGCTGCAGGTCGAGCCCTCGCAGGTGATCGTCACCAACGGCGGCAAGCAGGCCGTCTACCAGGCCTTCGCCACGATCGTCGACCCGGGCGACGAGGTGCTCGTGCCGGCGCCGTACTGGACCACCTACCCCGAGGCGATCCGCCTCGCCGGCGGCGTTCCCGTCGAGGTCTTCGCCCCCGCCGAGCAGGACTACCTGGTCACGGTCGAGCAGCTCGAGGCCGCCCGCACCGAGCGCACCAAGGTGCTGCTCTTCGTCTCGCCCTCGAACCCGACCGGCTCGGTCTACAGCCCCGAGCAGACCGCCGCGATCGGCGCCTGGGCCGAGGAGCACGGCCTCTGGGTGATCAGCGACGAGATCTACCAGAACCTGACTTACGACGGCGTGCGCGCCGCCTCCATCGTCGAGGCCACCCCGGCGCTCGCCGACCGTACGATCCTCGTCAACGGCGTCGCCAAGACCTACGCGATGACCGGATGGCGCGTGGGCTGGATGGTGGGCCCGTCCGACGCGATCAAGGCCGCATCCAATCTGCAGTCGCACCTGTCGTCGAACGTGTCGAACGTGTCGCAGCGCGCCGCGATCGCCGCGCTCACCGGCCCGCAGGACTCGGTGCTCGAGATGCGCGAGGCCTTCGACCGCCGCCGCAAGCTGATCGTCGCCGGGCTCAACGCGATCCCCGGCTTCGAGACGCCGACGCCGACCGGCGCCTTCTACGTCTACCCCGACGTGCGCGGGCTGCTCGGCCGCGAGTGGGCGGGCACGACCCCGACGACGACGCTCGAGTTGGCCGACCTCATCCTCGAGAAGGCCGAGGTCGCCCCGGTTCCCGGCGAGGCCTTCGGCCCGTCCGGCTACCTGCGCTTCAGCTACGCCATGGGCGACGACGCGATCAGCGAGGGCGTGGAGCGCCTGGCGAAGCTGTTCAGCTGAGGCTGCTCGGCTGACGCTCGCACGAAGCGGGTCGGATCTCAGGGTCCGACCCGCTTCGGCGTCTCCGGCGGCGACCGGCGCGGTCAGACGAGCGCCGCGGCGGCCGCCGTGCGCACCTCGTCGGCGAGCGCGTCGAGCGACGCCGAGCGCAGATCCCACTGCTGCCAGTACAGCGGCACCTCGAGCGGCTTGTGCGGCGCGAGCTCGACGAGCTCGTCGGGGTGCGCCGCGAGCTGGTGGTCGAGCAGCATCGCCCAGCCGAGTCCGAGCCGCACCGCGTCGGCGAAGTCGGCGGCGCCGGGGATGCGGTGGCGCGGCGGGTCGATGCGCTGCCGGGTGATCGAGCGCAGGAACCGGGTCTGCAGGTCGTCGCGGCGGTCGAAGTCGATGACCGGGGCGACGGCGAGCGCGGTCGCCGTGACGCCGTCGGGGAACCAGCGTGCGGCGAACTCCCGCGTCGCGGAGGCGCGGTAGACCATCCTGCCGAGCAGCACGCTGCGGCATCCCGGCACGGGCGCCGCCTCGGACGTCACGGCGGCCATGACCGTGCCGGCGGCGAGCCGCGCGGCGGTGTCGCTCTGGTCGTCGCGCACCACATCGAGCAGCACGCCGGTGCGCTCGGCGACCCGGTGCAGCGCCGGCATGATCCACGTCGCGAGCGAGTCGCTGTTGATCGCGACCGCGAGCTCGACCCCGCGCGCCTCGTCGAGTCCGAGCTCGGCGAGCGCCTCCCGCTCGAGCAGCTGCTGCTGGCGCGCCAGCCGGAGCAGCACCTCGCCCGCGGGCGTCGCCCGGGCGGGCTTGGAGCGGATGAGCAGCACACGTCCGAGGCGCTGTTCGAGCGCCTTGAGCCGCTGACTGACGGCGCTCGGCGTCACGTGCAGAGCGCGCGCCGCCGCATCCAGGCTGCCCTCGTCGACGACCGCCTGCAGCGTCGCGAGCGACTCGGCGGGGATCATGCGGCCACATTAGCTGCGCTGATGATGCATGAGAATCCTGAACTGGTCTGCGCGCGTATCCGCCCCTAGCTTGGGGCCGTGCTCACCACCGTGCTCGCCGGATTCGGCCTCAGCCTGTCGCTCATCGCGGCCATCGGCGCGCAGAACGCCTTCCTGCTGCGCCAGGGCATCCGGCGTGAGCACGTGCTGGTCGTCATCGTGATCTGCACGCTGTCGGACGCGGTGCTCATGACCGTCGGCATCGCGGGCGGCGGCGCGGTGTTCGCGAGCGCGCCCGTGCTGGCCGAGGTCGCGCGCTGGGCGGGCGCCGCGTTCCTGCTGCTCTACGCCGTGTTCGCCGTGCGCCGCGCGCTCGAGCCCGAGGCGCTGGAGGTGGACGCGGGCGAGAGCGGCTCCGCGAGCCGCGACGGCGAGCGGCGCTCCCGCGAGGGCGCCGACGCCAGCGCGATCGTCGAGGGCGGGACCACGGCGGGCGCCGTCGAGACGCGCGTCACGGCGGCGGCATCCGGGGCGGCCGGCACCACGACCGCGCTCGCGGCGCCGAGCGCGCCGAGCCCGCGCCGCATCCGCCGCTCCCCCGCCGCCGGCTCGCTCGCCGCCGTCGCGCTGACCGCTCTCGCACTCACCTGGCTCAACCCGCACGTGTACCTCGACACGCTCGTGCTGCTCGGCTCGATCGGCTCGCGCTACGGCGACGACCGCCTCGCCTTCGGCATCGGCGCCTGGGCGGCGAGCCTCCTCTGGTTCACGGTCGTCGGCTTCGGGGCGCGGCTGCTCGCCCCGCTGTTCGCGAAGCCGGCCGCCTGGCGGGTGCTCGACATCCTCGTGGCCGCGATCATGGCGGTCATGGCCGTGATGCTCATCGTGCACTGACCCGGTCGGGATGCCGCCCGCACTCGAAGCGGAGCAGCGCGAAGCGGAGCCGGCATCCCCCTCGACTCCGGCCGCGGCGTCCCGTGCAGGGAGACGCCGCGGCCGGCCCTCTCGTCGTCAGCGCGCCGCAGACACGACGACGCCCGGGCGACCGAGGTCGCACCGGGCGTCGTGCAGCCCGCGATGACCAGCGCGGGCGCGGGGCCCGACGCGGCGGCGGAAGGGGATGCGGGGCCTACTCCGCGACGATCACCAGCTCATCGAGCGGCTTGCGGCTGCGGGGCGCGGTCTCGCGCTCGCGGAAGCGCTCGTCGAGCTCCTCGGCGACATCCACGCGGCCGATCGCGGTGACCGTGACCGGCACGACGTTCTCGGGCAGGTCGAACGACTTCTTCAGCTCGTCGGGCAGGATGCCGCCCATCTGGTGCGCGTGCAGGCCGAGCGCGTGCGCCTGCACGGTGAGGTGCGCGATCGACTGGCCGAGGTCGTACTCGGCCCAGCGGTGCGGGCCCTGCTCGGGGTCGACGGCGGTGAGGCCGACGACGAGCAGCGCGGCCTTCGAGGTCCAGGGCTGGTTGCCGCTGGCGAGGCCGGCGTGGATCGCATCGAAGGTCGGGGTTCCGCGGCGTCCGGCGATGAAGCGGCGCGGCTGCGAGTTCGCGGCCGAGGGGGCCCAGCGGGCGGCCTCGAGCAGGGCGTGCAGCTCGGCGTCGTCGATCTCGGCGCTCTCGTCGTAGGAGCGCGGGCTCCACCGCTCGTCGAGCAGCGGGTGCAGCTCGGCATCGGTCTCGGCGTTGCGGACAGTGGAGGGGTGGATCTCGGTCGTGCTCATACTTCGCTTTCCCGATCAGGATTCTGGTTGCCGGGCCGCCGGAGGGAGGCGGTCGGTCGGGATGCGGTTCCGGGCGCGCGACGACGCTCCCGCATCCTCGCGTCCATGTGAACGCATCGACCGTCCGACGCTATTCCCGCTCGTCCGCATCCGGCGAATCGCGCCGTCACCCGGCGCAATCCGCAGCTCGCCGCTGTCGACCGGATCAGTACAGGTCGTCGCTGGGGCCGAGGAACACCGGCTCGGGCGCCAGCACCACGCCGAACTCCGACGCGACGCGGGTGCGCACGAACTCGGCCAGCTGCTCGATCTCGAGCGCCGTCGCCCCGCCGCGGTTGGTGAGCGCGAGCGTGTGCTTCGACGAGATCGCCGCGTGCGAGCCCGGAAGGGCGAAGCCGCGGTGGATGCCGGCGCGCTCGATCAGCCAGGCGGCGCTGAGCTTGACGTGGCGCGGTCGGGTGTCGCGCGGGCGCGGCGCCGGCTCGTAGCCGAGCGGCAGCACGAGCGGGGTGTCGTCGTCGGGCTCGATCGGCCAGCGCGGCAGGTCGGCGGGAAGCGCGCGCGCGACGCTCTCCTCGACGATCGGGTTGGTGAAGAAAGAGCCGGCGCTGACCGAGTCGGGGTCCGCGGCATCCAGCACCATGCCCTTGCCGGCGCGCAGCCGCAGCACGGCCTCGCGCACCTCGCGGATCGGCGCGGCTTCGCCGACCTGCACTCCGAGGGCGTCGGCGAGCTGCGCGTAGGCGACCGGGCGGCTCAGCGGCACGCGGTCGGTCGTGGCGGTGAGCTCGAGCTCGACCGCGATCACGATGCCGAGGCGGCCGCGCTTGATCGCGCTCGTGCGGTATCCCAGGCCCAGTTCGTCGGCGGTGAGGCGCAGGCGGTGCCCGGTCTCCCAATCGAGGAAGTCGACGGCGACGAGAACCTGCGACAGGTCCTGCCCGTAGGCGCCGATGTTCTGGATCGGCGCGGCGCCGACCGAACCCGGGATGCCGCTCAGCGCCTCGATGCCCGACCAGCCGTTGTAGACGGTCAGGCCGACCAGCGCATCCCACGGGTCGCCCGCCTGCACGCGCAGGTGCACGCGCGCGGGGTCGTCGCCCTCGATGCGCTTCACGCCGTGGGTGGCGAGGCGGATGACCGTGCCGTCGAGTCCGTCATCGGGCGCGACCACGTTCGAGCCGCCGCCGAGCACCCACCAGTCGTCACCCGTCGACCACACGTCGAGCGCCGTGCGCACGATCTCGAGCTCGCTGTCGGGCTGCACGAGCTCGCGCGCCGGGCCGCCGACCCGCAGGGTCGTCAGCTCGCTCAGCGGCGGCGCGAGGGCCGAGGCTGTCGAGACGGGGACGGCGGGGTCAGCCGAGGCCCCGCCGGCGGGCGTCGTGGCGTCGGTCACTCGAGGTCGACCCGCACCTGCGCCTTGCCGAGCACGGTCTGTCCGCCATAGCTGACGGTCAGGTCGATGCGCGCGAAGCGCTCCTCGAGAACGCCGACCTTCGCGACGATCGTCAGTTCGGCGCCCTCGACCGGGTCGACGACGACCGGGCGGGTGAAGCGCGTCTGATAGTCGACGACGCGACCGCTGTCGCCATCCAGCCAGTCGACCACCGGCTGCACGGCCAGGCCCATCGTGAGCATGCCGTGGGCGAGCACGCCCGGCAGCCCGGCGTCGGCGGCGACGTCGTCGCGGTAGTGGATGGGGTTGAAGTCGCCCGAGGCGCCGGCGTAGCGCACCAGTTCGTCGCGGTGCAGCGTCACGGTGCGCTCGGCGACGACCTCGCCGACGGTCAGGTCGGAGATGCGGGGGCGGGTCATGCGGAGGCCTCCTCGTCGCCGCGCACCACGAGCGTCGAGATCGCGGTGAGCACGAGCTCGCCGTCGAGGTCGACGACCTCGGTGGATGCCGTCACCATGCTGTGGCCGCCGAGGCTCTTCACGCTCGTGACGGTCAGCTCGGCCATGAGCTCGTCGCCGGCGACGACCGGACGCACGAAGGTGAAGCGCTGGTCGCCGTGCACGACGCGGGTGAAGTCGATGCCGGTGTCGGGCTCGGCGAGCAGCTGCGCGAGCGTCGCCTCCTGCACCACGACCGGAAAGGTCGGCGGGGCGACGACGTCGGCGTAGCCGGCGGCGCGGGCCGCCTCGGGGTCGGTGTTGAGGGGACTCTGCGCGAGCACGGCGCGCGAGAACTCGCGCACCTTCTCGCGGCCCACCAGGTAGGGGCCGACCGGCGGGAGCCGCCGACCCTGGATCTCGGGGTTCACTGCCACCGTCCGAGACTACCTATGCCCTGGCACACAGAAGCCCCCGGGATCCGAAGATCGCCGGGGGCTTCCGTACTGGTTTGGGCTCACGAGCCCGCGCCGAGGATTAGATCACTGGCAGCTGTCGCACTGCAGCAGGTCCATCGGGTCGACCGGGATGTCGTAGCCGTCGATGCTGTCGTTGTCCATATCGGGACCCCCTTCGCGTTGGTGAGATCTGAGCCGGCGGAACCTGTCGGCGCCGCGGGATCACCACTATATAGCGCTAATGACAGGAGTGTCATTCCCCTACATGTTGTGGTTCGGCGTGTCGCAGGCCGTACACCGAGATTACGGGCGACCACCGACATCAACGCTCCCGAAAGCGGGTCGCGGGCCCGGCGTGTCGTCGCGGATCGGCCGGGCGGATCGGTCGAGTTCGGGCACTGCCAGGGGACTGCCAGACTCCGCTCCCCGGCCCGGAATCACGGGGCACGCATCCACCCGATCGGTCGATTGACCCCCGTTCGAGGGGAATCCGACCAAACCGGATCTCGCAGGGCGGGGAACCACTCCACGTCGATCGGGAACGACTCGATCGGCGCCGGTGCTCCCTGGGAGTTGCACCGCGACCCGAACGGAAAAGGAACCACTCATCGTGAACACCACCGTCAAGAAGACCGCTTTCGGAATCCTCGGAACCGCCGCCGCCGGCGCCCTCGCCATCGGGTTCTCGGCTCCTGCCATGGCCGCCGACTCCCACTCGACCGACTCGCACGACTCCTCGTCGGTGACGAGCGACTCGACCCGCACGACCGACACCGACAGCACCTCGTCGCTGCTCGACGGCACCCGCCTGCGCGAGATCATCAGCGGCAACAGCACCCCCGTGCAGCCCGACACCTCGGTGCCGGTCACGCTCGCGCCGTCGATCAACGTCGGCGACGTCGCCTCGGGCAACCCGATCGCCTCGGGCAACACCACCACCGCGCCGATCGCCTCGGGCAACGAGACGAACACCACCGCCCCGATCGCGTCGGGCAACGACGTGAGCGCGGGCAACGGCAACAGCGCCGCGAACGGCAACACCGCCGGCAACGTCTCGGGCAATGAGACCAACGCGGGCAACCCGAGCACCTCGGTCGGCGACGTCGTCACCGACGCGACCTCGGGCATCGGCGCCGAGGTCGGCGACACCGTCGACGCCGCGCTCGAGGGCGTGCTCGGCCGCTGATCCCGCTCGACTGAGCACTCAGCACCGGTCGGCCTGAGCCGCCCGGACGGAGAGATCGAGAAGGGGCTGCCCGCATCGCGCGGGCAGCCCCTTCGTCGTGTTCGGGCTCCTTCTCGCTCGCGCATCCGATGCGGCGCGGGCGACTCCCATGCGCAGGGTGCAGAGTGGGCGGAACCCCCGAGGAGTTCCATGCCCCGCACCACCGTCGCCTCCCGCGCGGAATCCCCCGCATCCCTCGCCCGGCTCCTTCCCGCCGCTCTGGCGCTGCCGTTCGCCGCCGCGCTGCTGTCGGGCTGCACGGCCGGCGCCGTGACGCCGAGCCCCGCGCCCTCGGCGGCGGTCGGCGACCCCGGCGGCGACCTCGGCTCGGCGGCCGAGACCGCGCTGGAGCAGGTCGGATCAGGAATCGTGATCTCGGTCGAGAAGGATGACGACGGCACCGCCTGGGAGGTCGTGATCGCGGCCGACGACGGCAGCGAGACCGACGTGAAGGTCAGTGCGAAGGACGCGTCGATCATCGGCAGCCCGAGCCCGCAGACCACCGACGCCGACGACGCGGCCGAGAACGTGCACTACCTGCAGTGGGCGAAGATCGACTTCTCCGACGCCGCCAAGGCGGCCTCCGTGCAGTCGAAGGGCGTCATCACCGAGGTGAAGCTCGACGACGAGGACGGCACGGTGATCTGGCAGGTCGAGCTCGTCGAAGGATCGACCACGCACGAGGTCAAGCTGGACGCCGGCACCGGCGATCTCTACCGCGCACCGAGCGGAGCGCCCAGCGACGGCTGACCCGGTCAGCGCTGCTCCGCGGCGGCGGGTCGGCCGCGATATCCGCCGCCGACCCGCCGCGTCAAGGGCATGGCCCCGCGCATCCGAGGATCGCTAGAGTGGCGCCACTGCACCACCCGCCGACCACCCGGGGAGAGCATGTCCGTTCTGCACGACGACGGTCCGCCCGTCGTGATCCTGCGCTCGATCGGCGAGCTGACGATCGCCGCCGCCGCCGTGCGCCGCGTGCTGCGCGGCCGCTTCGCCGACGACGTCGCCCCCGACGCGGCCGAGAAGTGGCGCATCAGCGCCCTGCAGGGTCAGGCCGACGCCGACCGGGTCGTCGAGGCCGCCGTGGATGCCAGCTTCGCCGGCGAGGCGCTCACCGTGCAGTCACGCGACGGCTCGCGCATCTCGATGACCGCCGAGAACATCAGCCACCTCGCCGACCGTCTGCAGCGGCTGGCCCGCGCCGGGCATCTGCTCGGCCTCGCGTCGGAGATCGAGGAGACCGGCGCCGCGAGCTGATCAGCGCCGGTCGTAGCGGCAGGTCACCGAGCCGGTGCCCGTCTCGTCGACGACCTTCTCGCCGTTCCAGAAGATCTGACAGCTCACCTTCTCGGTCTCGCTGCCCGCGGGCGCCGCGATCTCCACTTCCGCCGAGGACCCCGCGGTCCGGGCGCTCGCCTCGCCGTCCGCCGGCGAGGTGACGGTGTCGCTGCTCTCGGACGTCGTGTACGTGACCGACATGTTCAGCGGGCCCTGTGCCTTCATCTCGACGCGGGCGAGATCCGGCACCGCGATGCCGACCAGGAAGACCACGAGCAGCGCGATGTCGATCACGAGCGCCACGAGAGCCGCGACGAGCGACCACGCGGCGAGGCGACGTCCGGTGCCGCCGGACGCGCGCACCGACAGGACGAGGCCGACGATCGCCCCCGCGAGCGCGAGCAGGAAGACCGGGACGATCGCGAGCGACTGCGTCGCGTAGTACGGCACCGCCAGCGCCGCGGTCGCGACGAGCGCGACGATCGCGAGCACCCGTCCGACGATCGCCGCCGCCGGGGTGCGCCGCGCCGGAGGGAGGCCGTCGGCTGCGGGGACAGGGACGGGCTGGTCGACGGTCACGCTGACTCCATCCGGCGGCAGGCCGCCCGCGGGTGCGGCGGCGTGGATCGCCCTCGTCGGCCATCGAGATCCGACGAGGATTCAACTAGCCTGATTCCGATTCTGGCGCATCGCGCCGACACCAAGCCTACGAAGACGACGGATCGGGAGTGTCAACGTGGCCGAATACGACAGCCTCGCGACGACCATCGGCAAGATGAAGCGCGCCGCGATCGACTGCTGGATGTCAGACCAGGACTTCGACATCACCTGGGGCAACGACAGCAGCTACAACAAGTGGGGCTGGGCGCCGTATCAGTACCACCGCCCGGATGCGAACGGCGAAGGCGGCGGCACGAGCGTCGGCTACGGCGACGGGGTGAACTGCGAGGCGAGCTTCAACAACATCCGGGCGCGCATCGACGGGATCATCGAGAAGTGGCTCGGGCTGCCCAGCGGCGAGCTCTGCGAGACGCCTCAGGCCGACGTCCACACGGCGGCGGCGGTGCTCGGCAGCAGCGCCACCGGCACCTCCATCCAGGGCAGTGGATCGATCGCCCGGTCGAGCTCGACCGTGAACGACGTGGTGCTCGGGAACATGAAGGGCGCGTTCCGCGCTCCGTTCCTCTGGAAGTACTACACGAAGTTCTGCACCGTCCAGGACGGCCTCGGTCAGGCCGGCGTGATCCTGCAGGCGAACTACGCCGCCGAGCGCGCGATGTGGCCGGCGGTGAAGGAGGACGTCGCCAAGATCTGCGACCAGGCCCTCAGCGCGTGGAACACCCAGGTCGGCCTCGCCGCGAGCGAGAACGCGAAGTTCCAGCTCGCGGTCGCCGGGGCCGTGGTCACTGCCGTCGCCGCGATCGTCACCGCTCCCGCGGGCGGAGTCGGAGGCGCCGCGATCGCCCTCGCCGTGACCAGCGCCGGCATCAGCACGGCCGTCGCGAAGGTCTCCGAAGACGCCGCCGTGCACGTCAGCGGCAACTCGTACGAGAGCATCATGACCTCGTTCGAGAACGCGCTCAAGAAGCTCAACGAGTCGATCACCGCCCAGGAGACCGCGCTGAACAAGGCCCTGACCGAGGCGGTGACCACGATGAACGGCGACCTCGCCAGCTACAACCTCGACCGGGTCGCGCTCGGCGACTTCCACGTCGGCGACGGCTCGATCAAGATGGACGAGACCGACTCCACGATCGTGACGAACAACATGCAGCTCGTCGAAGACGGCCTCAGCCAGGCGCTCTCGGCGATCAAGACGGGGCCGAGCAGCGCGCCGACGCCGCGCGAGTACGGCGTCGGCATCTCGTCGCAGGGCACGCATCCCGCGGCCTCCGCCCTGCACGAGCTGACTCGGCGCTGCCTCGAGCTGACCCACGCGGAGTACCAGCGCGGGCACGGGCTCTTCGACGCCACCGTCGCGGACTACTTCCACACCAACGCGCACGCCCGTCAGACCCTGCGCGGTCTGATCAGCAACGAAGCCCTCACCGTGGAGCTGTGACCATGACCGAACTGCAGAGCCGCATCCTCGGCCCGATCGTGCTCGACGGCGGCGTCGGCGGCGGCGCGATGGAGGCGACCATCCCCTTCGCCGGCGCCGAGATCGCCGTGCGTCTCGAGATCGATCATCCCGACCGACTCGACCAGCAGCTGATCGACGATCTGGACGTCGTGCTCGACGACACCGAGATCCCCGACCGCCTCGCGCGCGACGCCATCGCCGCGCTGCTGCCGCGCGAAGGCTCGGCCCCGGCCATGCTCAGGAGCGACTGGGAGCAGCGGCAGGGGGCCGGCCGCGGTGCGGACGAGTTCCTGGCGGATCTGCGCGCGACGACGATGGTGCTCACCCCCGACGGCGGCCGCGAGCACCGCGACCGGGTCGTGCTGCGCTACGGCGTCGCCGACGGGTCGCTCCGCGACGAGATCACCGTGCGCCTGCCCGCCCGCTCGCGCGGCCCCGAGGTCGACGGGGTGCTGCGCCCGCGTCGCTGAGCCGCTGATCTGATGCCGACGGATCGGGCGCCGCGTCCTGAGCGGGCCCGATCGGCGCCGACGGGGGCGACGGCAGCAGCTTGAGCCCGACCACCGCGAGCACGATCCCCGCCAGGAACAGCGCCTTCAGCGGCGAGAACGCCTCGGCGCCGGTCGCGAGCGCGAAGCCGACCGTGAGCGCCGCGCCGATGCCGACCCAGACCGCGTAGGCGGTGCCGATCGGGATGCGCTTCGCCGCCCATCCCAGCCCGGCCATGCTCAGCGCGAGAGACACCAGGAAGACGAGCGAGGGCAGCGGCTCGGTGAAGCCGTGCGATCGGCCGAGCGCGGTGGCCCAGACGGCCTCGAGCACGCCCGAGGCGAGCAGGGCGATCCAGGCCGAAGCGGTGCGGGTGGGAGCCGTGCGCGCCATCTCAGCTCACCGTCTTGAGCCCCGCGACCGAGGCCACGAGCAGCAGGAGCAGCAGGATGCGGGCGACCGAGGCGCGCTCGGTGCGGCGGATCAGCGCCCACACGACGGTGAGCGTCGCACCGATGCCGACCCACACGGCGTAGGCGGTGCCGACCGGCAGCGCGGTCATCGCGACCGCGAGACCGGCCATCGACGCCACGAGCGCGACGGCGAACACGACCGTCGGCAGCGGACGACGGAATCCCTTCGAGGCGGCGAGCGCCGAAGCCCAGACGGTTTCGAGCACGCCCGAGGCGATGAGGAGGAGCCAGAACACGACAGACCTTCCGAGTCAGTCTTGTCGTGGTGCGGGTACTGCTCCCTCGTCCGCAGGCCGGGTGACGGCCTCTGCTGGCGAGCGTACCCGCCGCCGGGCGTCGACGACAGAGTGCACCGGGGTTGCGCAGGTTCGCGCACGCGCGCCTCCGCCGGCGCGGACCGGATGCGGTGGCGCCGTCGGCGGCGCGCCCTACTCTTGAGACGTGAGCCTTCCCGCAGCCGTCGCGACGCCGGCGCTGCCCGACCCGCTCACCTGGGGCCTCGGCGCGCTCTTCGCCTTCCTCGACAACGGCGTCGGCCTCGGCTTCCATCTGCCGGGCGAGGGCGTCATCCTGCTGCTCTCCGCCGCGATCACCGACGTCGTGCCGGCGATCATCATGTTCGTCGCGGTCACGATCGGCGCCTGCGCCGGCGACCACCTCGGCTACCTGCTCGGGCGTCGTCACGGCGCGGGCCTGCGCGATCGCCCGCTCGTGCGTCGACTCGGGCTGCGCAACTGGGACCGCGCGCTCGCCACCCTCGAGCGTCGCGGCGGTCTCGCGATCTACCTGACCCGACTCGTGCCGATCGTGCGCACGCTGACGCCGCTCGCCGCCGGTGTGGCGCGGGTGCGCTACTCCACCTTCCTCGTCGCCTCGCTGCTCGGCGCCGCGACCTGGGCGCTCGTCTACGTCGGCGCCGGCTTCCTGCTGCGGGCCTCGCTGGATGCGGTGCGCGACGCGCTCGGCGACGGCGGCTACCTGGTGCTGGCCGGCATCGCGGCCGCCGCGGTGATCGCACTGCTCGTGCGCGCGGTGCGCCGCACGCACGCGACCGCCGCGACCGTGATCGACGCGGTCGCCAGCGCGACCGCCCGGGCGAGCGCGCCGGTCGAGGCCGATGTGCCACGGGTGCCGCTGTTCACGCGCCTGTTCCGGCAGGACGAGTGGCGCACCTGGCCGAACCTGATCTCGCTCGTGCGCCTGCTGCTGCTGCCCGTGTTCCTCGTGCTGATCATCGTCGAGCAGTACTGGGCGGCGATCGTGCTGATCGCGATCGTCTTCAGCACCGACTGGGTCGACGGCTGGCTCGCCCGCCGCACCGGCACCGTCTCGGAGCTCGGCAAGTGGCTCGATCCGCTCGCCGACCGCTTCACCACCTTCGCCGTCGTGATGTCGCTCGCGGCCGGCGGTCTCATCCCCTGGTCCGCGGTCGTGCTGCTCGTCGTGCCCGACCTGACCCTCGGCATCCTCAGCGTCACCGTGTTCGACGGCGACCCGAACCTGCCGGTCACCTGGACGGGCAAGATCCGCACCGCCCTGCTCTTCGTCGGGTTGCTCGCCGTCCTGCTCGGCACCGCGCTCGTCTCCTCGGGCGTCGCCGCGATCGGCGCCGCGATCATCGGCAGCGGCTTCGTGCTGTTCCTCTGCGGCGTCGTGGGCCACTACCTCGCGGCGGCGCAGTACGGCCGGGCGATGATCGTGCGCAAGACGGGCTGGGTGCACGCCGCCTGACGCCCCGCTTCGGGTGGATGCCGGACCAAGCGGACACAGCGCGTCCGGTAGCTGTGCCAGGCTTGAGGGGATGCCCCGCCCTACCGCCCGCGTCCTGACCATGCTCGAGCTGCTGCAGTCGGCCCCGAAGCGCTCCGTCGGCGAGCTCGCCGCCGTGCTCGAGGTGGATGAGCGCACCGTCCGCCGCTACGCCGAGCACCTGCGCGAGCTCGGCGTTCCCGTCGAGACGGTGCGCGGACGCTACGGCGGGTACCGCATCGGCGAGGGCTTCGCGATGCCGCCGCTCATGCTGACCGACGAGGAGGCGCTCGCCGTCATGCTCGCGCTCGCGCTGGGCCGGCGGGCCGGCATCCTGCCCGAGCGGGATCGCGGCCTCGACTCCGCGACGGCGAAGGTCGAGCGCGCGCTGCCGACTCCGCTGCGCCGGCGCTTCGAGGGGCTCGTGGCGATGCCCTTCTTCGACGCGACCGCCGGCGGCGCGGCGAAGGGCGCCGACGCCGCGAGCTGAGCGCGACATCCGGCCCGGCCGGATCGCGCGACCTCTCGGCTCAGCCCCGACTCGCGAGCCGCCCGTCGTAGGCCGCGCCGTTGTCGTCGACACGCGGCATGTTGGTCTCGGCCCAGTCACGCAGCGCGAGCAGCGCCGGCACGAGGGATGCCCCCAGCCGGGTGAGCCGATAGTGCACGCGCGGTGGGGTGGTCGGCTCGACCCGACGCGCGACGAGGCCGTCGCGTTCGAGCGATCGGAGTGACGCGGTCAGCATCTTCTGCGAGATGCCGGGGGCGCGACGGCGCAGCTCGGCGAAGCGCAGCTCGGCGAAGCCGGGCTCGGCGTCGCCGATCGGCGCGGCCGCATGCAGCGTCAGCACGAGCATGACCGACCATTTCGACCCGACGCGATCAAGCAGATGACGGGTCGGGCAGGTGGCGTCGAAGAGGTCACCACGGTCGCCCCGCGCCGGCCGGACGGTCACCTCGGCGTGACCAGGTGACGGGAAGGTGCCGTCTTGTCGGCGTGCTGTGCGCTCTCCTACGGTGACCATGTCACCGAACGATACTCGCAGTACTCGAGGAGCTGGAGATGTCCGCATCTGATCGACCCGCCGCCACCCGTCATCCCGTCGTCACCGAGCGTACGAGGGCGGGGGCGACGACGCTGGCGTTCGACCGCATCCACGTCGACGAGCCGGAGGGCGGCCCGGTTCTGCTGCTGCACGGCTTCCCGCACACGCGCGCCGTGTGGCACGACGTGTCGCACCAGCTCGCCGAGCTCGGACAGAGCTCGATCGCGGTCGACCTGCCGGGGCTCGGCGACAGTGATCCGCTGCCGGATCCGCCGACCGCGGACGCGGTGGCGGTCGAGCTGATCGCCCTCCTCGATCGGCTCGGGCTCGAGCGAGTCCACGTCGTCGGGCTCGACCTCGGCGTCGCAGCGGCTTTCGCGCTCGCTGCTCGGCATCCGGGTCGCGTGCACACCGTGACGCTGACGGAGGGAGCGATCGGCGGCGTTCCGGGCGCCGAGCCGCTGCTCGGCACGGCGGAGCGGCCCGGCGGGCCCTGGTGGTTCGGCTTCCACCAGGCACCGGGGCGGCTCGCGGAGCGGATCGTGGTCGGCTCGCAGGAGGAGTACGTGCGGTTCTTCCTCGGCATCGGCGCGCGACGGCTCTCGCCCGACCTCGCAACGCGCATCGTCGCCGCGTATCGCGACCCGGCCCGGCTGTCGACGGCTTTCGACTACTACCGCGCGATGCCCGCAGATGCGGCGGCGAACGCCACGTGGATGCGCGAGCACCGCCTCGCCGTGCCCGCGCTCGCGCTCGGCGGCGGCACGGTCGGCGGGCTCACCGCGGTGCAGCTGTACGGAGTCGCCGGGCGGGCCGAGGCCGTCAGCGTGGTGCAGCTCGACGACAGCGGACACATCACGCCCGTCGACCAGCCCGCCGCGGTCGCGCGAGCGATCGCGGCGCACGCCGCGCACGGACAGGTCCGATCCGCCTCGTAACGGCCCCATCGACCGGTGCGGCACGAAAGGACTCGCCAAGATGCGGCGGATCGGCTGCGCGACGTCGGCATCCGGCAGAGTGGACGGGTGAGCCCGAGCGACCGCAGCGCATCCACCTCGTCCCTCCCCGAGCTGGCCGTGACCGGCGTGACCGGTCGCGTCGGCGGCATGGTCGCCCGCGAGCTCGCGGCCGACGGCATCCCCCTGCGGCTGCTCGCACGCCGACCGGAGGCGGCGCCGCAGCTCGACGACGCCACGGTGGTCGCGGCCGAGTACGCGGACGACGACCGCGCCCGCACGGCTCTCGCCGGGGTCCGCACGCTCTTCCTCGTGTCGGGCGCCGAGAGCGCCGACCGGCTGGCGCAGCACTTCGCCGTGATCGACGCGGCGGCGGCCGCCGGCGTCGAGCACGTCGTCTACACGTCGTTCTTCGGCGCGGCCGATGACGCCACCTTCACGCTCGCCCGCGACCACGCCGCGACCGAGCGTCACCTGCAGGCCAGCGGGATGGCGCACACCTTCCTGCGCGACGACTTCTACCTCGACTTCTTCGCGCACCTGCCCGGCGACGACGGCGTGATCCGCGGGCCGGCCGGGTCGGGGCGCGTCGCCGCGGTCGCGCAGGCGGACGTCGCCCGCACCGCGGCCGCGATCCTGCGCGATCCCGCGGCCCACGCGGGGGCGACCTACGACCTCACCGGGCCTGAGGCGCTGACGCTCGACGAGGTGGCGGGCATCCTGTCGGCGTCGACCGGGCGGGCGATCGCCTTCCACGACGAGACGCTCGACGAGGCCTACGCCTCCCGTGCGAGCTACGGCGCACCCGACTGGCAGGTGGAGGCCTGGGTGTCGACCTACACGGCGATCGCCGCGGGCGAGCTCGACGGCGTCACGGATGCGGTCGAGCGGGTGACCGGACGCGCGCCGCTGAGCCTGCGCGAGCTGATGGCCGGCTGAGCGGCTCGGCGCGACCTCCGCCGCGTCCGGGTCAGCTGCAGGTGTAGGTGACCCCGTCGCGCACGTGGGTGCCCGGGCCGAGGTCGGCGCAGGCCTGGAAGATACCGGCGAAGAGCGTGACGAACAGGACGATCGCGACGATGTCGAGCACGAGGCGCACGATCGACACGATGATGCCCGCGGTCGCGAGTCTGCTGACGGCCCCCGCCTGCTTCGCCTGACGGCGGGCGACGATGCTGACGATGAGTCCGACGATCGAGAAGATGAACGCGAAGACGAAGCCGACGATCGCGATGATCTTCCACGACTCGGTCGCGCCGTAGGCGCGGGTCGTGACACGCACGCCGGGGGCGCCGCCGCCGAAGCCGATCGTGGTCGACGTCGAGGTGCCCGAGGCCCAGCCCGACGGCGGGGCGTCGTACTGGGGCGCGGAGTCAGGCGCGACGGCGTAGGGGTTGGCGGCGGTCGAGCGGGCGGGGCCGCCCGCGGAGTCGGGGACGTCGGCGGGGTGCTGGGGCTGCTGGCCGGCTCGGGCGTGGACATGGCATCCTCTCGTCGGAGATTCCTCAGCTCCATCGTGCCCGATCCGCGCGGCGGCGAGCCCGGCGGCGCGCGCGGAGGCCGTGCCAGCATGGACGCGTGACCGATGCGAACAGCGTGATCCCGGCCGACTTCCGCTCCCTGCTCGAGCAGCCGCTCTATGCGCACCTCGGAACCGTGCGCCCCGACGGCAGCGTGCAGGTCAACCCGATGTGGTTCCTCTTCGACGGCGAGCACCTGCGCTTCACGCACACGACGAAGCGCGGCAAGTTCCGCAACCTGCAGCAGAACCCGTCGATGGCGATCTCGGTCGTCGACCCCGAGAACCCGATCCGCTACCTCGAGGTGCGCGGGCGCCTCGTCGCGGTCGAACCCGACCCGACCGGCGCGTTCTACGTCGAACTCTCGAAGCGGTACGGCATGGAGAGCCCCGCGCCGGCCGATTCGGCCGATCGCGTCGTGCTGGTGATGAGCGTCGAGAAGACGACGAAGCAGGGCTGAGGCGCAGGGCTTCGCGACGACGACGAGGGGGTGGATGCGCGGCGCATCCACCCCCTCGGTGTCTCGCCGGCGCGGGTCGCCGGCGGGGGCGCGAGCTGTCGGGGTCAGCTCACGAAGGTCGCGTTGAGCGTGATCTCGACGCCGGAGAGCGCCTTGCTGACCGGGCAGCCGGCCTTGGCGTCGTCGGCGGCCTTGAGGAAGGTGGCCTCGTCGATGCCCGAGACCTCGCCCTCGACGGTGAGCACGATGCCGGTGAGCTTGAAGCCGCCGTCGGACGAGTCGGGCCCGAGCGACACGTCGGCCTTCACGTCGAGCTGCTCGACCGTGCCGCCGGCGCCGCCGAGCAGGGCCGAGAACTGCATGGCGTAGCAGGCGGAGTGGGCGGCGGCGATGAGCTCTTCGGGGCTCGTGGTGCCGTCGGCGTCGTCGGCGGCGCGCTTCGGGAACGAGACATCGTAGGTGCCGACCTTCGAGCTGGTCAGCTCGACCTGGCCGCCGCCGGCCTCGAGCGAGCCGTTCCAGGCGGTGCGTGCGGTGCGCGTGGGCATGTGGTGCTCCTGACGATCGGGGGTTGAGAACGAGCGTTCTCACGTGCTGGCCACGCTAGCCGGAACGAGCGTTCTCGCGCAAGTACACTGGCCGCATGAGCAGCGGATCGGCAGGTGCGGACACCCGCGACGGTGACGTCGAGGCGACCGCCGCATCCGCTCCGCGCGGCGAGGACGCGGCCCGTGAGCATGTCGTGCAGGTCGCCGACGCGCTCTACTACGCCCGCGGCGTGCAGGCCGTCGGCATGGACGACCTGCGCAGCGCCTCCGGCGTCTCGCTGCGCCGGCTCTACGGTCTCTTCCCGTCGAAGGAGTCGATCGTGCTCGAAGTGCTGCGTCGCCGCCACGAGCTGTGGACCTCGACGCTCGCCGCCGCCGTGAGCGCCGTCGCGGCCGAGGGTCCGCGCGCGCAGCTGCTCGCGACCTACGACTACCTCGCGGTGTGGTTCGACGACGACGACTTCCGCGGCTGCGGCTTCATCAACACCTTCGGCGAGCTCGGCGCCGCCTCCCCCGCCGTCGCCGCGGCGGCGCGCGAGCACAAGGCCTCATTCCAGGCGTACATGGCTTCGCTGGTGGATGCGGCCGGCGGCAGCGCCGACCTCGCCGCGCAGCTCGCTATCCTCGCCGAGGGCGCGCAGACGACCGCGGCGATCGCCGGAACCGGCGAGGCGGCCGGGCAGGCGCGCCGTGCCGCCGCGACGCTCATCGACGCCGCGCTCGGCTGAGCGCCCGGCCCGGGTCACGCTGACGACGCGGTGACCCGAGCCGACCGGGTCAGACCTCCCGGCGGCGGCGCAGCACCAGCAGCGCGAGGCCGGCGAGGAGCAGCAGCGTCGCGGCGGTGACCAGGCCCGCGGGGTCGTCGCCGGTCGAAGCGAGGTCGCGGCCCGCCCCGCCCGACGCCCCGGCAGAGCCGGAGCCCGAGCCCAAGCCGGGCGCCGACGGGTCGCCGGGATCCGTCGCGTCGCGCGGCAGCACCGTGATCGACGCCGAGGCGGATGATGACGGCGCTGCGGCGTCATCCGGCACGAAGCGCACCGAGTAGACGTGCACGCCGACGCCGGCCGGGGTGATCGTGACCGTCGCGGCGCCGTTCACCAGCGGCACGCCGCCCGCGGCCGCGGCGACGGCGGCGCGGGTCAGCCGGGCGGTCGGCGCGACGACGCCGTCGTCGACGAACACGGTGCCGGCGGCGGCGGGGTCGACGCGGATCGACAGCTCGACGCTGCCGCCCTCGACGACCTGCGCCGCCGAGAAGCTCAGGTGCACCGTCGCGGGCTGCGGGCCAGAGGGGTCGGTCACGACGACCTCCGTGGCCTCCGACGTCGCCGCGGTCTGCAGCGCCGGGTCGGCCGGCACGAAGGCGGCGCGATACGCGTGCGCACCCGTGGTCGGCGCGAGCGCGAACGTGGCGACGCCGTCGACGACGCGCGCCCGTCCGACCTCGCCGGTGCCCGCATCCGCGCCCGCGCCCGCGTCGGCGCCCGCCGCCGCATCCGTCAGCACCACGACGCCGTCGCGCTGCACGCCCGAGACGGACGCCGTCAGGGTCACCGTCTGACCGGGCTTCGCCGCGGCCGGGTCGGCCGTGAGGGTCACCCCGCTCGCCGAGGGCTCGGCCGCGATCGCGAACAGATGCATCCGCGTATTCGTCGGCAGCGTGATCGAGACCAGGCGCGATCCCGCGGTCACGCCGGTCGTGATCGGCGCCGTCGCGAACAGGCCGCAGCCGACGTTGCCGACCCGATCGTCCGACTCCACCCGCTGCCCCATCTGGATGACGCTGCTGTTGTCGCCGTCGGGGCTGCCCTTGCACCAGTCGGTGAGCCGCACGGATGCGGTGGTGGTGCGGGTCGCGCCGCTCGCGTCGGCGAAGGTCAGCGTCACGGTGCCGGTGGCCGAGGGGCTCGCGTTGTTCGCCGAGCCGATGAGGGCGAGGCGCGAGGTGGAGCCGATCGAGGCCGGAACGGCGATCGTCTGGCCGTTCATCGGCACGTTGTCCTTCGCGCCCGGGCCGTAGGCCGGCATCGTGAAGACGAGGCCCGTGTCACCGAGACTGCGCCCTTCAAGATCGTGAGTCGACGACGGCGTGAAGCCGCCCTTCTCGAGCGCCGCGCGCAGGTAGTAGGCGCCGCCCTCGTCGAAGCTCGCATCCGGCTGACCGGGCGTGCCGATGCCGGTCGCCGAATAGGAGCCCTGCAGCCACGGGGAACGGCTGACGATCGTGAGCGTGAACTCCCGCGAGGCTCCGCCGTCGGCGACGACCCGCAGCACGATCGAGCCGTCGCTGTCGACGACGTTCGAGGCGCTGACGCCGACCGCCTTCGAGACGGCGACCGGGGTGCGGGCGCCGCTCGCGCGGACCGTGCCGTCGCCCACGTCGACCGTGAGTCCCGGCGTCGCCGACACGACCTCGACGCGGCCGGAGAAGTCGCCCTCCGACTGCACGAGCAGCTCGAGCGAAGTGCGGGCGGATGCGCCGGGCGCGACCGTGAGCACGGAATCCGCGAGCGATCCGGTGACCCGCGACGGCACCGGCGTCTCGGGGTTGATCGCCCCCGGTGCCGCGTCGCGGCCGGTCGCCCAGGTGCCCGGCGTGGTCGCGACGGCGAAGTCGAGCGTGCCGGCGTCTTTCAGATCGGCTCCGCTGAGGTATCCCCTGTCGACCGCGTGCCCGCCGGCGGTGACGCCGGTCGTGTAGCGCGCCTGGTCGCTGACCCCGTCGGCCGTGATCGTCAGGCCCGCCGCGGTCTCGTCGCCGCGCCGCACCTCGATGCGGTCGTAGGCGGGCGTCGTGAGACCCCAGACGTCGCTGCCGGGGATGATCGGGTAGACGCCCATCGCCGACAGCACGTACCAGGCCGACATCGTGCCCATGTCGTCGTTGCCGGTCACGCCACGCGGCGAATCGGTGAAGAGGCCCATGGCGGCGCGCACGACATCCACCGTCTTGTCGGGGCGGCCCGTCCAGAGGTACATGTACGGCGCGTGCAGGTCGGGCTCGTTGTTCGGGTTGTAGGTGCTGCGCCCGTAGCCGCCCTCGTTGGCGGTGCTCGTGACCCAGTCGGTGTTGACCGTCGTGACCGGGTCGGCCTTGAGCTTGTCGTAGGCGAAGAACTCGTCGAGCCGCGCCTCGACCGCGGGGCGCGGGTCGGCCGCGTCCTTGCTCAGCAGCCGCATCAGGCCCGGCACATCCTGCTGCACGAGCCAGCGGTACTGGGATGCGGTGCCCTCGTGGAATCCGGGCGCCTGCGAGGCCTCGGCGTCACCGACGAAGGCGCCGCTGCGGTCGCGCGGACGGAAGGTGCCGGCGTCGGCATCCCAGATCGCCCGGTAGTTCTGGCCGCGGGCGGCCAGACGCGCGGCGTCGGCGTCGTGGCCGAGGTCGCGGGCCATCGTGGCGAGCGTCGCGTCGGCGAGCGCGTACTCGAGGGTCGCCGAGGCGCCGTGCTGCAGGTCGTAGTCGCCGGGGAATCCGCTCTCGGCGGGGGCGTAGGGCGCGAAGCCGTCGGCGACGTAGATCGGGTTGCCGGCGCGGCCGTTGGCCTGCAGCGGCAGGTCGGCGGGCGGGGTGCCGTCGGCGTTCTTCAGCAGCAGCGCGTAGGCGCGGTCGGCCTCGGCGCGGGTCAGCAGTCCCTGGTGCCACGCGCTGACGAGGAACGGCGTGACCGGGTCGCCGGTCATGATGTTCGTCTCGACGGGACCGTAGGCCCAGCGGGGAAGCCACCCGCCCTGCTCCCCCATGCGGATGAGCGACACGGCCATGTCGGCGGACTCCTTCGGGGCGAGCATCGCGAGCAGCTGCTGCTGCGTGCGGTACGTGTCCCAGAGCGAGAAGTTCTGGTAGTACGGGCGGTCGCCGGCCGAGCCGCGGTGGATCGCGCCGTCCCAGCCGCGGTAGCTGCCGTCGACGTCGTTGCCGATGTTCGGCGAGAGGAAGGAGCGGTAGAGCGAGGAGTAGAACTCCCGCGAGCTCGCCGCGCCGGCCGGGATGCGCACCTGCGACAGCCGCTGCACCCAGGCCGCCTCGGCATCCGCGCGCGTCTGATCGAATCCGGCCGTCTCGGCGAGCAGGTTCGCGTGGGCGCCGTCGGCATCCACGTAGCTCATCGAGGTGACGGCCTCGACCGTGCGGTCGTCGGTGGTGTCGAAGGTGGCCCAGGCGCCGGTGCGCGCGGCCTCGGCGGCGGCGTCCGATCCGTTCGCGACGGCGCCGCCGGTCCAGGTGCCGTGCGAGGCGAAGGGCCGGTCGAAGGTCGTCTCGGTGAAGACCGTGAAGGGCTGCGTCCCCTGGCAGAAGCCGGAGATGCGGATCGCCGCGCGGATCGTGTGGTCGTCGACGAACTGCACCGACGCCGGCACGTCGCCGGTGAGCGTCTGGCCGGCGTTGACCATGACGGTCGACCGGGTGCTCGACGGGAAGGTGTAGCGCTGCACGGCCGTGCGCTCGGTCGCACTGAGTTCGGCGTTGACGACGGCGCCCTTCTCCGGGCCGCCGCGGCTCGTGAGCTTCACCTGGAAGTAGCCGGGCGAGGCGTTCTCGCGCGTCGTGTCGTCGGCCGTGTTGTGCGAGAACGCCATCGCGTAGTCGGCGTAGTTCGTGACGCCGGTGTCGACGGGCGATCCGAGCACGGGCAGCACCGGCAGGTAGCCGGCGATGCCGCAGCCGACGCCCGAGAGGTGGGTGAGCGAGAAGCCGCGCACGACGCTGTCATCCCAGGCGTAGCCCGTGTTGTGACCGGTATCGGGCGAGAACTGCACCATGCCGAAGGGACGGGCCGCGCCGGGATAGGTGTTGCCGAGGTTCTCGGTGCCGATGAAGGGATTCACCTGGGCGAGCAGCGCCGCGTCGTCGAGCGGCGCGGGGGCTGCGGCGGCGCTCTGATCGGGCGCCGCCGCGACGCCGATGGCGGCCGCGGTGGCCAACGCCAGCACGAAGGCGAGGGGGCGCGCGGGGCGCGCGGGCAGGGTTCTGCTGAGCTTCACGACGACGTTGTCCTCTTCCCGATGCGCATCCGACGCGGGGGCGGTGCGGAGCGTCCGGCCAGCCTGCCAGGCAATGACAGCGCTGTCAACGACGGTTCCTCAGCGCCACGCTCTTCAGGGCTCGAGCAGGACGAGCTGCTGCGTCGCGCGGGTCATCGCCACGTAGCGGTCGACGGCGGCCTCGATCGAGGCGGGCGCGGACACGGCGGGATCGAAGGATGCGACATCCGCACCCGCCGGCTCCGACGGCGCGTTCACCAGCACCACCAGGTCGAACTCGAGCCCCTTCGCGAGCTCGGGCGTGAGCGACGCGACCCGCGGACGCGGCGCGAACGACGCATCCCCGATCACGACCGCGACCCCCTCGGCGTGCGCGGCGAGCCAGGCGTCGAGCAGCGCATCTCGCTCGGCGATCGGCCGCGTCTCGACGGGGATGCCGCTCGCCCGCACCGACGACGGCACGTTCGCCTCGGGGAACACGGCGTGGATGACCGGCTCGGCCGCCGCCATGACCTCCTCGGGCGTGCGGTAGTTGATCGTGAGCGAGGCGAGCGAGACCGCACCGGAACCAGCTCCGCCGCCGATGCCGACCCGCGCGAGCCGCGACTCCCACGACTCGGTGAAGCCGTGCCGGGCCTGCGCGCGGTCGCCGACGATCGTGAAGCTGCGCGCCGGATCTCGCCGCAGCAGCATCGCCCATTCGGCGTCGGTCAGCTCCTGCGCCTCGTCGACGAGGATGTGCGCGAAGGGCCCGGCGAGCGCGTCCGGGTCAGGCGCGGGCAGCGATCCGGTGTCGATCAGCTTCTCGCGCAGGTCGGCGCCGTACTCGCCGGTCAGCATCGTCAGCAGGCCCTCGCTGTCGGTATCGGAGTCGAGCATCCCCGAGCTGAGCAGGTCGTCGAGCACGGTCTCGCGCTGCTCGGTCTCGCGGGCGAGCAGCGTTTCGCGCTGGCGGCGCAGCTTCGCGGCCTCGGGTTCGCCGATGCGCAGCCGGGCGGCGTCGAGCAGCGGCAGGTCGCTGAGGGTCCAGGCGCGCGGATCGGGGCGCTGCAGCAGCGCGACCTCCTCGGCCGTGAGCGACGGGGCGGAGGCCCGCAGGTACGCGGGCACGCTCCACAGGTCGACGACGACGCCGGCCGGGTCGAGCAGAGGCCAGGCCTTCGCGAAGGCGCCGCGCAGCTCCTCGTCCGTCGTGATCGCGCGCTGGGCGATGTGCGGCGGCACTTCCTCGCCGACCTTGTCGATGAGGATCGTCAGCAGCTCCTCCCAGACCTGATCGCGCTGCTCGTTGTGCGGGGAGGAGGGGTCGGCGGCCGCGAAGGCGTCCGCCCAGTCCTCGGGCTCGAGTTCGACATCCACCCAGTCGGTGCGCACGACCATGCCGTCGGCGGGCGGGCGCTCGTAGTGGCGCACGGCGCGCTCGATCGCCTCGACGAGGGTCAGGGATGCCTTGAGCGCCGCGACGGCCGGGTCGGCTTCGCGCCCGGCGGCAGGATCGTCGGCGGGAGCCACTCCCCCGAGCTCCCGCCCCTGCGGCACGAGGTCGCGCAGCGTCGCGATGTGCACGCCGTCTTCGCCGAGGCTCGGCAGCACGTCGCCGACGTAGTCGAGGTAGCGCGCGCTCGGGCCGACGAAGAGCACGCCGCCGTGGCTGCGGGAGAGGCGCGGGTCGGCGTAGAGCAGGTACGCGGTGCGATGCAGGGCGACGACGGTCTTGCCGGTTCCGGGGCCGCCGTCGACGACGAGGGCGCCGCGGGAGGAGGCGCGGATGATCGCATCCTGGTCGGCCTGGATCGTGCCGAGCACATCGCGCATCCGGCTCGACCGCACGCCGCCGAGGCTCGCGATGAACGCCGACTGGTCGTCGAGGGCCGCCCGCTCGGTGCGCTCGGTGAGCTCGTCGGCGACGTAGAGCTCGTCCCAGTAGTCGGTGATGCGGCCGCGCGCCCAGCGGTAGCGGCGCTTGCTGGCGAGCCCGAGGGGATCGGCGTGGGTCGCGCCGAAGAACGGCTCGGCGGCGGGCGAGCGCCAGTCGACGAGCAGGCGGTTCCCCTCGCGATCGGTGAGGCCGAGGCGGCCGATGTAGACGATGGCGGATGCGGGGTCGCCGGTCGGATCGCCGGCCGGCACGATCCGCCCGAGGCACAGGTCGAGTCCGAAGCGGCTCAGGGAACGCAGCCGTGCGGTGAGCCGGTGCACCTCCTGGTCGCGATCGAGCGCCTCCTGGCCCGAGCCGCCCGGCATCCGCAGGGTCGTCGCGAGACGCGTGGCGAGGTCGGCGCGCTGGCGGGCGAGCTCGGTCTCGATGCGGGCGAAGTGCGCCTGGTCGGCGGCGATGAGCTCCGGCGCGCGCTTCGCGGCGAGGCGGTCGGGCAGGTCGAAGACGGACGACGTGGCGGCGGTTCCGGCGGCGGAGGGAGTGGCGGAGGGGGTGTGTTCGGCAGGCACGGTGCACGATCCTGCACCCGCACCGGGGTCTTGCGGCAAGCCCCCTGCCCGCGGATACTCTTTAACAGGCGGAGGGATTCCCTCCGCTTCGTCGTTTAACCGCGTCGCGCGACAGAGCCCTCGCCCGCCCGATGCCTTTCATCACCCGGCGTTCTATTACGCTGAACGACGCATTATTACTCGGCGGCCGACGGCGGGCTCACCCTCGTTGCTAGCGTGCCGACACGCCCTTCTCCAGCGCCGGAGAGTCCCGACGGACACCGGCTCGCTCGCGCGCCGCATCCGCCGCGACGGGGCGCCTCTGCACCCGCACCGCCGCACGTCCACAGCGCACGGCATCCGCAGCCGACGAGTCGTCACCAACTCACCTCCCCACAGAAACCGGAACACCATGAAGAAGCACCTCGCCCGCGCCTCCGCGGTCTCGCTCGTCGCTCTCGTCGCCGTCGGGCTGGCGGGATGCGCCACCGGCTCCGGCGGTTCCGGTGACGCGGGCGACACCGTCTACTTCGGCGTCTCGTCGGCGACCACCGGCCAGTACGCGCAGTACGGCGACCAGTTCAAGAAGGCCTTCGACCTCGCGGTGAAGGAGGTCAACGCCGACGGCGGCATCGACGGCAAGAAGGTCGCGCTGAAGTACGAGGACTCGCAGTCCGACCCGAAGCAGTCGGTCACGGTCGCGCAGAAGTTCGTCGCCGACCAGGACGTCATCCTCGCCTTCGGCGACTACGCTTCCTCGGCCTCGATCCCGGCCTCGCCGATCTACACCGCCGGCAAGCTCGTGCAGTACGGCTACAACAACTCGAACCCCGACTTCACCGCCAAGGGCTCGCAGTACCAGTGGTCGACCGCGATCACGACGACCGCCAGCTACACCTGGACGGCCGACTACATCAAGAAGCAGGGCGTGAAGTCGGTCGGCGTGACCTACCTCAACACCGCCGACTGGGGCATCCCGGCCTACCAGGCCTTCGAGGCCGAGGCGAAGAAGATCGGCCTCAAGATCACCGACGCCGAGGGCGTGCTCGACAGCTCCGACGACTACCGCCCCTCGCTCTCGAAGATCGTCGCGACCAAGCCCGACGCGATCGCCCACATCGGCTACGGCCCGGATGCGGCGAAGATCGTCAACCAGCTGCGCTCCACCGGCTACGACGGCACCTTCTACGGCGGCCAGGACGAGGAGTCGTTCGACGCGACGCCCGAGGCCGAGGGATCGGTCATCGGCACCGAGTTCGTCGAGACCAACCCCGACGCCGGCGTGCAGAAGTTCGTGAAGGCCTTCAAGAAGGCCTACCCGAGCGAGGAGCACGTCACGCTGTTCGAGGCCGGCGCCTACGACGCACTGCACGTCGCCGTCGCGGCGGCGAAGGCTGGCGGCACGACGCGCGAGGGCATCCTCAAGGGCTTCCAGGAGCTGAAGAACGTGCCGAGCGTCGTCTACGGCGAGATCTCCTTCGACCAGAAGACCCGCCGCGTCGCCGACCCGAAGCTGACCCCGGTCGTGCTGAAGGACGGCAGCTGGTCGGCCATCGAGAAGTGATCTGAGGGTCACCGCACTCCATGCTCGACACCCTGATCGCCGGCCTGCTCCGAGGGAACATCTACGCCCTCGGAGCGGTCGGCATCTCGCTCGTCTTCGGCGTCATGAACGTCGTCAACTTCGCGCAGTTCTCGTTCTTCGGGCTCGGCGCGATGCTCGCCTGGTTCGGCATCGTCAAGCTCGGCCTGCCGTTCTGGCTGGCGCTGCCGCTCGTGCTCGTCATGTGCGCGGGGTTCGGCCTGCTGACCAACGTCGCCGTCGTGCGGCCGCTCGCGAAGTACCTGCCGCTCGCGGCGATGCTGTCGACCTTCGCGGTGTCGCAGATCCTCGACAACGCCTCGCAGGTCGCCTTCGGCGCGAACTTCCGCGCCTTCCCCAAGGTGCTGCCGACCTCGAACTTCCGCGTCGGCAACCTCGCCTTCGGCACCTCCGACCTCGTGATGCTCGGCATCACGATCGTCGTGATGGTGACGATGTCGCTGTTCCTCAAGTACGGCCGGATCGGCCGGGCGATCCGCGCGACCTCGCAGGATCAGGAGGCGGCGCTGCAGGTCGGCATCCCCGTCGCCGGGGTGCAGCACGTCTCCTTCGTGATCGCCTCGGCGCTCGGCGGCCTCGCGGGCGTGTTCATCGCCCTCTACGTCGGCGTCGCGAATCCCTCGTCCGGTCTCGAGACCGGGCTCGTCGCCTTCGTCGCGGCGACGCTCGGCGGGCTCGGCTCGCTCGTCGGCGCCGTCATCGGCGGCTTCGTGCTCGGCGTGCTCGAGGCCTTCGGCATCCACTTCTTCGGCGACACCGCCCGCGAGATCATCGTCTTCGCGGTGCTCATCATCGTGCTGATCGTGCGGCCCGGCGGGCTGCTCGGGCGGGTGCCGCTCATCTCGAGCGAGCCGCTCACGGGCACCTTCCTCGGCCGCGGTCGGCCGTTCCGCATCCCGAAGTGGGTGTGGCCGATCGCCCTCGTGATCGCGGCCGTCGTGGTGCCGCTCGTCGGCGGCGACTACGTGCTCACCACCGGAACCCAGGTGCTGATCTACGCGACCATCGGCGCCGGCTTCACCCTCACCGCGGGGCAGGCGGGCGTGCTCGCGCTCGGCCAGGCCGGCCCGATCGCGATCGGCGCCTACAGCTCGGCGCTGCTGACGACCGTCGTGCACCTGCCGTTCTGGGTCGCGCTGCCGGTGTCGGGGCTCATCGCCGCGATCATCGCCTCGATCCTGTCGTCGCCGATCTGGGGCGTGAAGGGGCACTACATCTCGATCGCGACGCTCGGCGTCGGCACCGTGATCGTGGCCGTCATCCAGCTCGTGTTCCCGCAGGGCATCTACGGCATCCCCTTTCCCGACTGGTTCGGCACCCCGCTGACCTCGCCGCTCGCCTACTACCTGATCGACCTCGGCGTGCTCGTGATCACGCTCGTGGTGATGTGGCGCATCCGCCGCTCGCACCTCGGCAAGGTCATCGCCTCGGTCGGCAGCGACGAGACGGCCGCGGTCGCCTCGGGCGTGCGCGCCCGCGACTACAAGGCGCTCGCCTTCGCGGTGTCGGCGTTCTTCGCCGGCGTCGGCGGCTCGCTGCTCGCGCACCAGTACACCTACATCGACCCGACGATCTTCACGACGCTCATGTCGCTGCTCGTCGTCACGATCGTCATCATGGGCGGCGTCAACCTGCCCTACGGCGCCGTGCTCGGGTCGATCGTGCTGATCGGCGCGATGGAGCTGCTGCGCTTCACGCCCGAGCTGCGCATCATCGTCTACGGCCTCGTGCTGATCCTCGTGGTGAGGTTCCGGCCGGGCGGACTGCTGGTGAGGAACTCATGAGCGAGAACACTGCTGCGGGCGCTCCGGCCTCGGGCGAGACCTCGGTCGAGGTGGATGCGGCGACCGCCGCGACGTCGGATGCCCTGCTCAGCGTCGAGGGCCTCGAGCGCCACTTCGACGGCGTGCGCGCGGTCGACGGCGTGAGCTTCACGGTCGCGCCGCACGAGGTGGTCTCGATCATCGGGCCGAACGGCTCGGGCAAGACGACGACGCTCAACCTGGTCAGCGGCGCCCTGCGCGCGGGTGCCGGCACGATCTCGCTCGAGGGCCGCCGCATCGACCACGCCGATCCGGCGCGTATCGCGGAGGAGGGCGTCGCCCGCACCTTCCAGAACGGCCGCGTCTTCGCGACCCTCTCGGTGCGCGACAACGTCGAGGTCGGGCTGCACTCCACGCTCACCGCGAGCCGGCCCTTCCGCCGGCTGTCGCGGCTCTTCCTGCTGCGGTGGATCCCGTTGCTCGGCGAGCTGTTCATCGCGATCATCGGCACGCCCGCATCCCGCCGCGAGCAGAAGCAGATCGACGCCCGCGTCGAGAGCGAGGTGCAGCGCTTCGAGGCCCGCCTCGGTCCGCGCCGCGACGACCCCGCCTACTCGCTCAGCTACGCCAACCGCCGTCGCACCGAGATCGCCCGCGCGCTCGCCCTGCAGCCGAAGCTGCTGCTGCTCGACGAGCCGACCGCGGGCATGAACCAGTCGGAGACCGCCGAGGTGCTCGAGCAGCTGCTGCAGCTCAAGGCCGACGGCCAGGCGATCCTGCTCGTCGAGCACAAGCTCGACCTGGTCATGACGGTCAGCGATCGGGTGATCGTGATGGATGGCGGCCGCATCATCGCCGAGGGTGCGCCGCAGACCGTGCGCCACGATCCGGCCGTGATCGAGGCGTACCTCGGGCGCCGGCGCGGGCTCGGCGGCGCGACCGACGACGTCGTGGCGAGCGCGGCGCCGGCCGACGAGACGCCCGCCGCGACCACCGGCGACGCCGCGACCGGAGAGGACGAGGCATGAGCGCCCTGCTCGAGCTCGACGACGTGCACGTCTACTACGGGCCCTTCCACGCGCTGCGCGGCAACACCCTCACGGTCGGCGAGGGCGAGATCGTCTCGCTGCTCGGCGGCAACGCGAGCGGCAAGTCGACCACGATGAAGACGATCCTCGGGCTCGTGAAGCCGAAGGGCGGAACCGTGCGCTTCGACGGACGGGATGTGACGCACGCCTCGACCCGCCAGCGCGTCGTCGCCGGCATCGCCTCCGTGCCCGAGGCGCGGCGCGTGTTCCCGCAGATGACGGTCGACGAGAACCTGCTCGCCGGGGCGTTCACCCGCAAGGACCGCGCCGGCATCCAGGAGGACCTCGAACGCATCCGCGAGCACTTCCCGCGCCTCGCCGAGCGCCGACGCCAGGAGGCCGGCACGCTCTCCGGCGGCGAGCAGCAGATGCTCGCCTTCGGCCGCGCGCTCATGAGCCGCCCGCGCCTGATCTGCATGGACGAGCCGACCATGGGCCTCTCCCCCAAGCTCGTCGACCAGGTGCTCGACGAGATCGCGCGCATCAACCGCGAGCTCGGCGTCGCCGTGCTGCTCGTCGAGCAGCAGGCCGAGCTGGCGCTCTCGATCGCGTCGCGCGGCTACGTGCTCGCCTCCGGCGAGATCGTGCTGCAGGGCGGATCGCGCGAGCTGCTCGACGATCCCGAGATCCAGGTCGCGTACCTGGGCAAGGCGACGGACACCGCCGCAGAAAGCGACACCACCGCATGACATTCCGACTCGGATTCTTCACCCGCCTGCTCGACGACGTCGCGCCGGTCGACCGCTACCGCAACGCGATCGCCCAGTTCGTGCGCGCGGAAGAGCTCGGCTTCGACACCGCCTGGGTGGCGCAGCACCACTTCCACGGCGACGAGGGCGGACTCCCCTCGCCCTTCGTCGTGCTGGCGCAGGCCGCCGCGAAGACCTCGCGCATCCGCCTCGCGACGGGCATCGTGACGCTGCCCCTGGAGGCGCCGATCCGGGTGGCCGAGGATGCGGCGGTGCTGTCGCTGCTCTCGGGCGGACGCTTCGAGCTGGGCATCGGCTCCGGCGGAACCTCCTCGTCGTTCCCGCCCTTCGGCCACGACCCGGCTGACCGTCCCGCGATCTACGCCGCGCACAAGGAGACGCTGCTGCGCGCGCTGCGCGGTGATGTGCTGACCGACGACGGCGGGGCGCTGTATCCGCCGGCCCCGAGCTCGCTCGTCTCCGCGCTGTGGGAGGCGACCTTCTCGGCCTCGGGCGCCGCGCGCATCGGCGGCGAGGGACACGGGCTGCTGCTCTCGCGCACGCAGCCCCGGCGCGAGTACACCGGCACCGGCTCGGCCGCCGAGCAGGTCGAGATCGTCGAGGCGCACGCCGCGGCGCTGCCGACCGGGGTGCCGCAGCGGGTCATGGCGTCGCGTTCGGTGCTCGTGGTCGACGACGAGGCCGAGGGTCGCCGCCTGCGCTCCGCCGGCATCGCCGCCTCCCTCCCGCAGATCGAGAAGCTCGGCGTCGCGCTGCCGTCCGACGTCTCGGACGAGGAGGCGGCCGCCTACCTCGACCTGCACATCGGCACGGCCGAGCAGGTGATCGACTCGCTCGGCGCCGACCCGATCGTGCCGCTCGCGAGCGACGTCGTGTTCCAGCCGCATCCCGTCGACCCGCCGCACGCGGTCGTGCTGCGCTCGCTCGAGCTCATCGCCGAGCGCGTGGCGCCGGCGCTGGGCTGGGCGCCGGGCGCCTGAGGCGTCGCCCGCGGCCGCATCCGCTTCCCCTTCCATCCGACCGAACCCCTCGAGAGGACCCCATGACCGCCGATGTCATCGACCACCTGGTCGGCGTGAGCGAGGGCGACAGCCTCGACGCCGTGCGCCGACAGCGTCCCGACGCGAAGGCCAACGCCCAGGCCAGCTTCGACGCGCTGTTCGACTCCGACGACCTCACCCAGGTGTCGCAGCTCGAGCGCCGCGCCGTCGCCTACTGGGCCGTCGCGCTGACGCAGAGCCCCACCGCCGGCTACTACCGCGAGCTGCTCGCGGCGGAGCCCGCCGGTGCGAGCGCCGTCGACGGCGCCGCCCTCGCGACCGCGCTCGATGTCGCGCTCGAGGATGCCGTCACGGTCGGCCCCTACGGCGACTTCCCGGCCGGTCCGCTGTCGGTCGAGAACGTCGACGGTCTGCACTGGACGCCGAGCGACGCGCTCGCCTCCGTCGCCGGAGGGCGTCTCGCCGCGGCGCTCGCGCACACCCACCTGCTGACCTACCGTCCGCGCGATGCCTCGCAGGATGCCCTGCAGGCGCTGCTCGACGCCGGCTGGTCGACGACGGGCATCGTGACGCTGTCGCAGCTCGTGTCGTTCCTGGCCTTCCAGTCCCGCGTCGTCGCGGGTCTCACGGTGCTGAAGGGAGCCCTGTGATGAGCGAGAGCGTGCTGCGCCCCGAGAACACCGAGCCGGTCGAGTTCACGCAGGAGAACCTCGGCTGGGTGCCGTGGCTCGAGCCCTTCCCGATCGACGAGCTGACCGAGCGCCACTGGACCGGGCTCACCGACAAGGGCCGCGCGAACAGCGACTACTTCCGGCTGCTGGTGCGCGACCCCGACATCCTCGGCGCCCGCACCCGCACCGACAACGACATCTTCTACAACGAGAAGGGCGGGCTGCCGCGTGCGCTGCGCGAGCTGTCGGCGACGACGGCTTCGCGCGTCAACGGCTGCATCTTCTGCGCCTCGGTGCACTCGCGCTTCGCGACCCAGAAGTCGAAGCGCGGCGACGAGGTGCAGGCGCTGCTCGACGGCGGCGTGGATGCGGAGCAGCCGGATGCGGCCTGGCGCGCCGTGATCGACGCCTCGGCCGCGCTGACCCGCACGCCCGGCGAGTTCGGCCCCGAGCACGTGCAGGCCCTGCGCGACGCGGGCTTCGACGACCTCGCGATCGCGGACGTCATCCACGGCGCCGCGTTCTTCAACTGGGCGAACCGGCTCATGCTGTCGCTCGGCGAGCCGACCCCGCCGGCGAGCTGAGGCGCGGCGAGGCGTCCCCGAACGACCTCGATCGATCCCTGAGAGAGCCCCGCGGCGGACCGCCACGGGGCTCTTTCTCGTTGCGCGTCCCTCATGTTTCAAAAACATGTGCAAAACCTATTGACGCGCTATGCCCCGGCACGGTCTGATGAGCGCACATCGCCCCTCGACCAACGATGTTCGGGAGACACACCATGCTCAAGCACGCCCGCTCCGTCGTCGCCGCCATCGCGGCGACCGCGAGCCTGATCGCGATCGCCGCGGCCACCCCGGCCGTCGCCGCGATCACACCGAAGACCCCACCGCTCACCACGCCCTGGACCTCCCAGGTCTCGACCACGAACCCCCTGCCCGAATACCCCCGCCCGCAGATGACTCGCCCCGACTGGCAGTCGCTCAACGGCGAGTGGGAGTTCCTCAACCCCGCGACCGCCGCCGACGGCAGCGTCAACCGCAACGCCGCCCCGCCGATCGGCCAGACCCTGCCCGAGCGCGTGCTCGTGCCGTACCCGATCGAATCGGCCCTGTCGGGCATCCAGCGCAACGACAACCGCGACCTCATGTTCTACCGTCGCGCCTTCACGGTCCCCGCCGGCTGGAGCGGCCGCAACGTGCAGCTGCACTTCGGCGCCGTCGACTACGAGGCCACCGTCTGGGTCAACGGCACCCAGGTCGCCTTCCACCGCGGCGGCTACGACCGCTTCGAGACCGACATCACCTCGGCGCTGCGCTCCGGCAGCAACGAGATCATCGTGCGCGTCTACGACCCGACCGACGGGCGCGGCGAGAAGCAGCCCATCGGCAAGCAGGTGAACAACCCCAGCGGCATCTTCTACACGCCGTCGTCGGGCATCTGGCAGACGGTCTGGATGGAGCCGACCGCGGCATCCTCGATCTACTCCGTCGACATCACGCCGAACATCCAGAACAGCACCGCGAAGGTGAAGGTCTTCACCCGCGGCAACGTCTCCGGGTACAGCGTGCTCGCCGAGGCGATGAACGGCACGACCGTCGTCGGCACCGCCTCCGGCGGCTTCACCGAGTTCACCGTGCCGGTGCCGAACGCCCGGTGGTGGTCGCCCGACGACCCCTTCCTCTACAACCTGCGGGTGTCGCTGAAGAACGCCTCGGGCGCGAACGTCGACCAGGTCGTGAACTACTTCGGCATGCGCGAGGTCGGCACGAAGATGATCAACGGCGTGCTGCGGCCGACGCTCAACGGGCAGTTCGTCTTCCAGATCGGCACGCTCGACCAGGGCTTCTGGCCCGACGGGCTCTACACGGCGCCGACGGATGCGGCGCTCGCCTCCGACCTGCAGAAGCACAAGGACCTCGGCTTCAACATGGTGCGCAAGCACATCAAGGTCGAGCCGGCGCGCTGGTACTACTGGGCGGATCGGCTCGGGCTGCTGGTCTGGCAGGACATCCCCTCGACGCAGGCCTTCGAGCACAACCGCACCGCGGCGCAGACGGCCGAGTTCGAGTCGGAGGCCCGCGAGATCATCGACGAGCACCGCTTCTCGCCCGCGGTCATCACCTACGTGCCGTTCAACGAGGGCTGGGGCGAGTGGAACCTCGCCGACACCACCCGCGTCGCGAGCTCTCTCAAGCAGTACGACCCGAGTCGTCTGCTCAACGCGCACAGCGGCTACAACTGCTGCGACTCGAAGGGCGACCCGAACACGGGCGACATCCTCGACTGGCACATCTACACCGGGCCGGATGCGCCCCTCCCGACCTCGACGCGGGTGTCGGTGCTGGGTGAGTTCGGCGGGCTCGGACTCCGCACGCCGGGGCACGAGTACAGTCGCGACGGCAACTTCTTCGCCTACGAGCAGATGTCGAGCGCCGCGCAGCTCAACGACCGCTACACCGGCATGGTGCGCGACGTGAAGCAGCTCATGACGACGAAGGGCGTCTCGGCGTACGTGTACACCGAGATCACGGATGTGGAGGGCGAGTACAACGGCCTCTTCACCTACGACCGGCGCGTGCAGAAGGTCGACACGAATCTGCTGCGCGCGGCGCACGCCGACCTGATCGCCGCATCCCGGGCCCAGAACTCGCCCGTGCAACTGACGGTGGGTCACACGCGCTCGTTCAAGGTGACGACGCCGGGCTACACCGACCGGTACCTGCGCCACGCGGACTCCCTCGGACGCACCGACGTCATCTCGACGGCGAGCGCCGACGTCGCCCGGCAGGACGCGTCGTTCCGCACCGTCGCGGGCCTCGGGGATGCGCGCTGCTACTCCTTCGAGTCGGTCGACTACCCGGGCAAGTACCTGCGTCACTCGGCGGGCCGGGTGCGCATCGACTCCGATACCGGCGGGTCGTTCGCGGCCGACGCGACCTGGTGCGCCCGCACCGGGCTCGCGGCCGGCGGCACCTCCTTCGAGTCGCTGAACTTCCCCGGCTCGTACCTGCGCCACTACGCCGAGAACGTGTACCTCGCGCGCAGCGGCGGCGCGAACGCCTGGGACACGGCGACTGGCTTCGCCGCCGACGCGACCTGGGACGTGAGCGGTGCGGCGCTCTGGCGCAGCTCGGTGCAGCTGCCGGTGGATGCGCGGCGTTCTCTGCAGGCGACCACCTGGGGTCTGACGAACCGCTACGTCCGGCACGCGAACGATCTCGCCAGCACCGAGGTCGTCGACGGCGGCAGCAGCGCGACGCTGAAGGCGGATGCGACCTTCACGATCCGCCGCGGCCTCGCCGACTCGTCGTGCTACTCCTTCGAGTCGGTCAACTACCCGGGCCGGTTCCTGCGGCACGCCGACAGCCGGCTGCGCATCGCGAATGACGACGGCACGGCGCTGATGCGGGCCGACGCGACCTGGTGCGCGCGACCCGGGTTGAACAACACGGGCGTAAGCCTCGAGTCGTACAACTTCGCGGGCTCGTTCGTGCGGCACTTCGACGCCGGCGTCTGGCGGGCGAGCGGGGCGGGCTCGAGCGGGTTCGACCGGCCGCAGGCTCTCGCCGCGGACAGCAGCTGGACGATCGCGGCCCCGTGGGCGCCGTGATCTGAACTCCGGTTCGAGACCGGAAGCCCCGTCGCGCGCTCAAGCGCGGGCGGGCCTTCCGGCTTCCGCCGCGAGCTTCACGAGGTGCGCGTGGGCGTACTCGCAGATGAGGGCGTGGCGGTAGACGGTGCGCGGCACGTCGACGTTCGAGTCGAGCCAGAGGCTGAGCCCGCCGATCTTCCAGTGTCGGAAGGTGTCGTCGTCGGTGATGAGCGCGAGCATCTCGAGGAAGCTGTCGTCGAAGCGCATCGAGTGCACCGCGCGCCGGTATTCCTCGAGCGACAGCGCCATCGAGAACGGGATGTTCATGAAGCAGAGCGCGGTCTGGATGTCGAGCTTGAGCGGGCGCCGACGGTACCGTTCCGGGTCGAGCTCGGGCATGTCGAGCTGCTGGAAATCGAGCTGCGCACGCGGCCGCGCGGTGACGGGCGCGCCGTCGAGGGCGATCAGCACGTCGTAGACGTTGATGTCGTGCTCGACGACCGCGTGATCGCCGAGGCCGGCGAGCGCCGTCGGCCGCAGCGTGACCGGGTCGATGCGCGCATCCGTGTTCCTGATCACGAAGTTGACGACGTTCGTCTCGATCACGAAGTGGCGGATGAGCAGCTCGACCGCGTCGGGATCGACGAAGCGGCGCAGGAACCACACGCAGAGCACGTCCATCATGCCGAGCGGCATCCACCGGAACGGCAGGATGCGCTTGAGCGCCGACACGACGCCGACGACGAGCCGCGACACGACCCGGGCGATCGGATGCAGCCAGCGCCGCGACGGCCGCTGCTGGTCGACGACGATCTTGCGCAGCAGCTCGCGGTCGAGCGGCACCGAGGGATCGGCGTAGACCGCATCCCACATGTCCGGATCCGACAGCACGGGCGCGGTCACCTCAGTTGTCCAGCTCTTCCAGCTGCAGCGCGTAGAGCCGGGCGACGACCTCGGCGCAGCGCACGATCTCATCCGCCGTGGTCGCGTCGATGAGGCCGGACGTCAGGATCCCCTCCATGTCGCCGGTGTGCTGACCGTCGGCCTCCTGGTGGTAGATCATGAAGTGCACCTGGTTGTCGGCCAGGCCCAGCACCTCCTGGAAGCGCGCGGCCCACTCCGCCGCACGGCGGGCGCCGAGGCCCTCGATGATGAACATCGCGCCGAGCAGTCCCGCCGGATTCGGCCGGTCGGCGTAGTGGAAGAGGTAGCCCGAGAGCGCCTCCGATCCGAGGTTCTTGCGCCCGGCGCGCAGCTCGGCGAGCGAGCCGCCCACGGCGACGTAGTCGCGCTCGAGCATGAGGTGATCGCGGTGCTCCTCCTCGGCGTGCCGGATCGCGGCCGACCGCAGCTCGAAATGCTCGACGTCGAAGTTGGAGGCGGCCCGCGCGATCCAGGGCGAGCCGTCGATGACCTGCTGACGCAGGTTGAACAGCAGCCGCTGGTAGTCGTGCAGGGTCACGGTGCCGTCGGCGAGGCGCTGCAGGATCGGCACCCGATCCAGTCGCTCCTCGAGCGTCGCCCAGACGCCGGCGAGGCGCTCGAAGAGCGAGGCGGGGATGTCGGCGGCGTTGCTGTCGGTGGTGCTGTCGATGCTGCTGTCGGCGAGGGTCATGCGCGAGCTCCTGACGAGGCTGACGTGGTGGACGAGGGGGCGGACGAGGACGAAGAGGACGGTAGAGAGGACGCCGGCGGAGCGGACGCCTGCGGCGCGACGACCGTGAGGTGAGCGAAGGCGAAGGAGAAGCGCCCCGACTCGGGCACGGCGAGAAGGATCGTCTCGCCGGGGGCGAAGTCACGCGTGCGCCAGGCCTCCTCGAGGGCGATGAAGATGCTCGCCGAGCCGGTGTTGCCGCGCGTCTCGAGATTCGAGAACCAGCGGTCGGTGTCGAGGCTCGGGATGCGGCGGCGCAGCGCCTCGAAGGCGACGTCGCGGAAGACGTTGGTGCTGTAGTGGCAGATCACGTGATCGAGGTGGCGCACATCCACCAGCCCGGTGTCGACGAGCTCCTCGAACTGCGCGATCCCGGCCTCGGCGAGCTCGTCGAGCATGCTCACGTCCTGCCGCAGCAGGAACATGCCCGCCGCATCCGCCTCGCCCATCGCGCAGTCCTGCCAGGTGCCGCCGGCCTCGGCCTCGGCGCCGCTCATGCCGGCGCGCATGCAGACCGGATGCTCGTGCGCGAGCGAGACCTGGCGCACCCAGTCGACGCGCAGCGACAGGCGGGTGGGATGCGGCTGGAACTCGACGATGACGGCGCCGGCCCCGTCGGAGAGCATCCAGCGCAGGAAGTGCGCATCCATCCCGGCGCGGATGCCCTCGTAGCGCCGCTCACGCAGGCTGCGGCTCGGCAGCTCCGAGCCGACGACCGCGGCGCGGGGATGGTCGCCGAGCCGGACCTTGCTCACCGCCGCGTCGAGCGCCGCGAGGCTCGACGCGCACACACCCGAGGCGCTGAGCGTCTGCATCGGACCACCTCCGAGCCGGCCGTGCACCATCGACGCGAAGCCCGGAACGAGCACGTCGCCCATGGTCGTCGCGCAGGCGAGCATGCGCAGGTCAACGGCATCGATTCCGCGGTCGTCGAGGGCGGCGCGGAGGGCGTTCACCGCGAGCTCTTCGTTGAGCTCGGTAGGCTCGCCGTCGGCGTCGAGCGCGTAGTGCCGCTGCCGGATGCCGTTCTGCTCGAGGATGCGGCGCCGGATGCGCTCGGTCACCGCATCCGTTCCGCCGAGTCGCGACGCGATCTCGTCGTTGCCGACGGGCGGCCCCGGCAGATAGCTGCCGAAGCCGGTGAGATACGCGGTCGCGAGTGACGCCATGCGGCTGACGATAGGGATGCGCGACCCCGTCGCGGTCAGCGCCAGCCCCGATCTGTGCAGAGTTCGGGGGCACCCCGGATCTGTGGATAACGCGGTCGGAATGGGGCCCGCCCGAGCCCCGGACGAGCCAGCGCGGGGTCCGCGCCGCAGATCCGCCGATGTAAAACCCGTGTTTCGTCGCGGCCGATTTGCGCCCTCCCCCTTGACGGCGAGCACCCTCATGCGACGTAATGTTCTTGCGTCTTGCGATAATGCTTTCGCATTATCTAATAAACGTGGGGACGGTCATCCAGGCCAGCCGTTCACACCCGGGAGATACGGACAGGGATGAGCGACACGACACACACTCGGCACGCCGAGATCTCCGGCGCAGGATTCGCCGGACTCACCGCGGCCGTCGCGCTGGCACAGCGCGGCTGGTCGGTGCGCGTGCACGAACGCGGCGAGAAGCTGCGCGAAGAGGGCGCCGGCATCGTGCTCTGGCAGAACACTCTCACGGTGCTCGACTCGCTCGGCGTCACCGACGAGCTCAACGCCGGCTCGATGCGACCGCCCTACTACGAGACCCGGATGCAGAACCGCATCGTCTCGCAGGAGGGCATGGACGGGATCGCCTGGCGCACCATGACACGCCCGTACCTCCACTCGGTGCTGCTGAACGCGGCCCGCGCGGCCGGCGCCGAGGTCGTCGCCGGCTCGGAGGTCGTCGGCGCGACCGAGACGGGCACGCTGCGTCTCCGCGACGGCAGCGAGCTCGAAGCCGACCTCGTCGTCGGGGCGGACGGCGTGGGATCCGCCGTGCGCGACTCGCTCGGCATCGACTACGACCGCCAGGGGTCGCGCGACGGCATCACCCGCTTCCTCGTCGGCCGCCACAAGGAGGAGCTCGCCGCGATCGAGCCCGACACCGAGTGGGACAACGTGATCGACTTCTGGAACTTCGAGCCGCGCGTGCTGCGCGTGCTCTACACGCCGGCCAACGACCGCGAGCTCTACATCGCCCTCATGGCGCCCGCCGCCGACGAGGACGGGTCGCGGGTGCCGATCGACCTCGACCTGTGGACGAGCATCCACCCGCAGCTCGCGCCGGTGCTGCGCGAGGCCGCGGTCACGCCGGGCCGGTACTACGGCTACTCGACGACGCGGCTCGAGCACTGGACCCAGGGCCGCGTCGCGCTCATCGGCGACAGCGCCCACGCCATGTGCCCCGCGCTCGCGCAGGGCGCCGGCTGCGCCATGGTCAACGCCTACACGCTCGCCGAGGCGGCCACCGCCGCATCCGCGAGCGACCTGCCCGACGCCCTGACCGAGTGGGAGCGGCTCGAGCGGCCGTACACCGACCGCTGCCAGGAGCGCTCGCAGGACTACGCCGACACCCGCGGCATGTCGCAGGGCGGCCAGTTCACCGGCGACGTCATGGAGACGACGCTCTACGACCCCACCGACCCGCGCCGCCACGACGTGGCGCGGACCCGCTGAGCGCGACCCCGCCGACGCGGCGCGCGACCGAGAACGAGGAGAGAAGCATGGCCGAGAACGAGATCGACCCCTACTACCGCGTGCGGGAGTGGTTCGGGTTCGTGCAGGAGGTGCACCACGAGGGAGGCCCCGTCGAGGCGGAGCCGCTCGTGAAGGCGGCGGTCGGCGTGATCATCGCCAACCCCTTCGCCGGGCAGTGGGTCGAGGACCTGTCGCCGCTGACCGCCCCGAGCGCGAGCCTCGGCACGGCGCTCGGCGACCGCGCCGTCGCGCTGCTGGGCGGCCGGCCGGTCGAGGGCTACGGCAAGGGCGGCATCGCCGGCGTCGACGGCGACCAGGATCACGTTGTCGCGTGCATCACGACGACCTTCGGCGACGCCTTCCGCGACGCCGTCGGCGGCGGCGCCGCATGGATCTCGTCGGCGACCAAGACGGCCTCAGCCGGGACCTCGCTCGACATCCCTCTCGCGTTCAAGGACGAGCTCTACGTACGGTCGCACTACGACGCCGTCACGGTGACGGTCCCCGACGCGCCCCGACCCGGCGAGCTGATGATCTGCGTCGCGGTCTCCAGCCGCGGCCGCATCCACCACCGCGTCGGCGGACTCACCCGCGACGAGGCGCTCGCCCGACTCTGACCCCGCCCGCCCCGCCCGGTTCCGCCGGCGGGGCACGGCACCACCGGAAGGACATCATGAGCTACACCCCCGGTCACTACCAGGACGACGAGTCGATCGCGCAGATCCTCACGGACGTCGCGCGGGCTCACCGCATCCTCGAGCTGGAGGGCCACGGCGACATGTCGATGGGCCACCTCTCGTTCCGCGACCCCTTCGGGCGCGGACTCTGGCTCAAGCGCGGCAACCTCGCGCTGTCGGAGGTCGTCGGCGACGACTTCATCCTCATCGACTTCGACGGGAACGTGCTCGAGGGGCAGGGGCTGCGCCACCTCGAGTGGCCGCTGCACGCCGAGATCATGCGGGCCCGCCCCGACGTGACCGTCGTCGGCCACTCGCACGCCCACCACTCGACCGTGTTCGGCGCGACCGACCTCGAACTCGGCCCCTACAACAACCACGGCGTCTGGTTCGCCGAGCACGGCGTGCCGCGCTTCAGCGACACCAGCCACATCGTCACGACTATCGAGCTCGGCGTCGAGGTGGCGAAGCAGCTGGGGGATGCGGAGGCGATCCTGCTGCGCAACCACGGCATCGCCTTCGTCGGCGACGACGTGGCCGAGGCGATGCTCGCCGGCATCTTCCTCGAGTGGGCGTGCCGTTTCCAGCTCGACCTCGCCGCGAGCGGCGCGGCCTTCGAGCTGCCCGACCACGCCGAGAGCGTCGAGAAGCGGAACCGCATCTATCCGCCCAAGGCGCAGCGCAACTACTGGCAGTACTTCAACCGCAAGCTCGACCGCATCGAGGAGGCCAACGGCATCGGCATCCAGCCGATCTGAGCTCGGATGCGCCCGCCCGACAGGCCCGGGGCGCTCCGGCCGCACCACCTCAGCACCACCCAGGACACCACGACGCACCACCCGACAAGGAAGAGAGCACCATCATGAGCCTCCCCGCCATCGCGACCGTCATCGGCTCGGGAACCATGGGACCGGGAATCGCCGCGACGCTGGCCCGCGCCGGCACCCAGGTGCGGGTCTACGACATCAGCGACGAGGCCCTCGCCCGCGCCGAGAAGAGCACGGCGTTCGCCGCGTCGGTGCTCGACCAGATCGGCGGCGACTCCGCCCCCGGCGGCTCCGTGTCGTTCTCGAGCGACATCGCCGTCGCCCTCGACGGCACCGAGTTCGTCATCGAGGCCGTGCCCGAGAAGCTCGAGCTCAAGAAGTCGGTGCTCGCGCAGATCGAGGGCCTGGTCGGCGCCGACGTCATCATCGCGACCAACACCTCGGGCATCCCGATCACGACGATGGGCGAGGCCCTCGGCACTCCCGGCCGCTTCATCGGCATGCACTGGTCGAACCCGCCGCACCTCATCCCGATGATCGAGGTCATCCCCGGCGAGGCGACCGACGCCGCCGTCACCGACCGCCTCGTCGAGATCGTGAAGGCCTTCGGCTACCACCCCGTGATCGAGAACGAGATCGCCGGCTTCGTCGAGAACCGCGTGCTCTACGCGATCCTGCGGGAATGCGTCGCGCTCGTGCAGGAGGGCATCGTCACGCAGGAGGCGCTCGACACCTGCGTCAAGTGGGGCATCGGCTACAAGCTCGCCGTCGTGGGTCCGATGCGACTGCTCGACATGGCCGGTCTCGACATCTACCAGAGCGTCTCGAGCTACCTGAACAAGGAGCTGGATGCGAGCACCGAGACCCCGAGCGTGATCACCGAGTCGATCGCCGCCGGGCGCCTCGGCTTCAAGTCGGGCGGCGGGATGTACGACTACGCCGAGGGCGATGTCGACGCGAAGCGCGCCGACATCGTGGCCGGGCTCGTCGCCGTGCGCAAGGCGCTCTCGGCTACGACCCCGGTGTGATGACGGTCGAGCTCGAGCGGCTCGACGAGGGCCTGCAGCGCACGCGGGGGGCGGTCGACGGCGTCGACATCGCCTTCCGCGTGCGCGGCCGCGGCCCCGCCGTCGTGCTGCTGCACGGCACCTCGGCCAATCACGCCGTCTGGCAGCCGATCGCCGAGCAGCTGGCCGGCGAGGCCACCGTGATCTCGCTCGACCAGCGCGGCCACGGCCGCAGCTCCAAGCCCGCCTCGGGGTACGGCGGCGACGACTTCGCCGACGACGTGCTGACGGTGCTGGATGCGCTCGGGATCGACCGGGCGATCGTCGCCGGGCATTCGATGGGCGCCCGCAACGCCTGGGTGCTCGCGTCGCGCGCGCCGGAGCGCGTCTCCGGGGTGGTGGCCGTCGACTACACGCCGTGGGTCGAGACGGAGGTGCTCGACGACCTGCAGGTGCGCGTCGCCGGCGGCGACCGGGTGTTCCGCGATCCGTCCGAGATCGAGCACTACCTGCAGCAGCGCTACCCGCGCATGCCGCACGACGCCGTCGCCCGCCGCGCCGCCTGGGGCTACGCCCTCGGCGCCGACGGCTGGCATCCGCTCGCCGCCCCCGACGCGTTGCGTCAGCTCGTCGACGGGCTGCGTACGCCGTGGGAGGACGAGTTCCACGCCGTCACACAGCCGATGACCGCGATCCGCGGCGTCGACAGCCGGGTCGTCAGCCCGGCCGCCTGGCTCGCGGCGCAGGCGGCGCGCCCCGGCGACCGCTGGGTCGACGCCGAGGACGCCGATCACTACGTGCCCGAGGAGCTGCCGGCGCTCGTCGCGGCCGAGATCGGGCGGATGCTGCGCGCCACCGCCTCCACAGACTGACACCGAACGACACCGGAAGAGAAGGACACCCCATGGCCCTGTTCATCGACAAGCTCGCGATCACGAGCGACGCCTTCGGCGACGACTCGCGCATCCCCGACCGCTTCGCGGCCGACCACGGCAACGAGACCCCGGCGTTCGCGATCGCGGGCGCCCCCGAAGGCACGGTCGAGTTCGCGCTGATCTGCAACGACCCCGACGCTCCGCTGCCGAACGGCTTCACCCACTGGGTCGTCTACGGCATCCCGGCCGACGCGACGAGCGTCGACGTGACGGCGCCGGGTGTCCACGTGGCCCCCAACGGCGGCGGCGCCGCCGTCTGGTACGGCCCGCAGCCGCCGGCAGGTCACGGCACCCACCACTACTTCTTCTGGCTCTACGCACTGAATCGTCCCGTCGAGGGCGACCCGAGCCGCGAGGAGTTCCTGGCCGACTACGGCGACGCGATCATCGAGCAGGCGCGCACGGTCGGCACCTACTCGAGCTGATGGCGTGAGAGCAGCAGAAGGGCCCGGGCATCCCGCCCGGGCCCTTCTGCGTGCGCTTTCTGCGTGCCGGATGCCGCGGTCAGCGCGCAGGGTCGGATGACTCGGCGAACGACTCGGCGAACGACTCCGCGATCGCCAGCACCGCCGCGTGCACCGGGCCCGCCGTGATCGACGGGATGACGGAACCGTCGACCACCCACAGGTTGTCGAGACCGCGGAACCGCAGCGCGGCATCCACCGGGGCGGACTCGTCGGCGCCCATGCGCAGGGTGCCCACCGGATGGTGGTGGGTGATGACGGCCTCCGCGATGAAGGCGTCGAGCTCATCGACGGACCGCACGCCCGGACCGGGCAGGATCTCCTCCGCCCGCCAGTCGGCGAGTTCGGGCGCGGCGCCGACCTCGCGCGCGAGCTCGAGCGCACGGCGGAAGGTCTCACGGTCGTGCGCCGTCGTGAGATAGGCGGGCTCGATCACGGGCGCGTCATCGAGATCGGGCCCGGTGATGCGCAGCGATCCTCGGCTCGTCGGGTTCGTGACGCCGAACAGCAGCGTGTAGGCGCCGCCGGCTGGGATCGCGGGCAGGCGCGGCGCGAGCACCTCCGAGGCGGAGGGGCCGACGACACAGCCGATCACGACATCCGGTCCGGGCCCGCTCGAACGATCGGCCGCGATCGCGGCGGGACCGTCGGCGGGCAGGTAGGTCATCGCCTCCGAGAGCTGCAGGCGGGTCGGCGGAACCTCGCGGCGGGCGCGGTACAGGTTGCCGGCGCCGAGCAGGTGGTCGTGCAGGTTGCCGCCGACGCCCGCGCTCGCGAGCGTCGTGCCGACGCCCGCGGCGGCCAGCACGGCGGGATCGCCGATGCCCGAGCGCATGAGCAGCAGCGGGTCGCCGATCGAGCCGGCGGTGAGGATGACCGCGTCACCGCGCACGAGCAGGTCACGCCCGTCGCGGGTCACCGCGACGCCCGCCACACGGGATCCGTCGAGCACGAGCCGATGCACCTGAGCCCCGTCGAGCAGGGTCAGGTTCGGCCGCCCGAGCGCCGGGTCGAGGTACGCCTCGGACGCGGTCACGCGGCGGCCGTCGCGGATGGTCAGCGAGTTCGGCGTCGCACCGACCATGTCGCCGTGGTTGTGGTCGGGGATGCCGGGCACGCCGAGGCCCTGCCAGGCGGCGAGGTAGTCGACGACGAGCGGACTGCTCTCTCCGGTCGGCCGCAGCACCGGCAGCGGGCCGTCGGAGCCGTGCACCGCATCCCAGTCGGCGTCGGCGGTCGCCCCATCGGCGCGGTCGGCGGTCTCCAGCTTGCGGAATGCGGGCAGCAGCCCCTCCCACGACCAGCGCTGGTCGCCGGTCTCCGCTGCCCAGCGGGCGAAGTCGCGGCGGTCGCCGCGCATATGGGCCATGGCGTGCAGATTGCTCGATCCGCCGACCCCGCGCCCGCGCGGCCACTCGTGCACGCGCCCGGCGGTACCCGTCTGCGGTGTGGTGCGGTAGGCCCAGTCGTAGTTGCGGTTCTGGATGAACGGCCACAGCTCGGGCCGGTCGACGTCGGGGTCGGTGATGCGCGTGCCGGCTTCGATGAGCACGACCCGGCGGGCCGGATCCTCGCTCAGACGCGCGGCGAGCACGCAGCCCGCCGATCCGCCGCCGACGAGGACGACATCGGCGTGCAGCTCCTCCACGGCTCAGTTCCGCGTGTGGCCGCCGTCGACCACGAGAGTCTGGCCGGTGATCCAGCCCGCCTTCTCGGAGGCGAGGAAGGCCACGGCGGGCGCGATGTCCTGCGGCAGCCCGCGACGGTCGAAGGCCTGCGCCGGCACGACGTAGTCGAATCCGGCCGCGTGCGGACCGGCGAGCACCCCCTCGCTCTCGGTGAGCCCGGGGGCGACGGCGTTGATCGTGATGCCCTGCGGACCGAGCTCGCCCGCGAGGGCGCGCACGAACCCGATCGACGCGCCCTTGGTCGCGACGTAGTGGGCGCAGTTCGGGGTGCCGGCGACGAAGGTGTTCGAGGCGATGTTGACGATGCGGCCGTAGCCGGCCTTCGCCATCTCGTCGCTGACGGCGCGGGTCACGAGGAACAGCCCGTCGAGGTTGACCGACATGACCCGACGCCACTCGTCGAACGTGATGTCCTTCCACTCGATGAAGGGCACGAGGGCCGCGTTGTTGACGAGGATGTCGATGCGCCCGAAGCGCTCGATCACCTCCGCGGCGAGGGCGGCGACCTGGTCGGCGTCGCTCACATCCACCGTCACGGCGTGACCGCCGATGCGCTCGGCGACGGCCTGCGCGCCCGCGGCGTTGTAGTCGGCGACGACGACCTGGTGGCCCTCGCCGGCGAGTTCGGCGGCGATCGCCGCGCCGATGCCCTGGGCGGCGCCCGTCACGATGGCCACGCGCTTCGCTGTCTCTGTCATGCTCCGGTGTCTCCTGCTCGGGTGGATCGGGGTCGGGATGCGCGCGGCTCCGCGGCTCGGGTCAGCTGCCGCCGTAGAACTCGGGCGCGAGCTTCCAGGTCAGGAAAGGCTCGAGCTCGTGCGAGGGGTAGATGTCGGCGCCGCGGGTGCGGGCGAGGTAGTTGAGGCGGCGGATCGACGCGACCGAGTCGGTGGGGTCGAGGTGGAAGCCGCCGATGATCTCCTTCTCGAGGGTCGCGTGCGTGTAGGCGGCGTCGCCGGCGAACAGCATCGACGGCTCGTTCTGCATCTCGACGAGCAGCGAGTAGTGGCCGATCGTGTGACCGGGCGTCTCGAAGAGCCAGACGCCGGGCACGATCTCGAAGTCGCCCGAGACCGGCGTGTACTTCACGTCGGCGTGGTCGAAGGAGAGGTCGGAGTAGCCGAGGCGCTCGAAGGGCTCGGGCACCTTCGCGTGCCGCAGCTCTTCGGTGTGCACGAGGGTGCGCGCGTTGGTGAGGTGCTTGTTGCCGCCGACGTGGTCGAAGTGGAAGTGCGAGTTGACGACGATGTCGACGTCGCCGGGCGTGAAGCCGGCCTTGGCGAGCTGGGCGGGGATGGTCTGCTCGGGGGTCTGCTCGGGCAGCTCGAAGGGCAGCACGCGGTTGACGTGGTCGAGGTCGAAGCCGGTGTCGAAGAGGATGAGGGCATCCGGATGCTCGACGAGCACGCTGTAGACCGGGAACCGCACGGGCGTGCCCGGGTCGATGTGCCAGAACACTTCGGAGTGGTCGATGACGAGGGTTCCCCCGTCGAGGAGGTGCACCTTCGGGTCGGTCATGGGATCACCCTTCGCGTCTCATCCTGCGTGAATTGTCGATCACCATATGAGAACCGATTTTCAGCTGTCAAGAGTTCCGCGACGGTGATGCGCGGAGAGCTCAGCCGAGCGGCACGGTCGGCGCGGACTCCAGGCGGGCCCCATCGCCGTACTCCGGCATGTCGGAGTACGGCGCCCAGTGGTAGCAGCTCTCGAGCATCGGGTCGAGCGCGAAGTCGCCGATGCAGATCATGTCCTTCCAGCGCGCGGTCGCGTCGGCCTCGGTGTAGTTCACGCGGCAGATGATGCGGAACAGCGTCGCGCTGTCGGCGCCGGTCACGAGGTGACGTGACGGCGTCCAGCAGTCGACGGCGCCGGGATCGCCGCCCTCGCCGTAGCTCGAGATCGCGGCGGCGCGCACCTGCTCGAGCGCCCGGATGTCGGCGGGGTCGCTCGCCCCGGTGGAGGCTGCCGGCGTCGGGGCGGCCGCGGGCGAGGACGTGCCCGACGCGGCGGCGTGCGGAGCGGATGAGCTCGCCGCCGCGACGGAGGCGCCCGAGCCCGGCGCGCACGCCGAGAGCAGCAGCAGCGAGACGGCGCCCAGGGCGAGCGCGAGAACCGGAACAGCAGATCGCACGGGCGACCCCCTCTCGGGAACAGTCAACGCGAGCGCAGATTTCGCGGGTGTAAACGCTCGGGTCGACCCGTTGACAGTGCGCGAATCCTCTCATACTGTCTCCCGCAACCTGCACATTGTGAGAAACACCCCCACAGCGCCCGTGCGGATGCAGGCGCACGGCCCAGGGCACGAGAGGAAACCCGGGAATGAGCAGCACCACACAGATGCGCCCCCTGCGGAGGACGGCCACGCGACTCGTCGCGATCGGAGCCATGACCGCACTCGCAGCGGGCCTCAGCGCCTGCGCCACCCGCGGGGACAGCGCCTCGACCGACGACAGCAAGGGCAGGGAGGTCAAGCAGATCGCCATCGTCGCGCCCGAGACAGAGGCCGACCACGGCTGGAACGCGCAGGGGCTCGCCGGCGTCAAGGAAGCCGCCGACTCCCTCGGCATCAAGGCCGACATCAACGACAACGTCGGCTACGACAACACCCAGACGATCCTGACCCAGGTCGCCAAGAAGGGGAACGACCTCGTCATCGCCCACGCGAGCGGGTTCTCCACCGCCGCGGACCGCGCCAACGCCTCCACCGGCGTGCCGATGCTCGCCGTGACCAACGAGAAGGCCATGGTCAAGGGCAAGGTCGGCGTCATCACCTTCGAGGCCCAGCAGGGGGCCTACCTCGCCGGCATCGCCGCCGCCATGACGACCAAGACCAAGACGGTCGGCATCGTCTCGTCGGCCGACGACATCAACTGGTACACGATGTCGGGCGGATTCGTGCAGGGCGTGCGCAGCGTCGACCCGTCGATCAAGATCGTCGTCGCCTACATCGGCTCGGCCGGCTACGCCGACTCGGCCGGCGGCAAGAAGGTCGCCAGCCAGGTCATCGCGGCCGGCGCCGACGTGATCATCGGCTTCGGCGACGGCGCCACCGTCGGCTACGTCGCCGCCGTCGAGGAAGCCGCCACCCCGGTGAAGTACATCGCCACCATCGGCAGCGTCGACGAGCTCGTCAAGGACAAGAGCACGATCCTCACCACCGTCAGCTGGAACTTCGGCAAGACGATCGAGAAGGCCGTCAAGGATGTCGAGGCCGGCACCTTCGCGCAGGACTTCTACACGCTCGACGTGCCGAACGGCGGGATCTCGCTCACCGACACCGACAACATGACCGCCGAGATCGACGCCGCGGTGGAGACCGCCAAGAAGGGCATCGAAGACGGATCGATCACGGTCGAGAAGACGAAGACCAAGAAGGAGTTCGACGCCTTCTACGACCAGAAATGACCCCGTGGGGCGGACGGCGCCTGGCCGTCCGCCCCACGGCACCACGCCGCATCCACCACCCGGGGCGCCCGGCAGCGCCCGCCCTCTGCTCCGAGGAGTCCGATGGACCAGCCCGCCCCTCCCCTGATCGCCCTGCGCGGCATCACCAAGGCCTTCCCGGGGGTGATCGCCAATGACGACATCTCCCTCGACATCCAGCGCGGCCAGGTGCACTGCCTGCTCGGCGAGAACGGCGCCGGCAAGTCGACCCTGATCAGCATCCTCGCCGGCCTGCAGTCGCCCGACTCCGGTCGCATCGAGCTCGACGGCGAGACCGTGCGCATCGGATCGCCCAAGGCGGCCATGGACCTCGGGATCGGGGTCGTGCACCAGCACTCCACCCTCGTGCCCGCGCTGACCGTGATCGAGAACCTCATGCTCGGCGAGCGCGGCCTGCTGCAGAACCGCGCCAGGGCCATCGCCCGGCTCGACGAGCTCTCCGGCCTGCTCGGAGCCCGCATCGATCCGGATGCGCACGCCAGCGACCTCGGACTCGGCCAGCAGCAGCAGGTCGAGATCGCGAAGGCGATGTGGACCGGGACGCGCCTGCTGATCCTCGACGAGCCCACCTCGATGCTCACCCCGCAGGCCATCGACAGCCTCGCCGAGAGCGTCGAGCGGCTCACCGCCGAAGGCCTCGGCATCGTGTTCATCACCCACAAGCTGCGCGAGGCGTACACGATGGGCGACTGCGTCACCGTGCTGCGCGCCGGCCGCAACGTGGGGCACATCTCGACCGAGCGGATGGCCGAGCTCAGCGAGCAGGAGGCGCAGCGCACCATCCTCACCGCGATGTTCGGCGACGACCTCGCCGCCGCCGGCGGGCTCGAGGAGGCCGCCGAGCTCGCCGGGGCCACCGAGGCCGAGCGCGAGACCGAGGCCGTCGACTTCGCCACCCGCCCCGTGCGTCTCGCGCTGCGCGGCGTCTCCACCGCGGGCAGCACGCTCGACGCGGTCGTGCACGACATCGACCTCGAGATCCACGCCGGCGAGATCCTCGGCATCGCCGGGATCGACGGGCACGGACAGACCGCCCTCGCCGAGGTCGTCGCCGGTCAGCGACCGGCCGCCTCCGGCGCCGTCACGCTCGACGACGTCGACGTCACCGGGCTCGGCGTGCGCGGGCGGCAGACGCGGGGACTGCGCTACGTGACCGACGACCGGCTGCACGAGGGCACGGTCGGCTCGCTCAGCGTCGCCCTCAACCTCATGCTCAAGCGGATCGGCCAGGCGCCGTTCTGGCGGTTCGGGCAGATCGACCGCGAAGCCGTCGACACCGAGGCGATGAACCTCATCGCCGAATACGGCATCCGCACCCCCTCGAGCGCGACCCGCGCCGGCACGCTGTCGGGCGGCAACATCCAGAAGATCCTGCTGGCGCGCGAGCTCGGCGGCGGCGCGAACGTGGTCGTGGTCAACAAGCCCACCTACGGCCTCGACCTCAAGACCGTGCGGCTCGTGCACGACCTGCTCGCCGAGTTCGCCGCCGGCGGCGGCTCGGTGCTGCTCATCTCGACCGAGCTCGACGAGCTGGTCGAGCTCTCGCACCGCATCGGAGTCATCTCCCGCGGGCGCATCCTCGGCGTCGTCGTCAACGACGGCCCCACCACCGCCGAGAAGGTCGGCGAGCTCATGATCGGAGGCGACCACGATGGCGAGTGAGCGCAGCGGCCGCGTGCGCGGCATCGTCGAGACCGTCGTGCGATCGGTGCTGCCGGTCGTGCTGGCGCTGATCGCGGGAGGCATCATCCTCGCCGCGCTCGGCAAGAACCCCTTCGTCTTCTACGGCGCGATCGTCGAGAACGGCATCGGCGGCACGAACTGGGAGGACAGCCTCGTCATGATGGCGCCGCTGCTGCTCATCGCGGTCGGCCTCATCGTCGTGTTCCGCGGTCAGCTGTGGAACCTCGGCTCGGCCGGGCAGTACCTGCTCGCCGCCGTCGTCGTCACCGGGATCGGACCCTGGGCGCTGAAGACGCTGCCCGCGGCGCTCGCCTACCTGCTGCTGGCCGTGGCGGGGGCGGCGACCGCCGCGGTGTGGACGCTCGTGCCCGCCTGGCTGAAGGCGCGGTTCGGCACGAACGAGATCATCACGACCCTGGTCATGTCGACGATCGGCGCGGGGCTGACGAACATCCTCATCGAGAACGTCTTCCAGGACCCCGAGCTGAACACCCCGCAGACCAGCGAGATCCCCATCGCCGACATGCTGCCGTTCATCCCCGGCACGCAGGTGCACGTCGGCTTCGTGGTCGCGATCGTCGTCGCGATCGTCTTCCAGGTCATCCTCAGCCGCACGTCCTTCGGCCTGCGGCTCGACGTCTTCGGCGCGAGCCCGAAGGCCGCGCGGCACGTCGGCATCTCGTCGAAGCGGATGATCGTGCTGCTGTTCGTCATCAGCGGCGGCCTCATCGGGCTCGGCGCCGCGATGGACATGATGGGCGAGTGGGGCTACCTGCGCAGCAACTGGAACCCGCACTACGGCGACGCGATGATCCCCTTCGTCTTCCTGGCCCGACTGAGTCCCGTCGGCTCGATCCCGTTCGTGGCCTTCTACGCGGTGTTCGCGACCGGCGGCACGATCGCGTCGCAGCAGACCGGGCTCTCGGTCGACTTCCTCAGCGTGATCGTGGCGCTCATCCTCATCTTCATGACGATCACCGAGTACGTCGGCACGAAGCGGCGGCTCGGCCAGAGCTACCTGCCGGATGAGCTCAAGAACACGGTGCGCATCCCCTTCGCCCGTCTCGCCTCGAGGAGCGCAGCATGATCGACCTGCTCAGTCCCGCCTTCCTGATCACCTTCATCGTCGGCTGCCTGGTCGGCACGGTGCCGCTCATGCTCGCCGCCCTCGGCGAGACGATCGGCGAGCAGTCGGGCGTGCTGAACCTCGGTATCGAGGGCATGATGCTGGTCGGCGGCTATGCGGGCTACGTGGCGACGCTGAGCAGCGGATCGTCGTGGCTCGGCATGCTCGTCGGCGCCCTCGCCGGGGCGGCGCTCTCGCTCGTGATCGTCGTGCTGAACGTGTGGCTGGGCCTCAACCAGATCGTGCTCGGCATCGCGGTGACGCTCGCGGGCGGCGGCATCACGAGCGTGCTCTACGACCAGCTCTACTCGAAGACCGCGCCGCGCGCCGACACCGGAGGCGCCCTGAAGATCCCGGGCCTCTCCGACATCCCCGTGATCGGGCCGTCGCTGTTCTCGCAGCCGGGGTTCTTCTGGGTGACCGTCGCACTCGTCGTCGGGGTCGGCTTCTTCCTGCGACGCACGAACTGGGGCCTCAGCATCCGCGCGGCAGGGCAGAAGCCGGCGTCGCTGGACGCGGCGGGCGGCAGCGTCATGCGCACCCGCTCGCAGGCGGCCCTCCTCGGCGGCGCGTTCGCCGGCCTCGGCGGCGCCTACCTCGCCGTGTTCGCGACCGGGGCGTTCACCCCGTTCATGACGAACGGCCTCGGCTACGTCGCGATCATCGTGACGATGCTGGCCCGCGGGCGCGTGCTCTGGGTCGCGCTGGTGTCGCTGCTCTACGGCGTGACCGTCGCGCTCGGCACCGTGCTGCAGCTGACCAGCCTCGACATCCCCACCGACGTGATCGGCATGCTGCCGTACCTCGCGGTCATGATCGTGCTCGTCGTCTTCGCCCGCAGCGTCTACATCTCACCCGCGCTCGGCGCCCCCTACACGCGAGGCGCTCGCTGAGCCGGCCGGCTCGGGTGACGAGTGGCCGTGGTGTGACGATGCACGACACCGATCTCCTGCTGACGGCAGGTCCGACGCCGTATCCAGCGGCCGTGCGCTCGGCGCTCGCCGGGCCGGCGCTGTCGCCCGACGATCCCGCATTCGTCGAACTGGTGCGCCGGGTCGAGGGGATGCTGCGGCAGCTGTTCGGCGCCGCGGGCGACGTGGTCGTGCTGCAGGGCGAGGCGGTGCTGGGGCTCGAGGCCGCCGCCCGCGGACTGGTGCGACCGGGCATGCCCGTGCTGAACCTCGTGCAGGGCGTGTTCGGGCACTACATGGGCCTCTGGCTCGAGCAGTTCGGCGCGGTCGTGCACGAGGTGCGCGTGCCCTACGACCGGGCGGTGCCGCCGTCGGCCGTGGCCGACGCGCTCGCCGCACATCCCGAGATCGAGCTCGTCTGCGCCGTCGGCTGCGAGACGCCGTCGGGCACCGTCAGCGACCTCGAGGGGATCGGCGCGGTCGTCCGCGAGCACGGCGCCCTCGCCCTGGTGGACGCAGTCGCGGCCCTCGGCGCGACGCCGTTCGACGCCGACGCCTGGGGCTGGGATGTCGCGGTGTCGGCGCCGCACAAGGTGCTCGGCGGCACCGCGGGACTGTCGCTGCTCAGCGTGAGCGAACGGGCCTGGACCGCGCTGGGCGCGAACCCCTCCGCGCCGCGCGGCTCGTACCTGTCGCTGCTCGACTGGAAGGAGCGCTGGCTCGAGGGCGGCTCCTTCCCCTACGTCCCCTCGCCCAGCGACTGGCTCGCCCTCGACGCGGCGCTCGACGAGCTACTGCGGGAGGGTCTCGACGCGGCCGCCCGCCGTCACGCCGTCGCGAGCGCCGCGGTGCGCGCCGGAGTGCGCGCGCTCGGACTCCGGCTCTGGGCCGACGACGACGCGATCGCGGCGCCCGTCGTCACGGCGGTTCACATCCCCGAGGGCATCGACCCCGACCACCTGTGCCGCGTCGCACACCGCCGCTATGGTGTCTTGATGTCGAGCGGGCAGGGCGCCGGTGACCTCGTGCGCATCGCCCACATGGGCTCGACGGCGAGCGGGCTTCACCCGGTGATCGGGATCGCCGCTCTCGGGCGCGCGCTGGCCGACCTCGGCGTCGGCGTCGACATCGGAAGCGGAGCGGCCGCAGTACTCGCGGTGCTCAGCGACAACGCCGGATCCGATCGATCCGGCCGAGAGTAAGGGGAGAGCATGGCGATCCAGCGCACCAAGGGAGTCGACAGCGCCCGTCGTGCACTGCAGATCCTGCTGCAGTTCAGCGAGAGCAAGCCCGAGCTCACGATCGACGAGGTGCTCGAACTGCACGAGATCTCGGTGCCGAGCGCCTACCGCTACATCTCGCTGCTGCGCGAGCTGCAGCTCATCGAAGAGCGCAGCAAGGGCGTCTTCGTGCTCTCGCCGCAGATCATCAAGCTCGCACAGGCGGCCGAGACGACGCTCGACTACCGCGTCGAGGCGCAGCCGATCCTGGATGCGCTGCGCGACCGGGTCGGGGAGACGGCCCTGTACCTGCGCCGCGTCAACGACGCTGCCGTGTGCCTCGCGATCGCCGAGTCCGATCACGCGATCTCGATCTCGTTCCAGCCGGGACACCTGATGCCGCTCGTCGCCGGAGCGGGGGCGAAGATCCTGCTCGCCGCCTACGCCGACGCGAAGCGCGCGCGCTACCTCGACCGGCTGCAGCCGCCGCTGCCCGCCGCGGCGCGCGAGCGACTGCTGGGCGATCTGCAGCGCATCCGCAACGAGGGCTACGCCGAGAGCGAGGGAGAGGTCGACGAGGGCGTGTGGGCGTGCGCGGCTCCCGTGCACGCTCCCGGAGCCCTGCTCGGGACGATCTCGGTCGTCGCGCCGGCGTATCGGGTCTCGGCCGAGAAGCGCGCCGAGATCGGCTCCGCGGTGCGCGCGGCGGCACATGACCTCGAGGAGCTCATCGCCGGCGACAGCTGAGCCGAGGCGGCGGGGTCGGCCCGCCGATGCTGTCTCCCCCTGGCGCCGTCCGGCGCTTCTTCGTCGTGCCCGCGCGACGCCTGGTCCTGCCCCGATCCGCTCCGCCGGCTCCACGCTCCGCCCGCTCCACCCGCTCCGCCAGCCGCCCGCTCCGCCAGCTCCCCCCGCCACCGCCTGAGAGAGGACCCGCCATGACCGAGCTCGACACCGCGCTGCTCGCCGCGATCGCCGACCAGAGCGACGATCGCGACGCGACCATCGCCTTCATCACCGAGCATCCCGAGCCGGCGCACGCCGAGCACCTCGCCTCCGCGCACCTGGCTGATCGGCTCGGGGCGGCGGGGTTCCGGGTCGAGCGCGGCATCGCCGGGATGCCGACCGCGTTCCGTGCCGAGATCGACGGCGCGGGCCCCGGACGCACGGTCGGCGTGATCGCGGTCTACGACGCTGTGTCGGCGCAGCTGCCCGACGGCACGACCGCGCCGATCCACTCCTGCGGGCACGGTCCGCAGTCGGCCGGGGTCGTCGGCGCCGCGCTCGCCCTGGCCGCGCAGCGCGAGCACTGGGATGGGCGACTCGTCGTCGTCGGCTGCCCCGCCGACGAGATCCACTCTCCCGGCACCCGCGAGCACGGCAGCGGCAAGGGGGCCACCGCCCGCGCCGGCGTCTGGGACGACATCGACGTCGCGCTCTACCCGCACCCCGAGTTCTTCGACACCATCTGGACCGCATCGCTGTGGATGCGGCGTGAGACCGCCGTGATCTCCGGCGGGCGCACCCTGCGCGCCGACACCGACCCGGCCCCGATCGCGGCGCTGCGGGAGCTCGCGGCGCTGAGCGCCGACTCCGACCCGGGGCGCGTGATGATCGAGACCGCCGTGCTCGACGGCGACGTGGAGGAGGGCGCGGGGCTCACGATGACGATCCGCCTGCTGCTCTTCGCCGAGACGGAGGCGGAGCTGGAGTCGTCGTCGGCCGCCGTGCGGGCGCGTTTCGCCGGAGCGGAGTGGACCGCGGGCGCCGCGATCTCGGCCATCCGCTACGACGCCGACGTCGCCGCGACGGTCGCCGACGCCTTCCGCGCCGCCGGACGCGATCCGGTGCTCGACCCCGAGCCGCTGCCCTTCGCGACCGACTTCGGCGACGTGACGCAGCGCGTGCCGGCCGCGCTCGTCGGCGTCGGACGCGACGGCGGCTGGGGCTTCCACACCGACCGGGGCGCCCACGAGTTCGCGGGCGACGACGGGCGCCGCATCGCGTCCGACATCGCGGGCGTGATCGCGCTGGCCGTGCCGCGGCTGTCGCGGCGCGCGGACTGAACGGACGCGTCGCGGGGCTTCCGGCGATCCGTCGTCGCGGGCCGGTTCCGTGCGCGATCCGCCGCCGCGGCCCGTCGGTCGGCGTGAGCCATCCGTCGGCCGCCCCCGCTAGCGTCGCCTCGTGCCCACCCGCCTGCTGCTCGTCGCCGACACGCACCTGCCGAAGCGGGCGCGCATCCTGCCCGACCCGGTGCTCGCCGCGGCGCGCCAGGTCGACCTGATCGTGCACGCCGGCGACTGGGTGGATGCGGCCACGCTCGACCTGCTCGAGAGCTGCGGCGAGGTGCTCGGCGTGTGGGGCAACAACGACGGACCCGAGCTGCGCGCGCGGCTGCCCGAGATCGGGCGGCGCGAGATCGACGGGGTGCGGTTCGCGGTCATCCACGAGACGGGCGCCGCAGGCGGACGCGAGGCGCGGATGGACGCCGCGTTCCCCGACGCCGACGTGCTCGTCTTCGGCCACAGCCACATCCCCTGGGACACGACGACACCGAGCGGCCTGCGCCTGCTCAACCCGGGCTCGCCGACCGACCGGCGCCGCCAACCGCAGTGCACGTTCATGACCGCGACGGTGGATGCGGGCGAGCTGCGCGACGTGGAGCTCGTGCGGCTGCCGGCGCGGCCGGCTCGGTAGCCTCGGCGGGTGATCCCCGATCCGGTGCTCTGGGCGCTCCTCGGCGTCGCCCTGCTGTTGATCGTCGCCGTCGAGGCGGTGACCATCCGCGACATCGTGCGTCACCCGCGCATCAGCCGCGACCAGAAGACCGGCTGGATCGTGATGGTGCTGCTGGCCGGCGCCGCGATGTGCCCGATCTGGTTCGCGAACGCGGAGCGCTTCGGGCGGGAGTGACGGGCAGCACGATCGACGATCACCTCGACAGAGCGATCGCGGATGCGTCTGAGCGAGGAGGCGAAGGTGTCGCCGTCTGCCGTGCGGCACGGTCTCCTCGTCGACGCTTCAAGATGTCGGTGGGGTACGCAGTCGCCGTGCCGCGGAGCGCGCTCGAAAGCGGCATCTGATGTCGGTGAGTCGTGCGTGAAGCTCGCGCCGAGCAGGGTCGAGACCGGACGATCGAATGTCAGTGGATCGTGCCGTGAAACACGCGTCTGAACTGCAGTTCTGATCTCTCATCCTGCCCCGACGGATGTCGGTGGTCGATGTCATCGTGTGGGTATGGAGAGGGCCACGACGACAGACCGGGGCGGTGACCGCGGCGGCGATGACGCCGTGCGCTCGGTCATGCTCGAGGGTCTCGTCTCACGGGCCGAAGTGGTGTCGGCGCGGGTGTGCGCGGCGCAGGTCGCGGAAGTGCGGATGCTCGCCGACGCCGGCACGTTCGCCGAGCTGGAGGCGGCGGGGTCGCGGGCGAGTGTGCGGGCGCACGAGATGGCGCTGCGGTCGGTCGCGGCGGAGCTCGGCGGGGTGCTGCGACTCTCCGATCGCACCGTGCAGGCGCGCATCGGCGATGCCCGGGAGATGGTCGAGCACTACCCGAACGCCCTGGATGCGTGGGAGGCGGGCCTGATCAGCCGCGGTCACATGAACGTCATCGTCGCCACAGGACGGGTCGTGCCGGTCGAGCGGCGGGCCGAGTTCGAAGCCGAAGCCCTCGCCCGCAGCCTCACCGACACCCCGAACCGGGTGCGCGCCGGTCTCGAGATCTACGCCGAGCAGCTCACCGCCCGAACCCTCACCGAACGACACGAGGATGCCGCCCGGGCGCGGTGCGTGCGCGTGTACCCGGGGCAGGACGGGATGTGCGATCTCGTCGCGACGGTTCCGATGGTGGTCGGCGACGCGATCCTCGACCGTCTCACCCGCATGGGGCAGACCGTCAAAGACGCCCGCGACCTCAGGTCGGGCTCGGGCTCTCTTGGTGCAGGATCCGTCGCCGACGGGAGCTCCGCCGAGGAAAACACCTTCGGCACCGCGGAACGCGATAAGGATCAGCGCGGGATCGATCAGATCCTTGCCGACGTCTTCGCCGATCTCCTGCTCGCCGGCACCCCCGCCCTCGACCCGACACGGCATGGCGACCGGGAGGGCACGCTGGGCGCGATCCGCGCGCAGGTGCAGGTCGTCGTCCCCGCGCTCGCACTCGTCGGCCAGGGCGACTCCCCCCGCCGACCTGATCGGCCGCTCGCCGATCGACGCGGACACCGCGAGGATGCTCGCGAAGAACGCGCCCTCGCTGACGCGCATCCTCACCGACCCGATCACCGGAACCGTCACCGCCGTCGACAGCTACCGACCTGCCTGGGCGCAGCGCCGGCACCTGCGCGCTCGCGACCAGCACTGCCGCTTCCCCGGATGCCGCACCGCCGC
>NZ_VHQG01000001.1:381129-424191 GCF_006517435.1 Schumannella soli
GTCCGAGTCCGGACGGATCTACCGCGAGAACGCACCGACCCCCGCTGTCGCATTCGCTCTCCTGACGACGTCGATTCCGCCGGATCGAGTGAGGGCGCCCGACCTCATGGACACTTTCGATCCACCGATCCGACCCGCAGATCGCCATCCATCCGGGCCACCCGACCTCGTGATTCCGCCCGATCCGCCGATCCCATTCGACTCGCCCGGGATCGCGGCGGACCCCGCCGGCCTGCGCATCCCGATCGACCCCGACCCGGACGCCATCGACCGCTTCTTCGAGCTGCTCGAAATCGAACTCGGTCGCGAACTCGACCCCGCGCCCTTCTGAGCGCCCGTCCGAGGCGGACCCCAGCGAGCGGCGTGCGGTGCGGACCGCAGCCACCCGAGCTGCGAACACGAACACGCCGGCGACCACGCCCGAACCAGCACGACCTCACGAGCACCCGCGAAGGAGCGAGCCGCGCGAGCAAGCCGCGCGAGCACGTCAAGCCACGCGACCACACGCGCGGAGCCGCGAGCGAGAGCCCGTCAGCGCTCGCGCACGCGCACGACGTGACGGAGCGCGGAATCCGCATCACGCTCCGAGAGCTCGAGGAACGCCGGGATGCTGCGTCGGCCAGGCCAGTCATCCGGCAGCAGTTCGAGCGGCAGACCCGGGTCGACGTACGGGATGTCGCGCCACGCATCCACCGCGAGCACATATCGGCGGAAAGCGGCAGCCTCCGCGAGCTCCGACCCCGGCCCCGCCGTCGGCCCCGACACGGCGGGCAGGCCCGCGAGCACCCGCAGGAACTCCTCGTGGCGGGCGGCGATCGCCGGCAGATCCCACCAGGACGCCACGGCGTCCGCGAGCGGCTCGGCCGGGCGCGGGTCATCCGTGTCGAAGAGCACCGCCGACCCGCGCACCGCGAGCTCGACCAGGATCTCCTCGATCTCCTCGGCCAGATACCCGGGTGCGATCCAGAGCCCCGGCGCGACGATGCCGCATCCGATTCCCTGCAGCCGTCGCCGCAGCTGCGCCCGCAGTCCGCGCTGCTGCTCAGGCAGCGAGAACGACAGCAGGCTCCAGGCATCGCCGAGCGCCATGCGCCGCGGCGCGAAGATGCGCCGATCACCGCGCTCGAACATCCGCGACGCGCCCTCCGCGAAGGCGTACCCGGCGACACCGGAGGGGCGCGCCGCGACCAGCACACCCCGCTGCTTCAACCGGGTGAACGCCGAACGGGTCAGCCCGGGCGCCGCCCCGGCATCGGACGCGAGCCGCACGAGGGCGGCCGTCGACAACCACCCGCCCGAGCGCCGCAGATAGAGCCCGACGATCGTCAGCACCAGCGACGGGACGCTGCCCGTGCGCATGCCCAGCTCGTCGACGGGCACGGCGAGCGACGGCACCTCGACCGACCGCGCCGCAGCAGCTCCGGCCAGCGCAGCGCCGGACGCACCGAGCGCGGGCGCGATCACCGCCGACCCGGAGCCGGGCACATCACGGGCCGACCGGTTCACGCCGTCGATCCGGGCGAGGTCGCTCCCGTCGCGGCGGCCCGCAGCTCCTCGCCGATCGCGCGCACGCCCGCCTCGACCTCCGCGAACGTCGTGCTGAGCGGCGACAGTCCGATGCGGATGCCGTCGGGCGCCCGGAAGTCGGGGATCACCCCGCGCTCCCACAGCCGCGCGGTGACCTCGCGGAACGACGGATGCGCGACCGTCAGATGACTCCCCCGCCGCGCTCCGGCCGGCGGCGAGACGAGGCGCGCGCCGTGCGGCAGCACGTGCACCCCGAGCGCCCGCTCGGCGAAATCGGTCAGCGCCCGCGACTTCGCGTGGATCGCCGCGACCCCCGCCTCCTCGACGAGGTCGAGCGTCGCATCCATCGCCTCCATCGCGAGGATGGCCGGGGTTCCGCTGACGAAACGCCGCACATCCGGCGCCGGCTCATAGCCGGGCCCCATCGCGAACACGTCGGCGTGCCCCATCCAGCCCTGGATCGGCTGCCGCAGCTCGTCCTGCAGTGCGGCCCGCACGTAGCCGAAAGCGGGCGCGCCGGGGCCGCCGTTGAGGTACTTGTAGGTGCAGCCGACGGCGAGATCCACGCCCCACTCGTCCAGCCCGATCGGCAGCACGCCGGCGCTGTGGCAGAGATCCCAGACGACGAGGGCGCCCGCCGCGTGCGCCAGCCGGGTGATCTCCGGGACATCGGCCGCGAACCCGGAGCGGTAGGCGACGTGGCTGAGCAGCACGACCGCGGTGCGCTCGCTCAGCACCTCGGCGACGAGCTCGGGCGTCACCCCGCCGGCCGGGTCGGTCGGCACCCAGCGCACCGTCGCGCCGGCCTCGGCGGCGATGCCCTCGACGATGTAGCGGTCGGTCGGGAAGTCGTCGTCGCCGACCACCAGCTCGGTGCGCCCCGGACGCCCCGCGAGCGCCGCCCGCACGAGCTTGTAGATCAGCACGGTCGTCGAGTCGCCGATGAACGTCTGCCCCGGGGCGGCGCCGAGCGCGACCCGGCCGAGACGGTCGCCGAGGTCGAAGGGGCGCCGCATCCACCCCTCATCCCAGCCGCGGATGAGGCGGGTGCCCCAGTCGTGCTCGATGAACCGCGTCATGCGCGCCGCGAGATCGGCGACCGGACGCCCGAGCGAGTTGCCGTCGAGGTACGCGACCACGCCCGGGCTCGCCGCGAAACGGCTCGTGAAGCGCGCCAGCGGATCGGCGGCGTCGAGCGCCGTCGCGACCGCGGCGAGCGCGGCCGTCGGGTCGAAGTCCTCGCCCGACGGGGAACCGGGGACGAGAGTGGATGCGGTGCTCGGATCGGTCACGAGAGGTGCTCCTCGAGGTGGGCGGCGTGCACGGGCTGCGCGCCGAGCAGGGTCGGAATGAGGTCGGCGGCAGGTGCAGAGGACGGGCCCGCACCCGCGCCCACGTCCCCGCCCGCACCCAACGCGGCTCGCGTCGTCGCATCGTCGGGCAGCAGCGAGACCGTCGCACCCCAGGGCGCGAGCAGGCCGCGCCCGTCGAGCGCGTCGAGCAGCGCGGAGGCGTCGAGGCCGGCCGACGCCAGCAACCCGAGCTCACGCGGCTCGAGCTCGCCGTGGTCGAGGTCGTTGCCGGCGTCGGTTCCGTAGACGACCGTGCCGCCGACCGCGACGAAGCGGCGGGTGTTGTCGAGAGCGGTCGACGCCGCGGTACTGAGGCCGGCACCGTGACCGCGCCCGCGCTCGTGGATGTCGAGGGTCGCCACCCAGCGCAGGCCCGCCCCCGCCATCCACGCCAGCAGGGCGTCGTCGAGCCGCTCGGTCCAGGGCGCGTGGGCGAGCGCGCTGACCCCGGCCCGACCGGCGCGCTCGGCCTGGCCGACGCCCTCGACGTGGGCGACCACGGGACGCCGCCGACGCCGCGCGGCCGCGACGATCGCCTCGAGCGTCGCATCGTCGGGCACCGGACCGGCATCCGCGTTGAGCGTGACCTTGACCACGTCGGCGCCGAGCGCGACCTGGGCGGCGACCGCCGCATCCGCCTCGACCGGCGCGGCGACGCCGACGACCGAGCCCGGCGGGGCCCAGCCGCGCGTCGACGGGTAGCCGCCGGGCGCCGTGAGGAACGCGCCCGCGAAGCGGATCTCGGTGCCGGCGAACTCTGCTGCGGGGTCGGCGGCATGCGCTGCGTCGTCGGCCCGCGCGGCCCGCTCGACGATCCGCGCCGGATCCCAGCCCAGATCGAGCACCCGCGCGAGCGAGCCCGACGCGCGGTCGGCGAGCTCCGTCAGGCCCACGTGGACGTGCGCGTCGGTGATCGGCGGCAGCACCGTCGCCCGCAGTCGCGGCGCCGCGGCGGGGTCGGTGCCATCCGCCTCCGCGCGGGCGAGGTCCGCCTCCGAGGCCGGGTGGATGCGGTCGGCGCCGACCGCGAACAGCATGTCGCGCTGCCAGCGGCCGTCGACGCGCGCGAGATCGGCGCGTACGAGACGTGGGGAGCTGTTCTCGGCGTCCTCAGCCAAGGCGCGTCCGCACCGCGTAGAGCTCGGGGAAGAACGTGAGGTTCAGCGCCCGCGCCAGGAAGTCGGCCCCGCTCGATCCGCCGGTGCCGATCTTGCCGCCGATCGTGCGGCCGACGGTGCGCAGGTGCCGGAACCGCCAGAACTGGAAGTTGTCCTCCAGATCGACGAGCTCCTCGCAGCTCTCGTAGACATCCCAGTGCGTCTCCGCGTCGCGGTAGACCGTCTCGATCACATCCACGATCCGCTCGTCGAGCACGTGCGCGACCGTGACATCCCGCTCGGTGATGTCGGCGGGGATGGCGTAGCCGCGCCGCGCCAGCAGTCGCAGGAACTCGTCGTAGAGACTCGGTCGGTTCAGTTCGCGCTCGAGCAGCTCGCGGTTCGCCGGCTCGGCGTCGAAGACCCGCAGCATCTTCGCGTTCTTGTTGCCCAGCCCGAACTCCACGGCCCGGTACTGCGCCGACTGGAAGCCCGACGAGCTGCCGAGCGAGCCGCGGAACTCGGCGTACTCGGTCGGGGTGAGCGTCGCGAGCACGCTCCACTGCTGCGTCAGCACCTCTTGGATGTGCTTGATGCGGGCGATGCGCTTGAGCGCGCCGCGCAGATCGTCGGCGGCGAGCAGGCGGCGGGCGTCATCCAGCTCGTGGATGACGAGCTTCAGCCACAGCTCGGTGGTCTGGTGCTGCACGATGAACAGCAGCTCGTCGTGGTGCTCGGGCTCGCTCACCGGCAGCTGCGCGGCGAGGAGCGTGTCGAGCTGCAGGTAGCCGCCGTAGCTCATCCGGTCGCTCAGGTCGGTGACGATGCCGGCCTCGAGCGGGCGGGTGTTGCCGTTGGCCTGCGCGTTCTCATCGTGCGTGCTCACGGAGCCTCCACGGATGCGCGGCCCGCACCCTGCGCCGGTTCATCCGTAGTGCACGATACGTGCGACCGTCAGAACTATGCAATATGTGACGGCCTCGATGCTCGAGCGGATGCCGTCACGCCTCCAGCGGCGTGAGCAGCAGACGCACACCGAAAGCCGCGAACACGACGGCCACGGCGCCCTCGATGACGCGCTGGGCGCGACGGTACGCGCGGGCGATCGTCTCGGCCGAGAACACGAACGCGTAGGCGCCGAAGATCACGATGCCGCACAGCTCGCAGCAGGCGATGATCAGCAACGGCATCCACGGCTCGGATCCGGCGTGCAGCCCGACCGTCATCGTCGCCGCCCACACGAGCAGGGCCTTCGGGTTGGTGAGGTGCAGCAGGAATCCGCGACGCAGCCAGCCCGCCGACGAGACCGGCGCCGGCGCGGGGTCCGCGACCCCGGTCGCCCCGGCGGTTCCGCGCCCGCGCCCGCGCAGCGCCGACCGCGCGCTGCGCACCGCCAGGTAGATCAGGTATCCGCCGCCGATCACCTTGAGTGCGGTGAGCGCCCCGGCGAAGCTCGTCAGCACCGCCGACAGCCCGGTCGCCGCGAGCACGGCCCAGGTGAGCCCGCCGAGCAGCACGCCGCCGGCGAAGATCAGCGCCGGCCGCCGCCCGTCGCGGGCGGCGATCGTCATGACCGTCAGGTTCGCCGGACCGGGGCTCGCCGTGCCGACGGCGTACGTGACGAGCACGGGTGCGAGGGTCGTCAGGATCACGCGCTCAGCCTGCGCGGTCGAGGGCGCCGTGCGCGCGGGCCAGTTCGATTGCGTGGCCTTCGGCCCGGCGCCGTCGCAGGCTCGACCCCGTCGCAGGGTCGACCCCGTCGCAGGTCCGCGCCATCGCGCATCCCTGCTCAGACCCGCGCCGCCTCCGCCGCGCGGTAGGCGTCGATGAGCGCATCCGGCCCGCCGCGCCAGGGCGCGCCGTGACCCGGGATCACCCAGTCGACGTCGAGGCCGCGCAGCTTTCCGAGCGAGACCGAGGAGTCGTGCTGATCGTCGGTGAAGGGCGCCGGCTGCGGCCCCTCGACCCCGGTCAGCACGTGCCGGGTCGTGAGCTCGTCGCCGACGAACACCGCCCGCAGCGCGGGGGCGAGCACGGCGATGCTGCCCGGCGAGTGCCCGGGCATGCCGATCACGACGGGCGCGCCGGGCAGGTCGAGCACGTCGCCGTCGGCGACCGGCACGACCTCCTTCAGCGGCGGGATGCGCACCATGCCCTTGCGCAGCCCGTAGGCGGCGAAGCCGATCGTCGGGCCGAGCTTCATCGGGTCTCGCGGGGTGGCCGGCGGCTTCGCGCCGCGGGCACGGTCGGCATCCTCCGCCCCGACGTAGACGGGGATGCCGACCTCGCCGCGCAGGCGCTCGGCGAAGCCGATGTGGTCACTGTCGCCGTGCGTGAGCACGATGCCGCGGATGTCGGTGACGGGTCGGCCGAGGGCGTCGAGCTCGCGACGGAGGTCGGCGTAGTGGCCCGGAAGCGCGGCGTCGACGAGCGTGATGCCCTCGGCGGTGACGAGGAGGTGGGCGGCGACGATGTCGTTGCCGATGCGGTGGAGTCCCGGTGCGAGCTGCATGATGGCTAAGGTAGTTAGCTATCGGCGATCCGTCAAGCCCGGATACCGTGACAGCGACGAACAGGAGCGCCCGCCATGCCCACCCCGCCGAAGACCGGAATCGACCAGGTCGTCGCCGCCGCCCGCGCCCTGCTCGAATCGGGCGGACCGGATGCCGTCACCATGAGCGCCGTCGCGGAGCGCGTCGGCGTGCGCTCCCCCAGCCTCTACAAGCACGTGCGCGACCGCCGCGCCCTGCTCGCGGCCGTCGTCGCCGCGACCGTCGACGAGCTCAACGACCGGGTCGAGTCGGCGGCCGATCCCGACGACGCGGCCCGCTCCATCCGCCGCCAGCTGGACGCGCTGCGCGCCTTCGCGCTCGCGCAGCCGCAGGGCTACGGGCTCGTGTTCGGCGTCACCGAGGGCGTCCCGCGTCCGACGCCGGGTGACCTCGAGCGCAGCCTCGCTCCGCTGCTCGCCGCGACGACCGCACTCGTCGGCACGGCGCACGCGCTCGACGCGGCGCGCTTCCTGACCGCCTGGGCGAACGGCTACCTCACGATGCGCCTCAGCGACTCGCTGCAGATGGGCGGCGACCTGGATGCGGCGTGGGACTGGGGCGTCGAGCGCGCCGTCGCGGCGGTGTCGGCGAACGCCTGAGCAGCGCCGGCCGACGACGCCGTCACCGCTCGGAGTGCCACGCCTCCCACAGCCGGCTGTAGGCGCCGCCCGCGGCGAGCAGCTGCTCGGGCGCCCCTGCTCCGCGATGCGGCCGTGGTCGAGCACCACGATCGTGTCGGCGACCGCCGCCTGGTCGAGCCGGTGCGCGATCGTGATCGTGGTCTGCCGGCGGGCGACCCGTCGCACCGCCTCCTCGAGGTCTCCGCCGGCACTCGCGCCCGCCTCCGAACCGGCCTCGTCGAGGATCAGCAGGTGCGGCGCGTGCAGATGGGCCCGGGCGAGCGCCAGCTGCTGCCGACGCGACTCGCTCAGCTCGACCTCCCCGTCGCCGAGCCGCGTGTCGAGACCGTCGCCGAGACGGTCGACCCCGCGATCGGCGAGCACGACCTCGAGGGCATCGGCGAGCGCGGCATCGTCAGCACCGGGCCGCGCCAGCCCCAGATCGTCGCGCAGGGCGCCGGTGAAGACGTGGTTCTCCTGGCTGACCAGCCCGATCCGCACCACGCCCGACCCGAGCCGACGCGCGCCCTCGTGCGGCTCGAGCTCCCCGGTCACAATCGAGGCCAGCGTGCTCTTGAAGCTCTTCCGCGAGGTCAACGAGCAGGGCCGCACGATCGTCGCGGTGCTGCACGACCTCAACCAGGCGGCCCGCTTCGCCGACCGGATCGTGATGATGCGCGACGGCGAGGTCGTCGCCTCGGGCCCGCCCGCCGAGGTCGTGACGGCCGAGAGCGTCGAGCGGGTCTTCGGGCCGGCGTGCACGGTCATCCCTGACCCGCACACGGGCACGCCGATGGTGGTGCCGCGGTAGCGTCCGGCCCTGTTCAGTGCCGATTCAGCGCGCGCACGGCACACTGACGCCATGCGGGTTCTGGTGGTCGACGACGAGGTGCGCCTCGCCGACGGGCTGCGCCGCGGGCTCGAGGCCGAGGGCTTCGCCGTGGATGTCGCCGGCAACGGCGTCGACGGCCTCTGGTACGCCCGCGAGCACGACTACGACGCGATCGTGCTCGACCTGATGATGCCGGGCATGAGCGGCTACGTCGTGTGCCGCACGCTGCGCGCCGAGGGCGACTGGACGCCGATCCTCATGCTCACCGCCAAGGACGGCGAATGGGATGAGGTCGAGGGCCTCGACACGGGCGCCGACGACTATCTGGTGAAGCCGGCGCGCTTCGCGGTCCTGCTCGCCCGGCTGCGCGCCCTCGTGCGCCGCGGCGGTCGTGAGCGGCCGACCGTGCTCGAGCTCGGCGACCTGCGACTCGACCCGGCCGCCCGTCGCGTCGAGCGGGCCGGCGCGCCGATCGAGCTGACCGCGCGCGAGTTCGCCGTGCTCGACTTCCTGCTGCGCCATCGCGACGCCGTCGTGTCGAAGCTCGAGGTGCTCGACGGCGTCTGGGATTCGGCCTTCGAGGGCGATCCGAACATCGTCGAGGTGTACGTCGGTCGGCTGCGCGACAAGATCGACCGGCCGTTCGGGCGCGCGTCGATCGCGACCGTGCGCGGCGCCGGCTACCGGATGAGCGCGGATGGCTGAGGCGACGGCCGATCCGGCGCCGCCTCCGGCCGGCGCCCGGCGACGACGCGGGCTCTCGCTGCGCGCCCGGGTGACGGCCGCCGCCGCCGCGGTGGCGCTCGTGCTGCTCGGCGGCGGGGCTGTCGGCTTCGCCCTGCTGCTGGATGCGCGGATCGTCGACGCCGAGCACGCCCTCGCGGCCGACCAGGCCGAGACCGTCGCCGACCGGCTCGGCGACGACGCGGCCGGCGCTCCGCCCGGCGACGCGCTCGCCGGCCTCGACGACGACGCGATCGTGCAGATCGTGCGCGACGGCCGCATCCTGGCCCAGACCGAGGAGGCGGCCGAGCAGACCGGTGCGCCGCTGCCCGGCGGCGACGGCGCCCGGGTGACGATCGACGACGAACCGCACGTGATCGCCGCCGAGGAGGAGGACGGCAGCACCGTGCTCGTCGCCCGCTCGATCGAGAGCGCCGGCGAGGCGACCTCGGCCGCGATCGCGCTGCTGCTCGTCGCGGTGCCGCTCGCGACGGCGGTGCTCGCGGCGATCGTGTGGTTCGTCACGGGTCGGGCGCTGCACCCCGTCGACCGTCTGCGCGCCCAGGTGGATGCGATCGACCCGTCCGACCTGCGCGCCCGCGTCGCGACGCCGGGCGGCGCCGCCGAGCTCGATCGGCTGACCGCGACCATGAACGCGCTGCTCGAGCGCATCGACACCGCGCAGACGGCGCAGCGCCGCTTCGTCGCCGACGCCTCGCACGAGCTGCGCTCCCCCATCGCGAGCCTGCGCCAGCACGCCGAGCTCGCCGCCGACTACCCGCAGACCACCGATCTGGCGCAGCTCGCCGAGGTCGTCGACGTCGAATCCTCGCGGTTGAACGAGCTGGTGGATGCGCTGCTCGTGCTCGCGCGCTCGGGCGAGCAGTCGGCGACGCGGCGCGAGCCCGTCGACCTGGACGACCTCGTGCTGGCCGAGGCGTCGCGACTGCGAGCCCTCGCCGGCCCCGAGGTGTCGGCCGAGGTCGCAGCGGCTCGGACCCTGGGTGACCCTGCGCTGCTGGCCCGCGCGCTGCGCAACCTCGGCGACAATGCGCGCCGGCACGCGCGCGGACGCATCGCGCTGAGCCTCACGGCGGAGCGCGGCACCGCCGTGATCCGCGTCGACGACGACGGGGCCGGCATCCCGCCCGCCGAGCGCGAACGCGTCTTCGACCGCTTCGTCCGACTCGACGAAGCCCGGTCCCGCGATGCGGGCGGGGCGGGGCTCGGGCTGGCGATCGTCGCGGAGGCCGCGCGCCGACACGACGGCGTCGCGCTCGTCGCCGAGGCGCCGTCGGGCGGCGCCCGGCTCGAGCTGCGCATCCCGATCGTCCAGTAGGGCTACCGCCCGCCCAGCACCGGACCCGCCCAGCGCCAGCATCGGTCCCTGCCGCCTGACAGCGCGTTCAGATCTGTTCAGGCTGGCGACAGCGCCCGGTCGGCAGTCTCGGGGCATGAGCGAGACCAGCACCAGCCCCACCGCCACGACCGCCCCGACCGAGGAGGGTCGCGGCGACGACCACGTCGCGACCGTCGTCGCGGCCGGCCCGCAGCCGACTCCGGCGGCCGACCCGGAAGCCGCGCCCGCGGGTGCCACAGAGGCTGCCGCGGAAGCCGCGCCGGAGACTGCCGCGCCCACGACGGTCACGCCGCGTCGCGGCCGCACCTTGCTGCTGGGTGCCGCACTCGGCGCCGCCGCCGTGCTCGGCCTCGGGGTCGCCGCGACCGGCGTCTCGGCCGTGGGCGAGGCGATCGACGACGGCCCGCTCGGCGCCCTCATCGACTGATCGGGGCCTCGAGCCCTCCGTCCCGCGGCCCCGCTGCCCTCCGACCCCGCGGTCCTGACATCTCCGACGAAAGGAACACCATGTTCACCCGACGCACCTCCCCCGCCCTGATCGGCATCCCGACCCTGCTGGCCGCCGGACTCCTGCTCGCCGGCTGCAGCACCCCCGCTTCGACGGGCGGATCCGGCAGCGGCTCCTCGGCGCCGGCCGGCAGCTCGAGCGCGACCGGCACGACCGGCTCCGCGGGCGCCTCCGCCGGCGAGCTGCGCGACCTCGGGAAGACCGCCCTCGCCTCCGTCGGGGCGGGCACGCTCGTCTCGATCGAGCAGGAGGACGACGGCACCTGGGAAGCGCTCGTGGTGGGCGCCGACGGCGCCGAGACCGAGCTGCGGCTCGCCGACGGCGCGGTCGTCGGCACCCCCTCCGCGAAGCCGGCCGACGCCGAAGACCAGGCCGAGAACGCGCGCTACCTCGGCGCCGCGAAGCTCGACTTCACGGAGGCGGCGACGAAGATCGTCTCCGCGCAGGCGGGATCGATCCGCGAGCTGAACCTCGACGATCACGCGGGAGCGGTCGTCTGGGAGGCCGACGTCATCGACGACACGGGCGCGAAGCACAGCGTGCGCATCGACGCCGCGTCGGGCGCCGTCGTCAGCGCCTCGACCGGAGACAGCGACGACGACTGACCTTCCGGCGCCCCCGCGTCGTTCGTCGACGCGCACGACGAAGAGAGGGCGACCCGGGAATCCCGAGTCGCCCTCTGGCCGGCCGATCCGATCAGGAGGATCGACCCGCGCCTCCCGTGCGGTAACCAGCCGCCGGGACAATCGCTCAGCGGCCGCTTCCGCCGCCGGTCAGCTTGTCCTTGATGTCGCCCGCCGCGTCCTTGACGTCGGCGACCTTCTCCTTCGCCGCGGCGGAGACCTGATCGGCCTTGCCCTCGGCCTCGAGCTTCTCGTTGCCGGTCGCGGCGCCGATCACCTCCTTGCCCTTGCCGGTCAGCTTCTGCGCCGTGTTCTTGATGTCGTCGTCGAGTGCCATGTCGGCGTCCTCTCTTTTCTCTTTCCGGGGTGGGGACGGGCACGGATGCGCCCGGTCAGGTCATGTGGGATTCGGGTATCCGGTTCGTGAGCTCGGCCGCGAGCGGATCACCGGCTCACTCCGCCCGCTGCTCACGGGCGAGGCTCGAGCGCAGGCCGGTGCGCACCCGCACGACGACGGGCACGCACGCGCCGAGGGCGGCATCCAGGTCGTCGATCGCGGTGCGCACGCCGTCCAGCAGCGCGGGCAGGTCGGCGTGCCGGCGGGTCAGCACCGTCACTTTCAGGGCCGTGCGTCCACGCAGGCGGTGCGCGGTGGCGCCGACGCCGACCACGGCGGGGGTCGGGCCGAGCGAGCTCTCGAGCACGTCGCGCACGGCGTGGATGTCGACGCGCACGCCGTCGACGTCGACCACCGTGGCCGTGCCGCCGCGTCCGCGGCTCGCCGCCCACAGCACGGCCAGCACCAAGGCGACGAGCGCGCCGCCGGCGGCGATGCCGGCCACGACGAGGCGGTCGGATCCGTCGAGCAGTGCGTCGAGCCCGAGGCGCGGGGCTGGGGGGACGACCAGACCCGCGACCTCGAGGTGGGCCCGAGCGGCTGCCGGCCACGCGAGCGCCGCGGCGAGCGCGAGCGCGAGCACGCCGACGAGGGCGAGCACGAGCCGGTTCAGGGTGCGGTTGCTGCGGGTCATCGGGCGACCACCCCGTCGCGGGCGACGGTCACGCGCGACCGCAGGCGGGGGCGTGCGGCGAGGGCCGTCGCGAAGGCGGCCGCGGTGTCGTCGAGCTCGGCCTGCACGAGCGGCCTACCGGAGGTCGGGCGCACGAGCACCGCGAGCGAACCGCGCCCGACCGCGGTGCGCACCTGCTCGGCGGCGACGCCCGCGAAGCGTGCGAGGCGACGCGAGACCGCCGAGGCGAGCACGTCGTCGTCGACGAGGATGACGCTGCGCGCGTCGTCGAGACGGTGGCGCGGGCGCCGCTGCGACAGCACCGCGAGCAGCAGGGCGATCACGCCGAGCACGACGAGCGCGCCAGCCGCTGCGAGCACCAGTGGGGCGCCGGTCAGCCAGGCGCTCTCGGCGTCGGCGGGACGCACGAGCAGCGGCAGCAGGCGGAAGCCTGCGAGCACGAGCTCGATCGCGGCATAGGTGACGGCGAGCGCAGCCAGCACAGCGGCGACGCTCGAGGCGACCGAACGCGAGCGATGCATCTCGCGCCGCGCGAGCGTGCGCGCGAAGCGTCCATCGGCATTCGTGCTCATCGTGCTCTCCGTCCTTGTCCTGTCGACCGCCGCGCCGTCGATCGGTCCGCCGCCGCGACGCCGATGATCCGCACCGACACGGAGGAGACCTCGACGCCGGCGATCCGTCCGCCGTCGACGCGCACCGCATCCCGGGCGGCGGCTCCGCTCTCGGCGAGCGAACCCGACTCGGAGCGCCGCGCCGGCGCCGTCACGGCGACAGCGAGACGCCCGCGCTCATCGGCGACGGTCGCCTTCACGTCGCGCGGCCGCACACCGAGGTGCTCGGCCGCAACCGCCGCGAATACGGCACGCAGCGCGCGTTCGGCGATCGACACGCGACCGGGGATGCCGGCGGCACCGGCGAGTTCGCGCACGTCGTCACCGGGCACGTCGCGACCGGGTGCGGCGTCCACCGCCGTCATCGCGCTCATCCGACCCGACGCCCGCGCGCGGCGTCGAACGCCGCCCGCAGGTCGAGCCGACCGGTCACCGCTGCGCCGATCACGGCGCCGACCGCGCCGAGCACGGCGACGAGCACGAGGCCCCAGAATCCGAAGGCGAGCCCGGCGAACGCGAGGGCCACCCCGGCGGCGGCTCCGATGACGACGCCGTTCAGCGCGGTCGTCACTGGACTCGCGCCTCGACCGGCTCGGCGGCGGTGTCCTCACCGGGCACGTGCACGTCGGTGACGATCACGTTGATCTCGGCGATCTGCATGCCGATCAGACCCGTGATCGCCTCGGCGACCGCGGTGCGCACGCCCTCGGCGACGACCTGCAGCGGCTGCGGGTACTCGACGACGATCGTCACGTCGGCGGCGACCTCGGTCTCGCCGACCTCGACCTTGACGCCCTGCGACAGGTCGGTGTTGCCGATCGCGTCGCGCACCGAGCCGATGATGCGCGCGGCGCCGCCGCCGAGGGCGAAGACGCCGGGCACCTCGCGGGCGGCGATGCCGGCGATCTTCGCGACGACCGGATCGACGATCGTGGTCTTGCCCTGCAGGGTCGCGGGGGCGGTGGTGGGGGTGCCGGGCTGAGCCATGGGGTTCTCCTTCTGCGAGTTCTTGCCGCGCGATCATCCGCGCGAACTGTCAGCCGCCGACCGCTCGGGGCGCGGTGGCTTAGGTTGTTCGGGGATGTGACGCATCCGGCACGGGTTTCGTCACGCTGGTTTTGCTGGCAGTCAGCTGGGAGAGGCGGTGACGGGATGAGCGCACTCGACGACGCCGCCGATGCGCTGCTCGCCCAGCGCGCCGCCGACGGCGACGAGATCGCCTTCGCCGTGCTCGTGCGCCGGCACGCCGGCTACCTGCGGGCCTTCGCGATCCGACTGACCCGATCGGGCGCGGATGCCGACGACGTCGTGCAGGAAGCGCTCATCACGGCATGGCGGCGCCTGCCCGAGCTGCGCGAGCCGGCGAAGGTGCGCGGCTGGCTGGCGACGATCGTCGCGCGCAAGGCGACCGACCGCATCCGCTCGCGCCGCGAGACCGACCCGATCGACGAGATCGACCCGGCCGCCGTGACCGACGGCCCCGAGGAGCGGGCTGTGCTGTCGTCGCAGCTGCAGGCGCTCGCGGCCGCCGTCGACACCCTCCCCGACGAGGTGCGGGTGACCTGGACGCTGCGCGAGATCTCGGGCGCGAGCTACGACGAGATCGCCGAGCGGCTCGAGGTTCCCGTCTCCACGGTTCGTGGGCGTCTCGCCCGGGCGCGTGCGCACCTGCTGGAGCAGATGATGGAGTGGAGGCAGACATGACTTCCGCGAACGACACGACAAGCCCCGGCGGCGTCGGCGGCTCCGGGTACGACCTGGAGGCGCTGTCGGCCTACGCCGACCGCGGCCGCACCCCGGCGATCGCCGCGATCGACGGCAACCCGGAGTGCGTCGCCCTGCTCGACTCGATCGACCGCCTCGGCGCGCTCACCCGCGATCTCGTCGCCGACGACGCCGCGGCGCAGCCGGCGCCCGACGAGAACTGGATCCGCGCGCTGCTCGACACGATCAGCCGCGAGGTGCGCGCCGGGCGCGACATCCCCTTCCCCGACACCGGCGAGGATGCGCGCTACGTCGTCACCGAGGGCGCGATCCGTCAGCTGCTGCGCGAGACCGGCGACGCCGTCGACGGCGCTCTGGTCGGCCGGGTCGGCCTGCGGATCGTCGACGAGACCCGCGCCGAGGTGGAGCTGAGCATCAGCGTCGCGGCGGGTCGGCGTCTCGACCCGATCGCCGCCGCGGTGCGCGACCGGGTGGCCGCGGCGCTGCGGCGCTCGACGCCGCTCGAGCCGGACCGCATCGACATCACGATCGACGACGTGCACGTCGCCGCGCCCGCGGCGACCGACACCGCAGCGCCGACGACAGCCGAACCCGGATCGGAGCCGCGATGAGCGACCGCATCTCCTCCTCCGCGCCCGCCGAGGATGGCGACGCCCCCGCAGCCGACGAGCTCGGCTTCGCGATCGACGCGGCCGTTCTGGCCGTACCCGGGGTGCAGCGCCTGTTCCCCGCCGACCCGGCCGCCCTGCGCGCGCTGCAGCAGGTCGCCGGCGACGGCGCCGCCCGCCCGGCGAGCGCCGTGCGCTCCGGCTCGGCGACGATCAGCGTCGCGATCGACGACGCGCTGCCGACGCGCGAGGTGTGCGACGAGCTGACCGCCCGAGTGCGCGAGGTCGCCGGGCCGGTGCCGGTGGAGATCCGGGTGTCGCGCATCCACGTCGATCGCCTCTGACCCCCGGACAGCCGACCGTCGGCGCTTCAGCGAGCGCGCCACAGCAGCGCGCTGAGGCGGATCGCCGACACGAGGAAGAAGACGCCGCCGAGCGTGGCGTAGCCGGCGATCCCGGTCGCGCTCGCTGCTCCGCCGAGGCCCTGGAACAGGAACCCGAGGCCCGCGAACACCGAGATGCCGCCGCTCAGCACCTGCGGAATCTGCCCTCCAGCGCGACGGCGCAGCAGCGCGGCGGCGAGCTGGGCGATGCCGGCCACGACAGCCCAGACGCCCCAGACGGCGAGCGCGGCGCCGATCGAGGCGGTGGATGCCCAGCCCAGCGCGACCGCGGCGACGACGCTCATCGCGACGTTGATCCACTCGGCGACGCGCGAGCTCGAGCCGCCGCGCTCGGCGCGGAGCTGCCAGATCACGGCGGCCGCGTCGACGAGGGGGTAGACGATCAGCAGGGTCGTGAACAGCGGCCCGGGGGCGGCCGCCGACGCGACGGCGACGAGCGCGATCGCCCAGACCACGGCGACGCCGAAGCGGAGGAAGTACAGCCGCCGCAACGCCGAGGCGAGCGGAGGGAGCGGCGTGGATGCGGAGGTCTCGGGGGCGGTGCCGATGTCGGTCATGGGGTTCCTTCCGTGGGGTCCGATCGGATCGATCGCGTAGTAGAGTTACTAGTACGTCTACATGCAGGAACCTAGACTGCATCCCGGCGGATCCGCAAGCCGCCTCGAGAACCGGAGCCCCGCATGACCGCCGCAGCGACCCGCGAGCGCATCCTCGACGCCGCCACCGCGCGCTTCGCGACCCAGGGCATCCGCGCCACGAGCGCCGACCGCGTGATCGACGACGTCGGCGTGACCAAGGTCACCTTCTACCGGCACTTCCGCTCGAAGAGCGATCTCGTCGTCGCCTACCTCCAACGCCAGGCCGAGGGCGAGAGCGGCTGGATGCGCTCCGAGCGCCGCGCGGGCGACCCGCGCGCGACCCTCCACGCCCTCGCGACCGGCATCGGCGCCGCGAGCTGCTCCCCCGGATTCCGCGGCTGCCCGTTCATCAACGCCGCCGCCGAGTTCCCCGACGCCGACGACCCGGTGCGCGCGGTCGTCACCGCGCATCGAGAGTGGATGCGCGGGCAGTTCGCCGAGATCGCCGCCGAGGCCGGCATCCCCGACTCCGCGGCCGCCGCGACGCGGCTCATGCTGCTGCGCGACGGCGCCATGGTGAACGGCTACCTCGCCGACCCGGCGACGATCGCCGATGCGCTCGACGCGGCCTTCGCCGCCGTGCTCGACGCCGGCTGAACGACAACGGGCCGCCTGCACGAAGCCGGCGACCCGTCATCCGATCAGCGCATCAGGCGATCAGCACATCAGCAGATCAGCGCATCCAGCGCACCGTTCAGAGCGTCGCCGTGTCGATCACGAAGCGGTAGCGCACGTCGCTCGAGAGCACGCGCTCGTAGGCGTCGTTGATCTGGTCGGCGGAGATGAGCTCCGTCTCGGGCGCGATGCCGTGCTCGGCGCAGAAGTCGAGCATCTCCTGCGTCTCGGCGATCGAGCCGATGCTCGAGCCGGCGAAGGTGCGGCGGTTGCCGAACAGCGTGAACACGTGCACCGGCAGCGCCTGCGGCGGGGCGCCCACGTTGACCATCGCGCCGTCGAGGCGCAGCAGGCGCAGGTAGGCGTCGATGTCGAGCGGGGCGCTGACCGTGTTGATGATCAGGTCGAAGTGGTTGCGCAGCTCGGAGAAGGTCGCCGGGTCGCTCGTCGCGAAGTAGTGCTCCGCGCCGAAGGCGAGGCCGTCCTCCTGCTTCGACAGCGTCTGCGACAGCACGGTCACCTCGGCGCCCATCGCGGCCGCGATCTTGACCGCCATGTGGCCGAGGCCGCCCATGCCGACGACCGCGACCCGCCTGCCCGGGCCGGCGTTCCAGTGCGCGAGCGGGGAGTAGGTGGTGACGCCGGCGCAGAGCAGCGGCGCCGCATCCGCGTAGGGGATCGACTCGGGCACCCGCAGCACGAAGTCCTCGTCGACCACGATGTGGGTCGAGTAGCCGCCCTGCGTGATCGTGCCGTCGCGGTCGACGGCCGTGTAGGTGCCGGTGTTGCCCTTCAGGCAGTAGTTCTCCATGCCGGCGAGGCAGTTCTCGCACTCGCGGCAGGAGTTCACCATGCAGCCGACGCCGACGCGCTGCCCGACGGCGAACTTCGTGACCTCGGATCCGACCTCGGTCACCTCGCCGACGATCTCGTGGCCGACGACCTGCGGGTAGGCGATCTCGCCCCACTCGCCGCGCACGGTGTGGATGTCGGAGTGGCAGATGCCGGCGTAGCGGATGGCGATCAGCACATCCTTCGCACCGACGTCGCGGCGCTCGATCGTGATGGGGACCAGGGGTTCGGTCGCCGACGGGGCGGCGTAGGCGTTGACGGTGAGCAACGGTTCTCCTCGGGGTGGTGAGGTCGTGGTGGTGTGACGCCGGTCGGTTCCGGGATGACGGAACGGGGTGGGGGTGAGCGGGGTCGTCGACCATCAGACCAGACGCCGGCTGTGCGTGCGACGCCCTGCTGTGAGGTGTACCGACAGGGCACCCCTCGCGCCGACGAGAGCACCCCGCGAGTGCCTAGAGTGCCCCCATGGACACGAGAGCCGACGTGCGCGAGTTCCTCATGACGCGCCGCGCGCGCCTCGCGCCCGAGCAGGTCGGGCTCGTCGGCGGCGGCACCCGCCGGGTCGCGGGCCTGCGCCGCAGCGAGGTGGCCGCCCTCGCCGGACTCAGCGCCGAGTACTACGCCAAGCTCGAGCGCGGCGACATCGGCGGCGCCTCGGCGTCGGTGCTGGATGCGATCGGCACGGCCCTGCGCCTCGACGACACCGAGCGCGCCCACCTGCTCGATCTCGCGCGGGCGCAGGACGGCATCCCCACCTCCGGTCGCACCCGGCGTCGCCCCACGGCCCCGACCGCACCGCGCCCCGCGCTCGCCTGGGCGCTCGACGCGGTGACCGACGGCATCGCCTTCGTGCGCAACTCCCGGCACGACGTCGTCGCGACGAACCTGCTCGGCCGCGCCTTCTACGCGCCGGTCATCGGGGACGGCGGGCGCACGCCGAACCTGGCGCGCTTCCAGTTCCTCGACCCGGCATCCCGCGACTTCTACCCCGAGTGGGATCGCTTCGCCGACATGTGCGTCGCGGTCATGCGCGCCGAGGCGGCCCGCGACCCGCACGATCGCGGCTTCCAGGATCTGGTGGGCGAGCTGTCGACGCGCAGCGAGGTCTTCCGCACGCTCTGGGGCCGCCACGATGTGCGGCAGCACGGGGCGGGGATGAAGCGCTTCACGCATCCGGTCGTCGGCGAGCTGACCCTGGCCTACGAGGAGCTCGCGATCACCGCCGAGCCGGGGACGATCATGATGATCTACTCGGCCGAGCCGGGCTCGCCGTCGGCCGAACGGCTGCGGCTGCTGGCGTCGTGGGCGCGCACCGAGGGGATGACGCCGTACGCGGCCGGCATGGTGGCGCCGATCGCCGACGACGAGTCGTCGATCGCCGGCGAGAAGACGCGGGCCGCTTCGCTAGGTTGAGCCCGTGATCGGCATCGTGCTCGCGGCTCTGCTGTGGGGCACGACCGGCACCGCCGCGACGCTCCTGCCGCGTGACGTGAATCCGCTCGCAACCGGGGCCGCGACCATGGCGATCGGCGGGCTGCTGCTCGGGGCGCTCACCGGGCGCGGCGGCATCCGCTTGTTGCGCGAGCGCGCCGCGCGGCCGTGGATCGCACTCGGCGCGCTCGCGGTCGTCGCCTATCCGCTCGCCTTCTACAGCGCGATGTCGCTCGCCGGCGTCGCGGTCGGCAACGTCGTGGCGCTCGGCAGCGCTCCCGTGTTCGCAGCCGTGCTCGAGAGGTGGATCGCGCCACGCGGGCACCGGTCGCCGCTGACGAGGACGTGGATGATCGCCGCCGGCGTCGCGGTCGTCGGCATCGTGCTGCTCGCCCTGTTCGGTCACGACACCTCGGGGGCCGGACGCGCGGGCGCCGTCACCGGAGGATCCGCCGCCGGCTCCTCGACGGGTCTCGGCGTGCTGCTCGGGCTCGTCGCGGGCCTCGCCTACGCGACGTACACCTGCACGGCCGCCCGCCTCATCCGCACCGGCCGCCGCTCGTCGATGGTCGTCGGCGTGCAGTTCGGCGTCGGCGGTCTGCTGCTCGTGCCGGTGCTGCTCGCGACCGGCGCACCCCTCCTGTTCAGCGATACCCCGTCGGCGGTCGCCGACTCGCCGCTGCACGCGCTGCTCGGCCAGCCGCCGGCCCTGCTCGTCGTCGCCTACCTCGCACTCGGGCCCATGTTCGCCGCCTACCTGCTCTTCGGCCGCGGGCTCCGCACCGTCGCGAGCTCGCGCGCCACCACGATCACCCTGCTCGAGCCCTTCGTGGCGACCCTGCTCGGCGTCGTCGCGGTCGGCGAGCGCCTCGCGCCGCTCGGCTGGCTCGGGCTCGCGCTGGTGCTCGCCGGGGTGGTCGTGGATGCGGTGGTCGCCGCACGCGGGCAGGCCCGCAACCTTTAGCAGGCGCGGGGATCGAGGTCAACGGTCGCCGACGCTCGCAGGATCTTCGTATGCTGAATGGCTGACTGCCGACCTCGCACAGGAGGGCACCGAATGCCGTACCGCGCCGAAGAGACGATCCAGCGCTGGGTCGCCGAGTTCCTCGATCTCGGCTACGACTCGCGCGGACTGGTGCGCGTGCTCCCGCAGGACCCGGTCGACGGCGACAACGCCGGACTCGTCGCCGTGCGACTCGAGTCGATCGACACGTCGATCTTCATCCAGCCGCGCGAAGTGGGCAGCTACGACTGGGTGACGACGCTCGACGAGGAGGAGAAGATGCGCGAGTTCACCGCCGCGCAGCTGGCGGCCCTCTCGGCTGAACTCGTCATGGTCTCGGCGCTGACCGCGTTCCTGCAGGCCAAGTCTCTCGAGCTGACCGCCGAGAATCGTGGCGCGGGGGTTCGCGACAGCGGCTGACGCGGCGCGAGATGCCGCACCTGCCGCTGCAGCGACGCCGAGCCACGTGTCGGCGCCATCCTGTGCGGCGGCGGTGCGTCACGACGGCCCGGCACGCGATGCACCAGACTCACCCGTGAGAGCGGATGCTCCCCGTCGCCTCCGTTCCGGGAGGTCGGCCGCGGACTCCTCGAAGGGGGCCCGCGATGCCGTATCGCGCCGAGTCGACGATCCAGCGCTGGGTGACCGAGTTCCTCGGTCTCGGCTACGACGCCCGCGGAACGATCAGCGTGCTGCCGCACGACATCGCCGGGGGTGAGAACTCCGGGCTGGTCTCGGTGCGTCTGCAGTCGATCGACACGTCGATCTTCATCCAGCCGCGCGAGGTCGACAGCCACGAGTGGACGACCACGCTGGATGAGTCCGAGAAGATGCGGGAGTTCAGCGCATCCCAGCTGGCTGCCCTGTCGGCGGAGCTGATCATGGTCTCGGCGCTCACCGCGTTCCTGCAGGCGAGGTCGCTCGAGCTGACCGCCGCGAATCGCGCCGCCGGCCTGCGCGACGAGGGCTAGCCCGTCGGGCCTGGTCGACCCGCAGCGCTCACGGTCTTCGCGACGCTCCCCGTTCGCCACCCAGGACATACCCGCTCGACGAGACCCTCAGCACCGTCGCCGCCGGCACCGCCGGGGACCTCCACGGCAACGCGATCACGCTCGTGCAGCCGCATGTCAGCCGAGCTCGCGGTCGCCCCAGCTCGCGAGCTGCGCATCGCGCGGACCCTCGACCAGGCGCGACGGCGTGCCGAACACCCGGGTCGGATGCCGCGCATCCCACGCGGGCCAGCCCGGGTCGCCGGTCGTCGCGAAGCGCACCCAGGCGGCGTGCATCTCGTCGGCGAGCGCCTGCGGCGCGTCGGGTCCGGCGAAGCGCGTCCAGTCGGGCGAGCGCAGCCGGTCGAAGACGAAGCCGATCTCGAGCACATGCGTCGCTCCGAGGTCGCGCACGCTGGTGCGCCATCCGAACTCGTAGACCCAGGTGGGCGCGGCCTCGCGGGCCGCGCGCGCATCCGCCACCCGATACCAGGGGAGGCGGGCCGTGAGGTCGATCGCGAGCTGGCCGAACAGGTCGGTGCGGCCGATGCCGGGGCGCGCGCGACGGTAGGCGGCGACGACGGCGCGCCCGATGCGGAACCGCAGCCGCACGGCCGCGAACAGCAGCGCCGAGATCGGCGAGGTCGCTGGGTGCGCCCACAGCCGGTGCTCCTCGTCGTTCCAGCCGATGAGCACGGGGATGTCGTCGCCTGCTCCGGCGAGCGCGGCCGGCCCCGGCGCGGCGGGCACGAGGTCTCCCCCGATCGCGTTCGCGTAGCCGGGTCCGCCGTTGATCGGGCTCGACCCGGCGCGCACCTGCTCATCGGCCGCGAGGAGCTTCTCGAGCGGGACCGAGGCGAAGCCGGCGCGCGTCGCGGGCACGTCGAGCTTCTTCGCGACCGCCCGCGTGATCCGGCCCGCCGACTCGGGCGTCTGGCCGCTCAGCATCCCGCTCTGCACGATCGCCCGGTCGAAGAGGTCGCGCGCATTCGGCGCCGCGATCAGGGCGCTGATCGCGACACCGCCCGCCGACTCCCCGAACACGGTCACCCGAGCGGGGTCGCCGCCGAAGGCCCCGATCTCGGCCCGCACCCAGCGCAGCGCCGCCGCGAGGTCGGCGAGGCCGAGATTCAGCGGGGCATCCTCGAGCACCGAGAAGCCCTCCGGCCCGAGCCGGTAGTTCACGCTCACCAGCACGACGCCGTCGCGGGCGAACGCGGTGCCGTCGTAGCCGTCGAGGGCGTTCGAGCCGTGCACGTACGAGCCGCCGTGCACCCACACCATGACGGGCGCATCCGTCGCGCCGGACGGCGCCCACACGTTCACGTTGAGGTACTCGTCGCCGGGGATGATCTCGTTCGCGAGGATCTCGGCGATCGCCGGCGAGTAGTCGGTCTGCGGCGCGGTGGGCCCGTACTCGGTCGCGCGCCGCACGCCGTCCCATGCCGGCGCGGGCGCCGGCTCCCGCCAGCGCAGCTCGCCGACCGGCGCCGCCGCGTAGGGGATGCCGAGGTAGCGGTCGACGCCGCCCTGCCGTGTGCCCGCGAGCGCCCCGGTCGAGATGCGCGTGCTGACCGGCTCGCTCGGCGTCGCTGACGTCACGCCCGTCATCCGCTCACTCCCCGCTCTCGTGCCGGCGCGCCGCGCGCCACTCCTCGCGCAGCAGCCCCATCACGACGATGTCCTCGTAGTGCCCGCGTACCCAAGCGTGCTCGCGGCGTCGCCCTTCGAGCACGAATCCGGCCTTCTCGTAGGCGCGGATCGCGCCCGCGTTCGAGGCGATCGCCTGCAGGTGGAGGCGGCGCAGGTTGCGCCGCTCGAAGGCGAACTCGATGAACAACCCGATCGCCGTCGTGCCGATGCCGCGTCCCCGGAATCCGGGCGCCAGCGAGATGCCGACCTCGGCGTGCCGTGCCAGGCGGTCGACGTCGAACAGCGAGATGCTGCCGACGCCCTCGCCGTCGACGTCGATCACGAAGTGCAGCGACTCCTCGGCATCCGCGTTCATGGCGAGCGTGCCCCGCGCATCCCACGCGGCACGCGTGACCGGGGCCGGCGAGTGCGGGTTGCGCTCCTCCCAGGTGGGCAGGTCGCTCGAGATGGCGAAGAGCATGTCGAGGTCCGCCTCCGTGGCGGCCCTCAGGGTGACGTTCGGAGACTCGGACACGTGCGCAGGCTAGCCCCGATACCCGGTAGCGGCGCGCTCACGATGACGGGCCGGGTGGATCGGCGCCGCGTCTTCGCTGGGAGGGGACTCCGCGCGGACGGCCGCCCCCTCTCGTCCGCCGCATACTGAGCGCGCCCCGAACTCGAAGGAGGAGCGCGTGTCACAGCTCCCTCTCCCGCTCCGCTCGAGCGGAGTCATCTGGTCGCGCGTGGAGCCCGGCTTCCACGTCGGCAGCCGCGGCGGCGATTTCCTCGGCTACGTCGAGCGCCAGTCCGACGGCTCCTACCGCGCGCACGACCTACGCTCGCAGACAGTGGGCGACTTCGCCGACCTCCACTCGGCCACCCGTGCTGTCGAGGCGCTCGAGTGCGCCCGGCCCACCGAGGGCGCCTCGTGAGCGGCGACGTCTTCACGGCGCTCTACACGAGCACGGCCGCGGCGCCCTTCGACGACGATGCGCTCGCCGAGCTGCTCGCAGCGAGCCGCGCGGCCAACGAGCGATCGGGCATCACCGGGATGCTGCTCTACCGCCGCGGCCGCTTCGTCCAGGTGCTCGAGGGCGCCGAGCACGAGGTGCGCGCACTGCTCGAGCGCATCCGCGCCGATGAGCGGCACGGTGATGTGCGCGTGCTGCTCGACGAGCGCATCCCGACACGGCAGTTCGCGGACTGGTCGATGGGCTACCAGCGCAGCGCCGGAGCGGACGAGGCGCCGCCCGCGGGATTCCGCGACACCTTCACCGACCTCGACGACGCCGCCGGTGGCAGGGTCGTCGCCCGGGCGGCACGCGAGCTGAGCATGTGGTTCCGCGTGCGCTCCGGTCAGCCGCCGATCGCCGAGGACGCCTGACGCGGGCTCAGCGCGGCGGCGGCGGCGGGTGTCACGACGCTGGCTGCGACTCCCGGCGCCCGGCCCGCCAGGCGATCGCGCCCGACCGCCCGAGCTCGTACAGCGCGACCACCAGCAGGGCGAGGCCGGTGGTCTCGGCGATCCGCGCATCCAGGTGCTCGCCCAGCAGCTCGATGCCGTAGCGGGCGCTCAGGGTGACGATCCAGAGGGCCGCGCCGACCCATCCGGTGCGGCCTTCCTGCTCGGGGATGCCCGCCCGCGCCCCGCGTCCGCGGCGCGCCCGCCGCTCTTCCAGCTTCGCGCGGGTCGTCTCCGTCAACGGGCGCAGCCGGGTGAGCATCCCCGCCGCCCCGCCCGAGCCGACCGCGGCGACGACCGCGACCGCGAGCAGTGCGAGGTCGACGCCGCTGGGCGGCAGCAGGCCCGTGTTGAGCAGGCTGACGATCCCGATCAGCCCGATGATGCCGGGCAGCCGCCACTCGATCGTCGTCTCGACGGGCCGCCAGCGCAGCTCCTGAACGATCGTGTACACGACATAGACGAGCGCGCCGAGCTCCTGCAGCCGGCCCGTCGCCTCGAGCAGTTCGAGGATCACGCGGCGGGCACCAGAACCGCACGACCCGGGCCCGTGTACGCCCACGCGGCCGCGGCATCCTCGAAGCCGAACGGCACCGCCTGCGGCGTCAGTGCGCCGTCGGCGATCGCCTGCATCACGTGCGGCAGCGTCGCGATCAGCCGCTCGCGACGGATGGAGCCGAGCCCGCTGCCCGCGAGGCGCAGACGCCGCGAGCGCAGCAGGGCCGCCGGCACGGATGCGTCGGGTCCGGCCATCGAGCCGATCTGCACGTAGGCGATGTCGGCTCTCTCGTCGGACCCGCGCGACCGGCCGAGCGCCGCGAATGCGGCCTCGGCGACGGGGCCCCAGAGGAAGTCGAGCACGATCGACGGCGCGTGACCGTCGAGGGCGGCGGCCAGGACGTCCGCGACGGCGGCGCGGTCGTCGTCGACGCCCGCGAGCGACGCCACCACCGCGCCCTCCGCGGCCAGCCGATCGAGCGCGGCGACCGAACGCCCGGCCGCGACGACCCGCTCCGCGCCGAGTGCCCGTGCGGCCTGCACCGCGAGCCCGCCCGCCATGCCGGTCGCGCCGAGCACGAGCACCGTGCCGAGCGCGCCGACCTCCTCCGCGCGGGCGGCGAGCGGCAGCCACCCCGACATCGCGGGGTTCATCCCGGCGGCGACGGCCAGCGGGTCGGCTCCCTCCGGAAGCGGAGCGCCGAAGGGAGCGCTGAGCCGTTCGGCCATGGTGCCCCACGGCTCGGGCACCCAGCCCGTGTAGACGAGGCGCCCGTCGGCGTCGCAAGCGACCGCATCCACCCCCGGCACCATCGGGTACACGTCGCCGGCGCTGTAGTGCGCACCGGACGCCCGCGACTTCACGACCGGGTGCACGCCCGCCGCGACGAGCTCGTAGGGCGTCAGGGTGGCATCCGTCGGCGGCTCGGCGAAGTCGGCGGCGACGGGCGCCGCGCCCGCTTCGGGGATGGTGACAGCACGCATGATCAGCTCCTTAACTAAGTTCAATTGATGGGCCGATCGTCGCTTAACATAGTTAAGCTGTCAAGCGTGGCGAAGGGCATCACCAAGGCGGCGATCGTGCAGGCGGCCCTCGACCGGCTCGACGAGGCCGGCATCGAGGGCGTGACGGTGCGCGCCGTCGCCGAGCGGCTCGGGGTGCGCGCACCGGCGCTCTACTGGCACATCCGCGACAAGCAGACCCTGCTCGACGAGATGGGCACCGAGATCGAACGCCGCGTCGTCACCAGGCTGCGCGGGCGCGGCGACCTCGGTTGGCGCGAGGGGCTGACGACCTACGCGAACGTGCTGCGCGCCGAGTACCTCGCCCATCGCGACGGCGCCCGCGCCTTCAGCGGCACGCGCATCACCGACCCCGAGATCCTCAAGGCGCAGGAGCCCTGGATCCGCAGCTGGACGGAGGCGTCGGGCATCCCCATCGAGATGGTCGCGACCGCCGGCGAGCTCGTGACCGCCTTCGTCGTCGGCTTCGTCATCGAAGAGCAGGAGCGCGCGCAGTCGGGGCCCGACCGCTATTCGATCGAGGCACGGGATGCCGCCCTCGGCGACGACGCCCCGGCGACGGCCGCCGCGGGACACGCGCGCGTCGGCGACGCCGGCCCGCGCTTCGCGCTCCAGCTCGAGATCGTGCTCGACGGACTGGCGGCGCGGATCGAGGGTTGAACGGGCAGGGGCGTGCGGTCGACGAGCCGACCATCGGGTGCGCGACGACAGCTGCCGCTGGAAGCACAAGGCCCTGGTCCGGGATCCGGCCTAGAGGTGCGCCCTGCCCCGGCGAGAGACACCGGGGCAGGACCGTCCCGCTCCGCGACCACCGACGCGCAGCGGGAGAGGGCGTGCGGCCACCAGCCCGCACGCCGGATCAGAGGCTGATCAGACCGGGCTCGTCGGAGCGGCGGTCGACGCCGACTCCGCTGCCACCGAACGCCCTGCTCGACGCAGCCGCACGAGGTTCACGACATTGATCACCACCAGCGCGGCGTTCATCGCCACCATCGGCCACGACGGCAGCCACAGGTTGTAGGCGAGAAGCAGACCGCACGCGAACAGATTGATCCAGCGCAGCCGCACGATGCGGGTCTGCACGAGCGAGACGATCAGCAGCAGCGACCCCGCCCATCCGACCGCCTCGACAGCGACCTGCGTCACGACCCGTGCCGGGGCCGTGACGCAGCCGCCGCACCCATGGGATCAGGAGACATGGGTGGGACTGTAGGTCGACAGCACGCGCCGCTCGACGAGCGAGACGACGCTGTAGGCGATGAGCGAGACGACGGTCAGCACGGCCGCGCCGGCCCAGAGGCCCGCGTAGTCGGACTCCGCCCGCGAGCCGACGATGTAGTGTCCGAGGCCGTCGCCGGTTGCCAGCCATTCGGCCAGCGTCGCGGCGAGCAGCGCCGACGGCACGGCGATGCGCGCCGAGGCGAAGATCGCGGGCAGCGTGTACGGCAGCTGCAGCCGCCACAGGGTCGTCCACCGCGACGCGTCGTAGCTGCGCATCAGGTTGATGCCGTCGATCGGCACCCGCGCGAGCCCGCTCTGCGTGTTGGCGAGCGTCGGGAAGAAGGTCACGATCGCCGTGATCGCGACGACCGCGCCGAGGCCGCGACCGAGCGCGAGGATCAGCACCGGGATGATGACGATGATCGGCACGGTGCGGAAGGCGACCGCGACCGGCGTGACGATCCGCTCCACGACCGGGAACTGGACAAAGAGCACGGCCGCGGTGACCCCGACCGTGAGGCCGGCGATGTAGCCGATGCCGCCGTGCAGCAGGGTCGTGCCGAGCGCCCCGGCAATAGCCGCGCGGTTCTCGCCGGCGTCGTCGACGCTGGTCAGGTAGGCGAGCACATCCGTCGGCGACTTGCCGACGAACGACGAGACGTCGAATGCAGCCAGGTACGCCCACCACGCCGCGAGCACGATGACGACCGAGCCCGCGGCCCAGGCGAGGGGACGCAGCACACGGGTCGCACCTCGCGACGCGCGTCGACCCGCGGCCGGCGCCGCGGTGGAGATGGATGCACCCCACGGCGCGAGCCGATCACGCAGGTAGCCGAACAGCGCGTAGGGCACGGCGGCCATGATCGTGGCGATGACGGCGATCGACCAGATGCGATCCAGCTGCAGACCCATGAGCCCGTTGATCAGCAGCACGCCGATGCCGCGCGTGGCTCCGATGAACTCGCCGAAGATCGCCCCGAGCACGGCGGCCGCCGCACCGACCTGCAGGCCTGTCATCACGGCGGGGATCGACGAAGGCAGTCGCACGAAACGCAGCCCGGCGACGCCGGATCCACCCCAGGCGCGCACCATCGTGAGCGGGCCGCCGTCCGCCGACCGGAGACCGAGAATCGCTCCGACGAGCGTCGTGAAGAACACCGACAGCGCCGTGAGCACCACCCGGGCGGTGTCGGCCGGGAAGGTGAGCTGCAGGATCGGGTTCACGGCGACCAGCGGCAGGCAGAACAGCACGAGAGCCAGCCGCAGGAACAGCGACTCGAGCGCCGGGATCTGCACGAACAGCACCGCGACCAGGATCGCGACCGCGTTGCCGATGACCCAGCCGCGCACGGCGACCCATCCGGTGACGGCCGTCGCGTTGAGGTACAGCCCGGCATCGTCGACGATGCTGCGCACGATCGAGAGCGGCGACGCCGCGACGCCCAGGCGGGTGAGTGCCAGGTCGGCGGCGAGCTGCCAGACGACGAGCAGCGCGACGACGATCACGACCAACACGGCCGCCCGCCGCAGCGATGTGCGCCGGGCTCGCAACCGCACCCGGCGGCGCTCGTCGTCGATGATCCGGCTCGTCTCGCTGAGCGCCAGCGACTCGGTCAGCGTGGCCGACCTCATCGGACGGCCTTCGCGGTCCGCGCGGCATCCGCCGACTGGATGCCGCCATGCAGCATGCCGCTCAGCTGATCGCAGACGGCGTGGAACTCGGGCGAGCTGAGCAGCTCGGGCCCCCGCGGTCGCGCGAAATCGATCTGCACCTCCCCCACGATCCGCCCCGGTCGCGGCGACATGACGACGACGCGATCGGCGAGGAACGCCGCCTCCGACACCGAGTGGGTGACGAGCACGGCCGTCGATCCCGACTCGGTCCAGGCCAGCTGCAGCTCCTCGTTCATGCGCTGACGGGTGATCTCGTCGAGGGCGCCGAAGGGCTCGTCGAGCAGCAGCACCTCCGGGTCGGCGACGATCGCGCGGGCGATGGCGACGCGCTGCCGCATCCCTCCCGAGAGCTGCGACGGCCGGGCTTTCTCGAATCCCTCGAGCCCCACGAGCCGGATGAGATGGTCGACCCGCTCCGACGAGATCGGCACCTTCATGACCTGGCCGGGCAGGCGGATGTTGTCGCGCACGCTGCGCCACGGCAGCAGCGAGGGGTCCTGCATGGCGAGGCCGAGACGGTGTTCCTGCCGGATCCGGCGCGGGCGTTCGTCATGGATCGTGGCGGTGCCCGAGGTCTGCTCCTCGAGGTCGGCGAGGATGCGCAGGATCGTCGACTTGCCGCATCCCGACGGCCCGAGCAGCGCGGTGAACGATCCGCGCGGCAGGTCGAGCGACACGTCGTCGAGGGCGAGCACGTCGCGGGAGCCGGAGGTGAAGACCTTCGTCAGATTGCTGAGGGTGATGCCCGAGGTGACCATCGTGGTCCCTTCCTGGTGGTGGACGAGGCGGCGGCCGGGTCGACCGCGCGCCGCGTCACTTCGTGTCGGCGAGGCTCTCGAGGATCGAGGTGTCGAACATCGACGCGTCGGCGCCGGAGATGCCGAGGGCCGTGATCGTGGCGATGTTGCGCTTGATCCCGTCGTCCGAGATCCAGAACAGGCCGTGCTTCTCGGTGTCGGGCGAGGTGAGCAGGTCGAGCTGCAGCGTGGCCTGGGCGAGCTGCTGCTCGGCCGAGAGGCCGCCGTCCTTCGCGTACGTCTCCACCGTGAGGTCGACCGCGTGCTGCACGTCGTCCACGACATCGCCCCAGCCCTTCTTCTCGGCCTTGAGGAAGCGCGTGATCCGGTCGCGGGCGTCGGGGTCGTCGAGCGTCTCGCGCCGCACGACATAGACCTGGGCGTAGACGTCGAGGCCGTAGTCGCCGACGAGCATGGTGACGCCCTTCTCGCCGGTCGCCGCCGTGTACGCCGTCGGCTGTTCGGTGTAGAAGGCGACGAGACCGTCGACCTCGCCCGAGACCAGCGGGGCGACGTCGAAGCCGACCGGAACGACCGTGACGTCGCTCTTGTCGATGTCGTTGAGCTCGAGGAAGGTGTCGAGCAGAGCCGTGTCGGCCGACGGAACCCCGATCCGCTTGCCGATCAGGTCCTTCGGCTTGTTCAGCGGGTCGTCGGGCGCCGACAGGATCGCGAAGGGCTGCTTCTGGAAGCCGGCCGCCACGATCACGAGATCGGCGCCCTCCGCGTTCGCCCGGGCGACGTTGTCGGCGTTGGTGAGTCCGATGTCGGCGTTTCCGGCGGCGACGACGGCATCGTTGGCGACGTCGGGGCCGCCGGGCAGGATGGAGACGTCGAGGTCCTCATCCTCGTAGTACCCGGCGTCGTCGGCGATGTAGCTGCCGCTGAACTGCACCGACGGCAGCCACGAGGTCTGCAGGGTGAGCTTGTCGGGTCCCTCCCCCGCATCGTCGGTCGAGCAGGCGGTGAGGGCGAGGGAGGCGGCGAGGGCGAGGCCGATGACGCCGGCCACTCGCGTCATCGCGCGTGCTGTGTTGGTCATTGCTGCTCCTGGTTCTCGGGTTCGAGGGCGGACAGCGCGGCGTCGATCTCGGCGCGGATCTCGGCGCGGGTCGCGTCGTCGATCCAGGCCGCGTCGAGTTGCGCGGAGTTCTGGTGGGTGAGGTAGTCGTCCGGCAGCTCGAGCTCGACCGCGGCTTCGCGCAGCTCCGAGTCGAGCGTGACGCGGTTGATGCCGGGGTCGTCACTCGAGATGGAGATGTCGAGCGGCGAGTCGATGAGCGTGCGGAGCGGGTTGTCGATCCCGCGGGGGAAGTGCACCTTGGCCGAGGCCCAGGCGGAAGCGAGGTGCAGCCCGCGATCGGCGACGTGCGCGGCCGCGCCCGGGTCGAAGGCGAGCGCATAGGCGTGATCGAGCCGGTCGACCTTCAGCTCGTCGACCGCATAGAGCACCTCACCCACGTCGCCCCGCTCGCCGACGTGCGCGGTGACGCGGATGCCGGCGTCGCGGGCGCGCAGGTAGGCGCGATGGAACAGCGGCGTGGGGCCGACCGTCTCGTCGGCCTCCATGCCGAGCCCGACGACGTGCGCGGTCGGATGCGCGATCATCTCCTCGACGAGCCGCTCGGCGACCTCGGGCCCCTGGTTGCGGTAGATCGCGACGACGATCCGGCCGTCGACGCCGTGATCGCGGCGCGCCGCCTCGATGCCCTCGCCGATCGCCGTGACCGCATCCGCGTAGCCGACGTGCGGGTTGATCGTCGGGCTGTAGTGCACCTCGCGGTAGCGCAGCCGGCTGCTCTGCCGTTCCGCCACGAGCGACTCGTAGCTGGCGCGGTAGAGATCGTCGGGCGTGCGGAAGGTGTCGGCCACCTGGTCGAAGAGCTTGAGGAACCCGACCATGCCGGCGACGAAGCTGTAGGGCTGTTCGGGGTGGTCGAGCGGGATGCCGTAGCGCCGTGCGGTCTCGGCGAACAGCCACTCGGGCACGTTGCCGGCCAGGTGGGTGTGCAGCTCGACCTTAGGCAGCGCGGCGAGCAGCCGGTCGGTGGCCTCGAGCGCGGCGTCGTCGCGGCGAACGCGCGGCCAGCGCGGGGTGCCCTGAGCAGGGTCGGCGGCGAAGTGGGCGGCGGTGTCGGTCATGTCGTGTCTCCGGTGTCGTCGGGCGGGGGCGCCGCGGTCAGGCGATGTCGATCGCGTCGGCGACCGTCTGCAGCGGCACGGCCCCGCCCGGGGCGACGTGGTAGCCGTTCTCGGCACGCAGCCCGCCCCAGGGCGTGTGGAACATCGGGATGTCGACGGAGAAGACCATGTCCTCCTCGACGGTCGTGGTGTCGAAACTGGCGAGGATCGGCGGCTCGAACTCCATGACGCCGATGCTGTGGATGCCCGTGTAGAGGAAGTAGTCGCCGTATCCGGCGTCGCGCACGACCCCGCGGGCGGCGCGGTCGACATCCGGTGCGTGGGCTCCCGCGACGAGCAGCTCGGCGGTGTGCCGCTGGGCGGCGATCGCGACCTCGCGGGCGTCCCGCAGGCGGGTGTCGACGTCGCCGACATGCACGGTGCGGCCGATCGCGCCGTGGTAGCCCTCGTAACGAGGGGCGACGGTGAGGATGACGGCGTCGCCGGGGCGGATCATCCGTGTGCTCGTGCGGTGCAGGATCGGGTAGGTGTGCTCGGGGCCGGCGGCGACGATCGTGTCGATCCCACTGCCCTCGGCGCCCCAGCGGCGCAGCGCGTAGTCGATCTCGGCGCCGACGTCGCGCTCGCTGACCTCGCCGGAGGAGATCGCCCGCACGGCGGCGAGCACGCCCTCCTGCGCGATCTCGTAGGCGTAGCGGATCACCGCGAGCTCGGCGGGCGACTTGCGGGCGCGCAGCGCGCCGTACTGCTGATCGACCGGGACGATCGTCGCCTGCTGACGCAGCCCGTCGAGCAGGCGCGGCGAGATCATCTCCGAGCCGGCGAGGCCGACCCGGCGCGCAGCGCCGACCGTGCTCGGAAGGAGCCGGTCGAGCACCGAAGCCAGCGGCTCGACCGTGGTGAAGGGGTACTCCTCGTCGGGGTGCACGAACTCCTCGGTCACCGCGATCGCGCCGCGCAGGCGCGACGTCGACTCGATGTACGAGTCCGACTCGGGACCGGTGACGGCGATCGGATCGACACCGGGCGCGACCAGCACCGCGATGGGCTCAAAGTGCGGGAAGTAGTCGATCAGCCAGCGCACGTGGCCGGCGCCCATCGTGGCGCGGTCGTCGCCGTAGACGACGATCGCGTCGAGCTCGAGCGACTCGGCGAGACGCTGCACGCGCTGGAGGCGGGCGGCGAACTCGGACTCGGGGATGGTCGGTCGCTGCGCGATCGCAACGGGCTGCCGTTCGGCGGAGACATCGGTCATGGCGATGATGCTGACATCGGGCTTGCGCAACGTCAACACATTTGTTCGTAGATTTACGCAACACAATGTTATTGCGTCAGCCCGCTGCGCTGAGTACAGTGACGGAGTCAGAGAGCAGCGACGCCGGCGTCCCGGCGCGAGAGGGACGATGTGAGCATCCAGCAGGTCGCCGAGATCGCCTCGGTCTCGCCCTCGACCGTGTCGCGCTACCTCAACGGCACCCTCACCCTCAGCGGAACGACCCGCGAGCGCATCGACGCGGCCGTGCAGCAGACCGGGTACGTGCACAAGCCGCGCGCGCGTCGGGCCGCCAAGCCGCAGCGTCCCGTCGTGGCGATCATCGTCCCGGAGCTGACCAACCCCTACTTCGCGGTGCTCGCCGAGGAGATGATCGCCGCCGCCGACCAGCAGTCGATGTCGACGCTCGTCTTCTCGGCCGCGTATCTCGCGCAGAACGAGAGCCGCTACGTCGACCTCGCCCAGCAGCTCGGGCTCGCCGGCCTGCTCTACGTGGGCACGACCGTGCGCAACCCCGCCCTCGAGCGCGCGCACCGCACAGGATTCCCGCTCGTCGTCGTCGACGAGCCGCAGGAGCTGTCGCTCGAATCGCACACGGTGTTCCAAGACGACTACTCGGGCGCATTCCAGGCCGTCAGCCATCTCGTCGGCCTGGGACACCGCGACATCGGATTCGTCACCGGGTCGATGGAGATGCGCACCTCGCAGGAGCGCTACCGGGCCTACTGCGACGTGCTGCGCAGCCACGGACTCGACCCGGCCGCGCAGTTCCGCGGCGCCGGGTCGTTCACCGAGGAGCACGGCGCGACGGCGCTCGCGCAGATCCTCGCCTCGGAGCGTCGACCCACCGCGGTGTTCGTGGCCAGCGACATCATCGCCGTCGGCCTCGTCGTCGCAGCGAAGTCGATGGGGGTGCGCATCCCGCACGACCTGTCCGTGGTGGGCTACGACGACATCCCCGGAGCGCGCTACCTGAGCCCGCCTCTCACGACCGTGCGCTCACCGCTCGCCGACACCGCCCGCGCCGCGGTCGACCTGATCGCCGAGGCGATCGGCACCCCGGACGCGGCACTGCGCCACATTGTGGTGCCGGTCGGCATGGCGATCCGGGAGTCGGCCGGCTCCCTGACCACCTGAGGATCAGCGCGCGGAACCCGCCGGCCAGCTCGCCAGGGCCAGGTCGGCGACCGCGAGCAGCTCGGCGGTCGACGCGCCCTCGGCGGCGCGGGCGGCGAGGCCGTGGAGGAGCGTCGCGACGAAGCCGGCCAGCATCTCGGGATCGGCATCCGCGGGCAGCTCGCCCTCGTCGCGCGCCCGGACGAAGCGCCGGCTCATGGCGTCGACGTCGGCCTGCCGAAGCTGCTGGACCATCTGAGCGACCTCGGCGTCGCGGATCGCGGCGCCCGATCCGGACTCGTACGTCAGACTGCGCTCGCCCGTATCGGGAGAGGTGAACAGCGCGGCGGCATCGCGCAGGGTCCGGGTCGCGGCGCCGAGGGCCGTCGGCTCGTCCTCGAGCGCGGCGTGCACGAATCCGCCGACGGGCGAGCACTCGAAGACGGCCACGACCTCGCCGAAGAGGGTCTTCTTGTCGCCGAACGCAGCGTAGAGACTGCCGGCCCGCAGCCCCATCGCGGCTGTCAGCTGAGCGATCGACGTGGCCTCGTAGCCCTGCGCTCGGAAGAGCCGCGTCGCCGCGGCGAGCGCGTGGTCGCGATCGAACAGGGGCGGGCGGCCGCGCTTGCGTGTCGTCGACTCCATGCGCCGATTGTAGATCGGTCGTTCAAGTTCAGGTTAGAGTTTGTTGGACGACCGACCAAGAATGTGAGATGGATGATGTCCCCCAGCACGACAGAGATGACCGCCCTGGTGACCGGCGGCAGCCGCGGGATCGGCCGCGCCGCGGTGCGCCGCCTCGCCGCCGACGGCTACCGCGTCGCGTTCACCTACGCGAGCGACCACGTCGCGGCTGAGGAGACCACGCGCCTGGCCGCCGAGGTCGGGGGCCAGGCGTTCGGGTTCCGGGCGGAGTTCGGCGCTCACGGCGATGCCGAACGCGCCTGGGCAGCGTTCGCCGAGACCGCCCGCGACCACGATCTCGGCGGCCACGTGGATGTACTGGTCGCCAACGCCGCGGTCGGCGGCGTCGCCCCGCTCGCGGCGCTGAACGAGGACGAGTTCGACCGCACCTTCGCCGCCAACGTCCGCGCCCCGCTGTTCCTGATCCGCGAGGGCCTGTCCCGCCTGCGCGACGGTGCGCGCATCATCACCGTGTCGAGCCTCGCCGCCCAGCTCGCGACCCCGCCCATGATCGCCTACGCCGCCAGCAAGGCCGCGATCGAGAACGTGACCATCGCGCTCGCGAAGGAGCTGGGACCTCGGGGCATCACGGTCAACGCGATCCGCCCGGGCACCGTGCGCACCGACTCGTGGAACGCGCTCAGCGGCGGCCGCGCGGAGGCCGAGGCGGCGGTGGCCGCCCGCGCCGCGCTGGGCCGAATCGGGGAGCCCGACGACATCGCGGACGTGATCGCGTACCTTGCCTCGCCGGACGCGCGCTGGATCACAGGCAGCGTCGTGAACGCCGCGGGCGGCACGGGGATCTGACCTGCCACGGCGTCGCATCGCCTAGCTCCGCGCTCCGTCGCCGAGCAGCCCGAGCAGGAACTCCATCCCGGCGCGGACGTCACCCCAGCCGGACCGGGCGCGCAGGCGACCGCTCGCATCCGCGCTGATCAGGCCGTGCACGGTGGCGAAGAGGGTGATGCCGAGGTTGTCGCTCGGCGACGCCGGCAGCGAGCCGTCGCCCTGGCAGTCCACGACGATGTCGATGAACGCCTGGAGCGCGGTCTCGGCCGCCGCGTCGAGGTCGTCGTGCCGCGGCGCGGGATCCGGAGAGTCGAAGACCAGCCGATAGCGCGCCGGGTGGTCGCGCGCGAAGGCGACGATCACGTCCACTGCGTCGAGAAGCCGTGCTCGACCGGCTACCGGAGCGGCGCGTACCCCGCGCCACTGCTCGGCGAGGTGGATGAGGTCGCGGGTCGCGACCTCGGCGAGCAGGGCGTCGCGCCCGTCGAAGTGCTTGTAGGGCGCGTTGTGCGACAGGTCGGTCGCCGTCGCCACAGCGCGCAGGGTGACGGCGGCCTGGCCCCCGTCGTCGAGCAGTCGCGCCGCAGCCTCGACGAGCCGGTCGGCGGTGCTCACGGCGGCCGTGCTCATCGCGCCCGCACTCACCGCGCCCGTGCTCATCGCGCCGCGGCGATCGCGCCGGGAACGGCCCGGTCGATCAGCGCGATCGAGTCGTCCCAGAGCTTCGCCGCACGGCGGCGGTCGTAGGTCAGCGTCGCCGAGCGCACCGCCGACAGCACCCCGTCGTTCGCCTGGAAGTACTCGCCCGTGCGGTCGGCGAACTCGGGATCGATCGCGAGCCGGGCGAGCGATCCGCCCGAGAAGGCAACATCGGAGACGACGCCGCCGATGCGCTTGGAGATCCAGCCGAACAGCGAGGTCGTCGCGATCCGCTGCACGATCCGCGGCATGTCGCGCAGGAACCCCGTCTCCGGCACCTGGCCGGGATCGAAGGCGATCGCGTGCACCGCGCTCCCCTGGGCGCGCAGCCGCCGGTCGAGCTCGTAGATGAACATCACGGAGCACATCTTCGAGGTCGAGTAGCGCTTGCCGGCGCTGAGCGTCTCGGCGCTGTTCTTGCCGACCATCGCGAGCACCGTCGCATCCGGTTCGACGGCAGCGCCGACCAGCCGACCGTCCACCGAGTCGGGGTCGTGCGTACCGCTCGCCGTGACGATGACGCGGGCCGCCGCGCTGAGGTGCGGCCGGAGCAGGTCGACGAGCAGCACGTTGCCGAGGTGGTTCGTGGCGAAGGTCAGCTCATAGCCCTCGGTGCTGTAGCCGATCGGACCGTCGTGACGCCCGCCCGCATTGCACAGCACGGCGTCGAGCTCGGCGATCGCGCCGGCCTCGCGCCAGCGCCCCACCTCGGCGGCGGCCTCACGCACCGAGGCGAGTGACGACGTGTCGAGGCGCAGCAGCGCGACCGTGACGCCGTGGTCAGCGGTCAGCTCATCGGCGATCTGCTGCATGCGCTCGGGGCTCCGCCCGGCGAGCACCAGGTCGACGCCGGCGCCAGCGAGCTCGCGGGCGGCGGCGAGCCCGATGCCCGAGTGGCCGCCGGTGATCAGGACAGTGGTCATCGATACCTCCAGGTTGACGTTGTCAACCTACGCGCTGGGGTTGACAACGTCAACCTGATGCCCGCAGGCGCGCGGCGTGCCGCCTCACGTGCTCGTCCGCACCACCAGCGTCGGCGTCAGCTCGACCTTGCGCACGGCCGCGCCGGAGCCTGAGATCGCGCCGAGCACCAGGTCGAGCGCGGCGGCCCCCGACTCCTCGAGCGGCTGCCGCACGGTCGTGAGCCCGAGTGCGGCGCCGAGCGGGCCGTCGTCGTAGCCGACGATCGCGACGTCATCGGGCACCGAGCGGCCGGTCGCCGCCAGCCCGCGCCACGCCTGCGCCGCGATCTCGTCGTGGTTCGCGACGACGGCGGTCGGCGCATCCGGCCGCGACAGCACCTCGACGAGCGCCGGGGTCGGGTCGATGCCGAGCGGACAGCGCACATCCACCACCTGCACCGACTCGAGCAGGCCGCGTCGGCGCAGCATCCCGGCCGAGATGTAGTCCTCCGAGCGCTGGATCTCACCGAGGAACACGACGCGCTCGTGACCGCGCTCGCGCAGGTGCGCGCCGATCAGGCGGCCGCCGTGCTCGTCGTCGACGAGCACGACCGGCACGTCGTCACCGACCGGACGGGCGCGGCGCATGTCGATGAACACGAGCGGCAGGGCGGCCTCGCGACTCGCGCGCAGGGCGGCGCTGCCAAGCGGCACGCCCATCACGATCAGCCCGTCGATCCCCCGGCGGGCCGGGAGCGCATCGAGCAGCGGAGCGTCGACCTCGTTCGCCGACTCGAGGTCGTGGGCGATCAGTTCGATGGAGGCCTGACGGGCGCGCACGAGCATGCCCGAGAAGCGGCGGAAGTAGCTCGAGTAGGTGCTGAACGGCGCCGCGACGGCGATGCGCGTGCCGGCGTTCGCGTGCGAAGCGGCCCCGGATGCGCGGTACCCGAGCGCGCCCGCCGCGGCCACGACGCGTGCCCGCGTGCGCTCGCTCACCCGGTGCGGCGCGTTGATGGCGAGCGACACCGTCGAGATGCTCACGCCCGCGCGCTCGGCGACCGTGTAGATCGTCACCTTCGACATGCGGAAAAAGTACTTCATCGAAGTTCTTCGATGCGCCCAGGATGTTCGGGACAGCGCGCCGACGAGCCGACAGTCGTGTTCTCGACCGCCGCGGCGACGCTGTCTCCATCAGTGAGGAGGCGACACCGATGTCGTTCACCAAGCCCCGGCTCGACGCCTTCGCCCGCGCGGTCGACGAGCGGCTGAAGCCGCGAGCCCCCGCCCCGGGGAAGACCGCGCAGGAGCGCCGCGCGAACGCCGAGGCCTTCGATCCGATCATGTGCGCCGAGCTCGGCATCGGCCCCGTCGACGTCGCGACCGAGGAGCACACGCTCGCCGTGCCCGGGCATCCGGATGCGCGGCTCCGCGTCTACTGGCCGACGACCGAACGCCCCGCCCCGACCGCCCGGGGCGCGGCCGGGCTGCCGATCCTCGTCTACTTCTTCGGCGGCGGCTTCGAGATCGCCGGAATCGACTGGGTGTGGTGGGATGCGTCCTTCCGCGAGCGGGCCCGCGACGCCGGAGTGATCGTCGTCGCCGGCGAGTACTCGCACGCGCCGGAGCGGAAGTTCCCGACCCAGGCCGAGCAGTGCTGGACCGTCTTCGAGTGGGCCGCCGAGCACGCCCGCGAGCTCGGCGGCGACCCCGAGCGGCTCGCGATCGGCGGCGGATCGGCCGGCGGCAACCTCGCCGCGGCGACGCTGCTGATGAACCGCGACCGGGCGAACCGGCCCGTACGACTGCAGCTGCTCGAGGTGCCGCTGCTCGACCTGACCGGCGCGCACCTCAAGAGCCAGCCCGGCATCCCGAGGCTCGTGTTCTGGCAGCTCGCGCGCACCCTCGTCGCCCAGTACCTCGGCCGCGATCGCGCCCTGCGCCGCAACCCCTACGCCTCGCCGCTGCGCGCGGAATCGTTCGCCGGGCTGCCGCCCGCGGTCATCTACACGGCCGAGCTCGACGCCCTGCGCGGCGACGGCGAGGCCTACGCCCGCGCGCTCAGCGAGGCGGGAGTGCCGGTGTCGTGCGTCCGCATGATCGGCCAGAACCACGGCTCGGCCGGCTACCGCCATGCGGTGCCGATGTCCGACCACCAGCACCGCGACATCGTCGCCACCTTGCGCACCCTGCACGACGACCCCGTCGCGTACGCGCAGATCGGAGCCCGCCCGTGAACATCGCCGACATCGACTTCGAGCCCGGCATCCGCGTCTGGATCGACCGAATCGAGCAGCTCGCCCCGACGCTGCCCGACCTCGCCAGCGCCGACCCGGCCGTGCAGCGCGTCGCGGCCCGCGAGCTCTCCGACCTGCTCGCGGTCGACTGCACGCTGCCGATCCCCGACGGCGTCGAGCTCGACGACCTCGTGCTCGGGGGACGGCCCGCGCGCCGCTACCGTCCCGCCGGAGTCGAGGGACCGATGCCGACTCAGCTCTGGCTGCACGGCGGCGGCTTCTTCGCGGGCACGATCGACGAAGTGCTCAACGACCGGCTCAGCGCCCGCCGCGCCCTCGACAGCGGCGTGCAGATCGTGTCGCTCGAATACCGGCTGGCGCCCGAGGCGCACTACCCAGCGCAGATCGAGGATGCGCTGGGCGCGCTCGAGGCGCTGGACGCCGACGCCGACCGACTCGGCGTCGACACCTCACGCCTCGGCATCGGCGGCAACTCGGCCGGCGCCGCGATCGCGGCCAGCACCGCGCTGCACGCCCGCGACGCCGGGGTCGAGCTGCTGCACGTCACGCTGGAAGTGCCGCCGACCGCGATGCCGCCGGTCGGCGACTCGGCCGTCGAGTTCGCGACCGGATTCGGCCTCGACGGGGTGGAGCAGATCATCCACCTCTATGCCGGACCCGACGGGCCGGCCGACGGGTACATCGCGCCCCTCGACGTCGCCGACCTGACCGAACTGCCGCCGCACCTCATCCTCGTCGCCGAGTACGACCCGCTGCGCGACTCGGGCACGCAGTACGCCGAGCGCCTCGGCGCCGCGGGCGTCGATGTCGACCTCTACTTCGGCCCGGGGCACCTGCACGGCAGCCCCGGCCAGACGGCCGTCTCGCCCGCGGCCGTCGAGTTCCAGCGGGAGCACTCGCAGCGGCTCGCCGCGGCGTACCGCGTGCGCTGAGCGCACTCAGCACCCAGGGATGCGGCCCGCGGCCGGTCGCATCTCTCCCCGTTGCGCCCATCGAACCGCGCCGCATCACCCCGCGTTCCATCACACCGACCAGGAGACGACGATGTCCCCCACGATGCTCGACCCGCTCGACCCCGCCAGCGCCCACGGAACCGCCGGCGACGCCGCGGCGCCCGCCGCCGCCCCCGGCGACATCGGCCTCGACGCGATCCCCGGCTCACCCCAGCCGAAGGTGTTCCTGCCCTTCTTCGTGCTCGCCTGGTTCGGGTTGAGCCTGGCGCTGAGCATCATCGGCGGCGGCTCGATCCCGAAGGTGTTCGCGTTCCTCGACGACGCGACCAAGGGCGTCAACCTGTCGATCGTCGCGGCCGTCGGCGGGGGCGTGGTGATCGTCATCACCCCGTTGTTCGGGCGGCTGAGCGACCGCACGATGTCGCGCCTCGGCATGCGCCGGCCGTGGATCCTCGGCGGCGCGGTCGCCGGTCTCGTCGGCGTCGGCGTGCTCGCGTTCTCGTCGACTCTCTGGCAGGTGATCGTCGGATGGGCCATCGTGCAGGCCGGCTTCGGAGCGACCAACGCCGCCGTGCACGCGCTGCTGGCCGACCAGATCCCGATGCGCATCCGGGCCCGCGTCTCGGCCGCGGCGAGCGCCGCGAACGCGCTCGCCCTCATCATCGGCGCCCTGATGATCGCCGTGCTGCCGAACGACGCGCAGTGGAGCTGGTTCGTCGTGCCGGGCGCGATCGGCGCCGTGCTCAGCGGCCTGCTGTTCTTCGGCCTGCACGACATCGTGCGCACCGATCGCCCCGCTCCGTGGAGCTGGCGCGACATGCTCTCGACCTACTGGCTGAACCCGGTGCGCTACCGCGACTTCTTCTGGGCGTGGGCGTGCCGGCTGCTCGTCACCATGTCGATCTTCACGGTCACGACCTACCTGCTCTTCTACATCATCGACCGGATGGGCGTGCCCAAGGAGCAGGCGTCGGGCACCTTCGCGACCGGCATCGTCTGCTTCACCGCGGCGAGCATCCTCACGACCATCCTGTTCGGCTGGATCTCCGACCGCACCGGACGCCGCAAGGCGATCGTGTGGGTGTCGGCGCTGCTCTCGGCCGCGGGTCTCACGGTCGCGGTGTTCGCGCCCGACCTGACGACGCTGCTGATCGCCCTCACGCTCGTCGGCGCAGCTCAGGGCGCGTTCGTGTCGGTCGACATCGCGATGATGACCGAGGTGCTGCCCACCTTCGCCGAGGCGGGCAAGGATCTCGGCATCGTCTCGCTCTCGTATCAGGTGCCGCAGGTGCTCGTGCCGGTGCTCGCCATCCCGCTGCTCGCCATCGGCGGCGGAGGCGAGAACTACACGGCGCTGTTCATCGCGGCGATCGTCTGCGGAGTGCTGGGCGGGCTCGCCGTGCTGCCGATCCGCGGGGTGAAGTAGGCGGGGCGTCCGGTCGTCGGCTGCGCGCTCTCAGCGCGCGGGGCGGATGCGGATCGGACCTCGCGCGGTCGAGGGATCGACCACCGCACCGCGCTGGGTGATCTCGGCGACGCCCTCAGCCACCAGACGCCGAGCCGCGCGGCGGGTCGGCTCCATCAGCTCTCGCCAGTCGCCATGGCCGTCTCCGTCGGAGCCGACCTGGCGGGCGATCTCCGAAGGACACAGGGTCACGGACGCCGACAGCGTGGCGAGCCGCTCGCGCAGCCGAGACTCGAGCTCCCGGTCGAGCGAGGTCAGCTTCGCGCGGCGGCAGGCGCCCGAGCACCAGCGCGCTTCGGGTGCGGCGCCGGAGGGCATCCGCCGACCGCATCGCGCGCAGGTTCGCTCGGTCGGCGACGCGCCGGTGGTCGTGTCGGCCCGACCGCCGGCGCGGCCTCGCTTCACGAGACCGAGTCGTCGAGGGTGGGTGCGGCCGCGGTCACGTCGGCGCCCTCACCGGCATCATCGGCAGCAGCCGCATCCGCCGAGTCGTCGTCGCGCTCGGCCGCAGCGGTCTGCTCCTCGTCGGCGACCGACGCGAGTTCGTCGTCGCCGGATACCCGCTGTTCGTCTCTCTCGCTCATCATCAGCACCTCTCGTCGGCGGGGCGTGGGAGGGCCGAGTCGGCCCTCCCACGGCTGTCATCAGTGGCCCGCGGCGTCCTTGACGTCGTCGCCGGCCTGCTTCACGCTCGCCGAGGCCTGCTCGGCCTTGCCCTCCGCCTGCAGCTTCTTGTCATCGGTGACGTCGCCGACGCCCTCCTTGACGTGTCCCTTGGCGTCTTCGGCGGCGTGCTTCGCCTTGTCTCCGAGGCTCATGGCGATTCCTTCCCAGTGGATCTGCCCGCCGGTTCCGACGGGTCGTGTGCACGGTACGTCCGTCGGCGGGTGAGGCTGATGGGCTCTCAGCGCGCGGTCGGCAGCCGCGCGGGGCAAGATCAGCGGCGGCGCGCTATCTGCCTCGGCCGGGGCTCCGCGTCCTCGCGCGTCTACCCCCGAGGCGCGCCTGCGACAACCCCCCTCCCCCGGGGCCACCCCCTTCGTAGCGTGGGATCACCGGCCGACACTCGGTCGCGGAAGGACGGGCATCATGCGCAGCAAGCTGATCTTCATCGCCGGCATCGGCGTCGGCTACGTCATCGGATCAAAGCGCGGCCGTCAGGCTTACGACCGGCTGGTCGCCCGAGCCCGCGAGCTGTGGGGCAGTCCGATGGTGCACGACGGGATCGCCAAGGGCACGGATGCGCTGCGCGACCGCGTCCCCGGCGGCAGCCGGATCGCCGAGGTCGTCGAGCGCGCAGCCGACAAGCTGGATGACGCCGCCGACTCGTCGAACGGCAACGGCAACGGCAACGGCAACGGCAACGGCAACGG
>NZ_VHQG01000001.1:424205-563727 GCF_006517435.1 Schumannella soli
AGGCAGCCCACCGGGCGGGCGGCGACGACAGTTCCGACGACGGCGACGGCGCCGCCACGGGGCGACCCTCCGATGGCTGACGACGAGCGCGACGACGAGCCGCGCTCCCGGCGCGGACTTCTCGGTCTGCTGCGCGGCATCCCCGACCTCGTGCGTCGCCTCATCCACGACGAGATCCGCTCGGCGCGGGAGGAGATCGCGGCCAGACTCCGGGCGGCGGCCGTCGGGCTCGGCCTCACTGCCGCAGGCGCGGTGCTGCTGCTGTTCGGCATCGGCCAGCTGGTCGGCGCGGGCGCCGAGGCGCTCCACCTACTGCTGCCGCGGTGGCTGGCCGACCTCATCGTGGGCGGCGCGCTCGCGGTCGTCGCCGCGATCCTGCTGCTGCTCGGCGTGCGCCTGCTGCGCCGCGGCGTACCGCCGGTTCCGGCGGAGACGCTCGCAAGCGTCAAGGATGACGTGCGCGCCGCGACCGGACGGGGTCTCGCAGAGCACGCCGACGACGACGCCGACGACCGTTGAGACCAGCCGGAAGGAACCCCATGCGCAAGTTCATCCTCAACCCCGCCGTCATCTCCTCGCTGTTCGGCGTGACCGGGGTCATCCACAGCACGAGAAGCGGACCGCGGAACTGGATGCTGGCCCTGCAGTGGATCGCCTGGGCGACGAACGTGGCGCTCGCGATCGGCGGCGTCGTGGCGAAGGACCAGGAGACTCGACGTCGGTGAGCGCCGACGAGGATCTCGAGTTGCTCGACCGACCGCCGACGGCGATCGAGCATCGGGAGCTCTTCGATGCCGTGGGCTGGGGCGACCACATGACGGACCATGAGCGCGATGTGTCGCTGCGCGCTTCCGTCGTCGGCGTGATCGCGCGGAGCCGCGGCCAGACCGTCGGGATGGCGCGCGTACTCGGCGACGGCATCCACTACTTCGGCGTTCACGATGTCGTCGTGCACCCCGATCGTCAGGGCGAGCAGATCGCGGAGCGCCTCCTCGAGCGACTCATCCAGCTGGTGACGGAGCGGGCCGGCGCCCGGGCGCGGCTCGAGCTGTTCGCGAGCGACGAGGCCGTTGAGCTCTATCGCGGCTTCGGGTTCACCGAACGGGGTCCGCTCGGCATGAGCCGCGCGGTGCATCTCGGTGTGAGATAGGCACCGTCGCGGCTCGTGGCGTCGACGGTGTCACGTTCGCGTCACCGGAAAGATGATCGTGCTGCCGGGAGGGAGGGCGCCTCAGCCCGAGCCGGGCGGGTCGGAGCGAGGCGCTCGCGCCGTCGCCCGCTCAAGCCGGGCGCGGGCGCGCACGGCCCGCTGTCGCGCGCGCGTCTCGTCACGAGCGCGCGCGCCACGGTCGTCTTCGGCGGCGCGCAGATCGTCTCGCGCATCGCCCAGCCGGCTCTCGAGCTCGGCCACCTCGTCGGCGAGCTTGACCGCGCGGTCGCCCGCGGCCTCGAGGGCGGCCGCCGCTCGCTCGAGCTCGGCCTCCGCGTCTGCCGCTTCGGCGCGGGCCGTCGCGAGCGCCCGTGCGGCGTCGCCCCGGGCGCGCTCGCGCCGGCCCTGCTCTCGGCGGCCCTGCTCGGCTCCGACCGGGCGGGGCGGCGGAGCCGAAGTCGATCCGAGAAGGGCGCCGACGGTGTCGACGGGATCGAAGCCGTTGGGAGCGAGAGCGCGTGCCAGGCGACCGGACACGGCGCGGCCGCCGCGGCTGGATCGGCGAGCGCCGCATCCACCGTCGCGACCACGCGCTCGCGCGCCGTCGCCGAGAGAGGCTGAGCGGCGCCGTCCGCGACGGCGACTGACGCACGCAGCAGTTCAGCGACGAGCCGTCGTCGCTCGCCGGAGAGTTCGCGGAGACGGCCCGCGTCCAGCTCGGCCTGCGCCTCGCGCAGCTGTTCCCCCAGCCGCAGCATCGCATCCAGTGGGCGCTCATCGGAACCGCCGAGAGCGTTGAGCACCCAAGCTGCTGCTTCCGGCCGCCTCCAGCCCGAGACCTCGGCTGCGAGTTCGCGATCTCCGTCGGCGCGGAGCCCGGCGACGCGGTTGGCCCGCTCTGTCACGAACCGGTTGGGCGGCACGGCACCGAGCGTGCGAGCGACCTCGTCGAGGCGATCCGGCATCGCGAAGCTCTCCGGCTACTTCTTCTTCGGGTCGTGGCCCCAGTTCATCAGCGAGTACCGCCAGCGGGTCTCAGTCACGTCGCCGGAGGGCCGCTGCTTGCTGTGACGGGCGACGTAGCCGACGACCTTGCGCATCCAGGCGATGTCGTCGGCAGTCAGGTCGGCCTTCTTCGTGCGCAGCAGCGTCACGATGCGACGACCCGAGCGGTGCCCGGTCGATTCGCCGCCGTCCTTGTCGCCGACGCTCTTCGACTCGTCGGTGTCGAGCCACTTCTCGAGTTCGGCGGGAGCCAGGTTCACCGCGTCGTTCCAGTCGTCCCAGACCTCGGCCAGCTCGTCGTCGCGATCGCTCATGCGGCGAGCCTGCGCCAACCGCCCTCAGTAGAACGCCGCACGGAGCCGCACCCCAGGGCTCGTGCGGTCAGCGCTCAGGGGTGCGGTCGGCGCCGAACGTCGACGGCGGAGGAGACGCCGGGTGCAGCGAAGCCGATGCCGCCACGCCAGCCTGGTCGCGCATCCCGTCGAGCAGTTCCCGCAACGCGTCGCGCGAGTCGACGCGCGGGCGCCACCCGAGCTCGGCGCGCGCTCGCCGGGTCGACATCAACGGCACGCCGAGCGCGAGGTCGAGCCATCCCGCCTCGGTCGGCTGGATGCGCGCCCGCCAGCTCGCGTCGACGAGCGCCCGCAGCGCTCGCGCCGGTACCGGCAGCCAGCGCCCGCCGAGGAGCCGGGCGAGACCGCGCGGTCGGATGCCGGGGTCGCCGGCGAGATTGAAGGCGCCCGTCGCGCGCTTGTCGACGATCCGCGCGATGCCGTCGGCGAGATCGTCGGCGTGGATCACCTGCAGCGTGAGCGCCGCCGGCAGCGGCACGATCGGCGAGCGCAGTCGACCTACGAGCCGCGGCGGGATCGAGCCCAGGAACAGCCGGGCGATCTCGGAGGCGGCCTCGCGTTGGAAGACCAGCGCGGGGCGCACACGCGCGACGCGGAGCTCGGGATGGTCTCGCTCGACCGAATCGAGCTGGCGTTCGACGGCGGACTTGTGCCGCGAGTACGACGAGGTCGGAATGCCTCCGGTCGGCCAGTCCTCACCGGACGGATGCGTCTTCGAGCCGGGCGAGTACGCGCCGACCGAGGAGACCACGACGAGCTGGCTGACCCGAGCGGCCGCGGCCGCGGCGAAGACGCGCCGCGCGCCATCGACGTTGGTCGCGTGCATCTCCGCCTCGTCGTGCTGAGGCTGGAGCTTCCAGGCCAGGTGCACCAGCGCATCCGCCCCCACCAGCAGGGGCGCGAGCAGGCCGTCGGCCGCCGGCGCGGCGAGGTCGATCTCGTGCCACTCGATGCCGCTGTAGGGCCCGACGGGTTCGGGCGCGCGCCGCGAGACGCCGATCAGCTCATGGCCGTCCTCCGCAAGACGACGGAGGATGGCGGTGCCGAGATTGCCGGACGCTCCGGTGATGACGATGCGCATGCCGTCCAACGTAGGAAGACCGGCGAGCGCGCTTCTTCGACGTTGCGCGCGCATCCAGCCGACGCGCATGCCGCGCGCACCTGAGCGCGGGGAGTACGGGACCTCGGGACGCGGTCAGAGCCATCGCCCTTCACACTCGACGGGTCATAGCGTCCCCACCACGAGAGAGGAGGGGCCATGACCGACCCCGTCGAGAACGAGAACGTCGAAGAGCGATCGGATGAGAACGAGCGCGCGTCGCAGCAGGTGACCGAACCGAACCCCCCTCTGCCGCAGCTCTACGGACAGGACATGCAAGGCCACGACGCCGCGGCAGCGGAGAGCGGTGAGGATGTGGCGCGGGCGGATCGCGAGCCCGACGAGGAAGAGGAGCCCGGAGCTCGATAAACGAGAGCAGACGGGATTTTCAAGGCCTTGCCGTCGATATCCGACGGCGATGACGATTTCCTCACGTCGGCGCTCTGGGCCGCGACGCTCGCCTCCTGACCAGTCGCGAGCGTCGGTTCCAACCTGGGGAGCGAAGGCGGGGCGGCCGCGGATCCGGATCAGGGGACCTCGGCCGCCCTCTCTGGATGCGAGCGCCTATCCCTCTCGGCCGGCGTCGCGAGCGGCGGCTCGGATCGCGGCGTCGCTCTCGTCGGAGCGCGGCTCGCCGATCCCGATCTCCTCGTCGGCGCCGATCTCCTCCTCGGTCCCGGCTTCATCGCTGTCGGGCTCTTCCTCGATTCCGGCTTGCTGCTCGCGGATCGCCTGATCGTGCTCGGCGCCGCGGGGATCGCCCGGGTGATCGTATTCGGTCTGATCGTGCAGCCCCGCGCGCTTCTCGGCGGGAGTCGCATCGGCGGCCCCATCCATGATCGGCGCGTTCTGCTCACGGGGCGGGTAGTCCTTCATCGCACTGTTCCTCTCACTTCGCTTTCGGTTGTTCACCCGGCCGCGCTCGACGACGCCGACGAGCCGAGCGGTTCAGCGCAGCGCCTCGGGCACCTCGCCGTGCTCGGGTGCCAGATGGTCGAGCAGCCGGTGCCAGTGGTCGACGATCGGCTGCGGCGAGTTCGAGAGCACGGACGCCGCGCGCCGCAGGTGGCGCTCGTACCAGCGTGCGTCGGCCGAGCCAAGGGCGACGCCGTCGCGGCGGTGCACCAGCAGCGTCGCCGCCGGAATGGACCTGAGGTCGTTCGCCCAGTCGTGGGAGACGAGCGCGCGAGCGTCGCCGATGCGGCCGGCGTCGCCTTGAGTCGCTCCGGCGTCGACGATGCGATCCAGTCGACGGGCGGCGAGCGGCTCCTCGACGAGGTCGACCTCGGGCTCCAGCTCCTCGCTGACGGCCAGACGACTGAGCGCTCGAGGGCGCTGGGTGCCGATCAGCGCCAGGCGATCGACGCGGTCTCCGAATCGAGCGGCGAGCGCCAATGCGTAGGCGCCGCCTCCGCCCCAGCCGAGGATGCCGATGTGATTCGTCACGGTCTGAGCGGCGTTGCGGTCGGCCTCCTCGAGATCGCGCAGCACTGCGCCGGCGATGTCGTCGGCCCAGGCGGTCACGCTCGGCTGTTCGCCCTCTCGCCACGGGTCGGACGCCCCGTAGCCGGGCCGGTCGAAGGAGAGGATGTGCACGCCCCAGTGGTCCGTCAGCATCGGGTCGGGGTCGAAGCCGCTCGCCGTGCCGAGCGGGTGGCAGGCGATCACGAGCCGCCGCGCGATCGGGTCGCCGAGCCCGCTGACGCCCGCCCAGCGGCCGGAGGGGAGCTGGATGCGACGCGCGGCTGTCATCCGACCGGCCGGTCGCCGGGGTCCGCATCGCGGGAGGCGATCTGCTCGCGGATGGCTTCATCGTCGACATCGACATCCCCGGCGTCGTCAGGGCCTCCGGTGCCGGGCCTCGTCACGATCGCGTCGTCGTCGATACCGGTCGACGCGGCCGTGTCGTTGGCACTCGACGCGTCCTCGCCCTGCATCTGCTCGACCTCGCTGTCGCTGGCGGGACTGTAGGACATGTCCTTCTCGGTGAGGCGCTCATCGCCGATGTCCGAGTCGGGCACGTCCGCATTCTCCGGTCTGCGTTGCGTCATGCCTTCAGTCGACGCCGAGGCCACGGTGCCGACAACCCCCTTGCGCCGGTCGTGCAGGACGCTGTGCGGCGACGCTCAGGCGGAACGTCGATCGGCGCTCCCCGGCAACGCGCCGGCGTCGAAGCGCGCTCGGTAGAGCTCGGCGGCCTCATCGAGCACGCGCTCCGAGAGTCGGGCGATCGGCTCCACGTCGAGCAGGAGCGGCTCGCAGTCGGGGCCGCGGCCGACGATCGACCCGCGCAGCACCCATGCGAAGGCGTCGCCGCGTCCGAGGTGCGCGTACTGCTGGATCTGCCGAGCCAGCCAGTCTTCGGTGGGCCGCGCCCACCAGGCCTCGGCGTCGAGAGGGTTCGCCGAGAGACCCGGCAGCTCGAGCCCGCTCTCCCCGTCGCGGCTCGTGCCGCTCGCGTCGGCGGCGGGCCCGGCCGAGAAGCGCAGGTGCAGGCCCGGCACGACCGAGACGAGCTCGACGAGGTCGGCGAGCGTGGCGACGAGGGGCAGATCCATCTGTCCACTCTGGCCGGGGCGCACCGCGCCGACGAGGGGATTGACGTCGCGGGTACGCCCATGCGTCGGCGCTGTCAAGGGCGGTGACGACGAGTGGAGCGCGGCTTAGCGTGCGCACATGACCTCCCCCTCGCCGGCTCCCACCGCCTCCGATGATCAGGCCGGCGCCCCGCGCGATGCCGATCACGTCCGTGCCGACGCGCCGCTCGCCGTGCGCGCCGCCGATGATCTGGGCGACCTCGTCGAGCTCGACAGGCTGGCCGCCGCTCTCGACGGCGTCGGGAGGAGGATCCCGGCGCGGGCGCGCGGCCTGCTGCACGGCGAGCCGCTCGGTCATCCGGCGCACCCGCTCGTCGTCGTCGTGCCGATCGGCTTCTGGGTCGCGGCGAGCATCGTCGGGTGGCTGCCGGGCGGTGCGCGGATGGCGCGCGTGCTCACCGGTCTCGGCGCTCTCGCCGCAGCTCCCTCCGCGGCGACGGGCCTGGCTGACTGGCTGCACCTGGGGCGCCGGGCGCGCCGAGTCGGGGCAGCGCACGCGCTGGCGAATTCCGTCGGCGTCGCACTGGCGACCGCGTCGTGGTCGGCGCGGCGCGGGCACCGCCGCCATGTGCCGCTGCGCGCTCATCTGCTCTCCGCCGGCGTGCTCGCGGTGATCGGCGTCTCCGGCTATCTCGGGGGCCACCTCGCCTACCGCATGGGTGCGGGCGTCGACTCCGACGCCCGCACCTCTGAGTGATCGGCGGGATCGGTCAGATCGGCTTGACCGGCGACGTCAACGGGTCGTCGGGATGCGGACCGTCGTCGGGGTCGGTCGGGTCCTGGCCGGGAGTCGGCGGCTCGACCGGCTCGTCGGGCGCGCCCGCCGGGCTGCCATCGGGCGGGTTGCCGTCCGGCGGCACGACCGAGTCGCTGGCGGGTCCGGGGGTCCCTCCGGGCGCCGCGCCCTGCGCGGCATCGAAGTCGGGGTCGCCGACGTCGGGGTTCAAGCCGCCCTGGCTGTCGATGCCGGGGTCGTTGCTGTTCGGGTCGCTCATGGTGAGGCCTCCGTTCGCGGGATGGAAGCTCCAGTGCATGCCTGCCGCTTCGCGATGACCGCGGTGGCACGGCTGACGTCCAGTCGACACCGACCTGACATGCGGGCAGCACGGCCCGCGCAGCCGAAGCGCAGAGCATCCTCCGATCGGCGGCACAGCACAAGGGGGTGCCGTCCGGCGCAGACACGGAGTACCCAGGGAGAATGCCGTCCCGCCGTGCCCTGCCGATCCTCGCCGGCCCGGCACTGGCGGGGCTGCTGTGCCTGGCCGGATGCGCGACGGGCGACCCCGTCGACTCCTCGCTGAAGCAGGCCGCCGCCGCCCAGTCGTCCATCGTGCTCGCGGTCGATCTGCTGGGCGAGGGCAAGGCGACGCTCCCGGCGACGCGGACCACGGTCGACGACGCGCTGCGTGAGCTGGCGTCCGCCGAGCAGTCGCTCGGCGAATCGCCGACCGGGCGGCGCATCGATCAGATCGCCGCCCTCGACGACATCCGCGATGCGACCGACGCCGCCCTGGCCGCGCGGCGCGAGCTCGACGACCCCGGCACGGTGTCGAGGCACGCCGCCGCCGACCTCGATGACACGGCATCCGAGCTCCGCAAGGCCGCGACATCGTGAGGCGGGGGCGGGGACGGTGAAGCGCCTCTTCGCCGTCGCCCTCGGCATCCTCACCGCGATCGGCGGCTTCGTCGACATCGGGGACCTGGTCACCAACGCCGTCGTCGGCTCGCGCTTCGGACTCGGACTGGCGTGGGTCACCGTGCTCGGCGTGGTCGGCATCTGCCTCTACGCGAACATGTCGGGGCGCGTCGCGGCCGTCAGCGGGCGCGCGACCTTCGAGATCATCCGCGAGCGGCTCGGCGCCCGCGCCGGCATGGCCAACCTGGCCGCGTCGTTCCTCATCAACCTCATGACGATGACGGCGGAGATCGGCGGGGTCGCGCTCGTCTTCCAGCTCGTGACGGGTATCGACCCGCTGCTGTGGGTGCCGCTCGCCGCCTTCGGCGTCTGGATCGTGGTCTGGCGCGCGAAGTTCTCCGCCTTGGAGAACGCGACCGGACTGCTCGGCCTGAGTCTCATCGTGTTCGCGGTCGCCGTCTTCCTGCTGCAGCCCGACTGGGGTCACCTCGGGATGCAGCTGATCCCGCGCATCCCGGAGTCCGAGAGCGGCAGCACCTACTGGTACTACGCGATCGCCCTGTTCGGCGCCGCGATGACGCCCTACGAGGTGTTCTTCTTCTCCTCCGGCGGCATCGAAGAAGGCTGGACGGTCAAGGATCTCGGGCAGACGCGCGCGAATGTGCTCGTGGGATTCCCGCTCGGCGGCATCCTCTCGATCGCGATCGCCGCCTGTGCGACCCTCGTGCTGCTGCCGCAGGCGATCGACGTGACCTCACTGTCGCAGGTCGTGCTGCCGGTCGTGCAGGCCGGCGGCACGATCGCCTTCGGCTTCGTCGTCGTCGGCATCGCGGCCGCGACCTTCGGCGCCGCGCTCGAGACGACGCTCTCGTCGGGCTACACGCTCGCCCAGTACTTCGGCTGGTCGTGGGGCAAGTTCCGCCGCCCGGCGCGCGCCGCCCGCTTCCACCTGATCATGCTGATCGGGCTCGTCATCGCCGTGCTCGTCCTGCTCACCGGCGTCGATCCGATCGCGGTCACCGAGTTCTCGGTCGTGTTCTCGGCGATCGCGCTGCCGCTGACTTACATCCCCATTCTCATCGTCGCCAACGACCGGCAGTACATGGGCCGGCACGTCAACGGGAAGCTCGTCAATGCGCTCGGACTCGTGTTCCTCGTCGTCATCGTCGCCGCCTCGGTCGCGGCGATCCCGCTCATGATCATCACGGGAGCGGGGCAGTGATCCCCCGCCCGCATCCCGAGCCCGGGCGCCTCGTCGACGCCGAGTTCCAGGTGCTCGACCGGCAGGTGCTCGACCGGAACGGCGAGCCGGTCGTCACGGTCGACGATGTCGAGATCACCGACATCCCCCGCGGCGTCGAGCTCGACCCCGACGCCGACGCGCCCGTCATCGAGAACCTGCTGAGCGGATCAGCGGTGCTCGGCACCCGACTGTTCGGCGGCCGCCCTCCCGAGTCGCGCTGGCAGCGCATCCGCTGGTCGCACGTGACCGAGATCGGCACCGCGGTCGAGCTGAACACGACCGCCGACCGTCTCGACGCGAGCTGGACGGAGCGGTGGGTGCGGAACCACCTGATCGGCCGCATCCCGGGAGGTCGCCATGCTCCTGACTGAGCTGCTGCGGATGCGGGTCGTCGAGGTCGACGGCACCGAGGTGGGGCGTGTGGTGGATGCGCGCTTCCGCATCGACGCTCAGGGCGGCGCGCGGCTGGTCGGCTTGATCGTCAGCCCGCACACCCGGGCGCCGTTCCTCGGCTACGAGCGCGCGGCCCTCGACGAGCCGCTCGTGCTGGATCGCTTCCTGCGCTGGCTTCATCGCGGGTCCTTCCTCGTCGACTGGCCGGATGTGCGCCGCCTCGATGACGACGGACTGCACCTGCGCGAGGGCTACGAGCGGCGGCCGTCCACGTTGCCGTGACGCCCGGACGATACGGTTCCGCGACCCCGGTCGCGATACCGGTCGCGGCCTCGCCGGACGCTGGCTGAGAGCACGACCCGCTCGGTCGCCGCGGGCGCGACGCTGGCCGCATGACCGACGAGATGAGCGACGCCGAGAAGCGTCACGACCAGCTGACCCGTGCCCCGAAGTCCGACGAGTCGGATGCGGCGCCCCGCATCGAGACGAGCGAGGGAGACGACGGTCGCACCCGCATCGACGTCGCCGACACCGCGGCGGTGCGTCCGGGCAATCCCGAGAAGCAGTGACCGCCGCCGGTCAGAGGATGGGCTTGCCGCCGGTCACGGCGACCCGCGCTCCCGAGACGTAGCTCGCCTCGTCGCTCGCCAGCATCACGTAGACGGGTGCGAGCTCGGCGGGCTGCGCGGGTCGCCCGAGCGGGGTGTTCTCGCCGAAGCTCTCGACCGCCTCCGGCGGCATCGTCGAGGGGATGAGCGGGGTCCAGACGGGTCCGGGCGCGACGCTGTTGGCGCGGATGCCCTTGGGCCCCAGCAGCTGAGCGAGCGAGGCGGTCATGTTCGCGATCGCCGCCTTCGTCGCGGCGTACGGCAGCAGCTGTGGGGACGGGTTGTCGGAGTTCACCGACGAGCTGCCGATGATCGCCGATCCGGCCGCCATGTGCGGCACCGCCGCCTTGACCAGGTGGAAGTAGGCGCTGAGGTTGACCGCGAGGGTGTGGTCCCACTCCTCGTCCTTGATCTCGGCGAGCGTCTCGTGGCTCATCTGGAAGGCCGCGTTGCTGACCAGCACATCGACGCGTCCGAAGCGCTGCACGGCCGTGCGCACGAGCTGTCGGCAGTGCGCCGGATCAGCCAGGTCCCCGTGCACGAGCACCGCTTCGCGCTCCGCCGCGCGCACCCAGTGCGCCGTGTCCTCGGCGTCGGTGTGCTCGTCGAGATAGCTGATCACGACGTCGGCACCTTCGCGGGCGTAGGCGATCGCGACGGCCTTGCCGATGCCGCTGTCGGCCCCGGTGATGACCGCGACCTTGCCCTGCAGCCGACCGGATCCGCGATAGCTCTCTTCGCCGTGATCAGCGCGCGGCTCGAGCTGGGCTTCGGCTCCGGGCGGGTCGATCAGCGGTTCCGGCATGGTGTTCTCCTGTTCTGCGAGACGCACCGTCGGCGCCTCGTGGCCGGCACGCTATGCACCTCTCGCGCGGTCGTCACAGGGGGTTGATCGCGTCAGAGACGACGCACATAATCCGGCCTGCGCAGCCGTCATCGCACCTGATGAGGGCCAGCGTGGATGCGACCTCCGCGCCGCCTGAGCGGCACCTGATCCGGCCCGCTCGGACCCATCCGATCTGCCTAGCGTGCCGCGCATGACGCAGATCATCGAGACCATCGACGTGTCCGTGCCCGTGAGCACGGCCTACAACCAGTGGACGCAGTTCGAGGAGTTCCCCAAATTCCTCAAGCGCGTCGAATCCATCACGCAGGAGAGCGACACCCGCTCGACCTGGAAGGTGAGCATCGGCGGGCAGACCCGCGAGTTCGTCACCGAGATCACCGAGCAGCACCCCGACGAGCGGGTGGCCTGGACCTCGACCGGCGGTCAGGTGGACCACGCCGGCGTCGTCACCTTCCACCAGCTGACCGAGAGCGAGACGCGTGTCACCGTCCAGATCGACTGGGACCCGGAGGGCGTCGCCGAGCACCTCGGTTCGGCGCTCGGCTTCGACGGCCGCGCCGTGAAGAAGGAGCTCGAGAACTACCGCGACTACCTGCAGTCGAAGGGATCGGCCGACGGCGCCTGGCGCGGCGACATCGACGCCTGACCGCCATTCCGGCGGCGACGTCGATTCCGACGCCGCCGCCGGCCCGAGAGGACCCCGCCGCATGACCGAACGCCCGCTCAAGCCCGAGAAGGTCGTCGCCGCCTTCGACTCCGCCAGCGTGCTGCACGCGGCGACCGTCGCGGCGCTCGAGCACAAGCCGTTCCCTCGGCTAGGCAATCCGGCGCCGATGGGCCCGATCGTCCGTGCTGCCAGTCGCGTGCCGTGGTCGATTCTGCGCGGCATCTACGCACGCATCGGCGGCTCGGAGGGCATCGAGCCCGAGCAGCTGGGCCGAGTCGATCTCGGCCCGGTCGCGCACAGCTTCGCCGACGCCTACCCCGACCGACCCGACCAGCCGTACCCGGCTGTCATGATCGGCGCCAGCAACGGCGCACTCACCCATCTCGCCGCCGCGATGCAGATCCCCTGGCTGCCCCAGACCGTGCTCGTGCCGGTCGCGAATGTCGGCGACCCACAGCGCCCCGACCTCGCGCTCGAGTTCGGGCGTCGCGTCGCCCCGGCGCTGACCGAGCGCAACCCCGACGTCGCCGTGCACCAGATGCACGACTCTGCGCAAGACGAGCTCATGGTCGCCCGCATGGCCTACTTCCGCACGAAGTGGATGGAGCTGCCCGAGGCCTACGTCGCGTTCCTGACCGAGCGTCTCGCTCCCGGAGCGCCCGTCATCCTCATCGACGACGGCTCGACCTGGCCCGTCACCCGCGTCGCGGAGCGCCACGTGTTCCAGGCCGGCGGACGCGGGGGGCTCCGGCCCGACGACTACTTCGCGATGCCGCACACACCACAGCCCGACTCCGACGCCGCCGAGGCGGAGTGGGGCACGCACCCGCATTTCGCCGCCGCCGTCGAGCGGGCCGCGCGCGAGACCGGACACCCGGTCGTGCACCTGCGGCTCGACGGACCACAAGAGGCGGCGCATCCCGTCGCCCTCGCCCTACGCGAGTGGACCCGCGAGCGCGGCGGCCTCGCCGACCGCCTGCTCGTGACCTCCTTCGTGCTCGGCGATCCGTGGCGCACCTTCCAACTCGGCCGGGTGCCGTTCTGGAGCTTCTTCCCGGTGCGTGAGGCGGCGGACGCGCTCGAGGCGCACCTGGAGGTCGCGCGCTACCGCTCCGTCGACCTGACGCTGTTCCAGCACGGCGCCGACTCCCCCGGCCACAGCACGCCGCACGACCTCGCCGAGCTGGTGCGCCGACATGGCGCCGAGCCCCGTTTCGTCGGACTGCGCGCCGACGCGGATCCCCACGACCTCGGCGCGCTCGCCCGTTTCAGCGACGCCCTCGGCGCCGAGCTCGACGCCCCCGACGCGCGCCCTCTGCCCTGGGCTCCGCTCGAGGTCGAGGCAGGCATCCGAGCGCTCCACCAGCTCACCCTCCCCTTCGCGGCTCGCAGCCCTCGCTGATCCCGACCGATTCACCGACCACCACCGGAAGGACACCCCATGAGAGCCCTCACCTGGCAGAGCGACCGCCAGCTCAGCGTCGAGACCGTCGACGACCCGCGCATCGTCGAGCCGACCGACGCGATCGTGCGCATCACCTCGACCGCGATCTGCGGCAGCGACCTGCACCTCTACGACGTGCTCGGCCCCTTCCTCGACAAGGGGGATGTGCTGGGCCACGAGCCGATGGGCGTCGTCGAGGAGGTCGGCGCCTCGGTGACCCGCATCAAGCCCGGCGACCGTGTCGTCGTGCCCTTCGTGATCGCTTGCGGCGAGTGCTTCATGTGCCGTCACGGCCGCAGCTCGCAATGCGAGACGACGCAGCAGCGCGACACCGACTCCGGCGCGGCGCTCTACGGCTACACCCGTCTGTACGGCTCGATCCCCGGCGGCCAGGCGGAGGCGCTGCGCGTGCACCGCGCCGACTTCAATCTCATCAAGGTGGGCGGCGACCTGCCCGACGAGCGTTACCTCTTCCTCAGTGACATCCTGCCCACCGCCTGGCAGGGCGTGCAGTACGCGAACGTGCCCGAGGGCGGAACCCTCGCCGTCGTCGGGCTCGGCCCGGTCGGCCAGTTCGCCGTGCGCATCGGCCAGCACCTCGGCTACCGCGTGCTCGGCGTCGACCCGGTGCCGGAGCGGCGGGCGATGGCCGAGAAGCACGGCGCCGAGGTGCACGACAGCGAGGGCGAGGTCGCCGCCGAACTGCGCAAGGTCACGAACGGGCGCGGGCCGGATGCGGTGCTCGACGCCGTCGGCATGGAGGCGCACGGCAGCGGCGTCGCCGCCTTCGTGCAGAACGCCTCGACGGTGCTGCCGTCGCCGGTCGGTCGCGCGGTCGCGCAGGCCGCGGGGGTCGACCGGCTCGCCGCGCTCGAGCTCGCGGTCGACGCCGTGCAGCGCGGCGGCACCGTCTCGCTCAGCGGCGTCTACGCCGGCGCGAAGGACGCCCTGCCCATGCTGCGCATGTTCGACAAGGGCCTCACCCTGCGCATGGGCCAGTGCAACGTGCACCGCTGGCGCGACGAGCTCATGCCGCTCGTCGAGCGCGACGACGATCCGCTCGGCATCGACGACCTCGTCACCCACGAAGCCTCGCTGGAGGAGGGCCCGGAGATGTACGAGGTGTTCAAGCAGAAGGTCGACGGCTGCGTGAAGGTGGTGCTGCACCCCTGAGCGGGGCGCGCGCCATGAGCAACGCCTCCGCCGATCGAACGGCATCCGCCGACCACGCCGTCCCGCTCGACAGCGTCGACGCCTGGTGGCGCGCGGCCGATTACCTCTCGGCCGCGCAGCTCTACCTGGTGGACGACGTCCTGCTCGAGCGGCCCCTCGAACAGGGCGACGTCAAGCGCCGCCTGCTCGGGCACTGGGGCACGGTGCCCGCGCTCAACCTGATCTACGCCCACGCCAACCGCGTGGTCATCGAGCAGGATCTCGAGGCGATCTTCGTCTGCGGCCCCGGTCACGGCGGCCAGGCGATGATCTCGAACGGCTGGCTCGACGGCACCCTGAGCGAGCTCGAGCCGGAGATCGGGCGGGATGCGGACGGCATCCGCCGCCTCTGCCGCCGCTTCTCGTTCCCAGGCGGTGTCGCCTCGCATGCGGCCCCGTCGACGCCGGGGTCGATCAACGAGGGCGGTGAGCTCGGCTACTCGCTCGCGCACGCGGTCGGCGCCGTGCTCGATGATCCCGACCTGCTGGCGATCTGTGCGATCGGCGACGGCGAGGCCGAGACGGCGACGCTCGCGGCGAGCTGGCAGCTGCCGCGGCTGCTCGACCCGCAGCGCGACGGACGCGTGCTGCCGGTGCTCAACCTCAACGGCTGGAAGATCGCGAACCCGACCCTGCTGTCGCGCATCCCCGAGGAGGAGCTGCGGGCACTGCTCATCGGCGGAGGCTGGGAGCCGGTGTTCGTGGACGCGACCGCCGACGAACCGCCGAGCGCCGTGCATCCTCACCTGGCCGCCGCGATGGACGCCGCCGTGGCGCACCGACCCGTCCGCGGTGAGCGCCGCCCGATGATCGTACTGCGCACGCCGAAGGGCTGGACGGGGCCGAAGACGGTCGACGGAGATCCGGTCGAAGGCACCTGGCGCGCGCACCAGATCCCCCTCGACGACCTGCACGACGACCCGGGACGCCGCGATCAGCTCGAAGCGTGGCTCCGCTCGTACCGGCCGGAGGAGCTGTTCGACGACCACGGCGCCCCGACGCCGCTCGTCGACGCCGGGCAGCCGCGCCCGGGTCGCCGGATGAGCGGCTCGCCACGCGCGAACGGCGGCGTGCGCCGCCCGCTCGCCGTGCCCGATCCGCACTTCGCGGCCGTGCGCGTCAGCCGCCGCCGCGACGCGCGGGCGAGCGCGACGGCGACCGCGGGGCGCTGGCTCGCCGAGCTGATCACGCGCAACCCGCAGACCTTCCGACTTTTCGGGGCCGACGAGGTCGAGTCGAACAAGCTCGAAGCCGTGCTCGAGGCGTCACCCCGGCAGTGGGGCGCCGAGATCGCGCCGATTGACGAGAACCTCGCGCACCACGGCCGGGTGATCGAGCTGCTCAGCGAGAACCTGCTGCAGGGGCTGGCCGAGGGCTACGCGCTCACGGGACGGCATCCCCTCTTCACCTCGTACGAGGCGTTCATCCACATCGTCGACTCGATGTTCAACCAGTACGCGAAGTGGATCGAGTCCGCCCGCGATGTGCCCTGGCGTGAGCCCCTGCCCGCGTTCACCTACCTGCTGAGCTCACACGTCTGGCGACAGGACCACAACGGCTTCTCGCACCAGGATCCGGGCTTCCTCGACGTCGTCGCCGACAAGCGCGCCGAGCTGACCCGCATCTACCTGCCGGCCGACGCCAACACCCTGCTCGCCGTGCTCGAGCGCGCGCTGCCCGACCGCGACGTGGTGAATCTCGTCGTCGCCGGCAAACACGACGAGCCAGCCTGGCTCGGCCTCGGCGAGGCTCGACGCCACCTCGAACGCGGCGCGAGCGCGTGGTCGTGGGCCGGTGCCGACGGCGGAGACGCGGATGACGACGACCCGGATGTCGTGCTCGCCTGCGCCGGCGACGTTCCGACCATCGAGGCGGTCGCCGCCGCGCAGCTCATCCGCGAGCAGACGCCGTGGCTCTCGGTGCGCGTGGTCAACGTCGTCGACCTCATGCGTCTCGTGCCGTCAGGGCGTCACCCGCACGGGATGCCCGAGCACGACTGGCAGCGGCTGTTCCCGCTCGATGTGCCGGTCGTCTTCGCCTTCCACGGCTACCCCGCTCTCGTGCACCGCCTGCTGCATGGTCGGCCGCAGACCGAGCGCTTCCACGTGCACGGCTTCCAGGAGAAGGGCACGACCACGACGCCGTTCGACATGCTCATGCTCAACGACCTCGATCGCTTCACGCTCGCGGCCGATGCCGTGCGGCGCGGGGTCGGCGACGTCGATCGGTTCGACGCTGAGTCTGCGGTCGAGGTCAGCACCGACATCGCCGCTGACCTCGCCGATCGCGCCGGCACGCCGGAGGACGGCGCCGGCATCCGCCCGCGCGAGCCGCGCGCCGGCGACGCGGCGATCGCCGAGTGGATGCACCGCCGCCGGGCGAACCGCGATCACGCCTACCGTGAGGGTGTGGACCTGCCCGAGATCGAGCGCTGGCGCTTCTGCGTGCGCGAGCCGTGAGCCGGCTCTCCGACGCGCGCGCCCGGACCTGGGTGCGCGCCCGAGGTTCCCTGCGCCGGGCGCTCAGCGGCGAGCGCGCCCTGCTCGCCGCCAAGACCGCGGGTGCAGCTGCGCTGGCGTGGCTGCTGGGCCATCAGCTGCCGGGAGACCTGGGCGACTACGCCTACTACGCACCCTTCGGCGCGGTCATCGCGATGACCCCCACCCTCGTCAGCTCGGCCCGGTCGACGCTGCACACGGTCGCCGGCACGGCGGTCGGCATCGGCCTGGCCTGGCTGCTCTTCCTGCTGCACGCCCCGGGCTGGCTGGCCGTGCCGATCGCCGCTGCGGTGGGTGTGATCGTCGCGGGGCTCTTCACTCCCGGTCCCGCGCGCGATTACGTGCCCGTCGCAGCGCTCTTCGTGTTGACCGTCGGCGGCGCGGACGCGGGCGACTACTCGATGGGCTACCTGCTGCAGGTCGCACTCGGCATGGGGATCGCCGTGATCGTGACCGTGCTCATCCCCCCGCCAGTGGGGCTGACGGATGCGGCCGACTCGGCACGACGGCTGCGCGCCGAGATCGCCGAGGTGCTGCGGGATGTCGCGACCACGGTCGAGGAGCCGGACGCCGACGGGACGGCGGCGACCGCATCCATCCCCCGCCTGCGACGCGCACTCGCGAGCGCCGAGGAGTCGCTCGACCAGGCGCAGGAGAGCCGCCGCGGCAACGCCCGGGCCTGGCGTCAGCGCGAGGCGATCGCCTCGGAGACCCGCCAGCACGGTGCACTGCGGCGGATCGCCCGGCGCACGGAGGAGCTCATCGATCTGCTCGAGCCGGCGCAGTCCGGCGACGCGAGCCTGCGCGACCTGCCCGACGACGCCCGCGCCGAGGCGGCCGCCGCCATCCGCCTGACCGCCGACGCGGTCGAGCAGTGGCCCGAAACCGGGCCCGATGCCGATCTCGCGCACGGACGCATCGACGAGCAGCTCGAGCGTCTGCGCGGCCGGCTGCAGCCCGGCGAGCACGGCGCTCTGGTCGGCGGAGCGGTGGCGACGCTGCTCGGACGCATCGCGATCGGCGCGACCCGATCGACCGCCGGCTCGGCCGGCTAGCCGAGCAGCAGCAGCGTCCGCCGCCGACAAGCGGTTCTCACGCGGCGCCGAGAAGCGCAACCCCCTGGGCGAAGCGCTTCTCGACCGAGAGACTGCGCTTCATATGGCTGTGACGGCGATCGACCCGACGACTCCCTCCAGCGCGCCCGAGAAGCGCTTCTCCGCACCGCCGCCGTCGCGGCTGCGGCGGATGCTGCGCCGACCGCCGCGCGACCGCTACAACCGGCGGGAGGTCGTCGCCGCCTACCTCTTCATCTCGCCGTGGATCCTCGGCTTCCTGATCTTCACGGTCGGCGCCATGGTCTTCAGCCTGGTCATCTCGTTCAGCCACTACAACATCGCGGCAGGCACCATCCGCCCGGCCGGCGGCGCGAACTACGCTGCGCTGTTCCAGGATCCGAAGGTACCGCTCGCGCTGGGCAACACCCTGTTCTACGCCGTGCTCGCGGTGCCGCTCGAGATCCTCGTCGCGCTCGGCCTGGCCCTGCTGCTCAACCGCGTGCGGGCCGGGTCTGGCCTGTTCCGCACCATCTACTACCTGCCGAAGATGACCCCGGCGGTCGCGACCGCGTCCGTCTTCCTGCTGCTGCTCAACGGCAATCAGGGCGCGATCAACAAGGGGCTCGCGCTGCTGGGCGTCGACGGCCCGCAGTGGCTGGTCGACCCGACCTGGGTCAAGCCGTCGCTCGTGATCATGACGCTGTGGGGCGTCAGCGGGACGATGGTCATCCTGCTCGCGGCGCTGAAGAACGTGCCGACCGACCTCGTCGAGGCGGCGATGCTCGACGGCGCCGGAGCGGTGCGGCGCTTCTTCTCGATCACGCTGCCGATGATCTCGGGGGCGCTGTTCTTCAACGTGATCGTGCTGACCATCGCCGCGCTGCAGGTCTTCGACCAGGCCTACCTGCTCTTCTACCGCGACCAGGGCGGCACCGCGCCCGATGCCTCGCTGTTCTACGCGGTCTACCTCTTCCAGCAGGCGTTCCGGCAGTTCGACTTCGGCTTCGCGTCGGCGCTGGCCTGGCTGATCTTCGTGATCATCCTGGCGATCTCGGTCGTGCAGGTGAAGGTGGGTAACCGCTTCGTCTACTACGAGAGCGAGGAGCGGGCATGAGCGCCGCGGTGCCGACCGACCGTGGTCCGCGCTACCGGCTGCGCGGCGTCGTGGGCACGGCCGTGCACTGGACCGTGCTGCTCGCGATCGCCGCACTGTTCCTCTACCCCTTCGCCTGGCTGCTGTCGGCGAGCCTCAAGCCGCGCGGCGAGGTGTTCGACAACGCGCTCATTCCGGCGACGCCCACCCCCGAGAACTACGTCACCGTGTGGAGCGAGCTGCCCCTGTTCAGCTGGGTCGGCAACAGCCTCTACATCGCGATCCTCGCGGCCGTGCTGGTGGCGCTCAGCAGCTCGCTCGTCGCCTTCGGCTTCGCCTACTTCCGCTTCCCCGGCCGCGGCATCCTCTTCGGCCTCGTGCTCGCGACCATGATGCTGCCCGGCGCGGTGACGCTGGTGCCGCAGTACCTGATCTGGAACCAGCTCGGTCTCGTCGGCACCTCGGTGCCGCTGTGGGGCATCAACCTCTTCGGCTCGGCCTTCTACATCTTCCTGCAGCGGCAGTTCTACCTCGGCCTGCCGCGCGACCTCTTCGAAGCGGGGAGGATGGATGGGCTCGGCCCCTGGGGCCTGTTCCGCCGCATCGCGCTGCCGCTGTCGATCCCGTCGTTCGTGATCGTGCTGCTGTTCGAGTTCCAGGCCAGCTGGAACAACCTGCAGGCCTCGCTCATCTACCTCAACGGCGGCGCCGCCTCGGGCTATACGGTGCCGCTCGGCATCGCCAGCGCGATGACGAAGTACAGCCCCACGAACGGCGGACACGGCGATTATCAGTACGTCATGGTGGCAGCGCTGCTCGTGACGCTGCCGATGATGCTGCTGTTCGCCGTCGGGCAGCGCTACTTCGTGCAGGGCATCGCGACGCAGGCGCGCAAGGGCTGAGGGCCGATCACTCCGACACGATGTCGAACCGCAGCTGCAGCGCCGGGTCGAAGACGCCGGGGCTCTCGAGCAGCGCGCTCGTGTGGCTGATCTCGATCGGCTCGAGGTCATGCACCCACTCGAGCGGGAACAGCGCGACGATGCGCCGCTCGCTCATGCGCACCCGCACGCTGCGGCGACGGCGGATGACGCGGTGCTCGAAGTCGACGGCGAAGGCCAGCGCGGTCGGCGGCGTGACCTCGAGCCCCAGCTGCAGCGGCCCGCCGCCGTTGCGCGGGAACCAGATGTTGAGGTGCGTGCGCTCGCCCGTGGAGGACAGCGCCGCTGCGAGGTTCCAGGTGACGACGAGCGCGTGCGCTCCGATCGCGGCGGTCGCGTCGACGATCGGGGGCAGATCACTCAGCGTGGCCGCCTGATCGATCGTCTCGTCGCGCAGCACCGGCAGCTCGCCGGTCGACTTCGGGGTCATGCGCTCAGTCTGCGGCGCAACCGAGGCCGAATGTCGCGATCCCAGCGAGCACGAAGCGGAGCGGCCGGCGCTGGCGGCGCGTGCTCAGCTACCCGGGTCAGAGCGCAGTGCGACGAGGTAGCCGACGCCGGTGCGAGTGCGGGTGCGGGTGCGAGTGCGGGGCCGCATCATCGACCGAGGGCCGCGATCGCGGCGACGATCGGCACCAGGATCCCGGCGATGCCGACGACCACGACGGCCAGACAGCCGGCCACGACCGCCCGCCGATCCGTCGGCTGGCGCGTCACGTCGTCGTCCCGCCCGGCGAGCAGGGCACGGGTCTGCATCCGGTTCGCGGCATCGACGATGCGGCGGATCTCGACGTCGCGTGTATTGAGCTCCCCGGCGGCCGCACGTCGCGCGATGGCACGAGCCTCCGCCAGCGTCAGCGGCACCTCCGCGTCGGACCACCGCGCCATCACTTCACCTCGCCGCTGCCGGCATCGAGCGTCGGCGCCTCGGGCGCGTCTTTCGCCGGACCGATGCCGACCGGCAGTCCCGCCTCGGGATGGTGCAGGTCGAAAGCCGGCGACTCCGAGCGGATGCGCGGGATCGACGTGAAGTTGTGGCGCGGCGGCGGGCACGACGTCGCCCACTCGAGCGAGCGCGCGAAGCCCCACGGGTCATCGACCTCGACCACGGGGGCGCGGCGCGCGGTGATCCAGACGTTGTAGAAGAACGGCAGCAGCGAGGCGCCGAGGATCATCGCACCGACCGTCGACAGCTGGTTCATCCAGGTGAAGCCGTCCTCCAGCCGGTACTGCGCGTAGCGCCGCGGCATGCCCATCACGCCGAGCCAGTGCTGGATGAGGAAGGTCATATGGAAGCCGATGAACAGCAGCCAGAAGTGGATCTTGCCGAGCCGCTCGTTCAGCATCCTGCCGGTCCATTTCGGCCACCAGAAGTAGAACCCGCTGAACATGGCGAAGACCACCGTGCCGAAGACCACGTAGTGGAAGTGCGCCACGACGAAGTACGTGTCCGAGACCTGGAAGTCGAGCGGCGGCGACGCGAGGATGACGCCGGTCAGGCCGCCGAAGGTGAAGGTCACGAGGAAGCCGATCGCCCAGACGATGGGCGTCTCGAAGGTGACCGAGCCGCGCCACATCGTGCCGATCCAGTTGAAGATCTTCACCCCGGTCGGCACGGCGATGAGCATCGTCAGCAGCGCGAAGAACGGCAGCAGCACCGAACCGGTGACGTACATGTGGTGCGCCCACACGGTGACCGAGAGGGCCGCGATCGCGATCGTGGCGTAGACGAGCGTGCGATAGCCGAAGATCGGCTTGCGGCTGAACACCGGGAGCACCTCGGAGATGATGCCGAAGAACGGCAGCGCGATCACGTAGACCTCGGGATGGCCGAAGAACCAGAACAGGTGCTGCCAGAGCAGCGTGCCGCCGTTCGAGGGATCGAGGAGGTGCGCTCCGAAGGAGCGGTCGGCGCCGAGCGCGAAGAGCGCCGCCGCGAGCACCGGGAAGGCGAGCAGCACCAGGATCGAGGTGATCAGCACGTTCCAGGTGAAGACCGGCATGCGGAACATGGTCATGCCGGGCGCGCGCATCGTGATGATCGTCGTGATGAAGTTGACGGATCCGAGGATCGTGCCGAAGCCGGTCATCGCGAGGCCGAAGACCCACAGGCTGCCGCCGACGCCGGGCGAGAACGTGTCGGTCGACAGCGGCGTGTAGGCCGTCCAGCCGAAGCTCGCCGAGCCATAGGGCGAGAAGAACCCGCTGACCGCGATGATCGATCCGAAGAGGAACAGCCAGTAGGCGAAGGCGTTCAGGCGCGGAAACGCGACATCCGGCGCGCCGATCTGCAACGGCATCACGACGTTCGCGAAGCCGGCGAAGAGAGGCGTCGCGAACATCAGCAGCATGATCGTGCCGTGCATCGTGAACAGCTGGTTGTACTGCTCGCGCGTCGACAGCAGATCGAGCCCCGGCGCGAACAGCTCGGCGCGGATCACCAGCGCCATCACGCCGCCGAGACAGAAGAACGCGAACGAGGTCATCAGGTACAGGTACCCGATCGTCTTGTGGTCGGTGGTCGTGACCCACGACACGATGCGGCTGCGCGTGCGACGTGACTCGACCCGCTGAACGGCTCCGATCGTGCTCGTCATGCGCTGCTCCCGTCGTGCGTCTGCGAGGAACGTATTTCTCGCAGACGATTCCGCCGAGGGGCTTGCGCTGGCGCTCACCGAGCCGGATCGCTCTCTCCCCTCGCCGTCGTGCAGCGGGTGACTGCTCGCGAGGTGAGCGAGGGCGGCCCGAGCGAGGGGCGACACGGTACGTCGTCGCGCACGCCGATCTGCAGGGGGTTGACGAAATCGCGTCCGAGGCGCACCGTGTGAGCCTCCCAACCCCGGGAATCGGAGGAACCGTGAAGCGCATCGATGTCTTCTACGGCAACCAGCACTACAGCGTCGCCGACCGCACGATCGATCAGCTCACCGACGAGATCGAGGAGGCGGTCGCCGACGGCGGCGGGTGGCTGACCGTGAACTACGGCGACGGCAGCCGCGTCCCGGCGCTGCTGTACGTGGGCCAGAGCACCCCGATCGCGGTCGCCGAGCGTCCCGAAGCCTGACCGTCGCGACGGCATCTCGTCAGTCCGCGGCCCCGCTCTCGAGCGGGGCCGCGCGAGCGCGGAGCGTCTGGGCGGGCGTCTCTCCGTAGGCGTCGCCGTAGTATCCGGCGAAACGGCCGACGTGGGCGAATCCCCACCGGCGAGCGATCTCCGCGACGCGCGCGTCGATCCCGTCGTTGCGCGCCGCGATGAGATCGGCCCGCGCCGCGTCGAGTCGGACATTGCGCAGATACTGCGCCGGAGACATGTCGAGCCACCGCTGGAACTGCTGCTGGAGGGCGCGCACCGACAGGCGAGCTGCTTCTGCTGCGTCGGCGATAGAGACCGGCTGCGCGGCATGCGAGCGCAGGTACTCCTCGGCTCGCTCGAGCGCGGCGGGCACCGGTCGCCGCTGAGCGGTCGGAGCGTCAGGCAGCAGATGGTGCGCCGTCATGCTGAGCAGCAGATCGATCAGGTTCATCCGCACCAGTTCGCTCTCGAAGCTCTCCGTGGGCATCACAGCACCGGAGAACCGGATGGCCTGCCGCACGGCGTCGGAGCCCGCCACCGCGCGATGCAGCAGCGCGGGCGAGGGTGGAAGACCTCCGTACCGCGACATCCAGCGAGCGACCAGCCGAGCATCGACGCTCACCATCACGGAGCGCACGGTGTCGAAGTCGACGCTCAGCTCGTGACCGGCCGGCACCAGCAGGGGGCGCCTCTGATCGCCGCGAGAACCCCGACTCGCCCAGGCGTAGCTGCCGCGGCGGATGTCGGTGAACAGCACACTGCGGGCCGCATCCATCGAGGCGACCACGTGACCATCGAATCGGAAAGAGGAGACGGTCAGGTTCTCGTCGGCTGCGACCACCTGCTCGAAGCGGAAGGGCGAGCCGCCGGAGTTCTCCACGACGAGTCCCTCGGCGTAGGCGGCGCCGAGCAGGCGATCGGCCTCGGCGACGTCCGAGGTCGTCAGCGCGCTGCGCATCAGGGTCATGCTGCACCTCCTCGGACCACCCGGAGCCGATCTGGTCGACGCCTGATCCCGCGGGTGCGCGGCTCCGCTGTCAGCGTCGCCGAATCACCTTGCCTCGCCTCGAGCGGGCGAGGCAAGGCCCCTGGCGCGCGAGCCTGCTCAGCCGGCGACCCGGTTGTAGGCGCTGAGCGCCGCCTTCTGCGCGTCCGCGAGCGCCTGCTTCGGGCTCTTCTCGCCGGTGAGGGCCGAGGTCACGGCGCTCTTCAGCTCGGACTGGATGCGCTCGCCCGCTGGCGACGACCCGAAGGAGCGTCCCTTCGCGGCGACGTCGTAGTAGGTCGAGATGACCTGCTCGAAGGCCTCGTCACCACTCTGGCCGACGTACTTCTCGCGGATGGCCTCGTCCACCGACTTCACGCCGGTGAACAGTCCGGTGTTGATCGCCCCGGGCTTGCCGTCGAGCGTCTTCTGACGGGCGGCGGCCGCCGCATCCCACGACTTCGCGCTGGTCACGTCGAGAACCCACTTGCACGCCGCAGAGGGGTTCTTCGCCTTCGCCGGGATCACGAAGGCCTGGCCGCTCGCCACGGCGAAGGGCTCGCCCTGCTGGTCGCGGAACGGCACGGCCGCGAGCGAGATCTGGTCGCGGTAGCCCGAGAGCACGTTCACGTACCACTGGTCGAAGACCTCGGCACCCACCTGGTGCTTCACGAACTGGTTGCCGTCGCCGAACAGATCGAAGCTGTCGATGAGGCTCTTCACCTTCGCGTAGCCGCCCTGGGCGTCGTAGACCTTCTGCAGGAACTCGACCGCCTCCACGTTCTTCGCGTCATCGAGCGCGGGCTTGCCGTCATCGTCGACGAGCCGACCGCCGAAACCGAGCATCCACAGGCCGGCCTTGTCGACGCCCTGCGGGTCGAAGCCGATGACCGTGGGGTCGTCACCCTGCTTCTGCGTCAGCTTCGCGACGGCGGCGATGAAGTCGTCGCCCTTCGACACGTCGAGGTCGTCAAGGCTCACGCCGGCGGCATCGGCCACCGTGCGATCGACGAGGATGGCGGGCGGCTGGTAGAACTGCGGCACGCCCCAGACGTCGTCGTCCCACGACACATCCGCGGCGACCTGCTTGTAGAAGTACTCGCTCGGATCGACGCCGTAGAGGTCGTAGCACTTGCTCAGCGGCATGATCAGCCCCTGCGCGGCGTAGGTCGTGACCGACTGGCTGCTCATCTGCACGACGTCGGGCACCTTGCCGCTCGCGGTGCGAGTGGCGAACTTCTGCGCGTCGAAGGTCGTCGCGTCGAGCTCGACCTTCGCGCCGGCGGATTCGAGCTGCTCATTCGCATAATCGAGACGAGCTTTGCCGACGTCGTCGGCGCTGTCGAAAGCCCAGGCGTTGAGCGTGCCCGAGACCTTCTTCTCGAACGAGGCCGATGCACCGCCGCCGGAGCCGCACCCGGCCAGAAGGAGGATCGCGGTCAGTGATGCGGCGCCGACGACGGCGGCTCGGGTGATGCGCATGGGTCGGGGGTCCCTTCGTTCCCCTCAGCACATCGTGGACAGTGCGTTCTGCCCAGGGGGTTGCGCGGAAGCGCTTCGACGTGATGGCCCGATGACGGACCCCGCTCAGCGGCGCCGCGCCGGCGCCTCCGGCTCGGGGACCAGGTGGAGCCCGCCACTCGAGAACGACGCCTCGGTCAGCGCATCCACCCAGTGCCGGTTGATGCCCTGCGCATCGCCGTCGATGTAGCTGAACACGATCTTGGCGTGCGGGTGCAGCCAGACGGTGGCGCGGCCGGCCGCCTCGTCGTCGGCGCCCCTCCACGAGAAGGCGAAGGCCTCCCCGCGTCGCAGGCGCGACAGGATGACGACCTGAAGATGGGCGAGCGCGCGGTCGTCGACAGGTATCTCGACATCCTCGAAGTTGAGCGAACCCATGCGACCTCCCAGTCGGTGCGCATTGGTGGAGATGTGCGCACGCTCGTTCGAGCCGGAATGCGCGGTGGGAATCCAGAATGCGCACGCGATGCGAATCGGCGCAAGGGGGTTGCGCCCGGCGCCGCCTCGTTGCGGCTCGCCGACTGCCCCGGGCCTCGACTCGCGCGCAACCCCCTCGTGCGCCGAGGGGTCGGGCGCATACCGTGGTGGCATGGATGTCGACGTCACCGAGCTGCGCGCGCGCCTCGAGGCGGTTCGAGCCGCCCGGCTCGCGCACTCCGACCATCTCGACGGCGAGGTGGCGAAGCTCGAGCAGACTCTCGAATCACTGCTCGAGCGGCTCGAGCTTCACGCGGCACCCGCCGCTGGCGCGGCGTTCGACGTCGGTTCGCTCCTCGATCCGGACATCGCGTACTTCGTCGACCACGAGCTCTGAACTCGAGGAGAGGCGCGCTCGAGCTCACGGGAGCCACGCAGAGCGGCTCAGTGGTGCGCCAGCTCCTCGGCGTGGACCTGGTGCTCCGCCACCGGTTCAGGCACGATCTGCATGCCGCCGGGCGAGTTCGCCGAGCGCAGCAGTGCGGCGACCCACTCGACGTTGATGGTCGGCGCCCGGCCGCCGAAGAACTTGTAGCTGACCGGGGCGTTCGGCGTGATCCAGAGGATCGTGCGCCCGTCGCCGACGCTGTCGTCATCCCGCCAGGTGAAGTGGAACGACTCACCCCGACGCACCTTCGTGCCGATGGCGAGTTGGATATGCGCGAGCAGGCGGTCATCGAAGTCGACGATGACCTGATTGTTGTAGTTCATGCGGCCCACGGTTTCTCCCTTCCCAGTAGGGACGCCGCCCGGTGCGCGGCCTCCCGGGGCTGGTCACCACGATTCCGTTCCCCGGCGGAGTCGACAAGGGCTTGCAGAAAGCGCACACTTGCGCCATCAAGCGCACGGTCGTCAAGCCCCTCTTCGGATGACAGATCGCTTCTCAGGGTTGCCGGACCCGCGGCTGTCCGCAGCCGTCAGCCTCGCGACCGGTGGGCGGATCGCGGACGGCTACCTTCGGGGCAGCGGGCGACTCACTTTCGCCGGGCGACGAGCCCCAGCACCGCGCCGTAGACGAGGTGCGCCGCCACGATGGACCGCACTCGGCGCGGACGATCGGCCCACGCCGGCGCGTACAGACCTGCAAGGGGCAGGGTCACCGCATAGCCGGCCAGCCAGACGCCGAGCCCGTGGGCGACGCCGTGGGCGACGGCGCTGGCCGGGTTCGGGCGCGTCGTGCCGCCGAGCAGCCCGTACACGGCCCCCGAGATGGCGCCGATGGCGAGGTGCAGGCGCGCGGCGCGGCCGGCGCGCTCGCGGCGCCGGCGCCGCGCGATCGACCCCGACACCGTGCCGGTCCGGCGTCGGCGCTGACAGCGGTCAGCGCGGCGCAGGATCGTGAACGGCGGCGGCTCCTCGAGCGCCCCGCGGCGCTGCGCCACGAGCAGCACGGCCGTCATCGGCAGCGTCGCCGCCGCTCCGGCGACGGCGCCGCGCGCGAGCAGTCTCATCGTGTCTCCCGGCATCTCAGCCCCCGGCATCCCAGCTTCTTGCTTCCGACCCCGGCAGATCAGCTCGGCCCGACACGACGCGCGATCGCGACCGCATCCTCGGCCCGGCCCCGCCACGGCTCGCCGTGCCCCGGCAGCAGCGTCGTCGCCCGCGTCGCGGCGATCGCCGACAGGCTGCGCAGCGCGAGCGCCGAATCCGCGGTCGCCGTCCCGGCGACGATGCGCGGCCCGACACCCGCGGTGTACGGATCGAGGGTCACGAGCGCATCGCCCGTCAACACGGCATCCGCCTGCGGCAGGTGCAGCGCGCAGTGCCCGAAGGTGTGACCCGGCGTCGCGATCACGCGCGGGCCGCCCGGCAGATCGAGTTCGAGACCGTCCGCGATGGGCTGCAGCTGCCGCACGCCCGGCACGTGCAGGGCGCCCGCGCGCACCATGTCGACAAGGATCGGCACCGCCCGCGGACTGCGCAGCGGATACGCCGACCGCGGGCGCTCGTGGGCGTAACGGTACGGCGACCGGGCGAGCGCATGGTCACCGGGATGGGCGAGCACCGGCACTCCGAAGCTGCGCGCCAGCCGCTCGGCTGCTCCGACGTGGTCGAAGTGCGCATGGGTCAGCACCAGGGCGCGCACGTCAGCCGTCCGCGCTCCGATCGCGTCGAGAGCGCGGCGCAGCGGATGCCAGACAGCCGGCAGGCCGGCATCCACCACCGTCACGCCGTCGGCGTCGACCAGCAGGTAGCAGTTGACATGCGCCAGCTCGACGCGATGCACGCCGGGGACCACGTCGAGGTCGATGCGCGCAACGCCCGCCCGGGAGCGCAGAATGATCTGGGCGGTGGCGACGGGCGCGCTCACGGCCGGAACACCGCGCGCACGCAGCCCTCGCCCTTCGTCTTGAACAGCTCGTAGCCGCGAGGTCCGTCATCGAGCGAGAGACGGTGGGTCACCAGGTGCTCGGTCGGGATCTCACCCGCGGCCATGCGGTCGAGCAGCATCGGGATGTACCGCTGCCCCATCACCTGACCGGAGCGGATCGTGAGCGCCTTGTTCATGACCGCGCCGAGCGGGAACTTGTCGACGACGCCGCCGAACACGCCGAGCACGAAGACGGTGCCGCCCTTGCGGGTCGCGAGCACCGCCTCGCGCACCGCCGTCGGCCGGTCGGTCTGCAGGCGCAGCTGCACCTTCACCTGGTCGTAGAGGTAGTCGGGCCGGAAGCTGTGCGCCTCCATGCCCACCGCCTCGATCGACACGTCGGGCCCGCGCCCGCCGGTCCGCTCGCGCAGCTCGGCGAGCACCTCGGTCGTGCCGTAGTCGATCGTCTCGGCGCCGATCACCTCGCGCACCTGCTGCAGGCGCTCCGGCAGGCGGTCGATCACGATCACGCGCGCGGCGCCCAGCAGCAGACTCGCCCGCGCCGCCATCTGCCCCACGCCGCCAGCACCCCAGACGGCGACGACGTCGCCCGGCTGCACCCCGCCCTGGTCGGCGCCCATCCACCCGGTCGGCACGGCGTCGGAGGCGAAGACGGCGGCCTCGTCGCTGAGTTCATCGGGGATCGGGAAGGCCCCGACGTCGGCGAAGGGCACGCGCACGTACTCGGCGTGACTGCCCGCATAGCCGCCGGTGATCTGGCTGTACCCGAAGCATCCGCCCGTCGACGCTCCCCACAGCCCCTCGCCCAGGCCGGGATGCGGATTCGAGTTGTCGCAGAGCGAGTACTGCTCGGTGCGGCAGTACCAGCAGCGCCCGCAGCCGAGGAAAGAGGTCACGACGACGCGCTCGCCGACACGGCGCCGCGTCACCCCCGGCCCGACCTCGACGATCTCGCCGGCGAACTCGTGGCCCAGCACGTCGCCGGCGCGCATGCCCGGAACGTATCCGCCGATGAGGTGCAGATCGGAGCCGCAGGTGACGGTCGCCGTGACCCGCACGATCGCGTCGCCGGCATTGAGGATGCTCGGGTCGTCGACGCGCTCGACGCCGAGTCGGTTGATGCCCTGCCAGGTGATCGCTTTCACAGCACTCCCTTTCCTCCGGAGCGACGACTCAGCTCGTCGACGACCGCTCCTGCGGGCGTCGCCCGCCGATGCCCTTCGGGGGCGGGGTCACGCCGGGTGACCTCGCCGATCTCGATGAGCTGCTTGGCCTCGCGCAGAGCGCGATGCACATCATCGCGCGACGGTCCCGATTGCCGTCGGTCGTCGCCCGTCGCCGTCGCCGCGCTCGGGCGCGCCGCCAGCTCGACGCCGCGGTCGCCCGGAGCCACGTCGACGCGCCACTCGATGGCGTCGCCGAGCTCGTCGAGCGGCGACGGCGGCTGCGTCGCCTCGAACAGCCCCTCGGCGCCGAGGATCGTCACCCGGTTCCAGCGCGTCCGCCCGTCGTCGTCGCGGTCATCGCCGCCGGCGCGCCGGACGACGAGAGACGCCGTCGCCGCGCCGGCCGCCCCGATGACGGCGACGGCGAGCGCCGCTCTTCCTGCTCGTCCCATGTCCCTCTCCTCGTTCCTTTGAGGCGACGTCATCCGGTCGCGGCGTGCTCGCGCACGGCGTCGAGGATGGGCGTCTCGTGCTGATCCATCCGGCGACGCTAGGCGCGATCCTGTCCCCTGACCCGGGGGTTGACAGCGCGCTAGCACGACGCGATCGCTTCTCGCTACCCGCTGGGCGCGGCGGGCCTCGACCGACACGATGGGATGGATGACGACTGTCCATCTGAAGCACCGGTCGACGTCGTCGCATGACGCCGAGGCGATGATCCGCGAGTTCTCGCAGGATCTGCGTCTGGATTCCCCGGGCCGGCTGCGTCACTCGGTCGAGTCGCACAGCGACCACCGCCTTCGCGTCATGTCGCTCGCCTTCGTGGGAGACCTGACGACGGTCGCCGACACCGAGCACATCGTGGCCGCGGTGACGACCCGCGGCGCGATCGACTGGTCGGTGGGAGAGACGCGCGGCGGCGGCGCGACCCCCTGGTTGCAGGCACCCGGCACGCGGGCGACCTCGCGGGTGTCGACCGCCGCCGAGCAGGCGATCGCCCTGCCCGTCGCTCCCTTCGAGCGCCTGGGACGCGCGATGTTCGGCGATCCGGCATTCCGCGTCCGCTTCGATCGACTGACCCCGGCGACGCCGCAGCTGGAGGACTACTTCCGCACGACCCTCCGCTACGCGAGCTCGCTGGCGCGCACCCGCGCCTTCGAATCGGACCTCGTGCGGGCCGACCTGCACCGGCTGCTGTGCGTGTCGCTGCTCGAGACCTTCGGTCCCCGGGAGGAGACGCGGCGGCGAGCGCGAACCGCGGCGGATCGCCGCACCCGCTACCAGCGCGCCGCGGCGTTCCTCGACGACCACGTCTCGCTGCCGATCACGATCGACGACGCGGCGCAGGCCGCGGGCGTCGCCTCGGCCGAGCTGGCGGAGCTGTTCGTCGCGTTCTCCCCCGCGGAGCGCACACCGCAGCAGTACCTGCGTCGCGCTCGCGTCTCGGCGGCGCGCCGGGACCTCGTGGAGTTCGACGGCCCGCGCCAGGAGGCGGTCGGCTCTGTGGCCACACGCTGGGGCTTCGCGTCGATGCGCACCTTCGTGCGCGAGTTCCACGCCGTGACCGGCGAGACGCCGTGGGACGCGCGCCGGCACTGAGCCACGATCAACGCTCCGGGCTGGTGACCGCCGTTCACTGCGGCGGCTTCGGAACGATCTCGTTCGGGATGTGCAGCGCCCGCTTCGCTCGCTCGATGTGCTCCGCGGCATCGGTCGGGTCGCTTATCCAGCCACGCTGCTCTCCAGCAGATCGCGGACCGCAGGCCAGCCGCCCTCGGCGAACGCGGCGCGCTGACGATCGGCGCCGGTGCCGTGCAGTCGGATGCCGGAGAGCCACCCGGCGATGAGGTCGCCCGGCTGAGAGTCGAGCTCGAGCAGGTCGCGCAGGTGCTCGACCGCCGCCTCCCACGGGATCAGCGATCCGGAGACCGCGCTCACCACGCCGCCGCGCACCCCGAAGCGCGCTGAGTGCCACGACCCGGCCTCGAGCAGCTCGGTCGGATGCCCGGCGACGTCACGAGCCGCGTCGGCGCCCGCATCCGCAGCTGCCACGAGCGCGCGTGTCAGAGCCGCGAGTGCGACCGAGTCCGCGGGCGCGAGCTGGGCGTCGGCGACCCGGAGCTCGACCGTCGGATAGCGCGGCGACAGCCGCACATCCCACGCGAGCGTCGCGGCATCGCGCGAGCCGCCGAGCCCGACGAGCGCCGCCGTGCGATTGCGCTGATCGTCGGCATCCGCGAAGACGGGCGGGCATCCGCTCGTGGTCCAGCGCCGCAGCAGGATCGCCCGCCAGCTCGCGAAGCCGCTGTCGGCGCCGCGCCAGAGCGGCGAGTTCGCCGTCGCCGCGCGGAGGAGGGGAAGCCAATCGCGCAGCGCGTTCGCGACCCGCACGCGCTGCTCGAGGTCGGGCACCTCGACGTGCACGTGCAGCGCGGCGACCTGATGGTCGTCGAGCAGTGTGGCGTGCGCCGCGGCGATGCCGGCGTAGCGCGGGTCGGCGGTGACCTCGGCCGTCGAGCTCGCGAGGAACGGCGTGCCGGTGGAGGCGAGCACGAGTCCGCGCTCGCGCGCCCGGGCGGCGATGGCTCGCCGGTGCTGCGCGAGCTGGACGCGAGCGTCGTCGAGCGAGCTGCAGATCGACGTCGAGAACTCGATCTGGCTGCGCAGGAACTCCCCGTGAGCCTCCCCGCGAGTCAGGACCCCGTGCCCGATGTCGCCGGCATCGACGACGCGTCCGGTGTCGCGGTCGAGCAGGAAGAACTCCTCCTCGATCCCGAAACGCGGGCCGGACCTCGCGCTCACGCCTCGCGCGTCACTCGGTCAGCGAATCGGGCGTCGCCTGACCGTCGATCAGCGAGGTGCCGCCGGGCACGACGACCAGATGCGGCTCGGCATCGGGGTCGCTCACCAGATCGAAGAGGCCGTCGACCTCGTCCAGAGCGCGCAGCTGATCCGCCGACACCTCGATCTGTCGATCGCGGAGCACGTCGCGCAGTCGGTTCAGCGTTCCGGTCATGCCAGCACGGTACGAGCCGACGAGCGGATGAGGCGAGGGGTTGACGGGGCACGCCCAGTTTGCGACGGTCCTCACGGAGTTCGAGGACTGATCATCCGTTCGGTGCCCGCGCGCGGCGATTGTCCGCTCGTCGCGACCGTCACCGCAACCCCCTCGGCAGGACCGCGATCGCTTCTGACACTGGGCCGCATCCGCGTGGTCACCTCCGGCGGCGCGGCCGACCGCAGAGGAGTCCCCGTGTTCTTCCATCGACAGGAGCTGCAGCATCGCGCGCAGCCCGACAAGCCCGACGCCGTCTACGCCCGCAAGCTGCAGGAGGTGCTCGGCGGCCAGTACGGCGAGATCACCGTGGCGATGCAGTACGGCTTCCAGGCCTGGAACGCCCACATCCCCGGCAAGTACCGCGACCTGCTCTACGGCATCGGCGCCGAGGAGTTCGGGCACATCGAGATGCTGGCGACGATGATCGCGCAGCTGCTCGAGAAGGCGCCGCTCGGCGTGAGCGACGACGCGGTGCAGAACGATCCGACCGTCGCCGCGATCGTGGGCGGCACCGACGTTCAGCAGGCGATCGTCGCGGGCGCCGGTGCGCGCCCGGTCGACAGCAACGGCAACCCGTGGTCGGGCGCCTACGTGACGGCGTCGGGCAACCTGCTCGCCGACTTCACCGCCAACGCGAACGCCGAGATGCAGGGACGGCTGCAGGTCGCCCGGCCCTACCACATGACGGATGACGCGGGCGTGCGCGATCTGCTGTCGTTCCTGCTGGCCCGAGACACGATGCACCAGAACCAGTGGATCGCCGCCGCCGCCGAGCTGCGCGAGGAGGGCGCCGAGGATCTCCCCGTGCCGAGCAACTTCCCGCTCGGCAAGGAGGACCGCGACGTGGCCTACCAGTACATCAACTTCTCCGACGGGCAGCAGGCGGGCGACGGCCGCTGGGCCTCCGGGCCGACGCCCGACGGCAAGGGCGAGTTCAGCTACGTGCCCGAGCCGGAGCCGGGTGTTCCGGCTCCGCCGCCGACGCATCCGGACTCCCGGTTCTACGGCACGACCGAGCTGCCGAACATCGTCGAGAAGGCGGCGGGAGCCGCACAGGACGCGCTCGACATCGAGTGATCCGAGCGCGAGCGCACGACGCCCCCTCGACCGCACTGTCGCAGGCGGGCGCCGTGCGCAACCCCCTCGGCGCGCCGTCGCCTTCGCTCTAGCGTCGGAAGATGCGCTCGCCGTTCCCGACCTCCATACACCCTGTTCGTGAGTGAGGTGGGGACTGCGCTCGTCGTCATCCCCGCGCGTGACGAAGCCGCCCGCGTCGAGCGCTGTCTGGGGTCGGTGCGCGCGGCGATCGCGTTCGCGTCGGCGCGCAGGCCGGGGCTGGATGCACGCCTGCTGCTGGTCGCCGATCTCTGCCGCGACGACACCGCCGAGCTCGCCCGCGGTCTCGGCGCGGACGTGCTCGAGGTGGCGGTCGGCAACGTCGGATTCGCACGCCGCGTCGGGGTGGAGCGTCTGCTCCTCACCGGGGATCCGACTCCGCGCCACACCACCTGGATCGCGATGACCGACGCCGACAGCGTCGTGCCGTTCGGCTGGCTCGACGCGCAGCTCGATCTCGCCGACGCCGGGGCCGATGTGGTGGTCGGCACCGTCCGGCCCGAGTTCGACGAGCTGTCGCCGCGGCAGCGGTCGGCCTGGCTCGCCACGCACACGCCCGGCGTCGCCAACGGTCACGTGCACGGCGCGAATCTCGGAGTGCGGGCGTCGACCTATCTGGCGACCGGCGGTTTCGACCCCCTGCTCGTCGGCGAGGATGTGGAGCTGGTCGAGGCGGCGCGGCGCCGCGGAGCTCGCGTGGTCGCGACCGCGGACGCCGAGGTGCTGACCTCGGGGCGCCGGGATGCGCGGGCGCCCCGCGGTTATTCCGCCTACCTGGCCGGACTCGAGAACCTGACCCTGGTGTCACCGCATCTCGATGACCCCGATCTCGAGGAGGCAGCGGGATGAGGCCGGTGCTGCTCGACGACGTCGAACTGCTCGCCGGCGACATCGGCGAGGGGGCCGAGGAGGCGATAGCCCCAGCGCCGCCGCTCGTGAGCGCGGCCGCGGTCGCCGACGTGTCGACGGTCGATACCGCGCTCGACACCGCACGCCGCCTCGCCGCCGAGGACACGCGAGCTGGCACCGGCCGCACGGCCGAGCTCTGGTCCGCCCTCGCGACGCTCGCCGCCCGGGATCTGGAGGCAGCGCGCGCAGTCGAACCGCACCTCGACGCCGTCGGCATCCTGCGCGATGCCGGCTGGGATCTCGACCGTATCGAGGGGATCGGCCGCACCTGGGGCGTCTACGCGTCCGAAGCTCCGGGGGCCACCGTCGCGGCGAGCCGATCGGCCGACGGCTCGTGGACGCTCGACGGCGTCAAGCCGTGGTGCTCCCTCGCCGGCACGGTCGACGCCGCGCTGATCACCGCCCCCGACAACGACGGCGAGCGCCGTCTGTTCGCGGTGCGGCTGGATCCCGACCACGCGCTCGCCGACCACTCCGGCTGGCGGGCACGCGGTCTCGCCGGCATCCCGAGCGGCCCGCTCACGCTGACCGATGCTCCGGCCGAGCCCGTCGGCGAGCCGGGCTGGTACCTGCGCCGCGACGGCTTCCGCTGGGGCGGGATCGGTGTCGCGGCCTGCTGGTTCGGCGGCGCCGTGGCACTGGGTCGGTCGGTCGCGGATGCTGCGCGCCGCCATCCCGATCCCGGCGCGATCCGCGAGATGCAGGTCGGCGCGGTCGACGAGGCGCTCGAATCCGCGCGAGCGGTGCTGCTCGACGCCGCGCGGCAGGTGGATGCCGGTCGCGCCGTCGGCGAGCGCGGCGCGCTGATCGCCGCCCGCGCCCGCGGCGTCGTCGCCCGCGCGGTCGATGAGGTGCTGCTGCGCGCCGGCCACGCCCTCGGCCCCGCGCCGCTCGCTCTCGACGACGAGCACAGCCGCCGCGTCGCCGACCTGCAGCTCTACGTGCGCCAGCATCACGCCGAGAACGACCAGGCCTCACTCGGGCGTCGCATCCTGCGCGGACCGGAGGCGCGATGACCGGGTTCGATATCCATGCGCCGGGAACATCGTCGGAGGAGTGGGAGCAGCGGTTCCGAGAAGCGCCGCCGCGGCCGCTCGCCTGGCACGACGCGACCGAGCTCATCGTCGTCGCGGCGCATCCCGACGACGAGACGCTGGGATGCGCCGGCCTCATCTTCGAGGCGGCGCACCGGGCGATGCCCGTGCACGTGGTGATCGTCACCGACGGCGAGAGCAGTCATCCCGGATCCTCGAGCACCACGCGCGACGAGCTCCGCGCTCGCCGCCGCGAGGAGTCGGCGGCGGCGCTGTCGATCCTCGCCCCCGGCTCGCGCGTCGAGTGGATCGGCGCTCCCGATGGGGCCGCGGAGAACGGCACGGCGGAGCTGACCGCCGCGCTGGACCGGCTGCTGGATGCGGCGGCGCTGCCGCTCGTCGCCTCGGTCTGGTCGGGCGACCGGCATCACGACCACCGGGTCGTCGGCGACCTCGTCGAGCAGATCGCGCAGCGTCACGGCGCGCGTCACCTCGCGTTCCCGATCTGGGCGTGGCACTGGGCGGACCCGGCCGGCGACGCTCTTCTGACGGCGGCGCTGCGGTCGCTCGAGCTGACACCCGAGACCCGCGCGGCGAAGCGGCTCGCCATCACTCAGCACCGATCCCAGACTGACCCGCTGTCGGCGGATCCCGCCGACCGCGCCGTGCTCGAACCGCACGTGCTCGAGCACTTCGACCGCGGCGCCGAGGTGTTCATCGAGGTCGAAAGTACGGTCGACAAGGCAGGGGCACCGCGCGAAGCGGTCGCCCGCGAGTACTTCGACGACAAGTACCACCGCAAGCGCGACCCGTGGGGGTTCGAGACGCGCTGGTACGAACGCCGCAAGCGGGCATTGACGCTCGCGATGCTGACGGCTCCCCGCTACGGCCGCGTGCTCGAGCTCGGCTGCGCTCTCGGAACCCTCACCCGCGAGCTCGCCGAACGCGCGGATGCCGTGCTCGCCACCGACATCGCTCCCGAGGCGGTCGCGCGGGCGCTAGAGACAGTCGCCGGGCATCCGCACGTCGAGGTGATCGAGCACGACCTGGCCGAGGGACTGCCCGCCGGGCGCTTCGATCTCATCGTGCTGAGCGAGATCGGCTACTACCTCGATGCGGCTTCACTCACGAGCGTCGCCGTGCAGCTGTCCGACGCGCTGTCAGACGACGGCGAACTCCTCCTCTGCCACTGGCGCGCGGACGTCGGCGAGCACCGGCTCGGCGGCGACGACGTGCACGACATCGTCCGAACGGCATCGGGGCTGAGCAGCGTGAGCCGGGTCGATGATCCGGATGCCCTCATCGAGGTGCTGCGCCGTGATCCGCTCTCGGTCGCCCAGCGGGAGGGTCTGCGCGACTGAGTGATGGGCGGATGCTACGCGCGGCTTCCGCCGACCACGAGGGGGTGCCGGTGCCGAACGGGCGCGCCTAGCGTCGACTCATGAGCATCGAGAACCCTGCCGACGACGGCCCCGACGCAGCCCACCTCCGGCCGAGCGGTGTGGATGACGCGACCATCGCCGCGCTCGGCAAGCTCTCCGAGGCTCTCGAGGTCGTCGAGCAGGCGCGGGGCCAGCTCTACGCCTTCCACCGGCTGACCGGGCGGGCGGATCTCTCGCTGGGCGACGCGGTCGAGCAGCTGCGCGCGGCGGGCCACGTCGAGCTCGCCGAGGGGATCGAGCGTGAACTCGTCGGCCGCAACGTCATCGAGGGTCGCTGGACGTTCCAGATCGTCGAGGACTACGACGACGGCTATCGGGCTGCGTTCCGCCAGTGGGAGCAGATCGCGCGCGACCAGCTGGTCGGCGGTCGACGTCATCTCGCGGAGGCCGAGATGAAGGAGCAGCGCCGCACGCACGGGGCTCGACACCATGAGGCGCGACCCCGCGAGGCAGGCACGGCCGGCGCCGACTGACGCCCGGCGAGCGCGCGCGACCCGCGCCCGCGTCCACCGCAGCGTCAGTCCATGTCGTCGGCGGTCGCCACCCGGTTTCCGTCCACTAGCGATTCGGGGCGCCGCTCTGAGGGGGTCTGCGGCGGCCGCTCATCCTCGGGCACCTCGACGTCCGCCGCGGTGCCCGCACCGCCGGCGTCGCTCGTCGGGGCCAGCGCGCCATCGTCGGTCACGGCCGGCTCGACCGGAGCATTCGAAGGGCGGCCGTCGGCGACGTGCTTCCCCATCACAGGCTCCGCAGCTTCTCGAGCAGCGGGCCGGCGGCTTCGTCGAGGAAGCGCTGCTGTCCTTCGTCGCCGACCTGCACGAAGGCGAGGTCGGTGAACCCGGCCTCGAGGAACGGGCGGACGCTCTCGGCGAGCTCGTCGAGGTCGGGGCCGCAGGCGATCGCCGAGGCCACATCCTCTTCGCGCACGAACTGGGATGCGGCGGCGAAGCCGGCCGGAGTGGGCAGGTCGGCGTTGACGGCCCAGCCGCCGCCGAACCAGCGGAACTGCGCGTGCGCCTGCTCGATCGCCTTCTGCTTGTCGGGGCCCCAGCAGATCGGGATCTGCCCGATCACGCGGGCAGGGTCGCCGTGCCCTTTCTTCCAGGCGTTCACGACGTCGGCATCCGGCTGCACCTGGATGAGGTGGTCGGCCAAGTCGGCGAAGGCATCCACCGACTTCTGCCCCGACACCGCGACGGCGATCGGCACGCCGTCGTCGGGCAGGTCCCAGATGCGCGCCGAGTCGACGCGGAAGTACTGCCCGTCATAGGTGACGAGGTCGCCGGAGTGCAGCTCGTGGATGATCTCGAGGGCCTCCTCGAGCATGTCGTGGCGCGCATCCACCGCCGGCCAGCCCTCGCCGACGACGTGCTCGTTGAGGTTCTCCCCCGACCCGAGTCCCAGCGTGAAGCGCCCTTCGGCGAGCAGCTGCAGGGTCGCCGACTTCTGGGCGACGACCGCCGGGTGGTAGCGCACGGTCGGGCAGGTGACGTAGGTCATCAGCTCGACGCGCTCGGTCGCCTGCGCAACGGCCCCGAGCACGGTCCAGGCGTAGGGCGCGTGCCCCTGCTCGGTGAGCCACGGCGAGTAGTGGTCGCTCGACACCTCGAAGTCGAACCCCACCTGCTCGGCGGCCTGCGCGTAGCGCACGAGCTCGCGCGGCCCGCTCTGCTCGGTCATCAGCGTGTAGCCCCAGTTCGTCATGCGGGCGACGCTACGAGCGGCACGGAGGGGCGAGCGGATGCGTGCGGTCGCCTCCCAGCGGATGGCCGGGCGGCGCGAAGGCGCGGGCCGGGGCACCTCGCGGTGGAGACGCCGAGTCAAGCCCTGGAACTCCGCCCGCGCGCGCACCAGAATCCAGCTCAGGCGGCGCGGCACGTGCCTCGTTCCCGCTCGGGCGTCATGCAGCGCTCGTCCCGGTGTCGCCGGCCAGCGGCGCCGGGACACGACTCGACCGGCGCCCTCGAGAGGCACGCCGGTCGACTCGTCGGTGTCACTCAGAAGCGGGTTGCTGTCGCACCCGCCTCGGCCGCGAGGAGCTCGTGGAGTTCGATGGGCTCGGTGGGCGGCAGCGTGCTGTCCGCGTCGAATCCGGTCATCAGGCGCGGGCGCCCTTGCGGCCGGTGATGAGGCCGTAGACCAGCAGCACGACGATGGCGCCGACGATCGCGGCGATCCAGGCGCTGAGCGAGAAGAAGCTGGTGTAGACGTTCGCGTCGAAGAAGCCGGCGATCCAGCCGCCGACCATCGCGCCGATGACGCCGAGCACGAGGGTGAGCAGGATGCCGCCGGGCTGCTTGCCGGGCAGGATCAGCTTGGCGATGGCTCCGGCGATGAGACCGAGGATGAGGAAGGCGATGAAGCTCATGGGAAGGGGGTCCTTTCGTGCGGGGTGATGATCAGCTGGCGGCCGCGAGCGGCTCGGCGCTGATCGACGCCGGCTGGGGCTGGCCGACGAGTGCGTGGGCGGTGTCGTCGTAACCGCGGAGGATGCCGATCTGCTGCAGCTTGAGCAGCCGTTCGGTGAGTCGGTCGAGGTAGGCGGCGTCGGCCGGGACGTGGGCGCCGTTGCCGAGCTGAACCGGGATCGTGTTGCCGACGTGGTCGGCGTCGATGATCGACAGCTGGATGCGCTCGAACAGCTCGATGACCTGGCCGACCTTCTGGTTCCAGCCGTGGAAGTTCTCGGTGTTGCCGGCGAGGAGTTCGGCGCGATCGCGGAGGGCTTCGAGCCGGAGAGCGGCGATCGACAGGTTGCCGAAGGCGCACATCATGGTGCGGTCGGCGGAGGGGCGGCGGGCGTTCATGATGCTGCTTCGTTCTTCGAGTGGACGGATGCGACGGCCTGCGTCGCGGCGTTGTGGCTGATGAAGACGCCGAGCGGGCGGTTGAGCTCATCGCGGGCGTCGAAGCCGCGCGCGATGCGCTGGACGAGGCCGGCGTGGGCGGAGGTCGCTCCGACCCCGGTGGTCGCGACCCAGAGCGTGGGGTCGACGCGGTGCCAGCGCAGCGTGGCGGCGCTCGTGGTCGAGGGCGCGTCGAGGAGCGTCACCAGCCCACCACCAGAGCGAATCCGGCGGCGGACGCGGCGAATGCAGCGAGGCCGGCGAAGCTCGCGGTGGCGAGCAGGGCGCGGTCACGACGGCGATGCGTCGGGATGAGCGACGGAGTTTCAGCGACCCGGTTCACGTGCGCGGCCAGAGCGACCGGTTCGGCGGCGGGACGGGTGACGGTGAGAGTCATGGTGTCCTTTCGACACCGCGACTCTAAAACTAGCTAGATGAACTAGTCAAGTCTCTCGCTCGGCTAACTAGTTGATCGGTGAAGAAGAATCTCGCTCGGCGTCCATCACATCCAGCTCATCGACGAGGGCGCGCAGGAAGAGGGCGACCGCGTCGGTGTGCTCGAGCGGGATGCGACTGACCGCGTTCGCGACGGCATGCTCGAGCGGACTGTCGGCATCGTCCTGGTTCGGGACGATGAGCTTCTTGCGAGCATCGTCGGGGTGCGGCTCGCGACGGACGAGGCCGCGTGCCTCGAGGCGATCGATGATCGCGACACCCGAGGGCGATGAGACGCCGAGGTAGTTCGTCACATCGGTGCTGGTCGCGGGAATCCCCTGCCGGCGCCGTTCGTAGAGGAACGAGAGCGCGGCCTGATCGGTGACGCCGAGTCCGGGGGCGGCGATGTTGCGACGCAGGTACTGCCCATAGGCACGGAGCAGAGCATTGGCGTCCACGGCGACGGCAGCTGTCGCCGCCGCGCGGACGACGTCGATCGACGTCTCGTCGCCCGACTGCGGGTCTCGAAGTGTGTCGCTCATACCCTCTCCGCTCGCTCCGGATGAATGGATTATCGGGTACCGACAGATACCTCGACAACTCATCCATCCCGCGCCCAGGGGCGAGTCGGATGACGCCCAGGCCCGGGTCAGTCGGAAGCTGAGCTCCCAGCGCTGTCCTCGTCGTTCATCTGCCGTACCACGTCGCGCAGCTCTCGATCCAGGTCATCGGTGTCGGCGACGGCGTGGATCATGCCACTGAGGAAGCGTGCGACGACCTCCAGGTCGCCGTCGCCGAGTTCATCGGTGATCTGCACCATCCGCTGGTGCATGCGCCCCAAGGTCTGCCGCACCTCGGCGTCGGTCTCCACGGTCGGCACGATGATCTGCATGCGCCGATCGGTGGGATGCGGCGCGCGGGCGATGTGATTGCCGCGCTCCAGCCGGTCGACGAGTGCGGTCGTCGACGCGGAGCTGATGCTGAGCAGGCGCCCGAGATCCCGTGCCGTCATCGACCGCCCCTCGCGCTCGGCCCGCAGCAGGTAGCGCAGCGCGAGGAGGTCGGTCTCGCCCATGCCCATCGAGTCACGTGTGCGGCGGCGCATCTCGGCCTCGGCCTGACGGTACTGGCGCATCAGATTCAGCACATCGACGCTGCTCGGCCGTCGATCCGCTCCGTACCAGTAGCCGGAGCTCGCGCGATCATCAGACACGGTGCCGATCCTAGGGACGGCTGAGCACACTGCCTCGCTCGGCTAGTTACCCGTCGGTCTAGCGGACGTCAGAAGGCGTAGCGCACGCGGAGCCAGGGCGCCCTCCGAGCGAGCAGATCGAGGAAGTCCGCGACGTAGACCCGCTTGTCGCGCCAGCGATAGCGCACGTTCGTCTGACCGTTCTGCGAGATCTTCGGCTCCTGCAGCTCCGGTCGCCAGAGCAGCTCCTCGGCGCGGGGGTGCCAGCCGAGATTGACCTCGTGCAGCGGCTCGTTGTGGGTCAGGAAGATGACTTCGCCGGCGAGGCGGTCGCGCACCCGGGCCGGCACCGCCTCCGCGATCTGATCCAGCAGCTCAGCCCAGCGTTCGAGCCAGCCGGGCTCGACGATGACCGGGCTGAAGTTCAGATGCACCTCGTAACCGGCATCCGCGAAGTCGGCGATGGCCGCGATGCGCTCGGGGATCGGCGAGGTGCGGATGTCGACGAGCTTGGCGGTCTCGGCCGGCATGAGCGAGAAGCGGATGCGCGTCGACCCCGCGGGATCCCAGTCGAGCAGGTCGCGGTTGACGAACTTCGTCGCGAACGACGCCTTCGCATTCGGCAGTGTGCGGAACTGCTCGACCAGATCGCGCACGTTGTCGCTGATCAGCGCATCCGCACTGCAGTCGCCGTTCTCGCCGAGGTCATAGACCCAGCGATCGGGGTCGCACTGGTTCGGTTCGGTCTTCGGTCCGAGCTTCGCCGCGTGCCGTGCGATCGCGGCCTGGATGCGCTCGATGTTCGTGAAGACGGTGATCGGGTTCGAATATCCCTTGCGGCGCGGCACGTAGCAGTAGGCGCAGGCCATCGCGCACCCGTTCGAGTGCGAAGGGGCGATGAAATCGGCCGAGCGCCCGTTCGGCCGCACCGTGAGCGACTTCTTCTCGCCCAGCACGAGCGCCTCCGATTTGATCCGCACCCAGCGGCGCACGTTGCGCTCGTCGCCATGCAGCTCGGGGATGCGCCAGTGGCTGTCGACACCCACCAGGTCGGCGTCGGGCCAGCGATCGATGATCTCGCGACCGCGCGGCGAATTCGCCGCCGCCTCCTCGGCATAGATCCGCGAGATCTGCAGAAGCGGACGCCGCGGCCGCTGCTCGTCCCCCACCGGTCGATCGTCGCATCGACCTGCGACATCGGCGCGGCGGCGCTCGAGTCAGCCGACGATCGCGGCGACCAGCCTCGAGACCGCCTCGCGGTCGCCTCCGGTGCGGCTGAGCGCGCGCAGGATGACCGCTCCGACGAGCAGTTCGGCGATCTCGGCGACCGGCGCCGAGGTCGCGAGCTCCCCCGCCGCCACGGCGGAACGCAGCCGGTCGGTGACCGACGCCTCCCCGGAGCCCGCACCCTCCCCGGCGATGCGCTCGCGCAGCCGTCGCCCGATGTCGGCGTTGTCGGCCGCCGCCGCGATGAGGGAGCGCAGCAGTCCTTCGCCCTCGGGCCCGGCGAGCATGCCGAACACCTCGCCGAGCCAGGTGGCGAGGTCGGCGCGCAGATCGCCGGTGTCGGGGATGTGGAAGCGCTCGCCGAGCAGCCGGTCTTCGAGCACGGCCTCGGCGACGAGATCGCCCTTCGAGCGCCACCACCGGTAGATGGTCTGCTTGCCCACGCCCGCGGCGGCCGCGATCCCCTCGATCGTGAGGTGCTCGTAGCCGCGCCGCGCGAACTCGCTCGCGGTGGCATCCAGGATGGCGAGCCGGGCGTTCTCGCTGCGCACCCGACCGCCGCGGCGGGTCTCGACGGGCTCGGCGGTCACCCGCACAGGGTAGTGCGCACGAATCGAGACGTTGCGTATTGTTGACGCGTCGCCACCGTCGCCGACCGATGCCCCGCGCATCCCCCACCGCAGCACCCGGACGCCTCGCGTCCGCACCCGAGAGGACCGACGTTGGCCGAACTGCTCTACCGGCTGGGCGTCTTCAGCGCCCGCCGCGCGAAGACCGTGATCCTGGCCTGGATCGTCATCGTCGCGATCGTCGGCGGCGGCTTCGCCCTCGGCTTCCGCGGCCTCAGCTCGAGCTTCGACATCCCCGGCACGCGCTCCGGCGCCGTGCTCGAGCAGCTGCAGAAGAAGCTGCCCGACTTCAGCGGCGCCTCCGGATCGGTGGTGTTCGCCACCGACGACGGCTCTGCGCTCACGGCCGAGCAGCAGAAGCAGATCTCCGCGCGCATCGCCGACGCCGACGGCCTCCCCGACGTCAACTCGGTCGTCGACCCCTTCGCGACCGAAGCCCAGCGCGCCGACCGCCAGAAGCAGGTCGACGACGGGTCAGCGCAGCTGGATGCGGCGCGCACCCAGCTCGAGCAGGGCCAGGCCCAGCTCGACGCCGCGAAGGCGCAGCTCACCGCGGCCGGACTGCCCACGACGGCGCTCGACGCGAAGCAGAAGGAGCTCGACGAGGGCGCGGCCGAGCTGACGGCGCAGCAGAAGCAGCTCGACGACGGCGCCCACCTGCTCGAGCTGGCCGACGGCATCCGCCAGGTCGCGTCCGACGGGTCGGCCGCCGTCGCCACCGTGTCGTTCACGCTGCCCCGACTCGAGCTGCCCGAGACCGCCAAGCAGGCCGTGGTGAAGCACTTCGATGCGAAGAAGATCGACGGCGTCACCGTCTCGTACTCGACCGAGATCTCTCAGGGCGTGCCGCAGATCCTCGGCCTCGGTGAGGCGATCGGCGTCGTGATCGCCGCGATTGTGCTCATCGTGATGCTCGGGTCGCTGCTGGCCGCGAGCTTCCCGATCGTGACCGCGATCGCGGGCGTCGCGATCGCCTCCCTGGGCACGCTCGCCTTCTCGGGCGTGGTGCAGATGGCTTCGGTCACGCCGGTGCTCGGCGTCATGCTCGGGCTCGCGGTCGGCATCGACTACGCCCTGTTCATCATCAACCGGCACCGTCGCCAGCTGCTCGAGGGCGCCGAGGTGCGCGAGTCGATCGGACTCGCGAACGGCACCGCCGGCAACGCGGTCGTCTTCGCCGGCTCCACGGTCGTCGTCGCACTGCTCGCTCTCAACATCACGGGCATCCCGTTCCTCGGACTGATGGGCACCGCCGGCGCGATCGCCGTCGTCATCGCCGTGCTCATCGCGATCTCACTCACCCCGGCGCTGCTCGGCCTCGCCGGAACCCGCGTGCTCGGCCGACGCGGCCGCCGTCAGCTCGCCGCCTCGAGCGAGCGTCGTCGCGCCGATGCCGGCGTGAAGCCGATGTCGACCCTGCGCGCGGTGGTGACCGCGGTGCTGGCCGTCGCCGCGCTGCTCGTGATCGCCATCCCCTCGTTCTCGATGCGCCTCGGACTGCCCGACGGCGGATCGGAGCCCGCCGGATCGGCCGCGCGCGTCGCCTTCGACACGCAGGCGAAGCAGTTCGGCGCCGGCGCGAACAGCGCCCTGCTGGTGACCGCCGACCTGCCCGCCGACCAGGACGACAGCGAGCAGCTCGACTCGCAGCTGCAGATCGCCGAGGCACTGGCGAAGGTCGACGATGTCGCCGCGGTCGCGCCCATCGCGGTCTCCGACGACGGCCGGCTCGGCGCCTTCCAGGTGCTGCCCGACCACGGACCGAACGCCGTCTCGACCGAGAAGCTCGTGCGCGAGCTGCGCGGGCTCGACCCGATCGGCACCGGCGACCTCGGGGTGGCCGGGCAGGCTGCGAGCAACATCGACATCTCCGAGAGCCTCGGCGCGGTGCTGCCGATCTATCTCGTGGTCGTCATCGGGCTGTCGCTGATCATCATGATCGGCGTGTTCCGCTCGCTGCTCGTGCCGATCATCGCCACCGGCGGCTTCGTGCTGTCGCTGCTCGCGAACTACGGCGCGATCGTCGCCGTGTTCCAGTGGGGCTGGCTGAGCGACCTGTTCCACGTGACGCCCGGCCCGATCCTCAGCTTCCTGCCGGTGATCCTGGTCGGCATCCTCTTCGGCCTGGCGATGGACTACCAGCTCTTCCTGTCGTCGGGGATGCGCGAGGCCTACGTGCACGGCAGCCCGGCCCGGCTCGCGGTCGCCCAGGGCTTCCGCGCCGGCCGCAGCGTCGTGATCGCGGCCGGCATCATCATGGTCGCCGTGTTCTCGGGCTTCATCGGCTCGGAGTCGACCATCATCCGCTCACTCGGATTCGGACTCGCCTTCGGCGTGCTGCTCGACGCCTTCGTCGTGCGCCTGCTGCTCATGCCGGCGCTCATGCACCTGCTCGGCCGGGCGGCGTGGTGGTTCCCGCGCTGGCTCGACCGCATCGTGCCCGATGTCGATGTCGAGGGCGCCGCCCTCGAACGACGTCACCACGTGGAGGCCGAGGCGATGCCGACCGCCCACGCCGCCGGCTGACCCGCTACCGAGATCCGGCTCGTGCGAGCGTGACTGCCCGCACGAGCCGTGATATCGATATCGCGTGATCGAGACCGCCGTCCCCGTCGCGCCGCCGCTCCGGATCGGGATCCTCGGGGCCGCGGCCATCGCCCCGACCGCGATCATCACTCCAGCCCGCGAGCGCGACGACGTCATCGTCGCGGCGGTCGCCGCGGCGCGGCCCGGTGCGGCGCAGGCGTTCGCTCGGACGCACGGAGTGGCCGCATCCCACGCGGACTACGACAGCCTGCTCAGCCGCGACGACATCGACCTGATCTACATCGCCACGGCGGCGGCCTCGCACGGCGAGCTGACGTGCGCGGCGCTGGAGGCCGGGCACCACGTGCTCGTCGAGAAACCGGCCGCGATGACGGGCGAGGAGGCCGCGCGGATGACGGCGACGGCGCGGCGAGCGGGTCGCCGCCTCATCGAGGCGTTCCACTACGCGCACCATCCGATGTTCCGGGCGATGCTCGACGCCGTGCACGGCGGAGATCTCGGCGAGCTCGTCGAGCTGCGCGCCGAGGTGCATGATCCCCGGCCGTTCGCCACGGGCTCGGTGCTGCACGAGCTGGGACTCGGCGGGGGCGCCCTGCGGCACGCCGGCTGCTATCCGCTGCATGCGATGCGCCAGCTCGCCGGCGCCGAGCCGGCGGTGCGGTCGGCGACGAGCACACTCAACCCGACGGGCACCGACACCGCCACCACGGCCGAGCTGTCGTTCGGCGACGTCGCGGCGACCTTCGTGGCATCGTTCGGCGACGACGGGCGGGTAGGCAACCGGCTCGTCGCGATCGGCACGCGCGGCCGGCTCGAAGTCGAGAACTTCATCGCCCCGCACCTCGGGGCGTCGCTCGCCGTCGTGACCGCGGACGGGCGACGACGCGAGGTCGCGATCGCCGGGGCCACTTCGTACTCCCATCAGCTGGATGCGGTGGTCCACGCGATCGCGAGCGGCGAGGCGGTGCGCACGGAGGGGTCGGACATCGTGGCGAACGCGGCGGCGATCGAGGCGATCCTGAACGCCGCCGGAATCCACGCAGGATGAGATGTTGTGCGCGATCGAGCGCGATGACAGGATTCTGGTAACGATACCAACGCCGGGAGGCACCGTGACGAAGCCGTCGCTCATCGCAGCACGACCCTGGGACCACGAAGACGCGCGAGCGGGACTGATCCAGCGGGCGGTGACATCCACCGGGACCGTCGGCGGCCGCGCTCTCCAGATCATCGGCGAGCCCCTCCTCGCGACCGTCGACGGCCGCCGTGTGCAGAGCCTCCGTGTGCTGTTCGGCGCCGGCGACGGGCCGGACGACGCCAGCACCGCCCCTCCCCAGATCGTCGTCACCGTCGACGGCGAGCGTGTCGACCGCGCAACCCGGGCGGCCGAGCCCGGCAGCATCCGCGTACTGGTCGACACCGTCGCGTCGCAGACCGCAGCCCGATTGGCCGTGCCCTCGTGGGGCGACGACGAGATCGAGGTGGTCATCGCGCCGCAGCGCGAGTGGACGGTGCACATGGTGCACCACTCGCACTACGACTTCGGCTACACCGACCCGCAGGCCGAGGTGATGGCCGCTCAGCGCTCGTACCTCGACTCGGCGATCGACCTGATCGAGCAGACCGCCGACTGGCCCGAGGCATCCCGCTTCCGCTGGAACTCCGAGGCGCTCTGGGCCGTCTCCGACTGGGAGTCGCACCGGCCGCAGGCCGTGGTCGACCGCTTCATGCAGCTCGTCAAGCAGGGCTCGATCGGCCTCAGCGCGATGCCGTACAACCTGCACACCGACGTGTGCTCCACGGATGAGCTGCGCGAGCTGATGCGCGAGGCCCGTCGCCTGCGCGACCGCTACGGCATCGAGTTCACCTCGGCGATGCAGACCGACGTGCCCGGTCAGGTCGCAGGGCTGCCCGACGCGCTCAACGAGATGGGCGTGCGCTACCTGTCGGTGGCGCACAACTGGGCCGGGCGCTCGGAGCCGCACACGCACGGCGCGATCAACCACCCGCGCCTGTTCCGCTGGCGCACGCTCGCCGGCGGGGAGGTGCTGGTCTGGATGACGGACAGCCCGCACGGCCTCGCCTACATGGAGGGCCCGATGCTGGGCTTCACCGAGGACTTCGCGCAGGTGCAGAAATACCTCCCCGCCTACCTGACCGCGATGAGCGAGCGCGGCTACCCGTTCCCGATCGGGGTGTTCGGCGCGCACGGCGAGACGATCGAGGGCCGCGACCCCTACCCGTGGGATGTCGTGCACATCCGCACGCAGGGCTTCATGGGCGACAACGGCCCGGCCCGTCGCCTGCTGTCGGAGATCGTGCGCGAGTGGAACGACACCTGGGATGCGCCGAAGCTGCGCGTGTCGACGAACCAGGACTTCTTCGAGGATGCGGAGCGCCGCGTGGGCGACGACCTCATGACGGTCGAAGGCGACTGGGGCGACTGGTGGGTCGAGGGCGTCGGTTCGGCCGCGGTGCCGATGGCGCTGATGCGGCGAGCGCAAGCGCAGGTCACCGACGCCCGGTCGATCTCGCAGCTGGCGGGATGGCTCGGCGGCGAGTCGTCGCCCCGCGAGAGCGCCGAGGCGCACGGCACCTACGACGCGATCTCGATGTTCAACGAGCACACCTGGGGCGCCGGCAACTCGTGGCTGCACAGCGACCACGGCTTCGACTCGGGCGAGCTGCAGTGGCGCTGGAAGGTGGCGCAGGCCCTCGTCGGCGAGCAGCGCTCGCGCGCCTCGGTCGACGAGTCGCTGTCGTACCTCGGCGCCGCCGTCGCGGCGGCCGACGACGCGCTCGCCAGCTTCGTGATCGTGAACCCGACGGGGCTCGTGCGCAGCGGAGTGGTCCGCCTGCTGCTGCCCGAGACCGTGGCATCGCTCGACGCGCAGGTCGATGTCGTCGACAGCCGCTCCGGGGACGCTCTCCCCCTCGCCGTCGAGGCGCAGAGCAACCACCCGCATCGCGAGTCGGGCCGCTGGCTGACCGTGCGGGTCGACGACGTGCCCGCGTTCGGAACGGTGCGCCTGGATGCCCGGGAGCGCGTCGGCGACGACTCGCCCCGCGCGATCGACGACCCGTCGCTCGCCGAGCCCGGCTACCCGTCTGAGGTCCCGATGGCCCAGCTGCTCCGGCTCGAGAACGACCACCTGACGGTCGTCGTCGATCTGCAGCGCTCGGGGATCTCCTCGATCGTCGAACGCGCGACCGGCCGCGAGCTGGTGCGCGCGGACGCGCTCGTGCCGTTCAACGGCTACGTCTATGACGAGTACGCGAGCTCGGGTGCCGGGTTCAATCACCTCGCGAACAAGCTCGCCACGAGCGACCGGCTCGAGATGCTGGCGACCCGGCAGATGGGGCTGCCGGCACGACTCGTCGAGCGACGCGACGACGCGATTGAGCAGCGGCTCGTGTACGAGTTCCGCGCCGCCGGCGCCGAGCGGGTGCGCGTGACCCTGCGACTGCGGCACGGCGACGCCCGGCTGCTGATCGAGAACAGCGTGGCCAAGCCCTCGGTGCTGATCAAGGAGAGCGCCTACTTCGGCTTCCCCTTCGCCGGCGACGACGCGCAGCTGCGCTTCGAGGTGTCGGGCAGCGTCACCGGCGCCGGACTCCCGAACATCCCCGGGGCCCCGCAGCACATGCGCGCGATGCGCGACTGGGTCACCGTCACGAGCGGCGACGACGTGGCGGTGTGGGCGACCCCGGATGTGCCGCTCGTGCAGCCGCACACGATCGCCGTGCCGTACTCGCCGTTCCCGCCGAGCACCTCCCCCTCCGAGCCCGGCACGGTGTACTCCTGGCTGCACAACAACCTCTGGGACACCAACTTCCCGATCGAGCAGGGCTTCGACTCGACGTTCCGCTACGCGGTCGGCGTGCGGGCGACTCGGCAGCAGTCGGTCGAGGAGGTGGCGATCGCCACGGCGGCCGAGCTCGTGCATCCGCTGCGCGCCGCCCGCGCCCGCGGCGGGCAGGACGCGCATCTGGGCACGCACTCCGGCCTCGGTCTCAGCGACGCCCGCGTCAAGCTGATCGCGGTCGTCGCCGACGACGAGGGCACCGGATCGATCGTGCGCCTGCAGTCGTTCGCCGATGAGCCGGTGCGACTGACGCTGACGCTCGGGCGCTCCGCCGTGTCGGCGACGCGCAGCACGTTCCTCGGCGACACGATCGCCGACCTCGTCGTGGGCGACGACGGCGACACGGTCACCGTGGAGCTGTCGCGGTTCGAGGCGACGGCGGTGCACCTCCGGTTCTGACCCGAACAGAGAAAGGGGCCCGGGTCGCGATCGCGACCCGGGCCCCTTTCGATGCGCCGACGAGCTCCTCGGTCAGTACTGTCCGAGCGCCAGTCCGCGCTGGAAGAAGCGCTGCGTGAACAGGAACAGCAGCGCCGTGGGGATCGACACGATGAGCGCCGCCGTGAGGATCACGGTGTATCCGGGCCCGCCTCCCTCGACCGACTGCAGCGCGTTGAGCAGCGGCATGACCGGCCGCGTCTCCGGGCTCTGGGTGAGGATGAGCGAGAGCAGCAGGTCGTTCCAGACCCAGGTCGCCTGCAGGATGAAGACGACCGCGAGCGCACTCGCCGACATCGGCAGGTAGATGCGGGTGAAGATCCGCCAGACCCCGGCGCCGTCGACGACGGCCGCCTCGAAGACCGACTCCGAGATGCCGCTGAAGAAGTTGCGCATGACGAACGCCGAGAACGGCGTCGCCACGACCGAGTAGATCAGCAGCATCCCGCCCTGGGTGTCGAACAGCCCGATGCGGGCGTAGACGTCGAACCAGGGCAGCACCATCATCTGCAGCGGGAACACCGTGCCGCAGAAGATCACGAAGAACCAGAAGAAGCCGTGCTTCACGCGCAGCACGATCACCGCGAAGCCGATCGCGGCGCCGAGCACGACGGCGATCGCCGGCGCGACCAGCGCGTAGAGCGCGGTGGCCGCGAGGCCCGAGGGCACGTCGGTTCCGGTGAAGACCTCGCCGACGTTGGCGAAGAGCGCGCCGATCGAGCCGGGCTCCCACAGCGCGTCGCCGGAGTAGTCGGCGACCGACTTGCCGGCGTTGGCGAGCAGCAGGTAGATCGGCACGAGCCAGATCAGCCCGAGCACGGCGAGGATCACCGTGCGCACGACACGTGAGATCACGAGCTCACCTCCGCGGTGATGCGTCCCGCATCCGAGCCGTTGCCGATGCTCAGCTGACGGCGCAGGTAGATCACCGACGCGGCCACGGTGATGACGCTGAGGAAGATCGCGACAGCCGAGCCGAGCCCGTAGTCGCTGTTCACGAAGGTGTCCTTATACATGGTCACGCCGAGGGTCTCCGAGACGCGGTTGGGTCCGCCCTGGGTCATCGCCTGCACGATGTCGAAGGTCTTCAGGCTGTTGACGATCGAGAGCCCGACGACGATCGTCGTGGAGGGGCGCAGCAGCGGCCAGACCATGGTGCGGAAGAGGGTGAAGCCGCTCGCCCCGTCGATGCGCGCCGCCTCGAGGGGCTCCTTCGGGATGGACTGCAGCCCGACCGTGAACAGCAGCGCGTTGACGCCGATGCCCTGCCACGACGCCGCCAGGATCATGACGACGGTGTTGAGCGGCGACTCCTGCAGCCAGCGCGTGTCGGAGCCCGGCAGCCCGAAGAAGGCGAGCGCCTGCGACAGCGCTCCCCCGTTCTGCAGCACGAAGCCGAAGAGCACGCCGACCGCGACGCCCGAGAGCGCATAGGGGATGAGGAAGGGGATGCGCAGGATGCCCGCCCAGCGCAGCCCGAACGACAGGTAGGCGATCAGCAGGCCGATCCCGACGGGGATGATCAGCGTGCCCACCACCCAGATCGCCGTGTTGACGAGCGAACCCAGGAACGCGGGATCCGCGAACATCTCCACGTAGTTCGCGCCGCCCACGAAGACGGGATCGGCCAGCCCGCCGTAGCGGGTGAAGCTCAGCACGAGGGTGTAGATCACCGGCAGGTAGAGCACGATGACCACCAGGGCGGCGCCCGGGCCGAGAAAGGCCCAGGCGCCGCGCTGGTAGTCGGTCGACGACTTCGAGGTCATCAGTGGTCGGCCCAGTACTTCTTCGCCACCTGCTCGATGCCCTTGAGGTAGGGCTCCGGGTCGCCGGGGTTCGTCATGAAGCCGGTGAACTGGTCGAGCGCGGCGGTGAGGATCGGCGTCGGCGTCGCCTCGTAGTAGCGCAGGTAGAAGTCGTACTTGTCGGGCTCGGCGAACTCCTTGCCGATGTCACGGAAGGTCTGCGTCGATGCGGTCGACTTGGGGTTGAACGGCAGGTTGCCCTGCTGCTTCGACCACGCGGTCTGCGCTTTCGCGCTCATCCACCACTGCGAGTACTTCAGGGCGTCGGCCTTCTGCGACGACTTGACGGTGGCGCACACCGGCGCCGTCTCGATCGCGACCGGCGTGCTGCCCTGGTCGGTGATCGAGGGGATGGGGAACGCGCCCCAGTCGTCACCCTCCTTGAGCACCTGGGAGATCGTGGAGGCGTACCAGGTGCCGAAGGGGATCATGGCGAGCTTGCCGTCTTTCATCTGCGTCTCGGGAGCGGTCTTCGATCCCGGGTCGCTGAAGAAGCCCTTCTTCTCCATGTCGAGCCAGACGTTCATCGCGTCGACGACACCGGGGTCGGTGTACGACGCCTTGCCCGCGGCGAGGTCCTTGTAGAGCTGCAGGTCGCTGCCGGCGAGGATGATCTGGAACCAGACGAACGCCCACGGGTTGCCGCCAGAGCTCCAGAACGGGGCGATGCCGTGCGACTTGAGCACCTCGGCGTTGTCCATGAGCTGCTGCCAGGTGGTGGGCACCTGCAGTCCGTACTCGGCGTAGGCGGCCTTGTCGTAGTACATGACCCAGTTGTCGACGCTGATCGGGGTGCAGTACTGCTTGCCGTCGATCGTGTAGAGGTCCTTCACCGATTCGGCGACGTCGCCCTTGGCGATCTCCTCTTTCCAGATGCTGCTGGTCTCGGCGACCAGACCCTGGTCGACCAGCTCCTCGAGCTGCCCGCCCGTGTGCCAGGTGAAGAGGGCGGGCGCCTTGCCGGTGCGCAGCGACTGCTTGACGAATGCGACGAAGGCGTCCTGGTCGGCGTAGGTGCTCGCGTCGAGCCCCATGTCGATCTGGTCCTGGGACACCTTCGAGAAGGCCTTGAAATCCCAGGACTTGTCGTTGACGAACTTCAGCTTGTCGGGAGATCCCCCCGACGCGGAGCAGCCGGCCAGCATGCTGACCGCCGCGACGGCGGCCGCCGCCAGCAGGAGGGGTTTCGGGAACCGCACGGGAACTCCTTCGTTCGGGGGCGATTGATATCGTTACCAATCGGCGGGAGCGTAACACCGCCTCGCGACGGAGCACAACGATCCGCGGCCTCCGATACCGTGACCCCATGAGCGCGACACCCGATCCGGTGGCCTCGCCGGCGGCCCGCCCGCCGACGCTACGCGACGTCGCGATCCTCGCCGGCGTCAGCCCGATGACGGTGTCGCGGGTCTTCTCGGGCAACCTCAATGTGCGCCCCGAAGTGCAGGAGCGCGTGCGGTCGGCGGCCGCCACCCTCGGCTATCGCCGCAACGAGAACGCCCGCAGCCTGCGGCCGGGCCATCGCTCGGGGCTCATCGGCGTGACGATCACGAACATCGCCAACCCCTACTACGCCGAGATGCAGCGGGGAATCGAGGAGGTCGCGGCCGAGCACTCGCGCCGCATCCTGATCGGCAACTCGAACGAGGATGCGGAGCTCGAGTCGCGCCTGGTCGCCGATTTCCTCGGCCGACAGGTCGAGGGCCTCATCGTGGTGCCATCGGGGTCAGCCGCCGACAGCACGCACCTGCGCGACGCCGCGCAGGGCGGAGTGCCCATCGCCCTCGCCTCGCGGGCCCTCGACGATCTCGACGTCGACACGGTGCTGGTCGACGACATCGGCGGCGCCTTCGCCGCGACCGACCGCATCCTCGCCGAAGGGCACACCCGTGTCGGATTCCTCGGCACTCAGGCCTCGGTCTTCACCGGGCGGCGACGACTGCAGGGATTCCGGGACGCCCACGCCGTGCGCGGCATCGCGATCGACGAGGATCTCGTGCTCGCCGGCCAGCGCGATGTGCAGTCGGCCGAGGCGGCGATGCAGGCGCTGCTGCAGCTCGCCGACCCGCCGACGGCCGTCTTCACCGCCAACAACCGCAACACCATCGGCGCGATCCGCGCCATCGAGCTCGATCGCCGCCGACGCCGCTCGGCCGCGCCGCTGCGCATCCGGCTGATCGGATTCGACTCGTTCGAGTTCGCCGATCTCTCCCCCGTGCCGCTTTCGGTGGTCGCGCACGACGCGCGCGAGCTCGGTCGCCGCGCGGCCACGATGCTGCTCGAGCGCATCGACGGGCTCGATCCGGCCGTCGCCGGTCGGGTGATCGAGCTGCCCGCGCGGCTGCAGGAGGTCCCGGCTCCCTGAGCCGGTCGTCCCGACGCGGCCTGGGACACGCGCCCGGATGGGTGGCTTGCGCCGCCTCCGATCCAAGATAACGTTATCAACCGGCGCGGACGCCATCCGGCTCGAACACCGCCGCCACCGAGCGAACGGAGTGCCGCCAGTGACGAGATATCTGCCTCGAGGCGTGCCGAAGGGGTCGTACGACACGCAGCCGGCCATCGACCTGCCGCCGACCGAGCCGGTCTGGAGCGGCGCCGACGTCTGGGCCGAACTCGGTGCGAGTTTCGAGGGCCCCGGCGCGGCGCTCGCCATCGACGCCTACCCGGGCGCCGACATCCCCGCCATCATCGCCGCGGCCCGCGCCGCGCTGCCCGACGCCCTCGTCATCGACGTCGAAGACGCCGCCGCTCTGCCGACCGAGCGCATCGACGAGCTGATCGGCGCGAATCTGACCGACGACCGGGTCTTCGGGGTCATGGGCCACCAGCGCCTCCCCGACTTCTACGATCCCGAGCGTCTCGCCGCGGTCGCCGACCGCATCCGCGACGCCGACCGCCGGGTCGTCGTCATCGGCTGGGGCGCCGCTCTCGTCCCCCACGACTTCCGCACCGTCGTGCTGGCCGACATGCCGCGCTGGGAGATCCAGACCCGGCAGCGTGCCGGTGCGCCGAACTGGCGCTGCGACAACGGCGGCGAGGATGCGCTGCGCAAGGTCAAGCGCGGCTTCTTCGTCGAGTGGCGCGTCGCCGACCGGCACAAGCGCGCACTGTTCCCTCGCCTCGACTACGTGCTCGACACGACGATCGACCTCGACCACGCGAAGCTGATCACGGCCGACACGTTCCGCCTCGGGCTGAGCACGGCGGCGTCGCGGCCGTTCCGGGTCGTCCCCTTCTTCGACCCCGGAGTCTGGGGCGGCCACTGGATGCAGGAGGTCTTCGACCTGCCGGCCGACGGCAACCTGGCCTGGTGCTTCGACTGCGTGCCCGAGGAGAACAGCCTGCTGCTGCGCGTCGGCGAGACGACGATCGAGCTCCCCGCGCTCGACCTCGTGTTCGCGCATCCGCGCGAGCTGCTGGGCGAGCTGACCTTCGCCCGCTTCGGCGCCGAGTTCCCCATCCGCTTCGACTTCCTCGACACGATGGCCGGCGGCAACCTCTCGCTGCAGGTGCACCCCCTGACCGACTACATCTCCGATGTCTTCGGCATGACCTACACGCAAGACGAGAGCTACTACCTGATGGATGCCGGCGAGGGAGCCGAGGTGTATCTCGGCTTGCGCGACGACGTCGAGCCCGAGCAGATGGCCGTTGCACTGCGCACGGCGGCGGCCGGCGGCCCCGAGTTCGCGGCGACCGACTTCGTCAACACCTTCCCGGCGCACAAGCACGATCACTTCGCCATCCCGGCCGGCACCGTGCACTGCTCGGGCGCGGATTCGATGGTGCTGGAGATCTCGGCGACGCCGTACATCTTCACCTTCAAGATGTGGGACTGGGGCCGTGTCGGTCTCGACGGCATTCCCCGCCCCGTGCACCTCGAGCACGCGCTGAACAACATCCAGTGGGATCGCGACACGCAGTGGACGCGCGACAACCTCGTCGCGCAGACCACGGAGGTCGCCCGCGGCGACGGCTGGGTCGAGGAGCGCACGGGCCTGCACGAGCTCGAGTTCATCGAGACCCGCCGGCACTGGTTCACCGACGTCGTGCCGCACGACACGCGCGGCACCGTCAACGTGCTCAACCTGGTCGAGGGCGCGGAGGCGATCGTCGAGAGTCCCGATGCCGCCTTCGAGCCCTTCGTGGTGCACTACGCCGAGACGTTCATCGTGCCGGCCGCGGTCGGCCGCTACACGATCCGCCCCCACGGGGCCGGGGAGGGGCAGCGGCTCGCGACGCTGAAGGCGTCCGTGCGCGCGACGGAGACGACCGCGACGAAGACGACGACCGCGGTGCGCGCCTGAGCCCGCGGGGCGGCGATCAGTCGCGGGCCGCGGCGATCGCCGCCCCGAGCAGGGCCGCGTCATCCCGGCGCTCCGCGGGTCGCAGGATCAGGTCGGCGAGCTCCGGCGCCGCGGTGAGCGCCGCGCGCAGCGGCGCGTCGATGAGATCCCACGAGCGCGACATCCCGCCGCCGATCACGAGCTCGTCGGCGCCGAACGCCGCCAGCGACGGGGCGAGCACCTCGCCGAGCGTGGTCATGGCGCGATGCCAGACGGCGCGCGCGACGGGATCGCCCGCGCGCGCGGCGTCGGCGACCTCGGCCACCGTGCGGCGGCGCCCGGTGCGCTCGAGGTGGTCGGCGATGATCGCGGCGGTCGATACCCGGGTCTCGAGCGGCTCGCCGTCCACCTGGAGCAGGTGCACCCATCCCGAGGGCGGCACGCCCGGGCCCGACTCGACCGGGCGGCCGTCGCGCAGGAACGCCGAGCCGACGCCGGTTCCGAGCGTGATCCCGACGAATCGGGCGGCTCGCCGGTCCGCGGCAGACCACTCACCGATGGCGAAGGCGGCGGCATCGTTGATGAACCGGATGCGCCGCGCGTCTGTACGCAGCAGCGCCGCGAAGGGCGACGCCAGCGGCACGCCGGCGATCGCCTCGAACTTGCCGACCCCGGCGAAGTCCCCGACGCCGCGCGCGTAGGCGAACGGCCCCGGCAGGGCGATCATCCAGGGCAGATCGGGCGTGTCGAGGGCGACGGCCGGCGCGACCATGGCGCGCAGCAGGTCGTCGCGCCCGGCGGCCGCATCCACGTGCCCTTCTGCTCGCGCCAGGATGTCCGGCGCCACGGGATCCCCTCCGACCAGGGCGGCGGTCGCGTGCGACCCCCCGATGTCCATGACTCCGGCGGCGGGACGGTCGGTCACTCTGGCTCCTTCAGTCGTCGGGATCTCCGCCGCGCCGTCCGAGCTCGGGCATCGGACGGCACGACCTGAGACGCGGGGACGATCGCGTCGCTCGGCGGGCTCGCGCCGCGCCTTGACACTAGCGCGATCATCGAACGGTTGTTAACGTTAACAACAGCAATCCGACGCCGGCGTCGTGACGAGCGACGCGGGCACGATCCGAGGAGCACAGATGCGTCCGTCTGTCACATTCGCCGCCCGGGCTGCAACCGCCGCCGCGACCATCGGAGTCCTCGCCTTCGCGACGCTCTCCTCCCCCGCCGCCTACGGTGCGCCGAGGCAGGGCGCCGCACCCGACGACACCCCACCCGGAACGCGCGCAGCGGCCGCCGACTGGGCGAATCGCGCGGCCGGCGCCTACGACGCCCTCCAGTCGAACCTCTTCCTCGGTTCGTCCGGACACGGCCTGTTCGTCGAGAACGCGCCGGTCCTCCCCGGCGAGAACCCGTACTCGTATCTGTGGACCTTCCGCGAGGCGACGGAGGCCGCGATGGATGTCGCCGACGTCCCCGGCGTCGGACGTCGCTACACCGCGGATGCCGCCGCGCGCTTCACGAGCCTGCAGTCGTATGCCGGATTCGACGCCGAGGGCTACCCGGGTTACGAGTCCGCCGTGGCGCCGCCGCTCGGCGGGGGCGGCGACGTGTTCTACGACGACAACGCGATCATCGGGCTCTCCTACTTCCAGCGCTTCCAGCGATCGCACGACCCCGCCGACCTCGCGCACGCGCGGTCGCAGCTCTCCGTCGTGCTGCGAGGCTGGGACACCGATCCCTCGGCCACGTGCCCCGGAGGTCTGAACTGGATCGCGTCGCCCGCCAACACCACCCGCCAGCGCGAACATCACGGGCCTCGGTGCGCAGCTCGCGGCGCACCTCTACGAGCAGACCCGCGACCCCGGCTACCTGGCGTGGGCCACCCAGCTCTACGACTGGAACGAGCGCTGCCTCAAGCAGTCCGACGGCCTCTACTGGAACAGCCGCGACGACGACGGATCGCTCAACCCGACGCTCTGGACCTACAACTCCGGAGCGATGATCGGCACGGCCACGATCCTCTATCGGGCGACGTCGGATGCGACCTGGCTGCAGCGGGCGACCGCCGCCGCCCAGGGTTCGCTCGACTATTGGACGGCCGAGAACCGCCTCTACGCCCAGCCGGCCGTGTTCAACGAGATGTACTTCGACGACCTGCTGCTGCTCGACTCCGTTCAGCACGATCCGCGGTACCGCGCCACCGTCGCGACGTACGCGGCTCAGATCTGGCGGGCGAACCGCGACGCGACGACCGGGCTGTACCGATTCGGACCATCGGGCGGAGGCGCGCCAGACCCCGCGACCCGCATCAGCACCCTCGAGCAGGCGGCCGTCGTGCAGATCATGGCCTCCCTCGCCTGGGACCGCACCCTCTACCACCGCATCGCCTGAGCGGCGGCTGCCTCTGTCGACCGACGACCGGTCGATGAGGGTGCGATCGCATCGCGCGGTCGCCGAGCTCGAGCAGGCGGCCCCGAGCGCATCCGGCTAGTCGCTTTCGTCGCCTCGTGACCGAGAGCGGTTTCGGGCGGATTCGGGGATCACCGCCGCCCGCGTCGATAGTGAGACGAAGAGCTGCACGGCTGATCCCGACGGCGGAATGCAGAAGACGCCGTCAGCGGAGCGGTCGACCGCGATGGCTTCGCCGCCATCCGCCGGTTCGAGGCGATGCCCGGCGTCGTCGAGTTCGACGGTGATGGTCGCGATAAGAGCCGCTGGAGTCCAGCGGACGACCCAGATCAGCGCTGCACCGCCTGGAGCGCGGTGGACTCGCACCAGGCATCCCGGTGCCGTCGTGCGAACGGATGGGGGCGAGAGCTCGGAGCCCTGGGGCGCGAGGTCGAACTGGTGTCCGCTCTCGAAGGCGAGATGCGCTTGCGTCTCGGCGTGTCCGTAGTCCTCCCGCGCCCGTGCGTCATCCCAAGGGGCAACGGGATGCGCCTGGGTCCCTCGCACTCGGTAGGCGCTGGCGCGCGCGGCGTCGGTCCACGCTATGGTGCGCGACGCCTCTGGCCGATAGCTCCGGAGGTGACCGACTGCCCGCAGCTGCCGGATGAGACGACGAGCTGCTTCCCCGACAGGGGTGATTCGGCCCTGAGGGTCGATGGGGGCCAACTCCCAGTTGTCACGATCCGCGAGCATGTACCAGTTGAAGCCCTGATACCCGAGAGCGAGCGACGCACCCCACCAGGCCTCGAGCTCGTGAGGAGTGGGATCGGGGTAATCGACGGACTCCCCCGGGGACCGCCAGATTCCCGCCTGCATCTCCGGGGCCCAGATCAGGGGCGATCCGCTGAGGCGCGCTTGCCCCGCGGCGATCGCCATGCCTGTGAGGTCGTCGCCGTCGAGCGGCGGGACGAAGTAGTGGTCTTCTCCGACCACGGTGCCCGGAAGCCCGGTGACGAGGACGCCGCCATCTTGTGGCCACCCGCGCACCGGATGGGTGTTCAGGTTGACGGATCCCGCGAGCCCCGGGGCTGACTTGCTCGTCACGTCGGCCAGCCATGTGAGGTAGTCGCGGATGTAGGTGCGCTGCCACCACTGCCAGGAGAGTTCGAGGTCGGTCGGTTCGGCTCGGCCGTGCACGCGAGGAGTCGGAGGTTCGGCGTCGGGGACGCCGAGTTGCGCGCGCCAGCTCTCGACGGCCTCCGGGTGATAGTCGAAGCCGTACATGCTGTCTTGGAAACCGACACTCGGTTCGTTGTCGTACTGGGTGGCGACGATCGGCCCGTCGGGCCCGGTGTAGTCCAGCAGGTCCTGCCAGACCGCGGTGATCCATTTCTCGACGTGGTCGCGGAAGCTGCGGCTGGCGTAGCTGGGCATGGGGTGTTTGAACGGCGGGTTGTAGCCCGAGACCGGTCGGCGCTGCCAGTCCAGCGCGATCATCGCGTCGTCGTCGACGATCCAGTCCGGGAACCCGCCATTGCGCTCCTCGGCGCAGATCCACGGTCCCGGCTTCAGGATCACGCGCAGCTCGTGCTGCCGACAGAGCTCGAGGAAGCGGTGGACGTCGAGTTCGGGGCCGTGGCGACCGCTGAGGTCGAAGGTGCCCGGATCCGGCTCGTGTCGGCGCCATGAGAGGTACGTGGCGATGGTGTCGAGGCCGAGCTCGCGCACGGCGCCGAGCACACTGTCCCAGTTGTCGGGATCGAGCCGCCAGAACTGCACCTCGCCGCTGATCGGAAGCGCGTCGTCAGGGAACACGGGGGTCATCCCTTGACACCTCCGGCGATAGCGCCGCCGAGAAGCCAGCGCTGGATGAACACGAAAAGCAGCAGCGATGGCAGCAGGACGAGCACGCTCATCGCGGAGACGTCGTTCCAGTGCACCTCGAATGCCGAGCTCAGCTGCGAGAGCCCGACGGGCAGGGTGCGACGGTCATCCGAGCTGGTGAAGGTGAGAGCGAAGATGAACTCCTCCCACGCTCCGATGAAGAGGAAGATGCCGGTGGCGACGACACCGGGTCGCGCTGCGGGCAGGACGACTGTGAAGAGGGCTCTGAACCAGCCGGCGCCGTCGATGCGCGCCGCCTCGTCGAATTCGCGTGGGATCTCGTCGAACGCCGTCTTCATCAGCCAGACCCCGAGCGGAGCGGACGAGGAGACGCCGGCGACGACGAGAGCGCCGACGGAGTCGTAGAGCCCTGTGGTCGAGACCAGCCAGAACAGGGGGATGATCAGCAGCACGCTCGGGAACATCTGCGTCATGACGAGCGCGATGAGGATGGCCCGCTTGCCGCGGATGGCGAATCGCGACAGCGCGTAGCCGCCGAGGATGCCGATGACCAGGCCCAGGCCGACGGTCAGGATCGCGACGATGACCGAATTGAGCACCCACGACCCGAAAGCACCTCGCGAGAGCACGTAGGCGTAGCTGGCGAGGGTCGGGTCGGCGGGCAGGATCGTCGGCGGGCTCTCGAAGATCTCCGTGCTGCCCTTGAAGGAGGCGAGTACGGTCCAGGCGACGGGGACGACGGCGAAGACGCCGATGAGCACGGCGCCGATCCGGGCGACGACCTTTCCGGCGCGATGCCGCGTGTGAGCGCGCCGGCGTCGCGGTCTCCGAGGTTCGCGATTCGGTGCCGGCGCGATCGCTCCGGGGGCCGGGCGGGCGAGGGTGTCGGTCATGAGAGTGCGTTCTTTCCGAGGGCGCGGACGTAGAGGAGCGATCCGGCTGCGACGATCGCGAAGAGGAATACGGATAGCGCGGACGCGTAGCCGAAATCGAAGCGCTGGAAGGCGTTCTTGTAGACGAAGGTGGTGAGGATGTCGCTGGCGCCGTTCGGACCGCCCTGTGTCATCACGTAGATCAGGCCGAAGTTGTTGAATGTCCAGATCAGCGACATGAGTGTGCTGAGCAGGATCACCGGCTTCAGCAGCGGGAGCGTGATCCAGAGGATGCGCTGCGGCAGCCGCGCGCCGTCCATCTCCGCCGCTTCGTAGACCTCGTCGGAGATCGCGGCCATGCCGCTGAGCAGCATGACCATGATGAATGGGAAGCCGCGCCACACATTGGTGACCATGACCGCGCCGAGAGCCGTCGACGGATCGCTGAGCCAGGCGTGCTTGAGCGAACCCAGCCCGACATTGTCGAGCACGTCGTTCAGCAGGCCGAACTGCGGCTGGTAGAGCCACCGCCACGACATCGCGCCGACGATGATCGGCGTCGCCCACGGGAGCACGTAGGTCGCCCGCAGCCAGGTCCACGCCTTACCCTGCAGGGCTTCTCGGACAAGCAGCGCGGCGATGAAGGCGAGCACGAACTGCAGCGCGACGGACCCGAAGGTCCAGACCGCGCTGTTGAACAGCACCGGTGCGAGCTCCTTGTCGGCGGCGATCTGCGCATAGTTGTCGAGCCCGGTGAACTGCCACCCGGCGTGGCGGCTCGGGTTGACGTCGAAGAAGCTCTCGGCGATGACGAAGACGATGGGGAAGCCGATCACGACGGCGGAGGCCAGGGTGATGGGCGTCAGCATCAGCCCGGGGGCGAGACGGTCGGCGAGGGGCCGGCGCCGCGTGCCGCGGACGCCGACCCCCCGGAAGGCGATGTCAGCCATTGAGCGCTTCGTCAGCCTTCTGAGCCGCCTGCTTCATCGCCTCGGACGGGGTGGACTCGCCCGAAAGACCGGCCGTGACGGCGTTGCCCAGAGCGGTATCGACGTCCGCGGCCCGGGCGACTGTCGGACGCGATCTCGATGCGTCGATGATCTTGCCGAAGGTCGCGACCGTGGGATCGGAGGCGAAGGCCTTCGAGTCGTAGAGCGACTTCTTCGCCGGGACGAACCCGAGCTTCTGCGCCCACTTCGTCTGCACCGCATCCGATCCGAACCACTTCAGGAATGCGGTGGCCTCGCTCTGGTGCTTGCTGTTCTTCAGCACGGAGAGATCCATCCCGCCGAGCACGGAGGCGCTCTTCTTGCCGGCCGGGAGGGGCGCGACTCCGAACTGCTCATCCGTCAGACCGGCGCTCTTGAGCGTGGAGGTCATATAGGGACCGGAGGTGAACATGGCGACGGTGCCGTTCGTGAACGGTCCGCGCACGTCGTCTTCGGTCGCGGAGGCCATTCCCGGAGGCATGGACGTCTTCTGCAGATCGGACCACAGCTGCAGCGCGCTGACGCCCTCGTCGGAGGCGAAGGCGGCCTTGTCGCCCTTCGAGTTCAGCACGTCCGCTCCCGATTGCCACAGCCACGGATAGAACTCGTAAGCTCCCCAGCCGCCAAAGAGGCCGATTCCGTACTTTCCATCGCCGCTGAGCTTCTTCGCGTCGGCCTTGAGCTCGTCCCAGGTGGTCGGGGGCGCCTCGATGCCCGCGGCCGTGAACATGTCCTTGCGGTAGTAGAGGGCCAGCGTGGATACGTCTTGAGGGAGCCCGTAGACGTGACCGTCGCGTGTCGCCGCGTCGAGGGTGTTATCGAAGTACGCGGACCGCGAGTCGAGGGCGTCGTCGATCGGTGCGAGGAAACCGCTCGCGGCGTACTGGGCCACCTTCGGCGGCTCGAGCCGGACGATGTCCGGCCCCTTCCCGGCGCTGATCTGGGTGACGAGCTTGTCGTAGTACGAGGCGTCGTTGTCGCGAACGAGCTTGATCGTGACGTTCGGATTGTCCTTCTCGTACTCGGCGGCGAGGGTCTTCATCTCGGCCGACTCGCTGTCGGAGAACTGGTTCTGGAAGGTCAGCTCGACCTTCCCTCCCGCGTCGCCGGAGCTGCCGGAGCATCCGGCGAGGCTGAGGCCGGCCACGGCGACGATGCCGAGCGCGGCGATGATCTTCTTCATTGAAGTGCTGCTTTCTGTTCGGGTGGTGGGCAGGTCAGGCGGAGAGCCCGCTCGCGGGCAGGGCGGCCTGCTGATGCGTGCGGATCAGAGAGCCGTAATGGCGAGCCGAATCCTTCGGGATGCGTTTCTGGGTGTGAAAGTCGACCCAGACCAGCCCGAAGCGTTTGTCGTAGCCCTCGGCCCACTCGTAGTTGTCGAGGAACGACCAGGCGAAGTAGCCGGCCACATCGACGCCGTCGGCCGCTGCGGCGTCGATCGCCTCGACATAGCCGCTGAGGTACTCGGATCGCTCCGGGTCATGCACCTCGCCGTCGGGGGTGACGTAATCGGTGAAACTGGCGCCGTTCTCGGTGATGTAGATAGGAAGGCTCGTGTATCGGTCCCGCACCTGGACGAGCACTCGGGTGAGCGCCGATGGCGTGATCGACCAACCGAAGGAGGTGTGCCGGCTGCCGCCAGGACGCTCCGACACCTCGGCCGGCCCGGCGCCGGGTGCACCGGCGACGATCACCTGCTGATAGTGGTTCACGCCGACGAAGTCGAGCGGCTGGGCGATCGTCTCCTCATCGCCCGGCAAGATCACCTCGCTCAGGCCATACGGGTCGAGGAGCGCGTGCACTTCGACGCCGTAGGCGCCGAGGAAGACGGGGTCGAGGAAGAGACCGTGGTTGAGCGCATCGAGGCGAGCGACGGCAGCGGCATCCCGCTGCGGATCGGCAGCCAGCAGATCCGCGATGATGTTGGTCACGCCGATGCGCGCGGCAGGGTTCGAGGCGCGGATGTCGGCCACGGCCATCCCGTGCGCGAGATTCAGGTGGTGCGCTGCTGCGACCGCGTCACGCCAATCGGTCCGTCCAGGCGCGTGGACACCGAGCGCGTAGCCGAGCACGGAGGCGCACCACGGCTCGTTGATGGTGATCCAGTCCTCGACCAGATCGCCGAGAGCGTCGGCGACGAGACCCGCATAGACAGCGAAGGCACGAGCGGTCCGCCGCACCGGCCAGCCGCCGGCGTCCTCGAGCTCCTGCGGCAGATCCCAGTGGTAGAGGGTCACGAAGGGGCGAATCCCCCTGTCACGCATTCCGCTCAGCAGCTGCCGGTACTCACGCACAGCTCGAGCGTCGAGTTCACCTTCGCCGCTCGGCTGCAGGCGCGGCCAGGAGAGCGAGAGCCGGTAGGCCGGAATGCCGAGATCGACGAGCAGGTCGAGGTCGTCCGCCCACCGATGCCAGTGGTCGCAAGCGACATCGCCCGTGTCGCCATGGTGTGTTCGTCCGGGCGTGTGGGAGAACACGTCCCAGATGCTCGGGGTGCGCGTGCCCTCTTCGACGGCGCCCTCGATCTGGTAAGCGGAGGTCGCGACACCCCAGACGAAGTCGGGGCGCAGGTGGTGCAGATCGGGTGACGTCATCGTCGTCCTTCGGGTCGAACTCGGTCGGTCGGCACAGCATGCCACATTTACTTACTGATCAGTAAGTCATTTCTTACACCTAGGATTGCGGGGGAGGTCGGATGAGCATTCCGGAGTACTGGCCAGCCCCCGCATCGTCGGGCGCAGCCAGAGCACAGCGCCCATCCCGCCGCAGCGGTCAGCGACGAGCCGAGATCCTGCGCGCCGCCACCGCCGTGTTCGGCGAGCGTGGATACGCGAACGGTTCGCTCAACGAAATCGCGGAGCGCGTCGGCATGACCCACGCCGGCGTGCTGCACCACTTCGGATCGAAAGAGCAGCTGCTCATCGCGGTGCTCGAGTATCGCGACGACGCCGATGTCGCCGAGCTCGAGGGGCATCACGCACCCCGGGGCGCCGCGCTGCTCGACCACCTCGTCGAAACCGCGCAGAACAACGCGGAACGGCGCGGGATCGTACAGGGATACACCGCCCTCCTGGGCGAGTCGGTCACCGAGGAGCACCCCGCGCGGCAGTTCTTCACCGATCGGTACACGGGTTTGCGCGACATGGTCACCAGCGCGATCGCCGATGCGACAGGGCGCTCCGCTGACGACCCGCTCGTGAGCAGCGCTGCGTCGGTCGTCATCGCCACGATGGACGGACTACAGACCCAATGGCTGCTCGATCCGAGCTCGGTCGATATGCGCGAGGCGGTGCGGCTCACCGTCGAAGCGCTGGTCGCGCGACTGCGGCAGGCCTGAACCGCGCTCGGTAGACCGCCCGTTACCTCGTTACCGTTTCGTTACTAGGTTACTGGCTTGTAAGTAATCTACGTTGTGGCTCGACGCTACGGGAGCGTCCACTCAATGAGGAGCATCATGAGACATCGGATCGCGCTCGCCATCACGGCGATCGCTGCACTCGCCGGCGGAGCACTCGCCGCCGTCGCGCCGCCGCCCAGCGCCGAAGCGGCGCCCTCGGGGGCCACCGTCAATGTCACCGCCACCAGCCTCGGTGGCGACCGACTCACTTCCAAGGCCGCACTGACTTTCTCGGCCCTCAGCGGTGCGCCCGACATCCGGGTCGACTCCAGCCGGCAGTTCCAGGCGATCGACGGCTTCGGCGGCACCTTCAACGAGGCCGGCTGGAATACGCTCAACCAGCCGAACGTCAGTGCGACGCAGCGCACCGCCGTTCTCAACCAGCTCTTCGCCCCCTCGGGCGCCGGCTTCAGCCTCACCCGGACCCCGATGGGTTCCGACGACTTCGCGATGACCCGGTATACCTACGACGACACGTCCGGCAACGCGGCGGACCCGTCGCTGGCGAGCTTCTCGATCGCTCACGATCTCAACGCGACCTCCGGTCTCGTGCCCTACATCAAGGCGGCGCAGACCGCCGCCGGAGGGAACTTCCGGATCATGGCCTCACCGTGGACGGCGCCGGCCTGGATGAAGAACAACAAGTCGTACTTCGGCACGCCGACGTCGACCGGCGACGCTTCGGTGCCGGCGTCGAACTACTCGGCTTACGCCTCATATTTCGCCAAGTACGTGGCCGCCTACGCAGCCCAGGGCATCCCGATCACCGATGTCTCGGTGCAGAACGAGCCGGAGAATCCGGCGAACTTCGAAGCCACCCTGTGGAGCGACGCGACGATGGCCGCCTTCGTCGGCGGCAACCTCGGACCGACGTTCGCCGCCCAGGGGACCGCAGCCCGCATCCGCGTCTACGAGCACAACCAGGACCATTGGTACTACCCGGCCAACATGCTCAACGATCCGGCGGTGAAGAAGTACGCCGCGGGCGCCAACTTCCACCCCTACGAGTGCGACTTCGGCATCAACTACTGCCTCGACGCCAACCTCGACCTCTTCAACCAGGCCGCACCGGGCTATTCGACCTGGATGAGCGAGCACACCGACCTCGGCCAGGCCGAGCCGAGCAACTACATCCGCGACGAGAAATGGAGCCGCGAGATCGTCAAGCAGCTCCAGCACGGTCAGGGCGGGTACATCTACTGGAACATGGTCCTCAACCAGAACGGCGGACCCGTCGAGTATCCGTCGGCGCCGCAGGAGCCCCTCGTCGAGGTCGACACCAGCGTGTCCCCCGCGACGGTCTCCTACATGCCGAAGTTCTACGCGCTCGCCCAGTTCTCCAAGTTCGTCCGGCCCGGCGCTCACCGAATCGGCTCCGAGGGCGGCGTCACGGGCAGCGACCTCGCCCAGACGGCGTTCGAGAACCCGGACGGCAGCCGCGCGCTCGTGATCGTCAACAGCGGCCCCGCGACCAACATCACCGTGGGCGAGGGCGCGAACGGATTCAGCGCCGCACTGCAGGCGCACTCCACGACGACCTTCACCTGGAGCGGTGCCGTCGACAGCTACTCGATCGACGCCGGCTCGACCGGATCGTGGACCGACGTCGCCGGCGAGCACTTCGGCCCGGACGCCTCGGTGACCGGCGGAACCGTCTCCACGGTCGCTGCCAGCGTCGACATCGACAACACCGCAGACGATGCTCTCTACCGTTCCACCCGCGACGGCACGTTCTCCTATGCGCTGCCCGTGCCCGGCGGACGGTACCGGGTGCAGCTCCTGCTCAGTGACAACACCTCGACCGCCGCCGGGCAGCGCGTTTTCAGCGTCAAGGGCGAAGGCGTCACCAAGGTGAGCGGGCTCGACGTCTTCGCGAAGGCGGGTGGTGGCAAGAAGGCGACCTCGACCTCCTTCGACCTCGCGGTATCCGATGGCGTCCTGAACCTCGCCACCGTCGCGGGCACAGGAACGCCCACGATCGCCGCGGTTCGCGTCACGCCGATCCCCACGTCAGGCACGCAGCACTCCTCGACCGTGCAGGGCGGAGTACCTGCCGGCTACACGACCGACACCGGCGTGCTGCCTGGCACGATCTTCGCGCAGGACTACAACGACGGCGGATCCGGAGTGGGGTATTCCATCGCCGCACCCCTCGCGTCGTCGACCGGCTACCGCACCGATGAGACCAACCTGGTCGCCACCTCCGACACGACGTACGGCGGAGGGCAGAACATCACCGGCCTCTCAGCCGGCGACAAGCTCAACTACACGGTCGACGTCGTCGCGGGCGGCAACTACGACATCCACGCTCGCGTCAAGTCGACGACAGGCACGGGAAAGTACCGGCTGCAGCTCGACGGCGTCGACATCGGCGGCGTCATCAATGTCGCCAACGCCTCCGGCGCCTGGGTGACAGCCCCGGATTACGGAGTCACCGTCCCCGCAGGCCAGCACACCCTGACCTTCGTGGTCGTCGCCGGCGGATTCGACCTGCGCTACCTCACGAGCGCACGTGTCAATTCGCTCGCCACGACGAGCGTCATCGAGGCCGAGGACTTCGGACCCGGCGGCGAGGGGGTCGGCTACCACGACAGCAATGCGGGCAACGGCAACACGACATATGCGGGTGCGCAGTTGCGCGGCTACTACCGCGGCGGCGATGTGGATCTCGAGCCCGCATCGTTCCAGACCTCGCAGCTGGACAACTACGACGTGGGCAGCACGGCGGACGGCGAGTGGCTGCGCTATGACGTGTATTCGCCGACCACGACCGCATATGACATCACGACACGCGTCGCCAGCGGCTTCAACTCCGGCCGCTTCCAGTTCGCGCTGGACTCGACATCGAACGTCATCAGCCCTGCCATCCTCAATGTGCCCAACACGGGAGGTTTCCAGACCTGGATCAGCGAGACGCAGAAGTTGACGATCCCGAGCGGACCGCACCAGCTGTACTTCCTGGTGACGCAGGGCGGATTCAACCTCGACCGGTTCGTGATCTCGCCCTCCGGGCAAGGCTGGGCGAAGACGGTCGGATTCGGATCGTCGTCGGCAGCCGGCCCCGGGATCGATCCGCTGACCTCACCGAACTCGCGCGGCTTCATCAAGAACGGCTACGCGGGCGCGTCCATCGCCTGCGGTCGCTCGCGCTGGAACCAGATCAACGACCTCGCCGACCGGCAGGGACTGCGCGATCAGTTCTACGACGCATCCTGCTCTGGCGACATCAGCGGGAGCATCGCGAATGCCACGAACTCCGACGGAACGACCAGTTCGGTCGGAGATCAGATCGCGGAAGCCTCCGCGGGCTACGCGACCGACCGCCCGGGGAGCGGCGCGCTCGGATCAGGAACGACCGCGGTGACGATCGCGATCGGCGCGAACGACGTCTACACGTCGACGGACGGCACCTTCGGCAGCTCGATCTACCAGGCCATCGACGCGTGCAGCAAGACCACGGTCTGCGTGGACGGGAGCGGACAGCCGACCGCGGTGGTCAACGGGAAGAAGACCGTCCGAGCGGGTGACATCACCGCCGCTGCGATGTCGAGGAACCTGCGTCCGATCGTGGATCAGATCCTGCTCGCCGCGCCGAACGCGCAGATCCGGTTCATCGGCTACCACGCCGCACTGGGCTCGGGAACCGTGTCGTGCCAGGATCCGTCGTCGACGCCCCAGTGGGGCTTCAGCAGCGCAGAGACGAGCTATCTGCAGGGGATCATCAACGCGCACAACGATGTCGAGAGCACGGTCATCGCTCAGATCCGCGCCGCCAAGGGCTTGAGCTCGGCGCAGCTGCAGTTCGTCGACATCCGCACCGAGACAGCCGCGCACAGCATGTGCGCGCCGCTGAACGCACGCTGGGTCGCACATCCGCAGAACGGACCGCTCGGGCAGGTCGTCGGAACGACGTCAGCCAGTCCGACACCGGACGGTGAATCGGCCGCCGCGCTGCACCCGAACCTCGCGATGCACGCCGTCGAGGCAGTGAAGGTGGCAGCGACGCTTCCTTGACACCGGGTGGCCATCGACGCGGGCGCCGGATTTTCGCAGTCCGGCGCCCGCGTCTCGTGCCGTGTGGGGCGCAGTGCCGCTGCTCGACCGTCCGGAGAGAGCCTCACCGACGATCAGGAATCTTCGATGAGGCGCTCACCGAGGTCGATGGCCGCATCGGGGCCGTAGCCGAGCCGCTGGTAGAACTCGAGAACCCTCTCGTTGTCGGGCTGCACCCGCAGTTGAACCTTCGCGCAGCCGAGCTCCGCGAGCGCAACCGCAGCACATTCGGCGAGGCCCTGTCGGCTCAGCACGAGGTCGACGCTGTGCGCAATCCCGACCAGCGAGAGCAGATCACCCTGGGGAAAGTCGCTGGTCACTTGAGCGTGGCCGTGCCGTGCCCCTCGGGCATGGTGGCGTCATAGTCGGCGAGGGTGAGGAATCCGGTCAGTTCGATCGGCTCGCCCTTGAGGTACTTGAACGGGACTCCGCGTGAGACGACGTCGCCGGTTGCGAGGAGGTAGGGGCGGGCGGGGTGCTTGTCGTGGTCGACGATCTCGCGGTTGACGCCGAGACGGGTGAAGGCGTCGTCGTCGAGCAGGCCGGACATGTCTTGGTCCGGGTGGTCCGTGTAGGTGGCGGTGACCTCGGCGACGTTGCCGTCGAGCTCGACGGGTTCGCCGGTATTGGTGACGACGACGTTGAGCAGCACGAGCTCGTCACCTTCATTCACACCGGTCTTGCCGGCGCCGGGGACGTCGTTCGAGGCGGTGAACGTTCCGGCCTGGTAGACGTCGACGCGAGCGCCACCGACGTCGAAGCTGGTGAGCTTCGTCCCCGACGCAGTCGCCTTAAGTGCCCACTTCGGCTGCGTTCCCTCGGCTGCTTTCGCGGCTTTCGACGGCGCCGCGCTAACGCTCTTCTTCGTGCCGGCCGCCCCTCCCCCAGTCGGTGAGCTGCAACCCGTGAGCAGCAGGCCGAGGGCGATGGCGATGGCGGGGACGGCAGCGATGGAGCGACGCTTCATGGAGATCCTGACGGTTCGAGTACTACGGGCACGGGTGCCCTGCTATGCATCGATCTGTGCTGTCGGACCCCCATCCGGGACGCTATCCATCACCTGCAGCGTTGGCGTGACCCCGTCAGCGCGCTCTCAGCGCGACACAGCCTGCCTCGGGCGCTCTTCGATCAGTACCGGCCACTGCCGATATGCCCGTACATTCGCATCTGGGCGAACTGTGCCGAGGGCACGGTCGCGCCCAGACCCGCTCGGAGTGGGATGAAGCGACGTAAAGATGGCTGCAATAGCATTCGCGCGTGGCGAGTAGAGCTGTCGACGGAGCGGGTCTCGACATCCAGGCGGTCTCGCGCGTCGGTCAGATCCTGGGCCTGTTCGGTCCGGAGACCACGTCGTTGACCGCCGGTGTCGTCGCCGAGCGCCTGGGTCTCAATCGCACCACCGCCTATCGCTACTGCGCTTCGCTCGTCGCCGCGGGCATTCTCGAGCGCGGCGAGGAACGCGGCTCCTTCGTGCTCGGCGGGCTGCTCCTGCAGCTCGGCATCGAGGCCGTCGCCCGGCGCCGCGTCGTCACGGTGGCTCCGCCGTTCCTGCGCGAGTTGAGCACCGAGACCGGCGTCACGTCGGTTCTCAGCGTCTGGGGCTCTCGCGGACCCGTGGTCGCGCTCGAAGAAGAGGATCGATCTCGGGCCGTCGTCGTCTCGGTTCGGCCGGGCACTCAGCTGGACCCGGATTCGGCCCAGATGCGGATCTTCCTCGCATTCCACACGGATGAGTCGGCTGTGCGGCGAGTGCTGGAGGACGTCGATCCCGCTCTGCGTCGCCGCCTCGAGGCCGACGCCTATGACCTGCGCCGTACCGGCTGGTGCATCGCGACCCTGCCCGACGGGTTCACGGTGGCCGCCGCCCCCGTGTTCGACGGACAGGGTCTGAGCGCCAGCATGGCGGTGCTCGCCGGCGATGACCTCATCGACCCGACATCGCGCGATCGCATCGTCGCCGCGTTGCGTGCGACAGCGTCGTCGCTGAGCGATGCACTGGGCGCGCGAGCCGACGCCCCGGCGACGATCTGACGCAGACGGCCGCACGGCGGCGGGACCGCGGCGAAGCCGCGCCGGAGCGCGCGGTCACGGAGTCACGGCGATGTACTTCTCCTCGAGGTACTCGAGGATGCCCTCCGAGCTGCCCTCGCGGCCGAGACCGCTCTGCTTGACGCCGCCGAAGGGCGCGGCGGGATCGCTGACCACACCGCGATTGATGGCGACCATGCCCGACTCCAGACGGTGGGCGACGGCCATCGCCGCCCGCTCCTCACCGAAGACGTAGGCCATCAGGCCGAACTCGGTGTCGTTCGCCATCCGCACCGCGTCGTCGATGTCGGAGAACGTCACCACCGAGGTGACCGGTCCGAAGATCTCTGTCGTGGTGATGCGCGAGCCGTGGGAGACACCGGTGATCAGCGTGGCGTCGTAGAAGGCCCCCTCGGTGGAGGCGTTGCCGCCGACGATAACGCGCGCGCCGTCGTCTCGGGCCGCGTCGACCAACTCGGCGACCTTGTCGCGCTCGGCCACCGAGACCATCGCCCCCAGATCGTTGTTCCGGTCGAGACCCGAGCCGACCCGCAGCGCAGCCAGTCGTGCAGCCATCCGGTCGACGAAGGCGTCGTGGACGGACTCGTGCACATAGAAGCGATTCGCGGCCGTGCACGCCGAGCCGCCGTTGCGCATCTTCGCCAGCATCGCCCCGTCGACGGCCGTGTCGAGATCGGCGCCCTCCAGCACGATGACCGGTGCATTGCCGCCGAGCTCCATCGAGGCGCTGACCACGCTGCCGGCACAGGCGTGCAGCAGCGTGCGCCCGACCTCGGTCGACCCGGTGAACGACAGCTTGCGCACCTCGGGGCGATCGAGCATCGCGGCCACGATCGGCCCGGTCGGCACCGGCGTCACCAGGTTCACGACACCGCGCGGCACTCCGGCCCTCGTCAGCGCATCGACGATGTACGCCGCCGTCAGGGGCGTTTCGCGCGCTGGCTTCAGAACGGTTGTGCACCCGGCAGCGAGGGCCGGGCCGAGTTTGCGTGTGGCCATCGCCGCGGGGAAGTTCCACGGGGTGATGAGCAACGACACCCCGATCGGCTGCCGCTCGACGATGATGCGCTTGTCGCCGGCGGGCGAGAGGCGGTAGTCGCCGGGAATACGCACCGCCTCCTCAGCGAACCAGCGGAAGAACTCGGTCGCGTAGCCGGCCTCGGCGAGAGCGTCACCCCACGACTTGCCGTTCTCGCGCACCATGATCTCCGCGAACTGCTCGGTCTCCGCGCGCAGCAGCTCGTAGGTCGCCCGCAACAGCTCGCCCCGTTCCCGCGGCGCGGTCGCTGCCCACGATTCCTGCGCTGCGGCCGCCGCGTCGACCGCGTCGAGGCAGTCCTGCTCCGACGCGATGGCGAAGCTTGCGACGACCGACAGATCGGCGGGATCGATCACGTCGAACCGCTCGCCGTTCGACCCCGGTCGCCACTGGCCGTCGATGAAGAGGTCGGTCTTGAGATTCATGATGTGCTCCGGGTTCGAAGGGCGCCGACATGAGCGCGCTGAAGGATGCCGAGCAGCAGCTCAGCGGTGGCCGGTCGCGGCGAGATGGCCACGAGACGCCCGGAGGCGAGACCGAGTTCCGCGATCCGGGGAAGCTGGTCGGCGGCGACGCCGATCTCGGCCAGTGACGGCGGCAACCCGATTCGGGCACCCAGGTCGGCGGTGATCCGCACGGCGTCATCGGCGAGAGAGTCGACATCGTCGGCCGTCGACCCGAGCGCGCGGCCGATGTCGGCGATGCGCGCATCCACCTCGTCGTCCCCGCGCAGCGCCTCGAGCACATAGGGCAGCAGCAGGCCGGTGCCCAGACCGTGGGGAGTATGGGTGAGCCCGCCGACGGGGTACTGCAGCGCGTGCGATAAGTGGGTTCCGGTCGAGCCGAAGGTCATGCCGCCGAGCAGGCTGCCGTAGGCGACCTCACGCCGAGCGTCGCGATCGGAGGGGCTGTGCACGGCAGCGGGGAGCCAGCGCCCGAGCCGGCGCACGCCCTCGAGTGCGAGCAGGTCGGAGAACAGGTTGCGTCCGGTGAAGACGGGCTGGGCCGAGCTCCAGTCGAGGTCGAAAGGTGTCGCCGTGTACGACTCGACCGCGTGCACGAGCGCGTCGATGCCGGAGTGCGCGGTGACCGAGGCCGGCGCGCCGTAGGTGAGTTCCGGGTCGACGAGGGCGGCGACCGGCACGAGGTGCGGGCTCGAGATGCCGACCTTCAGCTCCCGGTCGGGGTCGCTCACGACCGCGACGGGGGTCGCCTCCGATCCGGTGCCGGCCGTCGTCGGCAGCGCGATGATGGGCGCGACCGGACCGGGGACCGCGTTCTCGCCGTAGAAGTTCGCGAGCGGTCCGCCGTGCGCGACGAGCAGGGCGATGATCTTCGTCGCGTCGAGCGCACTGCCGCCGCCGATCCCGACGACCACATCGGGCCCGAACCGGCGCGCCGAGACCCCGAGCTCGTCGAGCGACGGAACGGGCAGCTCGGGCTGCACCCCGGTCTCGATCTGCACCGTGATGCCGCGTTCACGCACGGCGTCGATGAGATCGGTGACGATGGTCGTCGTCGCGAGTGCCGCGTCGACGACGACGAGAGCGCGACGCCCGTGCTGCTGCACCAGCTCGGGGAGCTGTGCGCGCACGCCGCCGCCGAAGTGGATGCGCCCCGGCAGTCGCAGCGTGCCGGTGGGAGAGGCTGACATGGTTCTCCTGAGATGTCGGGCGGCGGACGTTCCACCGCCGGAAAGGCCGTCCGCGATCGACGGCCCGGTCGTGGAGCCGGGTGCGCGCGACATCATCGACCCCGCACGCACCCGGGTCGGTCAGCCGGCCAGCCAGGTGGTCAGCTTGGTCGAGGCGTCATTGAAGTTCTTCGTGTACCAGTCGACGTCCTGAAGCACCGTCTCGCCGGTGTTCGCAGATCCGTAGAGGGCGACCTGCTCGGTGTATTCATCGAGCTTCGGCTTGGCGGTGTTGTTGATCGGAGCGACTCCCAGCAGCTCCGCGATCCTGGCGGCCTGTTTGGGCTCGGTCACCGAGACCAGGAACTTCTCGGCGGCCTCCTTCTTGGTCGAGCCCTTCGGCACGGCGAAGACGTTGACGCCGGCCACCGTCTGATCCCAGACCACGGTGATGTCGTTGCCGTCGCGCAGCAGCGGCACGAGACGCGAGTCGGGCAAGAAGAACATGTCCACCTGCTTGGCTGCCACGGCCTGCTGCAGCGCACCGACATTGGGCGAGAAGGTGGTCGAGCTGCGGATCGTGTCGAGCTTGTCGAGCGCGCGATCGACGTCGAGCGGATAGAGGTCGTCGGGCTTCACGCCATCGGCGAGCAGCGGGTACTCGAGGATGCCGTTCTGCAGGTTGGTCACGAACCCGCGCTGGCCGGGGAACTTCTTGACGTCGAAGAAGTCCTCGACCGTCTTCGGCCCCTTGCCCTTCGGGAAAGCGTCGGTGCGGTACGCCAGCGGCGACGACAGCACCCAGTTGCCGACGTAGCACTTGCCGACGCCGCCCTCGACGAGGTCGTCGGTCTTGATCGCCGAGGTGTCGAGCTTCTCGAACAGCGTTCCGCAGTTCTGCTCGGCGGCATACGGTGCCGTCGCGACGACATCCCACTGCACGGCTCCGCTCTCGACCTGGGCCTTGACCTGGGCGACATCGGGCGGGGACGTGTTGACGAAGGTGACCTCGGGGTGCGCCTTCGTGTAGGGCTCCTGCCACGCCTTGATCATGGCGTCCTGTCCCTCGCCGCCGTAGCCGACGAAGGTGAGCTGCGCGGGCGCATCGGCGTCAGCGCTGCCGCTGTCGGCCGGTGCCGGGTCGCTCGTGCCGCAGCCGGCGAGCAGGCCGAGGGCCGCGGCAGCCGCGACGGTGGTGAGTGCGAATCGAGAATGGGACTTCATCGTCGTATTCCTCCGGGTTGGGTGTCGGCTGGTCAGCCGTGCTGTGGGATGCGGGGCGGGCCCGCGGAAGAGAGAATCGGAACGGGATGTCAGGCGGCGACGAGACGCTGCCGTGCGGGCGACCACCAGGCGACGACGCGGTCACCGGGGCCGAGGCGAGCATCGAGCGCGTCGAGTCGTGCGGTGCCGGTGACGTCGGCGGCGCCCAGCCCGAGCGTGACGGCGCGATACGCGCCCATGAACTCGACGTCTCGCACGACGGCCGACACCGCGTTGGCCCCCGTGGGCACATCGGCATCGGACGCCGCGATGGTGAGATCCTCGGGCCGCACGACGATCGCCGTGGCGGACTCGCCCGAGACGGCCGTCGACGTGGTCGATGGCGCCACTGACCAGGCACGGCCGTCCCATCCGACGCGATCGCCGACGACGCGCTCGTCGAGCTCGAAGACGTTCGAGTCGCCCAGGAATCGAGCCGCGAACAGGGTGTCGGGGTGGCGGTAGAGCTGCTCGGGGGTGCCGACCTGCTCGATGCGGCCGTCGCGGAACAGAGCGATGCGATCGGAGAGGTTCATGGCCTCCTCCTGATCGTGCGTGACGAACACGAACGTCGACCCCACCTCCCGATGGATGCGGCGGATCTCCGCCTGCAGAGCCGCCCGCAGGTTGCGATCCAGGGCGCCGAGCGGCTCATCGAGCAGAAGCGCGCTCGGGTCGAACACGATCGCCCTCGCCAGCGCGACACGCTGCTGCTGACCGCCGGAGAGCTGCGACGGATAGTGGTTGTCGCGCCCCGTCAGCTGCACCAGCTCGAGCACGTCGCCGACGCGTCGCGTGATCTCCGACTTCGACACCCGCCGCTCACGCAGCGGATAGGCGACGTTCTGCGCGACCGTCATGTGCGGGAACAGCGCGTAGTTCTGGAACAGCATGCCGAGGTTGCGGCGATGCGGCGGCAGACCGCCCACGTCGCGACGGTCGAAGGCGATCGATCCCGCGCTGAGCGTCTCGAAGCCGGCGATGAGGTTGAGTGTGGTCGTCTTGCCCGACCCCGAGGGGCCGAGAAAGGTCATGAACTCGCCGGGCTCGATCGAGAGCGTCACTCGATCGACGGCGGGGATGCTCAGCCCGTAGTCCTTCGTGACGCCGTCGAGCCGGATCTGGGTTCCGCGCGGCGACGCGGACGTCGTGGTCGCGTCGCCGGTCTCGGAGGGTGCGGTGGTGGTCATCGAGGTCGCTCCTTATGAACGAGGGGTCTTGCGCCGTACGAGCTGCGGGATGAGCAGGAGGATGGTGACGGAGACGACGACGAGGCTCGACGCGGCGGCGATCGTCGGGTCCACTTCGACGGTCACGGCGGTGTACATCTGCACGGGCAGTGTCTGGAAGGTCGGGGATCGCAGGAAGAGGGCGATCACCACCTCGTCGAGCGACGTGACGAAGGCGAACAGTGCGCCGGTGACGACGCCACGGCCGATGAGCGGCATCGTCACGCGCAGGAAGGTGTGCAGCGGTGTGGCACCCAACGACGCCGAGGCGCGCAGCAGCCGTCGGTCGAAGCCTCCGAGCGCGCTGGTGACCGCGACCAGCACGAACGGGAGGCCGATCGTGGCGTGGGCCAGCACGTAGCCGCCGAGGGTGCCCGTGATGCGCCACTGCAGGAACGAGATGTAGACCGCGACGGCGAGCACGATCGCCGGCGTCACCATCGAGATCATCAACAGCGTGCGCATGGCCCGCGCCAAGCGGCCGGTCAGCGCGTTCAGGCCCACGGCCGCCGCCGTCCCGAAGACGGTCGCGATGAGCGCGGCGAGCACCGCCACCAGCAGCGAGTTGCCGAGCGACCCGATCCACTTCGGATCGGTGAAGAAGCGCTCATAGAGCGCCAGCGAGAACTCCTTCGGCGGGAACTGGAAGCTCGAACTGCCGCCGAAGCTCATCGGGATGACGATGACGGTCGGCAGCACGAAGTAGCCGGCGACGACCACGCCGATCGCGATGAGCCACCAGGGCACGGGATCCGCGGAGCGGCGGCGGCGATGCGGGGGGCGGGAGGGCGCGGCCGTCGCGTCGGCAACCGAGTCGCTCGACGCCGGGCGGGTGGTCGTGGCGGTCATCGCTTCGTCCCCTCACCGCTCGTCGCCACTACCCCGATGGCCGAGATGGTGCCGCCGAAGCGATTGGCCCAGGCCACGAGCAGCAGCGTGACCACGAGTACGACGATGCCCAGGGCACTCGCGCCGGCGAAGTCGAGCAGCTGGGTGGTGCGCTGGTTCAGCAGCTGCGCGACGAGCGACTGCTGAGGCGATCCGATCAGCGCCGGCGTGACGTAGAAGCCGAGGCTGAGGGTGAAGACGAGGATCACTCCCGCCACGACCCCGCCGCGCGACAGCGGCCAGTAGATCTTCCAGAATGCGACGATCGGCGACGATCCGAGCCCGCGCGCGGCGAGCAGCAGGCGTCGGTCGATGCCGCCGAGCGAACTGTAGAGCGGCAGCACCATGAACGGCAGCAGCACCTGGCTCATCGCGATCGTGACGCCCGAGGTGGTGCCCGAGAGCACCACGTCGGGCATCCCGAGGAAGGCGAACGCCTCGCTGACCGGGCCGCCGCGCTGCAGCAGCACGAGCCAGGCGAAGTTGCGGGCCATGACCGAGGTCCAGAACGGCACGAGCACCACGACCAGCAGGACGGCGCGCGCACGCGGGCCGACCCGGGTGAGCAGATAGGCGTAGGGATACCCGAGCAGCAGCGCGACCGCCGTGACAATGAGCGCGGTCGTGGCCGTGCGGCCGAGCACCGTCAGGGTCACGCCATCGGTGAACAGGTGGGCGTAGTTGTCGAGGGTCCACGTCGGGCTCGACAGGCTGCGGACGAGACTGGAGAACAGCGGGACGAGCAGGATGACCGACAGGAGCGCCAGGGCGGGCATCAGCAGAAGCCAGTTCCTGTCGAGCCGGAACCGGCGGCGGGGTGAGGTGGATGACATCGTCGTCTTTCGCAGGTCGGTCGGTTCAGCTGCTCGCGAGATCGCTGAGCAGTTCGGCTGAGGCGCGCAGCGCGGCGACGCGATCGCGGATCTCGGGCTCGTCGCCGGGTCGCAGAAGCGCCGTGGTGCCGATGAGCGCGATGGCGGCCTGCACATTGTGCGGGCCGAAGACGGGTGCCGCGACCGACGCCAGTCCGATGCGACCGAGGTCGGCCCACGCGATGCGATCGCGCCGCACCCGGGCGAGCACCTCGCGCTCGTGGCGCGCCGCATCGGGCTCGAGCGCAGCGTGAAGGCGACCGACCGTCGCCGGATCGGACTGGAAGGCGAGCAGTACGCGCGACTGGGCCGACTTGGCCTCGAGCAGGGTGCCGATGCGCACGGTCAGCATCACCGCGCCGGCGGCGGCTTCCTCGACGAGGGTGACGATGGCGCCGGAGCGGCCGAGGAAGCTCATGACCGCGGTGAGACCGGTGTCGTCGGAGAGGCGACGCATCACGGGCGGCGCCACCGAGAGCACGTCCTGCCGCGATGAGATGTAGGCGCCCAGCTGTTCCAGGAGCGGGCCAGGACGGTTGTCGGCGTCGAGGAAGCCCGAGGTCTGCAGCGACTGGAGGTAGCGGTGCGCGGTCGTCCTGTTCATGCCGAGCCGCTCCGCGACGAAGGCGGCGCTGAGCACGTGCACGTCGCGGTCGAAGAGCGAGAGCACCAGGCCGGCCCGCTCGATCGACTGGATCGCCCCTTTCTCGATCTCGAGAGACGGCGTGCCGACCGGATGCGCGGGGGCGCCGAGCGGGTCGCCGATCAGCTCGCGGGCCACTCTGCCTCCTCATCTTTGAGTTCGGATTCTGGGACATACGTTTCAGATTACGAACAGTAGGTGATGTGCCATCGGTGGTCAAGCGCCATGAAGATCGTGTTTTCTCGGTGGACAGACCGGATTGCGATTCATATAGTGAACCCGCAATGTCGCATCCTGAACTTGGAGTTCTCACATGACCGATTCCTCGTCACCCGCCGTCTCGCCGGCCCTGCTCAAGGTGCTCGACGGCGCCGTCGATCTCCATGTGCACTCCGGCCCGAGCCCGTTCCCCCGCCGGATCAACCACGTCGAGGCCTCGTACGACGCCGCGCGCATCAACCTGCGAGCGCTGCTGATCAAGTCGCACCACCACAACACCGTCATGGACCTGCTCGCCATGCGCGACCTGCTCGCCGTCGCACCCACGCCCGTCTACGGCGGCGTCGCCCTCAACAGCGAGGTGGGCGGCGTCAACCCGTCGGCGGTCGCGCTCGCGATCAAGATGGGCGGGCGCGCGGTCTGGGGACCGACCGTATCGTCGGCGCGCCACATCGACGCGCACAAGCACGACGACGGGTTCCCCAACAACGACTCGGAGCTCGAAGAGGAGGAGGTGTCGATCTATGACGAGACGGGCGCCGTGTCCGCCGCGACCGTCCGCGTCACGCAGCTGATCGGCGAGGCCGACATCCTGCTCACCGGCGGGCACCTCGACGTGGACTCGCAGCGCGACCTCTTCGCCGCCGCGCGCGACAACGGCGTGCGGCGCATGCTCGTCCACCACCCCGACTTCATCGTCGGCGCCGACGAGGACGACGTCGAGTCGCTGCTCTCCTACGGCGCCTACGTCGAGCACGAGATGTCGATGTACCATCCCGGCGTCGAAGCGCCCGGCTGGCCCATCAGCCGTCTCGTCGACTGGATCCAGAAGATCGGACCGGAGCGCACCGTCATCGACTCCGACCTCGGCCAGAAGCAGAACCCGCTGCCCGTCGACGGGTACATCCACGTCGTGCAGCAGCTGCTCGACCACGGCGTCAGCGAGAAGGACGTGCGGCAGATGATCTGCCGTAACACCGCGTTCCTGCTCGGTCTCGAGGATGCCGCCTGATGCGCGCCGCAGAACAGGTCATCATCAGCACGGCCGTCACGGGATCGGTCAACGTGCCGTCGCAGAGCGATCACCTCCCCGTCTCTGCCGACGAGATCGTCGCGGCCGCGATCGGCGCCGCCGAGGCCGGCTCCGCGATCATCCACCTGCACGCCCGTCACGACGACGGCCGCCCGGCGTGGGAGCCCGAAGTCTGGGAGCGCATCGTGCCGCCCATCCTCGAGGCCACCGACGCGGTGCTCAACCTCTCGACGGGCGGATCATCGCAGATGACGATGGAGCAGCGACTGGCCGGCGCCAACCGATTCAGCCCGGAGCTGGCCAGCCTCAACATGGGCTCGATGAACTTCGTCTACTCGGGCATCGCCGATCGGGTGCAGCAGTGGAAGCACGAGTGGGAGAAGCCGTATGTGCTGGGCACCTACGCGCATCCCTTCATCAACTCCTTCGCCCAGATCGAGCGCACGCTGCGCGAGCTCGGCGATGAGAAGGGCACCCGTTTCGAGTTCGAGTGCTACGACATCGGCCACCTGTACACGCTCGCCCACTTCGTCGACCGCGGCCTCGTGACCGGGCCGATCATGATCCAGGGCGTCTTCGGCATCCTGGGCGGAATCGGCGCCGACCACGCCAATCTCGAGCACATGGTGTCCATCGCCGACAAGCTCTTCGGCGACGACTACCAGTTCTCGGCATTCGCCGCGGGGCGCGATCAGATGTCGTTCGCCACGCACAGCGCCTGGCTCGGCGGGCACGTGCGCGTCGGCCTGGAGGACAGCCTCTGGATCGGGCGAGGTCGGCTCGCCGAGAGCAACGCCCAGCAGGTCGAGAAGATCCGCACCGCGGTCGACGACCTCGGCAAGACCATCGCCACGCCCGACGACGCCCGCCGCATGCTCGGCCTCAAGGGCCGCGCCGGCGTGACCGCCTGACCCGGCACCAGAACGGAGCCCCCATGTCCATGTATGCCACCGACGACATCCGGTCGAAGCTGACCGCAGCCGCCCCCACAACGACGGTCGACCCGAGCAAGCCGATCCGACCGGCGCAGTGGATCGAGTTCCTCGAGAAGCCGCCGACCGAGACGCTCGCGAGCGGCGGTCGCACCTGGATCGCCCGCGCGGCGAATCTGATCATCGCCTACACCGACGCCCGCGCCGGCGACGTGCTCACCCGAGTCGACCAGGCCGACGAGTATGTCGTGCTGATGAACCGCGACAGCGCCGCTCTGCGCGTCACCGCGGACGAGGCCACGGAGACGGTCGACGAAGAGGCGCTGATCGTCGTGCCCCCGGGCGGATCGAGCATCGAGGTGCTCGGCGACGGGCCGGTCATCCGACTCTTCTCCACCCTCAGCAGCGACCTCGCCGCGACGGCGCTCAATGCCGACGCCTACGCCGAACCCGACCCGCGTTGCGCACCGCTCGTGCCGTGGCCCGACCCGGTCGGCGGCTTCCGCCTTCGCGTGTATCGACTCGCCGACACGCCGATCGCCGAGGGGCGCTTCGGCCGTATCTTCCGCACGACCACGATCATGGTGAACTTCCTCGCGGAGGAGCCCACACCGCGCAATGCGCGGAAGCTCTCCCCGCACCACCACGACGACTTCGAGCAGATCTCGCTCGCGGTCATCGGGCGGTTCGTGCACCACATCCGCTACCCCTGGGGACCCGACTCCCACCAGTGGCGTGATGATGAGCACGGCGAGCTCGGCTCGCCGTCGATCTGCGTCATCCCGCCGCCGACGGTGCACACCACGCAGGGCGTCGGCGAGCACCAGCAGCTCATCGACATCTTCTCGCCGCCGCGGGTCGACTTCTCGGAGTCGGGATGGGTGCTCAACGCCGACGAGTACCCGGCGCCGTGAGCGGCGGAGCACGGCGGAGCCTGTTCCGCGCCGCACTCGAGCGCTCGACCGGTCCGGCGCTCGGCACCTGGATCAAACTGCCCGCGATGGAGAGCGTCGAGCTCGTCGCCCTCGCCGGATTCGATTTCGTCGTGATCGATCTCGAGCATTCGGCCATGAGCATCGAGACGGCCTACCGGCAGATCGGCGTCGCGCTGCTGTCGGGTGTCTCGCCGCTCGTGCGCATCCCCGCGCTCGATGCGGGCGTCGTGCAGCGCCTGCTCGATGCCGGCGCGGAGGGCATCATGGTGCCCCACGTCGACACCGTCGAGCAGGCCGAGGCGGCGGCCGCCGCCGTCCGCTTCCCGCCCATCGGCAGGCGCGGCGTCGGGTCGACCAGCCGAGCCGGCGCCTGGGGCGCGATGCGCCGCAGCGAGTACCTCCGCTACGGCCAGGAGGAGGTCGTGCTCGTCGCGCAGATCGAGAGCGCCGAGGCGGCCCGCTCGGCCGGCGCGATCGCGGCCGTCGCCGGCGTGGATGCGCTGCTGATGGGCGCCGCCGACCTCGCCACGAGCGAAGGCACGACCGAAGGCGACCCCGGCGTCGTCGCCCTCATCGCCGACGCCGTAGCAGCCGGCACCGCGGCGGGCGTGCCGGTGGGCAACGCCGGCGGCGCGACGGCGGAGGCGGCGCGCGACGCCGTCGCGGGCGGATATCGGTTCTCGCTCGCCAGCAATGACGCCAGTCTGCTCGGCGGCGCGGCGCGGGCCGCCGTGCTGGCCGCACGCTCGGTACAGCAGAGTGACGACGACCGATCGACCGACTCGAGGAGCACGACATGACCGACACCGCATCCCGCCCCGGACTCCTGGCCGGCAAGAGCGTGCTCATCGTGGGCGCCAGCGCCGGCATCGGCGCCGACTCCGCGCGCGTCTTCGCGCGGGAGGGGGCGAGGGTCATGCTCGCGGCGCGGTCGCGCGACGCGCTGGAACGCCTGGCCGACGAGGTGCGGCAGACGGGCGGGGAGGCCGAGATCGTCGCAGGTGACGTCGGCGTCGCGGCCGATGTCGAGCGTTTCGTTGCCGAGACCGTCGCTCGGTGGGGTCGGATCGACGGGGCGTTCAACAATGCCGGCGTCAACCAGATCGGACGCCTCGATGAGATCGCCGAAGAAGACTTCGACCGCGTGATGACGGTCAATGTCAAAGGAGTGTGGCTGTGCCTGCGTGAGCAGGTGCGTGCGATGCGACGTCAGGGCGGCGGCGGGTCGATCGTCAACACGGCGAGCATCGGCGGCCTGCGCGGCAGCACCGGTCTCGGCGTGTACCCCGCGGCGAAGCATGCCGTCGTGGGGCTGACCCGCGTCGCGGCGCACGACAACGGCCCCGTGGGCATCCGCGTCAACGCGGTCGCGCCGGGCGCGACGGCCACGCCGATGCTCGAGAAGTGGCGGCTCGACGACCCGGAGGCCGTCGAGCGGCGCATCGCGGCCATCCCCCTGCGTAAACCGGCCACCCCCTCGGAGGTGGGCGAGACCGCCGCCTGGTTGCTCAGCGACCGCGCGAGCCAGATCAGCGGTGTCATCGTGCCCGTCGACGGCGGCTTCACGGCCTGAGGCCGACCCGCGCACGAGAGAAGAGGAACGACATGGTGAAGCGAATGCCCGATGCCGCGACCGCCGTCGCCGACGTCATCCGCGACGGCATGACCATCGCGGTCGGCGGCTTCGGCCTCAGCGGGAACCCGAGCGACCTCATCGAAGCCGTGCGCGACAGCGGCGCGAAGGATCTGGTGATCGTCTCGAACAACATGGGCGTCGACGGCAAAGGGCTCGGGCTGCTGCTCGAGAACCAGCAGGTGCGCAAGGTCGTCGCGTCGTACGTGGGCGAGAACAAGCTGTTCGCCCAGCAGTTCCTCGACGGAGTGCTCGAGGTCGAATTCGTACCCCAGGGCACCCTCGCCGAGCGATTGCGCGCCGGTGGCGCCGGCATCCCCGCCTTCTACACCCCGACCGGGGTGGGAACGCAGGTCGCCGAGGGCAAGCCGCACGCCGAATTCGATGGCCGCACCTACGTGCAGGAGCGCGGCATCGTCGCCGACCTGGCCCTCGTGAAAGCGCACCGCGCCGATCCAGCCGGCAACCTCGTGTACCGGTTCACCGCACGCAACTTCAACCCTCTTGTCGCGACTGCCGGACGCGTGAGCCTCATCGAGGCGGAAGTGCTGCAGGGCGCGCACCTCGACCCCGACCAGATCCACACGCCCGGCATCTTCGTCGACCGCGTCGTGCTCGCGACCCCGCGAGAGAAGGACATCGAGCAGCGCACCGTGCGCCCGCGACCGGAGAGCCCGGACGCACCCGCCGCGGCCGCGGCCGCAGAAGAGGAGCCGGCGGCATGACCTGGACTCGCGATGAGATGGCGGCGCTCGCCGCCCGCGAACTGCGCGACGGACAGTACGTCAATCTCGGTATCGGCATCCCGACGATGGTGGCCAATCACCTGCCCGACGGGGTGAGGGTGGTGCTGCAGAGCGAGAACGGCCTGCTCGGCATGGGCCCCTTCCCCTACGACGGTGACGAGGACGCCGACCTCATCAACGCCGGGAAGCAGACCGTCACACTGGCGCCGGGCGCCAGCATCTTCGACTCCGCGAGTTCCTTCGCGATGATCCGCGGCGGGCACGTGCGCACCGCCATTCTCGGCGCCCTGCAGGTGTCGTCCTGCGGCGATCTGGCGAACTGGACCATCCCCGGCAAGCTCGTGAAGGGGATGGGCGGAGCGATGGACCTGGTCGCGGGAACCCCGGAGGTGATCGTGATCACCGACCACAACGCGAAAGATGGAACACCCAAGATCGTCGAGCAGTGCGACCTGCCGCTGACCGGGTCCGGAGTCGTGCAGCGCATCATCACCGACCTCGCGGTGTTCGACATCGTCGATCGCGCACTCGTGCTCGTCGACGTCGCGCCGGGGCACGACGTCGACGAGGTACGTCAGCGCACGGGCGCGCCGTTCACGACCGCGAACGAGACCGCAGGTGCACCGGCCGGAAGCGACATCACACCGTGAGCGTGGTCATCGCGAGCTACGCGCGCACACCGTTCGTGCGGTTCACGGGCGTCTTCGGCGAGGTACCCGCCACTCGACTCGGCGCCGCGGCCGCCATCGAGGCCCTCCGCCGGGCCGGGGTGCGACCGGACGAGCTCGACCGGGTCATCGCAGGCCAGGTGCTGCAGGCGGCAGCCGGTCAGAATCCGGCGCGGCAGACCGCCGTAGCCGCCGGGGTTCCCCTCACGGTGCCCGCATCGACCCTGAACGCCGTATGCCTCTCGGGCGCGGAGGCGGTCGCCGACGGGGCACGGCTCATCCGCGCGGGAGAAGCCGAGATCGTGCTCGCCGTCGGGCAGGAGTCGATGTCGATGGCGCCGCACGCGCATCGCCGATCGCGCGCCGGGATGCGGTACGGCTCCATCGAACTCGTCGACACCCTCGAGCTGGACGGGCTGACCGATGCGAGCGAGCATCGCTCGATGGGGGCATCGACCGAAGCGCGCAACGCCGCTCTGAACATCGGCCGCGCGGAGCAGGACGCGTGGGCCGAACGCTCGCATCGGCTGCTGGCCGCGGCTCAGGAGATGGTCGCTGGCGAGATCGTCCCCGTGAAGACCGGGGGCCGCCGCCCGGTGACCGTGACGGCGGACGACGGCCTGCGCGCGGAGACGACGATTGAGTCGCTCGCTGAGCTGCGTCCCGCCTTCGGCGACGGCGGGTCGATCACGGCCGGAACCTCGTCGCAGATCAGCGATGGGGCGGCCGCGCTCGTGCTCATGGACGGCCGCGTCGCAGCATCCCGGGGCGTCCCAGCACTGGCGGAGATCATCTCGCACGCCATCGTGGCCGGGCCCGATGTCGGACTGCACGCGCAGCCCTCGGCCGCGATCAGAGCCGTTCTCGATCGGACGGACCTCCGCGCCGACGATCTCGTCGGCCTCGAGATCAATGAGGCGTTCGCCGCCGTGGCGGTCCACTCGGTACGCGAGCTCGGCATCGACCCCGGGCTCGTGAATCCGCACGGCGGTGCGATCGCGCTCGGGCACCCGATCGGCGCTTCCGGCGCACGCATCATCGGACACCTGGCGCGCACACTGCACGACATCGGCACCGGGCGATTCGGCGCGACCGGGATCTGCGGAGGCGGCGGCCAGGGTTCCGCGATGCTCCTGCGCTCGCTGTAGAGGCCAGGGCATTCGCCGCGGCTCCCGGTCGAGCGGGTCCCGTGTGCCGGATTCCGTCGCGGATGACGCTCTCGGAGCGCCGCTGCGGGGGCCAGTTTCTGACTCGCTGATAGCGCGGGCCATCTGTCGCGGTGCGGGGCTAGCTTCTGTGCGGGCGGAAGACATCCGCCTCGGGGCTGCTCCGCACGCCCGGACTGGAGGCGCAGAATCATGACCAGGAACCACGAGATCGACCTGCCGATCGACCCGCTCGCGACGCAGCCGATCAACATGCAGGAACTGCTCGCCGAAGGGCTGACCAAGTCGGGAATCTGACCGTCAGGACCTGACCGCCGGCGGATGGGAGCTCTCTCATCTACCCGCACGAGGGCCCGATCAGGCGCACGATGCGGTCATGGCACGATCCGAAGATCCCATCGCCCAATGGATGGTCGACCGCGTCCACGAGCTGGGCCGATGCAGCCGCGTCGACCTGCTCGCTGACGTGGTGACCGAGTTCGGCCCGCGCGCGGAGCTGGAACGACCGCTGATGAACTCGTTCCGCTTCCTCCACCGCGGCACGATCCGCTGGATCCCGGCCGGTGCGTACTGGCAGTCGAACCTCGTCGCGAGCGCGACCGGCTCCACGGGGCCGCGCCAGCTCTCCCACTCAGTGACGGATGAGAAGGATCTCACGACCGTCGTCTCCGCCGTCGACGCGTCGCACAGCAGACGCAACCGCTGAGAGGAATCCATACCCCGAACGGGCCGCGCGCACCGCCAGAGCACTCCAGCCCTCGCCGCGCTCCAGTGGTCGGAGATCGAGGATTCAGCGTGGGAGGCGCGAGTAGGACCCGTCTCCGCCGGCAGGGTCGAGCGCCACGGTCAGCACTACCGGGTCTGGGCTCCCGATGAGCTCGACCTCGGCCAGTTCCGTACGGCGCGCGCGGCGCGACACGCGGTCGCATCCCACGCTGAGGGCCTCGCTCGGCTAGTTACCCGTCGGACGAGTCATCCGGGGGCTGCGTTCCCGCGAATAGCAGAAAGGCCCTCGTCCGGGAACCGGAACCGAGGGCCTTGCGGTAGCGAGGGCGGGACTCGAACCCGCGACACCACGATTATGAGCCGTGTGCTCTAACCACCTGAGCTACCCCGCCGGGGTCCTCCAGCACTGCAGTGGAAGTGCTGCGCCGGAAGACGGAGCCCCGAGTCAGGATTGAACTGACGACCCCTTCCTTACCATGGAAGTGCTCTACCACTGAGCTATCGGGGCGCGCGCTCGAAGCCATCGGCCGCGGGCACCCGAGAACTCTAGCATCGCCCGGCGGTCCTTTCGAACCACTCCTCGCGCCCCCGATCACGGGTGGATGCCCGACGCGCGAGGCCGCGTCGAGGTGACGCCCGACGTCGCCAGGTGACGCCCCGATGAACCCGGATGACGCCCCGATGTCGCGAGTCTGAGCACTGGCTAGAGGTGTGCGTCAATCCCTTGCCGCGACCGGCCTAAGTAGTTAGACAAGCTAGTAATTCGATAGCGAGCAAATCGGGAGGCTCATCGTGACCATCGCCCAGACGCAGGAACCAGCCACGAGCGGCGCGCAGGCCAGCGCCACCGCGAAGACCGCCCCTGAGCAGATCGACATCCCCGACCACCCCTCGCTCGGCTCCGCCGGACGTACCGTCGTCACCCCGCTGACCGCGACGGTGTACCAGGTCTCGCGCGGCGACCGCATCCTCGGCTTCATCGAGGCCGCCGGCACCCTCTGGGTCGCCCTGCGCGGCTCGTCGTACGGTTGGGCCGTCGAGGTCGGGCAGTTCCACGCTCTCGGGCCGGCTCTGCGCGAACTCGGCGAGGCGATCGACGAGATCCCCGACGACTTCAGCGAGCGCCGAGCCGGCTGACGAGGCGGATGCGGCGAGAGCCGCACCCGCGCAGCGCACCGGCCGAAGCACCAGCACCACCCGCACCACCCAGCGCACCGACGCGCGACCGTCCCGAGGTCGAGCGCCAGCGCACCCCGACCCGGAACGGCCGCGCGTCGGCCGCCCTCGGCGTCGTACCCCGCGCCCTCCCGAACCGGCGAGCCCGCCGGTAGCGTGAACGACGCACGACACCGCACCACCAGCACTTCACGCCCCGACGGCGTCGCCTGCACCGTACGACAGCACCGCACCACCGCAGCGCGCCGCATCCACCACCACAGCGGAAGGCCCTCATGCAGGTCTGGCCCGGCACCCCCTACCCCCTGGGTGCGACCTTCGACGGCAGCGGAACGAACTTCGCGATCTACAGCGAAGCCGCCGAGAAGGTCGAGCTCTGCCTCATCGACGAGAACGGCGAGGAGGAGCGCATCCGGCTGCGCGAGGTCGACGCCTACGTCTGGCACGCCTACCTGCCCACCGTGCAGCCGGGCCAGCGCTACGGCTACCGCGTGCACGGCGAATGGGATCCCGAGCAGGGCCTGCGCTTCAACCCGAACAAGCTGCTGCTCGACCCCTACGCCAAGGCCACCTGCGGCGACATCGCGTGGGGCCAGCCGATGTTCTCGTACACCTTCGGCGACGAAGACGAGCGCAACGACGACGACTCGGCCGGCAACATGATGCTCGGCGTCGTCATCAACCCCTTCTTCGACTGGCGCGGCGACCGCCAGCCGAAGCGCCCCTACGCCGAGAGCGTCATCTACGAGGCGCACGTCAAGGGGCTCACCGCCCTGCACCCGTCGGTGCCTGAGGAGCAGCGCGGCACCTACGGCGGCATCGCGCATCCCGCCGTCATCGACCACCTCAAGCGCATCGGCGCCACCGCGATCGAGCTCATGCCCGTGCACCAGTTCGTCAACGACGACACCCTGCAGCAGAAGGGCCTCAGCAACTACTGGGGCTATAACACGATCGCCTTCCTCGCGCCGCACGCCGGCTACAGCGGCTCGGGCGAGCTCGGGCAGCAGGTGCAGGAGTTCAAGGAGATGGTGCGCACGCTGCACGAGGCGGGCATCGAGGTGATCCTGGATGTGGTCTACAACCACACGGCCGAGGGCAACCACCAGGGCCCCACGATCTCGATGCGCGGCATCGACAACCCCGCCTACTACCGGCTCGTCGACGACGACAAGAAGTTCTACATGGACTACACCGGCACCGGGAACAGCCTCAACGTCGGCAACCCGCACACGCTGCAGCTGATCATGGACTCGCTGCGCTACTGGGTGACCGACATGCACGTCGACGGCTTCCGCTTCGACCTCGCCTCCACCCTCGCCCGCGAGTTCTACGAGGTCGACAAGCTGTCGACCTTCTTCGAGCTCGTGCAGCAGGACCCGATCGTGTCGCAGGTGAAGCTCATCGCCGAGCCCTGGGATGTCGGGCCCGGCGGCTACCAGGTCGGCAACTTCCCGCCGCAGTGGACCGAGTGGAACGGCAAGTACCGCGACACCGTGCGCGACTTCTGGCGCGGCGAGCCCTCGACGCTCGGCGAGTTCGCGTCGCGCATCACCGGCTCGGCCGACCTCTACCAGGACGACGGGCGCCGCCCGGTCGCGAGCATCAACTTCCACACCGCGCACGACGGCTTCACCCTGCGCGACCTCGTCAGCTACAACGAGAAGCACAACGACGCCAACGGCGAAGACGGGCGCGACGGCGAGAGCAGCAACCGCTCGTGGAACAGCGGCGTCGAGGGACCCACCGACGACCCGGCCGTGCTCGGGCTGCGGGCCCGGCAGCAGCGCAACTTCCTCGCGACGCTGCTGCTCGCGCAGGGCGTGCCGATGATCGCCCACGGCGACGAGCTCGGCCGCACGCAAGACGGCAACAACAACGTCTACGCGCAGGACAGCGAGCTGAGCTGGGTGCACTGGGACGACGCGGATGAGCCGCTCATCGAGTTCACCGCCGCACTCGCCCGACTGCGCCGCGAGCATCCGACCTTCCGGCGCAGCCGCTTCTTCGACGGACGCCCGGTGCGCCGCGGCGAGGGCGAGCCGCTGCCCGACGTCGAGTGGCTGAAGCCCGACGGCACCGCGATGCTGCCCGAGGACTGGTCGGCCGGTTTCGGCCGCACGATCGGCATGTTCCTCAACGGGCAGGGCATCCGCGGCGTCGACCAGCGCGGCCAGCGCATCGTCGACGACAGCTTCCTCGTCTACTTCTCGGCGCACACCGAGCCGGTCACGATCACGGTTCCCGGCGACGAGGCCGGCGGCTGGGATGTCGTGGTCGACACGGCCGGACACGAGGGCTGGGTCGACCGGGGCGTGCTGCGCTCGGGCGACACCTTCGACCTCGGCGCCCACGCCCTCGTCGTGCTGCAGGAGCACGAGGAGGAGCCGGTGAGCGACGACTCCGTCAGCGCCTCGCTGTCGGCGCGCTCGGCGCAGCGCGAGAACGCGGCGCGCGAGAACGCCGTGACCGCCGCCGCCAGCACCGCACCCGATTCCGCCGAGGAGGCGCCGCAGAAATGAGCCGGATCCCCGCATCCACCTACCGACTCCAGATCTCGTCGGAGCTCACGCTGGCGGATGCGGCGGAGCTCGCCGACTATCTGAACGAGCTCGGCGCGGACTGGTTCTACCTGTCGCCGCTGCTGGCCTCGACCTCGGGGTCGATGCACGGCTACGACGTGGTCGACCACTCCCGCGTCGACGCGCCGCGCGGCGGATCGGCGGGGCTGGATGCGCTGGCCGCGGCCGCCCGCGAGCGCGGACTCGGGGTGCTCGTCGACATCGTGCCGAATCACGTCGGGGTGTCGAAGCCGGTCGAGAGCGTGTGGTGGTGGGACGTGCTGCGGCTCGGCCGCGCCTCGGCGCACGCCGACGCCTTCGACATCGACTGGGACTACGGCGACGGGAAGCTGCGCATCCCGGTGCTCGGCGAGACGCTGGCCGAGGCGGCGGCGTCGGGCGCGCTGCGCGTCGAGAGCGCGAGCGGCTCGGGTTCGGGCGAGCCCGAGCTGCGCTACTGGGACCACCGCTTCCCGATCGCGCCCGGCACCGCCGACGACGGCGCCGATCCGGTCAGCGTGCACGACCGCCAGAGCTACGAGCTGATCGACTGGCGCCGCGCCGACCACGAGCTGAACTACCGACGGTTCTTCGCCGTCAACGAGCTCGCCGCGATCCGCGTCGAAGACCAGCGGGTGTTCGACGACTCGCACGTCGAGATCGTGCGCTGGGTGCGCGACGGACTCGTCGACGGCATCCGCGTCGATCACCCCGACGGGCTGCGCGATCCGGGCGGCTACCTGGATGCGCTGGCCGCCGCGACGGGCGACGCCTACGTGCTGGTCGAGAAGATCCTCGAGCACGGCGAGAGCCTGCCGCCGTTCTGGAAGGCGGCCGGCACGACCGGCTACGACGCGCTCGCCGAGATCGATCGGGTGCTCGTCGACCCGGCCGGGCGGCCGGCCCTCGACCGGCTCGATGCGGCGATCCGCCGCGGCGGTCGCATCCGCTGGACGGACCTCATCCACGCGACGAAGCGCTCGATCGCCGACGGCATCCTCGGCTCGGAGGTGCGGCGCCTCGTGCGCGAGCACCTCGCGGAGCGCGAGGGCGCGCGCGGCGCGGATACTGGCGCGAGCGACGCCGATACTGGCGAGAGCGCGACGCAGCCCACCCTGGCGGCTGATGCGACTGCTGAGCAGTATCCGCGACGCGGCCACGGAACTGGCTCCACGCCCGAGCAGCTCGTCGACGCGATGGCCGAGCTGCTCGCCTGCTTCCCCGTCTACCGCAGCTACCTGCCCTTCGGCGCCGAGCACCTCGAGCACGCCGTCGCGACCGCACTGCAGCGCCGCCCCGACCTCGCCGCGCCGATCGCCGAGCTGCAGTCCGCGCTCGCCGACCCCGAGCGCGCGGTCGCCATCCGCTTCCAGCAGACCTCGGGCATGGTCATGGCGAAGGGCGTCGAAGACACGGCGTTCTACCGCACCTCGCGGCTCGCCTCGCTGACCGAGGTCGGCGCCGATCCGAGCGAGTTCTCGCTGGATGCGGACGAGTTCCACCAGCGGCAGCAGACCCGGCTGGCGGCGTTCCCGGCATCCATGACGACCCTCTCGACGCACGACACGAAGCGCGGCGAGGACACCCGCGCGCGCATCACCGTGATCAGCGAGATCCCCGAGGAGTGGACGGCGTTCATCGAGCGCCGGCGCGCGCACCGGAACCTCGACGACGGCGCCCTCGAGGGCCTGCTCTGGGAGTCGATCGTCGGCGCCTGGCCGCGTGAGCGCGAAGCGCTGCACGGCTACGCCGAGAAGGCGGCCCGCGAGGCCGGTGTCTCGACCAGCTGGAACGACCCCGACGAGCGCTGGGAGGACCGACTGCACGCCCTCGTCGACGACGTGTTCGACGACGCGGAGGTCGCGGCGGATGTCGAGCAGATCGTCGAGCGGATGCGTGTCGCCGGCTACGCGAACGGGCTCGCCGCGAAGCTCATCCAGCTGACCGCACCCGGTGTTCCCGACGTCTACCAGGGCAGCGAGGGCTGGGAGCGGTCGCTCGTGGATCCGGACAACCGCCGTCCGGTCGACTTCGCCTCGCGCCGCGCCATGCTCGCCGAGCTCGACGCCGGGCTGCTGCCGGAGGTGGATGAGAGCGGCGCCGCCAAGCTGCTCGTCACCTCGCGTGCGCTGCGGCTGCGGCGCGACCGGCCCGAGCTGTTCGACCGTTACGTGGCGGTTCCGGCGCTCGGCTCGGCCGCCGATCACGTGGTCGCCTTCGACCGCGGCGGTGCCGTGACGGTCGCGACGCGCCTGCCGCTGGGTCTGGCGGCGGCGGGCGGCTGGGGCGACACGACCGTGATCGTCGAGAGCTCGCCCTTCGTCGACCTGCTGACGGGCCGCGAGTACCCCGGCGGCTCGATCCCGCTCGCCGACCTGCTCGCGACCTACCCGGTCGCGCTGCTCGCCCGCCTCGAGGAGGACTGACATGAGTGAAGCGATCGAGCCCGCGATCGGCGTGGCCGGGTTCCGGCCGCGGGTCTGGGCTCCGAGAGCCGACCGCGTGCGGCTGCACCTCGACGGGGCGGTCGAGCCGATGCGGCGACTGGATGCGGCCGAGGCCGCCGCCCTCGGCATCCGCTCCGGCAGCGCCGCCGGCTGGTGGGTGTGGGATGGCGCCGGGCTGCCGGAGGGATCCCGCTACGGCTTCCTGCTCGATGACGACGAGACCCCGCTCCCCGACCCGCGCGGACGCAGCCTGCCCGACGGCGTGCACGCGCTCAGCGAGGTCGTGGCCGCGCATCCGACCGCCTTCGAGCTCGCCCGCGAGCACGAGCACACGCCCACCGGCCGCCACCGCGGCGAGCGCTGGCCCGGACGCCCCCTCGCCGGCGCCGTCATCTACGAGCTGCACATCGGCACCTACACGCCCGAGGGCACCCTCGACTCCGCGATCGCGCGCCTCGACCACCTGGTCGAGCTGGGTATCGACTTCGTCGAGCTGCTTCCGGTCAACGGCTTCAACGGCGTGCACAACTGGGGCTACGACGGCGTCGCCTGGTTCGCGGTCGACGACAGCTACGGAGGCCCCGAGGCCTACCGCCGCTTCGTCGCCGCGGCGCATGAGCGCGGTCTCGGCGTCATCCAGGACGTCGTCTACAACCACCTCGGCCCGAGCGGCAACTACCTGCCGCGCTTCGGCCCGTACCTGCGCGACGGCGCGCGCAACACCTGGGGCGACTCGGTGGATCTCGACGAGGTCGAGGTGCGCGACTACATCCTCGACAACGCGCGGCTCTGGCTCGACGACTACGGCGTCGACGGACTCCGGCTGGATGCCGTGCACGCCCTCGTCGATCAGCAGACGCCGCACATCCTGGCCGAGCTGGGCGCGCAGGCGGATGCGCTGAGCGACGCGCTCGGGCGCCCGGTCACGCTGATCGCCGAGTCGGACCTCAACGACCCGGTCATGTTCGAGGCGCGGGCGGATGCGGGAGGCGGCTCCGGCGGTGGCTCGGGCGACGACGCGGGCTCCGGCGCGACCAGCGCCACCGGCTACGGCCTCACCGCCCAGTGGTCCGACGACTACCACCACGCCGTGCACGTCGCGCTGACCGGCGAGACGACCGGCTACTACGCCGACTTCGCTCCGCTCGGCGCGCTCGCGAAGGCCGCGACGCGGGGCTTCTTCCACGACGGAACGTTCTCGTCGTTCCGGGAGCGCGAGCACGGCCGGCCGATCCCCGCGCAGCTGCCCACCGCATCCCTCGTGACCTTCGCGCAGGATCACGACCAGATCGGCAACCGGGCGGAGGGTGACCGCTTGACGGCGACGCTCTCGCCGCGGCGGCTCGCGGTCGCGGCCGTGCTGAACCTGCTGTCGCCGTTCACGCCGATGCTGTTCATGGGCGAGGAGTGGGGCGCATCCACCCCCTGGCAGTTCTTCACCGCGCACCCCGAGCCCGAGCTCGGCCGGGCGACCGCGGAGGGCCGCATCGCCGAGTTCGCGAAGATGGGATGGGATCCGGATGCCGTGCCCGACCCGCAGGATCCGCAGACCTTCGAGCGCTCGAACCTCGACTGGACCGAGCTCGACCGGCCCGGCCATCGCGAGTTGCTGGCGGCGCATCGGGAGCTGATCCGGCTGCGGCACGAGCTGCCGGAGTTCGGCACGACGACCTTCGCCGACCTCTCGGCGACGGTGGACGAGGAGGCGCGCACGCTCGCGATCCGCATCCGCTCGCTCGTGGTCGCGGTCAACCTGGGACTCGGCGAGTTCACGCTGCCGGCCGACGAGCTGCTGTTCCGCACCTCCGACGACGTCGTCGCGACCGCCGAGGGCGTGCTCGCGCTGCCCCCGGATTCGGCGGCGCTCATCCGTCTGGCGGAGTAGCCCCCAGCCGACACCGGCCCAGGCAGGTCAGCCCCGAGGTGTCGACTCAGAACACCTCGGGCGCGAGCTCGGGGGTCACGTCGCCGGAGCCGGCGAGCGTCTCGGCGTCGTCGCCGGGGCGGCGGAACGCGGGCAGCGCGACACCGGGCAGGCGCCAGGCCGTGAACGACATGCCGGTCGAGTGGATGCGGGCGGCGCCGTCCGCTCCGATGTCGAGGGCGGCTTCGCCGATGAGACGCTCGACGTCACCGACCGCCGCCCCGAGCGACCCCGCCGCCAGCTCGACCACGACATCCGCCCGGGCCGCTGCGACGAGCGCCGTCTCGTCGGCGGTCTCGCGCGCGAAGACGAGCACGTCGTCGCCGATGTGCAGCCAGCGCAGCCCGCCGCCGTTGAGGGCCGGATGCGCGCGCTTGAGTCCGATCAGCGCCGAGTACAGGTCGATCGAGCCCGCCGCCTCGGCGAGACGATCCCACGGCAGCGGCGTGCGCGAGTGCTCGCCGTCGTCGCCGACGAGGCCGAACTCATCCCCCGCGAACACCACCGGGATGCCCGGCAGCGTCACCGCGAGACCGAACGCGACGGGCACGGCGCCGGGCCGCGCGTGCGTGAGGAAGCGCGGGGTGTCGTGCGTGTCGAGCGCGTTCATGGTGTGCAGACGCACCCGCCAGGCAAGCTCGGCGGTGAAGCGGCGGTGCTGGTCCCAGAACTCGAGGCCGCTGAAATCCTCGGTGCGTCCGAGGGTCACATTGATGCCGCCGGGCGCCGGCGAGCCGGGTTCGCGCAGCCAGTTCCAGAGCGGACGCGTGAAGTTCGCGTAGGTCATCGCGCCGTGCCAGGCATCGCCGGTGAAGTCGCTCGCGGCGTCGTTCGTCGACTCGCCGAGCAGCAGGGTGTCGGGGTTCACGTCGATCATCGTCTGGCGGATGATGCGGCGCACCTCCTGGTTGAGGTCGTCATCCAGGTAGCGCCCGGTCATGTTGGCGACGTCGATGCGCCAGCCGTCGAGGCTGTACGGCTCCGCGAGCCAGCGGCCGACGATCGAGCGCGGCCCCTCGATGAAGCGCCGCCGCAGCTCGCGCGAGTGCCAGTTCAGCTTCGGCAGGCTCGGCACGCCCAGCCACGACACGTAGCCCTGCTGCTCGGGGTCGAGCCAGTAGTAGAAGTCGCTCTCGGCGGCACCCGGCTGGCCGTGCGCGGCGCGGAACCACTCGTGCGCATCCCCCGAGTGGTTGCTCGTCAGGTCGCCGATGACCTTGAGTCCGCGTTCGTGCGCGGCCTCGACCAGGCGGATGAGCGCCTCGTCGCCGCCGAGCAGCGGGTCGACCTCCTCGAACGACCAGGCGTCGTAGCGGTGGTTCGACCGCGCCGGGAAGACGGGGGTGAGGTAGATCATCGTCACGCCGAGGCCGACGAGGTGGTCGAGCTTCTCGCGCACGCCGTCGAGGTCGCCGCCGAAGAACTGCGTCGCCGTCGACGGGCCGACATGGATGACCTCGTCGCCCCACGCGGCCGGCTCGGCCCAGTCGGGCAGGTCGCGGCGGTCGGCGAGCTCGCTGCGCGCGAAGCGGTCGGGGAACACCTGGTAGAGCACGGTGCTCTGACCCCACTCCGGTGGCTCGGGGTAGCTCACGAGCCGGAAGTCGTTCATGTCGCGCGCCTCGGTGCGCGAGAGCCCGCGGGCGCTCAGCCACCAGGCGGTGCCGTCGGCGCGCTCGATCAGGAAGCGGTAGCCGTGGATGGGGTTCTCGACCGTGAGGTCGGCCTCCCACCAGACGGCGTCGTCGTCGCGGGCGACGATCTCGGCCTCGGTGAACCGCGGCTCGTGGTCGGGGTTCGAGCGGGTCAGCACGCGCCGCGCATCCCCCCACGCCCGCGGGATGCGCACCCTCACCCGCACGACCTCGCCGAGCTCGGGATGCCCGCTCGAGACGTAGAGCGGGGATCCGTCGTGGTGCGGTTCGAGCGCGGGCTGGAGCATGCCCCGAGGCTAGCCCGCTCAGGTTTCGCGCCCGTGACGCCCGGGCGCGGACCATGGGGGAACGCGACAGGGATGCGCGGCCCGAGCCTCACGAGGAGGTCGAGCCGCGCATCCCTGCGGTGAGGTGGTGCTTCTCGGGGTTCAGCCGGGCGTTGAGAGCAGGGCTCAGGACTCGGTGTCGGCGGTACCGGCGGCGCCGGGGCGGCGTCCGGTGCGGCGGATCTGACGCAGCAGCATGAGCACGACGCCCGTGGCCAGGGCGAGCGCGGCGAGCGCCGCGGCCGGCAGGCTGTCGACGCCGGTCGAGGCGAGCGCGGCCGGGTCGCCCGCGGCGGCTCCCGCCGAACCGGCGCCCGCTCCGGCGGCCGGGGCCGCGGCGATCTGCACGGCCTGGCCGGCGACCTGGGTGCCGTCGATCAGCGCGACGACCGTGTGCGATCCCGCGGGGGTCGACGCCGGGATGGTCGCGGCGAGGCTCAGCGCGCCCTGCGCGTCCGCCGTCGCCGTGCCGAGCACGACCGGGTCGGAGTGCAGCTCGAGCGTCACGACGGCGTCGGCGCGGAAGCCGGTGCCGTCGATCGTCACGCGTCCGCTGGCGGTGAGCGACCCGGTCACGACGAGCTTCTCGTCGCCGGTCGCCGGGTCGGTCGGGTCCGTCTCGTCAGCGACCACGAGCGGCGGCGACGCGCTCGACGAGGCCGAGGTGCCGACCTTGTTCGTCGCGGTGATGGTCGCCGTGTAGCTGCCGGGCTTGAGCGAGCTGAAGACGTGAGCCGTGGCATCCCCGTCGACCGTCACGGTCTGCGGCGTGGCGCCGCCGGTGAGCGTGACCGTGTACTCGAGCGGTCGGCCCGAGGTCGGCGCCGTCCATCCGACCAGCGCGTCGCGTCGGGTCTCGCCCGGCGTCAGGCTCGGCGCCGCCGGCACGGCGGGAGCCGTCAGCGGCCGGCGATCGGCGCGGTAGTTCGCCATGTGGGCGACCTTGCCGGGCTTGTCGTCGGTGATCGGCTTCGAGAGCTTCGCGAACTCGCCGCCGGTCTCCTTCTTGCCGTCGTTCCAGGCGGCGAGCTTGCCGAGCTGCTTGGCGGTGAAGCCGCCCGCGACGACCGCGTCGTCGGCGAGCGCGGTCTGCGCCTTCGTGATCTGCTTCACGAGGGCGAGCGTCGCCGCCGGGTCGTCCTGGTTCCAGGCCTTCACATCGATGTCGGTGCGGCCGCGCAGCCACTCGCCCCAGTAGAACTCCTGGAAGGGGATCTCGCCGTTGGCGCTGTAGCCGATGTCACGACCGAAGTAGAGGATGCTGCGGTACGGGTCGTCGTCGAAGTTCGCGAGCCCGACGCTCGAGGGCAGGTCGACCGGCTGGATGTCGTCGCCGTTCACATCCTTCAGCCACACCCACTTGTTCTCCTTCATCGTCGACCAGAACTGATCGTCGCTGAGGCCGCTGAGGTTGCCGAGCACACGCAGGCGCACGTGCAGGTCGAGGCCGCCGTCGAGCGTCTCGGCGAAGGAGGTCAGCGTGTGGTGTCCGTCGGTGAGATACGGGATGCCGCCGGGGCCGATCACGACGGTCTTCATCGCGGCCTTCGAGTCGGCCGTCTCGGAGCCGAGCGGGGTCTCGCAGGTGAAGGTCGAGGCGTCGCGCAGGGTCGCGGTCGGCTGCGCGGTCGCGACGTCGGTCTGGCCGTTGGCCTCGCACCAGTCGCCGAAGCGCTTGCCGTAGGTGTCCTGGCTCGTCTTGCCCTTCTCGTAGCGGCCGAGCTTGTAGTACACCTCGTCGGTGCCGAGCGACGGCTGCGTCGGGTGCACGTCGCCGATGCGCACATCGAGCAGGCTGCCGACGGGTGAGCAGAGGTACGGGTCGGTGACGCCGCCGGCCGCGCAGGATGCGGCGGGGACATCGGTGGTCGGGGCGGCGAGGGCGGGCGCCGGGGCGATCAGGGCGGCGCCGCCGACGGCGGTCGCGATCGCGGCGGCTCCGCCGGCGCGGATGAGCATGCGCAGCACGGGCTCTCTCTCGGTCCGGGTGCGCGGGCGCACCTCTGGGCTGGGGATGTCAGCCACTGTGCCGAGGCCGTGCGGACGGGAGGTGTCGCGAAGGTGAACGCGCGGGGCGCGGGGAACGCTCGGGCGGGCGGGCTCGGCGGATTGCGTGCGGCGCGAGTGGTGCGCCTCAGCGCGCCGCGCTGGGCACCACGACGACCGGCACCGGCAGCTCGCGCAGCATCTGCGCGGCGGTGGAGCCGAGGAAGAGCCGACGCGGCGAGGCGAGACGGCTCGAGCCGAGCAGCACGACCTCGGCCGGATCCCAGTCGATCGCGGCGACCGCGGCCTCGACGCCGCCGGCGACCGCGACATCCGTACTGACCTCGATGTCGGAGGGCAGCTGCTCGGTCGCGGCCTGCAGCAGCGTCTCGGCGTGGCGGCGGCCCGCCTCGAGCGCGTCGGGGCGGGCCGTGCCGTCCTCCTGGTCGAGGCCGACGAGCGAGACGAGCCGCAGCGGGGCTCCGACGCGGCGCGCGACGCCGAGCGCCTCGTCGAGCAGGTGGGCGGCGCCGACGCGGGCGCCGATCGCGCAGCTGATGCGGCTGATCGGCTCGTCGACGGCGCTGGGGCGGGTGGCCCATCCGGCCGGGGCGAGCACGACCGGCACCTCGGCCGAGTGCAGCAGAGCGCCCGCGACGCTGCCGGCGGCGATGCGCCCGAGCAGTCCGCCGTGCGCGGCGCCGATAACGAGGAAGCGGGCGCCGAGGTCGCGGGCCGCGTCGAGCAGCCCCTCGGCGAAGGACTCGGCGTCGACGAGGTGCGTCGCGAACTCGACGCCGGCGGGGATGCTGCGGGCCGCGTCGTCGAGCCACTGCTGCGCCGTCGCGCGCAGCTTGCGGCTGTATTCGTCATCGGCCGGCCCGTCGCCGGCCTCGCGCTCGGGCAGATTGACGACGAGCACGAGGTCGAGCTGGGCGCGCGCGGCGCGGGCCAGCCGGATGCCGAGCGCCAGGGCGTCCCGCCCGGTCGGCGTGCTCGTGTACCCGACGATGAACCGCATCCGTGATCGCTCCCTGCTCCGCGTTGTCAGGACGATCTTCCCGCGAAACGCGCGGACGTGCCGACCGTCGTCCACAGCCGGTCATGCGAGAGGCGCGGGCGGAGTCGTCAGACCCGCCCGCGCCCGTGATCTCGCGCCGCGCAACGGCGCCGCGCGCGCGTCAGCCGCGCAGCTGCTCCGCGATCGCCGCCGCCGTGGTGCGCCCGAGGCGGATCGCGCCGTCGACGTGCTGGTAGCCCTCGGGCGCGAAGTCGCTGCACGACCAGTGGATGGGGCCGACCGGTGTCGTCTGGTGGGCGCCGTAGCGGCTGAGTCCGCCCAGGTCGTAGCTCGCGGCGTAAGCGCCACGCGTCCACTCCTCGGCCGCCCAGTCCGACTCGAAGTAGACCTCGGGGCTGAGCGCCTCGGGGCCGTAGTAGTCGGCGAGCGAGGCGAGGATGCGCGCCTTGCGCTCCTCGGCCGGCAGCGAGAACACGTCGTCGGCCTTCTGGTCGCTCACGAAACCGACGAGGGTGCCGCGCGGGTCGCCGTCGTAGCTGTTGTCGTAGGCCTCGTGAACGATCCGATAGGGGCTGAATGCCGTGCCCGAGAGGCCCTGCTCGCGCCAGAACGGCGTCGCGTAGACGGCGTGCACCTTGATGACGAGGCCGAGCGAGAGGTGCTGGTGCGCCTGCTGCACGAGGCGCGGCAGCGCGGGCTGGAAGTCGATGCGCTCGAACAGGTTCGGCGGCAGCGCGACGATCGCGCGCTTCGCGGCGACCTCGATCCCGCCGTCGGCGTAGGCCACGACGCCCTGGATCGGCGTGCCGTCGGCACCCGAGGCATCCGCTCCACCCGTCCACTCGAGTCGACGCACGGCCGCATTGAGGATGACATCGTCGCCGAGGCGCTCCGCGAGCTTGAGCGGAACCTGCTGCAGACCGCCGACGACGCGCTTGTCGAGGATGAAGTCGGCATCCACGAGGTGGCTGAAGCTGCCGGCCGAGGCCGCCATGAGCAGCGCCTGCAGCAGCGAGAAGGCGTGCGAGGGCTTCGTCAGCATCGCCTCGGCGATGTAGAGCGCGATGTTGTCACGCGCCTCGACGTCATCGGTCTGCTCGCTGAGCCACTGCTTCCACGACACCTGGTCGTACTCGGCGGCGCGCGGGTGATCCCACGGGGCGGCCGGGTCGACCTCGGCCACGAGGCCGTCGAGCAGCGCGATGAGGCGCTCGATCTCGGCGGCGGTCTCGGGGGCGACGGGGAAGATCTCGCCGGTGAAGCGGGTGCGGGTGCCGTCGGCGGCGACGTAGACGCTGTCGCCTTCGCGGTAGCGCGAGTAGGTCTCGAGGCCGAGCTCGGCGAGGGTGTCGATGAGCGCGTCCTGGTCGGGCGAGACCCACTGGCCGCCGATCTCGAGGGTCGCGCCGTCGATCTCGCGGGTCCAGAGGCGGCCGCCGACGCGGTCGCGGGCCTCGAGAACGACCACGCTGTGGCCGGCGTCGCGCAGGGCGTTCGCGGCGGTGAGGCCGGATGCTCCGGCGCCGATGATCACGACGTCGCGCTCGATGCGGTTCGCGCTGGCCATGTGGGGTTCCTCCGGACGGGGTGGATGCGGCCGCCGGCCCGATCGCACGGGGCGGTCGGAGCGAGCAGTTGGGGCGGCGTGACCGGACGGGGACACGGCCGCGCTCAGCGTCGATTATGACGCATTCCGTCGTGATTTCCAAGTTTGACTGCGAAATGAGTATCGATTGATCGACAATCGATGCGGAATCAGTGTCCGGCGACTCCACCCTATCGACCGCCGCCGACATCCCGCGCCGACGGCCCGATGTCGGCGGCCCGGCGTAGCCTGCCCGCATGTGCGGGCGCTTCGCGATGGACAAGGAGACGAACGACCTCATCGAGGAGTTCGTGCTCGACGGCAACGATTTCCGCGACTGGTCGGTGTCGTACTCGATCGCGCCGACCGAGGCGATCCCGGTGGTGCGCGAGCGCGCGCACCGCGACGGGCAGATCACCCGCACGGTCGAGGCGGCGGCGTGGGACTTCCATCCCTCGTTCATCACGAGCCACACGCGCCCCCAGTTCAACGCCCGCATCGAGACCGTCGCGACGAACGGCATGTGGAAGGGCGCCTTCGCCGCGCACCGTGTGATCGTTCCGATGCGCGGCTACTACGAGTGGACCGGTGAGAAGAACGCGAAGACGCCCTGGTTCATCCACGCCGGAGCCGAGCCGGGCACGGATGCCGGCGCGCCGCTGCTCGCCGCGGCCGGCCTGTGCACGGTGCGCAAGGTCGACGGCGAGTGGCAGCTCTCGGCCGCGATCATCACCCGCGAGGCCCGCGATGCGAGCGGCGAGGTGCACGACCGCATGCCCGCCTTCGTCACGCCCGAGCTGCGCGACGAGTGGCTGAGCCCCGCCAAGCTGACGCCGGGCGCCGAGACCGACGCCCTGGTGGATGCCCTGCTCGCCTCGAGCGAGCAGGTCGCCGGCACGGTGCGCACCCACGAGGTCGACCGCCGCGTCAACAACTCCCGCGCCGTCGACCCGGCCGACCGCACGCTGATCGACCCCGCCTGACGCGGCCACCGGTCGCCGCCCGCCGCCGCCCGCATCCGCCCGGCAGGACGTGACGTCTACTCTGGAAGCGCGACGCGATCACGCAGCGTCGCGCACGACCCGGGGAGCAGCACAGGCATGATCGACGCGACTGTGGTCGGCGCCGGACCGAACGGCCTCGCCGCCGCCGTCACGCTCGCCGCGGCGGGCCTCGAGGTGCAGCTGATCGAGCGCGCCGACCGCGTCGGCGGCGGCATGTCGTCGGCCGAGCTGACCCTGCCGGGGTTCGTGCACGACGTCTGCTCGGCCGTGCACCCGGGCGCGCTGGCGTCGCCGTTCTTCCGGGCCTGGGGACTCGAGCAGCGCGTGCCGCTCGCGATCCCCGACGTGTCGTACGCGCATCCGCTCGACGGCCGCGACGCCGCGCTCGCCTACCTCGATCTCGACCGCACGGTCGACGAACTCGGCGCTGACGGACCCGGATGGCGGCGCTTCGTCGGCCCGCTCGTCGAGCACTTCGCCGGCGTGCAGACGCTCACCGGGGGCCCGCTGCTGCGCTGGCCGAGCGACCCGACCGCAGCGACGCTGTTCGGCATCCGCTCGCTGCGTCTCGCGGCCTTCGGCGGCGTCGATGCGCAGGGCCGCGGCGCGACTCCCGGTCGCCTGGGCTTCGCGACCGAGGCCGGCGCCGCGCTCTCGGCCGGCACCGCGGCCCACACGGTCGCCCGCCTGAACACGCTCGGCGCGGCCGGCGCCGGCCTGCTGCTCGCGGCCTTCGGTCACACGGTCGGCTACCCGGTTCCGATCGGCGGCTCGCAGGCGATCGCCGACGCCCTCGCCGCCGACTTCACGGGGCGCGGCGGCACCATCCGCCTCGGCGAGCACGTCGCGAGCCCCTCCGACGTCGAGCCGAGCCGAGTGACGATCCTCGACACGAGCCCCGAGTTCCTCGCCTCGTATGTCGGCGAGAAGCTGCCCGCGGGCTACCGCCGCGCGCTCGGCCGCTACCGCCGCGGCGACGGGGTCGCGAAGGTCGACTTCGCCACGAGTGCGCCGATCCCCTGGTCGGATGCGCGGGTCGGCGCCGCCCCGACCGTGCACCTCGGCGGGACCCGCGCCGAGATCGGGGCGGCCGAGGCCGAGGTGGCGGCCGGCCGCATCCCCTCGAACCCCTACGTGCTGCTGACCCAGCCGACCGTGATCGACCCCTCGCGCGCACCCGAGGGCCAGCACACGGTCTGGGCGTACACGCACGTTCCGGCCGGATCGGATGCCGACCTCACGGAGACGATCACGGCGCAGATCGAGCGCTTCGCCCCGGGTTTCCGCGACACGATCCTCGCGAGCGCGCACCGCTCGGCCGCACAGCTCGCGGTCGAGAACCCGAACGACCCGGGCGGCGAGATGATGGGCGGCGCCGTGACCGTTCCGCAGCTGATCGCCCGCCCCGTGCTGTCGCGCGCACCGTGGCGCACGCCCGTCGCCGGCCTCTACCTCGGTTCGGCGGCGACCCCGCCCGGGCCGTCGACGCACGGCATGAACGGCTGGTACGCCGCCGCGACCGCCCTGCGCGACCACTTCGGCATCCGCACGGCGCCGTTCTCGCGCTGAGCCCGCGGGCCGATCCACGGCCCGCACGCTCGGCGGCCGTCGCGTCGTCCCTGTGATCAGCGCTTCTTCGGCGACTTCTCCGGCGTCGGCGCCTCACCCGAGGCGCGCAGCGCGGCGTAGTAATCGCGCGCCTCGTCCTGCCGCGCGGCCTCGGCGCCCGTCGCGATCGGCGCCCGCAGGTGCTCCGGCGCGAGCTGGAACGCCTCCACCAGGTCGAGCGCGTGCGGGCGCAGGCGCGGCAGCAGACGGTCGTCGATGTAATCGGTGATCGCTTGCGCGCGGAACGCCGACAGGCGCCCGTGCATCAGGTACCAGGCCAGGTGCTTCTCGATCAGCGTGAAGCCGAAGAGGTCGCGCAGCCAGGTGAGCTTCTGCTTCGTGCCGGGGTGCTCGACCCAGCCCAGCGCATCCGTGAACGACTCCCACTGCAGCAGCTCCGCGTGCGCACGGGCCGCCTGGATCAGCTCGTCCTGGTTCGCGTTGAACAGCTCGGCCGCGGCCTCCGCCGACAGCTTGGATGCGCCACGCAGTCGCAGCGCCACCTCGCCGACCATGGTGTGCACGCGATCGGTGAGCAGCTGACGCTGCGAGGCCTCGTCGCGAACCATGCCGACCGAGCGGGCGGTCGAGCCGAAGTCGGCGACCGCCTGCGCGACCTTGCGCAGACCCGAGCGGTTGAGCGCAGCATCCCCGACCTGGCCGGCGACGAAGCCGGCGATGTCGCCCGCGTCCGCCTTCGACAGCTTCGCGGCGTAGTCGCCGAGCAGGCGCTTCGCGACGAGCTGCAGCAGCACGTTGTTGTCGCCCTCGAAGGTCACGTAGACGTCGAGGTCGGCGCGCAGCTGGGTGAAGCGGTTCTCGGCGAGGAAGCCGGCGCCGCCGCAGGCCTCGCGGCACTCCTGCAGGATGTCGAGGCCGGCCCAGGTGCTCAGCGGCTTGAGGGCGGCGGCGAGGGTCTCGAGATCCTGCCGGTCCTCGTCGGTGTCGCCCTTGCCCGAGAACACGGAGTCGAACTTCTCGAGCAGACGCTCGTGCGCGAACGACATCGCGTAGGTCTCGGCGAGACGCGGCAGCAGGCGGCGCTGGTGGCGCTGGTAGTCGAGCAGCACGACCTCGTTCTCGGCATCCGCGCCCGCGAACTGACGACGCTCGCTCGCGTAGCGCAGCGCGATCGTCAGACCGACCTTCGAGGCGAGCGTCGACGAGCCGTCGAGCGAGACGCGACCCTGCACGAGCGTGCCGAGCATCGTGAAGAAGCGGCGGCCGGGGCTCGCGATGGGCGAGGTGTAGGAGCCGTCCTCGGCGACCTGGCCGTAGCGGTCGAGCAGGTCGAGGCGCGGGATGCGCACGTGGTCGAAGTGCAGGCGGCCGTTGTCGATGCCGTTGAGTCCGCCCTTGAGTCCGTCGTCCTCGCCGCCGACACCCGGCAGGAACGCGCCGTCGGCATCGCGGATCGGCACGTAGAAGGCGTGCACGCCGTGGTCGACGCCCTGCGTGATGAGCTTCGCGAAGACGACCGCCGCCCGGCCGTCCTTCGCCGCATTGCCGAGGTAGTCCTTCCACGCCGCGCGGAACGGGGTGTGGATGACGAACTCCTGCGTCTCCGGGTCGTAGGTCGCCGTCGTGCCGATCGAGGCGACATCCGAGCCGTGTCCGGTCTCGGTCATCGCGAAGGCGCCCGGGATCTCGAGCGACATCGCGCTCGGCAGGTAGGCGTCGTGGTGGCGTTCGGTTCCGAGGTGCAGGATCGCGGCGCCGAACAGTCCCCACTGCACGCCCGACTTGATCTGCAGCGAGGGATCGGCGAGCAGCAGCTCCTCGAAGGCGGCGATGTTGCCACCGTGGTTGTCCTCGCCGCCGAGGTGCTTCGGGAAGGCACGGTGCACGGCCTTGTCGGCGACGAGCTGATGCAGCTGGCCGAGGGTGCGCTCGCGGTGGTCGGCCATCGTCAGGCCGTCGATGCGGTGATAGCGCTCGTCCTTGAGCTGCTCGCGGCTCGTGCGGCGGTCATCGGCCCACTTGCCGAGCAGGTACTCGCCGAGCCAGACCGTGTCGATGCGGCCCGCATCCACCGTGCCGGTCTTGCCGTGCTTGTCGGCCTTGTCGTGCTTGGCCTTCTCGGCCGCGGCCTTGTCGCTCGCGGACTTCGTGTCGGCTGCTCCGCCGGCGGGAAGGGCTTCGGTCGCGGGCTCGTCGATGACGCTCATGCTGGTTCCTCCGGGATCGGGCGCGGAGGCTCCCAGCAGCTCCGCTCACCTTGTCTGCGCCACGGTAGGCCGGGGTCGCGGCCGTGGCGCGAATCGTCGTCGGACCTCACGAACGCGCCGTCGGACGGTCGCGGCACGGTTGTGCGAGATCCACAAAGCTGGGCGAAAGCCCTTAGAGGATGACGCGAGACGGGTCAGCTGTCGCCGAGCTGCGCCGCGCTGACGTCGAAGGTGTTGCACGACTGCGGGTCGCCGTTGTACCCGGTCAGGAACCACTTCTGGCGCGCGGCGCTCGAGCCGTGCGTCCAGCTCTCCGGCGTCGCCTGACCCTGCGTCTTCTCCTGGATGTTGTCGTCGCCGACCGTCGCCGCCGCGTTCAGCGCATCGTCGATCTGCTGGCGCGTCGGCGGCTCGAGCACGCGGTCGTCGCCCTGCGCCGCCGCGCCCAGCCAGGCCCCGGCGAAGCAGTCGGCCTGCAGCTCGAGGCGCACGCTGTCGCTCGACGGGCCGGTCGCGCGCAGATCCTTGCCATCGGTGATGCCGGTGATGTGCTGGATGTGGTGACCCCACTCGTGCCCGATCACGTACAGCTGCGCGAGCGGCCCGGTGGTCGAGCCGAACTGCGACTTCAGCTGGTCGTAGAAGGAGGTGTCGAGGTAGATCTGCTGATCGGCCGGGCAGTAGAAGGGGCCGACCGCGGAGGTCGCACCACCGCATCCGGTGTTCGTCTGGCCCTCGAAGATGATGATCTTCGGATCGGTCGCGTTCTTCACGTGCTGCGGCCAGTACTCGCGCAGCGACGCCGCCGCGCCCTGCACCCGGCACTCGGTGTCATCGTTGGCCTGCTGGGCGGTGCAGCTCAGGGCGCTCTCGTCGGAGGTCGCGCCGCCGCCGCTCGTGCCGGTTCCGCCGGCGAGCAGACCGGTCAGGTCGACGCCGGTGAACGCCTGGATGAGGAGGGCGATGATGACCAGACCGCCAGCGCCCGCGCCGACGCCGATCCCGGCGTTGCGCCCGCGCTTGCTCACGCGGCCCTTGCTGATATCCGAGTTCGGATCGAAGGTCATGCGCTGAGGCTAGCGCCGAGCGCGGATGCGCGGGGTTGCGATCCGGCGACGCTCAGCTCTGGGCTCAGTCGCGGCGCAGCACCGCCTCGGCGATCGCGCGGATGTGGCGGTCGTCGGTTCCGCAGCATCCGCCGAGCACGGTGAGGCCGGGAAGGCGGCGATGCAGCGCGCCGACGAGACGTCCGAGCTCGGCCGGGTCGCCGGCATCCAGCTCGTCGAGGGCGTCGAGCTCGGCGTGCCTGCGTCGCGAGGCGTTCGCGCGGTACACGGCGAGGCGCCCGCCCCACTCCTCGTCGAGGCCGTCGGGCAGGTGGTCGGGATGCGCGCAGTTGACCCCGAAGTACGCGGGACCGCCGTCGGTGGCGGCATCCACCTCGGCGAGCGCGTCGCGCAGCGTCTGGCCGGCGGGCAGTCGGCCGTCGGTTTCGACGGTGAACGAGATCGCGATGGGAAGCCCCTCGGCCTGCGCCGCCTCGACGATGCCGATCGCTTCAGCGGGGTAGGCCATCGTCATGGCGGCGGCGTAGTCGACCCCCGCATCCGCGAAGACGGCGATCTGCCGCCGGTGGTAGTCGCGCGCTTCGGCGGAGGTCATGAGGGTGGCGGGCGCGTAACCATCGTCGCGCGGCCCGACGACGCCGCAGACGAGGATCGGATGCCGCGCCCCGTCGTCGATGGCCTGGTCGCGCAGGTCGCGCGCGAACTCGACCGCATCGCGCACGATCCGCTCGAACTCCGCACCGGCGTAGCCGCGGCGAGCGGCCCAGTCGGGGTTCGCCCGCCAGGTGACGGTGTCGAGGCTGAAGGGGGTGTGCGCATCCTGGGCCGTCTCGATCGCGAGACGGAAGTAGGCGGCGAGGGCGTCGCGTCCGTGCTCGTCGTCGAGCAGCGGGAATGCGGCGAAGTCGGGCAGGTCGAGTCCGGCGTTGTAGATGAGGTCGGTCTCGAGCCCGCCGTCGGTCAGCGTGACGGCACCGGGATCGGTGCGCGGAATACGGAACGGCACGGCCGCCTCCACGGGAACGGGTTCGGGCGTCCGTCACACGGGTAAGGCGGATGTGCCCATCAGCGCAGAACGTAGACCTGTCGGTGCACGCGCCACAAGACCTGAGTGCCTGTCGACAGCGACTCGGGAGGATGCTGGGGCAGCCCGGTGAACGCGAGGGCGCGCGGCGGATGCCGGGGGCCTCGGATACTGCTGGGGCGTCTCGGCGCGGCCGCAGAGCGCGTCCCCCCGTCGCCTCGCCAGTATCGGCTCGCTGGACACCAGTATCCGCTGCGCGGGGTTCGCGGGGCGGAGCCAAGAGCTGCGGGCTGGCGCGGAGGCGAGCGCGGCCACGATCCCGCGCAGCCCGGGTCACGCGGATACTGTCCGGGCGCGGTGGCGGGGCCGCGGGGAGACCTGGCCTATCGCCTCGCCAGTATCCGCATTGAGAGGCGCCAGTATCCGCGAAACGGCGGCGGGCTCGGGGCGCCGGGAGACAGTATTGACGAGCGACGAGCGACGGCGGGCTGGGGGCAACGGGCCAGCTAGAGGCGCTCGGGGTGGAGGGCGCGCTTGACGCGCTCGACGACGTTCGCGGCGGGGCTCTCGTTGTAGCGGCCGGCGAGCTCCTGGCCGCTGAGCTTCTGGATCTCGGCCATGATCGCGTCGGTCGCCTGACGGCGGGCGCGTCCCGAGGTGGCCGGCCCGAAGTGCGCGAGGTCGAGCGGCTTGCCGAAGCGCACGGTCACCTTGGCGCGGTGGATGCGGTTGGATCCGACCGGCTGCAGCTCGTCGGTTCCGACGATGCCGACGGGCACGACCGGCACCCCGGCGGTGAGCGCGAGCCAGGCGACGCCGGTGCGCCCCTTGTAGAGCTTGCCGTCGAGCGAGCGGGTGCCCTCGGGGTAGATCGCGAAGGCGTCGCCCTTCTCGAGGATCGCGAGTCCGGCATCCAGCGCCTGCTGCGCGGCCGCTCCGGCGCCGCGCTCGACGGGGACGGCGCCGACGCCGCTGAAGAAGACCTTGCTCAACCAGCCCTTGACGCCGGTGCCGGTAAAGTAGTCGGACTTCGCGAGGAACGAGACCATGCGCGGCGCGACGAGGGTGATCACGACGCTGTCGATGAACGAGAGGTGGTTGCTGGCGAGGATGACGGCGCCGCGCTTCGGCACGTTGCGCTTGCCTTCGACCTTCGGGCGGAAGCCCGCCTTGGCGAGTGGGCCGGCGATGCGGCGGGCGGCGGAGGCGAGCATCGCCTCAGCCTGTCACAGCCGGACCGGTTCGGTCGATGACACATACGGATAACGGAATATGGCGTGGCGGATGCGCGGCCGGGATCGTCGCGATCCTCCGACTCGAGCGCCTGCTCAGCCGGGCTCGACGTCAGCGGCCGTCGTCGGGGAAGGGCGGCTCGTCGAACTCGGGGTCGTAGGGCGGTTCGTCGAAGAAGGGCGGCGGCTCCTGGTCGGCGAAGGCCGGGGCGGCCGAGTTCGGGCGGGTCGGACCGCGGCCGCCGCTGCTCGGGCGCGAGGTCGAGCGGGATGCGGGACCGGAGCGCCGGGTGGTCGTCGCGACCGGCGATGCGCCGCGAGCAGCCGAGGCCCCAGAGGCAGCAGAGGCGGCCGCGGAGCCGGTCCCAGCAGCGGCCGAGCCGGCCGGCGCCGAAGCGGCCGATCCGGCCGCGGCTGCGACCGACGTCTCAGCCGGCTCTGCCCCGGCGCCCTCGGGCACCGGGTCGCCGGCGACGACGGCGAGCACCGCCTCCGCGTAGGTGTCGAGCTTCTTCTCGCCGACGCCGCTGATCTCGCCGAGCTCGTCGCGCGAGGTCGGCTTGATGAGCGCGATGCCGCGCAGCGTGGCGTCGTTGAAGACGACATAGGCGGGAACGCCCTGGGCGCGGGCGGTCGCGGCGCGCCACTCGCGCAGCGTCTCGAAGAGGTCGCGGGCGCCCTCGGGCAGCTCCTGCACCTGACCGCGCCGCGCACCGGAGCCACCGGCTCCCGAACCGCCGCGACCGCGCGCGGCCTTCGGCGCCTCGCGGCGCAGGCGCACGGTCTCCGAGCCGTCGAGCACGCCGCGGGCGCTGTCGCCGATCGCGAGGGTTCCGTATTCGCCCTGCACGACGAGGATGTCGCGGGCGAGCAGCTGGCGCACGACCCCGCGCCACTCGGTGTCGCTCAGCTCGGTGCCGATGCCGAAGGTCTTCAGCTCGTCGTGCCGCTGCTGACGCACGCGGTCGGTGCTCTTGCCGAGCAGGATGTCGATGATCTGCCCGGCGCCGAACTTCTGCCCGCGCTCGCGATCGAGCCGCACGACGGTCGAGAGCAGCTTCTGCGCGGCGACCGTGCCGTCCCACGACTCCGGCGGGGCGAGGCAGGTGTCGCAGTTGCCGCAGGGCTGGGTCTTCTCGTCGAAGTAGTCGAGCAGCTGCACGCGACGGCAGTCGATCGTCTCGCAGAGGGCGAGCATCGCATCCAGGTGCGCCTGCATGCGGCGGCGATGCGCGCGGTCGCCCTCGCTGTCGTCGATCATGCGGCGCTGCTGCATGACGTCCTGCAGGCCGTAGGCGAGCCAGGCGGTCGACTTGAGACCGTCGCGGCCCGCGCGACCGGTCTCCTGGTAGTAGCCCTCGACGCTCTTGGGCAGGTCGAGGTGGGCGACGAAGCGCACGTCCGGCTTGTCGATGCCCATGCCGAAGGCGATCGTCGCGACCATGACCAGGCCGTCTTCGCGCAGGAACCGCGCCTGGTTGCGCTGGCGCACGCTCGCGTCGAGACCCGCGTGGTACGGCAGGGCCGGGATCCCCTCGGCCACGAGCGCGGCGGCGGTCGACTCGACCGACTTGCGCGAGAGGCAGTAGACGATGCCGGCGTCGCCGGGGTGCTCGGAGCGGATCAGCTTGAGCAGCTGCTGCACCGGACGGTCTTTCGCCTCGATGCGGTACTGGATGTTGGGCCGGTCGAAGCTCGAGACGAACCACTCGGCCTCGCCGAGGTCGAGTCGCTGCGCGATCTCGTGGCGGGTCTGCTCGGTCGCGGTCGCCGTGAGCGCGATGCGCGGCACCGCGGGCCAGCGCTCGTGCAGCACCGAGAGCTGCAGGTAGTCGGGCCGGAAGTCGTGGCCCCACTGCGAGACGCAGTGCGCCTCGTCGATCGCGAAGAGGGCGATGTCGAGGCGGTCGAGCAGCCCCAGCATCGACTCCATGCGCAGCCGCTCGGGCGCGAGGTAGAGCAGGTCGACCTCGCCGTCGAGCAGCGCCTGTTCGACGCGGCGACGCTCATCCGGCAGCTGGGTCGAGTTGAGGAACTCGGCGCGCACGCCGACGGCGGAGAGCGCATCCACCTGGTCTTGCATGAGGGCGATGAGCGGCGAGATGACGACGCCGGTGCCCTGCCGGACGAGCGAGGGGATCTGGTAGCAGAGCGACTTGCCGCCGCCCGTGGGCATGAGCACGAGGGCGTCGCCGCCGCTCACGAGCCGGTCGATGATCGCGGCCTGCTGCCCGCGGAACTCGTCGTATCCGAAGACCCGCTCGAGCACCTCGAGAGGGGCGGTTCCGGCGGCGATCGTCATGGCATCCACTCTACGGAGCCGCACCGACGTGCGCCGCCGCGGACCCCGGCGATGGGGAGGGGTGCGCCCGCGCGCCGGTGTGGAGGAGCGATATCGGATGGCCGGATCGCGACATCGCGGCGCGCGCCATCGCCTCGGCGTCACTGTGCGACACCCGTCCGTTGCGGAGTCCCACGAACTGGGTACATTAGCTGAGGCTCGCCTAACTAAGGCGGACCTAACCCGTCCGGATGCTCTGCGCGGAACCGGGCGGGGCGACCCCCGCTGACTTCCTTCCCCTCCGAGGAGCTCATCCGTGTCCCACCTGCTCACCTCCGCCACGGCGGACCGCTACGCCGAGGCCGTGCACGACACGGTCGAGGCGATCGCGACCCGGCTGCGCGGCATCCGCCAGCCCTTCTCCGGCGCGAGCCGTGACGAGCTGCAGTCGCTCGTCGACGCCGCCGACCTCGACGGCGACGGCGTCGGAACCCGCGCCGCGATGGCCGAGATCGACGAGGTCTTCGCCGCGAACGCCGTCTGGTTCCACGACCCCGGCTACCTCGCCCACCTCAACTGCCCGGTCGCGCTGCCGGCCGTCGCGGCCGAGGCGGTGCTCGCGGCGATCAACACCTCCGTCGACACCTACGACCAGTCGACGATCGGCACGCTCCTGGAGCGCCGGCTCATCGACTGGACGGCCGGGCGGATCGGGTTCGGCGCCGACGGCGCGAGCTCCGCGAGCGAAGCGGATGCCGCCCCCGCCCCCGACGGCGTCTTCACCTCGGGCGGCACGCAGTCGAACCTGCAGGCGCTGCTGCTCGCGCGGGAGTCGACGCTCGCCCGCATCCAGGCGGCCGCCACCGCCGCCTCCGCCACCGCCAGCGATGCCGACACCGACGACGCCTCCGGAACCACCGACACCCGCCGCCCGGCCCTGCTCGCCCGCATGTCGATCCTGGCGACCGAGAACTCGCACTTCAGCGTGCAGAAGTCGGCCCTGCTGCTCGGGCTGGCCGACGACGCCGTCGTGAGCGTGCCGACCGACGCCGCCGGACGCCTCGACCCGGCCGCCCTGCGCGCGAGCCTCGCCGCCGTGACCGCGACGGGGCGCATCCCGATGGCCGTCGTCGCGACCGCCGGCACGACCGACCGCGGCATGATCGACCCGCTCGCCGAGATCGCCGACGCCGCGCATGCGGCAGGGGCCTGGATGCACGTGGATGCCGCCTACGGCTGCGGCCTGCTCGTCAGCCGCGAGCACCGGCAGCTGCTGGCCGGAGTCGAGCGCGCCGACTCGGTGACGGTCGACTATCACAAGAGCTTCTTCCAGCCGGTGTCGTCGAGCGCGCTGATCGTGCGCGACGGCCGCGAGCTGGCGCGCATCGCCTGGCACGCCGACTACCTCAACCCGCTCGCGAATGCTGAGCCGAACCAGGTCGACAAGTCGCTGCAGACCACCCGCCGCCTCGACGCGCTCAAGCTCTGGGCGACCCTGCGGGCGCTCGGCGCCGACGAACTCGGGCGGATGTTCGACACGACGCTCGCGACCACGCAGCGGGTGCACGCCCGGCTCTCCGACGACGAGGAGCTGCGCCTGCTCAGCCCGACGCAGCTGAGCACGGTCATCTTCCGCTGGCAGCCCGAGGGCGTGACGGATGCGGAGGCCGACCGCCTCGTGCCGCTCGTGCGCCGCGTGCTCTTCGACGCCGGCCGTGTGCTCGTCGCGAAGACCGTGATCGACGGCCGCCCGGCGCTCAAGCTCACGCTGCTCAACCCCGAGACCTCCGCGGAGCAGGTGCTCGGCGGGCTCGAGCTGGTGCGCGCCGCGGCCGCCGCCCTGCACGACACCGGGGCGCTCGACGCCCTCGACCTGAACGACGCCGAACTGGATCTCGCCGAACTCGACCTCGCCGACCTGAACCCGGAGGTGGCGCGATGAGCGCACCCGCGACCCCGCACATCCACGACCTCGCCGCCGTCGGCGCCGACGGCTCGCCCCCGCACATCCACGACCTCGTCGGCGTCGGAATCGGCCCCTTCAATCTCGGCCTCGCCTGCCTGACCGCGCCGCTCGACGACGTCGACGCCGTGTTCCTGGATGCGGCGGACGGCTTCGCCTGGCACCACGGCATGATGCTCGACGGCGCGACGATCCAGGTGCCGTTCCTGGCCGACCTCGTGACGATGGCCGATCCGACCTCGCCCTACTCCTTCCTCAACTGGCTGAAGCAGACCGGGCGGCTCTACCCCTTCTACATCCGCGAAGACGTCTACCCGCTGCGCGCCGAGTACGACGCCTACTGCCGCTGGGCGTCGGAGCAGCTGCCGAACCTGCGCTGGGGCCGCCGCGTCGTCAGCATCGAGCACGACGAGGCGCTGGATGCCTACCGCGTCACGAGCGAGGTCGCCGCGACCGGAACGACCGAGACCGTGATCGGACGCCACCTCGCGCTCGGCGTCGGCACCCGTCCGATCGTGCCCGCGCCGCTGCGCGGCCTGCCGGGGCCGGTCGTGCACAGCTCCGACTACCTGCCGTCGAAGGAGCGCCTGCAGTCCGCCGGATCGGTCACGGTCGTCGGCAGCGGGCAGTCGGCCGCCGAGATCTACCTCGACCTGCTCGAGGGCGCCCGCGACGGCGGCTACCGGGTCGAGTGGATCACGCGATCGCCGCGCTTCTTCCCGATGGAGTACACGAAGCTCACGCTCGAGATGACGAGCCCCGAGTACACCGACCACTTCCACGCCCTGCCGACCGAGCTGCGCGACGCCGTCGGCCGCGAGCAGCGGGTGCTCTACAAGGGCATCTCGGGCGAGCTCGTCAACGCGATCTACGACACCCTCTATCGGCTCAGCGCGAGCGGCCCGGTGCCGACGACGCTGCTCAGCGACACCGAGGTGATCGGCGCCGAATGGCAGCCGGCCTCGCAGAGCTACCGGCTGCACCTGCGGCACGGGCAGCTCGGGCAGGAGCACGGTCGCGAGACCGGCGCGCTCGTGCTGGCGACGGGGTACGGGGCCGAGGTGCCCGAGTTCCTCGAGCCGATCCGCGACCGCCTCGACTGGGATGCGCGGGGCCGCCTCGACGTGGCGCGGGAGTACACGGTCGACGGCGACCGCGGGCGCGTCTTCGTGCTCAACGGGGAGGAGCACTCGCATGGCGTGACCGCCCCCGACCTCGGCTTCGGCGCCTGGCGCAACGCGGTCATCATCGCCGCGATCACCGGGCGCGAGGTGTACCCGATCGAGCGGCGCATCGCGTTCCAGGAGTTCGGGGTGCCGGCGGATGCGCTGCCGGTGCCGGGCGCGGATGCGGCGCCGGACGCGGATGCGGCGCCGGACGCGGATGCGGCGCCGGCCGCGTCCGTCTCCGCGGATGCGGTGGAGGCCGCCCGATGACCGCGCGCACCGCCGCCGCGGCGTTCGCGGCCGCCGAGCTCCCGGTCGCGGCCGACGGGTCCGGGCAGCCCGCGGCGGCCGACCTCGCGATCACGATCGCGCCGACCGACGCCGCGCGCGACGCCGCCCTCGTGCAGGGCTGGCTCGCGCATCCCAACTCCGCCTTCTGGGGCATGGGCGACCTCGACGTCGCGCAGGTCGCGTCGTACCTCGGCGAGGTCGTCGCGCATCCGGATCAGGACTCGTGGGTCGGCTCGGTCGACGGCGCACCCGCCTTCCTGGTCGAGACCTACAACCCCGCGCGCGTGCTGCTCGTCGGACTGCACGACGCCGAGCCGGGAGACCTCGGGATGCACATCCTCATCGCGCCGCCGGCCGCATCGGCCGCCGACAGCTCCGGCTCGGGCGTGCGGCACGGCTTCACCGACGCCGTCTTCGCCGAGGTCGTGCGCTGGTGCTTCGCCGAGCGCGGCGCCGAGCGCGTCGTGGTCGAGCCGGACGTGCGCAACGACCGCATCCTCGCCAAGAACGCGGCAGCGGGATTCCGCCCGGTCGGCGAGATCGACGTGCCCGAGGGCGAGCGCGTGAAGCGGGCGCTGCTCAGCGTCGCCACGCGGGAGGACTTCGCGGCGTCGCGGCTCGGGGCCGCAGTCGGAGCCGCGGCGCTCGCGACGCCGATCGCCGAGGAGGTCGCGCGATGACCCGGTCGCTCGACCTGACCGACCTCGACGGCGAAGGCGTGAAGGACCCCGCGCTCGGCGGGTCGGCCCTCGACGGGTCCGATCTCGACGGCTTCGATCTGAACCCGGCCGCGCACCTCACCCCCGAGAACGCGGCCCGTGCCCACCGGCACCTCGTCGCGAAGGCGATCGCCGAGTTCACGCACGAGCGGCTGCTCGCGCCGACCGCCGACGGGGATGCGTGGCGCCTCGAGCTCGACGGCGTCACCTACCGCTTCCGCGCCGAGCGCACCGCGCTCGAGCACTGGATCATCGACGAGCCGACGCTGACCCGCGAGGTCCGCGGCGAGCCCGCCGAGCTGGATGCCCTCCAGCTCATCCTCGAGCTGCAGCCGCTGCTCGACATCCCCGATGCCCTGCTCGCGACCTACCTCGAAGAGCTGTCGTCGACGCTCGCGAGCGCGGCCTTCAAGCTGCACCGCGGAACCCCGTCGGCGGCCGAGCTGGCCGTCGCCGACTTCCAGACGATCGAGACCTCGATGACCGAAGGGCATCCGGGATTCGTCGCGAACAACGGGCGCATCGGCTTCGGCCTGGCCGAGCACGCGGCCTTCGCGCCCGAGTCGGCTCGGCCCATCCGCCTCGTCTGGCTCGCCGCGCGGCGTGAGCTCAGCCACCTCGCGCTCGGCGTCGGGCTCGGCGAGACCGGACTCATCGGCGACGAGCTCGACCCGGCGCTGCTGCAGCGCTTCTCCGACCGGCTCACCAGCCTCGGACTCGACCCCGCTGACTACCGCCTGCTGCCCGTGCACCCGCACCAGTGGGAGCACCGCGTCGCGATCACCTTCGCCGCCGACCTCGCCCGTCGCGACCTCGTGCTGCTCGGCCGCGGCGACGACGAGTACACGGCGCAGCAGTCGGTGCGCACCCTGTTCAACCGCTCGCATCCCGAGCGGCACTACGTGAAGACCGCGATCGCGGTGCAGAACATGGGCTTCCTGCGCGGGCTCTCCCCCGCGTACATGCGCGTCACCCCGGCGATCAACGACTGGGTCGCCGAGCTGGTGGCGGGGGATGACGAGTTCGCCCGCAACGGCTTCCGGGTGCTGCGCGAGCGCGCCTCCATCGGCTACACCGGCGACGTCTACCACCGCACCGCGCAGCCGAACCCGCACCGCAAGATGCTCGCCGCGCTCTGGCGCGAGAGCCCGATGCCGCTGCTGCAGAACGGCGAGCGGGTCGCGACGCTCGCCTCGCTGCTGCACCGGGATGCCGACGGCGCCTCGGTCGTGACGGCGATGATCCGTGCGTCGGGGTTGCCGGCGACCGTCTGGACGCGCGCGCTGCTGCAGGCCTACCTGCGGCCGCTCGTGCACAGCCTGCTCGCGCACGATCTGGCCTGGATGCCGCACGGCGAGAACCTCATCCTCGTGCTCTCGCAGAACGTGCCGACCGGCGTCTTCATGAAGGACATCGGCGAGGAGATCGCCCTGCTCGCCCCGCGCGAGGTGCCCGAGGCGGTGCAGCGGGTGCTCGCGCCGACGGATGCGCAGGAGGCCGCGCTGGCGATCTTCACGGATGTCTTCGACGGGGTGCTGCGACACCTGGCGGGCATTCTGCACGTCGACGGCACGCTGCACGAGCACGTGTTCTGGCAGCTCGTCGCGGAGTGCGTCGACCGGCACGCGGCCGAGCATCCCGACCTCGAATCGGCGATCGACCTGCGCGCCGAGCGCTTCGCGCACTCGTGCCTCAACAGGCTGCAGCTGCGCAACACCCTGCAGATGGTCGACCTGGCGAACCAGTCGCAGTCGCTCATCATGGCCGGCACGATGGCGAACCCGATCGCGCGGCGGGCGGGGGCGTCGACTGCGGCCGGTTCGTCGGCGGTGGCCGGGGTGGATGCGGGACTCGTGTCGGTCGGGTCGGCCGAGTCGGCGTCCGCACCCGGTCCCGAGTCCGACGCGACCGCTGTCTGAGGCCGTGACGCGAGCCGAGCTGTTCCGCGACGCGCAGGGTGTTCCGCACCTGCGCGCCGCGGACGCACTCGCGCTCGCGCACGCCCAGGGCCGGGTCACGGCGCACGACCGCGGCTGGCAGATCGAGGTGGATCGGCTGCGCGCCGAGGGCCGCCTGGCGTCGCTGATCGGCGAGGCCGGACTCGCGTGGGACGTCTTCGCGCACCGCGCCCGCCTCGACGACACCGCCCGTCGCGCGCACGCGGCGCTCGACCCCGCGACGCGCGAGTGGGTCGACGCCTACTCGGCCGGCGTGCGCGACGGGATGGACGAGCGGGGCGCCGCCGCCCCCGAGTTCGCTCTCCTCGACGCGCACTTCGGCGAGCGCCGGGACGCCGCCCTCGACCCCTGGCCCGATCACGCGCCGCTCGGGGTGCTGCACGTCGCACACGCGCTGTTCGGCACCTTCCCGCTGCTGCTGTGGCGGCAGCACGTCGCGCATGCGCTCAGCGACGCCACGGTCGATCTGTTCGTGGGTGGCGGGGCCGGCAGTTTCAGTGATTCCGGGGATCCCGACGGCTCGGGGCGCTCTGTTGGCTCCGACGGCGACGGACCGGGCGACGGGGACCCGAACCTCCCGACCGCCGGCAGCAACGCCTGGGCCCTGCACGGCTCGCGCACCGCATCCGGACTCCCCTTGCTCGCCGGCGACCCGCACCGCCTGCTCGAGCTGCCCGGCGTCTACCAGCAGGTGCGCCTCGCTTGCCCCGAGTTCGACGTCGTCGGGCTCGCCTTCCCCGGAGTGCCGGGCGTGCCGCACTTCGGACACAGCGGCGACGCGGCCTGGGGCATCACGAACGCGATGGCGCACGGCGCCGACCTGTTCCGCGAGCTGCTGCGGGCGGTGGATGCGCGGGGCGCGTCCGCGAGGCACGGCGGCGGCGGCGGCGGCGGCGGCGGCGAGTCGACGATCCCCGGCTCGGTCGGCTCGGCGGACGCCGCCGCGCCCGTCGAGCTGGAAGCGCTCGGACCGGACGGCTGGGAACCGGTCACGGCATCCCGCGTGACGATCGAGGTGCGCGGCGCGGACCCGATCGAGCTCGTGACCTACGAGACCGCGCGCGGACCGATCGTGACCGAGCTCGTGCCCGTCCGCGTCGCCGCGGCAGGCCCCGCCGCCGACGCATCCACCCGCGCCGCCGATGCGTCCGCGACCGCCGATCGCGACGCAGCCGACGACGCGAACACCGGCACCGGCACCCCCGCCGAGTTCATCGCGTACAGCCTCCGCACGCCCGCGCGCGTCGACGCCGACCTCGGTGTGAGCGCGATCCCACGCCTGCTGCGCGCCCGCACCGCCGACGACGTGGTCGCGGCGTTCAGCGACTGGGTCGATCCGGTGAACCGACTGCTCGCCGCGGACCGCCACGGCGCCGTGCGCTCCGCGGTCGTCGGCCGCGCGCCGGATCGCCCTCGCGCGCAGCGGCGGCTGCCGCTCGACGCGAGCCGGGAGGCCGTCGCGCCGAACCGCGCCATGCCGGTTCCGGTCGCGGTCGAGCCGGCAACCGGCGGCATCGCGGTCGACGCGAACGAGCGCCCCGCCGACCCGGCCCGCGATCTCGGGCTCGGCTACCCGTCCGCGAACCGCGCTCGCCGCATCCGCGAGCTGGTCGACGCCGGCCATTCGGCGTCGCCCGACACGGCCGGTCCAGTCTGGGCGGACGTGCGACTCAGCCCGGCCGAGACCCTGCGTTCGTTGCTGGAGTCGCTCGGCGCGGAGGATCGAGCGGCGGCGGGCGTCGCCGGATCCGGAGCGACGCCGCTCGGCGCCGGCGGCGCGGGCGACAGCGCACGCGAGAGCGACAGAGCTGGCGCCAGCGTCAGCGACGCCGCCGAGTCGACTTCCGACGCCGATGCGCCTCCCGTCTTCGACTCCGCGACGCCGCTCTCGGCCGCCGCTCGCGCCCTCCGCGCCGAGCTGCTCGGCTGGTCGGGCGACATGGATGCCGACTCCCCCGCCGCCGCCGCCTTCGCCGGCTGGCGCTCGGCCCTCGTCGCCCGCGTCGCCGATGCGCCCGCGCTCGCGGCGTTGCACCGTCCGCACGGCTTCGGAGCGATCTACGACCCGTGGTTCTCGGTGCGCGGGCACGTCGCGGGGGCACTGCCGCGGCTGCTCGCCGATCCGGGTCTCGGCCTCGATGCGTTCGGGCTCGCGTCCGCGGCACTCGAGGATGCGGCACTCAAGGACGCGCCGCACGCGGATGCGGCGCGCGCGGATGTCGCCAGCGGCGCGCCCACCGCTCACGCCGCCCACCCGACGGCGCCGCCCGCAGCCGGCGGCGACGGCGACGGCGGCGGCGACGACGACGAATCGAGCACCGCCGGCGGCGTCAACGCCCCCGCACCTACACGCGCACCCGCACCCACACCGACACCCGCACCCGCACCCGCACCCGCACCCGACAAGCGGGCCGTCTGGGGCGACACGCACCGCGCCCATCCACTGCACGTGCTCGCCGACGTGCCCGGACTCGACCTCGCGCCCCTCGGCCTCCCCACGCTCGACGTCCCGCTCGCCGGAGACGGCGACACCGTGCGCTGCACCGCGGCGGCGCCCGGGGTGAGTGATCGCTCGTGGCGCACCTCGGTCGCGCGCTGGGCGTGGGATCTCGCCGACCGCGGACGCAGCCGCTGGGGCGTGCCGTTCGGCGCCGCCGGCGATCCCGCCTCCCCGCATTTCGCCGACCAGCTCGACGACTGGGCCTCCGCCCGCACCGTCCCCGTGGTCACCGACTGGGCCCGACTCGCCCCCGATTCGACGTTCTCCGACCCGGACTCGACCGTCGGTGCGGACACGGAAGCCGCTGAGCGGGCCGCCCAGGCCGTCATGCGGCTCGACAGCGCCCCTGACCGGCTTCCGTGCCCGACACCGTGCGCGTCCGACCTCGCCGCCGCCCACACTCCGACTCCCGAGGAGCCCAGATGACCTCCGACGCCGCACCCGCCTCGACCCCGTCCTTCGACCCCGCCCTCACCGCCGACGGCGACCCCGATCGCCTCCTCGGCGGCACCCGCGGCGAGCTCGTCTGGAGCGACCCCGACTCCCCGCTCGGCCTCGTCGAGCTGCGCGTGCTCGATCCCGTCGCCGACCTCGCGGTGCTGCACGGCTGGGTCGCGCAGCCGCGCTCCCAATTCTGGGGCGGGCTCAGCGAGGCGACGCCCGACGAGCTGCGCGAGGTCTACGAGTTCGTGGATGCGCTGCCCACCCACCACGCCTTCCTCGCGGCGGTCGACGGCACGCCCGTCGCGCTGCTGCAGACCTACCAGCCCGAGCACGACCCGGTCGGCGCGGCGTACCCGGTCGAGCGAGGTGATGTCGGCATCCACCTGCTCATCGGAGCCCGCGCCGGCGCCCGCCTCGCCGGCTACAGCACCCTGCTCGGGGTCTCGTTCGCGCGGTTCCTGTTCACGCGTCCGGCCGCCGAGCGCATCGTCGCCGAACCCGATCTGCTCAACGAGGCCGCCGTCACCCGCGCGCGGCTCAGCGGCTTCGAGATCGGACCCGAGATCGACCTGCCCGACAAGCGCGCCCAGCTCGCCTTCCTCACGCGAGCCCGGCTGGATGCGCTGCTCACCCGCCTCGCCTGACCCGCCCCGGTCAGCGCGCACCTCGCCGCACCTATAGCGTGCTCTGGTGCTCACCGTGATCCTCGGGCTCGCCGCCGCGCTCGCCTACGGCTCGGCCGACTTCGTCGGCGGGCTCTCCGGGCGTCGACTGCCCGTCCCGGTCGTGACCGCGCTGAGCGCGACGACCGGCCTGATCGTGCTGCTCGTCATCGGGGTGCCGATCCTCGGCGGAACCTGGTCGACGGGCGCCGTGCTCTGGGGTGGTCTCAGCGCCATCACCAGCGCGACCGCGCTCCCCCTTCTCTACGCGGCGCTCGCCCGCGGCCCGATGAGCATCATCTCGCCGCTGACCGCGCTGCTCGGCGCGATGGTGCCGATGGTGTGGGGCCTGCTGCAGGGCGACCGGCTCGGGCCGATGGGTCCGGTCGCCCTCGTCGTCGCGCTCATCGCGGTCGTGCTCGTCGGCTTCGTGCCGCCGGGGCGCGATCCCGCCGATCCGACGAAGCGCCTGCCGATCGTGCGGCCGACGGTGCCGGCGCTGCTGCTGGCGCTCGTCGCGGGCGTGCTCATCGGCGTGATCGTGGTGCTGCTCGACCAGACCCCGCACGACTCCGGCATCCTGCCGCTGCTCGTCAATCGCATCGGGATGGTGGTGATCCTCGGCGTCGCGTCGGCGATCCTGCTGACGCGGATGCGCGCGCGTGCCCGTGCCGCGAACGCCGCCGGAGCCGCCTCCGTCGAAGGGGTCCGCGTGTTCTCGGGGTTCACGCCGCGCACGATCGCCTTCGCGAGCGCCGCGGGACTTCTCGACACGACGGCGAACACCCTGATCCTGTCGGGCCTGCGCATCGGCGACGTCAGCGTGGTCGGCGTGCTGACGGCCATGTACCCGGCGGGCACGATCCTGCTCGCCTCGGTGCTGCTGCGCGAGCGGATCGCACCGGTGCAGTGGATCGGCCTCGTGCTCGCCCTGGGCGCGGCCGCGCTGCTCGCATTGGCCTGAGCGACGGGTCGGCTGGACCAGATCACCGGGCAAGCAGGCCTGCGAATGGCCGAGACGGGCGTCAGCTTTTCGTACGGCTCGCGAGCTCGACGATCCACGGCAGCGTTTCGATGCCACGGAGCTTGTCGACGGCTATCTGTGCTCGCGCCGCCGCAATCGCCTCACGCTCGCTGACGACGAACGGCTTGGCCGTCGCGAGATCGGGCGCCGTGTGATTCGCGGTGTCACTCATCCGGCCGGACCTCCTCCCCGTCGTTCTCATTGTCCACCGGCACCTGAGAATCGCCAACGTGCCCGTGCGCTTCCGCGCCGGCGGTGACGACGAGACCGACCGAACCGCGGTAGGCGACCAGCGATCGGTTCGTGGCCGCGCCGATGATGTCCGCCTCGTGAACAGCCGCGTACTCGCTCGTACTCAACGAGCGGAGGGTCTCGTAGCCCACCTCGCGGATCGCCGACTCGTCGCTCAGCGTGAGGTTGAGCGCCCACTCAGCACGTTTCCACCACTGCTCCTTGCGTTCGGCTTGACGTTGGGATGCGGCCTGGTGGCGGGCCGCGGCAAACGCGATCGTCGCCGCGACGACAGCGGCGAACCCGCCGAAGCCAGGACTCGTCAGCCACGGAAGGAGCCACGAACCGAGCCATTCGTACGCACTCGGAGCGAAGATGCCGACGATCACGAGATCGAACGCGCCGACCACGACAGCCGTCCAGCCCAGCGGATGCGGCGCGAGGAGCCAGCGGAGCCGAGCACCGCGGACCGCAGCGACTGGCGTCTCGTGGCTCATGAAGCGATCCAACGTCACTGCGCGACCTTCGCGACGAAGTTGTCCACAGCTCGCATCGGCCGTTCGGGATTCAGGTTAGGATTACCTAACCTGACCAGCTCGCCCGACAGGAGCATCCGTGGCATCCATCAGCAACATCGAGATCACCCACGGCGTCGCCGGCCTCGTGCGGGCGGAGGTGCTGCGCAGCGAGCGCGTGTCGCCGCACTTCCAGCGGATCACGATCGGCGGGGATGACCTGGCGCGCTTCGAATACCAGGGCTTCGACCAGTGGTTCCGCCTCGCGATCCCCGTCGCCGAGGGCGACCCCGCCTTCGACCGCCTGCCCGACCGGATCGACATGCGCGGCTACCTGAAGTACCTCACGCTTCCGAAGGCGACGCGCCCGGTGATCCGCAACTACACGGTGCGCGCGTACCGCCCTGAGCAGCGCGAGCTCGACATCGACTTCGTCGTGCACGGCGACGAGGGCGTCGCGGGTCCGTGGGCGGCGGCCGCCAAGCCGGGCGCCCCGCTGGCCCTGATCGACCAGGGATGCGGCTGGAGCCCCGTGCCCGCCGACTGGTTCCTGCTCGTCGCCGACCCCTCCGGGCTCCCGGCCGTCGCCGGCATCCTGCGCGACCTGCCGCGCGACGCGAAGGGGATCGCGATCATCGAGCTCGACACCCTCGACGACGCCCAGCACATCGACGCCCCCGACTCGATCGACCTGCACTGGGTCATCCGCCCCGACGGCACCAAGGTCGGCGAGACCGCCCTGCAGCACGTGCGCGACCTGCCCTTCCCGGTCGGCGAGCCCTACGCCTTCGCCGTCGGCGAAGCCGCGCTCGTCACCGGAACCCGCCGCTACCTCGTCAGCGAGCTCGGCGTGAACAAGAAGAACGTGACGTTCTGCGGATACTGGAAGGCCGGCCGCAACAGTGACTGAGCCCGCGCCCGCACCGCTCCGACTGCGGGGCAGCACCACCGCGAAGGCCGGCCGCGACAGCGACTGAATTCCTCCCCCGTTCACCCGACGCACGCGCCCGGCGCCGCCGATCGGCCGCGAGCGGTGCCACAGTGGCGGGATGAAGATCGCGATCGCCGGTGCGACCGGCGTGGTCGGGCGGCACACCGTGGCCGCCGCCGAAGCCGCCGGGCACGAGGTCGTTCCGCTATCGAGGTCGGCCGGGCACGACATCCTCGACGCCGCGGCCACGGCCACGGCATTGGATGACGTGCAGGCCCTGATCGACGTGACGAGCGTCGCCACGATCAAGGGGCGCGAGTCGGTCGAGTTCTTCGAGCGGGGCACGCGCGCGCTGCTCGAGGCCGAGCGTCTCGCCGGGGTGCCGCATCACGTCGCCCTCTCGATCGTGGGCATCGACGACATCGACGACGGCTACTACGCCGGCAAGCTCGCCCAGGAGCGCGTGCTCACCGCCGAGCACGGCGCGGTCGACTGGACGGTGCTGCGGGCCACGCAGTTCCACGAGTTCGCCGAGCAGACTCTCGTGCGCGCGACGATCGGACCGGTCACGGTTGCTCCGAAGGCGCTCGTGCGCACGGTCGCCGCGCGCGAGGTCGGGGCCCGTCTCGCCGAGCTCGCCGCCGGCGCCCCGGCTGGCCGAGCGTCCGACCTCGCGGGGCCCGAGCAGGCGAGCCTCGCCGATCTGATGCGGCAAATGCTGCAGCACGACGGCGCGCGGAGGCGCCTGGTCGAGGCGCGACTTCCCGGTGCCTTCGGCCGCGGCATGGCATCCGGCTCCCTGGCCGGCGAGCCGGACGCGGATCGCGGCTCGATCACCTTCGACGCCTGGCTCGACTCGGCCGACCACACGCGCGTGGTCTGAGGGCGCGGCCGTGACCGCGTCCCCGGCGACTACGCCTGGTTCACCGAGCTCGACCTGCTGATGCAGGGCTACGCCGCAGCGGTCGTGGTCGACGCGACCCCGCGGCGCGTGCTCGATCTGCTGGAAGCGCACGCGCGATCCACCGCATCCGACCTCGACACCCTGATGGGCGAGCAGTTCGACGCGCTCGGCTTCGGCAGCACGCAGCGCCAGATGGTCGGGGTACGCGCGATCGGCACCTCCGTGCTCGTGCTGCAAGCGAACGGCACCGCGACGGTGAACGAGCTCGTGATGCGTCCGGTGGCCGAGCGGCACGATGTCGCGGCGCACTTCCTCAACGTGAACGCGGTCGACCGCTTCCACTGGTGGCAGGGCGGTCGCCGGCGCCTCGAGTTCGAGCCGCTGCGCTGGTATCCGCGCCACGATCTGCCCGACGACGCGGATGCCGCGACGCGATCGGCGCTCGCCACGGCCGGTTTCGAGGTCGACGGCGACGACGACGTCGACGAGCCGACCGCGAGCGCGTGGGCGCTCGCCGAGAACCTCACGGGCGTGCGGATCGTCGAGGACGACCTCGATGGCCCGTGGATGACGGGGATCATCAGCTTCCCCGGCTACCCGGCACCGCGGGACTGATCGGGCCGGCTCTCCTCCACAGCTACCGCCGCGACGCGAAACGCACTTTTCACCCCCGAACGGGTGACAAGCAACCTGAGGTTTCCCTACGGTGGTGTCAGCACGTCGAGACGGGGAGAGCATGGCCGAGGGCACCGAGATCATCGCGATCGACCCCGACGTGCTGCACAAGGTCGCGAAAGACCTCACCGCCGTCGGCGACCAGGTCGGCGAGGTGGATGCGCGCATCACCCAGAACCCGATCAGCGCCTCGGCCTTCGGGGTCATGAACGCCTGGATGGCCCCGCCGATCTCGGCCCTCATCGCGCACACGGCCGATGTCGTGAAGGTGACCGGCGAGCTCGCGACGGCGGTCGGTGCAGCCACGACGGCGTCGGCTGACGACTTCGAGCGCAACGAGCAGGCGATCGTCTCGGGCGTGAGCAAGCTCGAGCAGGATCTCGACCACGCGAGCGGACGGTCGATCCTGCGATGACGATCACCGCTCCCGAGCGCACCGCCGAGCGTCCCGTCGTCGACGAGGGCTCCGGCGGGTCCGGGACCGGCTCCGGCTCGAGCGCGGAGGTCGCCGCTCGGCTCGCCTCCGGATCATGGGCGCCCGGCGGCGCCGAGGGCTTCCGCGTCGACTTCGCCGACCCGGGCGGCACCACGGTCAGCATCGTCAGCTGGGCGCTCGAATACGTTCATCCGCTCGACACCTGGCTGGATGCGCTCACCGGCGACAAGGCGCAGGTGTCGGCATTCGCGCAGACCTGGACGGGCGTGGCGTCGTCGCTGCGCGACGCCCGCGAGCAGATCGTCTCGGCGCGCGGCACCATGTCGGAGCAGCAGGGCCAGACGGCGCGCGCCGTGCGCAAGCGCCTCGACGACCTCGACGGAGCGCTCACCGAGGCGGGCGACTGGGCCGACGCGGCCGCGAAAGCGCTCGAGCTCGCCTCGACCATCGTCACGGCGGTGCACGATGCGATCATCGGGGCGCTGAGCGAGCTCGCGGGCCTCGTCATGGACCTCTTCGGCTTCACGATCAACCCGTTCAGCAAGATCGACGACCTCAAGCGGGTCGTGCACCGCGCCGGCGAGTTCATCGACGTCATCCGCCAGCTCATCGACCGCATGACGACGGCGTTCGAGCAGCTGAAGGCCCTGCTCGAGGCGCTGCTGCCGGTCATCGGCGACCTGCTCGAGCGGCTGCGCCCGATCCTGGCGAAGATGGTGCACGTCGGCGCGATCGGGCTCGGTTCGGCGATCGGCTCGGGTGCGGGCCCGCTCGGCACCGCCGCGGGCGCCGTCGTCGGCGGGCTGTTTGGCGGGGCCGCCGCCGACCTCATCCAGCCGGACCTGCGCGTCACCGACCTCGACCCCTCCGTGCTCGGCACCGATCAGCAGCGGGCCGCCTACGCCGCCGCGAACGGCATGACACGTCTCGACTCCCTCTCGGACGCGGTGCGCCAGAACGGCTACGCCGACCAGATCGGCGCCGCCGAGCGCAGCGTGGTCGACATCAAGCAGATCGTGGGCGACGACGGCCAGACGCGCTACGTCGTCGCGCTGCCGTCGACGCAGGACTGGAACTTCCCCTGGAAGGCCGATCAGGGCTCCCTCGGCGACCTCGACACCAATGTCGCGCTCGTCACGATGGACGACCCGGCGATGCGCACGCAGTACGAGCGGGCGGTCATGCAGGCGATGAAGGATGCCGGCGTGCCGCCCGGCGCCCACGTCGTCTACACCGGCTTCAGCCAGGGCGGCATCATGGCCGCCTCGATCGCGGAGCACGACCGCACCTACGTGACCGACGCGATCATCACCAACGGAGCGCCGATCGGCACCTTCGACATCCCGCCGACGACCCGCGTCGTCAGCTTCGAGCACGCGGCCGACCCGGTGCCGGTCGCCGACGGGCAGTACACCGACAGCACCGCGTCCGACCCGAACCGCATGAACGTGAAGCTGCCGAACCCGCCCGAGGGCTGGGATCCGATGAGCACGCACAACAACGCGCACTACACGCAGTCGGTCGCGACCTGGGAGGCCGCGAACCCCGATGCCGCCGCCGACGTGCGGTCGATGGTCACCGGACGCGTGGTCGACCACCAGTTCCACACCTTCCACGAGTGAGAGGCTGAACCGTGGATTCTCGACTCCCGTCCCTGACCGAGCGCGCACAGCGCCGCGGCGCCCGTCGGCGGCGCCCCCGGCGCCGACTGCGGCTCACCGTCGCCCTCGCGGTCGCCGTCTCGGCCGCCCTCACCCTCGCCGGATGCGCGCCGCTCGGCCAGGACCGCATCCTCGCCGAGGTGAAGAAGTCGGTCGAGAAGTCCGACCCCGACCTGCTGAGCGTGTCGACCGAGAGCAGCAAAGACGGCTTCGCGAACGTGATATTCGTCGGCGTCGCGATTTCCGACGACACCATCGACGCCGACCGGCTGAAGACCCTCATGAAGGCCGCGATCGACACACCGGGGGCGACGCGCTTCGATCAGCTGCACTTCGCCGTCGCGCAGACCGACTTCACGACCGGACTCGTGAACCTCGACGAGCCGGGCCGCGAACTCGGCTTCGACTCGCTCAGCGACACCGACATCACCGTCGACACGGCCGTGGCGAAGAAGATCCTCGGCTGACACGTGAGCGGGGCCCGCCGGCGCCGTCGACGTCGCCGACCCCGCCCGCCAACCGCAGCATCAGCACCGCACCCGCACCCGCACCCGCACCCGCACGATCCGATCCGGAGGACTCGATGACCGACCTCGCAGCCGGAGCCCCCGTCGACCCCTACGGCAGCCCCGCGCAGGTGCGGGCGACCGTGCAGTCGCAGGTCGCCGCCGCCGACGCCCGCACGGCCGCGATCGACGCGCTCGCCGACCGCGTCGCCGCGACCACGGCGACCGCGCGCTCGCTGCGCGGCGAGGTCGAGGTGACCGCCGAGCCGACCGGCGCCGTGCGCGACGTGCGGTTCAGCGACGCCGCGCTCGAGCTGCGCTCCGCCGACCTCGGCCGGCTCGTGACCGAGACGATCGCCCGCGCGCAGCGCGACGCCGCCGAGAAGGCGCTCGCCGCCGCGACGGAGACCCTCGGCGCCGACAGCGCCGTCGTCGGCCGGATCCGCGACGAGGTGTCGCGCCGTCCCGAGCCGCCGGTCCCCGGCGCACGGTCGACGCTCTGAGCGCTCACCGCCGCGGAGCCCAGCTCGACACCACGACGCCGGTCGCCGGGCGCGGTGTCCGCCGACCGCGTGACGTCAGGCGACCGGAGCGCCGGGCCCCGGACCGTCGACGATGAGGCGCTTGCCGAGCGAGACGCTCGCGTCCATCGTGTAGCCGAGCGCGACGTACAGCCCGAGCGCCGCGGCGTTGCCCTCACGCACCTGCAGGTTCACCTTCGGGCAGCCGCGCGCCAGCAGCAGACGCTCGACCTCGGTCATGATCTCGCGCGCGAGACCCTGCCGCTGCGCGCCCGGGTCGACCGCGAGGTAGTTCACCCAGCCGCGATGCCCGTCGTATCCGGCCATCGCGGTCGCGACGATGCGCGGGGCTCCCGCCACCGCGAGCTCGCCGACGAGGAACAGCTCCGGCTGCACCTCCGCCTTGCGGGCGATGTCCTTGCGCGGATCGTTCCACGGGCGCACGAGTCCGCAGCGCTCCCAGATGTCGACCACGGTGTCGGTGTCGGCGGGGGCGAAGGGGCGGATGCGCATCCCTCCAGGCTACCCATCGGGTCGCCCGCGGTTCGCTGGGCATCCACAGCCGCGACCGGCGAGACGACGAGAGCCGCGCACCCCGAGGGATGCGCGGCTCTCGGTCAGCGAGACCGCGTCAGATCAGCGGATCAGTCCTCGTCGCCGTCGACGACGTCATCCGCCTCGACCTCGGCGTCGTAGCCGTTCGCACGGTCGGCGATCTGCGCGATGAGCTCGTCGCGCGGGCGCACCTCGGTCCACTCGGCCTCGATCTCGGCGCGCTGCAGCAGCGACTCGGTGCGGCGGCGGCGGTTGAACGGCGCGAGGGTGACGACGATGCCGTCCTTGCCGGCGCGGCCGGTGCGGCCGGCGCGGTGCAGGTAGGTCTTGTAGTCGTCGGGCGCGTCGGCCTGGATGACCAGGGTGACGTCATCCACGTGGATGCCGCGGGCCGCCACGTCGGTCGCCACCAGCACGGTCGCGCGACCGCTGGTGAGCTTCTCGAGGTTGCGGGTGCGGCGCGACTGGTTGAGGTCGCCGTGCAGGCTGACGGCGCGGATGCCGTAGTCCTCGAGCATGTCGGTCAGGTCCTCGGCGAACGCGCGGGTGCGGGCGAAGACGAGCTTCTTGCCCGGGCCGGCGGCGAGTTCGGCCAGCACGGCCTGCTTGTCGCGCTGGTCGAGCATGAACACGCGGTGCTCGATGGTCGAGGCGTCCTGGTCTTCGCCGGCGACCTCGTAGACGGCCGGCTCGCGCAGGAACTCGTCGACGAGCGCGGCGACGGCCGCATCGAGCGTGGCCGAGAACAGCAGCTTCTGGCTGGTCTCGGGCGTGCGGCGCAGCAGGTCCTGCACCGGCTCGAGGAAGCCGAGGTCGCACATGTGGTCGGCCTCGTCGAGCACGACGGTCTCGATCTGCGAGAGGTCGAGGCGGCCCTGGCTGACGAGGTCGCCGATGCGGCCGGGGGTGCCCACGACGATGTCGACGCCGCGCTGCAGCGCGCCGTACTGGCGGGCGTAGGGAACGCCGCCGTAGAGCTGCGTGGTGAAGAGGCCGACGCTGCGGGCGATCGGCTGCACGGTGCGGTCGATCTGCAGGGCCAGCTCACGGGTCGGCGCGAGGATGATCGCACGCGGCGCACGGCCGGGCTTGCGACGCTCGTTGCTCGACTTCTCGGCGTTCAGGCGCAGCAGTCGCTCGACGAGCGGGGCGCCGAAGGCGATGGTCTTGCCGGAGCCGGTGCGGCCGCGGCCGAGCACGTCGCGACCCTCGAGCACGACGGGGATGGTGCCGGCCTGGATCGGGAACGGGCTGGCGGCGCCGAGCTCGGCGAGCGCGGTGACGATGTTGCCGCCGAGGCCGAGGTCGGCGAAGGAGGTGCCCTCAGTCTCGTCGACCTGGATCGCCTCGGCGGTCAGGCGCTCGAGCACGACGTCGTCGGGCACGCCGGCGCCCGGCTCGCGGTCGCGGCGCGGGCCGTAGTGGCCCTGCGACTCGCGGTCTCCGCGGTAGCCGCGGTCGTCGTCGCGGCGGGGACGGTCGCCGAAGTCGCGACGCGGACGGTCGCTGAAGTCACGGCGCGGGCGGTCGTCGCGGTCTCCGCGGAAGCCGCGGTCGCGGTTCTGGTCCCGGTCGCCGAAGTCGCGACGGGGAGCACGGTCACGGTCGCGGTCGCCGAAGTCGCGACGCGGGCCGCGGTCCTCGCGGTCGAAGTCGCGACGCGGGCGCTCGGCGCGGTCCTCGCGGAACGGGGTGTGGTCGTGGCGCAGGGCACGGGGAGCGCGCTCGCCGCGGCCGGCGCCGTCGAAGCGGTTCTCGCGCGGGGCGTGGTCGCCGAAGTCGCGTCGCGGGGCGCGGTCACGCTCGCTGCGGTCGCCGAAGTCGCGGCGGGGACGGTCATCCCACTGGCGGCGCGGGCGGTCGCCGCCGTCGCGGTTGCGGTCGCCGCCGCGGAAGCCGCCATCGCGGTTCTGGTCGCGGTCGCCGAAATCGCGACGCGGGCGGTCGCCGAAGCGGTCCTCGCGCGGACCCCGGTCGCTGCGGTCGCGGTCGAAGCCACGGCCGCCGCGGTCGTCGCGACGGTCATCGCGTCCGCCGCCGAAACCACGGTCGCGGTCGCCGCCGAAGCTGCGGTTGCCGGCGGCGTTGCGTCCGCCGCGGTAGCCGGGCTCGGCCGTCTCGCCGTTGCGGCCGCGGGGCTCCCAGTTGGGGCGGCCGTCGGCCGGGGCGTCGCGGCGGTCGTTGCGGTCGCCGCCGCGCGGGCGCTCCGAGGAGTGGCCGCGCGCGACGCGCTGCTCGCCCGACCAGCGCGGCTTCTTGCCGCCGTGAGCGGAGCCCTCGCCGTCGGGGCGGTAGCCGCGGTGCTTGGGGCTCGGGCCTCCGGCACGCGCGCCGCCGCGGGCGGGGCTGTTCTTTCCGGCGCGCGACTGCGCGCCCATGTTCTTGGGCATGGTGCTACTTCCAGGGTTACGTGAACGACGCGCGAAAACACACGCGTTTGGGGAACCCGGGCACTCTTTGACCGGGGGCCGCTGCTCAGCAGATGAGTCCTCGCCGCCCGAAATGGCGACGATCCGGCCCGCACGACAAGACAGTGATGCGCACGACCAGCAATTGGTCGAGGTGTCGAGAGCCGACCGAAAGAGCATACGCGGGATCCGTCGCGAGCACGACCCCTGATCCGCCCCGATCTTCTGCGATCGCCGTGTTTCTCCCCTGTGCACGACTCGGGAGGCACTCGGTGCGACCGACTTAGGGTGGAGGCGATGCGTCTGTCTCCGCGAGCGATCCGAGCCTCCGGTGCTGCGGCGACCCTCGTCGCGGCGCTGCTGCTCGTCGCCGGATGCGCGCCGACCGGCGACGACGCCGAGACCAACACTCCGCCGACGCGGCCCGCGATCCCCGGTTTCGTGACCGATCCGAGCGTGCCGGTCGTTCCCGACCTCGTGTACGGCACCGCGCAGGACGGCACGAAGCTGACCCTCGACGTCTGCCTGCCGCCCGAGGGCTACGACACCCGCGACGGCCAGAAGGAGCCGGGCGGATCCGGCGGCGACGACGACGCATCCGCATCCCCGTCGGCCGATCCGAGCGGCGCCCGCGACGACAGCGGCGACGGCGGAGAGGGTGCGGGCAGCGACACCCCGCAACCCGCGATCCTGCTCGTTCACGGCGGCAGCTGGCGGCGCGGCGACAAAGCCGAGCTGACCTGGCGCAGCATCTGCCAGTGGATCGCGAAGAACGGCTACGTCGTCGCCAACGCCGACTACCGTCTCGCGCCGAAGTACACCTTCCCGGCGGCGATCACCGATCTGCAGCAGGCGGTGCGATGGATGCGGCTGCCGGCGCAGCAGGATCGCTTCCGCATCGACCCGAAGCGCATCGGGGCGATGGGCGGCTCGGCCGGCGGCAACCTGGTGTCGCTGCTCGGCACGCGCGGATCCGGACCGACCGACGAGAACGCGCGGGTCAGCGCGGTCGCCGAGCTGAGCGGTCCGATCGATCTCACGGGCGTCGCCGTCACCGCCGACTTCGTTCCCGTGCAGCTGACCTATCTGGGCTGCACGGCCACGACCGACTGCCCGGCCGCGGCGGAGGCGTCAGCCACCTCGTTCATCGACAAGACCGATCCGCCGTTCCTCGTCGCGCACTCGACGACCGAGCGCATCCCGCTCGAGCAGGCGAACCGCTTCGTCACGAAGCTGCGCGCCAAGGGCGTCGACACCACGTTCATCAAGGTGAAGGGCGCGCGCCACTCGATCGCGATGCTCGCCGACAACGATCCGCTGCGCGCCCGCATCATCGAGTTCTTCGACACGAAGCTGCGCGACGCCCCACGCGTCGCCGCAGCTCCCGCCGGGGGCGACGACGCCGACGGCACGGATGCCGATCCGGGTGGCGGGGACGGCACGAGCGGACAGGGCTGAGCTCCTGCCCTTCGTCGACTGCGGCCCGCTCGTCGCCGCTCGCCCGTCGCCGTCGCCCGTCGCCCGTCGCCCGTCGCCCGTCGCCCGTCGNGACCGATCGTTCCCGTGAGGGGTCTCACAGGCCCCGATTCCCGGCCCAAAGACGCGCTTCACGGGGCCTCTGCGACCCCTCACGATGCAGCCGACGCGCGGGTCAGCCGATCGCGGCGGTGCTGAGCGCGATTCCCGTCAGGATCCCCGCCGCGCAGAGCGCGGTGCCGAGCACGGCGATCCACCCGATGCGACGTCCCCGCCTGCCGAGGATCGGCGCGAGCACCGCGATCGCGACGACCGCGACGATGCCGGTGACGAGCGGCACGCCGATCGACCACGGCAGGAGATCGAGATCGCAGGGGTGGTCCGGCCCGCACGCCGCGACGCCCAGCTGACGGAACCACAGCAGGAACGCGGCGAGCGCCGTCGCGACGAGGTTCGCCGGGGCGAGCACCATGACGAGAACGATCTCGAGCGTGCCGGGCACGGCGCCGGGCACGGTGCCGACCGGTCGCCGGCCCCGCGCCCGCGCCCGCGGGGCGGCCTCGGCCCATCCCTCGCGCTCGGTGTCGAGGTCGTCGCGCAGGGTCACCGGCCCAGCCTGCGCCGCGCATCCCCGCACCGCACCCGGGTCAGCCCTCGCCTCGCGGTCGGCCGCCCGTCGTCGCTCGCGCCCGACCGTCGCCCGCCGTCGAGCACCCGGACGCCGGATCCCCGAGGTGGCCACGAATGCACGCGACACACCGGGCCCGGCGTGCGTCTGCGGCCACGCTCGCCGGATCCCGCCCGGGGGTGGCCACAAATTCACATGACACGCCGCATCTGGCGTGCATCTCTGGCCGCCCTCGCCAGATCCCGTCTGACCCGCCCCGAGGCTGGCCAGGAATGCACGTGACACGCCGGACCGGGCGCGCGTTTGCGGCCACCCTCGGGTCAGGCGGGATGCCGAGTGGCCAGAGACGCAGGTGACACGCCGTGCGCGATGTGCATTCCTGGCCACTCGATGAGGAGACGGGTCAGCTCGGGGGCGTGAACACCGGACCCGGACCGGATGCGGGGGCGGGGCCGGTCGGGCCCGAGCCGTTCGTCGGCGGCTCGCCGTCCGGGCCGTCGGTCGACGGCGTCGACGGGGTCGAGAGGGTCGACGGCGACTCGACCGGCTCCGAGGCCGTCGATCCCGTAGCCGGGTCACCGGGCTCCCCGCCGCTCGTCGCCGAGCCGCTCACCCCGCTCGCGGTCTCCTCGCGCTGCGTCGTCGCCGCCGGGCTCGTCTCGTACGCCGACGACGGCGGCGCCGCGGGTGCATCCGCGTCCGGACCCGCGTCGGCAGCGATCGCCCCGGCATCCGCTGCACCAGCACCAGCACCAGCGGTCGCGACCGCATCCGTCGTGCCTGCACCTCGCCCGGCAGCAGCGCCGACACCGGCGCCGATACCCGCGCTCACCCCCGTGACCGAGCTGCCGGCGGCGAGCGCCGCCTTCGCCGCGCGCCGGTCCGTCCGCCGCTCCTTCGCGCCCTCGACGACCCAGTAGAGGGTCGGCAGCACGATGAGCGTCAGCACGGTCGACGACACGAGTCCGCCGATCACGACGATCGCGAGCGGCTGCGAGATGAAGCCGCCGTGGCCGGTGAGTCCGAGCGACATCGGGATCAGCGCGAAGATCGTCGCCGCCGCGGTCATGAGGATCGGCCGCAGTCGCCGGGCGGCGCCGTGCGTGATCGCCTCGCGCACCCGCATCCCGCGTTCCCGGTACTGGTTGACGAGGTCGATCAGCACGATCGCGTTCGTCACGACGATGCCGACGAGCATGAGCACGCCGATGATGGACGCGACGCCGAGCGGCAGGTTCGCCGCCACCTGGAGGGCGATCGCGCCGGTCGCCGCGAACGGCACCGAGATCAGCAGCAGCAGCGGCTGCCGCAGGCTGCGGAACGTCGCGACCATGACCGTGTAGACGATGAGGATCGCGGCGAGCAGCGCGAGTCCGAGCTGCGAGAAGGCGTTCGCCTGGTCGCTCGTGACGCCGCCGAGCGTCGCGGTCGCGCCGTCGGGCAGCTTGACCTCGTCGACGGCCTTCTGCACCGCGGCCGACGCGGCGGCCGTGTTCTGCGTGTCGGGCGTGATCGTGATGGTCGCGCTGCGCACGCCGCGCACGGTCGTGACCGAGGTCGGTCCGTTGCGCTGCTCGACCGTCGCGAGAGTCGACAGCGGCACGGTGCCGGTCGCGGTCGGGATGCCGAAGTCGCGCAGCTCCTGCAGCGTCGTCGGCGCGCTCGTGTTCTCGATGTACATGTCGAGGGTCTTCTCGTCGATCACGACCGTGCCGATGGATGCCGGCAGCATCGCATCCGCCACGATCCCGCCCACGGCGACCTCGCTGAGCCCGGCGGCCGCGGCCTTCTGCCGGTCGACCTCGATCGCGATGTAGGGCTGCGTGGCCGAGAGGTTGCTCTCCGCCTGCGCGGTCTCCTTCAGTTCGCGCACCTTCGCGAGGATCGCGTCGGACGCGTCGCGCAGCTTCGTCGAGTCGGGCGCGAGGATGTCGACCTCGATGTCGCTCGACCCGAATCCGCCGCTCGAACCGGCGACGGAGACGTCGCCGACGTCCTTCAGATCGCCGACCGCGTCGCGCACCTTCGAGCGCAGCTTCGTCTGGTCGACCGACGGATCCGTCGTGATGTTGAAGGTGGCATCGCCGCCGCCCGTGAATGCGGACTGCAGACTGCTGCCGCTCGACCCGAGCGTGGTCGCGACGGTCTCGATGCCGTCGATGCCGCGCAGCGCCGACTCGACCTTCTTGGCGGCGTCGTTCTTGGCATCCAGGCTGGTGCCGGCCTTCATCGACTGGGTCACCGTGAGCGTGTTCTGACCCGAGTCGCCGAGGAAGTTGAACTGCAGGAACGCCCCGCCGAGCGCGCCGGATCCGACGAGCACGAGCAGAGCCGCGACGAGCGTGATGACGGGGTGCCGCAGCGTTCCGCGGATGACCGGCAGGTACGCCTTCTGCAGGCGGGTGGGCTTGTCGAGCTCGTCCTCCTCGGGCCCGGCCGCGGCCTCGGCGTGCTTGCGGCCCTTGTTGCCGAGGAACCAGTAGGCGAGCACCGGCACGATCGTGAGCGACACGAAGAGGGATGCGGCGAGCGCGATCGTCACGGTCAGCGCGAAGGGCCGGAACAGCTCGCCGGTGATGTCGCTGACGAGCGCGAGCGGCAGGAACACCGCGACGGTCGTGACGGTGGATGCGGTGACCGCGGTCGCGACCTCGCGCACGGCCTTCTTGATCGCCGTCAGCTTGTCTTCGCCGAGGCCCAGATGCCGCTTGATGTTCTCGATCACGACGATCGAGTCGTCGACGACGCGGCCGATCGCGATCGTCAGCGCGCCGAGCGTGATGATGTTGAGCGTGTAGCCGGCGGCGAGCATGCCGATCAGGGTGATCAGCACCGACGCCGGGATCGAGATCGCCGTGACGATCGTCGACCTGATCGAGAACAGGAAGATCAGGATGATGACGACGGCGAAGCCGAGACCGAGCAGGCCCTCGGTGGCGAGGCTCTCGATCGACTGCTGGATGAACGGCGCCTGATCGAAGACGACCGTGAACTTCGTGCCGTCGCCGAGCGCCTTCTGCAGCTCGGGGATCTGCGCGCGCAGCGCCTTCGACACGTCGACGGTGTTGCCGTCGGGCTTCTTCGTGATCGAGATCGACAGCGAGTCCTTGCCGTCGACGCGCGAGTAGCCGGTGACCGGATTCGCCTCGACCTTCACCGTGGCGACGTCGCCGATCGTGGTGACGGCGCCATCCGCTCCGCTGGTCGCGGTGCCGGTCGCGCCGGAGCCGCCCGCCGCATCCGCGCCGCCCGCGCCCGCACCGCCGGCACCCGCCGCGCCACCCGCGCCCGCGCCGGTCGCCCCGCTGCCCGCGCCCGACCCGGCACCCGCGTTCGCGCCCGAACCGCTCGATGCGCCGAGCAGCGGCACCTTCGCGATCTCGTCGGAGGTCGTCAGCCGCACGCCGCCCTGCACGATGAGGGTCTGGTCGTTCTCGGTGATGGTTCCGGCGGGGATCAGCACGCCGTTGTTCTTGAGGGCGTCGCGGATGCTCTGGCTGGTGAATCCGGCGCCGTACAGCTTGGCGAGGTCGGGCGTGATCGTGACCCGCTGGCCGCTGTCGCCGAGGATGCTCGCCTCACGCACCCCGGCGGTCTTCTCGATCTCGGTGACGGTCGAGTTCTTCAGGGCGTCGCTGAGGTCGTTCGCCGACTTGTCGCTCGTGACGGCGAGCACGAGCACCGGCAGGTCGGCGATCGATCCGGTCACGACCTGCGGGTCGACGCCCGACGGCAGCTGGTTCGCGATGCGGCCCATCGCGAGCTGCACCTTCTGCTCGGTGCTGACGATGTCGGTGCCGTACTTCAGCGACGCCGACACGGTCGACACGGCCGAGTTCGAGGTCGCGGTCGTCGACTCGAGCCCCTCGATGCCCTGCAGGGCGCTCTCGATCGGGGTCGACACATCCTTCTCGACGACGTCGGGGCTCGCACCCGGGTACTGCGTCACGACGAAGAGCTGCGGCAGGGTCAGGCTCGGGATGAGCTCCTGCTTGAGCGTGGTGAGCGCGACACCGCCGAACACCGCGACGACGATCGTGAGCAGGGCGATGAGGGCGCGGTTGCGCAGGCTGAAGACGGACAGCAGGTGCACGGAGTGACTCCCAGGTCGCCGGCGGTGGTGAGGCGTGCACGACGACGCGCACCCGTCCAGTATCCGCCGCGGGGGTCGACCGGGGCGTACTCCCCGGGGATGATCAGGAGCGGTGCGGGGGCGCCGCGGGTCCGTCGGCCTCCCCCGTGAGGCGGAGACGGGCGGATGCGCGGGTGCTCAGTCGGGCACGTCGGCGCCGGGCTCGCGGGCGTCGCGCTCGACGCGGGCTGCTCGGCGTCGCTCCGCGACTCTCTTCGCCGTCGCCGTGGCTCTGCCGACGGCCCGGGTCGCGCGCGCGTTGACCTTCTTCGCGCCTTCGAACTCGCTGCCGAGGATGCCGAGTCCGCCGAGCGCGATCAGCGCCCCCGGTCCGGGCAGCGGGATGAGCGCGACACCGAGTGCGACGGTCGCACCGCCGACCACGCCGACGCCGGTGCGGTAGACCCGGTCGGCCCTCGGGTTGCGCCGGATCGCGGCTCGCGAGCCGATGAGCGCCGAGCCGGCCGCGCGGCCGAGGGCGGCGCCGGCGCGCTGCGCGGTGGACCGGGGGCGACTCGCGCCCGCCGGGCCGTCTCCCGCGCCGTCGTCGTGCGCCGATCCGTTCGCGGTCGCATCCGTCCCGGTGGTGTCCGGTCGCGTGTGATCGGTCATCCGCGCACGCTAGCCCCGGCCTCTGCGCACTGCCCGAGAGCGCCCCGCGCCGGGGGCGGGGCGGGGCGGGGCGGGGCGGGGCGGGGCGGGGCG
>NZ_VHQG01000001.1:563736-679385 GCF_006517435.1 Schumannella soli
ATGGAGCCTCGTCCTCACCCGCCCGTCACGAAGGTGGCCGCAGATGCACGCCGGCCCCGGCGTGTCGTGTGCATTCGTGGCCACCCTCCGCACGCCGCGGGACGCGGGTGGCCACCATTGACCGCAGCGCCCGGCGTGTCTCGTGCATTCGTGGCCACCCGTGAATCCCGACGCGATGGTCAGCCGTGCAGGCGGGCTCGCTTCACGAGCCGGTCGACCGCGTTGCGGGGGCCGTGCAGCGCGACGCCGACGAGGTCGAGGTCGGAGCCGGCGACGCGGCGCACGGCGGCCCGGTTCGCGGCATCGTGAGTCGTCGCGAACATCTCCGCGGTGTAGACGGCCACGCGCATCCCCCGCTCGACGCCCCGGGCGCGGGCCGCGGAGAGCACCTCGGCATCCGCCTCGAACACCATGACCGGCTGCCGCAGCAGCGGCAGGTACTCGGTGTCGTCGGCGTCCGCGTAGGGCTCGCCGATCAGCTCGGGGTCGGATGCGACGCCGCTGGCCAGGAACGCGGTCACGTTGAGCCGCTGCCAGGTCGCGAGATCGTCGCGCACGAGCACCGCGACGCGGGTGTCGAAGCGCACGGGCTCGACGGGGTCGGGAGCGGCGGCGGCGGCGGATACGGGAGCGGCGTCAGTCGAGTCGGTCATGCTCTCAGCGTCGCGACCGCGCATCCCGCCCGTCTTGTACGTTGCTGACGTGATCAGCCGTCCCGCTCCGAGCAGCCGTGGGCGCGGCCGAGCGGTCGCGGCTCCGGAACCGATGTCGGGAGCGCACTCCGACGCCGCCGCCCCTTCGAGCGCGGAGCGACTGCGCGCCTGGTCGCCCGGCATCCCGGGGATGAGCGAGGTGCTGCACGCCCGCTTCGTCGAGCACGCCTACCCGCTGCACGCGCACGGCGACTGGTCGCTGCTGCTGATCGATCAGGGCGAGGTGCGCTACGAGCTCGACGGACGACAGCACCGCGCGCCGGCCGGCACGGTGACGCTGCTGCCGCCGCGCGTGCCGCACGACGGGCACGCGGCGTCGACGCGCGAGGGGTTCCGCAAGCGCGTCGCCTACCTCGACCGCGCCTGGCTTCCCGAGCAGCTGGTGTCGGCGGCGAGCGCGCGTCCGCTGTTCGACGACCCGGCGCTGATCGCCGCGACTCGACGCCTGCACGCGCTCGTCGCGCTGCCGGGCGAGGCCTTCCGCGCCGAGTCGGAGCTCGCCGGCATCGGCGTTCGCCTGCGCGGGCTGCTCGCCGCGGGAGAGGGCGGGCGGATGCGCGCGCGGCTGTCGGCCGTCGACGACGCCGGCGGGGTCGGGCTCGACGGCGCCGCCGGACGCACGGCGGACGCCCCGCTCGCGCTGCGCCTGCGCGAGCTGCTCGAGGCCGAGGTCGCGCAGTACACGGGATCCGCGACCGCCGAGGCTCACCTCACCCTCGCCGCCGCATCCCGTCAGCTCGGCGCCTCGCCCGAGCACCTGATCCGCGTGTTCCGAGCGCAGTACGGCGTGCCGCCGCACCGCTACCTGACGAGCATCCGCGTCGACCGCGCCCGCCGACTGCTGCTCGGCGGGATGCGCGCCGTCGACGCCGCCATAGCCGCCGGCTTCTACGACCAGGCGCACCTCACGCGGCACTTCCGCCGCGTGCTCGGCACGACGCCGACCGCGTTCCAGCGCAGCGCGGCCTGACCCGCCTTCCCCGGGCAGGATCGCGCGGCGATCCTGGTTCCGCCGCCCGATATCGCGCGGCGAGACCGGGATCGTGCGGCGACGACTACTCGCCTGCCGGCTCCCACAGCTCGATCGGCAGGCCCTCGGGGTCGTGGATGCGGGCGAAGCGCCCGAGCCCCGCGGCATCCCACTCGGCCCGCCGCTCGACCTCGATGCTCGCGGCCTCGAGCTTCGCGACGAGCTCATCGAGGGCGTCGACGCGCAGGTTCAGCATGAACGGCTGGTCGGCGGCGAAGTAGTCGCTGTCGGCAGGAAAGGGCGCGAAGACCGTGTCGCCGGCCTGCTGCGTCCACATCCCATACGGACCGTCACCCACACCGAGGTGCCGCTGGTACCAGGCCAGCCGCGCTTCGGGGTCGCGGCTGCGGAAGAAGAGCCCGCCGATCCCGGTCACCGTCATGTCGTCTCCGTCCGTCCGCCGTCCGACGCCGTCGGACGCGTCCGCTCACGCTATCGGCGACGGGAGATGAGCACGCCGAGCACGATGAGCAGCAGCGCTGCTCCGATGAGCGCCATGTACAGCCAGGGCGGGGTCGACCGCGGCAGCGTCGAGATCGCCAGCGCGATGACGACGAACACCGCGACCGATGCCGCGACGATCCATCGCTCCCGGCGCGAGAGACGCTGCTGCGGTCCGCTCACGCGATCTGCGCCAGCTCCTCCGCGCCGAGCGCGATCGGGTTGCGCGAGATGGCCGCGTAGGCGCGGGCCAGCGCGTCCACTCCCCGCTCGAGCTCCTCGGGCGGGTACGAGAACGGGATGCGCAGGAAGCGCTCGAAGACGCCGTCGATTCCGAAGCGCGGCCCGGCCGCGATCACGAGCCCCTCGGATCGCGCGGCGAGCGCGACCTGCGAGCTGATCGGGGCGCCGAGGTTGACCCAGGCCGTGAGTCCGCCGGGCACCTCGGGCATGCGCCAGGTGGGCAGGCGGCGGCGCAGCAGCGCGGCGAGCAGGTCGCGCCCCTCGCGCAGCTGGGTGCGGCGGCCCGCGAGGATGCCGTCCATGTCGGGCATGAGCTCGGCGACGATCAGCTGGTCGAGCACGGGGGTGCCGAGATCGTTGGCGAAGCGGATGCGCGCGATGCGCTGCAGGTCGTCGCGGTTGGCGCGGATCCAGCCGATGCGCAGCCCGCCCCAGACGCTCTTGCCGACCGACCCGATCGTGATGACGAGGTCGCCGCCGAGGGTCGCGAACGGCGTCGGCGCCGAGCTGCCGTCGAGCTGCATCTCCGACATGGTCTCGTCGACGACGAGCCGGGTGCCCTGCCGCGCCGCGGTCGCGACGAGACGTTCGCGCTGGTCGTGCGGCATCCGGCGTCCGGTGGGGTTGTGGGTGTCGGGCATGAGGTAGCCGAGGCTCGGGCTGGTGCGCTGCAGGGCCTGCTGCAGGGCGGTCTCATCCCAGCCGTCCTCGCTCGTGACGGCGACCTGCACGAGGCGGCCGCCGGCGTTGCGCAGCGCCTCGAAGGCGTGCGGGTAGCTCGGCGACTCGACGAGCACGCGGTCGCCGCGAGCGACGAAGGCGCGGGCGACGAGCGAGATCGCGTGCTGCGCGCCGATCGTGACCATGACCTCGTCGGGGCTCGTCGGCAGTCCGCGGCGGGTGTAGCGCGCGGCGATCTGCTCGCGCAGCGCGAGCACGCCGTAGGGGTCGTAGCCCGACTCGCCGACGAAGGCCGGCAGCTTCACGACCGCGCGCTCGGCGTAGGCGGCGACGCCGGGGATGGCGGGCAGCGTCGCCTTCGAGAAGTCGAGCAGGTCGTCGGCGGGCTCGGGCGCGCTCGTGGCGGAGGGGTGCGGCAGGCGGGCGACGCTGCCCGATCCGCGCAGGCTCTCGATGTGGCCGCTGTCGCGGAGGGCGGCGTAGGCGCTCGAGACGGTGGTGCGCGAGACGCCGAGGGCCGCGGCGAGCTCGCGCTCGGCGGGCAGACGCGTGCCGAGCGGGATGCGTCCGTCGAGCACGAGCAGCCGCACGCGGTCGGCGAGCGATTGGTATGCGGCACCGGCACCGGAGAGTCGCCAGCCGGTGAGGAATGTGGCCAAAGAGCGCGCGGACAGGGTCGCCATGCCGCCACGGTAGAGCAATTGGCTATGGATCTCCAGGCCAATGCGGGGATTGGATACTCGACATGAGCACGAACGACGCCGCCGCGACCGGCGGCACGGGAACCGGCGCGAACGCCGCCGCCGCGAGCGCCGGCGCGGCCGACGCCGCGCCCCGCCGCATCCACCTCGCCCTCACCACGCGTCGGGCGATCTGGATCCGCCGCTTCGCGCAGCTCGCCGTCGGGGTCTTCCTCTACGGCATCGCGATCGCGTTCATGGTGCGCGCCGCGGTCGGCGTCGCCCCGTGGGACGTGCTGACCCAGGGCCTCGCGAAGGTCACCGGCCTGCCGTTCGGCGTGCTGACGATCATCATCGGCGCCGTCGTGCTCGCCCTCTGGATCCCGATCAAGCAGAAGCCCGGGATCGGCACGGTCGTCAACATCGTCGGGGTCGGCGCGAGCGCCGAGGTCGGCTTCGCGCTGCTGCCGGTGCTCGACACCGCCTCGTGGGCGTCGCTGTGGGTGCGCATCCCCTTCTTCGCCGTCGGTCTCGTGCTGCTCGCCTTCGCGACCGGACTCTACGTCGGCGCCCGCCTCGGGCCGGGACCGCGCGACGGCCTGATGACCGGACTCGTCGCGCGCACCGGATGGCCCGTGTGGGTCGTGCGCACCGGCATCGAGGTGGTCGTCGTCGCCGTCGGCTGGGCGCTGGGTGGCAACGTGGGGGTCGGCACGATCGCCTTCGCGCTGCTGATCGGTCCGCTCTGTGGGATCGCGCTGCCGCACCTGCGCGTGCCCGAGCCGCGGGAGACCCCGGCCGAGGCCGCCGCCGACGCTCCCGTCGAGCGCGCCGCGAGCGGCACCGCCGCGCCGAGCACGAACCCGGCATAACGACACCTCACCGCACGCCCGTCCGGCGCGCGGGACACCAGTCCCCGGAGGGGCCGGCCGTGCAGGGATCGGCCCCTCCGGCCCTCTCATCCGCGGCCCGCCTCCCTTCTTCCCACCGGCGTTCCGGACCCCCGAGTTGCCCGCTTCCGCGGCATCCGGTGCGCGACACACAGCGGAAGTGGGCAACTCGCGACCTGCGGCCGGGGCGGGGTCGGCAACGCGGGCGGGATCAGTCCGCGGAGCGCGAGACGCGCACCCCGGCGGCGTAGACCACGAGGGCGTCGCGCACGAACTCGGCGCCGAGCTGCCCGCCGTAGTTCGCGGCGAAACGCGGGTCGGCGACGTACATCTCGCCGAGCCCCGCGAGTTACTCGGCCGAGGGCCCGTCCGGATAGCCGGGCGTTCCCGGGATTCCGGCGAGCCACTCGGCGTGCCGTCGGGCCAGCACCTGCGCCGCGTCCGACGCCGGATCGACGCCGCGCTCGGCAGCCGCCGTCCAGTCCGCGGCGAGCGCCGCCTGACGCGCCTGCCACTCCTTCTTCTCGGCAGCGCTCTTCGATTCCCACCACGCGGACGAATCGGCGTACGCCTCCCGACCCCAGCGGCGCTCGACCTCCTCGCGGTGCTGCGTGTGGTCGAACCCGTCGAACATGTCCTCCGCCATGAGCGGCTCTCCTCTCTCTCGTCGTGCGATCGTGTGGGCGACGGCCGCGATGCGCCGCGCGAGCAGCTCCTGCTCGCGACGCAGCTGGGCGAGGTGGATGCGCAGGGCCGCGACCTCGGGATCGGCCGCCGGGTCTGCGGCCGCGTCGACATCCGAGCGCGCATCGTTCTGACGCACGGCGAGCGCCGCCGCGATCGCGGGGATGCCGAGGCCGAGCTGGCGCAGCAGCAGGATGCGCTGCAGCCGCACGAGCGCGTCCTCGTCGTAGTAGCGCAGTCCGCCGTGCCCGATGCGGCTCGGCGCCAGCAGCCCGACCTGATCGTAGTGCCGCAGGGCTCGACTCGTGACCCCGGTGATCCGGCTGATCTGCTGGATGCTCCACTCCATCCGCCCGCTCCCCTCCCATCTGATGACGGTCACGCTACGAGTTGACGCCGCGTCAACCGCAAGCCCAGCCCGCGATCCGGTTCCGCATCCGCCGCCGATCGCACCTTGCGCGCGCATGAAACGCGATATATCGTGACTCTCACGCAAACGCGATATATCTCGAAAGGACGGGGCGCATGGCCCAGGAGAAGTGGCTCGTCGACGGCCCCAAGACGATCGACATCGAGCGCGTGCGCTCACTCAAGGTGGGACTCATCGGCGGACAGGTGGATGTCGTCGCGCACGACGAGCCCGGTGCCCGCGTCGAGGTGCACTCCGTCGACGGCCGCCCCCTCAAGATCACGATCGACGGCGACCGTCTCGAGATCGACCACCCGCAGCTCGGCTGGGACAACTTCCTCGACGTGTTCCGCAGCTTCCACGAGCGCGACCGCGCCGACGTCAGCGTCGCCGTGCCGCGCGACATCGCTCTCAAGCTCGGCGTCGTCAACGCCACCGCGCTCGTCTCGGGGGTGCGCAGCGACGCCAGCCTCTCGACCGTCAACGGCGACCTCGTGGTCGACGGCGTCGAGGGCGACACCACGATCAACTCCGTCAACGGCGAGGTCAGCGTGCGCGACCACCACGGCCGCGTCAACGCCAAGACCGTCAACGGCGACTTGACCGTCTCGGGTGAGCTCGCCGGCTTCACGGCCGACAGCGTGGGCGCCGACGTCTACGTGGATGCGGCCGGCATCCCCGACCAGCTGCGCGTCAACACCGTCAGCGGCTCGGTCGCCGCCCGTCTCGACGCCGGCGCCCCGGCGCAGTACACGATCAACACCGTCAGCGGACGCATCCAGCTCGACGACGCCGAGATCACCGGCGTGCGCGGGCGCTACCAGGGCCGCTTCGGCGAGCTCGAACGGCACTGGGTGGATGTGAAGGTCAACACGGTCAGCGGCGCGATCGACGTGCTGCACCGGGCCGACGACGTTCCGGCCGCGGATGCCGCGGGCGGGACCGCCGACGCGAGCCCGGCCGCACAGGAAGCCGGCGCCGATGCGGCGTCCGACGTCGGGTCGGCCGGCGCATCCGGCTCGACCGACTCGCCCGACTCGCCCGATGCCGACGCGGCCGCCGGGACCACCACCGACCCGACCGCCGGGAGCCCCGCGTGAGCCCCGCGGTCTTCGGGCACGGACACCTGCGGCTCTACCTGCTGAGCCTGCTCGCCGAGCGCTCGATGCACGGCTACGAGCTCATCCAGGCGCTCAGCGAGCGTTTCGGCGGCACCTATGTGCCCAGCGCCGGCACGATCTACCCCCGCCTCGCGAAGCTCGAGGAGGAGGGGCTCGTCACGAAGCAGCCCGATGGACGCAAGACCGTCTACGCGATCACCGACGCCGGCCGAGCCGAGCTGGCCGAGCGCGAGCACGAGCTCGACCGGGTCGAGAACGAGCTCAGCGACTCGGTGCGCCGTCTCGCCGACGAGGTGCGCTCGAGCGTCGACGGCGCGATGAAGAGCCTGCGGGCCGAGCTCGCCGCAGCGGCACGGGATGCGCGGGACGAGTCACGCGCATCCGGGCGGCCCGAGCGCGAGAGCACACGGGCCGAGCGGGATGCGCGGGCCGCCGCCGCGGGGAACGCCGCACGCGAGTCCTTCGCCCGCCGCGGCACCGGCTCCGCTCCGGGTTCGGGATCGTCGGGCTCAAGCGCACCGGGCGCGGGCGCCCCGGGCTCGCCGGCCGACTTCACGGTCGGGGCGGACGGGACGGCGTCGACCGGCGGCTCCGCGCGTTCGGGCTCGGACCCGGCGGCGCCGGGCGCATCCGGTCGCTCGAGCTGGTCGGCCGCCGAGGCGCGCACCGCGAGCCGCGGTCTGCTGCTCGACGCGGAGTCGGCGCTGACCGACTTCCGCCAGCGCGTGCGCACCGATCTGCGCCGGGCGGCGAGCCGCGGAGAGCTGCGCCCCGAGACCCTCGAGGTGCTGCGCGCGGGGCTCTCCCGTCTCGCCGACGAACTGGCCCGCACCCGGCGCTGACCCGCGCCCGACGGGGACGGCGGATCGGCGCGGCGCAGGCAAGCGCATCCCGTCATCTCCGCTGAGGGGGCGCAAAGGCCCCGGATCGGCGCCGAAAGCGCCCGATCGCGGGGCCTTTGCGACCCCTCACGGAACCGCCGCGAGCGTCAGCGCGCGTGATGCGGGCGACACCGCCGAGCACCGCAGCCGAGACGACGCCTGTCGCCCAAGCTGAACCCCGGCTCGACACGCGCCGCATGCCCGGAAAACCCGGCTTTGACGGGCAACTCGGCCGGAGTAGTGTCTCCGGTCGTGACTGACGAGAGCGCCGGGGAGCATCGTTCTCCCAAGAGCTGGATCATCGGCGAACCGCTCCCCTCCGACAAGATCGAGGGGCAGCTGCTGCCGAAGAAGTTCGCGCTGCCGATCTTCTCCAGCGACGCGCTCTCCTCCGTGGCCTACGCGCCGCAGGAGCTCATGATGATCCTGCTCATCGGCGGGCTCAGCTTCCTCAGCTTCACCCCGTGGGTCGCGGCGGCCGTCATCGCGCTCATGCTGATCGTGGTGGTGTCGTACCGCCTGCTGATCAAGGCCTATCCCTCGGGCGGCGGCGACTACGAGGTCGCCAGCACGAACCTGGGCGAGAAGGCGGGCCTCGTCGTCGCGTCGGCCCTGCTCGTCGACTACATCATGACCGTCGCCGTCTCGGTCTCCTCCGGCGTCGACAACATCATCTCCGCGTTCCCCGAGCTGAACGGCTTCCGCGTCGAGATCGCGGTCGGCTTCATCATCGTGCTCGCCGCGGTCAACCTGCGCGGCGTGAGCGAGTCGAGCAAGGCCTTCGCCGTGCCGACCTACCTCTTCATCGCGAGTGTCGTCGTGATGCTCGTCACCGGCTTCATCCGCACCGCGATCGGGGATGCGCCGGTCGCCGAGAGCGCCGGCTACACGGTGAACCCCGACGTCACGCAGGCCGCGATCGTCATGCTGCTGCTGCGCTCCTTCTCGAGCGGATGCTCCGCCCTGACAGGCGTCGAGGCGATCTCGAACGGCGTGCAGGCGTTCCGCCGCCCGAAGATCCAGAACGCCCAGCGCACCCTCGTGATGATGGGCACGATCGCGATCATCCTGTTCGCCGGGCTCACGCTCATGGCCCTCATCTCGGGCGTGCACTACGCCGAGAAGGCGTGCGACCTCGTCGGCTTCCAGAACTGCGCCGACACCCCGCAGCGCAGCATGATCGCGCAGATCGCGGCCGCGACCTTCGGCAACAACTCGGTGCTGTTCTTCGTCATCCAGGCGGCGACGGCGGCGATTCTGCTGCTCGCCGCGAACACCGCGTTCAACGGCTTCCCGCTGCTCGGCTCGGTGCTCGCGAAAGACAAGTACGCGCCGAAATCGCTCGGAACCCGCGGCGACCGCCTCATCTTCAGCAACGGCGTCATCGCGATGGCGGTCGCGGCGAGCGTGATCATGATCGTGTTCCAGGCGAACGTGACCCAGCTCATCCAGCTGTACATCATCGGCGTCTTCGTCTCGTTCACGCTCGGGCAGATCGGCATGATCCGGCACTGGCGCCGCCTCATCAAGGAGGGCGTGCGGAACCAGGGGCCGATCCCGCTCTACCTCGGCGTCAACGCGGTCGGCGCGCTCGTCACCTTCTCGGTGCTCGTGATCGTGACGATCACGAAGTTCACGCACGGCGCGTACCTCGTCTACATCGTCATGCCGATCCTGTTCCTGCTGATGATGGGCGTGAACCGGTACTACCGCGACGTCGAGCGCGAGGTCGAGGTGGATGCCGACACCACCTTCGGCGCGACCGGCGACCACGCGATCGTGCTGGTCGGGCGCATGCAGAAGCCGGTGCTGAAGGCCCTCGACTACGCGATCGCCGCCCGCCACGGATCGATCGAGGCCGTGCACGTGTCGATCGACGACGAATCGAGCCGGCAGCTCGAGCGGGAGTGGGCCGAGCACGGCATCGAGGTGCCACTGACGGTGCTGTCGTCGCCGTACCGCGACATCAGCCTGCCGCTCATCAAGTACATCAAGAAGCACCGCGAGCAGCACGGCGCCGAGGTCGTCACCGTCTACACGCCGCAGTACATCGTCGGGCACTGGTGGGAGGGCATCCTGCACAACCACAAGGCCCGCCGCATCCGCCAGAAGCTGATGCTCGTGCACGGCGTCATGGTCGCGATCGTTCCGTGGCTGCTCGACAGCTCCGACCTCATCTACGGTCGCCGCTCGCGCGCCCTGCCGGGCGATGTGCGCCGCGGCGAGGTGCGCCGCGGCGTGGCCCCGCGCCGCGCGCTGCCGCCGGCGGCGCTGCGCGCGAACCGCAGCGCCGAGGCGCGCCGCGAGGCGAGCGACTTCCGCAACTCGGCGGCCGTCGTCGGCGGGACGTGGCCGGATGCGCCGCGCCGCCAGAACGACGACCCCTACGCCGAGTCGCGCCTCGAGAACGGCGACTGACCGCCGTCGTTCCCTCCCGCGAGGACGACCGGGAGCTCTACTCCTTCACGGCTCCGGAACTGGAGTTCATGATGCGGCGCTGGAAGATGAAGAACATGATCGCGACGGGGATCGTCATGATCGCGCCGGCGGCGAGCTTGATCGGGTACTGACTGCCCTGGCTCAGCTGACCGCTCGCGAGCTGCGCGACGCCCTTCGTCAGCGTCGTCAGCTGCGGATCCTGCGCGGCGACGATGAAGTGCGCCAGCTCGTTCCACGAGCCCTGGAAGCTCAGGATGATGATCGTCACGAGCGCGGGCCGCGCCATCGGCAGCACGACCGACCAGAACACCCGGAAGGTGCCGGCGCCGTCGATGCGAGCCTGCTCCTCGACCGACACGGGGATCGACTCGAAGAAGTTCTTCATGATGAAGACGCCCGCCGCATCCACCAGCAGCGGCACGATCAGTCCGACGTAGGAGTCGAAGATGCCGAGCTGATTGATCACGAGGAACTTCGGGATCAGCAGCACGACGTTCGGCACCGCCATGACCGCGATGAGCGCCCCGAACACGACCCCACGGCCGCGGAAGCGCAGCCGCGCGAGGGCGTAGCCGGCGAGCGAGTCGAAGAACACGCGGCCGGCCGTGACGAACACCGTCACGACCGCGGTGTTGCGGAACCACACCGGGAAGTCCGAGTGCAGGAACAGCCGCTCGTAGGCCGCGGTCGTCCAGTTCTGCGGGATCAGCGACAGCGGGCTGGATGCGGCCTCCGCCTCGGTCTTGAACGACGTCGCCACGTCGATGAGGAACGGGAAGATGTAGATCACGGCGAGCGCGGCCAGCAGCAGGTAGACCACGCCGCCGCCGAACCGGGTGCGCAGCCCGCGACGGCGGCCCGGGCGATCGATCACGGCGCTCATCGCGTACCCCCGATCCGCGCGCTCGCGTCGCGCGCATCCTCGATCCACCGCATCCGGCGCCGCGACACCTTCCGCTCGGCGAGCACCCAGCGCTGCACGAGCGTGAACACGATGATGATCGCGAACAGGATGAACGCGATCGCCGCGCCCCGACCCCACTCGTTGCTGTCGAAGGCGGAGGTGTAGGAGAGGTAGGCGGGCGTCAGGGTCGTCTTGCCCGGCTGCCCCTGAGTGCCGGTGTAGATCTGGTCGAAGACCTGCCAGCAGCCGATCAGTCCGAGCGTGATGACCGTGAACAGGGTCGGGCGCAGCTGCGGCAGCGTCACCCGGAAGAAGCGCTGGGCCGCGTTCGCGCCATCCATCTCGGCCGCCTCCTGCACCTCGCCGGAGAGGTTCTGCAGGGCCGCCAGGAACAGCAGCATGAACGTGCCGCCGGTCGTGAACACGGCGAGGATGACGAAGGCGGTCATCGCGACCGAGGGACCGCCGAGCCAGTCCCACCAGCTCACGCCGAGCACCGTGCCGCTCGTGAGGGCGGAGGGCCCGCTCGTCGCGCCGAAGTGGAAGATGCCCGCGGGGTCGTTGAACCAGTCCGGGCCGTTGATGCCGACCCACGACAGCACCGCGTTGACGGCGCCCGAGCCGCTGAAGAGGAACAGCCACAGCACCGTGATCGCGACCGAGCTCGTGACCGACGGGAAGTAGAAGGCGGTGCGGAAGAAGCCGCGCCCGCGCAGCACGCGCTTGTTGACCAGCAGCGCCAGGCCCAGCGCGACGATCGTCTGCAGCGGCACGACGAGGATCACGTACCAGAAGTTGTTCTTGAGCGAGATGCCGAAGTCGCGTTCGGCGAGCCCGCCGCCGCCGAGGATCTCGCGGTAGTTGTCGACGCCGATGAAGTTCACGCCCGCGGCGAAGGGGCTGCCGCGTCCGGTCCAGTCCGACAGGCTCACCCACGCCGCCATGAGCACGGGCACGAGCAGGAACAGTCCGAGGATCACGATCACGGGCGCCGTGAACAGCCAGCCCGCGAGGCCTTCGCCGCGGCGCAGGCGCGTGCGTGCGTTCGCCATGCTCGTCACTCCCTTTCGTCGGTCGCGGATCGGGGCGTGGGTGGGATGCGGAGGGCGGGGTGGATGCCGCGGTCGCCACCCGAGACGACCGCGGCATCCGCTCTGGCCTACTTGAAGAGGGCCTCGAGGTTCTTCTGCGTGCTCGTGAGCAGCGTCTTCGGGTCGCCCGTCTTCAGGCTCGCGAGCTGCGAGTTGAAGTCGGTCACGACATCCGCCCCGCCCTTCACCGTCGGCGGCGTCTTGGCGTAGTCGGCGGCCTCGATGAACGGCACGAGCGGCGCGTTCTGGCTCTTCCACTCCTCGGCGGCCGACTGGATCGACGGCATGACGCCGAAGGCCTTCGAGAAGGCGAGCTGCTGATCCTTCGCGGTCAGCGCCTCGACCAGGCTCTGCGCGCCCTTCGTGTTGCCGCTGTCGGCGGCGATGCCCCAGCAGTTCGCGAACTGCAGGGTGCCCTTGCCCTTCGGGCCCTCGGGCAGCGGCACGACCTTGTACTTCACGTCGGGGAAGTCGTTCTGCATGGCGCCCGTGATCCAGTTGCCCTCGATCGTCATCGCGCCGAGCTGCTTGCCGAAGGCCTCGCCGCCCCAGCCCGCTCCGACATCCTTCGCGAAGGCGAAGTCGCCGGCTTGCAGGTTCTTCTGCACGTACTGCAGGGCCTGGAGGTTGGCCTCGCTGTCGGCGGTCGCCTCGGTGTTCTCGTCGTTGACGAGGTTGCCGCCGGCCTCGGCCATGAAGGCGCCGACGCGGGCGTACTCGCCGCTCATGACGAGACCCTTGCGATCGCCGGTGGTGAGCTTCTGCGCCACGGCGTCGAGCTGATCCCAGGTGGTCGGGATGTCGGCATCCGTCAGCCCCGCCTGCGACCAGAGGTCGGTGTTGACGATGAGCTGCAGCGTCGAGAAGTCCTTCGGCGCGCAGTAGAACTTGCCGTCGTAGGTGAACGACTTCTGCAGCACCGGGTAGAAGTCGTCCTTGTTCTTGAGGTCGTCGCCGTAGGCCAGCAGCGAGCCGTTGGAGGCGTAGCCGGCCAGGGCGTCGGTCGACAGGTAGAACACGTCGGCCGGCTTGCCCGAGCTGAAGCCCTGGGCGAGCTCCTGCTTGAGGTCGCTCGCGGCCTTGACCGTGGCCTTGATGCCCGAGTCCTTCGACCAGGTCGCCACGGCATCCTTCACGGCCTTCGTCTCGGCGTCGCCGGACGAGCCGATCAGCACGGTCAGCGCCTTGCTGTCATCCTGCTTCGCTCCGCTGCTGAAGCCGGAGCCGCATGCCGTCAGGCCCACGGTCGCGCCGAGCGCGACCGTCACGAGAGCCCATCTCGACATCTTCATCGGGGGTTCCTTTCACTCGTTGGTGCCGGATGCTGTGGATCCGGCCTCGTCGACGGGCGCCAGGTGACTCGACCGGCGGACGATGAGCTTGGGGGTGACGAGGCGGTGCCGAGCACCCTCGATCTCGTCGGGGTTCAGAACGCGGCGCCCGTGCTCGCCCATGAGCAGGTCGAGCACCGCGAGGGCGACCTGGTCGAGCTGCTGGTCGACGCTGGAGAGGCCGACGGCGCCCGCGACGGGCGTGTTGTCGAAGCCGATGACAGGGAACTTCGGATGCCCGGCCTCGCGCACGGCCATCATCGCGCCGAGCGCGAGCGAGTCGCTCGAGCAGACCAGCGCCTCGAGCTCGGTGCCGCCGGCGAGAAGCCGTTCGAGCTCGACGCGCGCCGGGGCGACGCCCTCCTCGGTGCGGATCGTCAGGGCCTCGAGGTCGGCGTCGGCGGCCCCGTCGTCGCCGAACAGCTCGCGCATCGCCGCGACCCAGCCGCTGCGACGGTCGTCGCCCGTGCCGGATCCGTCAGGCCAGCCGAGGTAGCCGATGCGGCGCAGCCCTCGACCGGCGAGGTGCACGGTCGCCTGGCGCACGCCGTCGGCGCCGTCGACATCCACCCAGGGACGACGCGGGTCGTCGAGATCGGCGGAGCCCCAGGGGCGGCCGAAGGCGACGAAGGGCACGCCGTTGTCGGCGAGCCAGTCGAGGCGGGCGTCGCCGTACGCGGTTCCGGTGACGACCAGGGCGTCGACGTCGGCGCCGTCGCGCAGGCGGCGGTACTGCTCGATCTCGGCGGCCTCGTCGGCGGCGGTGAAGAGCATGATCCGCATGCCGCGGCTGTCGGCCCGCTCGGTCAGGGCGTGGAGGAAGCGGTCGAGCACGGCGCCCGAGACGCCGCCGCGCGACAGCGAGCCGAGGCGGATGCCGATGGTGCTGCTGGTCTGCGTGCGCAGCCGACGGGCGGAGGCGTGCGGCCGGTACCCGAGCGCGTCGATCGCGTCGCGCACCTTCTGACGGGTCGCCTCGCGCACGATGTCGGGGGCATTGAGCACGTTCGAGACGGTCTGGCGCGACACTCCCGCGGCGACGGCGACGTCGTCGATCGTGGGGAGCGGGGTGGCCGTCATGTCGTCTCCGACTTCGTCGTCGTGGGGGATGCGGGGGAGCTTCCGGGAGGTTCGCGGTGCTGCCGCGGCCCTGCTGGTGCGAATTGTTTGAACGATCAAATCCGCGGTGTTAGGTTACCTCCCGAACCGCCCGAGTCAACCCCCGGCCGGTTCGACGACCGACACGGAGCCCCGCGCCGAGACGCCCGGAGCCCACATGAGCAACCGATTCAAGGGCGAGCGGATCATGCAGCACCCCATCCCCCGGCAGCCGTTCCTGCACGACGCGGCGATCGCGCTGCGTGCTCCCGCGCAGGCCTGGTCGCGCCCCGACGGCACGATCGGATCCCCCGAACCCGTGCAGGATCGCGCGGCGATCCTGGCTTCGCCGCACGATATTCCGCGGCGAACCGGAGATCGTGCGGCGACGACTGCCGAGCCGCCGACCGCTCCGGTCGTCATCGACGGGCTCTACCTCGGCGACACCCGCGTGCTCGACGGCTGGCGGCTCCGCATCGCCGGGGCTCCCGGCGAGCACATCGCGACCGCGCAGCACGCGGCGACCGAGCTGCGCGTCGTGCGCCTGCACCGCGAGCTCGACGGCCCCGGAGCCGACCCCGACGTGCGCAGCGAGCTGACCCGCACGGTGCGCGCCGACGGCGTCGACGAGACCCTCGTCATCCGCTCGCGCCGCGACCGCGAGCTGCGCGTGCCGGTCGAGCTGCGGCTGCACGCCGACCTCTCGCCGATGAGCGCCGTCAAGGAGGGCCGCCGCGGCGACGCGCCCGCGCGCGTCGAACTCGCTGACGGCACGCGCGCCGACGCCGGCGCCGGCGTCGCGAGCTGGGGACGCGACGGTCTGACCGCGCGGCTCCGAGCGGCGGATGCCGACGTGCGCCTCGACGCCGACGACCCGGCCGCGATCCTCCTCGGCTGGGAGGTCGTGGTGCCGCCGCGCGGCGAAGTCGCGCTGTCGTGGTCGCTCGACCTGCACGACGAGCGCGCCGTCGTCGACGCGTCACCGCATCCGACACCCTGGAGCGCGCCCGGCGGCGACGGCAGCGACGCCGACAGCACCGCCCCGATCTCCGACGACCGCGTTCACCGCTGGCTCGACCGCGCCCTCGCCGACCTCGACGCGCTGCGCCTCGTGCGCCGCGGGTCGGACGCCGAGTTCCTCGCCGCGGGCGCCCCGTGGTTCCTCACGATGTTCGGACGCGACGCGCTCTGGGCCGCCCGTCTGCTGCTGCCGCTCGACGGCGGCGTCGCGATCGCCGCGAGCACCGTGCGCGCGCTGGCCGAACTGCAGGGCCGCGAGCGCGTCGCCGAGACGGCCGAGCAGCCCGGCAAGATCATGCACGAGCTGCGCAGCGCGACGCTCAGCCTGCCGACCGAGAACCTCGAGCTTCCGCCGCTCTACTACGGCACGGTCGACGCGACCCCGCTCTGGATCTGCCTGCTGCACGACGCCTGGCGCGCCGGACTGCCCGAGGCCGAGGTGCGCGCGCTGCTGCCGCAGCTGCGCGCCGCCCTGGCGTGGATGCGCGACTTCGGCGACAGCGACGGCGACGGCCTGCTCGAGTACGTCGACCAGAGCGGACGCGGCCTCGCGAACCAGGGCTGGAAGGACAGCGGCGACTCCGTGCAGTGGCGCGACGGCCGCCTCGCCGAAGGTCCGATCGCGCTCGTCGAGGTGCAGGGCTACGCCTACGAGGCGGCCACGCACGGCGCCGATCTGCTCGAGGCGCTGGGCGCGGCGCCGGGCGCCGGCCGGACGGGTTTGGATGCGGGTGCCGACGCCACGGACGCCGGCGCCACGGACGCCGCGGCCGCCCTCGCCGACGAGGTCGCCAGCTGGCGCGCTTGGGCCGAGCGCCTGCGCGCCGCATCCCGGGCATTCTGGGTCGGCGCCGCGGCGGGCGCCGCATCCGCCCCCTACCCCGCGATCGCCCTGGACGCGCATAAGCGCCCGGTCGACAGCCTCACCTCGAACATCGGCCACCTGCTCGGCACCGGCCTGCTCGACACGGCCCAGGTCGATCACGTCGCCCGCGCGGTCACGTCGCCGGCGCTCGACTCGGGCTACGGGCTGCGCACCATGTCGAGCGACGACGCCGGCTTCTGGCCGCTGAGCTACCACGGTGGATCGGTGTGGGCCCACGACACCGCGGTCGTCATCCGCGGGCTGCTGCTCGAGGGGCGCCGCGCCGAGGCCCGGCAGCTCGCCGAGGGGCTGCTCGCCGCGGCCGCCGGATTCGGTTACCGCATGCCCGAGCTGCACGGCGGCGACCCCGCGGCCGACATCCCCTCGCCCGTGCCCTACCCGGCGGCCTGCCGCCCGCAGTCGTGGTCGGCCGCCGCCGCGGTCACCGTGTGGAGCGCCCTGCGCGCCTGACGCGGCACCAGCGCGGCGCGGCGTCCGCGCGACGCCGTGGTGCTCAGCCGATCACCACGGCTCAGCCGAACGACGACAGCGTCGCGATCACCTGCCGTGCGATCGTGCGCCCGGCGCGGTTCGCCCCGATCGTCGAGGCCGCCGGTCCGTAGCCGGCGAAGAACACGCGCGAGTTGCGCCACGAGGCGCCCTGCCCGACCGTGATGCCGCCCGACTTCTCGCGCAGCTTCAGCGGAGCCAGGTGCCGCAGCTCCGGACGGAACCCGGTGGCCCAGATGATCGCATCCACCTCGACCTCGCGCCCGTCGGGCAGCACGACGCCGTGCGGCGTGACGCGAGTGAACATCGGCTGCGCGAGCAGCAGTCCGCGATCGATGGCGGCCTGGATGCGGCGGCTGCGCGGCACCCCGGTCGTCGACACGATGCTCGGCAGCGCACGCCCCTGGCGGGCTGCCTCGTCCTGCTGGCGCACCGACGAGCTGCCCGACTCGATGTTGAGCTCCTGCTCTTCGAGGAACTCGATCGGCCGACGCGAGAACCAGGTCGTCTCGGCCGCGACCTTCTCGAGCTCCATGAGGAAGCCGATCGCGCTCGTGCCGCCGCCGACGATCGCGACGCGCTGCCTGCGGAACTCCTCGGCGTCCCGGTACTCGGAGGTGTGCACCATGCGTCCACGGAAGCTGTCGAGCCCCGGATACCAGGGGATGAACGGGGCGCCCCAGGTGCCGGTCGCGTTGACGAGCACCCGGGTGGTCACCTGCTGCGTCGTGAGCCCCGCCGTCGCGGCCGCGCTGCCGCCGTGCCGAGCCGAGCTGTCGTCGAAGGTGACTGTGAAGCCGTCCATCAGGCCCTCGACGCGCGTCACGTTGGCGGGCCGCACGACCTGCAGGCCGAAGTGCTGCTCGTAGCGCGCGTAGTAGTCGGCCACGACATCTTTCGCCGGAGCCTGCCGGTCGGCGGTGTCGAAGCTGAGGTCGAGCTCGCCCATGCCCGGCAGATCGTTCACGCGGTGCGCGTAGCCGAGGCGCAGCGCCTCCCAGCGGAACTGCCACGCGCCGCCCGTGCCGGGTCCGCGGTCGAGGATGACGAAGTCGTTGCCCGGGTCGAGCCCGAGGCGCCGCAGGTAGAACGCGACGGAGAGACCGGCCTGACCCGCCCCGACGATCACCACGGAGGTGTCGAAGGCGGGGTCGGTCACCGCACCAGAGTAGCCAGTGCCCGCCTGCGAGCGCGGCGTGAGACGGCAGTGGATGCGCGGGCTCCACGGCCCGCCGCGAGCGGGTCTGGCAGCCCGGGCGCGGCGCGGGACGCTCGGAGCTCCGTGATAAACTCCCGGACAGATTTGTGAACTCACCCACCACCTGAAACCGAGGGGGTCGCGCATGGGGCGGGGCCGTCAGAAGGCGAAGCACACCAAGGTCGCTCGTGACCTGAAGTACTTCAGCCCAGACACCAACTACGGCGCTCTCGAACGAGAGCTCTCTGGCAACCCTCGACTCGAGGAGGACCTCGAGAAGTGGCCGGAGTACAGCGACGACGACGCCGAGGGTGACGACGACCTCGACGAGGACGAGTCCAAGACCGCCTGAGGTCGTCACCGCTCACGCCCCGAGGTCGAGCAGACAGCAAGCGCCGGGTCGCCCCGGCGCTTTTGTCGTGCCCGCGGGCTGTCGACATCAGGCGGGCTGCGACACCGGATGGAATGGCCCGCCGCATCCGCCGGTTGCCCCTGGCATGCCATTGAGCGGAGAGTACGCACCGTCCACATCCGACTGGGCCCGCAAGCAGGCCGAGCTGATCGAGCGCTCCGGCGGCGCCGAGGGCAACGAGAACCGCGGACGCCCCGTGATCGTGCTGACCACGATCGGCGCCAAGTCGGGACTGCTGCGCAAGACCGCGCTCATGCGCGTCGAGCACGAGGGCCGCTACGCCGTCGTCGCATCGCTCGGCGGGGCGCCGAAGCCGCCGGTCTGGTACTACAACGTCAAGAAGAACCCGCACGTCGAGCTGCAGGACCGCGAGGTCAAGAAGGACTACACGGCCCGCGAGGTGCACGGCGACGAGCGCGCCGAATGGTGGGAGCGCGCGGTCGCGACCTGGCCCGACTTCGCCGAGTACCAGAAGAAGACCGAGCGCGAGATCCAGGTGTTCGTGCTCGACCCGCACGACGACTGAGGTCGTTCTCCCGGTCAGGATCGCCGCACGACCCGGCGGATGCGACCCGAGCTCGCGCCGCATCCGCCGGATCGCTGGGCGATGAGCGCTGCTTCCGCGCTCGCGCGGGTCAGCGGAACGTGACCCGGTAGCCGGCGAGCGCGAAGCCGATCACCACGACGACGCCGATCACGATCCAGGTCAGGATCGCGAGGATGTTGAGCGCGAGCCCGGTGATCGTGAACCCCTTCGCGGTCGGCTCCTTGCGCCACGACGCGATGCCGAGCACGAGGCCGATCGGCGCGACCAGCCCGAAGCCGCAGAACGCGATGATGCCGAGCACCATGCTCGCGATGCCCATGGCCCGCGAGGGGCTCGCCGGGGCAGGAGGGGTCGACGGAGCGGCGAACGTCGGCTGCTGCGGAGGGAGCGTCGGCACGGATTCTGCCATCCACCCGTTCGCAACGGCGTCCGCGGCCTGGGTCGCAGCGGACTCGACACCCGCCGTCGGAGTCGTGGTCGCCGCCAAGCTCGCGGTTGCGATCTGCGGAGCATCCGAGACTTCATCCGCCGATGCCGCCTCCGCCGGGATCGCCGACGGCGTCGCACTCTCGGCGCTCACGACAGCGGCCTTGCGAGGCGCCCGCTTCGCGCGGGGAGCGCGGGCCGCCTTCGGCTTCTTCGTCGTCGCGCCGGCGCTGGCGGCGCTGGCGGCCGTGTCCGCGCTGGTCGTCGCGTCGCCGGCGGGAACCTCGGCGACGGGGGTCTCGGGGGTGTTCGTCTCGGTCATGCGGCTGACGCTAGGGAGCGCATCCGCGCCTGGGTGAGGATGTCCCCGATCCGCGACACGGCGAGACACCTTGCGACAGATCGGCGCTCGTGCTCACGCTCTCCGCGTCGGGCCCGCGCGGGCTCCAGTCCCTGCGCCGCGGATACTGCTGACGGCGAGGTCGAACCCCGCCGAGAGGCGCGACGACCGCGCTGAGCAGTATCCGCGCACCGACAACCCAGTATCCGCGTGACGACAAGCGAGGGGCGTTGCCGGCGCGCGTCAGCGTCGACCACGCCGCCGCCTCGACGAGCACACGCACACACACACACACACACACACACACACGCTGACCCGCTGCTCTAGTCGCCGGTACTGCTTGAGCGATGGAGCAGAGTCGTCGACGCCGCCAGCCCCAGGTCACGCCAGTATCCGCGTCTGCTCGATAGGCGACTTCCGAGCTGTCGCGGACCCGACTCGTCAGAATGCGCACTCGGAGCGCGCGACGAACGGCGCTGCATGACACCCCTCGCGCAACTCACCGCGCGCGGCTCAGCGCCGCGGTGCCCAGCGCTCAGCGCTCAGGCCTCAGCGCTCAGCGGGAACCGCGGATCAGGCGGCGTACGCCCCCGCGAGGCGCACGGCGCCGCCGTCGACGCCCTTGGCGCCCTGCTCGAAGGCGTCCGCGCCCGAGGCCACGGTCGGGGCCGCGCCGAAGTTCACGCGTCCGGCGACCCAGGCGGGCATCCCCGCGGCGGCGAGTCCGGCGATCACGCCGTCGGCGACCGACGGGGCGGCGACGACGAACATGCCGATGCCGAGATTCCAGGTGCCCTCGGTGCTCTCGAGGCTCTGGCCGCCGAGGTCGGCGAGCACGCGGAACACCGACGACGGCGACCAGGATGCGCGGTCGAGCTCCGACCACGAGCCGCGCGGCAGCACGCGGGCGAGGTTCGCGGCGATACCGCCGCCGGTGACGTGCGAGATCGAGTGGATGCCGCCGGCGAGCGCCGGGTCGGCGAGCAGCCCCAGCAGGGGCGAGGTGTAGAGCCGGGTCGGCTCGAGCAGCACCTCGCCGACGACGCCGCCGAGCTCGGCGGAGGTGTCGCTGAAACCGATCGAGTTCGAGGCGAGGATGTGGCGCACGAGCGAGTAGCCGTTGGAGTGGAACCCGCTCGACTGGATCGCGATGACGACGTCGCCGTCGGCCACGCGGTCGGCGCCGAGCACCGCATCCGCCTCGACCGCGCCGACCGCGGCGCCGGCGACGTCGTAGTCGTCGGGCCCCAGGAGTCCGGGGTGCTCGGCGGTCTCGCCGCCGACCAGAGCGGTTCCGGTCTCGGCGCAGGCGCGGGCGATGCCGGCGACGATGTCGGCGATGCGCTGCGGAACGACCTTGCCGCAGGCGATGTAGTCGGTCATGAACAGCGGCTTCGCGCCGACCACGACGATGTCGTCGACGACCATGCCGACGAGGTCCTGGCCGATCGTGTCGTGCTTGTCGATGGCCTGCGCGATGGCGACCTTGGTGCCGACGCCGTCGGTGGAGGTCGCGAGCAGCGGGCGGTCGAAGCTCTTGAGGAACGAGACGTCGAAGAGTCCGGCGAAGCCGCCGACCCCGCCGAGCACCTCGGGCCCGTGCGTGCGCGCGACGGCCGACTTCATCAGCTCGACGGCGAGATCGCCGGCGGCGGTGTCGACGCCGGCGGCGGCGTAGGGGTTCGCGGCGGGCGTGTTCGCGGGGGCGTCGGTCACGGGGTCAAGGGTACCGGCGGCGCGGGGCGGGCTCGGCCGCGCCGGCCGTCGCCCGTCCGCCCGCCGCGTCCGCCCGCCCCGTCCGCCGCCGCTCGCCGCTCGCCGCTCGCCGCCCGCCGCCCGCCGCCCGCCGCCATCGCGGATACTGCCCCAGTGGCACGGCGGCCCCGCCCACGCCTCTTCCCGTGCGGCTCGCCAGTATCCGCTTACCCCATCCGGACGACGGCACGCCGTCCCGCCGCGCGCCGCCCTTGCCGATCTCGTGCGCTTCGTCCCGCAGCGCGCTGTCCGCGCCGGTCCCGCGACGCCCGCGGCGGCCTCGCGCTGACCGCGAACACCCCGCCCCGCGTCGGCGCCACCGCCTACCGTGAGCACGTGCACACCTCCGGCAGTCCCAGCACCTGGCGCGCTCGCGAAGACGCCTCGCGCGACGTCCTCGTCGCGCTCTACCTGCGCGACGCGCTCGGCGTGATCGACCCCTCGGGCCTGCCGCGGCTGCTCGGAACCGGGCTTCCCGCATCCACCGCCCCCGCCGACGAGATGACGGGATGGGCGTGGATCCGCTGGTGGGTCTCGGTCGTCGAACCCGAGGCCGGCATCCCCGCGCTGCCCGAGCACGCGACGCCCGCGTGGGAGGCGGCCGTGCACAAGCATCTCGACGACGCGCGCACCTGGGCCGATGTCGCGCACCAGGAGTACGGCATCCGCCTCGCCGAGCGCGCCTTCTCGGGCGAGACCGGCGACACGGATGCGGGGGTGCTGAGCGAGCTCGTCGCCGAACGCGAGCAGGCGGCCGGCACGCACGCCGACTTCGATCTGCGCATCGAGGTGCTGCCGCTCACGACGGCCGGCATCTGGTGGATCGGCGACAACGCGATCGCGGTCGACGAACTGCTGCGCGAGAAGCCCGACGACTACCGGCAGGCGCTCGCACCGATCGTCGAGCGACTGGTGCCGAGCGCGGCTGATCGGGAGCGCGACCGCAGCTGATCGTCGACGGCGTCGTCAGCATGAGGGGCGCGTCGGCGCGGCACGATCCTGCGTGAGACAATCGACCGTACCCAGCCGGGTACGGGTCACCCCGCGTCCATCTGGAGTTGCTCCTCGCATGTGCGGCATCGTCGGCATCGTCTCTTCCGGCCCCGTCAACCAGCAGGTCTACGACAGCCTCTCGCTGCTGCAGCACCGCGGTCAGGACTCGACGGGCATCGCCACGAGCGAGGGCTCGATCATCCACACCTACAAGGCCAAGGGCCAGGTGCGTGAGGCCTACCGCACCCGCGACATGCGCTCGCTGCTCGGCACGATGGGCCTCGGTCACGTGCGCTACGCCACCCGCGGCGACGCATCGCAGGAGCAGGAGGCGCAGCCCTTCTACGTGAACGCGCCCTACGGCATCGTGCTCGTGCACAACGGCAACCTGACGAACACGCGCGAGCTCACCGACGAGCTGTTCCGCATCGATCGCCGCCACCTCAACACCTCCTCCGACACCGAGCTGCTCGTGAACGTGCTCGCGCACGAGCTGCAGGCGCAGGTGCGCGGCACCGAGCTCGACCCCGGCCAGGTCTTCGACGCGATCTCGACCCTGCACGAGCGCGTCGAGGGCTCCTACGCCGCCATCGCGCTCATCGCCGGTCAGGGCCTGCTGGCCTTCCGCGACCCCTTCGGCATCCGCCCGCTCGTGCTCGGCAAGCGCAGCGAGGGACTCGTCGGCACCGAGTGGATCGTCGCCAGCGAGTCGCTCGTGCTCGAGTCGGCCGGCTACGAGTTCGTGCGCGACGTCGCGCCCGGCGAGGCGATCTACATCGCCCGCAACGGCGAGATGTTCTCGCGCCAGTGCGCCGCGAACCCGCAGCTCATCCCGTGCTCGTTCGAGTACGTCTACCTCGCCCGCCCCGACTCGATCATGAACGGCATCTCGGTCTACGACGCGCGCCTTCGCCTCGGCGACCGCCTCGCCGACACGATCGCGACGCACGTGCCCTCGGGCGACATCGACGTGGTCATGCCGATCCCCGACTCGTCGCGTCCGGCCGCCATGCAGGTCGCCCGCAAGCTGGGCATCGAGTACCGCGAGGGCTTCTACAAGAACCGCTATGTGGGCCGCACCTTCATCATGCCGGGGCAGGAGCAGCGCAAGAAGAGCGTCAAGCAGAAGCTCAACGCGATGAGCTCGGAGTTCCAGGGCAAGAACGTGCTCATCGTCGACGACTCGATCGTGCGCGGCACGACCTCGAAGGAGATCGTCGACATGGCCCGCCAGGCGGGCGCGAACTCGGTCACCTTCACGAGCGCGGCCCCGCCGGTGCGCTACCCGCACGTCTACGGCATCAACATGCCGAGCCGTCGCGAGCTCGTCGCCTCCGGTCGCAAGATCCCCGAGATCGCCCGCGAGCTCGGCGCCGACAACCTCATCTACCAGGAGGTCGCCGACATGGAGTCGGCCATCCTCGAGGGCTCCGACATCCAGTCGCTCGAGAAGAGCTGCTTCACCGGCGAGTACATCACCGGCACGGTCACGCCCGAATACCTCGACTGGGTCGAGGCGAACCAGCTCAGCTGAGTCGCGGGCCGAGCTGATCGCTCGGTCGAATGGATGCGCGCTCAGCGCGCGTCGTCAGCCGGCTTCTCGAGGTCGGGCTCGGGTGCGGTGTCGTCCGCATCCACCGGCTGCGCGTCGGCGTCGTCGAACTCGGCGACGCGCTCGTCGGTGCGGTCGTCGGCCGCCGGCTCGAGCTCGGCGTCGTACTCCGGCTCCTCGACGACCTCGCGCTCCATGACGACGTAGTGCGCGCGGCGGCGCGAGACGCGGTCGGCGATCAGGCCGAGGAGCGCGCCGATCAGCACACCGCCGACGACACCGTAGATCGCGAAGTAGCCGGCGGTCGCCGCGAAGCCGATCGCCGGATCCGCCTTCTGGGTGCTCGTGAGGATGAGCGACACGAGCGCGCCGAGCACGGCGCCGACGAGCATGAAGACCCCGAGCTTGGGGGCGCGGCGGATGCGCACGCGCTGCTCAGCGGGCTGCGAGGGATCGGCCGGCTGCACCGGCTCGGCCGGGATGCTGTCGTCGCGGGGGTCGCTCACCCCTCTATTGTCGCCGCTCCCGCTGCGAGCTCCGACCACGCGATCCGCGTCGCCAAGGCCGCCGCCGACAGGCCGCCGACAGACCGTCGAGGCGGACACCGACACCGAGGCCGCTCAGCGCTGCCAGCGCACCGGCAGCACCGCCGTGAGGTCGGCGCGCGATCCCGACGCGGAGACCTCGGCGGCGGCGAGCGCATCCGCCCACTGCCGCGAGCCGGTCGCGAGGGCGATCCAGGTGGCGGCATCCATCTCGACGACGTTCGGCGGGGTGCCGCGGGTGTGCCGCGGGCCCTCGATCGCCTGGGTGGCGCCGAACGGCGGAACCCGCACCTCGACGCTGTTGCCCGGCGCATCCTCGGCCAGCAGCTGCAGCAGGTAGCGCACGGCGAGCGCCGTCGTGTCGCGGGATGCGGTCTCGCCGTCAGCGGCCGCGGCGAGCGCCGCTCGCACTCCGGCGACGCCGTCGGGGTCGGGGATGCGCGCGCGAGCCATACGGCAACGCTAGCCCCGGCATCCGACGCCCACCCGCGCGAGAGCACGCGGTCGACGACGCGGCACCACGCTGAGAACGCACCCGGCGCGTGCTCTGACGGATTCGCGCCCCCGGTTCAGCCGAGCGGGTTCAGTCGAGCCGCGCGAGAGCCGACTGCACGACGATCCACGGCCGCACCTCGACGAGCAGGTGGCCGTCGACGACCGCCGGGTCGGTGGAAGCGCGGGCGAGCAGCTCGTCCGCGTCGATGCCGCGCACGATCGTGAGCTCCTCGCCGTCGGCGGCGGGCAGCGACCCGGCGGCGACGAGATTGCCTTCGGCGAGCAGCTCCTCGTGGAACGCGCGATGCCCCGCGAACCACGGCTGCAGCGTCTTCGGGGTCGATCGATCGGATGCCGGCCCCTCCCGGTGCACGAGCAGCAGCCAGGTCTCCGGAGCCTTCATCCCGTCAGGCTATCGATGCCCGCCGACGCCGGACTGCACGCCGACGACGACGGCCTCGAATCCGCCCGGCGGGAGCGGGCGCGCACGAAAGGTAGGCTGTGCCGGTGCGAATCCTCGTCCTCGGCTCCGGGGCGCGCGAGCACGCGATCGTGCGCGCTCTCCTCCGCAGCAGCCAGCCCGACGCCCACGAGATCATCGCCGCGCCCGGCAACGCCGGCATCGCGGCGCTTGTCGAGACGGTCAAACTCGACGCCTCGAACGGCCGCCTCGTCGCCGACTACGCCCGCGACTCCGAGGTCGACCTCGTCGTCATCGGCCCCGAGGCCCCGCTGGTCGCGGGCGTCGGGGATGCGCTGCGTCGCTACGGCATCCCCGTCTTCGGCCCCGACAAGGCGGCCGCCGCGCTCGAGGGCTCGAAGAGCTTCGCGAAGCGCGTGATGGAGGCGGCGAAGGTGCCGACCGGCGGCGCCGTGCACGCCGACACGGTCGAGGAGGTCGAGGCCGCTCTCGACCGCTTCGGCGCCCCGCACGTCGTCAAGGCCGACGGTCTCGCCGCCGGCAAGGGCGTGCTCGTCACCGACGACCGCCAGGCCGCGCTCGACCACGCCTCCTTCTATCTGCAGCAGGGCGGGGTGCTCATCGAGGAGCACCTGGCCGGCCCGGAGGTCTCGCTGTTCCTGCTCGCCGACGGCCACGACGTGCTGCCGCTGAGCCCCGCGCAGGACTTCAAGCGCGTCTTCGACGGCGATGCCGGCCCGAACACCGGCGGCATGGGCGCCTACTCGCCGCTGCCGTGGCTGAGCGACCGCTGGCCGAGCGAGGCGGACTTCGTGGATGAGGTGGTCGACAGGATCGCGCTCCCCACCATCCGCCAGCTCGAGGCCGAGGGCACGCCCTTCGTCGGACTGCTCTACTGCGGCCTCATCCTCACCGCCGACGGCATCCGCGTGATCGAGTTCAACGCGCGCTTCGGCGACCCCGAGACCCAGGTCGTGCTGCCGCGTCTCGACACCCCGCTCGCCGATCTGATCACGGCGGCGGCGACCGGCGGCCTCGGCCGCCTGCCGTATCCGAAGTTCAGCGGCGACGTCGCCGTCACGGTCGTGCTCGCCAGCGAGGGCTACCCCGAGAACCCGATCACCGGTCGTCCGATCCGCGGGCTCGCCGAGCTCGAGGCCGACCTGCCCGAGGGCGTCACGGTCGACCACGCCGCGACCGCGCTCGTCGACGGACAGTACGTCGCGACCGGCGGACGCGTGCTCAGCGTCGTCGCCCGCGGCGTCGACTTCGCCCAGGCGCGCGAGCGCGCCTACGCGGCGCTCGGGCGCCTCGACCTCGAGGGCGCGCACTTCCGCACCGACATCGCCGCGCGGGTCGCGCAGTGACCGAGGCGGGCTCGGGCGACGTCCGGCTGGCCGAGCTCGGCTGGACTCACGTCTACTCGGGCAAGGTGCGCGACCTCTACCGTCACGCCGACCACCCGAAGCGGATGCTCGTGGTGGCGACCGACCGCGTCAGCGCCTTCGACTTCGTGCTCGAGCCCGGCATCCCGGGCAAGGGGGCCGAACTGACCCGGCTCAGCCGCTGGTGGTTCGAGCGCCTCGACGTGCCGAACCACCTCGACCCGGCGGGCCTGCCCGCCGACCTCCCCGAGGATGTCGCGGCGCGCGCCATGTTCGTGCGCGAGCTGGAGATGTTCCCGATCGAGGCGGTCGTGCGCGGCTATCTCACCGGGTCGGGCTGGGTCGAATACCAGGCCTCGCGCACCGTGTGCGGCATCCCGCTGCCCGAGGGCCTCGGCGACGGCGACCGCCTGCCCGAGCCGATCTACACGCCCGCCTACAAGGCGCCGCTCGGCGAGCACGACGAGAACATCAGCTTCGAGCGCACCGTCGAGCTGGTGGGCGAGGCGGATGCGACCGCCCTGCGCGACCTCAGCATCCGCATCTTCTCGGCCGCGAGCGACCTCGCCGCCGAGCACGGCGTGATCATCGCCGACACCAAGTTCGAGTTCGGCCGCGACCCCGAGACCGGCGAGATCGTGCTCGCCGACGAGGTGCTCACCAGCGACTCGAGCCGGTACTGGGATGCGGCGGGCTGGTCTGCCGGAGGCCCCGACCGTCTGGCGAGCTTCGACAAGCAGATCGTGCGCGACTGGCTCGCCGCGAACTGGGACAAGCAGGGCACCCCGCCCGTGCTGCCGGCGGGGATCGTCGAGCGCACGACCGCGCGCTACCGCGAGCTGATCGAGCGTCTCGCGAGCTGATCCGCCATACTGCCGGACCGCCACCTCGTCGGGCCGGCGGCATCCGCCCTCCGGGATGTCACGGAACGGTCGGCGATCTCGGTGCGACCCCGGTCGCGCTCCCGCGTGAAGTCCGGGTTAATGGGGACACCTGCCCGTGTCGGAGTTCTCCTCACGCGGATAGAGTTCCCAGGTAAACCGACACTCGGCGCACCCTGCACCCACCCACTGCACCCACCCCACCCGCGCCGGAGAGGGATCATCATGAGCGACAACTCTGCCGGCCCCGCGGGTCCGTCGTCGGACGACGACCTCGACCCCGAGGATCGCCCCACCACCGCGCGACTCCCCCAGCGCGACACGAGCACCCCGGCCGGCGCGGCTCCGCCGGTGTCGCCGTACGGCGCGCAGTACGGCCAGCAGCCCGCTCCGGCGCAGTCCACCGGGCAGCAGCCGACGGCCCCGCAGTACGGCCAGCAGATTCCGCAGCCCCCGCAGGCTCCCGCCCAGCCGGGCGCCGAGCAGTGGTCGGTGCAGCAGAACCCGCAGCAGAGCTGGCAGGCGCCCGCCGCGTCCGCGCCGCAGCGGCCCGCCGCCCCGCAGTACGGGCAGCCGAGCGCGACGCCCCAGTACGGGCAGTCGACCGGTCAGCAGCCCACCGCGCCGCAGTACGGCCAGCAGGCGACGGGGCAGCAGCCCACCGCGCAGTACGGCCAGCCCGCTTCCGCGCAGCCGACCTCGCAGTACGGCCAGCAGCAGCCCTACGCCACCGCCCCCGGCTCGACCGGCCAGCAGTTCGCGGGCGGCACGGGCGGCCCCGGCGGCCCGGCGCAGCCGAACGCCGCCTACGCCGGCGGCCAGTCCGGCCAGCCGGCCCCGAAGAAGTCGGCGCGCAAGCTGATCATCGGCCTCGTCGCCGGTGGCGGGGCGCTCGTGCTGCTGATCGTCGGCGGCATCATCTTCTTCAGCATTGGCGCCGCGAACCACGCGCCGAGCGTCGCCGTCAGCGCCTTCCTCGACAAGCTCAAGGCCGGCCAGGCGAAGTCGGCCGTCGCATCCATGTCGCCGAAGCCCAGCGGAGACCTCACCCTCATCGACGACGCCGTCTACAAGAAGGGCGGCGGGCAGGTCACCGACTACACGATCAGCCGCACCAGCGGCACCTCGGTGACCGCGCGCGTCGAGTACAAGAACGGCACCAGCTCGAACGAGACCTTCTCGGTCAAGTCCACCGGCAAAGACCTGTTCTGGGACAAGTACGCGGTCAGCGGCGACGCGCTGCCGACCGTGCGCGCGACCTCCTCGGCCCCCGCCGCCCTGACCTTCAGCGTCAACGGCAAGGAGCTCAAGGCCGAAGACACGTCGAAGGCGACCTCGAGCTTCGAGTTCGTGGCGCTGCCGGGAACCTACGAGTTCGACTACTCGGGCAAGGGCGCCGACCAGTTCAGCTGGGAGACCGGCTCGGTCGAGGTCGCGGGCCTCAGCGAGAGCACGGTCGACAGCGGCGACCTGTCGGCGAAGCTCTCGGTCGAGCTGAGCGACTCGGGCGAGGAGGCCGCGAACAAGGCGATCGACGCCTTCGTGCAGAGCTGCTTCGACCAGAAGGTGCTGGCGCCGACGGGCGGATGCGGCTTCAAGATCAACGGGACGCCCGGCATCACCTACACGAACATCCGCTGGTCGGTCACGACGCGTCCCGACCCCGACTTCGGCGCCTGGGACGGCAAGGGCTTCAGCGTGATCAGCCTGTTCGACGGGCACTACCACGTCGAGGCGGACGCCTCGAACGGGTCCGCCTCGGGCACCTCGACCGGCGACGTGCGCTCGGTCAGCCTGCTCGGCCAGATCGTGCTGCAGGATGACGGCTCGCTGAAGTACGAGTCGAAGCAGATCTGACGCCCTCGAACCGACACCTCGGTTGACCGGATGCGCTCCTCCCGCCACGGGAGGAGCGCATCCGTCGTTCCAGGCCGCTCACCATCGCGCCGGGAATCCATGCGTACGCATCTTTGTTGAGGAGAACATGACCGACTCGACGCACACCCACGCGACCCGCGCCGACCGCCTCGCCGCCGACACCGCGATGGGCGCCGTCACCCTCGATGTCGCCGACCTCGACGGCATGACGGCGTACTACCGCGATGCCGTCGGCCTCGATGTCATCAGCGCCGTCGGCGACCGCGTCGAGCTCGGCCGCGGCGCGAAGGTGCTGCTCAAGCTGCAGCACTCCCCCGATCTCCGGCACGCGAGCCCGCACGAGGCCGGGCTGTTCCACACCGCGTTCCTCTTCGACTCGAAGGCCGCCCTCGCCGCCGCCGTCTACGGCGTCGCCCAGCGGCATCCCGACACCTTCCGCGGCTCGAGCGACCACCTGGTCAGCAACGCCTTCTACTTCGACGACCCCGAGGGCAACGGCGTCGAGCTCTACTGGGATCGCGACCGCAGCGAGTGGAGCTGGACGCACGGCCGCGTCGAGATGACCACGCTGTTCCTCGACCCGAACCGCTTCCTGCAGCAGAACCTCACCGAGCAGGGCCTCGCCGCACCGGGCGAGGGCGATGCCGAGATCGGCCACGTGCACCTGTCGGTCGGCTCGATCGGGCCCGCGCGCGAGTTCTACGTCGAGCGCCTCGGCTTCGACACCACGGCCGAGATCGGCGACACCGCGCTCTTCGTCAGCGCCGGCGGCTACCACCACCACATGGCCATGAACGTCTGGAACAGCAGAGGCGCCGGCCGCCGCCAGCCGACCCTCGGCCTCGGCCAGGTCGACATCGTGCTGCCCGGCGCCGACGCCGTCGGAGAGCTGAGCGAGCGGATGCGCCACTACGGAATCGACGCCCGCGACGACGGCCGCACCGTCAGCTTCGACGACCCGTGGGCGAACACGATCCGCGTGCTGGCGGCACCGGAGACCGAGACCGCACGAGGCTGACCGCCGCCGGCTCAGCAGCAGCGAGGGATGCCGTGAGGGTGCGCTGAGATCGGCGCCGGGCTCTGGCGCGCCACGGGCGACAGTGCGTAGCGTGCGGATCAGCGGCTCCCCGCTCGGCGGGAGCCGCATCCGATGCGAAGGAGTCTCCCGTGAGCATGATGAGCGACATGATGCAGTCGATGTCGAAGGCCGACATGGCGATGGACATGGACATGACCGCGATGCAGGAGTGCATGGAGGCGTGTTCGGCCGCCGCGGTGGCCGCGACGATGTGCTCCGACGCCGACATGGGCGACGGCATGGCCCGCTGCTCGTCGATGTGCGCGAACATGGCCGACGTCGCCACGACGACGATGCGGATGATGATGCGCCCGACGGGCATGGACATGTCGGCGATGAAGGCCATGATGGGCGCCTGCATGGCGATGGGCGAGGCCTGCGCCGCCGAGTGCCGTTCTCACGCCGAGATGGCCGAGCACTGCCGCATCTGCATGATGGCCTGCGAGGCCATGGTGGCCAGCTGCTCGAAGATGATGGCGTCGATGGCGTGAGCCGCGACATCCACCCGCATCGCTGAGCCCGACGGGGCGACCGAGCGCAGCTCCGCGCGACGCCCGCGCCCTGCTCGGCGGGGCGTCGCGCGGGCTATGCCGCGCGGGCCGGGTAGCGCACGCCGGCCACGGCGACCAGCTCGGCAACGGGGTGGAACGCGACCGGTTCGCCGATCGCCGGGACCACCACGGTGCTCAACGTCGTGAGCCCTCCGTCGAGCGCGGCCACCACAACCGAACCCGCCCGGGACTCCACGACGATCCCGTCGCGCCAGGCGCTGGGGGATGCGTTCGCCACCATCTGCTGGATCGGCAGAACACCGGTCACGCTGCTGGGGGTCATCGCGTCCTCCTTCTCGGGATGCGGCTCCGGATCGGAGCCGGGATCAACTGGTGCGAGCGACACTAGGCGGGGTCTTGAACGCGCGCACCCCACGGCGTCACATGACGAAACCCGGCGTCACACGCCGTTTTCCGGACTCCGTTCATCGGCATGAGGCACCATGGTCGGGTGCCGACTCGACGCCGCGCCGCCCGCCTGACCGTCCGCCCCGCCCGCCACGCGGGGCGCCCGCTGGCCCGCCGCTTCGCCGCCCTCGCCGCCGCGGCGACGGCCGTCGCGCTCGTGCTCTCGGGGTGCGGCATCGCGGCGCCGCGCTTCGAGATGCTCGCCTTCCAGCCCGACTACGCGAAGGTCGACCTCATCGACCAGAGCGCTGACGGCATCCAGCTGCTGGGTGTTCAGGGCGTGCACCTGAAGGAGGGCGGTGTCGGCGTCGAGAAGCCGAGCAAGGCCGTGCTCAAGCAGCGCGACAGGGCGAAGAAGCTCGGCATCCCCGCACAGCTGCTCGTCATCAACTCCCGCCCGGGACAGGGGTTCAGCCGCTCGCTCGCCGAGCAGATGCTGAGCTCGAAGAAGAACCGCGAGCGGGTCGCCCGCGAGCTGGCCGACGAGGTCGACGGCAACGGCTGGGACGGCGGCATCATGCTCGACATCGAGTCGATCGACGGCGACCTGGCCGACGACTTCGTCGAGTTCGCCGCCGACCTGCGCGAGGCCGTGGGCCCCGAGGTGCGACTGGATGCGGCGATCGCCACCGCGTCGAGCAAGGCCGGCTACCGCGATCGCGGCTTCGACGTCGAGGGGCTGGCGAAGAGCCTCGACCACCTCACGCTCATGGCCTACGACCTGCACGGTCCGTGGAATCCGAACGACCCGGGCCCCGTCGGCGATCTGCCCTGGCAGCGCAAGACCCTCGACGCCCTGCTGAAGCTCGTCGACCCGCAGCAGGTGCAGCTCGGCGTCGCCGGCTACGGCTACCGCTGGGGCGGACCGGTCGGCGCGAAGGCGGTCAGCGTGGCGCAGGCGCGACGCTACGTCGCCGAGGCGGGCGCGGTCGCGGCCTTCGACGAGAAGCTCGGCGAGTGGACGGCGACACTGCCCGACGGGACCGTCATGTGGTGGTCGGATTCGCGTTCGCTCGCCCTGCGGGTGAAGCTCGCCCAGGATCGCGACCTGCACGGGGTGGCGGTGTGGTCGCTCGCGGTCTCCGATCCGATCACGCCGGTCTCCGACTCCTCCGACTCCGACGACTGATCGTGGATCGGAGGCGCGCGTGACGCGACTGTGGGCGGCGCTGCTCGCGCCGGTGATCGTGCCGCAGGGGCGGCGGCTGAGCGCGGCGACGCCGCGGCTCGCGGCGCCGACGCCGGAGCCGGATGCGGCCGAGCTCGCCGATCCGCGGCTCGAGGTGCTGGTGCTCGGCGACTCGACGGCGATCGGCACCGGGGTCGACCGGGTCGAGGATGCGCTGGCTGCGGCGCTCGCGCGCGAGCGCGGGGCCGGGAGCGGCAGCGGGAGCGAGTCCGGGGATGAGGCGGGGTTCGAGTCCGGCGCCGTGCTCGCCCTCGGCCGCAACGGGGCGACGGCCGCCGAGGTCCGCGCCGAGTTCCTCGACCGGGCGGCGGCGAGCGCCGCATCCGCCGTCGTCGTGGTCGTCGGCTGGAACGACGCGATGAAGCTGCGTCCGACGCGCGCCTTCGCCCGCGACCTCACGACGATCGTGCGCACGCTGCAGGCGCATCGGCTCGGGCGCCGGGTGATCGTCGTCGCGCCGCCGCACTTCGAGCGCTTCGCGGTGCTGCCGCAGCCGCTGCGGTGCGCGCTCGGCGCGCACGCCGCCGGGCTCCGCCGCACCGCCGCCAGGGTGTGCCGCACGTGGGGTGCGACGCTCGCGCCCGGAATCGACGGAGCCTCCGCGTCCCCCGCCGACCGCTTCCACCCGGACGCCGCCGGCTACCGGCGCCTCGCCCAGGGCATCGCCGCCGCGCTGCGTGAGTGATCTCCCGCCCGGTCATCGCCGCGCGGCTGATCCATCGTGGATCGCTGCGCGATCGTGCACCGCCCGAGCGCCGGTAGGATGGGCGCATCCCCTCCCCTGAACTGACGGAGTGATCTGTGCCCACCATCGTCGTCGAGGTCATGCCCAAGGCGGAGCTGCTCGACCCGGCCGGCAAGGCCGTCGCCACCACCCTCGGCAAGCAGGGTCGCAGCCACTTCAGCGGCGTGCGCATCGGCAAGCGCTTCGAGCTCACCGTCGACGAGGTCACGGACGCCGTGCTCGCCGAGGCCCGCGAGCTGGCCGACGAGCTGCTGAGCAACGGCGTCATCGAAGACGTCGTCAGCGTGCGGGTCGCGGAGTAACCGCCGTGCGCATCGGTGTCGTCACCTTCCCCGGCTCGCTCGACGACCGGGATGCGCAGCGCGCCGTGCGTCTGGCCGGCGCCGAGCCGGTCGCGCTCTGGCACGGCTCGCACGACCTCGACGGCGTCGAGGCGATCGTGCTGCCCGGCGGCTTCAGCTACGGCGACTACCTGCGCTGCGGCGCGATCGCCGCGCAGTCGCCGATCATGACCGAGGTCGTGGCCGCCGCGAACAAGGGCTTGCCGGTGCTCGGCATCTGCAACGGCTTCCAGATCCTCGTCGAGTCGCACCTGCTGCCCGGCGGACTCATCCGCAACGACCACGGCGACTTCGTCTGCCGCGACCAGCGCCTGCGCGTCGAGAACGCCGACACGGCCTGGACGAACGCCTTCAGCGCCGGCGACGAGATCACCATCCCGCTGAAGAACGGCGAGGGCGGCTTCATCGCCGACGCCGAGACGCTGAACCGCCTCGAGGGCGAGGGCCAGGTCGCGTTCCGCTACCTGGAGAAGAACCCGAACGGCTCGCTCAACCACATCGCCGGGCTCACGAACGCGCGCGGCAACGTCGTCGGCCTCATGCCGCACCCCGAGCACGCCGTCGAGGCGGGCTTCGGACCGGACACGGATGCGGCCATGCGCTCCGGCATCGACGGCCTGAAGTTCTTCACGTCGATCCTCGAGAGCACCCTCGCCCGAGCCTGACGCTCCCGCTCCTCGGCGTTCGAGCGACTCCGCGAGACGTCAGCGCTCGCGCGCCTCGGCGTCCGCCTGCACCTCCACGGGGTCGGGCAGCGGGATCGCCTGCGTGAAGCTCAGTCCGCGCTTCTCGGCGTCGGCCGAGCCCGTGAACAGGCCGCCCGTGTCGGCCGGGGGCTCGCGGCGGCGGGCCGGCGCCGCATCCACCATCTCGACCCGCTGACGCGGCAGGCCGGCCGGCTCGCTGTGCCGCACCCACTCGACGAGCTGCTCGCGCACATAGCAGCGCAGATCGAAGAGGTCTCCGGCGTTCTTCGCCGAGACGAGGATGCGCACGTGCACGTGGCCGCCCACCGCATCCGTGACCTGCAGCACCTTCGTGCGGCGGTCCCAGAGCTCGGTGCGGCTGAGCACGAAGTCGAGTTCGTCGCGCATCGCGGTCGGGCTGACTCCCCAGTCGAGGTCGAACTCGACGGCGCCGAGCAGGTCGCTGCTGTGGCGGGTCCAGTTCTCGAAGGGCGTGGTCGTGAAGTAGGTGCTCGGCAGCACGAGACGGCGGTCGTCCCAGAGGTGCACGACGACGTAGCTCAGCGTGATCTCCTCGATGCGGCCCCACTGCGTCTCGACCACGACGACGTCGTCGACGCGGATCGCATCCGAGAACGCCAGCTGCACGCCCGCGAACAGATTGGCGAGGGTCGACTGCGCGGCGAGGCCGGCGACGACGCTGACGAGTCCGGCTGAGGCGAGCAGACTGCCGCCGAGGGCCTCGACGCCGGGGAACGTCAGCAGGATCGCCCCGACCGCGATCACGACCAGCACGACCATCGAGATGCGACGCAGCAGCAGCACCTGGGTGCGGATGCGGCGGGCGACCCGGTTGTCGTCGACGTCGGTCGGGTAGCGCGCGAGCACCCCGCCGAGCGCGGCTGACACGGCGCCGGCGATGAGCCACGCCGTCGCGGCGATCACGAGGATCTTCGCGCCGTGCTCGAGCCGGGGCAGCCAGGTGCGCTCGGGCAGGGCGACCTCGATGGCCGTCCAGAGCAGGATCACGAGCAGCAGCACGCGGAACGGACGACGGATGCGGCGCAGCGCGGTCGGCTCCCAGCGGCGCCGTCTCGCGAGCAGTCGCACCGGGAGGGTGACGACGACTGCGACGACGAGAGCCACGACGATCGCGACGGCGACCGCGATCGCGAAGGCCGGCCACGATGGCACGGCGATCATCGGCGTAGCGGCGACCGCAGCGGTCGACGTGGATGCGGCGGGCAGGGACTCTGCGGGCAGGGACGCAGCGAGCAGCGGACTCAGCACAGACGGGACCTCCTCCGGCGACCCCTTCACAGCGGGAGGGCCGCCGCATCCACGCTAGAAAGTCGGATCCGTCGCCCGCGGGCGACTCAGCGCCTCCGGAGCGGATGCCCACCTTCGTGGTCGGAGGGCGACCCGGGAACGCGGAAGCGGCCCGCCCCGGTGGGGACGGGCCGCTTCTGCGTGCGGGATGAGCCGGGTTACCGCTCGACCGCGGCGCGGCGACGGCGGATGACCACCAGGGCCGCACCGGCGAGGAGCAGCGCCAGGGCGCCGATCATGCCGGCCGTGGCGTCGATACCCGTCGCGGCCAGGTCGCTCGAGCCCGAGGCGCTCGGGTTCGACGAGCCGGAGCCGGTGCCGCCGTTGCCGGCGCCCGTTCCGGGGTTCGTGCCCGGGTTGGCCGCCAGCACCGTGAAGGCGCTCCAGCCGATCACGTCGCCGTCGGCATCCTGCACCGCGATGCGGTGCTCACCGGCGGGAGCGTCGGCGGGGATCGTCACCGAGATGGTGCCGTCCGACGCGACCTGCTGCCAGCCGCCGAGGGCGACCGGGGTCGAGTGCAGCCAGGCCGAGACCCAGGTGCCGGCGAACTCGATGCCGACGTTGATCTTGATCGTCGAGCCCGGCTTCGCCGAGGTGATGTCGATCGTGATCTTGCCCTGGAGGTCGATCGTCAGCTTGCTGTCGTCGGCGCCCACCGGGGGCGTCGTCGGCTCGGTCGGCGGTACCACGACGACGCCCTTCACCGTGACCGGCACCAGGATCTTCGCGCCGGTCTCCTTGGCGGTCAGCACCACGTTCGTGGCGCCCACGGCGTCCGCGGGAACCGTGATCATCGCCGTCGCAGCCCCACCCGTCACCGGGATGTTCTGCGGCGCGGCCGCCGAGCCGGGCCAGGTGGCCGTGAGCTCGGTGATCAGCGGGGCGCCCTTCGAGGTGTTGTCGAGACCCTGGCGGGCCGTGGTGTCGAGACCGCCGATGTTCAGCGTGAACTGCGCACCGCGGTCGAGCGTGTCCTTCGGAGCACCCGTCACCGCCGCCGAACGGCGGGCGAAGTCGGGCGAGACCGGCTGGTTGGCCGTGAGGTACTCGATCCACGCGTCACGGTCGATCAGACCCGAGTCGCGCACCGTGCCCTTGGTGAACGAGCGGAAGTTGTCTCCACCGGTCGCCAGGAAGCTGAAGGTGCCGATCGTGTAGCTCGCGGCCGGATCGAGCGGCTTGCCATCGACCGTCACCGAGGTGATGTGCGAGTTCAGCGCCGCGGTCGGGTCGTAGGTGTACGCCACGTTCTTCGACAGGCCGAGCTTCAGGAACGGACGCGACGGGATGCTGCCATCCGCGTTCGTCTGCCACTGCTGTTCGAGGATCTCCTTGAACTGGGCGCCCGTGAGGGTGACCGTGTTCAGGTTGTTGAGGAACGGGAGCACCGCGTTCGCCTGCGCGAAGCTGATGTCGCCCTTGGCGAGATCGGCGCGCAGACCACCCGGGTTGACGACACCGATCGTGGCGCCGCCGCGGTCGGCCGACTTCAGGCTGGCCACCAGGGAGTCGGCGACCAGGTTGCCGAGAGCCGACTCGCTCGCGCGGTCGTCGCGGTTGCCGCCGGCGAAGGCCGTGGTCACGTCGGCGCTCGCGCTGCCGACCTTGACCGAGCCCTTGGTGATCGCGTTGGCGAGCGCGGCATCCACGATCTTCTTGACCGCCGCGACGCGCGGGTAGGTCGCCGCGAGCTCGTTGTCGACGCGGGCCGCAGCCTGAGCGTCGGTCTCCGTGCCCTGCTTCACCGCGGCGATGCGGGCGACGTTCGCGCCCGTGTAGCCCGTGATCTTCTTGGTGTCGGGGTCGATCGTCAGCTTGACCTGACCGATGTTCTCGCCGTAGTTGCCGGTCTGGATGATCGGGCGCGTGTTGACCGAGTCACCGGGGATCGGGCCGTCCCACGCGTACTGCTTGTGGGTGTGCCCGGTGAAGATCACGCCGACCTTCGCGCTGGTGTCCTTGACGATCGTCGCGAAGGCGCCGCCGGCGGCGACCTCCTGCTCGAGCGTCGCCTTCTCCGGAGTTCCGGCGCCGGCACCCTCGTGGTACTCGGCGATGAGGATGTCGGCCTCGCCGTTCGACTGGTCGCCGTCGGTGAGCTTTGCGGCGACGCGGTTGACCGCAGCGACCGGGTCGCCGAAGGTCAGGCCTTGGATGCCGGCCGGGCTGACCAGCGACTTCGTCTCCTCGGTCACGGCGCCGATGATGCCGACCTTGAGGCCGTTGATCGTCTGGATCGAGTACTCCGGCAGCACCGGGGTCTCGGTGCCCTCCTTGTAGACGTTCGCGCCGAGGTAGTCCCACTTCGCGTTCTTCGCGGTCTTCCCGATCACGCGATCGGTCAGGTCGCTGAAGCCGCCGTCGAACTCGTGGTTGCCCACGGCCGACGCCTTCAGGTCGAGCGCGTTGAGGATGTCGATCGTCGGCTGGTCGCGCTCGGTCGAGGAGGCGAACTCGCTCGCGCCGATGTTGTCGCCATCGGAGAGGAAGAGCGTGTTCGACTCCCCTGCCTCCGCGCGCAGCTTCTCGATCGTGCCGGCGAACTTCACCGCGTTGCCCGTGGCGGTGCCGTCGGCATTGAGCGTGCCCACACGACCGTGGAAGTCGTTGATGTTGAGCAGGTTCAGCGAGATCGGCTGGGCCTTGAGCGAGAGTCCGACGATGACCGGGTCGTGATCGCTCGCGCGGTACTGGTCGGCCGTGTAGAAGTTCGTCGCGTTGTAGTTGTAGCGGCTGTACTCGTAGGCGATCGACTGGCCGGAGTTGATGTTCCAGATGTCGGTGCCCGTCACCGAGGCCTTGCCGGCCGCGTTGGTGAGGATGTGGTCGAGCGAGCCGCTCTGACCGCTGAACGAGTAGCTGTACTTGCCTGAGAGCGGTCCGAGGTCGGTGTAGCCGCCGTCGACGATCGCCTGGATCGGGTCTTCCTTGCCGTAGGCGTTGAAGTCGCCGAGCAGGAAGACGCGCTTGATGCTCGTCGCGCTCTGACGGTCGCTCGCGAACTGCAGCAGGGCCTTCGCCTGAGCGACGCGCGAGGCGTTCGAGGCGCCCTGTCCGTCGTTCTGGTCGGCGTCGGCGCCCGATCCCGAGCCCTTCGACTTGAAGTGGTTCACGATCGCGAGGAACGCGGTCGCGTCGCTGGCGCCCTTGACCTTGAAGCCCTGGGCGAGCGGCTGGCGCGCGTTCGTGAACGCGGCGCTGTCGGTCAGCACGACCGAGTCGCCGACGGTCTCGACCACGGCCTTCTTGTAGATGAAGGCGGTGCGGATGACGTCCTGCGAGCCGAGGAGCGGCAGCTTGTCAGCGGCGGGCGAGGGGACGTAGGCCCACTCATCCGTGCCGGCGGCCGCGTTGAGCGCGTCGGTGAGGGTCTTCAGCGCGAAGTCGCGGTCCTTGCCGAACTTGACCGAGTTCTCGATCTCCTCGAGCGAGACGACGTCGGCGGTCAGCTTGTTGATCGCGGTGACGATCTTGTCCTGCTGGCGCTTCAGGTTCGCGGCATCCCAGGCACCGCGGGGGCCCGCGTCACCGCAGCTGTTCACGGTGACCTTGTTGCCCGCGCGGTCGGTGTAGGCCGAGGTGCAGCCCGCGACCGAGTCGCCCGTGGTGGGGAAGTAGTTGAGCACGTTGAAGCTCGAGATGCGCACGTCGCCGTTGAGGGTCTTCGGGGCGGCGGTGAGCACGTTCGAGAACGTGGCCGGCGCGGTGCCTGCGGCGGTGAGCTGCGTGGTCGGCTGGAACTTCCAGGTGTTGTTGCGCCAGTCGAAGATCACCGGGGAGGTGAAGGTCGCCGCTGCGCCCACGCTGATGTGGTTGTCCTTCGTGAGGTACGGCAGCGGGATGTCCTTGTTGCCGCCGTTGCCGCTCGCGAGGAAGTTGATGCTCGCGCCGTCGTCGAGGATCACGCCGCGCTTGGCGTTGTCCGCGACCGCCGCCGTGTACTCGGCGGTGCCGGGGCGGGCGATCTCGGTCGGGGTGATGAGCGGGGTCGTGCCCGACGCCAGGCCGATCTCGGCGTACTGGTTGGTCGAGTAGGTGTTGCTGACCGTGAAGTCGCCCTGCGGCAGCACGAGCATGCTCTCGAGCGACTCGCGCTGCGCATCCGTGGCCGGGAACCCGACCGTCGCCGGCGTGACCGGAGCGGTCGCGGTGCCGAAGTTCTTCAGGCCGGCGGCGCTCGACACCGTGATCTCGGTGAGCGAGCGGCTGTCGGTCGAGCCCTTGAACTCGCTGATCGCGCCGGTGACCTGCACCAGGTCGCCGATCTTCACGCTGCCGACCGTGGATGCCGAGTAGACGTAGAGCGCATCCGAGGCCGTGTGCGTGGCGAAGTCGATCGCGCCGCCCGTGCCCTCGGTCTGGATCGTGTAGCCGTTGAATCCGCCGGTCGAGTACGTCGCGGTGACGACGCCCTGCGTGGTGACCGTCTGACCGACGAGCGGCGACGAGTCGGTCGTGCCCTGGATGTCCTTGATCGCGGTGATCGTGCCCGGGTCGGTCGGCGGGTCGGTCGGATCCGTCGGCGGGTCGGTCGGGTCGGTCGGCGGGGTCGTGGTGCCGCCCGACGTCTGCGGGGTCGGCGTGGCCTGAGCTGTGAAGTCAGCCGAGTTCGAGTCGGAGTCGGCGTGAGCGGCGTTGCGCGTCATCGCGTCCTGAGTCGAATTGGAGTTCGCCGTCGTCGCGGCCCCTGCGCCCTCGAACGTGGCCGAGGTGCCATAGCCGAGGAGGTCGGCGATCTGGTCGTTGCCGGCGACCGCGCCGGTGCCCGGGTCGACCTTCGCCGTGGTCTTCGCGAGCCACAGGGTGCCGTTCGTCCCGCTCGGCTGGAAGGCGCCGCCGTCCTGGTCGAACCCGGGCAGAGCCGCGCCCGTCGCCGCGTTGCCGTTGAACTGGACGAGATAGTAGTCCTTCGCCCCGATGGTGCCCGTGAGGTTGATCGCCGACGTCGCCGCACCGGTGCCATCCGCCTTGCGGTACTGGATCGACCAGGTGCTGAGGTCCACCGGCGTCGAACCGCCGTTGTACAGCTCGACGAACTTCTTGTTGAAGGGGGCGTTGGCGCTGCCGCCCTTCAGGTAGGCCTCGTTGATGACGACACCCGTGCCGTCGGTGCTGGCGAGGGCGGGGGACGCAGTGAGCGCCGCGGAAGCGACGAGTGCGGCGCCGAGAGCGGCTGCGACCGCACCTCTCAGCACACCGGCACGGCTCGAGGGCATGACTCTCCTTGGAGGGATTCGGGGATTCCTGAGTAGACAGCCAGAGTCCCCCATCCGGGGGGTGAACGGAAGGGTTACGACAGGTGTCGTCGAGAAATCCGCACGGTCTGACTACCCCCGAACAGGGTAGGGACGACACGTGTCGCGGATGTTTCGGTCGCGCGAGGTCTGCGTGACGTTCATCCGCGGGGTGTGGCGGGGAGCGTGGCGGCGTGCTCTCCGGCGAACGCGGCGGCGCGACCTCCGGCGAGCGCGGGGGCGCGGCGGGCGGCGAGCGCGGCGGGCTCTTCGGCGAGCGCGGCGGCCGCCGGTCAGCCGTCCAGGCCGGGGAAGATCAGCCGCAGCAGCGCCGTCACGAGCGCGGCGCTCACCACGATCACCGGGAACGGCGCCTTGACGATCGCGAGCGCGACCGCGACGGCCACGCCGATCGGACGCGCCCATCCCGCGAACTGCCCCGCCTCGAACACCGCGCTCGTCACCGTCAGCGCCGACAGCAGCACGATCGCGCCGTCGCCGAGCAGGTCGTCGACGAAGCGCGGCAGGCGCACCCGCCCGTGCACGGCGGGCCCGACGAGCCGGAAGGCGTAGGTGCCGACGGCGAGGATGAGGATCGGCAGCAGCAGCGCCATCGCGCTCATCGCAGGCCTCCCGCCGGGCCGAAGGGATGCGCATCCCCCAGCTCGTCGAGCCCGCTGCCCGACCCCGCCGCGCCGCCCGCGGGGCCTCGCCCGCCTGACCCGTCGCCGTCGCCGTCGCGGCGACGCCACCGCGAGCGCAGCACCACGACGAGCGCGAGCAGCGACAGCAGCACGGGGACCCCGGCGGGCAGGAACGGCGTCGCGCCGACCGCGAGCACGGCGCCGACGGCCGCGGCGATGCGCAGCGCGGCGTCTTTCAGCGCCGGCACGACGAGAGCGATCAGCACGGCGGGGAACGCCGCGTCGAGTCCGAGCGCATCCGTGTCGCCGACGATCGTGCCGAGCAGCGCGCCGAGCGCGACCGCGACGTTCCACGCGATGAACAGGGCGACGCCGCTCACCCAGAACAGCGCGCGGCGGCGGTCGGGATCATCGGAGCTCAGCGTGAACGCGATCGACTCATCGGTGATGATCTGCGCGCCGAGCAGGCGACGCCACCAGCCGGGGCCCAGCGCATCCGCCGCCGCGAATCCGAAGGCGAGAAGCCGCGCGTTGAGCACGAGCCCCGCCGCGACGGCCGCGGCCGGATCCCCGCCGGCGAGCAGGATGCCGAGGGCCGCGAACTGCGACCCGCCGGCGAAGACGAGCAGCGACATGGCGATCGGAACCCACACCGGCATCCCGCCGCCGACGGCGATCGCGCCGAAGGAGAGTCCCACGATCGCGTCGGCCACGACCACGAGCCCGATGTCCTGCAGGGTGCGCCGGTCGAGCAGCCCGATCATCGCCCGCACGCCCATCCCGCGATCCTCCCAGCCCCGCCGTCCCCCGCGCGCGATCCACCCCCGCGCCCCTGGCCCCGTCGAGTGGCCAGAAATGCAGATGACACGCCGCTCCTGGCCCGCATCTGTGGCCACTCGCGGGATGGCACCGCGGGATGTGGATGGTTTGCGCGTCGATCGCGCGCGCCGAGGCATGGTCGAGACGTGGATGACGATGCAGCTGCCGAACGCCGGGGCGGCCTCGACCTCAGGTGGGATGACCCGCGGAGCGGCAGCACTGCGTTCCCGGTGGGTGCCGGACGGCGCGCCGGACTGACCCGGCACCTCATCGACCGTGCCGATCTCGACCGCCCGCACCACGGCATCCGCGCCTCGATCTGGCGTGACGCCGATCGGGCACGCGATCTGCTCCCGGCGCTGCGGCCCGGGGACCGATTCAGCCACCTGACCGCCGCTCGCCTCTGGCCGCTGCCGCTCCCTCGCCGATGGCAGGCGGTCGGCGGCCCCGTCCACGTCTCCGGACCTGCCGACGGCAACCGACTGCGCCGCGTCGGCGTGATCGGCCACCGCACCGCTGACGCCGGGTACGTCGTACGGAATGGACTGCCGCTGAGCCGACCGACGACGCTGTTCCTCGAACTGGCCACCGAGCTCGAGCTCGACGACCTCGTCGCGGTCGGCGACGCCCTCGTCCGACGACCCATCAAACTCGACCCGCACGACATCCGCCCGTGGATCGACCTCGACGAACTCCGCGCCGCGGTCAGCCGCGCCAGCCGTGGTCGCGGCGTTCGGCTGGCTCGAAGTGCGCTCGCGCTCGTGCGCGAGGGCAGTGATTCGCCGGCCGAGACACGACTCCGTCTCGCTGTGCTGCGCGCCGGATTCCCCACGCCTCAGCTCAACCCGATGATCGTCGACCGCCGCAGACGCGAGATCGGCCACTTCGATCTGGTGTGGCCGGAACGTCGGATCATCGCCGAGTACGACGGCGATCAGCACCGCACGGACCCACGCCAATACGACCGCGACATCACCCGCTTCGACCGCGCCACCGACGCGGGGTACCGCGTCGTGCGCTTCCGCGCTCGCGCCCTCTATCCGACCCCGCAGCCCGCCATCCGCTCGCTCACCCGCGCATTCGCGGCGGCACCTCGACCGTGATCCGCGGTGAGTGGCCAGAGATGCAGATCGCCGTCGGCGTGTCATCGGCATATCTGGCCACTCGATGACGACGGGACGCCACCCGCGGGCGATCCACGGCGGGAGGCGCGCGGCCGGAGGGCGCGTGCGCGCGACGGTAGGATGGGCGGGTCCGCGCAGGCGGGCGCCTCCCCTTGCGAAACGGAGCCTCGTCGCGTGTCCGACACCTCGACCGCCCCCGCCATCCCCGCCCCCGACTCGGTCGAGAACGCGATCGCGACTCCCGACAAGGAGCAGCCCTACGGCGCGCTCGGCCTGAAGGATGACGAGTACCAGCGCATCCGCGAGATCCTCGGCCGCCGCCCCACGAGCGGCGAGCTGGCGATGTACTCCGTCATGTGGAGCGAGCACTGCTCCTACAAGTCGTCGAAGGTCTGGCTGCGCCAGTTCGGCCAGAAGGTCAGCGACGACATGAAGAAGAACCTCATGGTCGGCATGGGCGAGAACGCCGGCGTGCTCGACATCGGCGAGGGCTGGGCGGTCACCTTCAAGATCGAGAGCCACAACCACCCCAGCTACGTGGAGCCGTTCCAGGGCGCCGCGACCGGCGTCGGCGGCATCGTGCGCGACATCATCTCGATGGGCGCGCGTCCGGTGGCGGTCATGGATGCGCTGCGCTTCGGCGCCGCCGACCACCCCGACACGCACCGGGTGCTGCCCGGCGTCGTGAGCGGCATCAGCTTCTACGGCAACTGCCTCGGCCTGCCGAACATCGGCGGCGAGACCTGGTTCGACCCGATCTACCAGGCGAACCCGCTCGTCAACGCGCTCGCGGTGGGCGTGCTCAAGCACGAGGACCTGCACCTGGCGAACGCTCGCGGCGTCGGCAACAAGGTCGTGCTGTTCGGTGCCCGCACCGGCGGCGACGGCATCGGCGGGGCGAGCATCCTGGCCTCCGACACCTTCACCGAGGGCGGCCCGACGAAACGTCCGGCGGTGCAGGTCGGCGACCCCTTCGCCGAGAAGGTGCTCATCGAGTGCTGCCTCGAGCTGTTCCAGGGCGGGCTGGTCGAGGGTATCCAGGATCTCGGCGCGGCCGGCATCTCGTGCGCGACCTCCGAGCTCGCGTCGAACGGCGACGGCGGCATGCGCATCTCGCTCGACGACGTGCTGCTGCGCGACCCGTCGCTCACGGCGGAGGAGATCCTCATGTCGGAGAGCCAGGAGCGCATGATGGCGGTCGTCTCGCCCGACAAGCTCGAGGGCTTCCTCGCCGTGACGAGCAAGTGGGATGTCGAGACCAGCGTGCTCGGCGAGGTCACCGACACCGGTCGCCTGGTCATCGACTGGCGCGGCGAGGTCATCGTCGATGTCGACCCGCGCACGGTCGCGGTCGACGGCCCGGTGTACGAGCGTCCGATCGTCTACCCGAAGTGGCTCGACGACGTGAACGCCGACAGCGCATCCGTTCTCGACCGCCCGACCGAGGGTCCGGCGATCAAGGCGCAGGTGCTGCAGCTGCTCGGCAGCGCGAACCTCGGCGACAAGAGCTTCATCACGAGCCAGTACGACAAGTACGTGCTCGGCAACACGGCCCTCAGCTACCCCGACGACGGCGGCATGGTGCGCGTCGATGAGGAGTCCGGTCTCGGCTTCGCCGTAGCGACGGATGCGAACGGCCGCTACTGCTACCTCGACCCCTACCAGGGTGCGCAGCTGGCGCTCGCGGAGGCGTACCGCAACGTCGCCGTGACCGGCGCGACCCCGGTCGGCGTCTCCGACTGCCTCAACTTCGGCAGCCCCGAGAACCCCGAGGTCATGTGGCAGTTCTCGAAGGCCGTCGAGGGCCTCGCCGACGGCTGCCTCGAGATGGGCATCCCGGTCACCGGCGGCAACGTCAGCTTCTACAACCAGACCGGCGACGTGCCGATCCACCCGACCCCGGTCGTGGCGGTGCTCGGCACGATCGACGACGTCGCGCGCCGCGTGCCCTCGGGCTGGCAGGACTCGGGTGACAACCTGTACCTGCTCGGCACCACCGCGCTCGAGCTCGACGGCTCGGCGTGGGCCGGCAGCATCCACGACCACCTCGGCGGACGCCCGCCGAAGGTCGATCTGACCCGCGAGAAGGAGCTCGGCGAGCTGCTCGCCGCGGCCGCGCACGAGGGCCTGTTCAACGCGGCCCACGACCTCGCCGACGGCGGTCTCGCGATCGCGCTGGCCGAGGGCGTGCTGCGCTTCGGCGTCGGCGCCCGCGTCTTCCTCGACGAGCTCATCGCCCGTGACGGCGTGGATGCGGCGACCGCCCTCTTCAGCGAGTCGACCGCCCGGGTGCTGGTCGCCGTGCCGCGCGAGGAGGACGTGAAGTTCACGCGCCTGTGCGAGGGCCGCGGATTCCCGGTCGCGCGCATCGGCGTGACGGATGCCGGCGCCGGTCGCGGCGAGGGCGAGCTCGAGGTGCAGGGTCTGTTCAGCGCCTCGGTGAGCGAGCTGCACGACGCGTGGAAGAGCGTGGCGGCGACCTTCGCCTGAGCGAAGACGCGCCGCGCCGCGCGAGCCGCGTTGAGCGCGCGAGCTGACCGCTCGACGCCGAAGAGGCCCGGAACCGTCTGACGGTTCCGGGCCTCTCGCGCATCACCGGCAGGAGGATCGCCGCGCGATCCGGGATGCGCCGCGCTATATCGTCGCGCGCGACCAGGATCGCCGCGCGATCCTGCCGATGCCGGGGTCAGGCCTTGGGGTCGAGCTCGTCGGCGGCGGCCCCGAGGTGCTCCGAGAGACCGAGGAACGCGCGGTGCACGGCGTCGAAGTCGGCCGGGGCGACGGCGGCCGAGAAGGCGTCGGCGTAGATCTGGCCGTTGCGCTGCACGAGGTCGCGACCCGCATCCGTCAGCTCCAGCAGGAAGCTGCGGCGGTCGCTGGGGTTGTTGGTGCGCTGCATGAAGCCGGCGGCCTCGTTGCGATCGACGAGGCTCGTCATGGCGCCGGTGGTGAGACCGAGGTACTCGGCGACCTTCTTGGGCGTGACGTCGTCGTTGCCGCCGACGTAGAAGAGGGCGCGAACGTCGGTCGTGGTGATGCCGGCGCTCGCGGCGAGGTTGCTCACGAGCTTCGCGTTCTTGGAGCGCAGCACGACGAAGGCGGTCATGACGTCGGTGATCGTGGCGTCGCCCACTGCGTGCAGCTGAGGGGCATCGCCCGGCGTCTCATCGATCGCATATGCGTCGGTCACGATATGTCCTTTCGGCGTGCGGAGGGTCGGAAGGCGGATGCGCGACGCCTGTCGGCCAGCGCTCGAGCGGGCCGGTGTGGGGCGCCGCTGCGTCAACTGTCGCACAGGTCTGCCCTGTGATCCCAACGCCCAAAACGTATTGGCCCCCTCATTGGGGACATTGCTTGCCTATCCGACTGTCCACTCGTCCGATAACTTGATCATCGTACTACTCGACCGGGGGATTATCGGCCGAGCGGAACACAGGGGGATCGAGCCGCCGAACGGATCGAGCCCATTCCCGGCCCGACATAGACCATCTGGAGACCACGAACCATGTCCCGTCACATCGCCCGCCCCACCCGCCGCGCCGCCAAGCTGGCCGCGTGGATCGCCGTTCCGGCCGCCGTGCTCATCTCGGGCGCCGCCGTCGCCGGCGGCTCGTACTCGGCCTTCTCGGCCACGACCTCGAACCCGACCAACAACTGGACCGCCGGCACCGTGGCTCTCACCGACGACGACGCCAACACCGCCATGTTCACCGCGACGAACCTGAAGCCCGGCTCGACCGGCACCAAGTGCATCCTCGTCACCTCGACCGGATCGCTCGCCTCGCTCGTCAAGCTCTACGGCACCTCGTCGGCGACGACCAACGCGCTCTCGACCTACATCGACCTCACCGTCACGCAGGGGTCCGGCGCCACCAGCTCGAGCTGCACCGGCTTCACGCCGCTCGCCACCGGCTCGTCGGTCTACAGCGGCACGCTCGCCAACTTCGCCAGCAGCTACACGAGCTACTCGAACGGCATCTCGAGCTGGACGACCACCGGCGCCGCGTCGGAGACCCGCGCCTACCAGTTCACCTACTCCGTGCAGGCCGCGGCGCCGAACTCGGCGCAGGGCGGCACCGCCGCTCTCGGCTTCACGTGGGAGGCCCAGAACAGCTGACCGCTGTTCTGACCGGCTTCGGCGGGATCAGGGGGGATTCCCCGCCGAACCACCGGTCGCCTCGCCCGGTCCCTCGCAGAGGGAGATCGACAGACCGGGCGAGAAGACCGGCAGCAACACCAGCTCCACCGCACGGCCCCGCTCCTCGAGCGAGTGGGGAGATCCGGATGCCGCCTGACCCACGGCCCGGACGTGCAGCTCCCGGTTCCCGCGGAACTCAGCCACCGCGGGAACCGGGACACCTCCCGCCGGAGTGATCCGGCCGCCGCCCGCAGCGCATCCGCCGGGCCGCCGCACCGCATCCGCCGACCGCACGACCGTCGGCCCCCGAACCACCGTCGCCCGAACGACCAGCCCGCAGCACGACCCGAGCACCCGAGGACATGATGACCAGCGCACCCAGCACCGCGACCTCCGCGGTCGCCGACGTGCTCGCGCCGGTCACCGGGTCGATCGAGCAGGTCGTGGCCCGCGTCGCCCGCCGCGAGATCGCCTGGGGCGACTGGGCTCGACTCGTCTTCGCGACGATCGCCCGCACCCTGCTCTTCAGCATCATCGGCGCCCTGCTCTGGACCGCGCTGCCCACCGTCTTCGGCTGGACCAGCACCACCGTCATGAGCAACTCGATGGCCCCGCGCTTCTTCGCCGGCGACGTCATCGTCTCGATGCCCGCCTCGAAGGCCGACCTCGTTCCCGGACGCGTCATCCTCGTCGACGACCCCGATCACGCGGGCCGGCTGCGCATGCACCGCCTCGAGCGCGTCGAAGACGGCCAGTACTTCACCAAGGGCGACGCGAACCCCGAGGCCGACTCCAGCCCCGTGACGCTGAAGCACATCCACGGCATCGCCGTGCTGCGCGCCCCGCTCGTCGCGGTGCCGATCGTCTGGACGGCCGAGCACCGCTGGATGCTCGACGCGGCTGCCGCGATCGGCGTCGTCTCGCTCGTCATCCTCGCCGGCACCGACCGCCACCTGCGCCGTCGCCGCGACGAGAACGACGTGCCGATCAGCCGCCCGCGCCGCCGCAACCGCGGCCGCACCGCGCGTCTCGCCGTCGGCGTGGCCGCGCTGCTGACCACGAGCGGCATGCTCGTCGCCGGCCAGGCCCACTCCGCCTTCGCCGCGAGCGGCGCCAACACGGGCAACAGCCTCGCCGCGCAGGCCGCCGGCAACGACTGGTGCTCGGGTGCGAGCGGCACGGCCGGCGCGCTCGACTCGCCGACCTTCGCCTGGCGCTTCAACGAGGTGAGCGGAACGACCGCCGCGGACACGAGCGGCAACGCGCGCACCGGCACCCTCAGCTCGACCGCGAACGTCACGCGCACCGCGGCATCCTGCACCGCCGGCGGCGGCTACATCACCCTCAACGGCTCGGGCAGCGTCAACCCGACGAGCAGCACGACGACCGCGACGCCGTACGTCTACAGCCTCGAAGCCTGGATCAACGCGCCGACCACCTCGACCGGCGGCCGCATCCTCGGCTTCGGCAACAGCCAGACCGGCACCTCGGGCAACTACGACCGCCACATCTACATGAACACCTCGGGCCAGATCGTCTTCGGCACCTACAACGGCGGCTACAAGACCATCAACTCCACCGCCTCGCTCAAGGACGGCGCATGGCACCACATCGTCGCCACGATGGACGGCAGCCAGCTCGGCCTCACCGGCACCGGCATGAAGCTCTACGTCGACGGCGCCCTCGTCGCCTCGAACGCCACCTACCTCACCTCCGAGGCGACGACCGGCTTCTGGCGGGTCGGCGCCGACAACATCAGCGGCTGGCCCGGCACCCCGACCGTCGGCGGGTTCGTCGGATCGATCGACGACGCCGCCGTGTACTCGACGGCGCTCACCGCCGCCCAGGTCACGACCCACAAGAACGCGGGGCGCTGACCCCGAGTCACGCCCCGGCCGCGCCCGCACGTCCCCGCGGGCGCGACATCCTCACAACTCCACAGACCCCGGCGCCGCGGACCCAGCTGCGGCGCCGGACCTCCGCCTCGGTTCCCGGCGCGCCCCACCTCAGCCAGGGGTGCGTCGGGAACCGGGCCCGGGATGCGCGGCGTATCCCCCGCTCGCGCCGCGCATCCCCCTTCTCACGTCGTCGTCCCGCAGAACTCAATTCCATAGACCACCGCTCCGACCGCCCTCCAGACGGGCGGAGCGGGACGATGACGGCGCTCGGCTTCGGGTCCGATCGTCGTCGTCCGACAGCCGGACCGGGGCACCGGTAGCGCTGTCGCCGACGGACACCGGGGGCACCCGGAACGCCGTCACCCGCGTCGCCGTATCCCCGGCGTCGCGCGCGGAGTCCTCCTCCGCACGGTGGTCCCGAGCATTTCGGGCGCTCGGGACCACCGCCCCCGGCCTGCGCGGATCGAGCTCTGCTCTCCACGGTCGGGCCCGACCGGTCGAGATGACCGGCCGGGCTCGACGTCGTCCGGGGTGTCTGTCCTGGCGGGCCCGTTGGGGCGCGTCCGTCGGCGCGCGAACTTCCGCGCGCGCTCTCAGCCGCGGCGGGTGGATGTCCAGCGCGAGCCGCGCGTGACCAGCAGGCCGCCGACGAGCAGGGCCACAGCGACGAGCACGCCGAGCAGCGCGTCGGAGCCGGTGCTCGCGAGCGTCCGGGGATCTGCTCCGCTGCGCGGCGATGCCGACGGCGCCGTCGTGGCTTCGGCATCCACTCCGCTGCTCGGCGAAGGGCTCGGTGCGGTCGTCTCCTCGCCAGCGACGCTCGGCGAGGGCGATGGGCCGGTGGACGGCTCGCCGGAGGGTTCGCCGGACGGCTCGGTCGACGGTTCGCCGGAGGGCTCGGTCGACGGCTCGTCCGACGGCGACGCGCTCGGCACGGGCGATCCGCTCGCGCCCGCCGAGGGACTGGCCGACGGTCCCGTGCCGGCCGCGCGCACGATCGTGATCGTGTACGTGCGCGACGTGAGGCCGTCTTCGGCGGTCGTCGTCACCGTGACGACCGTCAGGCCCGTCGGCACCGCGATCTGCGCGAACACGAAGCGCGCGCTGACGACCTCGCGGCCGTCGACCTCGAGCGACGCGATCGCGGCCGGGTCGAGCGTCTCGGCCGCCACCCAGACGATCGGGTTCCAGTTCGGCAGCGTGACCTCGTAGTCGAGCACGTCGGCGTCGAATGCGGGGGTCGTGCCGTCGGGCACGACCGTGAGCAGACCGAGCCGGGTGTCGTCAGAGGCGATGCGCTCGACGGTCACGCGGTACGTCGCCGTCGTCACCCCGTCGGGCGCGGTGACGGTGACCGTCAGCACGGTCGAGCCGAGCGGGAGCAGGAAGTACTGCCAGTTGGTGCTGCCGCCGGAGCGGCCCGCGACATCCACCGTGGCGGAGCTGTCGGCGGCGACGGCCTCCAGCACGAGCTCGGAGACTCCGGGGGCGAGCTCGACGCGATAGTCGCTGACGCCGGGCGCGAAGCCGGGGCTGAGTTCGGCGCCGCCCGCCTCGTGCACGGCGAGCGTCGCGAGTGCGGCGTTCGCGGACGAGACCGCGGTCGGAGCGACGGCGACGCGGGAGAGCGGGGCGACCGGAACGGACGGCGAGGTCGACGAACCCGGGTTCGCGGGCGAACCGGATGCGCCGTCCGACAGGGTCGGCGCGCCCGGAGCCGGAGCGACGGCGCCGTCGGAGGGAGCCGCGGCGGCCGCGGCCGGCGCGGCGGAGCCGGGAGCCGGAGCGGCGGGCGCGGGAGGCGCGACCGGGCCGAGCGGGATCTCCGGAGCCGACGGGACGGACGGGACCGACGGCGCGGCGCCGCCGCCCGAGCCCGGATCGACGGGAGCCGAACCGCCGGGATCGGTGACCGGGGTCTCGGTGCTGCTCGAGGATGCGACGCCCGTGGTCGCATCCGGCGAGGGGTTCAGCTCATCGGCCCAGGCTGATGACGGCGCCACGACGAGGGCCGCGACGATCGCGGTCACGGCGCCGAGCGCAGGCAGAACGGGGGACGGTCGTCGGGTCGACCGCGGTGTGGGGGTCACGCGCGCAACGTAACCGACGCGCACTCAACTCACAGCACCCCCAGAACGGGGGTGGACCGCCCACCCCTCCGGGACCGCACCGAGCCGCGATCCCCCGCCGCGCTCGCCGATACTGGCCGGCGCGCTCGCCGATACCGGTCCGCGCGCGCTGGGGTACTGGCGTCGCGAACAGGGAGCGGCACCGGCGGTCCCGACTCGTCGGCTCGCCAGTATCCGCAGCCGACACGAGGGCGGCGACGGCGACGGCGCTCTGCCACGGCACCCGCGGCCCTGCTCCGAGTCGGGAGCCGGGGAACCGACACGGGCTCCGGCGCCGGAGTCGGAGCCGGAGCGTCGGCTGGCCGAGCATCGCCGTTGCCACGAGAACACCGCAGCGCCCCGGGGATCGCTCCCCGGGGCGCTGCGATCGAGCGGATGCGCGACCTCGGCCGCGCATCCGGCTCAGCCCTTGCTGGTCAGATCGTGCGATCCGGTGACCGCCTCGACCGCCTCGACGGGAGCCGCCTCGACGGGAGCCGCCCCGGCGGCGGCCGCACCGGCCCCGCCGACGACCGGCTGACCGGCGGTCTCGACCGCGGCATCCGTCAGCGACAGCGACCCGGTCGGGTTGCCGGCGCCGGAGCCCCAGCCCTCGCGGCGCTTCGGCTTGGCGAACCAGACCACGATGATCGCAGCGAGCAGAGCGCCGAACGCCGGCAGCAGGATCGCCTGCGACATCGCGTCGGTGAAGCCCTGCTTGAGCGCGTCGGGCAGGTCGCCCCCGCCGAAGCTGGCCTCGCTGACCTTGCCGCCGCCGGGCATCGCCGGCAGGTTCGCGGCGAGACGCGACTCGATGAGCGCGGCGATCGACGCCGAGCCGATGACCGCGCCGATCTGGCGGGTCGTGTTGAACACACCGGATCCGGCGCCCGCCTGCTGCGGGGCGAGGTTGCGGGTCGCGGTGTTCGAGATCGGCGCCCACATGAAGCCGTTCGCGACGCCCATGATCGCGCTCGGGATGAGCAGCCAGGCCCACTGCGTGTCATCCGGCGTGAGCATGCGCGAGTAGAGGAACAGGGATGCCGAGAGCAGCACGGTTCCGATGATCGCGAAGTTGCGCGGGTTCATCGTGTCGAGGCGACGGCCCACGAAGGGCGCGATCGCGGTCGACACGACGGCCATCGGCACGAGCATGAGCGCCGACTGCGTGGGCGAGTAGCCGTAGACGATCTGGAAGAAGAACACCAGCGGCAGCGACAGGCAGGTGACGGTGAAACCGACGGCGGTGATGGCGCCGTTCGCGAGCGAGAAGTTGCGGTCGCGGAAGAGCTTCAGCGGCAGCAGCGGCTCCTTGCGGTTGAGCGCCTGCCAGACGACGAACAGCCCGAGCACGACGATGCCGGCGACGATCATCGTCCACTTCACGCCGTTGGCGATCGAGTCGCTGTTGAGCTCCTGGATGCCGAAGACGAGCAGGAACATGCCCGCGCCGCTCAGCACGACGCCGAGGATGTCGAAGCTGTGCTGGTGCGTCTCGAGCTTCGGCACGAAGCGGAAGGCGAGGATGAATCCGACGACGCCGATCGGCACGTTGATGAAGAAGATCCACTCCCAGCCGAGGCTGTCGACGAGCACGCCGCCGAGGATCGGGCCGACGAGCGTCGCGACGCCGGCGACCGAGCCCCAGATGCCCATCGCCGCGCCGCGTTTGTCGGGCGGGAAGATGCGGGTGATGACGGCCATCGTCTGCGGCGTCATGAACGCGGCGCCGAGACCCTGCGCGATGCGCGCGATGATCAGCATCTCGATCGTGCCGGCGAAGCCGCACCACAGCGAGGAGAGCGTGAAGACGACGAGGCCGATGAGGTAGAGGTTCTTCGGGCCGAAGCGGTCGCCGAGGCGGCCGGTGATGAGCAGCGGCACCGCGTAGGCGAGCAGGTAGGCGCTGGTGACCCAGATGACGGCGTTGATGTCGGTGTCGAGGCCCTCCATGATCTTCGGGTTGGCGACCGAGACGATCGTCGTGTCGATGAGGATCATGAAGAAGCCGACGATCAGCGACCAGAGCGCCGGCCAGGGCTTGGCGACGGGCGGGGCGCCGTGGGCGCCGGGGATGGTGGTCATGGTCTGTTGCTTTCTTTCGTGTGTTCCGGATCCCAGGTGAGCTCGCCGCTCTGGAGGCGGGCGATCGTGGTCTCATGCCACGCGATCTCGCACTGGAGGAGGGTGATCTTGTAGTCGATGTCGAGCCAGTAGGCCTCGGGGAGGTTCTTCGCCGTGACCTGCTGACGGCCGACGTTGTAGTCGGCCAGCTCGTTTCGCAGGCCCGCGAGGCGGGCCTCCAGAAGGGTCGCGACCGCATCCGGTCGGAGGTTGTGGCTCTCGCTGATCGCGAGGGCGAACACGGGGTACTCGTTGACGAACTCGCCGAGCATGCCGGTGAGCCGCCGCTCGAGCGCCGCGCTCCCCGCGTCGGTGATCTCGTAGGTGGTGCGCTCGGGGCGGTTGCCCTCGCGCTCGGTGCCGGTCGCACGCACATGCCCGTGCAGGGCGAGGCGGTCGACGGCGTGGTAGAGGGACCCGGGGCGCACCTTCACGAGGCGGTCCTCTGACCGCTGCATGAGCACCTGGTACATCTCGTAGGGATGCATCGGGCGCTCCTCCAGCAGGCCGAGGGCGGCGACGGCGAGAGGGGTGAGCTCGGACATGGTTCCTCAGACGGGAGCCGGCCGGGTGGTGGGCGGTCGGCTCGGACGAGCGGGGTGGATGTGGTGGTGCTGCGGGAATAGACGGATCACTCCGTCAGAACTATTCCACGTGGAATATACGCCGCGGAATAGTAACGGCGCAACTGCTTCTTCGTGACGCCTCGGTGGCATCCACGTCTCCCGCAGCCGCCGACACGCAGACGACCCCGCCGGGCCGGAGCCGGGCGGGGTCGTCAGGACGTGCGGGGAGCGCGGGTGCGCCGAGCGAGCGCGGCGGCGCTCAGACCTCCGACTGCAGGCGCTCGTGGTGGTGGATGACCTCGGCCACCACGAAGTTGAACCACTTCTCGGCGAAAGCCGGGTCGAGCTGCGCGGCCAGCGCCAGCTCGCGCAGACGAGCGATCTGCTTGCGCTCGCGGTCGGGGTCGCTCGGCGGAAGCCCGTGCTTGGCCTTCAGCACGCCGACGTTCTGCGTGAACTTGAAGCGCTCGGCCAGCAGGTGGATCAGCGCCGCGTCGATGTTGTCGATCGAGAGGCGGATGCCGAGCAGCTGCTGGATCGCCGCCTCGCGCTCCGCGTCCGACTCGCCGGCCGCGGCGGCATCCATCGCGCCGAGGGCGCTCACGTCGTCGGGTTCCTGGGCCGCATCCACCATGTCCGCGAGCCTACCGATCGCGCCCGCGTCGCCGCGCGCCGAGGTCGCAGGGAGAAGCGGGCCGGCGCACGCGATCAGGCGGATGCCGCCGCCGGCTCGGTCGAGAGCGCGCGGGCCTGCAGCGGGCGCGTGGCGAGCAGCCCCAGCAGCACCAGGCCGACACCGGCGAGCAGGGCGACGACGATCATCCCCACCGACAGCGGCGCCAGCACGAGCGCGAGCCCGGCGAGCGGCAGCACCACCACGACCGCGGCGACGGCCGCCGTGATCGACGTGGTGAGCAGGGGCACGACGACCGTGCCGAGGCGGGCGCGCTCGATCACGCTCAGCGGGGTTCCGAGGTGGCCGAGGCTGCGGTTCACCTCGACGCGGTCGAGGATCGTCGCGGCCTGCGTCACGCCGACCGCGCACGCCACCATCAGGAAGGTGCCGACGACCGTGACGATCACGCCGGTGCGGATGTCGACGGCGAGCATCGCATCCTGGTCGCGCAGGTCCTCTCCGTTCATCAGGTTCAGCAGCGCGGCGCCGGTTCCGGCGAACACCGCGACGAAGCTGGCGGTCGCGCTCGCGCTCACCTGACGCCAGGCGGCCTTCGGCGACTCGAGGATCGCCCGCGCCGCGAGCAGCTTCGCCGGGGTGGATGCGCTGCGCACCCGCCGGCGGGCGACGACGCCGATCAGCCACGGTCCGATCAGGTTCATCAGCGCGAGGGCGCCCGCGAAGGCGGCGCCGGCCATGACGATCATGATGACGACCGAGCCCGCGGCCCCGAGCGCCGAGGAGAGGAACGACGCGCCCGCGATGCCGAGCACGCCGATGACGACGGCGATCCAGCCCTGACGCGGGGCATCCGTGCGCATCCGCACGCCGAGCGGCGAGAGCACGACCTTGCGCAGCCCGAGCACCGCCGAGACGATCGCCACGGCGACGACTCCCGCGACGACCGCGACGACGCCCCACGGTGCGACCAGCACGTTCAGGGCGCCCAGCGGATGCCCGAGGAAAGGGATCAGCCCGACGAGCGGCGCGACGGCGAGCGAGAGCACGCCGCCGGCGAGGGCGCCGACCAGCGCGAGCGCGCCCGACTCGAGCACGGCCACGGCGCTCACGGTCGCGGTGCTCGCGCCGAGCAGGCGCAGGGTCGCGAGCCGGTCGTCGCGGCGACGGGCGGCGAGGCGGGCCGCCGCACCGCCCAGGCTCAGCAGCGGCACGACGAGCAGCGCGAGCGCCACGACCGTGAGCAGCTGGTAGATGAAGCGGATGTCTCCGGGCGCGTTCCACAGCGTCTGCGCGCCACCGATCACGGTCAGCATCAGGGTCGTCACGACCGCGAAGGCCACGATCGGCAGCAGGGTCAGCCCGAGTCCGGCGCGGCCGGGGCGCGCGAGCATCCAGGCCAGGCGGGCGATCATCGCTGCGCCTCCTCGGGGCGAGCCACGGCGGCGGGGGCCGCGTCGGCGGGGGCAGATGCGGCGGGGTCGGCGCCGAACTGCGGGCCGGTGTGGTGCGAGCCCGCGCCCCGGTGGGGTGCGGCCGGCGCCGACGCGGGGAGCGCCGCATCCATGATCCGTCCGTCGCTCATGTGCACCGTGCGGGTGCAGCGGGCGGCGACGTCGGCGTCGTGCGTGACGACCACGAGCGTGCGGCCGTAGTCGGTGACGATGCGCAGCAGCGCGTCCATCACCTCGCTCGAGGTGTGCGAGTCGAGGGCGCCGGTCGGCTCGTCGGCGAAGATCACGGGCGCACCGGTCACCAGGGCGCGGGCGATCGCGACGCGCTGCGCCTGCCCGCCGGAGAGCTGGCCGATGCGGCGCTGCTCCAGCCCCGAGAGCCCGAGGTCGGCGAGCCAGCCCAGGGCGTGCTGCTCGGCCTCGCGACGGCCGACGCCGCCGACCATGAGCGCGAGCGCGACGTTCTCGATCGCGGTCAGCTCGGGCACGAGCAGCCCCTGCTGGAACACGAAGCCGAAGGCCTCGCGGCGCAGGCGCGAGCGCTCGCGCTCCGAGAGGCCCGCGACCTCGACCGAGCCGCCCGGGCCGGCGAAGCGGATGCTGCCCGCATCCGGCGGCACGATCCCGGCGAGGCAGTGCAGCAGCGTCGTCTTGCCCGAGCCGGAGGCGCCCATGATCGCGACCGCCTCGCCGCGGCCGATCGCGAGGTCGACGCCGCCGAGGGCGACGGTCTGACCGTAGGTCTTGCTGAGTCCGTACGCGGCGAGCACCGGATGCGGGTCGCCGCCGGGCACGGACGGCCGGTTCGGCGCGGCCGCGGCGGCGCGCTCGGCGAAGGAGGTGGGGATCTGATCGCTCATGCCCCCATCCCACGCGGTGCGCCGTGGGGCGTCGTCGGCAGCGGGACGGGTTTCGGCGCCGCGGCGTCATCCCGCGGGCGTCATCCGCGCGGATGACCCGTCGCGCCTTCGATCGTTTCAGCAGCGGCCTGCACCCAAACCGATTGGCCCCCCTTGTGGGGGTGACCTCGCTCGTCTACCTTCCTTCTTTAAACGTTTCAATGACGAAGCGAGAAGGAGCCTCCACCATGCTCATCCGGCCCGTCCGCGCGATCAGGGAGATCGCCGACCGACTGACCACCCGACCACCCACGCGCCCCTCGCGTCCGGCGCGCGGCGCCCTCGTCGGCGTCGCCGTCATCGCGCTCGGCGCCGGCACGCTGCTCGCCGGCCCCGCCCTCGCCGCCTCCGGCACGAGCGTCACCGGCCTCACCGTCAACGGCCGCAGCGAGCCGCTCGGCATCCCCGGTGCCGCTCCGAGTCTCGGCTGGCACGGCGAGTCCGCGACCCGCGGCACGGTGCAGAGCGCCTATCAGGTGCAGGTCGCGCGCAGCGACGCCGCCCTCGCCGCGCCGGACGTCTGGGACTCGGGCAGGGTCGACTCGGCCGCCCAGGTCGACGTCGGCTACGGCGGGCCGGCGCTCACCGCGCAGACCGCCTACTCCTGGCGGGTGCGCACCTGGGACGGCCGCGGCAAGGCCAGCGGATGGAGCACCCCGGCGCACTTCGAGACCGGCCTGCTCAGCGCCTCCGACTGGGGCGGCGCCCAGTGGATCGGCGGGCCGCCCGCGACCGAGCTGCCGCGCTGGACCGACACCACCACCGACGTCGACTTCACGATCGACAACCTCGTCGTCGCCGTCTACTTCCGCAGCGCGACCCTCAACAACGGCTACCTGTGGCAGCTCAGCGTCGCCGACGGTACGCCGCAGTTCCGCCCCCACGTCAAGAAGGACGGCAGCATCCAGCTCATCGAGAGCAAGGACATCTCCGATGTGATCAGCGCCGACGCGCTGCGCACCGGCACTCACACGCTGTCGATCCGCACCCAGGGCACGACCATCACGACGCTGCTCGACGGCACGCAGATCGACCAGCGCGACGATGCCACCTTCGACCGCGGCTACGTCGGCTTCCGCACCTCGCAGGCGACCGAGGGCACCGAGACCACGACCATCCACCGGGTGAAGGTCACGGCCGCCGACGGGGCCACGCTGCTCGACACCGACTTCCACGGCACCGGCGCCGACGGGGGCAACCCCTTCACCGGCGGCACCGTCGTCGACGACGGACTGCGCATCGAGGGCAACGCCGAGACGATCTGGCGCTCCCCCGACGGCGATCTGCCGCTGCTGCGCACGAACTTCTCCACGCGGGGCGGCGAGACCCCGGTGCGGGCGCGCCTCTACGCGACCGCGCGCGGCGTCTACCAGCTGCGCCTCAACGGCGCCGACGTCGGCGACCAGCGGCTCGCGCCCGGGTTCACCGACTACGAGAGCCGCATCCAGCACCAGACCTACGACGTGACGAAGCTCGTCAGGGCCGGCCGCAACGCGCTCGGCGCCGAACTCGGCAGCGGCTGGTACGCCGGCAAGGTCGGGATGTGGGGCCCGGGCGTCTTCGGCACCGACCCCTCGGTGCTCACCCGCCTGCGCCTCGACTACGCCGACGGCTCGAGCCAGTGGGTCGACTCGACCGACACGTGGACCACCGCGCGCGGCCCGTGGACCTTCGCCGACAACATCGACGGCGAGAGCTACGACGCCCGCAAGGAACAGAAGAACTGGGATCGCGCCGGCTTCGACGCGAGCGGATGGACCGCCGCCACCGTGCACGACTCGGCGACGCAGCTCGTCGTGCCGCAGCCCGACGAGCCCGTGCGCGAGACCGGCGCGCAGCCGACGGTCGCGCGCACGCAGCCGACGAAAGGCACCTACATCTACGACGTCGGCCAGAACATGGTCGGCGTCGCGAAGATGCGCCTCAAGGGCACGGCCGGATCGACGGTCACCATCCGCTACGGCGAGATGCTGAACCCCGACGGCACGCTCTACACCGCCAACCTGCGCGCCGCGAAGGTCACCGACCACTACACCTTCGCCGCCGACGGCGCCGTCGAGTACGAGCCGCGCTTCACCCAGCACGGCTTCCGCTACATCGAGATCACCGGCGCCGCATCCGCTCCGACGCCCGCCGACGTGACCGGCATCGTGTGGGGATCGGACCTGCCCGACACCGGCACGCTGACGACCTCGTCGCCGATGCTCAACCAGCTGGCCAGCAACATCTCCTGGGGCCAGCGCGGCAACTTCCTCAGCATCCCCACCGACACTCCGGCGCGCGACGAGCGACTCGGCTGGACGGGCGACATCAACGTGTTCGCCCCCACCGCCAGCTACCTCACCGACACCCGGGCGTTCCTCGGCAAGTGGCTCGCCGACCTGCGCGACTCGCAGGGCGAGAACGGCGACTACCCGGGCGTCTCGCCCGAACCGCCGGGTGTCGGCTGCTGCGGCGGCGGAACCGGATGGGCGGATGCCGGCATCACGGTGCCCTACACGCTGTGGAACAGCTACGGCGACGCGACCGTGGTGCGCGAGGGCTGGGACTCGATGACGCGGTTCCTCGACCACGTGCAGGCCAGCGCGGGTGAGGATCTCATCGACGACGGCCGCAACGTCTACGCCGACTGGCTCAACCTCGACGACCCGACGCCCGCCGAGGTGCTCGGCACGGCGTACTACGCCGAGGATGCGCGGATGATGTCGGAGATGGCCGCCGCGCTCGGCAAGACCGCCGAGGCGACCGCCTACGCCGACCTGTCGACGCGCATCCGCGCCGCCTTCGCCGCGACCTTCGTCGCCGCCGACGGGACCGTGCGCGGCAACAGCCAGACCGCCTATGCGATGGCGCTGGGCATGGACCTCGTGCCCGCCGCGCAGCGCGCCGCCGTCGGGACGAAGTTCGTCGCGAAGCTCGAGACCAGCGGCAGCCACCTCACGACCGGGTTCCTCGGAACCCCGTGGCTGCTGCCCGCGCTCACCTCGGTCGGCCGCGCCGACCTCGCGTGGAAGCTGCTCGTGCGCACCGACTACCCCTCGTGGGGCTACGAGGTGAAGATGGGCGCCACCACGATGTGGGAGCGCTGGAACTCGGTCATGCCCGACGGCAGCTTCGGCGACGTCGGCATGAACTCCTTCAACCACTACGCCTACGGCGCCGTGGGCGACTGGATGTACCGCAACATCGGCGCGATCGCCCCGCTCGAGGCGGGCTACCACCGCATCCGCGTGGCGCCGCTGCCCGGCGGGGGCGTGACCCACGGCGCCGGGTCGCTGCAGTCGGTCTACGGGAAGATCGCGACCGACTGGACCTCGAGCCAGACGGATGCGGGAGCCCGGTTCGATCTGAAGGTCACGGTTCCGGTGAACGCGACCGCGGAGATCGTGCTGCCCGCATCGAAGGTCGCGCAGGTGACCGAGAGCGGCGGCGCCGTGAAGAAGGCGGCGGGTGTGCAGAGCGCGAAGGCCGCGAACGGCTCGGTCACGGTCGTAGTCGGATCGGGCAGCTACGTGTTCCGCGTGGGCTGAGCGTCGGCGCGCGCGAGTCGCACCCTGCGCGTTCTCGGCGAACCGGGGCCGGTCGGGGAATCCCTCCCCGCCGGCCCTGGTTGGCTGAAGGCGACCATCACGGAAGGAACACCATGCGCGTCCTGCTCACCGGAGGCACGGGCCTCATCGGCACCGCCACCCTCGCCGCACTCCTCGATTCCGGACACGAGGTGACCGCGATCGTCCGCAGCAACGAGTCCGCGGCGAAGGTCACCGCCCACGGCGCAACCGCTGTGATCGGCGACCTCAGCGACAGCACCTGGCTGGCGACGAAGCTGCGCGAGGTCGACGGCGCCATCCACCTCGCCACCGACAACCAGGGCCCGGCCCTCGACGACGCCGTCGTGGACGCGGTCATCAACGGCTTCGCCGGCACCGACAAGCCCTACGTGCACACCGGCGGCATCTGGGTCTGGGGATCCGGCGCCGACATCAGCGAAGACGACGCGCAGAACCCGCCCGCGATCACCGCCTGGCGCGCCGGGCCGGAGGGCCGCATCCTCGGCTCCGACATCAAGGCCACGCTCATCGCCCCGGCCGTCGTCTACGGGCCCGGCGGCGCCGGCATCCCCTCGCTGCTCGCCGACGGCCCGCGCGACGCGGACGGCGCCCTCGAGCTCATCGGCTCGGGCGACCAGCACTGGACGACCGTGTCGACCGGCGACCTCGCCGAGCTCTACGTCATCGCGCTCGAGCGCAGCGACGGGCACACCACCTACATCGGCGCCAGCGGCGAGAACCCGACCGTGCGCGAGCTCGGCGAGGCGATCGCCGGGCCGTCGGGGGCGGTCGTCGCCGGCTCGGACTCCTCGGCTCGCGAGCGACTCGGCGAGGCCTTCGCGGATGCGCTGCTGCTCGATCAGCAGGCGCGCGGCTCGAAGGCACGCAGCGAGCTCGGCTGGGAGCCGAACGGCCGCTCGCTGGTCGCCGAGCTCACGGCGGCGCGCGGCTGAGGTTTCGGCGCCCCTGCCGTCGGCGGTGCTGTCGGCAGCGCTGTCGGCCGTGACGTCAGCTGTTCCGTAACTCAGGAGATCCGGTCGGATCCGCGCCCGAACGGGCCGGATCGGGCGGATTCTCCTGAGTTACGTCACTCCGGGGGCGGCATCAGAGACGGTGTCAGAGCATGAAGTCGATCGCCGCGCGCGACGCGACGAGAGTGCCGATGAACTTCGCCACCTCGACGTGCGCCGGGTGGTCGATGTAGGCCTGCAGCCCGGCCGCGTCGTCGAAGTCGGAGTCGATCGCGAAGTCGCCGTTGCGCGGGATGCCCGTCGAGTCGGCCGGCACGTCCATGCGCTTGATCTCGGGGATGACGTCCATCAGCCCCACGAGCTTGGCGCGGATCTCGGCGATCTGCTCCGCCTTCTCGGTCGGGTCGTCGGTCTGGAGCGTGAAGATCAGCACGTGGCGCAGCATGGAGCGAGCCTACTGAGCGACGACGCTGCGCGCCCGCGCCGCTCAGTCGAGTGCGGTGGCATCGGGGCGCACAGCATCGAACGTGGGCGGCACCGGGTGCACAGCGTCGGCCTTCGAGTCACACCGCGACGTGATGCGGCGCGGCATCGGCGCTGATCCGACATCGTGCTGACGCGCGGGCGGCCCAGTCGTACGGCTCAGGCGGGCCGCTCAGTCGGGCGGCTCAGCTCCGGTCGGCGAGCTCGATCGGGGCGGTGTGGCGGGCGAGGCGCGCTTCGAGGCCGGCGCGCACCGCAGGCCACTCATCGATGAGGATCGAATGCACGGCGGTTCCGCTGAAGGTTCCGTCGGCGCGCACCCGGTCGCGGCGCAGCACGCCCTCGAACGTCGCGCCGAGCTTGAGGATCGCGGCGCGCGAGCGGTCGTTCTGGCTGTCGGCCTGGATCTTGACGCGGCCGTAGCCATGCGTGAAGGCGTGCCCGAGCAGCAGCAGCTTCGTCTCGGGGTTCACGGCCGTGCCCCAGACGCGCGGGTCGTAGCCGGTCCAGCCGAGCTGCAGCTGCTCGGTGCGCTCGTCGAGGTCGCCGAGGGTGGATGCGCCGACGATCGTGCCGCCGACGCCATCCGCGTCGCCCGCGCCGCCCCCGCCGTCCGCGCCGCCGATGAGACGCACGACGAACTTGCGGGCGTCATCGGCGTTGCCGTACCCGGCGACCCAGTCGCCGAACGCCGCCCGGTCAGCGGGCAGCCCGGCGGGACCGCCGCCGTAGCCGCCGGCGAACACCTCGGGGTGCGCGAGCGCGGCGAAGAGTCCGTCGGTGTGCGCCTCGGCGTCGAAGGGCTCGAGCCGCACGAAGCGGCCGGTCAGCACGGTCGGGGCGGGGCGCGTGGCAGTCACCGGTCCATCCTGTCTCCGGATGCGCCGGGCGCGCGACTCACGCCGCAGGCCACCGCGCATCCGCTGGCCCGGTCGCGCACGAGCCGTTCCGATCCGCGTGCCTCTCTCGCGATACTGGCGAGGCGTCACGGCAGCGCCGCCCGCGCCCTCGCCCACCCCGTTGAGCAGTATCCGCATACCGCCGAGCCAGTATCCGCGAACCCGGGGGGGGCAGGATCCGCGTACCCCCGGCCCACCGACCGGCGGCAGGTCGCACACCGCACCGGATACTGGCGCCACGTGGCAGCAGCGCCGCCCGCGACCTCGATCACCCCGTTGAGCAGTATCCGCGTACTGCCGAGCAGTATCCGCGCACCCCGCGTCGCCGCGGAGGGCGCGGATCACGCCCGCACGCGGGCCGCCGCACAGCGGGTGCCGATGCGCGCGGGCGCCTCGCGGCTCGCGCCGCGCGCCTCAGTCGAGCAGGTCGTGCCGCACGACGATCGCGTCGCGGCCGGGGCCGACGCCGATCGCCGACATGCGGGATCCGCTGAGCTGCTCGAGCGCGAGCACGTAGTCCTGCGCGTTCTTCGGCAGGTCGGAGAACTCGCGGGCGCCCGAGATGTCCTCGCTCCAGCCGGGGAACTCCTCGTAGATCGGCTTCGCGTGGTGGAAGTCGCTCTGGTTGACGGGCAGCTCGTCGTGACGCACACCGTCCACGTCGTAGGCGACGGCGACCGGGATGGTCTCGAGGCCGGTGAGCACATCCAGCTTGGTGAGCACGAAGTCGGTGACGCCGTTGATGCGGGCCGAGTAGCGGGCGATCGGCACGTCGTACCAGCCGGTGCGACGGCGACGGCCGGTCGTGGTGCCGAACTCGGCGCCGCGGTCGCTGAGGAACTCGCCCCACTCGTCGAACAGCTCGGTCGGGAACGGTCCGGCGCCGACGCGGGTCGTGTACGCCTTGACGACGGCGATCACGCGGTCGAAGCGGGTCGGCGCGACGCCCGAGCCGGTCGCGGCGCCGCCGCTGGTCGCGTTCGACGAGGTGACGAAGGGGTAGGTGCCGTGGTCGACGTCGAGCATCGTCGCCTGACCGCCCTCGAACAGCACGGTCTTGTCGGCATCCAGCGCCTGGTTCAGCACCAGACCCGTGTCGGCGACCATCGGGCGCAGACGCTCGACGTAGCCGAGCAGGTCGTCGACGATCTCGTCGGCCTCGATCGCGCGGCGGTTGTACACCTTGACCAGCAGGTGGTTCTTCTGGTCGAGGGCGCCCTCGACCTTCTGGCGCAGGATGTTCTCGTCGAACAGGTCCTGGATGCGGATGCCGACGCGGTTGATCTTGTCGGCGTACGCGGGGCCGATGCCACGGCCGGTGGTGCCGATCTGGCGCTTGCCGAGGAAGCGCTCGGTGACCTTGTCGACCGTGCGGTGGTAGTGCGTGATGACGTGCGCGTTGGCGCTGACGAGCAGCTTCGAGACATCGACGCCGCGGCTCGAGAGCGCATCCAGCTCCTGGAAGAGCACCTCGATGTCGACGACGACGCCGTTCGCGATGACGGGCGTGACGCCGGGGGTGAGGATGCCGCTGGGCAGCAGGTGCAGGGCGTACTTCTCGTCGCCGACCACGACCGTGTGGCCGGCGTTGTTGCCGCCGTTGAACTTGACGACGTAGTCGGTGCGGCTGCCGAGCAGGTCAGTCGCCTTGCCCTTGCCTTCGTCACCCCACTGAGCGCCGATGAGCACGATTCCGGGCATGCCGATCTCCCATTCCGTTCGTGAGGGATTACACCCCACCGTATCAGCGGGCGTGTTTCGACCCTGTGACATGACGTCGAGGTGCCGCGAGTCGCCCACTTCCGCGGTGGCACGTGCGCGACAGGCCGTGGAAGTGGGCAACTCGCGAACAGTGGATCGCCTTCGTTAACTTGCACAAGGCTGTGCAAGTTCGTACGATGAGAGCGTGAGAGAGAACCGAGCCCCGCGCCGCGACGCGACCGCCAACCGCGAGGCGCTGCTCGACGCCGCGCGCGTGCTGCTCAACCGCGAGCCGAACGCCTCGCTCGAGGCCATCGCGGCGGAGGCGGGCCTCACCCGCCGCACGATCTACGGCCACTTCCCGAACCGCGACGCGCTGCTCGACGCCCTCGCGCAGCGCGGCAGCGAGCGCGTGGTCGCCGCGATGGACGGCATCGACGAGACCGATCCGATCCGCCGCCTCGCCCTCATCGCCGTGCGCGCCTGGGACGAGATCGCCGGCGTGCGCGCCATGGCCATCACGACCGTGCGCGGACCGCGCGCCGAGATCGTGGATGCCGCCCTCACCCCGCTGCGCGTGCGCATCGCCGCCGCGCTCGAGGAGGGCGCCGCCGCCGGCCGTCTGCGCGACGACATCCCCGCCGCCCTGCTCGCCCGCCTCGTCGAGGACGCCGCGCTCTCGGTTTTCGCGGCGAGCGTGCGCGAGGGCCTCTCTGACGCCGAGAGCCGCCGACTCGCCGCCTCGCTCGCGCTCACCGCCGCCGGGCTCGGCTGGCGCGACGCCGCCGCGCTCATCGACGGCGACCCCGAGCTCGTGGCCGCGCCCGAGCGGGTCGACCCGCTGTGGCCGGCGACGCAGGCGATCGACCTGGTGTCGGCCGACGAGGCCGCCGAGCTCGGCGCCGCCGAGCTGGATGCCGCCGAGCTGGATGCGGAGGCCTCGCGATGAGGATCACCGCCCGCCGTCTCGCCCTCGGCGAGGGCCTGGCCGCCGCCGTGCCGGAGATGGATGTCGTCGCCGAGACCAGCGTCGCGCATCCCGCCGCGCCGATCGCGCTCGCCGTCGAGACCGCCGAACGCCCGCAGCTGCTCTCGCTGCTGCTCGGCGGTCGCCTCAAGCCGACCGCCGGCGAGGTGCTCGTCGACGGCTCGTCCGACACCGCCGAGCTGCGCCGCCGCGTCGCCCTCGTCGACACCCCCGGCACGAGCGAGCCGAGCCCCGGAGTCGCCCTGCGCACCGTCGTGGCCGAAGAGCTCGCCTTCGCCGGAACGCCGTCGTCGCGGCGGGCGACGGATGCGGTGCTCACGCAGCACGGCCTCGCCGACCACGCGCGCACCCCGTTGCGGGCCGTGCCGGCGGCGCCGCGCATCCGCCTGCTCAGCGAGCTCGCGCTGCTGCGCGACGGCGTCGAGGCGCTCGTGATCACCTCGCCCGAGCGGCACGGCGGCGACCCGCGCGGCTGGTTCGGCGAGGTGCGGCAGATCGCCGAGCGCGGCGTGCTGACGATCGTCGTGACCGACGAGGCGACGGCGGCGCTGCTGCGCGCGGCCGGCGCGGGCGACGGGTCCGCGCCCGCCGCGGATGCGGAGGCAGACCCGGAACCGGAACCGACCGCGCCCGCACCCGCACCCGCACCCGCACCCGCCGCATCCACGACCCCCGAGGCGCTCCCCGCCTCCCCCACCGCCGACGACGAAGCCGGCTCCACCGCAACCGCGAGTGCGACGGCCGACCCGGCCGCCGCACGTCCCGCCGCTCAGGAGCACTGACGATGTCCACCTTCTTCCGCACGATCACGACGAGCGTGCGCGCCGAGTTCGCGCGCCTCGTCTCGAGCCGCATGGCCGTGCTCGCCCTCGTGGCGCTCATGACCATCCCGGTCGTCTACGGCGGCCTGTACCTCTGGGGCAACAAGGACCCGTACGGCTCGCTCGACAAGGTGCCCGCCGCGATCGTGGTCGCCGATGAGGGCACGAAGGTCGACGGCGAGCAGCAGAACTACGGCCGGGAGGCCGCGAAGACCCTGCTCGACGGCAAGAAGTTCGCCTGGCACGAGGTCAGCGCGGTCGCCGCGAGCCGCGGGGTGAAGAACGGCACCTACGATTTCGCGGTCGAGTTCCCGGCCGACTTCAGCGCGCGCATCGCGTCCGCCTCGGGGGATGCGCCGGCGCCGGCCCGCCTCGGGCTCATCACGAGCGACACGAACAGCTACCTCTCGTCGACGATCGCGACGCAGGCGACCACGACCGTGCGCGCGGCGATCGTCGAGAAGGTCGGGCGCGCGGCGACGCTGCAGCTGCTCGACGGCGTGCAGTCGCTGCGCGACGGCCTGTCGGATGCCGCGGACGGCGCCCAGCAGCTGAGCGACGGAGCGCACACGGCATCCGATGGCGCGACGAAGCTGGCGGACGGCGCGAGCGAGGCGGATGCGGGGGCCGGCAAGCTCGCGTCCGGTGCGCGCGAGGCGTCGTCGGGTGCGTCGAAGCTCGCCGATGGCGCGAACAGCGCCTCAGCCGGCGCCGCGAAGCTCGCGGACGGCGCAGCGGCGACCGCCGCCGGGGCGACGAAGGTGTCCGACGGCATCGGACAGATCGCCGACAAGCTCGGCGCCGTCAGCACCGGCCTGCGCGCCCTCGCGGATCTGACCGCGACCCTGCCCGATGACGCGACGGCGCTGGCCGCGGGCACGCAGACGATCGCGGCCGGGGTGACCGCGCTCCACAGCGATGCCGTGTCCGCGCAGGAGAAGCTCGCCGCCGCGCTGGCGACATCGCAGGCGACCCCCGCGGAGAAGGACGAGCTGACGCGACTCGTGGCGGGACTGTCGGCCCAGACGGCGGCCGGGTCGCCGCTGCAGGTGGGTTCGAGCTCCGCTGCCGCCGGCGCAGCCGATCTCGCTGCGAGCGCCCCGGGTCTGAAGAAGGCGATCTCCGACGCCGCCGCCGGGGCCGAGGCGCTCACGGCCGGCGCTCAGTCGGCGCAGACCGGAGCGGCCCAGGTCGCCTCCGGCGCGACCCAGGTGTCGACCGGCGCATCCTCGCTGAAGGACGGCACGGCGCAGCTCGCGAGCGGCGCGTCCGCGCTGAAGTCGGGCACGGCCCAGCTCGCGAGCGGCGCGAACACGCTCGAGGGCGGCACGGCGCAGTTGGCGAGCGGGGCATCCGACCTCGCCGACGGCACGGCGAAGCTCGCCGACGGCGCCGACACGCTGCATGGCAAGCTCGTCGACGGCGTCGCGCAGACCCCGTCGAAGACGGAGGCGCAGCGCGCGGCCGCCGCGAAGGCGGTCGCCGACCCGGTGAACGTGAAGCGCACCTCGCAGACCGAGGCCGAGAACTACGGCGCCGGACTCGCGCCGTTCTTCATCAGCCTCGCCGCCTGGATCGGCATCTACGCGCTGTTCCTGCTGGTGCGTCCCCTGTCGCGGCGCGCGCTGACGGCCGTGCGTCGTCCCTTCGCCACGGCGCTGGCGGGATGGGCGACCCCGGCGCTCCTCGGAGTCGTGCAGATGATCGGACTCTTCCTGACGCTCGCCGGCCCGCTGGGGCTGAAGATGGCGCATCCGGTGGAGCTGCTCGGCTTCATGGCGCTCGTCTCGGCGACGTACGCGGCGATCGTGCTGGCGCTCAACGTCTGGCTCGGCAGCGTCGGGCAGTTCCTCGGGCTCGTGCTCATGGTCGTGCAGCTCGTGACCGCCGGCGGCACCTTCCCCTGGCAGACGCTGCCCGCGCCGCTCGCGGCGCTGCACCAGGCGCTGCCGATGTCGCACGCGGTCGACGGCATCCGCGCGCTGCTCTACGGCGGCGGAGCGGCCGGGCTGTCGAGCGCGCTGCTCACGCTCGTGATCTGGCTCGTCGTCGCCCTGGCGCTGTCGATCGCGGGCGCCGCGAAGCAGTCGCGGTTCCGCACGCTGCGCGAGCTGCGCCCCTCGCCGATCGGCGGCTGAGCCACAGGTCCGATCGCCAGGCAGGCGGGGCGGATCAGGGGTAGAGGCCGCGCAGCTTGTGCGCTTCGGCGACGCGCTGCACCGCGAGCGCGGTCGCGGCCGTGCGCAGGGTGAGGTCGTGGCGGCGCGCGTGGTCGGCCACGTTCATCCACGCCTCGCTCATGCGCGCGGCCAGGCGGTCCTCGACCTCCTGCGCACCCCAGCGGTAGGCCTGGTTCGCCTGCACCCACTCGAAGTACGACACGAGCACGCCGCCGGCGTTCGCGAGGATGTCGGGCACGACGAGCACCCCCGCGTCGGTGAGGATGCGGTCGGCCTCGCCCGTGGTCGGTCCGTTCGCGCCCTCGACGATGACCTTCGCCCGCACGTCGGCGGCGTTGCCGCCGTTGAGCACGCCCTCGACGGCGGCCGGCACGAGCAGGTCGACCTCGAGCGTGAGCAGCGCGGCGGGGTCGAGCTCGTCGGCCCCGGAGCCGCCGGAAACGCCGGCACCGAACCCGACGACGGTGCCGGTGCGGTCGACGTGGTCCGCGAGGGCGGGGATGTCGAGCCCGGTTGAGGCGTAGACGGCGCCGTACTGGTCGCTCACCGCGACGACGCGCGCGCCCGCCTCGGCCAGGAACTGCGCGGCTCCGCGCCCGACCTTGCCGAAGCCCTGCACGGCCGCGGTGGCGCCGGCCGGGGCGATGCCGACCGACCGCAGCGCCGCATCCGCGACATGCACGACGCCGCGCGACGTCGCGCTGGGCCGGCCGAGCGACCCGCCGAGGCTGAGCGGCTTGCCGGTGACGACGCCGGGCACGGTGTGGCCGCGGGCGACGGAGAAGGTGTCCATGATCCACGCCATGGTCTGCTCGTCGGTGCCGATGTCCGGGGCGGGGATGTCCTGCTGCGGTCCGATGATGGGCAGGATCTCGCTCGTGTAGCGGCGGGTGACGCGCTCGAGCTCCGGCGTGCTCAGCGCGCGCGGGTCGACGGCGACGCCGCCCTTCGCACCGCCGTAGGGCACGTCGAGCAGGGCGCACTTCCACGTCATCCACATCGCCAGCGCCCGCACCTCGTCGAGGTCGACGTTGGGCGCGTAGCGCAGGCCGCCCTTCGCGGGACCGCGGGAGATGTTGTGCTGCACACGGTGCCCGGTGAGCACCTCGATGCGGCCGTCGTCGTGCCGCAGCGGGATGCTGACCGTCATCTCGCGCCGCGAGGTCGCGAGCATCGCGTGGGTGCCCTCGTCGTAGCCGAGAAGCTCGATCGCGGCGGCCAGCTGGGCCCGCGCGTCGACGAGGGGAGACGGATGTGCGACCACGGGATCGGCAGCGGAGGCGGCCGATCCGCTGGTGAGGGACGGCTCGACGGTGAGGCTCATGCCGACGAGGCTACGAGCGCCCGCGCGCGGGATCCCCTGCCGTTTCGGCATGGCACCAGAGCGATTCGACAGAACGTCCCTTGCGAGTCGGCGATCCGCCGTGGCCGGGCCGGACGACCGGGTCAGGACGCGGCGTAGCGCTCCACCCGCAGCACGCACTGCAGGTTCTTGCCGTCGACGGCGATGTCGGCGTTCCAGTCGGCGCTCTTGCCGGCTTCGACGCCGTCGGAGTTCACCTGCTTGAGACCGAGCGTCGCGCTGTCCTTGTCGAGCAGCGAGACGTAGATGCGGTAGTTCGCCGTCGCGTCGCTCGAGTTGGTGACCGTGCCCGAGATGGCCCAGCCGTCCTTCGCCGGCTCGCACTTCTTCACCTCGACGTCGTTGCGGGCGCCGACGAAGCCCTCGCCCGTTCCCGGCGCGTCGCTGACCTCGGTCACCTGCGACGGCGCGGCCGACGGCTTCGGCGATGCCGACTTCTTGGTGGTCGAGTCGTCACCTCCCGTGCATCCGGCCAGCGCTCCGGCGACGAAGGCGACGCCGGCGAGTGCGGTCAGGGTGCGAAGGGCGGTGGACTTCATGCGTTCTCCTTACGTCGGCGCCGAACGTTCCAGCCGACCAGCGCGCCACCCCAGAGTAGGAGAAGCAGCGCGAGAAGGCCCGGGTAGGTCGGGTCGATGCCGGTGTGGGCGAGGCCTCCGCTGCCGGGGAGGCCGGGGATGCCGGGCACGGTCGGGCGCGTCGGCAGCTGGATGTCGGCGCTCGACGCCGACGAGACCTGCTCGTCGGGGTCGGGTCCGACCGCGGTCACCGTCGAGGTTCCCGGCACGAGCGTGCCCTCGTCACCCGGCTGGATGACGTACGGCGCCGTGACGGTCACGCTCTGACCCGGCTCGAGCACGCCCTCGGTGCCCGCACCGCCCGGCCAGGGGCCGTAGCTGAAGGCGCCGAGGCCCTTCTTCGGGTCGGTGAGCACGATGCCGCGCAGCGTGGTCGTGCCGGTGTTGGTGATCACGTAGGTGTAGATCAGCGTGTCGCCCGCGTAGCCGGCGGCGCCGTTCGCGAGGCGCACGCTCTGCGTGAGCGTGACGGCCGAGCCCGAGGGCACGGCGACGGTCGCCGAGCCGGATGCCGTGGGCTTCGTGCCGCCGAGCGGCGGAGTCCCGGTGGCGGTCGCGGTGTTCGCGACCGAGCCGGCGTCGACATCCGCCTGGGTGACGGTGTAGCTCGCGGTGCCGGTGGCCTTCTCGCCCGGCAGCAGGCGCCCGTTCGTCCCCGGCCAGCCGTAGCTAATGGCGGCGCCGGCGAGCAGCGGGTCGGTCACGCTGACACTCTCGAGCGTCACGTTGCCGGTGTTCTCGACCACGAAGGCGTAGTCGATCACGGTGCCGAAGGTCGGCGTGGCGCTGCGCGGCGTGGCCGTCTTGGTCAGGGTCAGCGCGGGTGCGGCCGCGATCTCGACCGGGGCCGCGTCGTTCGCGCTCACCGGAGCGCCGCCGTTCATCCCCTCGCCGTTGGTCTGAGCGGTCGTGTTCAGCACGCCCTTGTCGACCTCGGGCTGCGTGAGCGTGTGCTCGGCGGTGATCGTGGCGATCTCGCCCGGCTTGAGCACGCCCGGCGTTCCCGGCCAGGTGTACTTCCAGTTGCCGAGGTCGGGCTGCGGGTCGCCGACGGTGACGTTCTCGAGCGTGACGTTGCCCTCGTTCTTGACCGTGAAGGTGTAGTTCACGATGTCGCCGGCGCGACCGGTCGATCCGGGCGCGAGCGCCGCGGTCTTCACGATCGAGATGCCCGGTTCCGCCGGGGGCGTGTTCACCACCGACACCGGCGACGTGGCGCTGAGGCGTCCGTTCGACGGGTCGAGGGCGGATGCCGAGGCCGTATTGCGCACGTTCCCGCGGTCGACGTCGGCCTGGGTCACGACGTAGGTCGCCGAGGCGGTGACGTTGTCGCCGGGGCGCAGCACGCCGGAGGTCCCACTCGGCCAGGCGCCGTAGGTCAGCGTGCTGACGCCGGGCAGGCCGTCGACGATCGACGCGTCGTGCAGCGTCTGGGTGCCGTTGTTGGTGAGCGTGAAGGCGTAGTCGATCGTGTCGCCGACGCGGGCATCCTGGCGCGGGGTGCCGACCTTGGTGAGGTCGAGCTCCGTCGTCGCGGTCGCCAGCGGCAGCACGACCTCGGGGGCGGCGTCGCTGACCTTGTTGCCCTTCGGGTCGGTTCCGCTGCCGGTGGCGACGTTGCGGACCACGCCCGCGTCGACATCCGCCTGCGTCACGTCGTGCTTCGCGGTGATCGTCACCGACTGACCCGGGGCGAGGGTGCCCGCGGTCTGCCCGACCGGCCAGGTGTACTGCGCATCACGCAGGCCGGTCACCGTGTTCGCGACGTCGACGCCGCTCAGCGAGGTGTTGCCGGTGTTGGTGATCACGAAGGTGTAGTCGACCGTGTCGCCGAGCTCGCCGGTCTGACCCGACTCGAACGCGCCGGTCTGCGTGGTCGAGATGCGCGGGCGCGAGGTGGCGGTGTCGATCGTGAAGGTGTTCGACGTGGTCGACACCGGAGCGCCGTTCGGCGCAGCGGTTCCGGAGGCGGTGGCGGTGTTGGCCACGCTGCCCTTGTCGACGTCGGCCTGGGTCAGCGTGTAGTCGCTGTACCCGGTCGCCGAGGCGCCCGGGGCCAGCACGGGCTGGCCGGTCGGGAAGGTCATCGTCGGAACGCCCGCACCCTGCAGCTGCTCCTGCACCGCGAGCCCGCTGAGGGTCACGTTGCCGGTGTTCTTCAGGGTGAAGGTGAAGCGCACGATGCTGCCCGCGTTGCCGGCGCCGCTCTGCATCGCACCGCCCTTGACCAGGCTCAGCGCCGGGGCCGGGGCCGCCGTCGGGATGCTGGTCGGGGCCGACTGGTTCGTCACGGTCGCGCCGCCCGGCGTGGCGCCGGTGACGGTCGTGAGGTTGTCGACCTTGCCGGCGTCCACATCCGCCTGCGAGATCTGGTGCGTGGCGGTCGCGGTCGCGGTCTGACCGGGCTTGAGCACGCCCGGGTTCGCCGGATCCGGCCAGACGTAGGCCGGCACCGTCAGGCCCGCGACCGTGTTGCCGAGGGTCACCCCGGTCAGGGTCGTGTTGCCCGTGTTGGTGATCGTGAAGCCGTAGTCGATCTGGTTGCCGAGGCCGTTCTGGCCGGGCTTGTCGAGCTGCGCGGTCTGGCCGACCGTGATGGTCGGGTTCGCCGTGACCGGGATGGTCGCGGTGGCCTGGGCGGTCGCGTTCGCGCCGACCTTCGGCGTTCCGGTGGCGGTGACCTGGCTGATCGGCCCGCCCGCATCCACGTCGCTCTGGCTGAGCGAGTAGGGCGCGGTGACGGTGACCGAGGCTCCGGGGGCGAGCACGCCGACGGGTCCGGTCCACGCGTAGACGGGGGCGCCGATCGGCAGCGTGTCGGCGACCTTGACGCCGGTGAGGGTGACCTCGCCGCTGTTCGTGATCACATAGGTCCAGGTCGCGGCGCCGCCGGCCTTGTTCTGGTCGGGCGCGTTGAGCGAGCCGGCGTCGGTGACGCGGATGCCGGGCTTCGCCGTGACGGTGGGCGTGGGCGTGACCAGCTGGTTGCTCTGAGCGCTGACCGGGCTGCCGTCACGCGCCGAGGTTCCGGCGGCCGTGGCGCGGTTGGTGACGCTGCCGGTGTCGATGTCGGCCTGGTCGAGCACGTAGGTGGCCTTGCTGGTGGCCGTCGCGCCCGGCGCGAGCGAGCCGTCGGCGGCGAGGCCGGTGGTCGTCACGCCGCTGAGGCGCGGCAGCGGGTCGGTCACGGTGAAGCCCGTGACGGTCACGTTGCCGGTGTTCTTCGTCGTGATCGTGTACGTGAGCGTGTCGCCGACCTTGCCGGCGCCGCTGACGCTCGCCGACTTGGTGACGGCGAGCTGGGGCGCGGCCTGCTCGGTCGTGACGCGCACGGTGTTCGTGGCGGCCTCGGCCTTGTCCGCGTCGGCCTGGCCGGTCTTCGTGCTCCACGCCGCGACGTGCGCCGTGTTGTCGATGTAGCCGCGGTCGACATCCGCCTGGGTCAGCGCGTAGTCGGCCTCACCGTGCACGACCTCGCCCGGAGGCACGGTGCCGGGCTGGTCGGGGTCCGGCCAGGTGATGGTCGGCGTCTGCAGGCCCGGCAGCGGGTCGAGCAAGGTGCCCTGGTAGAGGGTGACGTTGCCGGTGTTGGTGATGTCGACCGTGTAGCGCACGGTGTCGCCGACGGCGCCGAGGCCGCTGACGAGCGAGCCGCTCTTCACCGCGCTGAGCGCGCGGCGCGCCTCGATCGGCACGTTCGCGGTCGCCGCGTCGGTCACCTTCTGCGCGCCCGGCGACGACGAGATGCCCGACACCGTGAGGGTGCTCCTGATGGTGCCGCTGTCGACGTCGGCCTGCGTGAGCGTGTAGTCGCCGATCGCGATCGCGGTCTGGCCGGGCAGCAGCACGCCCGGCTTGGCGGGGTCGGGCCACTCGGTCACGATCGGGGCGGCGGATCCGCTCAGACCCTCGGCGAAGGTCACACCCGTGAGGGTCGTGTTGCCGGTGTTCTTGGCGCGATACAGCCACTGGATGTCGTCGCCGGCGACGCCGGTCGATCCGGGTGCGAGACGGCCTTCGTCGGTCGCGGTGATCGCCGGGCCGGCCGTGACGGTCGTCGCGGTCGCCGAGGCGGAGGCCGGCGGAGCGTTGCCGCCGCGCACGCCCGCAGCTGTGCTCGAGGCGGTGTCGCTGATGCTGCCCGCATCCACGTCGCTCTGCGTCACGACGTAGGTGCCGGTCGCGCGGGCGACCTGTCCGGGGGCGAGCACGCCCGCGGCACCCGGCCACGAGATCGCCGACACGGTCATGCCGGGCAGCGTGGTCGCGAGCGTCGTGTCGGTCACCGTGATGGTGCCGCTGTTCGTGATCGTGATGGCGAAGTTCACGGCATCGCCGACGCGGAGGCCGCTGGCGGGGGTCGGCGTCTCGGTGACGGTGATCTTCGGTGCGGTGTTCGCGCCGCCGACGGTCACGTTCGAGGTGTTCGATGACTGGCTGATCTTGTCGCCGACGGGCGGCTTCGCGGTCGAGGTGGCGACGTTCGCGACGCTGCCCTTGTCGATGTCGGCCTGCGTGATCGTGTAGTCCGCGGTCGCCGTGGCGGTCGCGCCGGGCACGAGCGTGCCGGCCGGGCCGGAGCTCGGCCAGCTGATCACCGGGTTGCTGACGCCGCCGAGCGAGTCGACGAGGTCGACCAGCGTGAGGGTGACGTTGCCGTCGTTCTTGATCGTGAAGGCGTAGTCGATGACGCCGTTCGCCGCGCCGGCTCCGCCGCCGCGCACGGTGCCGTTCTTCGTGACGACGAGCTTCGGCGCGGCCGTGATCGTGACGCCCGCCGTGTCGGTGTCGGTCACCTTGGCGCCGTTCGGAGCGGTGCCCGTGCCGGTGACGGCGCTCGAGATCGAGCCGCGGTCGACATCCGGCTGGGTCAGGCGGTAGGTGCCGGTAGCGGTGACCGTGGTGCCCACCGGGACGGTGCCGGCCGGGTTGCCCTTCCAGTCGTAGGCGATCGCGCCGGTGAGGCCGAGCGCGTCGGCGAGCGCCGACTGGGTGAGCGTCACGTTGCCGTTGTTGGTCAGCGTGTAGCTGAAGTTCACCAGGTCGTCGACCTTGCCGGTGGCGCCCGGCGCGAGCGCGGCCGACTTCGTCACGGCGATCCCGGGGCCGCTGCCGACCGTCGGCACGGTGGCGCCGGCGTTCACCGGTCCGACGGCGCTGCCGTCGCGGGCGGAGGCGCCGCTCGCCTGGCTGGTGCGCGAGGCCGCGCCCGCATCCACGTCGCTCTGGGTCAGCACGGTCGTGCCGGTCACGGTGAGCGAGGTGCCCGGAGCCAGCGTGCCGGCGGCGTTGCCGCCCCAGCTGGTGGTGACGTCCGCCAGCCCGGCGGTGCTGGCCGGGGTGAGGGCGACGTCGTTCACCGTGACGTTGCCGTTGTTGGTGACCGTGATCGTCCAGGTCACGGTCTTGCCGACCGTGCCGGGCTGCGGCACCGAGCCGGTCTCGGTGATCGCGAGCGACGGACGCGACTGCGCGAGCGGCGTGACGACCTCGTTCGAGGGCACGTCGAGGTGCGGGTCGGTCGCGCTGCCGATCGGCGTGAAGTAGAACCGCGCCGTGGCGATGTTCGACTTCGAGCCGGCGTCGACATCCGCCTGGGTCACGACGTAGTTCGCGACGCCGGTCGCGGTCTGGCCCGGCTGGATGACGCCCGGCTGATCCGGGTCGGGCCAGGTCGGGTTCTGCGTGCCGAGGCCGGGCAGCGGGTCGATCAGCTGCGCGCGGTAGAGCGTGACGTTGCCGGTGTTGGTGACGGTCAGCTTGTACTCGATCGTGTCGCCGACCTGACCGGTGCCGCCGTTCAGGAAGCGGGCGCTCTTGAGGTTCGTGAACGAGGGGCGGGCCTGGATGCTGACGGTCGCCGGCGCCGTCGCGGTGACGACGGTCGAGGCGGGCGCCGGTCCGGTGCCGCGGGTCGAGACGCCGCTCGAGACGGTGCCGCGGTTCACGTCGGCCTGGGTGAGCGTGTAGCTGCTCGTCGCGGTGACGCTCTGACCCGGTGCGAGCACGCCGGTCGCGGCCGGCCAGGTGCCGTACGTGACGGCAGTGGCGTTCGTCTGCGACTCGGTTGCGGTGATGCCGGTGAGGGTCACGTCGCCGGTGTTCGCGATGACGTACGACCAGGTGACCTTGTCACCCGCGACGCCGGTGGCGCCCGGCGCGAGGGCGCCCTGATCGGTCACGCCGATCTTCGGCCCGGCCACGGTCGGGGTGACGGTCGCGGTGGCGTCGCGCGAGACGGCGACGCCCTTCGGCGAGGTGCCGCTGACGGTCGCGATGTTCTGGATCGCGCCGGCGTCGACGTCGGCCTGGGTCACCGTGTACGGGATCTGCCAGGTGACGGTCTGACCGACCGCGAGGGTTCGCTGCTGACCCGGCCAGGTGGGCACGGGGGTGCCGAGCCCGCCGAGCGAGTCGGCGAGCGTGACGCTGCCGAGCGTGACGTTGCCGTTGTTGGTGCCGGTGACCGTGAAGGTCACCTGGTCGCCGACCTTGACGCCCGTGGTGGGCGTCGCGGTCTGCGTCACCGAGATCGACGGCGCCGGGGCGGCGACCGCGGTCACGACCTGGCCCGAGCTCACGAAGATCGTGTCGCCGATCGGGGGCTTGCCGCTCGCGGTGGCGGTGTTGGTGACCGAGCCGGCGTCGACATCCGCCTGGGTGATCGAGTACGTCGACGTCGCCGTGGCGACCTCACCGGGCTGCAGCACGCCCGGCTCGACCGGATCCGGCCACTTGAACGACGGAGCGCTGACGCCCGGCAGCGAGTCGACGAGCGCGATCAGCGACAGCGAGACGTTGCCCGTGTTGGTGATCGTGAAGCCGTAGCTGATCGGCGCGTTGACGCCACCCGATCCGCCGACGGTGCCCTTCTTGACCAGGGTCATGGCCGGCTTGGAGGCGATGTCGATTCCGGCGGTGCTGGTCGAGGTGACCTTGGTGCCGCGCGTGCTCGTGCCGGTGGTGGTCGCCGGCGACTCGCTGCGGCCGGCATCCACCTCGGTCTGGATGATCCGGTGCGTCGCCGTGGCGGTCACGGTCGCGCCCGGCGCGAGGGTTCCGGCGGTGCCGCCGGGCCAGGCGCCGAAGGTGATCACGAGGTTCTCGCCTCCGAGCGTGTCGACGATGCCGACGCCGCTGAGCGTCTGGTTGCCGTTGTTCGTGACGAGGTAGCTGAGGTTCTCGGTGTCGCCCGCCTTGTCGGCGAAGCCGGCGCCCTTCGTCGCGGTCTTCTGGATCGCGATCGACGGCCCCGCGGTCGCGGTCGGAGCGGCGGCGTTCGCCGTGACGGGTCCCACCGCCGAGCCGTCGCGGGCGGAGGCGCCCTGCGCGCTCGAGGAGTTCGTCGCCTGGCCGGCGTCGACATCCGCCTGGGTGATGACGGTCGTGCCCGTGAGCGTGACGCTCGTACCGGGCGCGAGCGAGCCGGCGGTGTTGGCGCCCCAGTTCAGCACCGGATTGTTCAACGCGGGGTCGGTGACGACGACGTTGTTCACGGTCACGTTGCCGTTGTTGGTGACGGTGACCGTCCAGGTCACGTTCTTACCCGCGTTCGCGGGGCTGTCGGGAACACCGGTCTCGGTGATCGAGAGCACGGGCGCAGCCTGCGCGAGCGGGGTCACGACCGTGTTCGACGGCTTCGTGATCTCGGCGCCGGTCGGCGGGGTGAAGCCCACGCCGGCGGTGTTCGTGATCGATCCGCGGTCGACGTCGGCCTGGGTGACCGTGTAGTCGGCGTAGCCGGTGGCACCGGTGCCCGGCGGGATGACGCCCGGCTTCGTGTTGTCGGGCCACGACGGGAACTGCTCGCCGAGCCCGGGCAGGTGGTCGATCAAGCGCCCGTTCTTGAGCGTGACGTTGCCGGTGTTGGCGACATCCAGGTAGTAGCGGATGGTGTCGCCGACGTTGCCGACCCCGCCGTTGCGGAACTCCGCGCGCTTGATGATCGTGTAGTTCGGGTTGCTGGCGACCATGACGTCGGCGGTCGCGTTCGCGGTGGGCTTGGCGCCGACCTGCGGGGTGCCGACCGTGGCGACGTTGCTGGTGACCTTGCCGGCATCGACGTCGGCCTGCGTGAGCTTGTAGGTCGTGGTGACCCGCACGCTCTCGCCCGGGGCGAGCACGCCGGTCGCGCCCGGCCAGGCGTAGACCGGGGCGGTCGCGTTGGTCTGCGACTCGGTGACGCCGACGCTCGAGAGCGTGACGTTGCCGGTGTTGGTGACGACGTAGGTCCAGGTGACGATGTCGTCGGCCTTGCCGCCCGATCCGGCCGGCAGGGCGCCCGAGTCGGTGATCGCGATCGTGGCGCGCTGCGGGTCGGTCGTGATCGTCAGCGAGGAGTTGTTCGAGTTCACCGGGGTGTTCGCGGGGCTGAGGCTCTCGCCGTGCGCGGTGTTGGCGATCGAGCCGGCGTCGACATCCGCCTGGGTGACCGTGTAGTTCGCGCGGGCGGTGGCGCTCTCGCCGGGGGCAAGCACGCCGGCCTGACCCGGCCAGGTGTAGGTGATCGCGCCGAGGCCGGTGTGGGGATCGACGGCGGTGACGCCGTGCAGCGTCTGGTTGCCGGTGTTCGCGAGCACGACGCGGTAGCGGATGACGTCGCCGACCTTCGCGCCCGAGGTCACGTTGGCGGCCTTGGTCGCGGTGAGGGCCGGGGCGGCGGGCGCCACCGAGGTGGTGACCGGGCCGGCGGTCGCCTTCACCGGGGTGCCGGAGGCGCTGCCGGTGACGGTCGCGGTGTTGACGATCGACTGGTTGTCGATGTCGCTCTGGGCGATCGTGTACTTCGCGGTGGCGACGACGCTCGTGTTCGGCGGAAGGGTTCCGGCGGTCGAGGTCGGCCAGGTGCCGTAGCTGATCGTGCCGAGGCGGGCCAGCGGGTCGTCGATGACGACGCCCGTGATGGTCTGGTTTCCGGTGTTCGACGCGGTGAAGGTGTAGGTGATCGTGTCGCCGACGTTGCCGGGACGCCCGCCGTCGATCGCGGCGGTCTTCGTCAGCCCGATGCTCGGCTGCGCCGAGGTCGCGACGGTCGCCGTGGCGGTGCGCGTGAGCTGCGCGCCGCGCGCCGGGTTCGCCGTGATGGTCGCCGTGTTCACGATCGAGCCGGCGTCGACATCCGCCTGGGTGACCTTGTAGTTCGCGGTCGCGGTGCCCGAGGCGCCCGGGGCGAGCGAGCTGCCCGCGCCGAGACCGGTGTAGGTCAGGCCGGTGACGGCGAGCTGGTCGGCGATCTGCACGCTGCTGAGGGTCACGTCGCCGGTGTTGGTGAAGGCGAAGTTCCACACGACGGTGTCGTCGAGCTTGAGACCGGTGGTCGGGGTGCCCGACTTCGAGAACGAGAGCGACGGGTTCGCGGCGGCCGTGGTGGTGCTGACGGTCGCCGACTGGCCGGTGACGGTGGCGTTGGTCGGCGTGGATCCGGTCGCGGTCGCCTGGTTGTCGACACGGCCCGCGTCGAACTCGGCCTGGGTGACGACGTGGCTCGCGGTCGCGGTGACCGTCGCACCCGGGGCGAGGGTGCCGGTGACGCCGCCGGGCCAGGTGCCGTAGCTGATGTCGCTGGCGCCCGGGAACATCGGGTCGGTGACCTTCACGCCGGTGAGCGTCACGTTTCCGGTGTTCTTGACGGTGAAGGTGTACGTGATCGTCCCGCCGCGCGCGACGCCGCTGGCCGGGCTCGCGCTCTTGGCGATCGAGATCGCACCGGCCTGCTGACCGGTGGCGACGGTGACCGAGTTCGAGGTGCCCGTGACGGCGGTGCCCTGCGGGTTGATGGCGTTGACCGTCGCCGTGTTGGTCACGGTGCCCGCGTCGATGTCGGCCTGGGTGATCGTGTAGCTCGCCGACGCCGTGGCGCTGGCGCCGGGCGCGAGCGACGCTCCCGTGCCGAGCCCGGTGTAGGTGATCGGGGTCGAGCCGAGGCGCGGGTCGGAGACGGCGACGCCGGTGAGCGTCGTCGCGCCCGTGTTGCGCAGCGTGAAGCCGTAGGTGATCTTGTCGCCGACGGCCGCGTTGGCGGGGGCCGTTCCGGTCTTGACGATCGAGATCGTGGATGCCGGGGTCAGGGCGACCGTGGCGGGCTTCGAGGCGCTGACGGTCGCCGGGGTGACGCCCGCGGGCGCCGTGCCGGTGACGGTCGCGTCGTCGGTGACCGAACGCGCATCCACCTGCGCCTGGGTCAGAGCCGAGGTTCCCGTCGCGGTGACGCTCTGCCCGGGTGCGAGCACGTTGGCGGTGCCGCCCGGCCAGGTGCCGTAGACGATGCCGGTGGCGACGCTGAGCCCGCTGAGCTGCACGCCGGTCAGGGTCGTGTTGCCCGAGTTCGTGATCGTGAACGACCAGTTCACCGTGTCGCCGGCCTTGCCGGTCGCGCCGGCGGCGAGGGCGCCGGTCTGGGCGAGCGTGATGCCCGGGGTGCGGGTCGTGAGCGGGGTCGTGATGGTCGCCGAGTTCGAGACGTTCGCGCCCGTCGGCGGGGTGCCGGTGCTGGTGGCGGTGTTCGTGATGCCGCCGTTGTCGACGTCGCTCTGGGTGACGGTGCGCACCGCGGTCGCGGTGATCGTCTGGCCCGGCTGCAGGAGCCCGGTCGTGCCCGAGGTCCACGCACCGTAGTCGATCTGGGCGGCGGTGAACATCGGGTCGCTGATCGTGACGCCGGTGAGCGAGACGTTGCCGGTGTTCTGCGCGGTGATCGTGTAGGTCACGCGGTCGCCGACGACGCCTCCGTCGGAGACGGAGGCCGTCTTGGTGGTCGTGATGCTCGGCGCGGCGACCACGGTCGAGGTCGTGACGGTCGGCGAGGATGCGGTCGGGTTCTGCCCGGCCGGGGTGCGCCCGGTGACCGAGGCGGTGTTCGAGATCGAGCCGCGGTTCACGTCGGCCTGGGTCACCGTGTAGGTGGCCGTTCCGGTGACGGTGCCGCCGGGGGCGAGAGTGCGGCTCTGCGTGCTGTAGTCGACCCGGCTGAGGCCGGCGAGCGGGTCGCTGATGGTCACGCCGCTGAGGGTGACGTTGCCGGTGTTGGTGGCGACGAAGGTGTAGGTGACGACGTCGCCGAGCTTGACGGTCGAGCTCGGCGAGGCCGACTTGGTCAGGCTGAGGGCGCCCGTCGCGGCGAGCGGCACGGTCGCGCTGCCCTGCGTGGTCACGGCGGCGCCGGTCGGCGGGGTGCCGGTCGCGGTCGCGGTGTTCGCGATCGAGCCCGCATCCACATCGCTCTGCTTGACCGTGTAGGTGCCGGTGCCCGAGACGGTGTCGTTCGGGCGCAGGGTGGTCGCGGTTCCGCTCGACCAGTTGCTGAGGGTGACGCCGTTGGCGCCGAGCAGCGGGTCGCTGATGCCGACGCTCGTGAGCGTCACGTTGCCGGTGTTGCGGAGGGTGAAGCTGTAGGTGACCGTGGAGCCCGCTGTGGTGCCGGATGGTGAGCCGGTCTTCGTGAGCGCGAGGCGCGGGGCGGATGCGGCGGTCGGGGTGGTGACCTGCGGCGACTGGGTCGAGAACTCGGTGCCGCCGGTGGTCTTCGGGGTGGCGAAGCCGGTGGCGCGGTTCTGCACGTAGCCGCGGTCGACATCCGCCTGGACGATCGTGTACGTGGCCGTCGCGGTCACGCTGTCGCCGGGGTTCAGGGTTCCCTGCGGGGGGCCGTTCGGCCACTGGTAGGCCAGCGGCGAGAGCTGCGGGAGCGGGTCGGCGATGCGCGCGCCCGTCACGGTCACGTTGCCCGAGTTCGTGAGCTTGAACGTGTAGGTGATGACCGAGTTGACCCCGCCGCTGCCGGTCGTGATGGCAGCGGTCTTGGTGAGGTCGATCGCGGGCGCGGCCGGGGTCGCGGGCACGCTGACCGCGGCGGTCGACGAGACCGTTCCGCCCTTCGGCGTGGTGCCGCTGACGCTCGCGGAGTTGTTGATCGTGCCCGAGTTCACGTCGTCTTGCGTGACCGTGTAGCTCGCGGTCGCGGTGACCTGCTCGGCGGGGGCGAGCACGTTGGCGGTTCCGCCCGGCCAGGCGCCGTAGCTGATCGCCGACAGGCCGGCGTGCGGGTCGGTGATCGCGACGGCGGTGAGCGTGACGTTGCCCGTGTTGCGGGCGACGAAGGTGTAGGTGATCGTGTCGCCGACCTTGGCGCCGCTGGCGACGCTCGGGGTCTTGCTGAGGCTGATCGAGGCGGAGCCCTGGATCGTGACGGTGGCCGACACGGTCGGGCTCGTCGCGGTTCCCGACTTGGGCGTGGTTCCGGCGCCGGTGGCGGTGTTGATGACCGAGCCGCCGTTGACGTCGCTCTGCTTGAGCACGTAGGTGGCGGTCGCCGTGGCCGTCTGACCCGGCGCGAGCGTTCCGGCGGTCTGACCGGTCGGCCAGGTGTAGGTGCGCGCCGAGATGTCGACGAGCGGGTCGTCGATGACGACGCCGGTCAGGGTGACGTTGCCCGAGTTGCGCACCGTGAACGACCAGTTGACGGTGTCGCCGGCCTTGCCGGTGGCCCCGGTGGCGAGCTGACCGGTCTTGGTCACCACGACGCCGGGCGCGGCGGTCGCGGTGTTCGTGACGGTGCTGCCGGTGCTGGTGACGGCGGCGCCGTTCGGCGGGGTGCCGGTGACGCTGGCGGTGTTCGCGACGCTGCCGTTGTCGACGTCGCTCTGCTTGATCGTGTAGGTCGCGGTCGCGGTCGCCACGGCGCCGGGGGCGAGCTGACCGGCGGTCGAGGTCGGCCAGGTGTAGATCGGGGCCGACAGGCCGCTGAGCGGGTCGGTCACGGCGACGTTCTTGAGCGTCACGTTGCCGGTGTTGGTGATCGTGAACGTGTAGTTGATGACGTTGCCGGCGTTACCGGCCGCGCCGCCCGCGATGACACCCGACTTCTGCACGGTGATCGCCGGCGCCGCCGCCGCGAGCGTGACGCTCGCCGCGGTGGACTGACCGGTCACGGTGCCGCCCGAGGGGGTGCGCGCGGTGGTCGTCGCGGTGTTCGTGACGGTTCCCGCATCCACGTCGGCCTGGGTGACGGTGTACGTCGCCGTCGCGGTGACCTGCTGGTTCGGGGCGAGCGTGCCCGCCGTCTGCCCGGTCGGCCAGGTGTAGGTGAGCGCCGAGAGGCCTGAGAGGGAGTCGGTGACGGCCACGTTCGTGAGGGTCACGTTGCCGGTGTTCTTCGCGACGATCGTCCAGGTGATCGTGTCGCCGACCTTGCCGGTCGCGCCGGTCGCGAGAGCTCCGGTCTTCGTCACCTGCAGCACGCCGACGCCGGCGAGAGGCACGGTCGCGCTCGAGGTGCGCGTGATCGCGGCGCCGGTCGGCGGGGTGCCGGTCGCGGTCGCGGTGTTCGAGATCGAGCCCGCATCCACGTCGCTCTGCTTGACCGTGTAGGTCGCGGTGCCGGTGACCTGGTCGCCGACGCGCAGCGTGTTCGCGGTGCCGCTCGGCCAGGCGCCGTAGGTGATCGCGCTGAGGCCCGAGAGCGGGTCGCTCGCGCTCACGCCGGTCAGGGTGACGTTGCCGCTGTTGCGCAGCGTGAACGTGTAGGTGACGGTCGAGCCGGCGGTCGCCCCCGAGGTCGATCCCGTCTTGGTGAAGGTGAGCGCCGGGGCGGCCGTCGCCGTGGCGATGCTGACCTGACCCGAGCTGCCGGTCACGGCGGCGCCCGTCGGCGGGGTGCCCGCGACGGTCGCCGTGTTGCGCACGGTGCCCGCATCCACGTCGGCCTGGGTGACCGTGTAGGTCGCGGTGGCGGTGACCTGGGTGCTCGGCGCGAGGGTTCCCGAGGTGCCGCTCGGCCAGGTGCCGTAGGTGATCGCCGAGAGGCCCGTGTGCGGGTCGGAGACCGCGACGCCGGTGAGGGTCACGTTGCCGGTGTTGCGGGCGACGAAGGTGTAGGTGATGACGCTGTTCACGGCGCCGGAGCCGCTCGTGTACGCGGCCGTCTTCGTGACGGTCACGGCCGGGGCCGCGGCGACGGTCGTGACGGTCACCTGACCCGAGGATGCGGTGACGGAGACGCCCTTCGGCGTCGTGCCGCTGACGCCGGCGGTGTTCTTGACCGAGCCCGCATCCACGTCGCTCTGCTTGACCGTGTACGTGGCCGTGCCGGTGACGGTCGCGCCCGGTGCGAGCGTGCGCGAGCCGCTGTAGGTGATCGCCGACAGGCCCGAGAGCGGGTCGGTGATCGTCGCGGTGCTGATCGTCACGTTGCCGGTGTTGCGCACCAGGAAGGTGTAGGTGATCGTGCTGCCGGCGGTCGCGCCGCTGGTCACGCTCGGGGTCTTGGTGATCGACAGACTGCCGGTCGGGGCGACGACGACGGTGGCGGTGGATGCGCTGCTCACCTTCACGGCGGTCGGCGAGTTGCCGGAACCGGTCGCGGTGTTGATGACGGAGCCCGCGTCGACATCCGCCTGGCTCAGCGTGGAGGTGCCGACGGCGGTGGCCGTCGCGCCCGGAGCGAGCGACGAGTTCGTGCCGAGACCCGTGTAGGTGAGGGCGCCGATGCCGGCGAGCGAGTCGGCGACGCTGACGCCGGTCAGCGTGACGTTGCCGGTGTTGACGAGGGTGATCGTCCAGCGCACGGTGTCACCGGCGACGCCGGTCGACCCGGCGACGAGGGCGCCCGACTTGGTCGTCGAGATCGCGGGCGCGGCGGCGGCCGTGTTGGTCGTGACCTGGCCGCTCGTGTTGGTCGCGGTGCCGCCGGTCGGGGTCGTGCCCGTGACGGTCGCGGTGTTCTTCACGTTGCCGGTGTCGACGTCGCTCTGCTTGATCGTGTAGCTGGCGGTGCCGGTCGCGGTCGCGCCGGGGGCGAGGGTGCCCGCGGTGGAGGTCGGCCAGCTGTAGGTGATCGTGCCGAGGCCCGCGAGCGGGTCGGTCACGGCGACGTTCGTCAGGGTCACGTTGCCGGTGTTGCGCACGGTGAACGTGTAGGTGATCACGTTGCCCGCGTTGCCGGCCGCGCCGCCGGCGATCGCGCCGGTCTTGACCACGGTGACGCCGGACGCGGCCGCGACGGTCTGCACGGTCGCGGCGGGCGAGGCGCCGCTGACCGCGGCGCCCGCGGGGGTGCGGGCGGTGACGCTGGCGGTGTTCGTGACGCTGCCGGTGTCGACATCGCTCTGCTTCACCGTGTAGTCGGCGATCGCGGTCGCGGTCGCGCCGGGAGCGAGCGTTCCGGCGGTGCCCGGCCAGGTGATCGTCGGGGTGCCGAGGCCGGAGAGCGAGTCGGTCAGCGCGACGCTCGACAGCGTCACGTTGCCGCTGTTGCGGAAGGTGATGGTCCAGCGGATGACGTCGCCGACCTTGCCGGTTCCGCCGTTGAGGTAGGCGCCCGACTTGGTGACGGCGATCGCGCCGGTCGGGGCGACGGCGACCGTCGCGCTCGACGTGCGGTTGATCGCGGCGCCGGTCGGCGGGGTCGCCGTCGCGGTCGACGTGTTCGAGACCGCTCCGGCATCCACGTCGCTCTGCTTCAGCGTGTACGTCGCGGTGCCGGTGACCTGATCGCCGACGTTGAGCCGGCCGGCGGTGCCGCTCGGCCAGGTGCCGTACGTGATGGTCGACAGGCCCGACAGCGGGTCGGTCACGCCGACGCCGGTGAGCGTCACGTTGCCGGAGTTGCGCAGGGTGAAGGTGTAGGTGACGACCGAGCCGGTCGCCTGCCCGTTGGCCGCACCCGTCTTGGTGAAGATCAGGTTCGGGGCGGATGCCTGGGGCGCGATCGTCGCGTTCGCGGTCGCGTTCACGGCGGTGCCGGTCGGCGAGGTGCCGGCGGCGGTCGCGGTGTTGGTGATCGTGCCGGCATCCACATCCGCCTGCGTCACCGTGTAGGTCGCCGTGGCGGTGACGGTCGCGCCGGGCGCGAGCGTGCCGGCGGTGCCAGGCCAGGTGTACGTGAGCGCCGAGAGGCCGCTGTGCGGGTCGCTGATCGCGACGCCGGTGAGGGTCACGTTGCCCGAGTTGCGGGCCGTGAAGGTGTAGGTGACGACGCTGCCGACGGCGCCGGAGCCCGTCGTGTAGGCGGCGGTCTTCGTGGTGGCGATCGCGGGGGCCGCAGTCGCGACGGCGACGGTGCGCGACGAGGTCGCCGTCACGGCCGAGCCGGTCGGCGGCGTGCCGGTCGCGGTGGCCGTGTTCGGCACGTTGCCGCGGTCGACGTCGGCCTGCTTGATCGTGTAGGTCGCGGTGCCGGTGACCGAGCCGCCGGGGTTGAGCTGACCGGTCGTGCCCGAGCTCCAGGTGCCGAAGGTGATCGCCGAGAGACCCGACAGCGGGTCGGTGACGCCGACGTTCCGCAGCGTGACGTTGCCGGTGTTGGTCACGACGAAGCTGTAGTTGATCGTGTCGCCGACCTTGCCGGTGGCGCCGCTCGCGAGCGCGCCCGTCTTGTTCAGCGTCAGCGCCGGGGTCGCCGCGACCGGCTGAGTGCGCGCCGCGGTCGCGGTCGGCTTGACGCCGCCGTCGGCATCGGTGCCCGTCGTCGTCGCGGTGTTCGCGATCGAGCCGGCGTCGACATCCGACTGCTTGAGCACGTAGGTGCCGGTCGCGGTGACCGAGCCGCCCTGGTTGAGAGTGCCGCTGGTTCCCGAGCTCCAGGTTCCGTAGACGAGGTTCGTGATCAGCGGATCGGTGATCGTGACGCCCGTCAGCGGGCCCGAACCGTCGTTCGTCGCCGTCAGCGTGTAGTTGACCACGTCGCCGGCCTTGCCGGTGGCGCCGGCGGCGAGCGCGCTCGTCTTCGCCAGCGCGACGCTGCTCTTCGCGACCGTGGTCGAGTCGGCGCCCTGCGCCAGGTAGCCGCCGACAACCGTGGTGGCCGTGGCTGTCGCGGTGCTCGTATAGCCCGCCGCGGTGTTGTTCGTCGCGGTGCACGTGTACGTCGTCGTCGCGAGGGGCGCGAGGGTGATCCCCGTCAGCGTGCGCGAGCAGTCGGCCTGGTCGTCGACGACCTTGATGTTCTGCAGGACGCCGGCGCCGGTGTTCGTGATCGTGATCGTGAACGTGGCCTTCTCGCCGGCGGTGCGGTACTGGATGTCATCCGTGCCGTTGTAGCTCTTGTTGACCTGCAGTCCGGCGGTCGGCACCGACAGCACCGCGTTCGTCAGCAGGTAGGAGTCGCCGCTCGTGCCGAGCTGCAGCGTCACCTTCGAGTCGCCGGCGACGACGTTCATCAGGCTCGCGCTCGCGACATCCACGCTCTGGTTCGTGAACGCGCTCGTGTCGCCGGTGTTGTAGTAGCGCTGCGAGCCGCTCGCTCGTCCGATTCCGATGTTGCCGGTCACGCCGGCGTTGCTGCCCGAGCTGTCGAGCGTCGCGCTGTTCGGGATCTCGGTGAACGTGGTCGATCCCGCGCGCGAGTAGGAGGCGGTGTCTCCGGTGATGCCGCGGTCGCCCTCGTAGAGGGTGAAGCCGGCGCGGGTGCCCTTGTCGACCGCGGTGAAGCCGTTGAAGTCGACGGTCAGAGCCGCGTCGTTCTGGCCTTCGCGCACGTGGCCCTCGTAGTAGATGACGCGGTGCGGAACCGAGTTGGCGTTGCCGACGATGTAGGTGCCGTAGTCGTAGACCAGGGTGACCGACCAGCCGGCGTAGCAGCCGGCGCCGGTGGGCGCCCAGATGTTGCCCGCCGAGAGCGTGACGTTCGAGCCGGTCGCGACGTTGGCGAAGGCGGTCGTGACATCAGCGGTGGCGCTGTAGTAGCGCGCGGTCGCCTGGGTGGCGGCATCCTCACGGAGGTTGTCGGCGGCGTAAGCCGCGATCGAGCCCGAGCCGACCCGGAACTGCACGGCCTGGGTCTGGTAGCCGGTCGCGCTGCCCGACGGCAGCGTCGCCGTACCGCGCGCCGCCGAGTAGGCGGTGCAGAGGTTGCGCGTGTCGCCCAGCCAGGTGCCCGTGTTGGCCGACCAGTTGAGGAAGGCCTTGACGACCTTCGCGCCCGACGGGATGTTGATCGTCGCGCTCGAGGAGTTGGTGGTGAAGCCGCCGGCCGCGTTGACGTTGCCCATGATGGCGTTGTCGTTGAGGTTGTTGGCCGCGCCCGTGCCCGTGTAGGCGGCCGCATGCAGGTCGTTGCAGGTGCCGATGCTGCTCGCCGTCATCGACTGGCACTGCAGCACGCCGTTGCCGGCGTTGATGAAGTCGCCGTTGACGGTGGCCTGGTAGTTGGGCTCGGTGCCGCCATTGGTGCCCCAGACGACGACGACGGCGTTCGCGATGGCGGTGGGGAGCACCGCGCCGCTGAGAGCGCCGACGACGACCGCGAGGGTCAGAGCGAGGATGCGGGCGAAGCGCGAGAAGTACGAGGCACCGGGCTCGCCCCAGTTGCTCTCGTTCCTGAAGATGCGATTGCGTGCTCCGCGACGCGGCGACGACTGTCGCTGCGCGTCCGCGGGCTCCCCCCACGACGACACGATGGTGCTGCTCCCCGATGCTGTGCTGCTTGCGCAGTTGTTCGACGCCCGATGCTGAACGGTTTGGCCTGGTCAGAGCTCCGCTACGGAAATCGTTTGTTTCTGACAAACAACATAGGTCACTTGCGCCACGGGATGAAGGCTTTTCCACACCTGTCAAGGGGGTTACCTCGGGGGTGAGGATGTACGGCCGCCTGCGTCACCCCCATTCCGAGGGTGAGGTGTCACGCTCGCGAGGAACGCAATGACTCCGACCGCACGCTCGGCGCCCCGCTCACCGCGCGTGCTCCCGGATCCAGGAGTGCATCACGATCGCCGCCGCCGCGGCCGCGTTGATCGAGCGGGTCGAGCCGAACTGCGGGATCGCGACCACCGCATCCGCCGCCGCGATCGCCTCCGCGCTCAGACCGGGACCCTCCTGCCCGAACAGCAGCAGGCTCGCCGGCGGGAAGGCGTAGTCGTCGACGCCGACCGAGCCGGGCACGTTGTCGACCGCCACGATCGTCAGACCGCGGGCGCGCGCATCCGCCACCAGCTCGTCGATCGAGGGATGGTGCGCGACGTGCTGGTAGCGGTCGGTCACCATCGCGCCGCGCCGGTTCCAGCGCCGACGGCCGACGATGTGCACCCGGGCCGCGAGGAAGGCGTTCGCGCTGCGCACGATCGAGCCGATGTTGAGGTCGTGCTGCCAGTTCTCGACGGCGACCTCGAAGGGATGCCGGCGCCGGTCGAGCTCGGCCACGATCGCCTCGAGCCGCCAGTAGCGGAACTCGTCGACCACGTTGCGCCGGTCGCCGAGCTCCAGCAGCTCGGGGTCGAGGCGCGCGTCGTCGGGCCACGCGGCGCGGCCGCCGGGCCACGGACCCACGCCGACCTCGAGCTGCGCCTCGGCGGGCTCGGGGGCGTCGGCGAGCTCGGCGCCCTCGACTCCCTCGTTGCGCGCATCCATCCCGTCATTCTCGCTGAGGGGTCGCACAGGCCCCGCCGCACGCCGATTCGGAGTCCGCGACGGGGCCTGTGCGACCCCTCACCCGAGATCAGCGAGATTCCTCGCGCAGGGGAGGGCACTCGGCGGCGGCGGGGCGGGGCGGGCGGGCGCGGCGGCGCTGTTAAGGTCGCGGCATGGCCCGGCGACGCACGACTTCCGCGCCGCTGTGGACCGTCGACTCGCCCGACACGATCATGCACGGCGACAACCTCGCCGCGACGGCTCAGCTGCCCGACGGCGCGTTCCAGCTCATCTACCTCGACCCGCCGTTCAACACCGGACGCGAGCAGCGCTTCCAGAGCATCTCGACCGTGCGGCGCCCGGCGGCTCCGGCCGCCGCCGCGGAGCCGGACGGCGCCGACGGTGCGGCGAGCGCGGAGCCCACCACCGCGATCGAGGAGGCGCCGGCCGACGACGCCTCCACGATCCTGCGCCGCGGCTTCGGCGGACGCGACTACACCGCGGTCAAGCGCACGCTCATCCGCTACGACGACCGCTTCGCCGACTACTGGCAGTTCCTCGAGCCGCGGCTCGCCGAGGCGTGGCGGCTGCTCGCCGACACCGGCACCCTCTACCTGCATCTCGACTACCGCGAGGCGCACTACGCGAAGCTGGCGCTGGATGCGCTGTTCGGCCGCGAGTGCTTCCTCAACGAGCTGATCTGGGCCTACGACTACGGCGCGAAGACCGCGCGCCGCTGGCCGGCGAAGCACGACACGATCCTCGTCTACGTGAAGAACCCGCGCTCCTACTACTTCGACGCGGAGGCGGTCGACCGCGAGCCCTACATGGCTCCGGGCCTCGTCACGCCCGAGCAGGCGGAGCGCGGCAAACGGCCGACGGATGTGTGGTGGCACACGATCGTGCCGACGTCCGGCCGCGAACGCACCGGCTATGCGACGCAGAAGCCGGAGGGCGTGCTGCGCCGCATCGTGCAGGCGAGCTCGGCGCCGGGCGACTGGGTGCTCGACTTCTTCGCGGGGTCGGGCACGACCGGCGCGGTCGCGACGCAGCTCGGCCGCCGCGCCCTGCTGATCGACGAGCACGCGGATGCGGTGCGCATCATGCGCCGGCGCATCCCCTCGGCGCGGGTCGTCGACGCGGACGGCGTCGAGCTGCCCGCGGACCCGCTCGCGGAGTCCCCGGCGGCGGGCTCATCCACCGAGCCGACCGCCCAACGGATCGCGAAGCCGACCGCGACGTCGCCCGAGCCGCAGCTCGCCGCCGAGCGCTCAGCCTGATCGCCCGCGCCGCGCCCGGCGCGGCTCACGGCCAGTCGGCGACGACGCCCTCGTGGTGCTGCGACCGGCCGTATCCGACGATGAACTGCCCGATCGGCGCCAGCAGCCAGAGCAGGAAGACCGAGAAGACGGTGCTGCGCCCGAAGATGCGCCCGAGCCGCAGCGCGACGATGAGGGCGAGGACGATGTTGACGAGCGGGATCAGGTACAGCAGCACCATCGCGCCGTGGAACTTCACGATCTTCAGGAGCAGGTAGATGTTGAGGATCGGCACGAAGGCGGTCCAGCCGGCGTAGCCCGCCTTGGCGTAGATCGGCCAGTTCGCGATGGCCGTCAGCACGTAGAGGATCAGGCTGCCGCCGAGCTGTCCGAGTGGACCGAGGAGCTCTCCGCCCGAGCCACCCGAACCAGTCGAGCCGCCGTCGGCGCCGAGCCCTGTCGCCGGCATCGAGAGGATCGTCATCACCGCATCGTGGAGCATTCCTCGACGCTAACCCGCACGCCCTGCCGCATCCCGACGCGCACACGCGACGCCCAGACGGAACGCATCGCCGCCGACCGCCGAGACATCCCCTGAGGGGGCGCAAAGGCCCCGTCGATGGCCCGATACGGACTCACGACGGGGCCTTTGCGACCCCTCACCGGGATTCGCGACTCGCGAGAGGATGCGGCGCGGCGCGACCGAGGAACCGGACGCGCCGCGCGGTCAGGTCAGGTCAGGTCAGGTCAGGTCAGCGCCGCGCGGCCGTGCCCGCGGCCTCGCGGCGCGCGCGGTCGGCGGCGATGCGCTCCTCGTGCGCGCCGTCGAGCAGGTCGAGCGGCATGGTCGACAGGTCGAGCAGCGGGTTGTCATCCTGCGTGGCGACGAGGTCGCGCGCCTCCTCCTCGCTCTCGACCGAGGGCAGCGAGCCGGGCATCGGGCGCCGCGACGACTCCTTCATGAAGAACACGCCGATCGCACCGAGCACGCTCGTGCCCATGAGGAACCACGCCGGCGCGAGGTTGCTGTGCGTCAGGTAGATCAGCCCCTGGATCATCAGCGGCGTCGTTCCGCCGAAGACGGCGATCGCGATGTTGTAGCCGAGCCCCATGCCGCCGTAGCGCGACGAGGTCGGGAACAGGGCCGGCAGCGATGCCGCCTGGTTCGAGACCCACAGCGCGGTCATGACGGCGACGAGCGCGAGACCGAGCAGGGTCGTCGTGATCGAGTCGGCGCCGATGAGCAGGAACGCGGGGATCGCGAGCACGATCACGCTGCCCGCGCCGATCCACATGACGGGGCGGCGGCCGAAGCGGTCGGAGAGCTTGCCGGTGACCGGCAGCAGGGCGGCCAGCAGGAACAGCACCGGGATCGTCAGCAGGGTGCCGTGGATGGGGTCGTAGCCGAGGGAGTCGGTCAGATACGTCGGCATGTAGCTCGTGAGCGCATAGCCGACCGAGTTGGATGCGGCGACGAGCGCGATGAGGATCAGCAGCGAGCGCCAGTGCAGCGCGATGAGCGCGAAGATGTTGCGCGGGCGGCCCTGGGCCTCGGCGATCTCGGCGCTGGCGTTCTGCTGCGCATCCTGCGTCGCCTGGAAGGCCGGCGACTCCTCGATCTTGAGGCGGAAGTAGATCGCGACGGCGCCGATCGGCCCGGCGACGAGGAACGGCACGCGCCACGCCCAGGCTTCGAGACCCTCCTGCCCGACGGTGAGCTGCAGCGCCGAGACGACGCCGGCGCCGAGTGCGAAGCCGATGTAGCTGCCGGTGTCGAGGAAGCTCGCGAAGAATCCGCGCTTGCGGTCGGGCGAGTACTCGCTGATGAACGTGGTCGCTCCGGCGTACTCGCCGCCAGTGGAGAAGCCCTGCGCGAGCTTCAGCACGACGAGCAGCACGGGCGCGAGAGCTCCGGCGAGCGCGTAGTCGGGCAGCACGCCGATCAGCAGCGTCGACGACGCCATGAGGATGAGCGTGGTCGCGAGCACCTTCTGGCGGCCGATGCGGTCGCCGATGCGGCCGAACACGATGCCGCCGAGGGGACGGGCCACGTAGGTCGCCGCGAAGACGCCGAGGCTGAACATGATCTGCACCGCGGGACTGGCTGTCGGCAGGAAGACCTTTCCCATGGTCACGGCGAGGTAGCCGTAGACGCCGACGTCGTACCACTCCATGGTGTTGCCGACGATGGTGCCGCTGATCGCGCGACGCATCATCGACCGATCGACGACGTTCACGTCGCCGACGCGCAGCTTGCGCTGCCGGCGGGCGGGCTTCACGCGGGATGCCGCGGCGTCGCCGGGCGGGGTGGAGGGGGTGGGCTGTGCAGGACTCACGATGCTTCTCCTTCCGGCGCCCGCTCACCGTCGAGCGAGCGCCGCATCCGTCTCTTCGTCGGGCCGGACGGCCCTGATGCTGTGGGGATGCGCGGGACGGAAGAGACAGAGACCGCCCCGCGCACCCCGGTCTCAGCTCAGCTGACCCCGCTTCCGACAGGCTCGCGCGCGCCCCGCTCGGCGTCGGCCTCGAGCCGAGCCTGGTGCGCGGCGTCGAGCTGCTCGAGCGGCATCGTGCTGAGGTCGAGGTAGGGGTTCTCGTCCTGGTGCTCGACCAGGTCGCGCGCCTCCTCCTCGCTCTCGACCGCGGGCAGCGCGCCGGGCAGCGGGCGCTTCGCGGACTCCTTCATCAGGATCGGCCCGATCGCGCCGACGACGCTCGCGCCCATGAGGAACCAGGCCGGGGCGAGGTCGTTCTTCGTGACCTCGATGAGGAACTGGATGATGAGCGGCGTGGTTCCGCCGAAGACGGCGATGGCGACGTTGAAGGCGATGCCCATCGCGCCGTAGCGCGCCGAGGTCGGGAACATGGCCGGCAGCGCGGAGGCCTGGTTGCAGACCCAGAGAGCGACCATGAGCGCCAGCAGCGACAGACCGGCGAGGGTCGTCGGCACCGTGCCGAGTCCGATGAGCAGGAACGCCGGAACCGAGAACACGATCGTCACGATGGCGCCGGCGAGCAGCACCGGGCGGCGGCCGACGCGGTCGGAGATCCGTCCGGCGATCGGCATGATCACGGCGAGCAGGATCAGCACGGGGATGGTCAGCAGCGTTCCGTGCAGCGGGTCGTAGCCGAGGGTGTCGGTCAGGTAGGTCGGCATGTAGCTGGTGAGCGCGTAACCGACGATGTTCGACGCCGCGACGATCGCCATCGCGAGCAGCAGCGGGCGCCAATGGCGGGCGATGAGCACGAAGACGTTGCGCGGGCGACCCTGCAGGTCGGCGATCTCGCTGCTGGCGGAGGCCTGCGCATCCTGCGTCGCCTGGAACGCGGGCGACTCCTCGATCTTCAGACGGAAGTAGATCGCGATCGCGCCCACCGGTCCGGCGAGCAGGAACGGGATGCGCCAGGCCCACTCGACCATGGCCTCCGAGCCGGCGAGCACCTGCAGCAGCGACACCACGGCGGCGCCGAGCGCGAACCCGGTGTAGCTGCCCGCATCCAGGAAGCTGGCGAAGAAGCCGCGCTTGCGATCGGGCGAGTACTCGCTGATGAATGTCGTCGCGCCGGCGTATTCGCCGCCGGTCGAGAAGCCCTGCACGAGCTTGAGCAGCACGAGCAGCACCGGCCCGAGCACGCCGACGAGGGCGTAGTCGGGCAGCACGCCGATGAGGAAGGTCGACGAGGCCATCATGATGAGGGTCGTCGCGAGGATCTTCTGCCGGCCCAGCTTGTCGCCGAGGCGGCCGAAGACGATGCCGCCGAGCGGGCGGGCGATGTAGGTGGCGGCGAAGACGCCGAGGCTGAAGAGGATCTGCACCGACGGCTCGGCGGTGGGGAGGAAGACCTTTCCCATGGTCACGGCGAGGTAGCCGTAGACGCCGACGTCGTACCACTCCATGGTGTTGCCGACGATGGTGCCGCTGATCGCGCGACGCATCATCGACCGATCGACGACGGTGACGTCGCCGACGCGGAGCCGCCGTCCGCGGCGTTCGCGCGGGGCGCGTGCGGCCGAGGACGGCGGGGTATGGCTGGGGTTGCTAGAGCTCACGTTCTGTCTCTTTCCGGCGATCCCTCGGGCTGTCGGATCGCCTTGGTGGTGCCGGCGTCGGCGGGATGTGCAGCCCGTCGACGCCTCGACAAGCCAAGAACTGTACCCCCGGGGTACACGACGATTCACACGGGCTTGCCAGGGTCCTGACTGCGGATTCCCTCGCTCGACGCGCCGGCGGCCACCGGATCCGGCATTCCTGCACGACCTGCCGTTGCCGCGCATCCCCGTGTTCAGAGGGGCGTTCGGGGGACTCGATACCATCGGGCCATGGCGAACACGCGCGCAGAGGTCGAGGCCTGGCTGACCGACATGGATGGCGTGCTCGTGCACGAGAATCACGCCCTGCCGGGCGCGCCGGAGCTGATCCAGCAGTGGCTCGACGCCGGCACCCCGTTCCTCGTGCTGACGAACAACTCGATCTTCACGCCGCGCGATCTCGCCGCCCGTCTGCGCTCGAGCGGGCTCAACGTGCCCGAGGACCGCATCTGGACCAGCGCCCTCGCCACCGCCGACTTCTGCCGCTCGCAGATGCCCGGCGGCTCGGCCTTCGTGATCGGCGAGGCGGGCATCACCACCGCGCTGCACGAGGCCGGCTTCGTGATGACGGAGACGAACCCCGACTACGTGGTGGTGGGCGAGACCCGCAACTACTCCTTCGAGGCGATCACCAAGGCCATCCGCCTCATCAACAACGGCGCGCGCTTCATCTCGACGAACCCGGATGCGACCGGCCCCAGCCAGGAGGGCGTCCTGCCCGCGACCGGCGCGATCTCGGCACTCATCACGAAGGCGACGGGGCGCGAGCCCTACGTCGTCGGCAAGCCGAACCCGATGATGTTCCGCTCGGCGATGAACAAGATCGGCGCGCACAGCGAGAACACCGGCATGATCGGCGACCGCATGGACACCGACATCGTCGCCGGCATCGAGGCGGGCCTGCACACGGTGCTCGTCATGACCGGCATCAGCGACGAGGCCGAGATCGCGAAGTACCCCTTCCGCCCGGACGAGGTCATCGCGGGCGTGCACGAGCTGCTCGACGGGCCGGCCGAGTCGGAGCTCTGACGTTCGGACGCGACGGCCGTCAGCCGTCGTACCTGCACGTGACGGTTCCCGTGTCAGAGGTCTCGTGCACGACCACCTTCCCGTCCCAGATAATCCGGCAGTCGAGCGTCTCGTCCTGCGTCCCGGGTGTCGTCGTGAGGGTGATCTCGGCGTTCGATTCGGTGATGCTCCACTTCGCCCACCAGTCCCGAGACCATTGCCGTGTGCCGCGGTCGTGGCCGACCTCGTATTCCGCCGAGTAGCTCTCTCCGCCATCGGTGCGGATCTCGACGTGATGGATCCGCCACGACGCCGTCGCCTGCCAGAAGATGATGCCGAAGACCACCGAGTTGACGATCAGAGCGACCGCCGCGATGACGAACGCCCCGACGACCGCCGGTCCACGACGACCGCGACGCACCGCGATGACAGCCAGCACGAGCGCCGCGATCGCAGCGGCGGCGCTGACCGCGAGCAGAGGGAACACCGCGAACAGCAGCGCCGGTGCGATCAACGCGACGAGGGCGAGCACGAGGGCCGCTTCGGTTGGCGGCTTCGCGACGGCTGACGCGACCCGACCCGGTTCGGTCGGCTGGGTCATGTGCACCTCCTGATCATCGCAAATCGCTCGACGGTGGGCAGAGCCGAGCGCGACGTCAGTCGTAGCGGCAGGTCACCGACCCTGAGGTCGAGCTCTCGTTCGCGACCTCTCGGCCCTCGATGAGCACCCGGCACTGGAGCGGTTCGCCCTCATGCCCGGGCTCCGCCGTCAACGTCAGCGAGCCTCCCGGCTGCTTCGTCAGCCAGTGCGCCGCCCAGTCCCGGTGCCAGGTCTCGGTGCCGCCGTGTTCTCCGATCTGATACTCAGCGGTGTAGCTCTCGCCGCCGTCGGTGTAGACCTGCACGCCGTTCACGCGCCACGAGGCGGTCGCCTGCCAGAAGACCACCCCGAAGACCACCGAGTTCACGACCAGGGCCACCGAGGCCAGCACGATCGACCACACGATGATCGGTCCGCGACGGCCGCGCCTCGCCGCGGAGACCGCGAGAAGGATGGCGACGATCGCCGCCGCCGCCGCGACGGCGAGCAGCGGGAAGAAGAGGAAGAGCACCGCGGGCGCGACCAGGGATCCGATCGCGAGGATGAGCGCGGCCACCGCGGCATCCCCGCCCCGACCCCCCTGCGCACCCGGGTGCGCAGGGCCCGGAGACGCCGGACCGGACGGTGCGGGGCCGTTCGGCGGCTGATACGGCTGGGTCATGTTCGCCTCACGATCGCAGCGGCCCGGACATCGAATCGACCCTAGCCGCGCAGACCCGCATCCACTCGCATGTCATGGGTATTTCTCGCGAAACGCCTCCAGCCCGGTTACTGTCGGAAGGACCGCGCTCATCGTGATTCGAACGAGCGCTCCTCCGAGGGGACCCCATGCAGCAGACCTACGACGACCTCCCGACGATCGCCGGCGAACTCAAGCGGTCGGCCATCGACGCGTACATGGCCGAGCAGCATTTCGGAGTCTGGGTCGTCAACGACGGCTGGTACGCCGTCTGGGGGTGGGCGCCGGGGATGATCGTGAAGCGTCCGGATGCCGACGGCTCCGGCGGGGGCGAGTACACCGCACTCACCCCGGACTACAAGGCGATGCTCGCGATCACCGGACCGATCACGATGGCGCCCCGGTACGACGCGCTCCGCGCTCGGGTCGACCGCATCGTCTCGCCGTGGTTCGACCTTCCCGACGGCGCCCAGTGCGCGGATCCGCAGAGCAGGACGCAGACGGTCGCCGGGACCTTCGGCCGCTCGGGCAGCGACCAGTCGGTCTCGAACAGCGGCGAACTGGGCACCGCGAACCAGGACATCGCGACCTCACTGACAGAGATCCGCGGTTCCTTCAAGGCTCCCTTCGCGGACAAGTACAAGTCGCAGCTCGGTGTCGTCATGGCGGGCATCGGAACCTCGAGCGCGATCATCGAGAAGTACTACGAGGAAGAAGCGGCGATCTGGCCCGCGGCGCGCAGCGACGTCACCTCGCTCTGCGTCAAGACCAAGGAAGCACTCGACACCGCCGCCCAGTCGAAGATCGCCGCCGAGCAGAAGTTCGTGCTGACCTGCATCGGGGCTGTCATCGCCATCGGCGCTACCGCCCTCTCCGGCGGCGCGGCCGCGATCCCGCTGGCGGCGATCGCCGGTGGCATCTCCGTCGCGATCGGCGCCCTCGACGCCGACGCCGTCATCAAGGGCGACGGCTACGACGCGATCCTCACCTCGCTCGAGGATGCCCTCGACAACCTCAACGCGGGAATCGCGGCCGGCGAGAACGGGCTGCACATCACCGCCACCGACACCGCTCGGGCGATCATGGACGATCTGAAAGACTTCAACCTCGCCGCGTTCCCGCTCGGCGACTACCCCGACAGCTCCGACGTCATGCAGATGGATCGCGGCACGACGAACACGATCGACAACAACATGCGTCGCATCCTCGAGGGTCTGGAAGGGGCCGTCGCGAAGTTGTCGACTCCGCCGTCGACCAGCCCCGTGCGCCGCCAGTCCGGCATCGGGTTCGACGCCGACGGCGGCCATCGCGCGATCACGGCCCTCTGGGACCTGACGTTCACCTGCCTGCGCCTGACCGCGGCCGAATACGAGCACGGTCGGGCGCTGTTCAACGCCTCCGTCGAGGATTACTTCCACACGGACGGCTCGGCCCGCGACGCCCTGCGTGCGCTCGTCGGCGAGCTCGTATGAGCGCGACCGAGCTGACGAGCACCATCCTCGGTCCGATCCGGCTCGACGGCGGCTCCGGCGGAGGGTGGATGGAGACCCGCGTCGATCTGGATGGCGCCTCCGTCCCCCTGCGTCTCGAGGTCGATCATCCCGATCGCTTCGGCGAGCAGCTGGTGTTCATCATCGACATCGCGCTGACCGGACTCGCCGAGATCGAGAAGATGGCTCGCGGCGCGATCGAGTCGGAGCTCGGGCAGAGCGGCACAGCCGCCGACAAGCTCTTCACGGCGTGGAGACAGAGCGGGTTCCGGCGGCGAGAGGATCCGAACGAGTTCCTCGCGGACCTGTCGGTGACGCAGATCATCCTCCTGCCCGACGGCGGTGCCGACCAGCTCGACCGTATGGTCTTCACCTACCGTCTGCCGGACACGCCCGCGCCGTGGAAGGTCGTCGTGCGGATGAAGGACCGCGTCGGCCCGGTGATCGACCCGGCACCGCGCGGCGGGTTCGTCTGAGCCGAGGTGACCCTGAGTGTCCCGCCCTGAGAGCGGACGGCGGCGTCAGCCGTCGCTCTTCGGCGGGGCCGAGCTGACGGCGGCGCGCTCCGACGCCCACACTCCCGCCTGCGCGGTGCCCTGGATGCTCTCGCCGATCGCCTTGCCGCTCGAGCGGCTGACGAAGCAGAAGTAGTCGCGGGGACCGCTGGTCCACTGGGCGGATGAGGCGGGGAACGCCGCCGAGATCTGCAGGTCGGCGTACTGGCCGGCGGTCGACAGGTCGACGACGCCCGAGGCCGCGCAGAGCTCGCTCAGCCGGGCCTGCAGCGCGTCCACGCCGGGGTAGCGCTTCGCCTGGTCGGGGATCGGCGCGCGCAGCACGAGCTGGGCGTCGTGGTCGCGCACGCAGCTGACGACCGTGAAGCGCTCCGCCCACGGGTCGCTGAAATCGCTGAGGCACTCGCCGCCGACGAGCGCCGACCAGGGATGCTGGCCCGGCTTCACCGGAGCGGACGGCACGGCGCTCGGCGCCGGCTTCGATCCGCCGTCGCCCGCCTGCGCGGAGCCGCCCCCGCCCGGGCCCGCTTCGGCGACCGGGAGCCGGCTGCCGAGCAGGAACAGCGACAGGAGCGCGAGCACGCTCACGACAGCCACGGCGACCGCGAGCAGCGCGCGCTGGGTGCGGGTCATCGGCGCATGAGCGTCGGCGTCGGCCACCTCGACGACGCTCTCGGGGACGCCGGCCCAGCCGACCCGGGCGCCCTTCGCGAGCGCACGCTCGTCGGCCTCCTGCGCGGCGGCGAGCGCCGCCTTCGTGCGCGCCCACGGGTCGTGCGCGGGCTGAGGCCCGGTCAGGCCCGAGGGGATGTGCCCCTGCGTCGGCGGGCCGGCGCGGTCGGGTGCGCGGTCGCTCGAGACGGCGCCGTCCTGCCACTCGACGAAGCGGTCGGGCGCGAAGAGCTCATCGAGCAGAGCCGAGCCCTCGACGGCCGGCGGCGCGCCCGGCGCGCCGTCGATCGCGAGCGCGGACTGCAGATGCAGCTCGGGCGGCAGCGTCGTCGGGTCGGTGTGCGCGAGGTCGGCGGCCGCGATCGGAGCGGTGCCGGGCAGCGCGCCGGTGTCGATCGCCGGCTCGGACGACGGCGGCGTCGGAGCCGGAGCCGGAGCCGCCGGGGGAGCCGCGATCGGCTCGGTGCCCGGGAGGGCGCCCGTGTCGACCGGGGGCTCGTCGGGAGGGGCAGGTCGCGCGCGCCGGACGGCCCCGCCGTCGGCGGCGGGGCGGGCACGCCGAGCATCCCCCTCGCCCGGCTCGACGAACTGCGGCGCCGCCCGCAGCGGCGGGGCCGGCGGCTCGACGAGGGGCGGCGGGGACGGCGGCGGCACCGGGCGTTCGACGCCGTCGGGAGCGGCCGAGCCGGGCGACGGCGGCGGCGCGGCGCTGAGGCGCCTGCGCTGCTCGTCGCTCAGCCCGCCGGAGGTCACGGAGCCAGGCCCAGGTCTTCCAGGCCGATGGCCGCGTAGTAGGGGTACCCAGCCGACTCGATGCGCGACTTCGCCTCGGTGGCCCGGTCGACGACGACGGCGACGGCGGCGATCTCGGCGCCGACCTTCTCGAGCGCCTCGATGGCCTTGAGCGGCGAACCGCCCGTGGTGGAGGTGTCTTCGAGCACGATCACGCGCTTGCCGGCGAGGTCGGGGCCCTCGACCTGGCGCCCGCGGCCGTGGTCCTTCGGCTCCTTGCGCACGACGAAGGCGTCGTAGCTGAGGCCGCGCGCGGCGCCCTGGTGCAGCACGGCCGCGGCGATCGGGTCGGCGCCCATCGTGAGGCCGCCCACGGCATCCACCTCGGGGATGTCGGCGATCAGGTCGACCATGACCTGGCCGATGAGCGGCGCGACACGGTGGTCGAGGCTGACGCGACGCAGGTCGACGTAGTAGCTGGCCTTCTTGCCGCTGGTGAGCGTGAAGTCGCCGTGGAACACGGCGTCAGAGCGGATGTACTCGATGAGCTGCTGTCGGGCGTCGGTCACGGCCGTCACTCTACTTCCCCGCGCTCGCGCATCCACTCGACTCCGGGCGTCGACGCCGGTCGCTGTCGCCCGCCGCCGCTAGCGTTGGGGCATGCGCATCGCCACCTGGAACGTCAACTCGGTCCGCGCGCGGGTCGGCCGCATCGTCGACTGGCTCGGCCGTGAAGAGGTCGACGTGCTGGCGATGCAGGAGATCAAGTGCAAAGACGCGCAGTTCCCGCACGCCGAGTTCGAGGCGGCGGGCTACGAGGTCGTGACGCACGGGCTCAACCAGTGGAACGGCGTCGCGATCGCGAGCCGTCGGGGGCTCGAGGATGTGGCGAACACCTTCGAGGGCATGCCCGGCTTCCTCAAGGGCCACGAGGGCCCCGATCTGCCGCTCGAGCCGCGCGCGATCGGCGCGACCGTCGACGGCGTGCGCGTGTGGAGCCTCTACGTTCCCAACGGCCGCGGCCTGACCGACCCGCACTACGCCTACAAGCTCGAGTGGCTCGAGGCGCTGCGCAGCTCGACCGCCGACTGGATGCGCGCCAACCCCGACGGTCCCATCGCCCTCACGGGCGACTTCAACATCGCCCCAACCGACGCCGATAACGGCGACCCGACGATCATCGAGGGCGTCTCGACGCACGTCTCGCCGCCGGAGCGCGCCGCGTTCCAGGCGCTGCTCGACAGCGGGCTGACCGACGTCGTGCGTCCGCTCGTACCCGAGGGCTACACCTACTGGGACTACAAGCAGCTGCGCTTCCCGCGCAACGAGGGACTGCGCATCGACTTCATCCTCGGCTCGAAGCCCTTCGCCGACCTGGTCGCCGGGGCGGGCATCCACCGGAACGAGCGCAAGGGCGACGCCCCGAGCGACCACGTGCCGGTGGTCGTCGATCTCGACCTCGGCGCCGGCGACGAGGATGACGACGACCGCCCGATGATCTTCTGACGCGAGTCGTGATGCGAGCCGAGCCGCGCTCGGCCACGCCTGTAGCCCAGCGGCTCGAGCTGACCTAGGCTCACTTCGGTGATCCTCTCGCTGCTCTACCCCTACGAGCGACACCTGCTGGCGCAGGGCGGCTACCGTCAGGTGCGCGACCCCCGCCAGACCCTGATCTACCTGCTGATGGTCGTCGCCATGACCGTGCCGCTGATCGGCCTCTTCGTGATCCTGCCCGCGGCCGGCGCCGACCCGCCCAGCACGTCGAGCACGATCTACGTCTGGCTCATCGCGATCCTCTGCCCGATCTGGATGGTGCTCTGGCTGCTCGCCGCGATCTTCCGCAGCAATCGGCTGGCCCGCGCATCGACGGGGACCCCGCTGCGTCGGCGCCACTCGGTCGCCTACGCGACCGGCGGCGACGACGTGGTCGCCGACATCCTCGGCCGCTTCCGCACCGGCGACCCGGCGCGGTACGCGCCCCTGCCGACCGGGGTGAAGAACGGCGCGCTGCGGGTGCAGATCTGGACGGCCGACGCCGATCGCCTCGGCTTCGTCGCGATCACGCAGGGCATCCGGCACTCCGAGCTCGTCACCCTCGACGGCCCCGCCTACGATCGCCTCGCCGCCGCACTCGACGCGGGGATCGGCAAGACCGGCACGAGCGCGTTCGCGGGCGACCCGACGATCGGCTGAGGGCCGCGGGCGGAGCAGCCGTCGCGCGCCGAGGCCCGCTCAGCCCGCGGGATGCAGCAGCAGCGCGACCACGAGGATGACCGGCAGCGACGCCAGCGTCGAGAACAGCACCGCGTCGCGAGCGAGCAGCACGCCCTGGTTGTAGCGCACCGCGTAGGTGTTGATGTTCTGCGCGGCCGGCAGCGCGGCCACCACGGTCGCCGCCGCGACCTCGGTCGCGGGCAGGTGCAGCACGAGCGCGGCGACGACCCAGGTGACCGCCGGCATCGCGATCGTCTTGATGGCCGTGGCGACGATTACGGCGCGTCGCGGCGAGCCGGGCGCGAAGGGCCGCTGGCCGCGCAGCGACATGCCGAAGGCGAGCAGCATCGCCGGGATCGCGAGTCCGCCGACGAGGTCGAACGGCGCCATGACCGCATCCGGCAGCTCGACCCCTGTCGCCGCGACGATCACGCCGAGCAGCGAGGCGATGAGGATGGGGTTGCGGATCGGGCCGAGCAGCACGCTCTTCAGCGAGGCCGATCCCCGCGCGGTCACGTCGAGCAGCGTCAGCACGACGGGCGCGAAGATCAGCAGCTGGAACAGCAGCACCGGGGCGACGTACTGCGTGCTGCCGATCACGTAGGTCGCGACCGGCAGGCCGATGTTGTTGGCGTTGACGTAGCCGGATGCCGCGGCGCCGACGACCGTGTCGCCGAAGCGCATGCGGAACAGCAGCCGCGAGGCGAGCACGAACAGCAGCGCGGCGACCACGGCGCCGACGAACGCGGCGACGAGGAACGGCGAGAAGACCGTCGACAGGTCGGCGCGGGCCAGCACCCCGAACAGCAGCGCCGGGCTGCCGACGAAGAAGGCGGTGCGGTTGAGCACCAGGCCGGCGCCGTCGGGCAGCACCTCCAGCCGGGCGATGAGGTATCCCACGGCGATGATGACCGCGATGATCGCGAACCCCGTCAGCGCTCCCAGCACGGCATCCAGTCTTCCAGCACCGCGAGCGCCGGTCGCTCCATCGGTCCGCCGGGCCCTCGCGCCATCGCCTCCGCCGGGCACGGCCCCGTCGCGCGGCCCGCACATGACGGAGCCCCGGTGGGCGCATCCACCGGGGCTCCGTGCCTGTTCGACCCGTCGATCAGCTGGCCGGCACGGCCTTCTCGATCAGCGGGACGAAGTTCTTCAGCAGGTAGTCCTGCGCGAGCGGGGTGCCGCTCGAGAACGCCGACTGGATGCTCTGGTCGGTGATCACGATGCTGTGTCCGGCCTCGACGGCGGGCACCTTGCTCCAGAGAGGCTGCTCGGTGATCTTCGACGCCTCGATGAAGATCGGGAAGGCGACGACGAGGTCGGCGTTCAGCAGGTCGAGCTGCTCCGACGAGATCGACACCGAGAAGCTGTCGGCCTTCATGGCGGCGATGGTCGGGTTCTGCACGAATCCGAGGCGCTGCAGGAAGGCGAGGCGGGCGTCGCCGTCGACGTAGGCGCCCCATCCTTCGCTCGTGTAGGCGGCGACGGTCGCGCTCTTGCCCGCCCACTCGGGGTGGGCGTCGGCGGCGGCCTTGGCGTTCTTCTCGACGGTGTCGAGCAGCTGCTTCGCCTTGTCGGGCTGACCGAGCGCCTCGCCGATCATGGTGGTCTGCTGCTCGAGCGTCGTGAGGTAGTTCTCGCCGCCCTTCGGCACGCTGATCGTGGTCGCGATCGACTTCAGCTTCGTGTAGCGCTTCTCGTCGCCGAGCCCGTGGGTGTCGAGGATGAGGTCGGGCTTGAGGTTCGCGATCTGCTCGTAGTCGGGCTCGAGCGTCTTGATGATCTCGGGCTTCGCCGAGCCGTAGAGCTTCTCGGCCCACGGGCCGACGCCCTTGCCGCCGAAGCCGAGCCAGTCGCTCGCGCCGACCGGCGTGACGCCGAAGCTCAGCGCGGTCTCGGCGTCGCCCCAGCCGAGGGCGACGACGCGCTTCGGCGCCTCCTTCACCTCGATGGTGCCGAACTTGGTGGCGACCTTCGCCGGGAACGAGCCGGCGGCGTCGGAGCCGGAGTCGGATCCGCCGGCCGAGCCGGACCCGGTCGAGCAGGCGCTGAGCGCGACCGCGATGATCGCGGCGGCGGCGAGGAGCAGGGGGGTTCTCTTCATGAGCGTGTGGTGTCTTCCGGGTATGACGAAGCGGCGTGAGCCGAGTGCAGGGACGCGCGGCGGATGCTGTCGCGGCGCGGTGCGGCGCCCTCAGCGGGCGGGGTGCGGACTTAGGTTAGCCTAAGCTCTCGTGACGTCAACCCGGGCCGTCGAGGAGACCGCCGAGCAGCGCCTCGCGGCTCGGCGCGCCCGCATGCGGCCCGCGACCGTGCGCCTGCTCGGCCTGCTCGTCGCGATCGTCGCGCTGGCCGTCGCGATCGCGCTCAGTCTCGCCGTCGGCTCGCGCGGCATCCCTCTCGACCACGTCATCCAGGCCCTGCAGGATCTGTTCGCGGGCAAGGCGCCCGCCGGCACCGAGGCGAGCGTCGTCGTCGAGTCGCGCCTGCCGCGCACCGCGATCGGCATCGCCGCCGGCATCGCGCTCGGCCTCGCCGGCGCCCTCGTGCAGGCGGTGACGCGCAACCCGCTCGCCGACCCCGGCATCCTCGGCGTCACCTACGGCTCGGGCTTCGCGATCGCGCTCGGCATCGCGGTGCTCGGCATCCAGGGCTCGGGCTCGTACGTCTGGTTCGCGCTCGGCGGCGCACTGCTCACGACGGTCGCGGTGTACCTGATCGGCGCGGGCGGACCCGGGGCGATCGACCCGGCCCGGCTGACGCTCGCCGGCGCCGCGCTCAGCGCGATCCTCATCGGCGTCATCACGGCGCTCTCACTGCTCGACCCGAAGACCTTCGACGTGCTGCGCGCCTGGAACGCCGGCTCGCTGCAGGACCGCGGCTGGCCCGACCTGCTGCCCGTGCTGCCGTTCCTCGCGGTCGGCGCGATCCTCGCCCTCGCCCTCGGCGGCCCGCTCAACGCCGTCGCGCTCGGCGACGACCTCGCCCGCTCGCTCGGCGCCAACGTCGCGCTCGTGCGCGGTCTGTCGATCGCCGCCGTCACGCTGCTCGCCGGCGGCGCGACCGCGATCGCCGGGCCGATCGCGTTCGTCGGGCTCATGGTTCCGCACGCGGCGCGCTTCGTGACCGGCCCCGACCAGCGCTGGATCCTCGCCTACACGCTCGTGCTCGCGCCCGTGCTGCTGCTGGCGGCGGATGTGCTCGGCCGCGTCGCGCTCTACCCGGGCGAGCTGCCGGTCGGCATCGTGACCGCCGTGCTCGGCGCGCCCGTGCTCATCGGCATCGCCCGCTCGCGTCGGATGAGCAGCCTATGAGCGCGGCGACGGCATCCTCGCGCCGCGACGCCGACGCCCGACCCGCGCGCCGCACCGGAGCCCGCCTGCGCACGCGGCGCCGCGCCATCATCCTCGCGCTCGCCGCCGTCGTGGTCGTCGGCTTCGTGCTCGCGATCTGCCTCGGCCGCTTCCAGCTGACGCCGCTCGAGGTCATCCAGGCGATCAGCGACCGCGAGAGCTTCGCCCACCAGGTCGTCGTCGAATGGCGGATGCCGCGCACGATCGCCGCGCTCGCCTTCGGCGCCGCGCTCGCGGTGTCGGGCGCGATCTTCCAGACCCTCAGTCGCAACCCGCTCGGCTCGCCCGACATCATCGGCTTCTCGACCGGCTCCTACACGGGCGCGCTGATCGTGACGATCGTGCTCGGCGGCCTCGTGCCGGTGGAGTTCGGCGCCCTCGCCGGCGGGCTCGCCACCGCCCTCGTCGTCTACGCGCTCGCGTTCCGGCGCGGCATCGACGGCTTCCGCCTCATCATCGTCGGCATCGGCGTCACCGGCGTGCTCGCGGCGATCAACGTGTGGATCCGGCTGCGCGCCAAGGCCGAGGTCGCGATGGCCGCCTCGGTGTGGGGCGCCGGCTCGCTCTCGACGGTCGACTGGGCGCACCTCGTGCCGGCCGTCGTGATCCTCGCCCTGCTCGGCGTCGCCGTCGTCATGCTCGCCCCACGGCTGCGCCAGCTCGAGCTCGGCGACGATTCCGCCCGCGCGCACGGACTGCGCGTCGAGCCCTCGCGGCTCGCGCTCGTCGCGGTCGGCGTCGCGCTCACCGCCGTCGCGACCGCCGTCACGGGCCCCATCGCCTTCATCTCGCTCGCCGCGCCGCAGATCGCCGCGCGCCTCACCCGCGGTCCGGGCATCCCGCTCGCCGCGAGCGCCCTGCTCGGTGCCGCGCTGCTGCTCGGCGCCGACCAGCTGGCGCAGAACGCGCTGCCCGGGGTGCCGGTCGGCGTGGTCACGGTGTGCGTCGGCGGCGGGTACCTTATCTGGCTGCTCATCCGGGAGGCGCGACGCCGATGACCGAGATCACCGCATCCGCCACCGCGACCGGCGACACCGCCGGTCCGGGAGGCGCGACGACCGGCTCCGGCGCCGCGCGGCTGCAGGCGCGCGACGTGACCCTCGCGTACGACCGCCGCGTGATCGCCGAGAACCTGGCCGTCGACATCCCCGACCGCTCGTTCACCGTGATCGTCGGCCCGAACGCCTGCGGCAAGTCGACGCTGCTGCGCGCGCTGTCGCGCCTGCTGACGCCGACCTCGGGTCAGGTCGTGCTCGACGGCAAGGCGATCGCCGGGTACGCGCCGAAGGAGGCCGCGCGCATCGTCGGGCTGCTGCCGCAGAGCTCGACGGCGCCCGACGGCATCACGGTCAGCGACCTCGTGTCGCGCGGGCGCTACCCGCACCAGGGCCTGTTCCGGCAGTGGACGAGCGCCGACGAGCAGGCCGTCGAGCAGGCGATGGCCGCGACCGAGGTGGATGCGCTCGCCGACCGGCAGGTCAGCGAGCTCTCCGGCGGTCAGCGGCAGCGGGTGTGGGCCGCGATGGCGCTCGCGCAGCAGACGCCGATCCTGCTGCTCGACGAGCCGACGACCTTCCTCGACATCGCGCACCAGATCGAGCTGCTCGACCTCTTCGCGCGACTGCACCACGACGGCACGACGGTGGTCGCCGTGCTGCACGAGCTCAACCAGGCGGCGCGCTACGCGACGCACCTCATCGCCATGAAGGACGGCCGGGTCGTCGCCGAGGGGGCGCCCCGCGAGATCGTCACCGCCGAACTCGTCGAGGAGGTGTTCGGGCTGGCGTGCGTCGTCATCCCCGACCCCGAGACGGGCACGCCGCTCGTGATCCCGCGGGCGTCGCGCGACTGATCGCGCGCGGCCTCGCGTGAGCTCACGCGGCTGACATCGCGCGCACGGGCCTGCTGCGCGCGTGTTTGATGCGCCGTCCGCGCACCAGACGCAGGTTTCGAGCGCTCGACGCCCGACGCGGCGGCGGCCTCTCTTCCTAGCCTGGAAGGGAGAGGAGGCGTCATCATGTCGATCGCCCACGCATCCGCCCACAGCACCACTCCTGTCATCGGAGAGCCCGAGGTCGTCGAAGACGCCTCCCGCGCCGAGAACTCCGCCGCCTGGCTGCAGCTGAAGGCCGCCGCCACCGAACTGCAGCAGTGGCAGGTCAAGGACGGCTCGATCCCCGAGCCCGCCGACCACCCGGCCGCGCGGGACGCCGTCGCGCGACTGACGGCCGGCATCCGCGCCCTCGCCCCCGCCTTCCCGCACGACGCCGCCTACCTCGACGCCCTCGTCGTCGACTTCGACCGCTGGGTCGACGGCGGCTTCGGCGTGCCGGACTTCCTGGATGCGCTCGTCGCCTTCCAGCCGGCAGAGCACCGCGTCGACGGCCTGCGCCACCTCGTCGTGTTCCCGATGTACACGCAGAACGGCTCGAGCGAGCGCCACGTCGAGGCGCTCATCGTCGAGGTCATCTGGCCCGAGTTCATCGCGCGGCTCGAGCAGACGTACACGAACAAGCTGTTCCTGTCGCTGCGCCTGATCGACTTCACCGCCGGCTACGACACCAACTCGGCCGTGCTGTTCCCTGAGACCGTCGCGATGCGCGAGATCCCGCAGTTCACCTGGGGCGCGATCTTCCAAGACCGCGAGGCCGCCCGCTACCGCCGCGTCACCCGCGCCGCCGCCGACATCACGAAGCTCGAGCTCACCCCGCTCGACGCCGCCATGCTCGACGATCAGGCCGCGACGGAGAAGACCTTCGTCATGTGGGACCTCATCCACGACCGCTCGCACATGCGCGGCGACCTGCCGTTCGATCCGTTCATGATCAAGCAGCGCATGCCGTTCTTCCTCTACTCGCTCGAAGAGCTGCGCTGCGACCTGACCGCGTTCCGCGAAAGCGTGCGCCTCGGCGACGCCGACGACGCCGAGCTCGGCGACGACGCGGCCGAGATCCGCGACCAGGCCGTGCGCGTGCAGCACGCCATCCTGTTCGACCGCATCTTCCGCTTCCCGCTCACCGGATCGCGCGTGCGCAACTACGACGGACTCGGCGGGCAGCTGCTGTTCGCCTGGCTGCACCAGCGCGGCGTGCTGCACTGGACCGACACCCAGCTCGCGATCGACTGGGTCGCCCTGCCGACCGCGGTCATCGCCCTGTCGGATGCGATCAACGAGCTCTACTGGCGCAGCATCGACCGCCCGAAGACGGTGCACTGGCTCGCCGCCTACGAGCTCGTGCGCGGCACGCTCACGCCGAACCCGGCATCCGCCTGGGCTCGCGGCCTGTCGGACGAGATCCTCGCCGGCGCGCCGAAGGGCTACACGGATGCCGTGCTCGACGACGAGTTCCCGCTCTCGATGTTCTACGAGGCGCTGAACAAGAAGATGACCGACGTGATCGAGTCGACCCGCGGAATCACGGCGGCCACCGCCTGACGCGTTTTCCGCAGGATCGCGTGGCGATCCCGGCCTCGCCGCGCGATATTCCGCGGCGGGGCCGAGATCGTGCGGCGCTCGGCGCGGTCAGTGCTCGGCGCCGCCCGTGCGACCGGCGGCGTAGCGGTCGCGCGCCCGGTTCCCGCGCGGCGTGACCGGCACGTGCTCGGTCGCGGTGGGGAGGCCGGCCTTCGGCATGCCGACGTACATCGTCTCGGCGCGTTCCACGTGGAACGTCTCGTGCCAGATGCCGACCGCGCCGGGGGCCTTGCGCGCCCTCGTAGTGAAGGCCGTCCAGGCGGGCCGGTGCGCCGCATCCCGGTTCGAGGCGTAGGCGTAGAGCTTCTCGATGCTGCTCCAGTACTGCACGATGTACGGCCCGTTGCGGCCGAACAGCGGGGTGAAGCCGAGCAGCCCTGAGTCGGGATCCTTCGACAGCTCGATCAGCATCGGCCCCATCGCACGCAGCACCGGAAGCCAGAGATCGGGCCGCCAGAGCTTGTTGATGCGCATCCCGATGTGGAAGACGATGAGCTCACCCTCGTGGTGGTGGGTCATGCGACCCGGGAAGATCTTCGGCATCTCGCGCCTCCTGGTCGAGCGATGACGGGTGGATGCGAACCGCCGCATCCCATTGGATAGTTGAACTCGCCAATAATGGATAGTGCTACTCTCCAATGTCAAGAGCCCGACACCGTTCCGACCCCGGGAGCCTGGATGCGCATCTCGCAGCTCGCCGCCGCAACCGGCGTGCCCGTCGCGACCGTGAAGTACTACCTGCGCGAAGGGCTGCTGCACGAGGGCGAGCGCACGGCCCCGACCCAGGCGCTCTACGACGACAGCCACGTCGCCCGGCTGCGGCTGGTGCGGGCGCTGCTGGGCGCCGGCGGCGTCAGCATCGCGCAGGCGCGGGCGATCCTCGCGGCGATCGACGAGCCGCCGGCCGCGATCCATCTGCTCGCCACCGCGCACAACGCGATCACGGCCCCGCTCGACGCGGCCGCCGACGTCGACGAGGTGCGCGCGATCACGAGCGGATGGGGCTGGCGCACCGAGAGCTGCGACCCGGCCGTGCTCGGCGCCGTCGCCGCGGGGCTGCAGGGGCTGCGCGACGGCGGCTTCGACCTCGCGCCCGGCGTTCTCGACGCCTACGGGCGCGCTGCGCGCGACATCGCGCAGGCCGAGATCGACGGCATCCCGACCGAGTCGGCGGAGGCCGCCGTGCGGTACGTCGTGCTCGGCACGGTGCTGGTCGAGCCGCTGCTGCTCGCGCTGCGCCGCCTGGCCGAGCAGGTCGTCTCGGGCGAGCGCTTCGGCGAGACGGGTCCGCTGGGCGATTGAGCGGCGCTGGGAGCCGTCGGGAGCGCGTCCTTTTCGGCGGTGCCGCGGTTGCCCGGCGCCAGCCGTTTCGGATGACCGGGCTGCCCGAGCTCGACGTCGGCTCGGGTGCGCCGCCCATCCGGAACCGCGTGCACGGAAGCCGGCGGGAGAGCCCCTCGAGCCGCAATGCGGCTCGGTTGCGCCGCTGAGCGGCTTCCGTGCGCGAGGCCGGGGCCGGATTCGAGAACGAGAGGCTCGACTCCGGACTCTGGGGCCGCGATGTGCCGACGATGCCGCCCCGTGCTCAGGCCCGCGCCGGCTCCGGGCGCTGCTGTCGGGTGGCGCGGAGGTGGGCATGCTGAGGATGGGGGATGCGCCACCACCGCACCGTCGACCGCTCCGCATCCCGCACCGCTCTGCTCGCCGTCCCCGTCGTCGCCGCACTGCTGACCGGATGCGCGGCCGCCGCCCCGGCGGACGCCTCGCCGACGGCGGGCGCGAGCCGAGCATCCACCGCCGGCACTGCGTCGAGCACCGCGTCGGGTGCCGCCGCCCAGCACGGCCGCGAGACCGCACTCGACCTCGCCGCGCTCGAGCAGCGCTACGACGCCCGGCTCGGCGTGATCGCGACCGACACCGCCACCGGACGCACCGTCACCTGGAACGCCGACGCCCGTTTCGCCCACGCCTCGACGCTGAAGGCCCTCGCCGCCGGACTCGTGCTGAAGCGCGAGGGCGTCGCCGCGCTCGACGACCCGGTGGCGATCCCGGCGGCTCCGCTCATCGACTACTCCCCCGTGACCGAGCAGCACGCCGGCGGCACCATGACCCTCGGCGATGTCGCCGCCGCGGCCGTCGAGCTCAGCGACAACACGGCCGGCAACCTGCTGTTCGAACGCCTCGGCGGGGTGGATGCGCTGCAGCGCGAGCTGCGGAAGCTCGGCGATCGCACGACGCGCGTCGACCGCCCCGAGCCCGAGTTGAACACGGCGACGCCAGGTGATTCGCGCGACACGAGCACGCCACGCGCGCTCGTGAGCGACCTGCGGTCGCTCGCGGTCGGCGGACGCGGCGCGGCGCTGGCGAAGCCCGAGCGCACGGCGCTGCTCGGCTGGCTCGACGGCTCGCAGACCGGGTCGACGCTGATCCGCGCCGGACTGCCGACGGGATGGACGGCCGGCGACAAGTCGGGCGCCGCCGGCTACGGAACGCGCAACGACCTCGCCGTCGTGCATCCGCCGAACGGCGCCGCGCCGATCGTGATCGCAGTGCTCAGCTCGCGGGATGCGACGGGCGACGCCGATGCCGACTACGACGACGCGCTGATCGCCGCCGCGGCGAGCGCCGCCCTGGCCGCGCTGCGCGGCTGACCGCGCGCAACCGGCGCCGGCGCCGGCACCGGCGACCACGACCCCGCCCCGGCGAGCGCGTCGAGCGCAGCCTCCGCCGCCAGAGGGAGGCGCCGCGCATCCGCCCTCCCTACCCTGGTGAGGTGAGCGCCACTCCCGACCCGCACGGCTGGCATCGCCCCGCCCCGACCCGCGCCGACATCCGCATCGACGCGGCGGTCGCGCTCGGCATGCTCGTCGCCTGCGCGCTCAGCGTCGGGCTCTACGCGGTCGCGGGCATGTACCCGAAGCCGGCGCCCGGCTGGCTGTCGACGATCTGGATGGTCGTGATCACGGTGCCGCTCACGGCGCGCCGCCGGTGGCCCATCCCGGTCGCCCTCGTGATCGCGGTCGCGTTCATGGGCGGCCAGCTGCTGCACGTTCCCGAGGCGCTGATCGGCAACATCGCCCTGTTCCTGGCGATCTACTCGGTCGGCGCATGGTCGGCGAACCGGCGCGCGGCGATGGTGTCGCGGCTGCTCATCACGGCCGGGATGCTGATCTGGCTGGTCGTCTCGCTGTTCATCACGGCGACCGATCCGACCGCCCTCCCCGGCTTCTCGCGGGTCGGCGCGCTGTCGCCGCTCGTGGCGTTCTCGCTGCTGCAGATCATCACGAACATCCTCTATTTCGGCGGCGCGTACCTCTTCGGCGAGCGCGCCTGGATCTCGGCGCGCGAGCGATCCGACCTCGAGCAGCGCACGGCCGAGCTGGAGCGCGAACGCGAGCGCACGGCCGCGCAGGCGGTCGCGCTCGACCGGGTTCGCATCGCCCGCGAGCTGCACGACGTGGTGGCGCACCACGTGTCGGTCATGGGCATCCAGGCAGGGGCGGCGCGCGTGACGCTCGACGCCGATCCGGCCGCGGCCCGGGCGGCACTCGGCGTGGTCGAAGACACCTCGCGCACGGCGATCGACGAGCTGCGCAAGATGCTCACGACCCTGCGCGACAGCGACAGCGACACCGGTTCGGTGGATGCGGTGGGCGCGGCCGGTGGCGGCGCCGGCGGCCCGGCCGGCACGGCGCCCTCGACGCTCGGCGTCGGCGGCATCCCCGCTCTCGTCGAGGAGTCGACGACCACCGGACTGCCGACCTCGTTCGAGATCGTCGGCGCACCGCGGACGCTGCCGGCGGTCGTGAGCCTGAACCTGTTCCGCATCGCGCAGGAGTCGCTGACGAACGTGCGCAAGCACGCCGGGCCCGAGGCGTCCGCCGACGTGCGGCTGCGCTACCTGCCCGAGAGCGTCGAGCTCGAGATCGGCAACACGGGCTCGGTCGCCGCGCGGCGGTCGACGGGCGGACTCGGGCAGATCGGCATGCGCGAGCGCGTCGCCGCGAGCGGCGGCTTCCTCGAAGCGGGTCCGCGCTCGCGCGGCGGGTACCTCGTGCGCGCGGTCGTGCCGGTCGCGGGCGGAGCATCGGGCGCGGGCGGGACGGGTGCGGGCGGTGCATCGCCCGAAGCCGGCGCCCAGACCGCGGTAACCATCACGCCCGCCGAGTCCGTCGCAGCCGCCGCGCCCACCGAGTCCATTACATCCGCACCCGAGCCGACGGAGAGCCGACCGTGAGCGACCCCGCGACCGCGCGCGCCGCATCCGGCTCGGCCGCATCGGACGGACCCGCGCCGGGCGGCGTGCGCGTGCTGCTCGTCGACGATCAGGAGCTCGTGCGCACGGGGTTCCGCGCGATCCTCTCGGCGCAGCCCGGAATCGAGGTCGTCGGCGAGGCCGGCGACGGGATCGCCGCGGTCGGCGCGGCCGCCGAACTCGAGCCCGACGTGATCTGCATGGACGTGCAGATGCCCGGAATCGACGGACTCGAGGCGACGCGCCGCATCGTCGACGCCGGGTCGCGCGCCGCGATCCTCGTGCTGACGACCTTCGACAGCGACGACTACCTGTTCCGGGCGCTCGCCGCGGGTGCGAGTGGATTCCTGCTCAAGACGGCTCGTCCGGAGCACCTGGTCGAGGCGGTCCGGGTGCTCGCGGCGGGGGATGCGCTGCTCTCGCCGGAGGTGACCCGCCGGGTGATCGAGCGCTTCGGCGCGAGGGCGGGCGCGCACGCCGGCGGGGCGGATGCGGCGGGCTCGACCACGGCGAGCGCCGACGGCGGGCCGGCTTCCAGGTCCGCGGCGGCGGGATCCGGTGCTGCAGGAGTGGGTCCTGCAGGAGTGGGTCCTGCAGGAGTG
>NZ_VHQG01000001.1:679405-748714 GCF_006517435.1 Schumannella soli
GCTCGCATCGCTCCGGTCGGCGACCCCCGCCAGACGGGTGCAGGCGGAACCGGCGCGACGTCCGCTGCCGACGCGAGCCGCGCATCCACCACCTTGCCGCCGGAGGCCTCCCTGCTGACCGAGCGCGAATCCGAGGTGCTCGGGCACGTCGCCCGGGGGCTGTCGAACGCCGAGATCGCGGCCGAGCTGGTGGTCGGCGAGGCGACGGTGAAGACGCACGTGTCCAACGTGCTGCTCAAGCTCGGCGTACGCGACCGCGTGCAGGCCGTCGTGTGGGCCTACGACTCGGGCTTCGTGGCGCCCTCCGCCTGACGCGTCCCGCCCCGTCGCGGCGCAGTCGTGCCGCGCCGCCGCCGACGCCTCCGCGGCGAAGGTGGCCACGAACGCACGCTCGTCCCGGCGTGTCCCGTACATCTCTGGCCACCCACGAAATCCGCCGACGCCGTGTGGCCACGGGCGCGCGCGCACCGCGACCCGCGCCGCGCGCCCACGCCTCCCCCGTGAGGTGGAGAGCGCCGCGGCGCACGTCGCCGAGAGACCCGACCCAGGGCTGAGGCGCGCGGCATCCGACATCCGTAGCGTCGGAGCATGCTCGAAGTCAGAGGACTCCAGAAGAGATACGGCGCCCGCGCGGTGCTCGACGATGTCGGGTTCGATGTCGTCGAGGGACGCATGACGGGCTTCGTCGGCGGCAACGGCGCCGGCAAGACCACGACGATGCGCATCATCCTGGGGGTGCTGGATGCGGATGCCGGAACCGTCGCGCTCGACGGCGCCCTGCTCGGCGGCGGCGACCGCCGACGCTTCGGCTACATGCCCGAGGAGCGCGGCCTGTACCCGAAGATGAAGCTCACCGAGCAGCTCGTCTACCTCGCGCGGCTGCACGGCTTCGACGCCGCCGGCGCGAAGCGCAACGCCGACGAGCTGATCGACCAGCTCGGACTCGGCGAGCGCCGCGACGACGAGATCGAGAAGCTCAGCCTCGGCAACCAGCAGCGCGCGCAGATCGCCGCGGCGCTCGTGCACCGGCCCGAGGTGCTGATCCTCGACGAGCCGTTCTCGGGCCTCGACCCGATCGCCGTCGACACCGTCGTGGGCGTCCTGAAGGATCGTGCGCTGGCCGGAGTCCCCGTGCTGTTCTCGAGCCACCAGCTCGACATCGTCGAGCGCCTCTGCGACGACCTGGTGATCATCGCCGGTGGCACGATCCGCGCCTCCGGTTCGACCGCATCCCTGCGCGAGCAGCACTCCGGCCTGCGCTACGAGCTGCTCGGCTCGGCCGACGCGGGCTGGCTGCGCGAGCAGCCCGGCATCCACGTCGCCGAGTTCGACGCCGGCTTCGCCGTGTTCGACGCCGACAGCGAGGCGGCCGTGCAGGCCGTGCTGCGCGAGGCGGTCAGCCGCGGCGATGTCCTGACCTTCGCCCGCCAGCAGCGTTCCCTCGCGCAGATCTTCACGGAGGTCATCCAGTGAGCACCGCCACCTCATCCCCCGCCCGCCCCGGATCCGCCGGCCCCGACCGCGCGCCCGCCTCGCCGAGCCTCGCGCAGGCCGCCGGCCTCGTCGCCGGCCGTGAGATCCGCGCCCGGCTGCGCAGCAAGGCGTTCCTGATCTCGACCGGCATCCTGCTGCTGCTCGTGCTCGGCGGCATCATCGCCAGCAACCTGATCGGCGCCAACGCGGGCCCGACCAAGGTCGCCGCGGTGGGCCAGGCGCAGCAGCTGCTCGACGGGCAGAAGGGCCTCGCCGTCACCGACGCCGCCGACCGCGCCGCCGCCGAGAAGCTCGTGAGATCGGGCGAGGTGGATGCGGCGATCGTGCCCGACGACACCTCCCCGACGAAGCTGACCATCGTCGCGAACGACGAGGCGCCCGGGTCGCTCGTGCAGCAGCTCAGCGTGACCCCGAAGGTCACGCTGCTCGACCCCGACGCGAAGGACGGCAACCTGCGGTACCTGGTCGCGCTCGCCTTCGGCATCGTCTTCTTCTCCGCCGCGATGACCTTCGGGCAGACGATCGCCCAGTCGGTGGTCGAGGAGAAGTCGACGCGCGTGATCGAGATCCTCGTCGCCGCGGTGCCGGCTCGCGCCCTCATGGCGGGCAAGGTGCTCGGATCGTCGGTGCTGGCCTTCGGGCAGATCGCGCTGATCGCCGCTGCCGGAGTCGTCGGGCTGACCGTGACGGGTCAGACCGAGATCCTGCAGCTGCTCGGCGCCCCGCTGGTGTGGTTCGTGGTGTTCTTCATCTTCGGATTCGTGCTGCTGGCATCCCTGTTCGCGGCGACCGGCGCGATGGTCTCCCGCCAGGAGGACATCGGCTCGACCACGACCCCGGTGACGATGCTCGTGATGCTGCCGTACTTCGCGATCGTCTTCTTCAACAGCAACGCGCTCGTCGTGAGCGTCATGTCGTACGTGCCGTTCTCGGCGGCGATCGGCATGCCGCTGCGGCTGTTCCTCGGCGACGCGCAGTGGTGGGAGCCGCTGATCGCCCTGGTGGTGCTGATCGCGTCGACGCTCGTGGTGCTCGCGATCGGCTCGCGCATCTACGAGAACTCGCTGCTCAAGCTCGGCGCCCGCGTCGAGTGGAAGGACGCGCTGCGCAAGTAGGTCTGAAACCACAGGTGATCTGAACAGCAGGTGGATGCGCGCTCGCGACGGAGGCGCATCCACCTATGTTCGTGGGGTGCCCGACTCCTCGCCGCTGCTCTCACTCGCCTCGACGCCGTTCGTCGCGCTGACGACCTTCCGCCGCAACGGCGAGGGCGTGTCGACGCCGGTGTGGATCGCCCGCGACGGGGATGCGCTGGTCGTCATCACGCCGCTCGGCACCGGCAAGCTCAAGCGGCTGAAGAACGACGGCCGGGTCACGGTGCAGCCGTGCGGGCGTCGGGGCACGGTCAAGTCGGATTCCCCGCTGGTCGAGGCCCGGGCGACCGTCAGCTCGGACGCCGCCGACGTCGAGCGCGCGACCGCCGCGGTGCGCGCGAAGTACGGCGCCGAGTACCACGTGATCATGTTCCTCGAACGGCTCTTCGCGCGCGGACTCGGCGCGAACAAGCCGCGCGCCGTCATCCGAATCACCGCCTGACCGCGGCCCCTGTCCCGCCGACTGATCCGCCCCCGCTGCGACGCGCACGGATGCCGGCCACCGTCGCCGCGAAGCGATATTGCGTCCTGACCTCGGCTCTCACCGGTTTCCGTGCACGCCGCACACGATGCCGCCGCGCCCTCCGATGCCAGGATGGAGCCCGTGACCGAGCGCCTGCATGACCCCGACTACCGCGGATTCGCCAGCGACAACTACGCGGGCATCCACCCCGAGGTGCTGGCGGCCATCGCCGCCGCCAACGAGGGCCACCAGGTCGCCTACGGCGAAGACGTCTACACCGAGCGTCTCGGCGAGGTCATCCGCCGCGAGTTCGGCGCCGAGGCCGAGGTCTTCCCGGTGTTCAACGGCACCGGCGCGAACGTCGTGTCGCTCAAGGCGATCCTGCCGCCGTGGGGCGCCGTGATCGGCACGGCGAACGCGCACATCCACACCGACGAGGGCGGCGCACCCGAGCGCGTCGCCGGCGTGAAGATCTACCCCGTTCCCGTTCCGCACGGCAAGCTCACCCCCGAGCTCATCGCGACCGAGGCGTGGGGATGGGGCGACGAGCACCGCGCCCAGCCGCTCGCCGTCAGCATCACCCAGTCGACCGAGCTCGGCACCGTCTACACGCCCGACGAGGTGCGCGCGGTCGCCGACTACGCCCACGGCAACGGCATGGCCGTGCACATGGACGGCGCGCGGCTCTGGAACGCGGCCGCCGCCCTGGGCGTTCCGTTCCGCGAGTTCACGAGCGAAGCCGGTGTCGACATCCTCAGCCTCGGCGGCACCAAGAACGGCGTGCTCGGCGTCGAGGCGATCGTGCTGATCGACCCGCAGGCCGGCACCGGACTGAAGTACCTGCGCAAGCTGTCGATGCAGCTCAGCAGCAAGATGCGCTTCGCGAGCGCGCAGCTGCTGGCGCTGTTCGAGGATGCCGGCGACGGCTCCGGCGACTCGCTCGGCATCCGCTCGGCGAAGCACGCGAACGCGATGGCGGCGCTGCTGCGCTCGAAGCTGGATGCGGGGGTCACCGACGGCTCGATCCAGGGTCTCGGCTTCAGCCAGGAGACCCAGGCGAACGCCGTGTTCGCCGAGCTCGACGGCGCATCCGCCGACCGCATCCGCGAGAAGGTGCGCTTCTACGACTGGAACCGCGACCTCGGTCAGGTGCGCTGGATGACCGCCTGGGACACCACGGAGGCCGACGTCGACCGCTTCGTCGCGGCGGTGCGCGAGGAGCTCGGGCGGTAGGACGGCGGTCCCCGAACCTGCGCGGCCGGAGCGGCTGCCGGGCGGTCGCGCGGCGGGATCATCCTGCGGGCCCGCGGCGTCATCCTGCGAGCTGACGTGCGCCGGGCGCGGGTCCGCTGGGATCGGGGCATGACCCCGACGATTCGCGCGACCTCCGCGAGGCGCGCGGCAAGCTCCATCCGCACGACTCCGCCGGCGCGCGCATGAGCTGCGAGATCCCGGCGATGCCGGTGCTCGTGCCGCTCGCGGCGATCGTGTTCGCGCTGCTGCTCTGGAGGCTGCGGCGCCACGGTGCGCTGACCGTTCCGCGTGTCGTGCTCGCCGCCGCGCTCGTCGTCTACGGCGCCGGCGTGCTGCGCTCGACGCTGCTGCCGGCCGACATCCTCATCGGATCGGCCCGCGACGATCTCGCGCCGCTCTCGGTGCTCGTGAACCTCGTGCCGCTCATCGACGTGCCGGCCGATCCGAGCGGGATGCTGCTCAACGTCCTGATGTTCGCGCCGGCGGGCGTGCTGCTGCCGCTCGTGCTGCGGCGCCCGACCGCGGCACGCGTCATCGTCGTCGCCCTCGCCCTGAGCCTCGGCATCGAGCTGACGCAGCTGCTCGGCGACGTCACGATCAGCACCGGCCGCATCTTCGAGCTCGACGACCTGATCGGCAACACGGCGGGTGCGGCGCTCGGCTTCGCCGCGTTCCGGCTCGCGACGCGCGTGCCCGCGATCGGGCGGATGGCGACGGCGCTGGCCTGGCCGAACCCTGCGGCGGCGACGCCCGCTGGCCGGCCGGCTTCCGCGTCGGCATCCGCGCCCGCATCCGCGCCGACCCGAACCGACGAATGACGAGGGACCCGGGTCGATCGACCCGGGCCCCTCACCTGCTTCGCCGCGCGATCCTGCCGGAGATCGTCAGCGCCGGTCGCGCGTGGCGTCGAAGTTCGGGCGATCGGCTTTCACCGAGAACGCGCCCGTGTAGCCCTCGCGGATCCGCGCGGCCTCCATGATGCGCTTGCGCTGCAGGAACCAGCCGAGGATCAGCAGCGGGATGAGCACCACGAGCGAGGCGAGAACCCATCGGCCGGACTCGCTGAACGCCTCGCTGATCAGCACGAATGCGAGGAACGCCAGCGTCAGGTAGGCCGTGAACGGCGCCCCGAACAGGCGGAAGTGCGGACGGGTCGCCTTGCCCTGCTTCGCCCATCTCTGCAGCTGGATCTGGCAGATCATGATCGTCGCCCATCCGCCGATGATGCCGAGCGCGGCCACGTCGAGCACGACCTTGAACGCCTCGCTCGCGCCCAGCCAGGCGTTGAGGCCGATGCCGAGCAGAGCGATCCCCGCGGTCAGCAGGATGCCGCCGTAGGGCACGCCGGACTTGTTCATCACGCCGGTGAACTTCGGCGCCGAGCCATTCGCCGACATCGAGCGCAGGATGCGTCCGGTCGAGTAGAGCCCCGCGTTGAGGCTCGACAGGGCGGCCGTCAGCACGACGAAGTTCATGATCGAGGCGATCGTGGCGCTGAGCTCCGGCCCGCCGACGTGCGAGAAGAACGTGACGAACGGCGAGGTGTCCTTGTCGTACTCGGTGAACGGGAGCAGCAGCGAGAGCAGCAGCACCGAGCCGACGTAGAAGATCGCGATGCGCACGATGACCGTGTTGACGGCCTTCGGCATGACCTTCGCCGGCTCCTTCGTCTCACCCGCGGCCGTGCCGACGAGCTCGATCGCGGCGTAGGCGAAGACGACGCCGGTGATGGCGAGCACTCCCGGGATCGCGCCGAGCGGGAAGAAGCCGCCGTTCTCGGTGATCACGCTGATGCCGGTCGGGCCGACATCCGTCTTGCCGACGAAGATGAGGAACACGATGCCGACCACGAGGAAGGCGACGAGCGCTGTGACCTTGATGAGCGCGAACCAGAACTCCATCTCGCCGAAGACCTTCACCGAGACGAGGTTGAGTCCGAGCACGAGCGCGAGCGCGACGAGCGAGGTGACCCAGGTCGGCAGGTCGTGCAGGAAGGGCACGTACTTGCCCCAGAACTGCACGTAGAGAGCCACCGCGGTGACGTCGACGATGGCCGTCGTCGCCCAGTTGAGGAAGTAGAGCCAGCCGGCGCCGTAGGCGATCTTCTCGCCGAAGAACTCGCGGGCGTAGCTGACGAACGAACCCGACGAGGGGCGGTGCAGCACGAGCTCGCCGAGCGCGCGCAGGATGAGGAACGCGAAGAAGCCGCAGATCAGGTAGACGATCGCGAGCGCGGGGCCGGCGTCGTGCAGACGACCTCCCGCGCCGAGGAAGAGCCCGGTGCCGATCGCGCCGCCGATGGCGATCATCTGGATCTGCCGGGGCTTGAGCGACTTGTGGTAGCCCGCGTCCTCGCCGTCGAACTCGTGCTCGGCGTGACCGCGGTCGCCCGTCGTCTCTCGCTCGTTCTCGAGGCGGTCGGCGAGGTCGGCGACCTCCACGTCACGATGCCGCTCGGGGCTCGGCGTGGTCGCCGGGCTGGGGGCGGCACCGGGAGCGCCGTTCGGGGTTCCGCTCGCTCCGGCGCCGTTTCCGGGCGCGCCAGAGCCTCCGTCTTCGTCGGTCACGCGGGGTCCTCTCTGCAGGGATGGGCCCGCCGGGGGACGGGCCGTTCGGAGCTTCGGGTGAGCCGTGAAGACACGTTAGACCCGCGGATGCGCCGCGCGCGATTCCCGCAGGCCCGGCGCACGGGCGACCCGAGGGTGAAGTGTCAGACGTCGGAGAGCAGGGCGTCGACCGCGGAGGGCGCGAGGGAGGGGTTGCGGGCGCCGCGCACGGTGACCGCGAGCGCCGCCGCCGCGGTCGCGCGACGTGCGGCGGCGGTGAGGGCCGCGAGGTCGAGGGATGCGGCACCGCGGTCGGGGGCTGCCGACGCGGACGCGAGCCCCGCCGCCAGCACCCCCAGGAAGGCGTCGCCGGCGCCGACGGTGTCGACCGCATCCACCTCGAACGCCGGCAGGTGGACGGTCTCACCCCCGGCCCGGAGCAGCACGCCGTCGGAGCCGAGCGTGACCACCACCGCGCGGGAGGAGAGCTCCGCCGTCGCCAGCGCGGCCTCGACGGCGGCGCGATCGGCGAGTTCGACAGTGCCAGGGGCGCCGAGCAGCTCGCCCAGCTCCCCCTGGTTCACGACGAGCACGTCGACGCGGGCGAGCAGCTCGGCTGTGACGGGTCGCCACGGCGAGGGGTTCAGCACCACGAGCGAGCGTCCCGCCCAGCGGTCGACCGCGGCCTCGACGACGGCGTCCGGCACCTCGTGCTGCAGGGCGACCACGCGCGGGGCGGCCGCCGCCGGCTCGTCGAGCGCGCGCACGTGATCCGCCGAGAGCAACGCGTTCGCGCCGGGTGCGATCACGATGGCGTTATCGCCCGGAGTCACGAGCAGCACGGCCGTCCCGGTGAGGGCGTCGGGGATGCGCACGAGCGTCGCGAGGTCGACACCCGCATCCACCAGGTCGGCGAGAGCCGTGTCGGCGTCGGACCCGACGGCCGCGAGTAGGGCCGTGCGCGCGCCGAGCTGCGCGGCGGCGAGCGCCTGGTTCGCGCCCTTGCCGCCGCCGCTGCGCCGCACGTCGCGGCTCTCGATCGTCTCGCCGTCGCGCGGAAGCCGGTCGAGCACGAACCCGGTGTCGAGGTTGACCGAGCCGACCACGAGCACGTCGAGCGGGCCGGATGCGGCGGTCGCGCTGGGCTCGGCGCCGGGCTGAGCGGCGGCAGCGGGCTGAGCGGCAACGGCGTCGGTCATGTGCTCACTGTGGCACGCGCGGCGTACGGCTCCGAGATCGAGTCACGTACAGCTGTCTGCATCGCCGCCTCAGCCGCGCGCCGGCACGCCCTCGGCGATCGCGGCGAAGAGCTCCTCGATTCGGGCGCGGTGGTCGGCGGCGATCGCCTCCGTCTCGCGCTCCGTCGCGATCGCGAAACCGTCCGGCCCGGTGTGCAGGTCGGCCGCGAGCAGTCGCTGCGCCGTGCCGACCATGACGGTCGCGTAGCCCTGCAGCACGAAGGCGGCGAGCAGCACCGCATCCCCCTCGAAGCGCGCGTCGGCGGCGAGCTCGGCGGCGAGCAGCGCCTGCAGTCCGGCGGCGATCTCGAGCGCGCGGGCCTGCAGGGCGGGCGAGCCGGCGACCGTTCGGTAGAACCCGGGCGATCCGTGGGCGAGGCCCGACAGCGGGGCCCGTGTGTCGGCGATCTCGAGCAGCGCATCCCGCAGCGCCGCGACGGCCGCGACTCCGTCGGGGCGCTCGCGCAGGGCGTCGCGCAGCAGCTCTTCGGCGTCGACCGTGCGGTCGAAGAAGAGGTCCTCCTTGCGCGGGAAGTGCTTGAACACCGTCACGCTCGACACCCCGGCCGCGCGGGCGATCTCGGCGACCGTCACATCGTCGAAGCCGCGCTCGGCGAACAGCGGGGATGCCGCCTCGGCGATCTTCACGCGCGTCTGCGGTCCGCCGCGGGGTGCGGTTCTGGGCATCCGGGGCTCCTCGCTCTCCCCCGCCGGAACGGGATGCGTCGTCAGAAAGCCCCGCGGATCGGGACGAGCGAGCGGATGCGCACGACGGGATCGCCGAATAGCTTGACTCACTATGCTTACTGACTTAACTTAGTGGCATGTCCTCCACTGAGACCACCGTAACCGGCGCCGTGGACGCCCCTGCCGGCTCCGCTGCATCCGTCGCCGCAGCGCCCGCCGCATCCACCTCGCCCCGCCGCGCCCCGCGCCGCCTGCGCGACGCGTGGATCGCCCTCGCCGGCCTCGCGGCCGTGTTCCTCTTCGAGATGCTCGACAACTCGATCCTCACCGTCGCGCTGCCCACGATCGGCCGCGAGCTGCACGCCTCGACGACGGCCCTGCAGTGGGTCACCGGCGCCTACGCCGTCGTCTTCGGCGGGCTCATGCTCGCCTTCGGCGCCGTCGCCGACCGCTTCGGCCGCCGTCGCCTCATGGTCATCGGCCTCGTGCTGCTCGCCCTCTCGAGCCTCGCCACCGCGTTCGTGCAGACGCCCGCCGAGCTCATCGCCGTGCGCCTCGCGATGGGCGTCGCCGCCGCGATGACCACCCCCGGATCGATGGCGCTCGCCTTTCGCCTCTTCGGCGACGACGCCCTGCGCGTGCGGGCCATCAACGTCATCTCGACCGTCGGACTCGTCGGCCTCGCCATCGGCCCCACCGCCGGCGGCCTCGTGCTCGGCGTCGCGCCGTGGCAGGTGCTGCTGCTCGTCAACGTGCCGGTCGCGGTGCTCGCGATCGTCGGCATCCTGCTCGGCGTCGAGCGCGACCGAGCGGCCGAGCTGCACCGCGATCCGATCGACGTGCTCGGCGCCCTCCTCGGCACCGCGACGATCACGCTCGCGCTCGTCGCCCCGACCCTGTTCGTCAGCGCCTTCGGGCCGGTGGATGCGGCGGGCGCGTCCGCCTCGACCGGTCACTCCGAGCACGCCGCGCACGCCGCCGCGTCGGCCGCCGCCATCGCCCCCTGGATGCCGTGGGCCGCGACCGTCGCCGCCCTCGCGTGCGCCGCGCTCTTCGTCGTGCGCCAGCGCACCGCCCGGCACCCGCTGCTCGACCTGAGCCTGCTCGCGCATCCCCTCGTCGCAAGCGGGCTCGCCTTCAAGGCCGCCGCGACCCTCGCCACCGCCGGCCTCGGCTACCTCGTCACGCTGCAGCTGCAGCTCGACTACGGCTGGCCGCCCGCCCTCGCGGCGCTCGGCCTGCTGCCGCAGGTCGTGGTGCTGATCGCCGGGGGCGCCGCGATCCGTCCGCTCATGCAGCACCTCGGGCTCGACCGGATGGCGTGGATGAGCGCCGCGGCCGTCGTCGCCGGCCTGGCCGTCTACGCGCTGCTGGGGCACCTCGGCTACCCGTTCATCGCGCTCGCCCTCGTGCTCGTCGCGGCCGGGATGCGCGTGGCCGGCGTCGTCGCCGGCACGAACGTGATGCGCGGCCTGCCCGAGAGCCGCTCCACGATCGGCGCCGCCCTCGCCGACACCGCCGGCGAGGTCACGAACGGCGTCGGCATCGCCGTCGTCGGCACGATCCTCGCCGGCATCTTTACCGGGTCGCTCACCGCCGGGCACTGGACGGCCGCGCAGACCGGGCAGTTCCACGCGGCGGTGCAGCTCGGCGGCGGGGCGCTCGCGCTCACCGCCGCCCTGCTCGTCGTCGCCGGCTTCGTGCAGGCGCGCCGCGGTCGCGCCGCCAGCAGCAGCGCAACCGCCACCGCCACCGTTCAGTGACGCAACTCAGGAGATCCGTGCTCTGGTGAGGCACACGCCCCATCTGCGCGCAGATCTCCTGAGTTGCGTCGATCGCGAGGGCGATCCGTCCAGCGCCACCGCCCCGCGACCGCCATTTTCCCGTTCTCTCGTAGGGTGAGCGGGTGAGCAACGACACGCCGCGACCCTGGCTCGACTCGTACGCCGAGGGCGTGCCGCACGAGATCGAGCACTCCGACGAGACGCTGGTGGAGCTGATCCGCGGCTCGGCCAAGGAGTTCCGCACCCGCACCGCGCTCGAGTTCTTCGGCGCCGAGACCACCTACGGCGAGCTGGGCGACCGCATCGACCGCGCCGCCGAGGGCCTGCGCAAGCTGGGCGTGCGCAAGGGCGACCCGGTCGCGATCGTGCTGCCGAACTGCCCGCAGCACGTGGTCGCGTTCTACGCGATCCTGCGGCTCGGCGCGATCGTCGTCGAGCACAACCCGCTCTACACGCCGCGCGAGTTGCGCCACCAGTTCGAAGACCACGAGGCGAAGGTCGTGATCGCCTGGGACAAGACGGTCGCGACCCTGCAGGACTTCCCGGTGGATGTCGCGGCCGAGACGATCATCTCGGTCGACATCACGCGGGCGATGAAGGCGACCACCCGCGCGGCGCTGCGCCTGCCGATCGCGAAGGCGCGCAACGCCCGCGCCGACCTCACCACGAAGGTGCGCGGCACCGTCACGTGGGAGACCCTCGTCGACAGCAAGCGCATCAAGAAGTCGGTGGCGGGTCCGACCGCCGATGACACGGCCGTCATCCAGTACACCTCCGGAACGACCGGAACCCCGAAGGGCGCCGTGCTCACGCACCGCAACCTCACCGCGAACGCGGCGCAGTCGCGCGCGTGGGTTCCGCAGATCGAGCGCGGGAACTGCGTCGTCTACGCGGTGCTGCCGCTGTTCCACGCCTACGGCCTCACGCTGTGCCTGACCTTCGCGATGAGCATGGGCGCGCGCCTCGTGCTGTTCCCGAAGTTCGACCCCGACCTCGTGCTCCCCGTCATCAAGAAGCACCCGCCGACGTTCCTGCCGGCCGTGCCGCCGATCTACGAGCGGCTCACCGTGGCGGCCGCCGCCAAGAAGGTCGGACTCGACGGCATCCGCATCTCCATCTCGGGCGCCATGCCGCTGTCGGAGAAGGTCGTCGAGCCCTGGGAGAAGGCCACCGGCGGCCACCTCGTCGAGGGTTACGGACTCAGCGAGGCCTCGCCGGTCATCTCGGCCAACCCGGTCGCCGACAACCGCAAGGCCGGCACGATCGGGCTTCCGCTGCCGAGCACCGAGGTGCGCGTCGTCGACCGCGAGGACCCGACGCGCGAGGTCGCCGCGGGCGAAGACGGCGAGCTGCTCGTGCGCGGTCCGCAGATCTTCCAGGGCTACTACCGCAAGCCCGAGCAGACGGCCGAGGTGTTCCTCGACGGCTGGTTCCGCACCGGCGACATCGTGCGCATCGACACCGAGGGCTTCATCAAGGTCGTCGACCGCGCCAAGGAGCTCATCATCACCGGCGGCTTCAACGTGTCGCCGAGCGAGGTCGAGGATGCGATCCGCAGCTTCGAGGGCGTCGCCGACGTCGCGGTGGTGGGCATCCCCGACGACCGCGACGGCGAGCACGTCGTCGCCGTCGTCGTGCCGAAGCCGGGCGAGACGGTCGACGAGGATGCGCTGCGCGCGCGGGCGCGCGAGCAGCTGACGCCGTACAAGGTTCCGCGCCAGGTCTTCATCTGGGACGAGCTGCCCAAGTCGCTCATCGGCAAGGTGCTGCGCAAGAAGGTGCGCGACGCGCTCGTCGAGGGGCGCGGCGGCGGCACCGCCTGACCCTCCCTCCTGGGCAGGATCGCGCGGCGATCCTCATATCGCCGCGCGATATCGTGCGGCGCGGTCAGGATCGCCGCGCGATCCTGCAGTCGTCAGCGGGGGCGCGCGCGGGCGCGATCCGAGCGACGCTGGGCGACCTCGAACGACCCCGGATGACGTCATCCGGGGTCGTTCCGCGTCACCCGCCGACCCGCCCCGTCACGCGCCGCCGCGGCCCGTAACCGTCGCTTCCGCGCATCCGTCTCCCGTGTCTACCGTGCCTCACCGACACCCCGAGGGAGAGGGAGAACCGTGACCGACACGACACAGAGCACGAGCACCGCGCACGGATCGGCGGCGCATGCGCTGACCGACCGCTGGCAGGGCGTCGCCCGGCCGATCGACGCCGCCGGCTGGATCGACCGCGCGCGCCAGGTGGCCGACATCCTCGCCGCCGACGCCGTCGAGCGCGACCGCGCCGGCGCGGCGCCGCGCACCGAGGTGGGGCTGCTCAAGGCCTCCGGTCTCGTCACCCTGCTGGGGCCGACGCAGCACGGCGGCGGCGGGCAGACCTGGGATACGGCCTACCGGGTGATCCGCGAGGTCGCCCGCGGCGACGGCTCGATCGGGCAGCTGCTCGGCTACCACTACCTGTGGGCGTGGGCGGCCCGGCTCGTCGCGACCGAGGAGCAGATATCCGCCGTCGAAGAGCTCGCGACCTCGACCAACGCCTTCTTCGGCGGCGCGGTCAACCCGCGCGACGCCGACCTGACGATCCACGACGAGGGCGACACGCTCGTCTACAACGGCCGCAAGTCGTTCTCGACCGGCGGGGTCATCAGCGACCTGACCGTGCTCGAGGGCGTGATCGAGGGATCGGAGACGCACGTCTTCGCGATCGTTCCGACCGAGCAGCAGGGCATCCGCTTCGCCCACGACTGGGACAACCTCGGCCAGCGCCTCACCGAGTCGGGGTCGGTCGAGATCAAGGATGTGCGGGTCGACTGGGCGAGTGCGGCCGGCTTCGTCGACAAGCAGTTCCAGCCGCTCGTCTACAACACGCTCAATGTGCCGGCCATCCAGCTCGTCTTCGCCAACTTCTACCTCGGCATCGCGCAGGGCGCCCTCGAGCGCGCCGCCGCGTACACGCGCGAGAACTCGCGTGCCTGGCCGTACGGCGGCGACGACAAGGGCCGCGCGACCGAGGAGTGGTACATCCTCGAGGGCTACGGCGAGCTGCAGTCGAAGCTGTGGGCCGACGAGGCGCTGCTGGATGCGGTGGGCGCCGAGATCAGCGAGGTGCTGCACGCCCCGCGCGAGCAGCTGACCGAGCGGCGCCGGGGTGAGATCGCGGTGCGCATCGCGGCCGCGAAGGCGCGCATCGTCGACGACGGACTCGACGTCGCCACGAAGGTCTTCGAGCTGACCGGCGCCCGCGCCTCGGCCAGCGCGGTCGGACTCGACATCTTCTGGCGCAACCTGCGCACCCACAGCCTGCACGACCCGGTCCCCTACAAGCGGCGCGAGGTCGGCCGCTACGCCCTGCTCGGCGAGATCCCCGAGCCCACCTGGTACACCTGACGCCCCTCCGCTTCCCCTCGACGACCCCGCGAGCACGCGGGGGCCCGGCTCGGCGCCGCTCCCGACCGGGCCCTCGTGCCGCCGCCCGATGGGGCCGGGGTCGCCGAGGGGATCGCGTGAGCCCCCTCCCGCATCCGGCCACGAGCCGCCGCGGGAGAGGGCTTCCGCACGCGCACGCCTCCGGGTGGGCTGAGCCGGCACCGGTCGGGCGGATGCGCGGAGTAGCGTGCGCCGCATGAGATTCGGCATCTTCATCCCCCAGGGCTGGCGTCACGACCTCGTCGACATCGAGCCGGCCCAGCACTGGAACGTCATGAGCTCCCTCGCGTCCGCCGCCGACGCCGGACCGTGGGAATCCCTCTGGGTCTTCGACCACTTCCACCCGGTTCCGCAGCCGACCGACGAGGCCGTGCACGAGGCGTGGACGCTGATGGCGGCGTTCGCGGCATCCACCTCGCGCATCCGCCTCGGCCAGATGTGCACCTGCATGAGCTACCGCAACCCCGCCTACCTGGCGAAGGTCGCGGCGACGGTCGACATCGTCTCGGGCGGACGCACCGAGATGGGCATCGGCGGCGGCTGGTACGAGCACGAGTGGCGCGCCTACGGCTACGGCTTCCCGTCGGCGGGCGAGCGCCTGGCGCGACTGGACGAGGGCGTGCAGATCTTCAAGCAGGCGTGGGAGACCGGCGAGGCGACCCTCAACGGCAAGCACTACCAGGTGGAGGGCGCGAAGGTGCGCCCGCAGCCGCTGCAGACGGTCGTGGATGGTCAGCCCGGCATCCCCCTCTGGATCGCGGGCGGAGGTGAGAAGGTGACGCTGAAGATCGCCGCGAAGTACGCGCAGTACACGAACTTCGCCGGCGACGCGGAGACCTTCGAGCACAAGAGCGCGCTGCTGCGCGAGCACTGCGCGACCGTCGGAACCGACTTCGACGCCATCACGCGCAGCTCGAACTTCCAGACCGTGATCGGCGCGACCGAGGCCGAGGTGAGCGAGCGCATCGACCGCATCGAGGCGCGCGTGAAGCCCTACCTGGGGGATGACGGCGCCGCCGGCTACGTGGCCGACCTGCGGAACGGCGGGCAGCTGACGGGCACGCCCGAGCAGATCGTCGAGAAGCTGCAGGCGGCATCCGGTCGCGGGCTCGGCTACGCGATCCACAACTTCCCTGAGTCGGCTTACGACCGCTCGGGCGTGGAGCTGTTCGAGCGGGAGGTCATCCCCGCGCTCGCCTGAGCGCGCCGTGCATTTGGCTCGCGCATCCACCGATCGGGGGATGCGGAATCAACCGGCGCACGGCTGTTCGCCGCGCGCGGGCGCCGCGACGCTTAGGTGCATGAGCAGAGACAGCAGCGGATCCGGCGCGAGCGCCGGCACGAGCAGCACTCCCGCCGGTGGCCGAGTCCGCACCGCCGACCCCGTCGTGCGGGTGCGCGGACTCACGAAGCGCTACGCCGACCGCAACGCCGTCGACGGCATCGACTTCGACATCGAGCGGGGCGAGACCTTCGCCCTGCTCGGGCCGAACGGCGCCGGCAAGTCGACCACGATCGAGATCCTCGAGGGCTACCGCCGTCGCACCGGCGGCGAGGTCAGCGTGCTCGGCGTCGACCCGAGCCGGGGCCGCCTCGACTGGCGCGCCCGGCTCGGCATCGTGCTGCAGAGCTCGGGCGAACCGGCGACCGGAACCGTGCGCCAGGAGCTGCGGCACCGCGCCTCCTTCTACCCGAACCCGCGCGACGTCGACCAGACAATCGCCGCGGTCGGCCTCGACGACAAGGCCGACGCCCGCGTCGGGAGGCTCTCGGGCGGGCAGCAGCGCCGACTGGATGTCGCGCTCGGCGTGATCGGACGCCCCGAGCTGCTCTTCCTCGACGAGCCCACCACCGGCTTCGACCCCGAGGCGCGGCGCCAGTTCTGGCAGCTGATCCGCGAGCTGTCGGCCGAGGGCACGAGCATCCTGCTCACCACCCACTACCTCGACGAGGCGGCGCAGCTGGCCAGCCGGGCGGGCGTGATCGCGGGCGGGCGGATGCGCGCGCTCGGGCCGCTCGACGAGCTCGGCGGGGCTGCGGCGCGCGTTCCGATCGTGCGCTGGCGGGATGCCGCGGGCGCCCTGCACGAGCAGCGCACCGAGCGCCCGGCCGGCCTGGTCGCGCACCTGCAGAGCGAGCTCGCGCGGGATGCGGCGGCCGGGTCGAGCGCGGGCGCCGCGACCGAACTGGAGCCGCGCGGCCTCGAGGTCGTGCGTCCCAGCCTGGAGGACATCTACCTGCAGCTCATCGCCGAGGTCGAGCGCGAGGATGCGGCGGTTGCCTCGGCGGACACCCCCAGCACGAGCCCCGACACCACGAAGCCCGGCACCACGAAGCCCGAGGAGGTTCGCGCATGAGCGCCGCGACGACCACCGAGAACCGCGCCCCGCGCATCCCGAACCACCCGGACTCCCCCGGAGCCTCCGGCCGCCCCGGCGCCCTCGACCGCTCCCCCGCGCGCACGCTCCGCCTCGGCCTCGAGCGGGCGCGCTACGAGATCGCCGCCTATTTCCGCCGGCGCGATGCGCTCGTGTTCACGTTCCTGTTCCCGATCGTGATGATGTCGATCTTCTCGGCGGCGTTCGCGAACCTGAGCTTCGGGCCCGCCGGCTCGGAGATGAACGTCGCCCGCTACTACCTGCCGGCGATGCTGGCCGCGGGCATCCTGCTCAGCGGCGTGCAGAACCTCGGCGTCGACATCGCGGGCGAGCGCGGCGACGGCACCCTCAAGCGTCTCGCCGGAACCCCGCTGCCGGTCGCGAGCTACTTCATCGGCAAGCTCGGCCAGGCCCTGGTGACCGCGACCGCGCAGGCGGCGCTGCTCATCCTCGTCGCCCGTGTCGTGTTCGGTGTCGCGCTGCCGACCGAGCCGCAGCGCTGGCTGACCTTCGCGTGGGTGTTCCTGCTCGGGGTGCTGACGAGCGCGGTGCTCGGCATCGCGATCTCGCGGCTGCCCCGCAGCGGACGCAGCGCGACGGCCGTGATCGTGCCGGTGACGATCGTGCTGCAGTTCATCTCGGGCGTGTACCTGCAGTTCTCGCAGCTGCCCGAGTGGCTACAGAACACGGCGAGCGTGTTCCCGCTGAAGTGGCTGGCGCAGGGGATGCGGTCGGTGTTCCTGCCCGACAGCTTCAAGTCGCTCGAACAGGCGTCGAGCTGGCAGCTGCCCGAGGTCGCGATCGTGTGCGGCGTCTGGCTCGTCGCCGGTCTCGTGCTCTGCCGTCTCACCTTCCGCTGGATCCGCGAGGATGGCTGAATGAGGCACCTCGGCTGGACGATCGCGGTCTGCGTGGTCGTCGGCGCGCAGGCGCTGATCTGCGCGTGGTTCGTGTTCGTCGCGGGCGCCGGCAGCATCCAGCTGCTGCGCGGCGCGGTGGGTCTCGCCGGCGCGGTCCTGCTGCTGGTCGCATGGTTCACGCTCGGCCGACGCTGCGACGAGCGACGCGAGCTCGCGGTCCCGTTCGCCGTGATCGTGGTGATCTGGGCGGCGGCGGCGACCTTCGCGCATCCCTCGTTCGCGGCGCTCCAGTGCCTCGCCTTCCCGCTGATCTGGATGTCGCTCGACGGCCGCCGGCGCGCGATCACGGGCAGCGTCGTGCTCGCCGTCGCGGTCGGCATCGCGATGGCGCAGCGCGACTTCGTTGGCGGGGCGATCGCGATCCAGGTGGTGTCGCTGGTCTTCGCGGTCGTCTTCGGGCTCTGGATCTCGGGCATCGCCGAGCAGAGCGAGCAGCGCCGGGTGCTGCTCGACGAGCTGCGGGCGACACAGGATGCGCTGGCCGCCGCGCACCGGGATGCCGGGGTCGCGAGCGAGCGCGAGCGGCTGGCGCGCGAGATCCACGACACGGTCGCGCAGGATCTCACCGGGCTCGTGCTGCTCGCCCAGCAGGCCCGCCGCGAGCTGGAGCGCGGGATCGACCCCGCGCAGCTCACCGCGGGGCTCGCCCACCTCGACGCCCTCGAAGACGCCGCTCGCGCCGCGCTCGGCGAGGCCCGGGCGCTCGTCGCGAGCACCGCATCCCCGACGCTCGAGGGCGGCCTCGCCCCGGCGCTGCGCCGCCTCGCCGAGCGCTTCGAACGCGAGACCGGCGTCACGGTGTCGGTGGATGTCGACGTCGCCGCGATCACGCTCGACCGCGACCGCGAGGTGGTGCTGATCCGCTGCGCGCAGGAGGCGCTCGCGAACGTGCGCAAGCACGCCGGCGCGACGCGAGTGCGCCTGACGCTGCGCACCCCGGTCGGCGACGCGGGCCCGATCGGTGATGCACCGACCGCGGCGATCGGCGAGCGCGGCGCGCCCTCGACGACCGATGCCGGTCTCGCGTCGCTCGCGCTCGAGGTGCACGACGACGGGGCCGGCTTCGACGCCACCGCGCCGTCTCCCGGCTTCGGCCTGAGCGGGATGCGCGACCGTCTCGCCCTCGCCGGCGGGGCGCTCGCGGTCACGAGCGACGCCTCTGGAACCCGCGTGCGCGCGACCCTCCCGACGGGAGCCCCCGCATGACCCCGGCCGCTGCTCCCGACGAGCACGCGACACCGCGCATCCGGGTGCTCGTCGCCGACGACCACCCGATCGTTCGGGGCGGCATCGTCGCGCTGCTCGACGCGGCCGACGACGTGGAGGTGGTGGGCACCGCATCCACCGGACTCGAGGCGGTCGAGCGCGCCCTCGCCCTCACGCCCGATCTGGTGCTGATGGATCTGCGCATGCCCGGGATCGACGGCGACGAGGCGACGGCGCGCATCCGGTCCGCGCTGCCGGAGACGCGGGTGCTCGTGCTGACGACCTACGAGAGCGACGACGCGATCCTGCGGGCGATCGAGGCCGGCGCGACCGGGTACCTGCTCAAGGCGGCGCCCGAGGCGGAGGTTCTGGCCGGCGTGCGCGCGGTGGCGCGTGGCGAGGTCGCGCTGGCGCCGTCGATCGCGGCGGCGCTCGTGACCCACGTCGCGCGGCCGGCCGCATCCGCCGAGCCCGTCGTGACCCTGAGCCCGCGCGAGAGCCAGGTGCTCGCGCTCGTCGCGCAGGGGTTCAGCAACCCGCGCATCGCCCGTGAGCTGCTGCTCGGCGAGGCCACCGTGAAGACGCACCTGCTGCACGTCTTCGAGAAGCTCGAGGTGAGCGACCGCACCCGGGCCGTGACCCGCGCGATGGAGCTCGGCCTGCTCTGACGCGCAGAGGGGTCGAGCGGGCGCGGAGTGGAGCCCCCGCGCCCGTTCGAGTCAGGGGCGCGCGATCAGCGGATCACGCGGCGCGGCGGCGCGCGACGACCAGGCGGATGCCGGCGAGCAGAGCCAGCACGGCGAGCGCGGCCGCGAGCATCCAGGCCTCGCCGACACCGGTCGCCGCGAGTCCCGAGCCCGAACCCGAACCCGAACCGGTCGCCCCCGATCCGCCCGACCCGGTGCCGCCGCCAGCGCCGCCGCCCGGCGTCGTGCCGCCGTCACCGGGGTCGACGTCGGCCGCCGAGACCGTGGTCGGCGCTCCGAGGTACCGCGCCGCGCCGTCGGCGCCGATGCCCGTGGCGACGACCGTGTGGTCGCCGACCGCGAAGTCCGCGGGAACCGTCAGCGTCTGCGTGAACGCGCCCGTCTCATCCGCCTCGACCGTCGCGAGCGTCGTCGGCGTCGAGTACAGACCCAGGGTGATGGGCGCGTGCGGGGCGAAGCCCGATCCGCTCACGGTGAAGCTCTGGCCCTGCTCGAGCTGCGCCGGAACCCCGGTGAGCGAACCGGTGAGGGTCGGCAGGATGAGCGGCAGCGGCACGACGGCCGGCTCGGCGACCACGAGGGTCACCTGGGCGGTGGTCGCTCCGGTGGCGTTCGTGGCGGTGATCGTGATGACGCTCGATCCGGCCTCGGCGACCGTGCCCGAGAGGGTGCCGGTGCCGTCGCCCTCGTCGACGAAGTCGACGCCGGCGGGCAGCGGCCCCGCCGTGAGGGTGACCGCGGTCGGGTAGCCGCCCGCGGTGGTGACGGTCGCGCTGAACGGCACTCCGGCGGTCGCGTCGACGCGGGCCGGGCCGGTGACGGCCGCGGTCTCGCCGACCGTGATCGTCAGGGTCTGGCGGGCGACGTGCCCGGGCGCGGTGGTCGCGACGACATCCACGCTCGCCACACCGCCGGTGCCGGTCGCCGGCGTGCCCGACAGCGTGCCGGTTCCGTCGCCGTCGTCGACGAAGGTCAGCCCCTCGGGAACGTCGCCGTCGAGCTCGAGCGAGGCGGGGGTCGGATAGCCGCCGTCGGTGGTCACGGTGAACGATCCGGGCGAGCCGACCGCGAAGTCCGCACCCGACGGCGAGGTGATCGCGGTCTTCTGCTGCACGGTCACGACGAGCGTCTGCGTGCCGGTGCCGTGCTCGTTGCTCGCGCTGAGCTTCAGGGTGAATTCGCCCGCGCTGGTCGGCACGCCGGTCAGCGTTGCGGTGCCGGCGCCGGTGCCGGTGCCGGTGCCGGTGGCGAAGACCAACCCGGGAACGGCGCCGTCGGTCAGCGCGAGGGTCGGCGTCGGCTTGCCCGACGCCGTGATGCTGATGGTCTGCGTCGCCCCGTCACCCGAGATCGTCGCGGTGGCGGCGCTCGTGATGGCGGGTCCGGTGCCGACCGCGAGGCTCGCTGCGGTGGTGGTCGCCGATCCGGTGCCGTTCGTGAACACCGCGCGGAACCACGCGCCATCCAAGTCGGCGGTCGCGGTCAGGCTCAGCGTGCCGCTGGTCTCGTCGGTGATGTCGGCGAAGGTGATACCGCCATCCGTGCTCTTCTGCCACTGGATGCTCGGGGTCGGGTAGCCGGTGGCCGCGGCGCTGAACGCGACCGACGTTCCGACCGTGGTCGACTGCGACGACGGGTCGGAGGTCACGGCGGGCGCCTGCGTCACGGTGAGGGTGAGCTGCTGGGTGGCGGCCGTGCCGACGCCGTTGCCGGCGCTGATCTGCAGCGAGTAGATGCCGCCGCTGAGCGCCGCCGGGGTGCCGGCGAGGGTCGCCGTGCCGTCGCCGTTGTCGGTGAAGGTGACGCCCGCGGGCAGTGCGCCGGTCTCGGTGATCGTCGTGGCCGTCGGATAGCCGGCGGTCGTGGTGATCGTGCGCGAGAACGCCGAGCCGGTCGCGGCGGTCGCGGAGGCCGTCGCGCCGCCGTCGATCGTCGGCGGGGCGTTCACCGTCAGGGTGAAGGGCTGCACGGCGTTCGCGCCGACGCCGTTCGAGGCCGTGATGCTGAGCTGGTACTGCCCGCCGGTTCCGGCGCTCGGCGTGCCCGCCAGGGTCGCGGTGCCGTCGCCATTGTCGACGAAGGTGACGCCCGCGGGCAGCGCGCCCGACGCGGTCAGCGTCGGCTTCGGCGAACCGGAGGCCGTGACGGTGAACGATCCGGCCGAGCCCGTGACGAAGGTGGTCGTCGCCGCGCTGGTGATCGCGGCGGCCTGGCGCACGGTCACGGTGAGCTGCTGCGTGGCGGGGGATGCCGATCCGTTGTCGGCCTTGAGCGACAGCGTCACGGAGTCCGACCCGGTCGGGGTGCCGGCCAGCGACGCGGTTCCGTCGCCGTTGTCGGTGAGCGTGAGTCCGGCGGGCAGGGCGCCGGCCGTGCGCGTGATGGCGGCCGTCGGGTAGCCCGTCGTCGTGATCGTGAAGCTGCCCGCGGTGCCGGCCGTGAAGGTCGCCGACGACCCGCTCGTGAAGGCGGGAGCCTGCGGCGCCGTCACGACGACCTGCTTCGCCAGGCCGCCGTAGGTCACGGTGACGGTCGAACGGCCGGGCGTCGACGGGGTCGTGAGCTGCGCCGAGGCGGTGCCGCTCGAGAGCACGACCGAGGCGGAGTCGAGCGTTCCGGTGTCGGTGCTGAAGGTCGCCGCCTCGCTGAAGGCGCCGAGCAGGTTCGCGGCGAAGGCGGTGCCGGCGGAGTCGCGCACGAAGCTCGCGCCGATCGTCGCCCGCGCGCCCGGAGCGGACACGGTCGCGGGCGTCGCGTCGGCGGTGAAGACGAGCGACGGCGTCACCGGGATGCCGGCCGTGACCGTCGGGCAGCCGGCGCCGCCGGGCGCGGTCGCGCATCCCCACCAGTTCTGCGTCGCGTCGACCGCGGTCGCCGGGCTCGCCGTGACGACCGGGGCGGTGTCGGCGGCGGCGGGGCGGATGTCGTTGTAGTGCAGCGCGGTCGTCGTCGTGTCGACCGCGACCTGGCTGCCTGCGCCGGCGATCGCGCGGTTGCCGATCAGCCGGTTCGAGTTGACGGTCGCGGTGCCCGCGCCCGACGAGGTGCCCGCCGGGGCGAGGCGGATGGCGCCTCCGGCGGCGCCGCCGGTGCCCGTCGCGCTGCCGGTGTTGCCCGTGAACGTCGACCCGGTGATGGATGCGGTCGAGCCGGTCACGCCGGCGACGGAGATGCCCGCGCCGCCCGAGGGGTAGGTGCTCGCGTTCGCGACGGTGTTGTTCGAGAAGGTCGAGTTCGTGACCGTCAGGCTCTCACCCGAGCGTCCCGCTGCGGCCTCGTAGTAGACGCCGCCGCCGGGGCCGGCGTTGGAGCTGTTGCCCGAGATGGTCGAGCCGGTGATCGTGAGCGAGCCGCCGATGAACTGCACGCCGCCGCCGCCGGAGTTCACGGTCGGCGAGGCGTGCGCCTTCACGGTGTTGCCGGTGACGGTCACGTAGAGCAGCGTCAGGCTGTCGCCGGCGACCGACGCATCGGCGCCCGACCCGGCGATGATGCCGGCGCCGCCGAAGCCGCCCGATCCCTGCGATCCCGGCTGCGCGAGGTCGTCGACGCCGCCGCGCACCGTCAGGTCGTGCAGCGTCACCGAGATGCCGCCGACGAGGTTCGGGTCGATGTCGAGAACGCGGTGCTGGCCGTCGCCGACGATCTCGGTCGTGCCGCCGCCCGAGCGCACGAGCGTGATGTCGGCGCCCGGCTTCTGGCCGAAGGCGATCTCGCCCTGGGTCAGCTGGTAGACGCCGCTGCCGATGCGGATGGTCGTGGCCGATGCCGTGTTGCCGGCGACGCAGAGGGCGTTGCGCAGGGTGACCGGCGTGTTCGGCGCGGTCGTCGTCACCGAGGCGTTGGTGCAGGCGCTGTTCGCGTCGCCGTCGGCGGTCGTGCTGACGTCGATCGTCGTCGCGGCCAGCGCCGCATCGGCGGGAAGGGCGACGACGCCGGCGGCGGCGAGCAGCACCGCGAGACCCGCGGCCAGGAACGGGATGCGACCCGCCCGCGGCGAGCGCGCAGCGGGGCGGCGTGCGGGGCCGGGTGCGGGGCGGTCGGCGAAGCGATCCGCCGAAACGACCGAGTCGCGGCGCGCAGCGGCGCCCGGGGTCGGCGTGCTGGTCGTCATGGCCGTCGCGGCCCTCTCGTCGATGCGCGGGTCGGAGCTCGGGCGCGCGCGGAGGATGTCGAGGACTCCGCGCACGGTGACACGCGCGAAGCGAAAAGTACCGCGCGCCCGACGCCGCCGACTACGCGGCGCGGGTGCCCAGTTCGGGGGGTCCGCCGAGGGGGTCCGCGCGGGCGGACGCGCACCTATGCTGAGCGCGCGGCACGCACGTGCCGGCGCGGTGAACCCTGACCGCCCGGATGCCGCACCCTCGACACCCGGATGCCCGGCGCCCGCACCACGGACCCGCCCGCCGCATCCACCCGACAGCGCAGCCTCCGTCAGCGGATGCCGCCACCGCATCCGGAGCATCCATGCAGCTCACCCGCCGCACCGCCGTCGTCAGCGCCGGCGCCGCCGCGCTCGCCGCGGTCGGGGCCGCCGCCGCTGCGGGCGCCGCCCAGGCCGCCCCCGCCACCGCTACCGCTACCGCTACCGCGCCGGCGAGCACCGCCGGGGGCTCGGGCGCCGGCGCCGCGAGAGCCGCCGCGCCGACGACCGCCGCCGCACTCGTCGAGCTGCGCGCCGCCGTGCGCAGCGACTTCGCCCCGCTCGTCGGCCAGGCGCTCACCGCATCCGCCCCCGATGGCCGCACCGGCTCGCTCGTGCTCGACGCGATCGCCGACGTCGCGGGCGCCGCCACCGGCGACGAGAACCGCTTCACGCTGCTGTTCCACGCCCCCGACGACTTCGCCGAGGGCATCTGGCAGCTCGGCCACGACGGCGTGCCGACCAGCGACTTCCTGCTCACCCCGATCGGCCCCGCCGGCGACCGCCGCGCGCAGGCCCTCGTGAACCGGATCTGAGAGGCGAGGCCCCGTGCCCAGTGATCCCTATCTCGGCGACATCATGATGTTCGCCGGCGACTTCGCGCCCCTCGGCTGGCGCGACTGCGACGGCAGCCTGCTTCAGATCAGCGAGTACGACGCACTGTTCGCGATCGTCGGCACGACCTATGGCGGCGACGGCATCAGCACCTTCGCTGTGCCGGACCTGCGCGGGCGGATGCCGATCGGTCAGGGCGTCTATCAGGGCGCGGCGAACCCGCTGGGAACCCGGGTCGGTGTGGAGACCGTGACCGTGACGTCGGCGCAGCTGCCGTCACACACCCACACAGCTGTTGCGACCGAGGGAGCGCCGAGCTCGGCGACGCCATCGGGCCGACGCTGGACCAGCCGAGCCGAATCGCCCTTCAGCTCGCAGCCCCCGACCACGGCCATGTCGACCTCCGCCCTGTCGCCGACAGGCGCAAACCAGCCGCACGACAACATGCCGCCGTACCTCGGGGTGCGATTCTGCATCTGCGTCGAGGGCATCTTCCCGAGCCAGGCCTGAGAGGAGACGACCATGGATCAGCCCTTCGTCGGCCAGATCTCCCTGTTCGCCGGCACCTTCGCTCCCAAGAACTGGGCGTTCTGCAACGGCCAGCTTCTGCCGATCAATTCGAACCAGGCCCTGTTCGCGCTGCTCGGAACCACGTACGGCGGCAACGGCTACCAGACCTTCGGACTGCCCGACCTGCGCGGCCGCATCGCCCTGCACTACGGGCAGTACCCGGGAGGCGCGAACCGCACGATCGGCGAGAACGGCGGCGAGGTCGGGCACGCGCTCACCGTCCCGGAGATGCCCGCGCACAATCACATCCCGGTGGCTTCGAGCGCACCGGGCACGTCTCCGTCACCGGCTGACGCTGTCTGGGCCGCCGGAGCGAAGCCCGCCTACGCCACGTCGGCGGCATCCGCCTCGCTGGCCGGCGGAGCGATCGGGTCGAGCGGCGGTGGCCAGCCGCACGAGAACCGCCCGCCCGAGCTCGCGCTGTCGTACATCATCGCCCTCTACGGCATCTTCCCGAGTCGGCAGTAGGAGACGTCATGGAACCGTTCGTGGGCGAGATCATCGCCGTCGGATTCAACTTCGCCCCCAAGGGCTGGGCACTCTGCAACGGGCAGACGCTGCCGATCAGCCAGAACACCGCGCTGTTCTCGCTGCTCGGAACCAAGTTCGGCGGCGACGGGCGAACCAACTTCGGCCTGCCCGACCTGCGTGGCGCCTCGCCGATCGGGATCGGCCAGGCGCCGGGCCTCAGCAGCTACGTCGCGGGGCAGCGTGCCGGATCTGAAAGCGTCACCCTGCTGGCGTCCCAGATGCCCACCCACACGCACACCCCGGTCGCCGTCGCGGCGGCGGGCGACGTCAGCTCCGCCGCGGGCGCCACCTGGGCCGAGGCTCGCAGCGGCCGCGCGATCGAGCGCGGCTACGCCCCCCGATCCGCTGCCGATGCGACGCTCGACCCCTCGGCGATCGGCGTCACCGGCGGAAGCCAGGCGCACAACAACATGCCGCCGTTCCTCACGGTCAACTTCATCATCGCGCTGCAGGGCGTCTACCCGCAGCGCCCCTGAGGCCTGCGCCTCCGACGTGCGCGCCGGCTCGCGCCGCACGATCTCGACTTCGCCGCGCGATATCGTGCGGCGAATCCAGGATCGCCGCGCGATCCTGTCGACACCATCGCCGCTCGCCGGCTCACGCGAACGACGCCGCGACCCCGTTGCGGTGGTAGTCGAACACGAGGCTCGTGCGGGTGGATGCGACGCTCTGCTGCGCCGAGAGGTGCTCGACCACGAAGGCGCGCACGTCCGAGCTGTCGGCGACGGCGATGTGCACCATGAAGTCGTCGGATCCGCCGAGGAAGAAGAGCTGCAGCACCTGGGGCAGCCGGCGCACCTCCTCCGCGAAGGCGGTGATGCTCTCCTGCCGCGAGCCGGGGCGCAGGGTGACGCCGATCATCGCCTGCAGTCCGCGGCCGAGCCGGCGCTGGTCCACGCTCGCGTGGAAGCCGGTCACGACGCCGCGCTCGACCAGCGAGCGCAGGCGCGCGTGCGCGGTCGACGGGGCGACCCCGAGCGCCGCGGCGAGCTCGGCGTTCGTGATGCGGCCCTCGGCGGTGAGGATGCGCACCATCTCGCGGTCGGTGTCGTCCAGTTCGGCCGGGCGAAGATCCTTCGGCGCGGAATCCGCTTTGGCGCTCGTCATGCGTCCGAATCTAGCGACGAAACCGTCGCATCCGAATCTTCTGCGCCGGTAATCCCGCTGTAACGAATCGCTGTCACGCTGGTGAGCACATCGTCCGTGCCCCACATCGTCGTCAGGAGCCGCCATGCGGATCGGGATCCCCACCGAGATCAAGAACAACGAGAACCGCGTCGCCATCACCCCGGCGGGCGTCGACGCCCTCGTGCACCGCGGTCACGACGTGCGCGTGCAGTCGGGCGCGGGACTCGGCTCGGGCATCACCGACGAGGCCTACGCCGCCGCCGGGGCGTCGCTGATCGCGACCGCCGAGGAGCTGTGGTCGGGCTCCGAGCTCGTCGTCAAGGTGAAGGAGCCGATCGCCGCCGAGTACGGCTTCCTGCGCAGCGACCTCGTGCTCTTCACCTACCTGCACCTCGCCGCCGACCAGCCGCTCACGGATGCGCTGCTCGCCGCCGGCACCACCGCGATCGCCTACGAGACGGTGCAGCTGCCCGACCGCAGCCTGCCGCTGCTCTCGCCCATGAGCGAGGTCGCCGGCCGGCTCTCGATCGTCGTCGGCGCCGCGACCCTGCTCAAGGCCGCGGGCGGACGAGGCACCCTGCTCGGCGGCGTTCCCGGAACCCCGAAGGCGAAGGTCGTCGTGATCGGCGGCGGCGTCGCCGGCGAGCACGCCGCCGCGAACGCCCTCGGACTCGGCGCCGACGTGACCGTCATCGACCTGTCGCTGCCGCGCCTCCGCCAGCTCGAGAAGCAGTACCCGAAGCTGCAGACCCGCGCATCCAGCCGCCTCGAGATCGCCGAGCAGGTCGCCGCCGCCGATCTCGTCATCGGATCCGTGCTCATCCCCGGTGCCGCCGCCCCGAAGCTGGTGACGGATGCGATGGTCGCGACGATGAAGCCGGGCGCCGTGCTCGTCGACATCGCGATCGACCAGGGCGGATGCTTCGAGGGCTCGCACCCGACGACGCACGACGACCCCACCTTCCCCGTGCACGACGCGCTGTACTACTGCGTCGCGAACATGCCCGGCGCGGTGCCCGAGACCTCGACGCGCGCGCTCACCAACGCGACCCTGCCGTACCTGACGGCCCTCGCCGAGCACGGCGTCGACGCGGCCCTGGATGCCGACCCGGCCCTCGCGCTCGGACTCAACACCCGCGCCGGCCAGGTCACCAACGCGGGCGTCGCCGCCGCCTTCGGCTACGAGCTCGCGGGCTGACCGGCGCCGACCCGGCCCCCTCTGCTGAGGGGTCGCAAAGGCCCCTCGAACGCACCGATTCCGGCCGTCGCGGGGGCCTTTCCGACCCCTCACGGGTCCCTCAGCGTGGATCCACCGTGGCGCTCGATCCGCGCGACCGACGTGCGGCGCTGGCCTCGCAACTCAGGAGAATCCGCGGAAGTCGGCCGGCCAGGTGGCGGAATCGTCGTCCGATCCTGAGTTAGGCCGCCCGGCGCAGGTCCCGGTGCGGCCGAGCCCACGCTTGCGGTGAGCGGCACCGCCGACGGGACCCGGCGGACCCGACGCATGCGGCGAGCTGCGTGCCCGCGGCGAGCGACGCGTTACGCCGGGTGACGGCGGGCGTTACGCCGGGTGACGAGGGCTGTTCCGGGATGGGCGCCGCGCGGATACCGTCTCCCGCATGTCGCCCCTGGTCGTCGCCGCCGCGCTCGTCGGCGTGATCGCGCTCGCGACCGTGATCGGACTCGTGCTGCGGTCGCAGCAGGGTCGCATCCGCCCGGTGGATGCGGGCACGCACGCGCTCATCGGAATCGCCGCCGCGACCCACGGCACGCCCCCGCTCGCGATCCCGCTCGTCCCTTCGCGCGCTGACGCGGCGGCAGACGGACCCGGCGACGTGATCTCCGCCGCCGATCTGCCCGAGCCGCTCGGCGCCGACGTGACCGTCGTGCAGTTCTCGAGCGAGTGGTGCACCTCGTGCGTCGCGACCGCCCGCCTCGTCGACGGCCTGCGCGGCGAGCTGCCCGGCCTGCGCCGCATCGAGCTGGATGTGGATGCGCACCCTGAGCTCGTGCGCCGCTTCCGGGTTCTGCAGACGCCGACGCTGCTGCTGCTCGACCGCGCGGGAGCCGTGCGCTCGCGCATCGGCGGCGCCCCGCGCCTCGCGCCGTTGCGCACTGAACTCGACCGCATCATCGGGAGCCCCGCATGACCTCGACCCCGAACCCGCCCGGCCCCGCCGGCGGCATCGACCCGCGCGGCCCGCGTTTCGGCGCCGCGATCACCGCGGTGCTGCTGCTCGTCGTCATCGCCCTCGCGCTGAGCGGAGCCGCCCTCGCCGCGACCCTGCTGCTGACCGCGATCGCGCTCGTGTTCGCCTGGGGTGCGTTCGCCGGCATCCGACGTCACCCCTACGGCCGGCTCTACGCGGCGCTCGTGCGCCCGCGGCTCGCGCCGCCGACCGAGCTCGAGGATCCCCGCCCGCCGACCTTCGCGCAGGGCATCGGCTTCGCCATCACGGCGGTCGGCGCCGTTCTCGGACTCATCGCCCTCGCATCCGGCGCCCCCGCACTCGGCGGCCTCGGTCTCGTCGTGCCGATCGCGGCGGCGCTCGCCTTCGTGGCCGCGTTCCTCAACTCGGTGTTCGGCGTCTGCCTCGGCTGCCTGCTCTACCTGCAGCTCGCGCGCCTGCGCCGCCCGGCGGCTCCCGCCGCCTGAGCAGCAGATCCCCAGCTCCGAGAACCGCCGGCGCGGTCAGGACGCGGGCGCAGCGTCCGGCAGGTCCGCCTCCGGCGCGCTCTCCATCCGCGTGACCGCGAGGGCGTCGCCCGTCGCATCCACGTCGACCCGCACCGTGTCGCCGTCGCCGATCTGACCGGAGAGCAGCGCGCGCGCGAGCTTGTCGTCGATCTCGTGCTGCATGAGCCGCCGCAGCGGACGCGCGCCGTAGATCGGGTCGAAGCCCTGCTCGGCCAGCCAGCCACGCGCCGACGGCGTGACCGCGAGCTGCAGCCGCCGCTCCGAGAGCCGCCGCTCGAGGCGGTCGACGTAGAGCGACACGATCTGCCCGAGGTCCCCCGTGGTGAGCGGCGCGAACACGACGATGTCGTCGAGGCGGTTCACGAACTCCGGCTTGAACGAGCGCTGCACGAGGTCGCGCACGGCACCCTGCTTCTGCTCCCAGTCGAGGGTCTGGTCGACGAGGAAGTTCGAGCCCAGATTCGAGGTGAGGATCAGGATCGTGTTGCGGAAGTCGACCGTGCGCCCCTGACCGTCGGTCAGGCGCCCGTCATCCAGCACCTGCAGCAGCAGGTCGAAGACCTCGGGATGCGCCTTCTCGACCTCGTCGAGCAGCACGACCGAGTACGGCCGGCGGCGCACGAGCTCGGTCAGCTGTCCGCCCTGCTCATAGCCGATGTACCCGGGAGGGGCGCCGACGAGCCGCGAGACGGCGAACTTCTCGCCGTACTCCGACATGTCGATGCGCACGAGCGCCTTCTCGTCGTCGAAGAGGTACTCGGCGAGCGCCTTCGCGAGCTCGGTCTTGCCGACGCCGGTCGGGCCGAGGAACAGGAACGACCCGGTCGGCCGGTCGGGATCGGCGATACCCGCGCGCGTGCGGCGCACGGCCTCGCTGACGGCGCGCACCGCATCCTTCTGGCCGATGAGGCGCTTGCCGAGCTCCTGCTCGAGGTGCAGCAGCTTCTCGGTCTCACCCTGCTTGAGCTTGGCGACGGGGATGCCGGTCCAGGCCGCGACGACGGCCGCGATGTCCTCGTCGGTCACCTGGTCGCCGACCATGCGCGGACCCGAGGGCTCCTGCTGCTCGGCTTCGAGCAGCGCCTTCTCGATCGCGGGGATGATCTCGTAGTTGAGCTTCGACGCGTTCGTCCAGTTCTGCTCGCGCATCGCCCGGTCGAGGTCGATGCGGGCGTCGTTGAGCTTCGCGCGCAGATCGCCGACGCTGTGCAGCGAGTTCTTCTCGGCCTGCCAGCGGGCCTGCAGCGCGTCGAGCTGCTTCTGCCGCGCATCCAGCTCCTCGCGCAGCTTCGCGAGGCGGGCCTTGGATGCGTCGTCCTTCTCGCGCTTGAGCGCGAGCTCTTCGATGCGCATGCGGTCGACGCCGCGCTTGAGCTCGTCGATCTCGACCGGCGAGCTGTCGATCTCCATCTTGAGTCGGCTCGCGGCCTCGTCGATCAGATCGATCGCCTTGTCGGGCAGCTGGCGGGCGGTGATGTAGCGGTTCGAGAGGGATGCGGCGGCGACGAGCGCGCTGTCGGCGATCGAGACCTTGTGGTGCGCCTCGTAGCGCTCCTTGAGGCCGCGCAGGATCGCGACCGTGTCCTCGACGGTCGGCTCGCCGACGTAGACCTGCTGGAAGCGGCGCTCGAGCGCGGCATCCTTCTCGATGTACTCGCGGTACTCGTTGAGCGTGGTGGCGCCGATGAGGCGCAGCTCGCCGCGAGCCAGCATGGGCTTGAGCATGTTGGCGGCCGCGACGGATCCCTCGCCGCCGCCGGCGCCCATGAGCGTGTGCAGCTCGTCGATGAAGGTGATCACGCGTCCGTCCGACTCGTTGATCTCCTTGAGCACGGCCTTCAGGCGCTCCTCGAACTCGCCGCGGTACTTCGCGCCGGCCACGAGCGCGGCCAGATCGAGCGAGACGAGCTGCTTGTCTTTGAGCGAGTCGGCGACGTCGCCGGCGACGATGCGCTGCGCGAGCCCCTCGACGACGGCGGTCTTGCCGACGCCGGGCTCGCCGATGAGCACGGGGTTGTTCTTGGTGCGGCGGGTCAGCACCTGGCTGATGCGCCGGATCTCGGCGTCGCGGCCGATCACCGGATCGAGCTTGCCCGAGCGGGCGATCTCGGTGAGGTTGACGCCGTACTGCTCGAGGGCGGTCTTCTGCTCCTCCTGGCTGGAGGGCGCCCCCTGCATGTTGGCCATCTGGCTGATCTGTCCTCTCTGTCGCGGCGATGCGCCGCGGGCGTGCCGGTCGTGTCAGTGGTGACGGATGCGCGCTCGGGAGAGCACGGATCCTAAACTTGAGTCTACTTGGCTCAACCCTCAGCGGCCAGGGTTCATTCCTGTTCAGCACCCGTGAACAGCGGCGACATCGCGGCTTGGAACCCGGACCCGATCGCCACCAGGAGCACGGCGACGACGGTCACCCCGATCGCCCAGCGGACGATCGAGCGAGCGCTCTCATCGTGCCCCGAACAGGCTCGCGCGCGCAGACCCAGGTAGAGGATCGGCGACAGCAGCGCGAGCAGCGAGCTCGGCAGGTCGACGAAGCCGCGATCGCTCATGATGCGCCGGTCGCGACGCGCGATCAGCCCCTGCACCACGGCGACCGGGATCGCGAGCTGCACGACGCTGAGCGGCGACCAGCCCATCGAGAACGCCGGACCGCCCATGCTGAGCAGCACCGGCAGGATCGGCAGCAGCGCGAGCAGATCGGCCTGCCGGGTGTCGGCACGCGGCCGGATCACGACGCGGCCGACCATCCGGTTGATCGGGCGCTCCCCTCCCGGGTGCTGCACCCCGACCCGGCGTTCGCCGTCGACCGCCGCCGCGCTCTCCGCCGCGCGGTCGCCCTCGTCCTGACCGTCGGTGCGCGTCACATCGTCCGGATGCGCGCCGAGCTGCCAGGTCATGTCGCCGATGCTAGGGACGCCGCGCATCCGCTTCACGTCCCCGTCAGGGTGACCCGGCGCCGACGAGGCTCAGTAGCCGGTCGCCGATTCGCGCTTCGCGGGCGGATCCCACGGTCCGCGCTCGGGCGCCAAACCGGGAAGCAGCGGGCCCGACGGCGCCGGGGGCTTGGGCGCCTCCGGGCGCATCGCGTGAGCCATCCACCACCAGCACAGCCAGCCGATGACGACCGAGACGCCGACGACGACCAGCACGTCGACGCCCAGGGCGATGAACGCGCGACCGAGGATCCCGGGGTCGAGCGACGACGGCGCCGCGGTGTCGATCGACGAGTACGACGAGACCAGCGCGGCCTGCACGACGCCCCATGTCACCGGCTGCACGATGATCGCGCTGATCCCCACGCCGATGCCGATCCCGGCCCAGGTGACCCCGCCCGGTTTCGGATGCCCGGCGCGCCTGAGCAGCAGACGGCTCACGATGACGCCGCCGACCCAGAGCACCACGCCGAGCACGGTGAAGCCGATCGAGAGCGGCAGCAGCATGCCGCCGGTCTGACGGTCGAAGTAGTGGGCCAGCGTGACGAAGCTGCCGAGGTCGCCGCTCGAGCTCGCCGCCCAGTAGATGAGGCCGAGGAAGCCGAGCGCGACCGCGCCGATGCTGAGCAGGTTCCAGCCGAGCGTGATCGCACCGAAGCCGAGCATGCCGGCGCGAGCGGCCGCGCGATTGAGCTCGCGGGTCAGCGGCGGTCTGGGCGGCGGGCGGAAGGCCACCGGAGCCGGGTACATCATCGGCGCCGGGTACATCGTCGGTGCTGCGCCGTACGGCTGGAGGTAGGGCTGCTGGCCGTACTGCGGGAACGGCTGCGGCGGGAACGGCTGCACGGGCGGCTGGCCGTACTGCGGGTACTGCTGCGGCGGGATGGGCGATGCCGGCGGATGCGACGCGGGCTGTTGAGGCCAGGCCTGCTGCTGCGGCTGCGGCTGCTGAGCGCTCCCAGGGCCCGACTGCGCCGGCCAGGACTGCGCGGATCCCGCAGCGGCCGACGGCGCGCCGCCTGGCGCCACCCACTCGGGCGCGGGCTGCGCCGCGGCCGGACGGGACGCGTCGCGGTCGCCGTAGGCGCTCTCCGGCTGCCAGCTCATGTCAGTGCTCCCCGATCACGCGGACGTCGGGCATCCGCACCGTTCGGAGCGTACCCGCCGCGGCCGACGGCCCCTATGGGGGTGCGCCCGGATCACCGCCCCCAGAGCGGGCGTCGCGCGATCGGTCGACACCCGCATCGCGGTCGGCGACACCCGGGTCCCGCGCTAGACGCAGCAGCCCGGGCGTCGCGGGCCGCTCGGTCAGCTCAGCCCAGCTCCGCGACTCTGTCGGCGGATCAGTCGCGCACGCCCCACGGCCGCCAGACGACGACCTGGTTCGACTTCTTCGCGCGGGTGCCGGCGCGCAGCGACACGACGTCGCCCGACTCCCCCGCGGCGAACACGCGCCGGCCGGGGCGCGCGAGCATCTCGTCGGCGAGCGCCGCCTCGAGCTCGCGCACGCGCGCGCCGAGCGACGACACCTGGTTCTCGAGCTCGAGGATGCGGCGGATGCCCTCGAGGTTCAGCCCCTCGGCGCTCATCCGCGCGATCTCGCGCAGCTGCACGACGTCGCGCATCGAGTAGCGGCGCGACTGCCCGGCGGTGCGCCGGGGCACGACGAGCCCGAGACGGTCGTACTGCCGCAGGGTCTGCGGGTGCATGCCCGCGAGCTCAGCGGCGACCGCGATCGGGAAGACGGGACTCAGCTCGTCCATGCGCTCCTCCTTCTTCGTCGGCCAGCTCTGTTCTCAGTGCCGGATACGCCGCCCGCGTGACGCCGTCAGCGCGGCTCTGTTCTCAGTGTGGATGATGCGGGGCGCCCGCGACAGGGCGCCCCGCATCCATCTCGCAACGGTCTGCACCGTCGGCACGGCGTGAGCCGCCGAGGTCAGTCGCCCGCCCGGGCGAGCAGGTCCTCGCGCGGGTTCTCGGCCGGCATGGCCGCCGCGAAGGCTTCGAGCTTCTCGCGGGCGTCGCCCGAGAGGTGACTCGGCACCGCGATCTGCACGGTCGCGAGCAGGTCGCCGGTGCCCTTCGCGGTGGCGACGCCGCGACCCTTGACGCGCAGGACGCGTCCGCTCGGGGTTCCCGCGGCGACCTTGAGCTTGACCGGGCTGCCGCCCAGCGTCGGCACCTCGACGGTCGCCCCGAGCGCGGCCTCGGCGAAGGTCACCGGCAGGTCGACGCGCAGGTCGAGCCCGTCGCGCTTGAACACCGGATGCGGTCGCACGTGCACCGTGATGACCAGGTCGCCGGCGCTGCCGCCGTCGGGCGAGGCCTCGCCCTTGCCGCGCAGACGGATCTTCTGACCGTCGGCGACGCCTTCGGGGATGCGCACCTTGACGGTGCGCCCCCGGGCTCCGCCGACCTGCAGCTCCACGGTCTCACCGTGGATGGCCGTCGTGAAGTCGAGCGAGGTGGAGGCGCTGAGGTCGCGCCCCGGCGTCGGACCGCCGTAGCCGCGGAAGCCGCCGCTCGGCTGGAAGCCGGCCTGGCCTGCGCCTCCGAACAGTCCGCCGAAGAGGTCCTGGTACTGGCCGGCGCTGTACTGCGCGCGCCCGCCGCCCTGCCCGAACATCCCGCCGAACACGTCGTCGAATCCGCCACCGCCGCCCGGGCCGCCCGCCGTGAAGCGAGCGCCCGAGCCCATGGCGCGGATCTGGTCGTACTCCTGACGCTGCTCCTTGTCGGAGAGCACCGAGTAGGCCTCGCTGATCTCCTTGAAGCGGGCCTCCGCCTTCGCGTCCCCGGGGTTCGAGTCGGGGTGGAACTGGCGAGCCAGCTTGCGGTAGGTCTTCTTCAGCTCAGCGTCGGAGGCGTCCTTCTTCACGCCGAGGACGGCGTAGAAGTCCTTGTCGAACCAGTCCTGACTGGCCATCGATCACCTCACTCGGGCGAGTGGACGGCGACCTTGGCGGCGCGGATGAGGCGCTCGCCCAGCAGGTAGCCGGTCTCGATGACGTCGGCGACGGTATTGACCGTCACGTCGGCCGAGGGGATCTGCACGAGCGCCTCGTGCAGCTTGGGGTCGAAGGGCTCGCCGACCTCGCCGACCTTCTTCAGGCCGTAGCGGTCGAAGCCGCCGCGCAGCTTCTGCGCGACGATCTCGAGCGGGCTGCCCTCGGTGAGGTCGCCGTGCTTCTCGGCCCGGTCGAGGTCGTCGATCGCCGGCAGCAGCGAGCGGATGACCTCGGCGATCACGGCCTCGCGGTTGGCGGCGCGGTCGCGCTCCACGCGGGTGCGGAAGTTGACCAGCTCGGCCTGGGCGCGGGCCGCGGTGTCGCGGTACTCGGCCACGAGGTCGCGCTCGCCCTCGGCGAGCAGGGCGGCCAGCTCGTCGTCGGTGGCGTCGGCGCCGGCCGGGGCCGCGTCCGCCGCTCCGGCGCCCGCCGGGGCGGCATCCGGGTTCTCACCGGATGCCGCACCCGCCTGACCGCGAGGCTCGCCCGTCTCCGGGTCGATCTTGCGCTTGTCGTTGACGCGGTCCGCGTTCGACTCCTGCTCGTCGCGCCCGTCGTTCTCGGGGTTCTGCTCGTCGGTCATGGTTACTTCTTGGGCTCCTCGTCGTCGACGATCTCGGCGTCGACGATGTCCTCGTCGGCCTTCTCGTCAGCGGGGCGCGGGCCGTCGGTCGACGCGTCCGACGCGGCCTGGTCGGCCTGGCCGGAGGCGTAGATGGCCTCGCCGATCTTGGTCTGGCTGGTCGACAGGTTCTCGAAGGCGGTCTTGACCGCATCCTCGTCGTCACCGGCCAGGGCCGTCTTCAGCGCGTCGACGTCGGTCTGCACGCTGCTCTTGACGTCGTCGCCGATCTTGTCGGCGTTGTCGGTGAGCAGCTTCTCGACCGAGTAGGCGAGCTGCTCGGCGTTGTTGCGCAGCTCGGCGCTCTCGCGACGGGCCTTGTCTTCGGCGGCGTGCTCCTCGGCCTCGCGCACCATGCGCTCGATGTCCTCCTTGGGCAGCGACGAGCCGCCCGTGATGGTCATCGACTGCTCGGTGCCGGTGCCCTTGTCCTTCGCCGAGACGTGCACGATGCCGTTCGCGTCGATGTCGAAGGTGACCTCGACCTGCGGCACGCCGCGCGGGGCCGGCGCGATGCCGGTCAGCTCGAAGGTGCCGAGGTTCTTGTTGTCGCGGGTGAACTCGCGCTCGCCCTGGAAGACCTGGATCGCGACCGACGGCTGGTTGTCGTCGGCGGTCGTGAAGGTCTCGCTGCGCTTGGTCGGGATGGCCGTGTTGCGCTCGATGAGCTTGGTCATGATGCCGCCCTTGGTCTCGATGCCGAGGCTCAGCGGGGTGACGTCGATGAGCAGCACGTCCTTGCGCTCGCCCTTGAGGACGCCGGCCTGCAGGGCGGCGCCGACGGCGACGACCTCATCCGGGTTGACGCCCTTGTTGGGGTCCTTGCCGCCGGTGAGCTTCTTGACGAGCTCGGCGACCGCGGGCATGCGGGTCGAGCCGCCGACGAGCACCACGTGCGCGATGTCGTTCACCGAGACGCCCGCCTCGCGGATGACGTCTTCGAAGGGCTTGCGGGTGCGGTCGATGAGGTCGCTGGTCAGCTGCTCGAACTGCGCGCGCGTGATGGTCTCGTCGAGGTTCGCCGGGCCGCTCTGCGTGAGCGAGAGGTAGGGCAGCTGGATGCTGGCGCTCATCGAGCTCGAGAGCTCCTTCTTCGCCTGCTCCGCGGCCTCCTTGAGACGCTGCAGGGCGATCTTGTCGCCCGAGACGTCGACGCCGGTGGTCTCCTTGAACTTCTTGACCAGGTGATCGACGATGCGCTGGTCCCAGTCGTCGCCGCCGAGGCGGTTGTCGCCCGAGGTGGCGCGCACCTGAATCGTCGAGAAGTCGTCGTCCTTGCCCACCTCGAGCAGCGAGACGTCGAAGGTGCCGCCACCGAGGTCGAAGACGAGGATGAGCTCGTCCTCCTTGCCGCGGTCGAGGCCGTAGGCCAGCGCGGCGGCGGTGGGCTCGTTGATGATGCGCAGCACGTTGAGGCCGCTGATCTCGCCGGCCTCCTTGGTGGCCTGGCGCTCGGCGTCGTTGAAGTACGCGGGGACGGTGATGACGGCGTCGGTGACGGTCTCGCCGAGGTACTGCTCGGCGTCGCGCTTGAGCTTGCCGAGGATGCGGGCGCTGATCTCCTGCGGAGTGTACTTCTTGCCGTCGATCTCGGTCGTCCAGGGGGTGCCGATGTGGCGCTTGACCGACGAGATGGTGCGGTCGACGTTCGTGACGGCCTGGCGCTTCGCGGTCTCGCCGACGAGCACCTCGCCGTCCTTGGTGAAGGCGACCACGGAGGGCGTCGTGCGGAAGCCCTCGGCGTTCGCGATGACGGTGGGCTCTCCACCTTCGAGAACGGCGACCACCGAGTTCGTGGTGCCGAGGTCGATTCCTACTGCTCGAGCCATGTGCGGTTCTGCTCCTGTTTCTGTGGTGCGGATGAAGTGGATCTGACGTTCTTGGAGTTCTGAGGGCGGCTGGGTCGGCGGCCTCGGCGTCCCGGGTGATCGAAGGGATCGCCCGGGCGAGACCGCGGGTTGAGCCGCGATGCCTCAAGTCTGAAACCTGTGGATAACTGCTGTCAACCCGAGACGTCGAAACTTGAGTACATGAGACTCAACTCTCAGTCGCGACTCAGCATTCCGCGCACGGCAATCCGCTTCAGCGGCGCTCGCGCAGGCGGGCGACGATGCCGTCGAGGGGCTCACGGATCGCATCCAGCTCGGCGCGGTCGAGGTGGTCGAAGATCGCGTCGCGCACGAGCGCGGTGTGCCCGGGGAACGCGCCCTCGACCCGGGCGCGGCCCTCGGCCGTGAGCGCGACCTGCACGCCGCGATCGTCGCCGGCGGCCGCGGAGCGCTGCACGAGGCCCTGCTTCTCGAGCTGAGTCACCTGGTAGGTGAGGCCGCTGCGGGAGTGCACGATCGCGTCGGCGAGATCGCGCATCCGCTTCTCGCCCTGAGTCAGCAGCGTCGCGAGGATCGAGAACTGCAGCGGGGTGAGCCCGTGCTCGGCGAGCTGCGCGGTGACGGCGCGCTCGATCAGGGTGCCGGCGGTGACGAGCGCCTGATACGTGGCGAGCTCGGTCGCGTCGAGCTTGCGGTCGGCCACGGGCTCTCCAGACGTCGGGAAAACTTTTTCGTTCGAATTGGAATAACCACGGATGCCGTGCACTTGTTCCAATTCGAATGATCCGGCACGAGGTCGGATCTCGGAAGAAGGACATCCCATGCGTATCACCATTCTCGGAACCGGTCAGGTCGGCATCACCCTCGCGGGCGGCCTGATCCGCGCCGGCCACGATGTCGTCTTCGGCTCGCGCACCCCCGACGCCAAGGAGCTGCCGGCTCCGGCGCTCGAGCCCGCCGCCGCGATCGACGGCGCCGACCTCGTCGTCAGCGCGCTGCAGGCTTCCGTCTCGCTCGAGGTGCTGCCGACGCTCGCCGACGCGCTCGACGGCACGGTGCTCATCGACCTCGGCAACGCGGTCACCCCGGCGTTCGAGCTGATGTACCCGAACTCGAGCCTCGGCGAGAAGCTGCAGCAGGCGCTCCCCCGTACCCGCGTCGTGAAGTCGCTCAACTCGCTCGCGCTCGTGACCGCGGTCGACCCGGGCGCGCTCGCCTCCACCTCGAACGTCTTCCTGTCGGGCGACGACGAGTCGGCGAAGCAGCTCGTCTCGGGCGTGCTCGCCGACCTCGGCTGGGCGCCGGCGCAGCAGATCGACCTCGGCGGCATCGCCACCGCGAAGGGCCCCGAGCACTGGTTCGTGCTCTACGCGATCCTCATGATGCAGCGCGGACCGTCGTTCAACATCGGCATCATCCCCGCGGCCTGAGCCGTCGTCTCGCTCGGGCGCGCCGTACCCCTTCTCGACCCCAGGTGATCGGTCGCTGACTGTCGCCATCCGGCCGCGATAGCGACAGTTGGCGACCGATCACCTTCCTCCGGCGCGGTGGAGACCGGCAACGAGGAGGCGGCCGGTCCCCGCCCCGGAGAGGGGGCGCGAGCGCGACACCCGGGGCGACTAGGGTGCGGCCATGAGCGATCCCCAGGCGCCGACGCCCGCCTCGCCGCAGTCCGACGCGGGCACGCCCGCGGACGCGAGCGCGGGCGCCACCCACGCCGCCACTCCCCCGATCGTCGCCAACACGGGCGCGGTCGGCGTGACCGGCATCGAGCTGCAGGAGGGGCGCGTCATCCCCCGCAAGCAGGTCGCCTCGTGGGCGCTGTGGGACTGGGCGACGCAGCCCTTCAACTCGGTCATCACGACCTTCGTCTTCACGGTCTACCTGACGAGCAGTCTGTTCCTGCCCAAGGATGTCGCGGCGCTCGACGAGAACGACCCGATCCGCGAGGCGGCCACGGCCGACCTCACCTCGAACCTCGGGTGGGCGGTCGCGATCGCCGGGCTGCTGATCGCCCTGCTCGCGCCCGTGCTCGGCCAGCGCTCCGACGCCGCCGGACGCCGCAAGCTGTGGCTCGGCATCTCGACCGTGCTGCTCGTGCTGTGCATGTTCGCGATGTTCTTCACCACGGCATCCGCGTCGTGGTTCTGGTACGGCGCGGCGCTCGTCGCGATCGGCTCGGTGTTCAGCGAGATCGCCGGCGTCAACTACAACGCGATGCTCGTGCAGGTCTCCACTCCGAAGACGATCGGACGCATCAGCGGCCTCGGCTGGGGTCTCGGCTACCTCGGCGGCATCGTCGCGCTCGGCATCGTCGTGGTGATGCAGCAGAGCGGATGGTTCGGCATCCCGACCGGCGAGGGCCTCAACATCCGCCTCATCGCGGTCGGCTGCGGCGTCTGGGCGATCCTGTTCTCGATCCCGCTGTTCCTCAACGTGCCCGAGGCGCCGCCCGCGCCGGAGCGCGAGCGCGTGTCGTTCTTCGGCAGCTACGTGGTGCTGGCGCGCGACATCCGCCGCATCTGGCGCGAGACCCGCCCGACGTTCTGGTTCCTGCTCGCGAGCGCCGTCTACCGCGACGGACTGGCCGGCGTCTTCACCTTCGGCGCGATCATCGCGGCCCGCATCTTCGGCTTCAGCGACACCGAGGTGATCGTGTTCGGCATCGCCGCGAACCTCATCGCGGGCGTCTCGACGATCGCCGTCGGCCGGCTCGACGACCGCTTCGGGGCCCGCGCGGTCATCCTCGGGGCCCTGATCGGGCTCGTCGCGGTCGGCCTCATCGTCTTCCTGGCGAGGGACGCGGGCACGACCGTGTTCTGGATCTTCGGCCTGATCCTGTGCATGTTCGTCGGCCCCGCGCAGGCGGCGTCGCGCTCGTTCCTCGCCCGCGTCACGCCGGCCGGACGCGAGGGCGAGATCTTCGGCCTCTACGCGACAACCGGACGGGCGGCGAGCTTCCTCTCCCCCGCGCTCTGGGCCCTGTTCATCGGCCTGTTCGGCGCGACGGCGTGGGGCATCCTCGGCATCGTGATCGTGCTGCTCGCGGGGCTCGTGCTGATGCTGTTCGTGAAGGTGCCGCAGCCCGCGAAGTGAAACGCGCCCGCCGCCGGGGTCGGCGGCACGCCGATCACCCCCCGTCGAGTTGCCCGGTTCTGCCGGATTGCGGGCGCCGAACCCGGCGGAACTGGGCAACTCACGGCGTCACGAACGCGAGTTGCCCAGGTCCGCGGTCACGCGAGGGCGACAGGCCGCGGAAGTGGGCGAGTCGCGACGCCGTGACCGCGAGCAGGGGGTCCCGTCAGAGGGCGAGCAGCTGCAACCCGAGGGTGACGAGGGCGTCCTTGTCGAGGTACGCGTTCTGATCCCAGCGGGCGTCGACCAGCGTCACCTCGACCCCCGGCACCAGCACCGTGCCGGTTCCGCCGCCGACGACCGAGGTGTCGGTCGTCAGCCAGAGTGCGATGCCCCCGACAGCATCCAGTCGCGGGTCGGTGAAGTACAGCTTCGATCCGTAGTCGCCCAGTGCCGCGGGATCGGGGATCTCGTCCTCGCCCTCGGAGATGGTGACCCCGAAGGTCTGGATCTGCGACAGGTCGGTGATCGACCCCTGCGGCGGCGACCACACGCACGAGATCTCATCCGACTGGATGTACGACTCCTCCTGGCTGAGGGGGATGCCGTCGATGTACGACGCGACGACCGCGCCGACCTCGTCGCAGCTCGCGATCTTCGGCAGGTCGCGCACCGCGTCGGCCGGGGTGGCGTCGCCCGTGCCGGCGCCAGCCGCCGTGCCGCTCTTGGCTCCGCTCGCCGGGGTCGCGTCGCGTGCCGGCGCTCCCACCGCGCATCCCGCGAGCGAAGCCGCCGCGAGGGCGAGAGCACCGAACATGAGCAGACGTCGACCGCGGATCACTCCCCGAGACTACGGACGCTTCGTGGTCGATCCAAGTAGTGCCGTCGCGTAGTGGCGCGAGGGCGGGGTGCCGTTCCGAGCGCGCGGTGACGACACCACGCGCTCGGAACGGAGGCCCGCGCTCGGCGGATCAGCTCGCGGCGCGGGCGCGACGGGGGTCGGGCACCGCATCCAGCAGGGCGACCGTGTACTCGTCCTGCGGGTGCTGCAGCACCTGGGCCGTCTCGCCACGCTCGACGACCTGGCCGTCGTGCAGCACGAGGATGTCGTCGGTGATCAGGCGCGCGCTCAGCAGGTCGTGCGTGATGTACAGCAGCGAGACGCCCCACTGCTCGCGCAGGTCCTCGAGCAGGGCGAGCACGCCGGCCCGCAGCGAGACGTCGAGCATCGAGACCGGCTCGTCGGCGATGATCACCTGCGGGTCGCTCGCGAGGGCGCGCGCGATGACGACGCGCTGACGCTGGCCGCCGGAGAGCTGGTGCGGCAGCTTCTGCGCGAACTGCTCGACGGGCGTGAGGCCGACGGTCTCGAGAAGCTCGCGCACGCGCATCCGCGCCTGCTGCTTCGTCGCGCCGGTGAAGTTCACGATCGGCCGGGTGAGGATGTACTCCACCGTGTGCAGCGGATTCAGCGCCGCGTACGGATCCTGGAAGACCATCTGCACGTCGCGGTGCAGCTCGCGCACCCCGCGCCCGCGCAGCTTCGCCACATCCAGGTCGCCGAAGGTGATGCGGCCCTCGCTGGGCTCCTCGACGCCGGTGATCATCTTCGCCAGGGTCGACTTGCCCGAACCCGACTGGCCGACGAGCGCGAGCGACTGGCCCGGTTCGAGCGTGAACGACACGTCGCGCACCGCCCGCACGGGGTCCTCACCGCGCCGCGGCGCCGGGTACGTCTTCGAGACGCCGTCGACGACGATCGCCGCCTGCGCCGAGCGCTTGCCGCGCGTCGCGACCGAAGGGGTCGACGTCGCGCTGTCGGCGCGCGTGCGGTTCTCGGCGCGACGCACGCTGCGGTCTTCGAAGCCGGGCAGCGACACGACCTCGGCACGCGGGTCGGCGTAGTGCGACAGCAGCATCCGCGTGTACTCGTCCCGCGGATCCTCGAGGATCTGCTGCGAGCTGCCGTCCTCGACGATGCGCCCCTCGTGCATGACGAGCACGCGCTCCGTCGACTCGAGCACGATGCCGAGGTCGTGGCTGATCAGCACGGCCGTGAAGCCCTCCGACTGCTGCAGCGCACGGATCGTGTCCATGACCGCGTGCTGCACCAGCACATCCAGCGCGGTCGTCGGCTCGTCGAAGACCATCAGCTGCGGCTCGAGCGAAAGCGCGAGCGCGATCGAGACGCGCTGGCGCATGCCGCCCGAGAGCTCGCCCGGGTAGCGGTCGAGCATCGACACGGGCAGCTCGACTTTCGCGATGAGGTCTTCGCTGTTCTTCTGCCAGCGGTCGCGCGGCACGTGGCCGTGCGCCTTGTAGATGTCGATGAAGTGGTCGCGGATGCGGCGCACCGGGTTGAGCGCGTTCATGCCCGACTGCAGCACCATCGCGAAGCCGCCCTGGCGCTGCTGCCGCAGCTCCTCGGTGCCGAGCTCGCGGATGTCGCGGCCGTCGAAGAGGATGCGCCCCGAGTTCGTGCGGGCCGGCGGCTTCTGCAGGCGGGTCAGCGCGAAGCCGAGGGTCGACTTGCCCGATCCCGACTCCCCCACGAGTCCGACGAACTCGCCCTTCTTCAGGGTGAAGGAGACGTGGTCGACGGCCTGCACGGGCGCCTGGCCCGGCGATTCGTAGACGACGGAGAGCTCGCGCACGTCGAGGATCGGCTTCTCGGCGGCAGGCTCGGCCGGGTTCGCCCCCGCTCCGGCGGCCGGCGAACCGGCGGGCGCGCCGGCGCCGCCGACGGTCAGTGTCGTGTCGCTCATCACTTGGACTTCCCCTCGCGCAGGCGGGGATTGCTGACCGCATCCACGCCGAAGTTGATCAGGGTCAGGCTCATCGCCAGCAGGGCGATGCACAGACCGGGGGCGAACAGCAGCACCCACTGGCCGGTGAGCAGCGAGTTCGAGTTCTGCGCCCAGTAGAGGATCGTGCCCCAGCTGACGATGCTCGAGTCGCCGAGCCCGAGGAACTCGAGGCCGGCCTCGGCGAGGATCGCGCTGGTCGCGGCGCCGAAGAACGAGCCGACGATGAGCGACGTCATGTTCGGCAGGATCTCGCGGAACACGATGCGCCCTGCCCGGTCACCCGAGAAGCGGGCGGCGGTGACGAAGTCGCGGCCGCGCAGCGACTGGGTCTGGCTGCGCAGCACGCGCGCGCCCCACGCCCAGCCGGTGACGACGATCACGGCGATGATGACGCCGAAGCCGCCGTTCTGCAGGTACGCGGCGATGACGATCATGAGCGGCAGCGCCGGGATCACCAGGAACAGGTTCACGATGAACCCGATCACGTCGGCGCCGAAGCCGCGGATGTAGCCCCAGCTGAGTCCGACCGCGACGGCGACGAGCGTCGCCAGGATGCCGGCGACGAAGCCGACCAGCACGCTCACCTGCGCGCCGTAGATGAGCTGGCTCAGCACATCCTCACCGGCGGCCGTCGTGCCCAGCCAGTGGGCGGGGCTCGCGTCGGCGTTGCGCTCGAAGGTGTTCGTCTGCGCGCCGTAGGGCGCCAGCAGCGGGGCGAAGATCGCGACGAGCAGGAAGATCGCGAGGATGATCATGCCGAGCTTGGCCTTGTTGTTCGACCAGATCACGCGGATCATGCGGCCGATCGTGCGCAGCGGCCCCGGCTGCTTCTGCTGTGCCGGGTCGTCGAGCTTGAGCATCTGAGTGCTGGTCATCGTGTGCCCCTCACTTCCGGGTCCGCGGGTCGAGCACGCCGTAAAGGATGTCGACGAGGAAGTTCGCGACCAGCACGCTGACGGTGATCATGAGGAACAGCGCCTGCATCAGCGGGTAGTCCTGCCCGATGACGGCGTTGAAGAGCAGGTAGCCGATGCCCGGGTAGCCGAACACCTGCTCGACCAGCACCGAGCCGCCGACCACGCCGCCGAGGGCGAGGCCGAAGCCGGTCAGGTTCGGCAGGATCGCGTTGCGGGCGGCGTAGCGGATGGCGACGGTGCGGCTCTTCAGGCCGTTCGCCTCGGCGAAGGTGACGTAGTCGTCGCCGAGGGTGTTGATCATCGCGTTGCGCATGCCGAGGATCCAGCCGCCCAGCGACGTCACCAGGATCGTGATCGCCGGCAGGATCGCGTGGTAGAGCGCATCCACCGCGAACGCACCGGTGAATGCCGGCGTTGTGGTCGCCGAGTAGGCGCCCGTCGTCGGGAAGACGTGCAGCACGTAGCCGAGGAAGAACAGCAGCAGCAGCGCCGTCCAGAAGTAGGGGAACGTCGACATGAAGCTGCCGCTGAGGGTGGGCAGCGCATCCATCCACGTGCCGCGCTTCCAGGCGGCGGCGACGCCGATGAGCGTGCCGATCACGAAGGCGAGGATCGTGACGACGCCGACGAGGATGATCGTGTACGGCAGCGCTCCGCTCACCAGCTGCGACACCGACTGCGGATAGAAGGTGTAGCTCGTGCCGAAGTCGAGCGTGACCACCTGGTGCAAGTAGCTCACGTACTGCTCGAAGATGTTGCCCTTCGGGATTCCGAGCTGCGCCTCGATCGCCTTGCGGGTCGCCTCGGTGACGGGGCCGTTCTGCGACAGCTTCGCGATCGCGGCGTCGGCCGGGGTGCCCGGCATGAGCCGCGGCAGGATGAAGTTCAGGGTCACGGCGGCCCACAGCGTGAGCACGAACAGACCGAGCTTCTGGAGGATGTACTTCATCGTTCCCCTCCCCCTCACTTGTCGACCCGCTTGAGCCGCACGAAGATGCCGAGCGGGGCGGAGTCGTAGTTCTGCGGGATCATGTACGGGTCTTTCTCGGTCGGCCAGCCGGTGAACTTCGCGTCGCTGAACAGGCCCCAGCTGCCGCCGTAGTACATGCCGATGATGGGCAGATGGTCGTAGACGACCTGCTGCAGCTGGTCGACGATCGGCTTCTGGTCGGCCTCGTCGATGGTCGACTTCAGCTCGACGAGCAGCTTGTCGACGGCCGGGTCCTTGAAGCGCTCGCGGTTGTTCTGCGCGCTCTTGCCGACCGGCTGGTAGAAGTCGCTCGACAGCAGCGAGTTGTAGGCCTGGTAGACGTCGCCGTTGCCCATGCCGCCCATCGCCATGTCGAACTTGCCGTTGTCGATCGCCTGCTGGTAGCCAGCGGGCTGCGGGGCCGTGATCTTCACGTCGATGCCGATCGCGGTCAGGTTGCGCTGCGCCTCCTGCACGGCGCGCAGCCAGTCGCTGTAGCCGTTGGCGGTGAGGATCGAGAAGCTCAGCTGCTTGCCGCTCTGGTCGACGAGCTTGCCGTCTTTCTGGGTGTAGCCGGCCTTCGCGAAGCTCGCGAGAGCCGCATCCACGTCCTGCTTGATCAGCCCGCCGTCAGGGATGTCGGGGTTCAGCCACTTCTCCTGGTTGGGCAGGATCAGGCCGGTCTGACCCGCCGCGGTCAGGTTGCCCTCGGTCGCACTGTCGGCGATCTTGTCGCGGTCGAGCGCGAGCGAGATGCCGCGGCGCACGTCCACGTCGTTGAAGGGCGCCTTGGTCAGGTTCGGCGTGAGGCCGATGACGCCGGCCGCCGGGAACCACCACTGGTTGCTCTTCGAGGCGGCGCCCCACGTTCCGCTGACGTCGGAGATGTAGCTGTACGCCCAGTCGTAGCCGCGCGCGACGGTGTCGAGCTGGCTGTTCGTGGCGGGCAGGATGAGGTGCTCGATCTCGATCTTGTCGGCCTGCCAGTAGTTCTCGTTCTTGTCCATCGAGTACTGCAGCGGCGAGTAGTTGCCGAGCGTGAACGGACCGGTGCCGATCGGGTTCGGGTTGCGCCACGTGGTCGGGTCCTTGACCTTCGACCACTGGTGCTCGCTGACGATGTAGACGCCGCCGAGGATGCCCACGGCCGGCACGTCGTCGGTCTTGAGATGCACGATCAGGTGGTCGGCGGCGTCGGCGCCGCTTCCCGTCCCCTTCTCGACCTCGAGCGAGTCGATGTGCTGCCAGATGCCCTTGATGTCGAGCGGCGGGAACTTCTTCGCCAGGTCGAAGGTGAACTTCACGTCGTCGGCCGTGAAGGGCTCGCCGTCGCTCCAGGTCACGTCCTTGCGGATCGTGAAGTCGATCGTCTTCGGGTCGGGCTGGTCGACGGCGCTGGCGAGCCAGGGCGTCTGCTCGCCGTCGAGCGGGTTCGTGAGGATGAGCGGCTCGTACATCCACTTCGACGCCGTGCGCGCATTCGCGAGATACGGGTTGAAGTTGCGGTCGAACTGCGGATTGCCGTGGTCGGCGTTGATCAGCATCGTGTCGGCGCCGATCGTCGGGTCGGGCTGCGAGCGCACCTGCACGGCGCAGCCGGTGAGCACGAGCGCGGCGGCGGCCAGACCGGCGACGCCGGTGAGGATGCGGGCGCGGCGGGTGCGGGGCCCGCTGGGCTTGCTGCGGCGGGGCTCGTCGCGGAGGGGTGTCGCCTCGGTTGCTCGACGCGCGGGGCCGACGCCCTCGCGCTGCGCTGATCGCCTCGTCGTCGTCGGCCTCATCGCTCTCCGCCTCTTCGCTGGGGCGGGGCTCGGTGAACCGGGTCCCGCCATCGGGTCCGTCGGGCGCGCTGGTGAGAGCGCATCCGGCTCACCCAATGTATGCGCTTACATCGGCGTGTCAAGTTCGCTTGCCAGGTCGCGTTCAGGTTGTGAGGGTCTGTCGCGACGCCCGGCCGGGTGTGCGGAAACCTGCCCGAATGCCGGAATCGTGGGGATCTCCGCGCGGTGGGCGCACCGCTCGGAAGCGGGGTCGCCGGCGTCGGCGACGCGGCGGAACGCTCAGACGTGCGGCGGCGCGCTCTCGCGCAGCAGCACCTCGACGGGCAGCACCACGCGCTGCCGCGGAGCATCGGGGGAGGCGAGTCGACGCAGCAGCGTGCGCACCGCGATGCGCCCCAGATCGGCCATCGGCTGCCGCACGGTGCTGAGTCGCGGGGTCGAGAACCGGCCCGCCTCGACGCCGTCGAAGCCGCTCACCCGCACGCGACCCGGCACATCCACGCCCGCCGCCGTCAGCGACTGCAGCACCCCGAGCGCGCTCTGGTCGTTCGAGCAGACGATCGCGTCGGGCAGTCGGACGCCGGAGCCGGCATCGCTCTCGGTCTCCGAACCGGCCTCGGCGAGCAGCCGATCCGCGAGTCGGCGCCCCGACGCCACCGAGAAGTCGCCGCGCAGGATGCGCACGGCGGGGGAGTCGGCGGCGTCGCCGAACTCGGTGCGGTCGTCGCGGGCGTCGTCGATCGCGCGGTCGAAACCACGACGGCGGTCGCGCTCGTCGGGGGAGTCCTCGGGGCCGGCGATGTACGCGATGTCGCGCACCGCCGCATCCCGCAGCACCTCGGTGACGAGGGCGCGCATGCCCTGCTCGTTGTCGACCACCACGTGATCGAGGTCGTGCTCGTCGCCGGAGTCGGCCACCAGCACGACCGGCACGCGCGTCGAGGTGCGGGCGAGCAGTTCGTCGCCGAGGGTCGCGGCCAGCACGACGAGCCCATCCACCCGGCCGGCGATCTCACCGACCAGACGCTCGCGGTGCGAGGCGGTTCCGGCGGCGATGAGCAGCGCGAAGCCCTGCTCGGACGCCTCGCCTTCAGCGCCGCGGATGACCTCGTCGTAGTAGAGGTTCACGGGCCCGCCCGTGCCCGACTCCTCGGCGGCCTGCTCGGCGCTCGCCCGGTCGTCGCGGATGCGCGGGGGAGTGGCGGGGCCGGGATCCGGAACCGGGTCGCCCTCCTGATGGCCCGGCAGCAGCAGGCCGATGACCTGGGTGCGCCGGCCGGCCAGGCCACGAGCGGACGCGCTGGGCACGTAGCCGAGCTCGCGCACCGCATCCATGACCTTCGCGGCCGTCTCGGGGCGCACCTCGTCGGGCCGACGCAGCACGCGCGAGACGGTCGCGATCGAGACGCCCGACCGGGCGGCGACGTCGTAGACGGTCGGGTTGAGCTCGCCGTTCGGCATCGCGTCTCCCCTCGTCGGACTCGGTGTCGCAACCGGACATTACGCCGTCCGCGCGGAGCGGCGCACTCAGACTCGGCGCGCGTGGCCGGCGTCGAGCCGGACGGCGGGCGGCGCATCGACGGTGAAGACCGCCCGGTGCTGTCAGCTCACCGTGCGCACGGCGGCGAACCAGATCAGCAGCATCGTGACGAGGAAACCGGTCACGAAGTTGAGCCAGAGGAAGCGCTTCCAGCCGCGGTTCGCGGTCTCGGCATCCGCCTCGGTCACGTTCCAGAAGGGCGCGACGTTCGCGGCGTACGGCAGCACGAGGATCGCGGCGAGCGGGCCGGGCCAGTCGGTCGCGAGCAGCAGCGCCCCGCCGAGCAGGTAGGCGGCGAACGCCAGTCGCACGGTCGCCTTCGCGCCGATCACGGTCGCGATCGAGCCGATGCCGCCCTCGCGGTCGGCCACGATGTCCTGCACGGCGCCGAAGGCGTGCGACGCCATGCCCCAGAGGAAGAACGCGGCCAGCAGGGCGAGCAGCTTGCCGTCGATCTGCGCGCCGGCGAGCGCGAGGCCGTAGACCGCGGGACTGACGAAGTGGGTGCTCGAGGTGATCGAGTCGAGGAACGGGCGCTCCTTGAAGCGCATGCCCGGAGCGGAATACGCGACGACGGCGAACAGGCTGACGGCCAGCACGATCCAGCTCGGCCACGCGTCGAGGCCGCCGATCACGAGCAGAGCCACGACGAAGGGGATGGGCAGAACGGTGCTCGCGAGGATCGTCGCGCGATGAAGGCGCTTGTCGAGCAGGGCGCCCTCGACCCCGCCCTTGCGCGGGTTGCGCAGGTCGGACTCGTAATCGAAGACGTCGTTGATGCCGTACATCGTGAGGTTGTAGGGCACGAGGAAGAACAGGGTGCCGATCACGGCGAGCGCGATCGTGCGGGCATCCCAGACGCTCGGCTCGACGAAGGGGCCGAGGGCATCGACCGTCACGCCGGGCGCCGTTCCTCCGCCCGGCGCGCCCGCTCCACCGGATGCGGCGACGCCGCCCGTGATCGCGAGGATGTAGGCCGCCGCGAAGGGATAGGCCGTGTTGACCCAGCTCAGCGGCCGCGACGACAGCAGCAGTGCCCGGATCACGCCTCCCCCTCCTGACGTGAGCCCTCGTGAGGGGTCGCGCGGGATGCGCTGCGGGGGAGGAGGTGCCAGAGCACGGGGAGGAGCACGACCGCGGCGATCGCGTAGGAGAAGTCCTCGAGGGGGGCGATGCCGAGCTTCGCGCCGCTGATGCGCGCGGGGTCGTAGCCCACCAGTCCGACGGCGATCATGACGTTGTCGAAGAGCGCGGTCATCACGAGCAGCACGACCGCCGTGATCGCCAGCGCACGCCACCGCGGGGTGCGGCGCGCCAGCAGTGCCGCGATGACGACGATCAGGATCGCGCCGAGGAAGAACGCATTGAGCGCCCAGTAGGTCATCGCGCGCTCCCGTCGACGGGCGTCTCCGCGCCATCCATGCCGTCACCGGAATGTGAAGCGGCTCGTGTCCGGCCGCGCGCGTCGAGCAGGGCGCTCGCGCCGCCGTAGACGTTCATCGTGAGGTAGCAGAGCAGCGTCAGGAAGAAGAGCTCCTCGACCGGGAGCTCGGGCGCGAGCTGCAGGCCGGTCATGAAGACGGTCTCGCCGCGAAAGAAGATCCCGAGCCCGATGCCGAAGAGATCCCAGACCAGGAACAGCAGGATGCCGACGGGCAGCACGATCGCGGCGCGACGCGCATCCCGCCAGAAGAACAGGCGGAACCGCCGGTCGAGCACGACCATCCCGGTGAGCGAGATCGCCAGCGCGACGAGGTAGAGGATGCTCACGCGCCGACCCTGGAGCCGGTTTCTGCAGGATCGCGCGGCGATCCTGCAGAACCCGATGGGGCGAGCGGCTCGGGCAGGGGGCTTGTCGAGGTGTCGCCCCGCAGTCGCTTCACGAGCAACTCGGCGCTGATCAGGCACATCGGCAGTCCGATGCCCGGGATCGTGGAGCCGCCGGCATAGAGCAGGTTCTTCACCTTCTTGCTCGCGTTACCCGCGCGAAAGAAGGCGCTCTGCTTGAGCGTGTGCGCCGGACCGAGCGCCGTGCCGCGCCAGGAGTTGAGATCGGCGACGAAGTCGGCCGGGCCGATCGTGCGCCGCACCACGATGCGCGATGCGAGGTCGGGGATGTCGGCCCAGTCGGCGATCTGCCGGATCACCCGGTCGGCGAGCGCCTCGATGCGCGCATCCCCGTCGCCGTCGACGCCGCCCGCGCCGAGCAGCGGGTCGGCCGGCAGCGGCACGAGCACGAAGAGGTTCTCGTGCCCGTTCGGCGCGACCGAAGGATCGATGCCGCTCGGCTTGCAGATGTAGAGCGAGGGCACATCCGGCACCTTCGGCGCATCGCCGAAGATCGCGGCGAAGTTCTCCTCCCAGGCCTGCGCGAAGAGCAGAGTGTGGTGCTCGAGCTGGGGGATCTCGCCGCGCACGCCGAGCAGCACGAGCAGCGCGCTCGGCCCGGCGACCTTCTGCTGCCACCACGACTCCGGGTAGCTGCGCTCGCTCTCGGCGAGCAGCCGCGTCTCGGTGTGGTGCAGATCCGCGGCGCTGACGACGACATCCGCTGACAGCGTCGATCCGTCGGCCAGCTCGACGCCGACCGCGCTGCCGCCGGAGGTGAGGATGCGCGCCACCGGCGACCCGGTGCGCACGGTCACGCCCTCGGCGAGTGCGAGTGCCTCGATGCGGTCGATGATGCCCCGGAACCCGCCCATCGGATACCGGACGCCGTCGACGAGGTCGAGGTGGCTCATGAGCGAGTACATGCTCGGCGCGAGGTCGGGCGCCGAGCCGAGGAACACGGCAGGGTAGCCGAGCACCTGACGCAGCCGCAGGTCCTTCACCGTGCGCCGGGCGAGCGATCCGAGCGGTTCGAGCAGCAGGCGGATGAGGCGCGGCGTGCGGCGCACGACCTCCGGCCCGAAGACGCGGGGGAGCGACCGGAAGGTCGTGTAGAGGAACCGCCGCAGCGCCATGTCGTAGGTCTCGCCGGCGCGGGCGAGGTAGCGGCGCAGGCGCTTCGCGGATCCGGGCTCGATGCGCTCGGCCCGCGCGAGGGTCTCCTCGACGTCGGCGGCGATGTCGAGCGGGATGGGGTTGCCCTCGGCGTAGACCCGATAGCCGGGGTCGAGCTGCACGAGCCGCAGCTGCTCGTCGGTCGTCGTGCCGAGCAGGCGGAAGAAGTGATCGAAGACCTCGGGCATGAGGTACCAGGAGGGCCCGGTGTCGAAGCGGAAGCCGTCGGCGTCCCAGCTGCCGACGCGGCCGCCGACCTCGGGGCGTGCTTCCACGAGCTCGACCTCGTGCCCGTCGCGCGCGAGCAGGGCGGCACCGGCGAGCCCGGCGATTCCGCCCCCGATGACGACGATGCGGCTCATGCGCGCACCTCTGATTCCGGCGGAGTCGGTGCCGCATCCGGCCCGGTTCCGCCCGCATTCGCCGGCAAGCGGCCGGCGACCGCGAGCGCCGCGAGCTTCGCCTTCATCGGGTTCGGCACCCGCACGCGCGTGTCGATCAGCACCGAGGCTGGCGTCGCACGGATGCGCGTCGACAGCTCGGCGAAGAGTCCGTGCGCGAGCGCGACGGCGCGGCGCGACCCGCTCGGGATCTCGGGGATCGCCGCGGCCGCGATCGCGAGCTCGCGGTCGATGTCGTCGACGAGGCGCACCTTGTCGGCCTCGGTGAAGGAGGTGACGCTGACGCCGGGGAAGTAGCTGCGGCCGAGCTCGCGGAAGTCGGCGGCGAGGTCGCGCAGGAAGTTGACCTTCTGGAACGCCGAGCCGAGCGCCCGCGCGCCGGGCACCAGCTGCTCGTAGAGCACGTCGGCCGCCGGGGTCGTGCCGTGCTCGTCGCGCACGAAGGCCCGCAGGCACATGAGCCCGACGACCTCGGCCGAACCGTAGACGTAGGCGTCGAAGCCGGCCTCGTCGTAGCTGCTGCGGTCGAGGTCGGTGCGCATCGAGGCGAAGAACGGCGCCGTCAGCTCCGGGCCGAATCCGCTGTGCCGAGCGCTGCGCGCGAAGGCGTGCACGATCGGGTTGGCGCTGTATCCCTCGGCGACGGCGCGATCCGTCTCGGCTTCGAGCTCATCGAGCACGCGTCCCGCGGCCGACGGCGCGAGTCCGGCCTCGGCGGCCCCGCCATCCACGATCTCGTCGGCGACGCGCACGAGCGCGTAGATGTTCTCGACGTGCTGCCGCACGCCGGGCGCGAGCAGTCGCGACGCGAGCCCGAACGAGGTCGAGTACCGCCGGATGACGACGCTCGACGTCTCGTCGGCGACCCGGTCGTAGAGGCTGAGGCGACTCATCGCGTCCATCCTCCCGTGGCCCGGCCGTGAGCGCGACCCACAGCGCCCGCGGCCAGCACCGCACCGAACTCCATGACGGCACGGGCATGAGCCCCGGAGCCGCGAGCCCCGGTCCGTGGTCCCGCGCTCATCGGACCCGGCTCAGCACGGCATCGGCGATCGGGTGCAGCTCCGCACGCAGAGCCGTCGGGATGTGCGGCTCGGCCAGGCGGGCGAGCGCGCGGTTCGCGTAGTAGCGGGCGAGCCCCTCGGCGAACTCGCGGGCGCCGCCGTCGATGAGGGCGCCGCGCAGGCGGCCCGCATCCTCTTCGCACAGTTCCGGATCGCCGAACAGGTGAGCCACGGCGCCCCACTGCGGCGTCGAGTCGGCGTAGGCGATCAGCACGGTCCGCTTGCCCTCGCGCAGGTCGCCGATCGTGGTCTTGCCGGTCTCCTCCTCGGCGCCGAACACGCCGAGCACGTCGTCGACGATCTGGTACGCGATGCCCATCTCGCGGCCGAACTCGCCCAGGGCGGCGACGACGGTCGGCGCGGCTCCGGCCAGTACGGCGCCGGCCTGCAGAGGGCCCTCGAAGGAGTACACGGCGGTCTTGAGCCGCTCCATCCAGAGGATGTCGTCGACCTTCGGCACCTCGGGCGCGCCCGCGAGATCGACGTCGATGAGCTCGCCCGCGGCGCTCGCGAACATGGCCTCGTCGAGCAGGTCGAGCAGGGCGGAGCGCACGTCGTCGGCGACGCCGCTGCGGTCGATGAGCCGGTAGGCGTTGAACAGGGCGAGGTCGCCGGCGATCACCGCGGCGCTGATGCCCTGGTGCTCGGCGTCGGCGCCCGACGCGCCGCGGCGCACCGCGCGGTCGCGGTAGGTGCCCGAGATGTTGGGGGAGCCACGGCGCACGAAGTCCCGATCGATCACGTCGTCGTGCACGATCAGCGCGGTGTGCAGCAGCTCGAAGGCGGCGCCGACGTTCGCGGCGGCCTCGTCGTCGCATCCACCCAGCGCCGTGTAGGCGGAGAAGACGAGACGCGGACGGAAGCGCTTGCCCCCGACGGTGTTGGCCTCCAGCGCCTCCCAGAGCTCGACGTAGTCCGGGCCCAGAGCGGCCGCACGAGTGCGAGCTAGGCTGAAGAAGCGCCCGAGAACGGCGTCGACCAGCTCACGCCGCTTCGTCGCGGTCAACAGGCGGTCGGGTCCGTCCATCATCGAGGCAGGGTATCCCGCGGCATGACTCATTCTCCGGCGCATTCAGCGGAACCGCAGACGACGGAGCCGCCGATCGAGTCCGAGTCGGCGACCGATCCCGAACTGGAGTCGCACGCGACCGCGCCCGAGCAGGGCCGCCCGGTGCCGCTCGCCGGAGGCGACCCCGCCGATCCCGAGCTGGTCGTGCTTCTGGCCGACGACGGCACACCGATCGGCACCGCTGACAAGGCGCTCGTGCACGACGCAGCGACGCCGCTGCATCTCGCCTTCTCCTGCCACGTGCTGGATGCCGCGGGCCGCGTGCTGATCACACGCCGCGCCTTGTCGAAGCGCACCTTCGCCGGGGTCTGGACCAACGCCTTCTGCGGCCACCCGGCACCGGGGGAATCCGGCCCGAGCGCTGTGCGCCGCCGCGCCGAGCGCGAGCTGGGCATGGCGATCAGCGAGCCCGAGCTCGTGCTGCCCGACTTCCGCTACCGCGCCCGCGACGCGCTCGGCGTCTACGAGAACGAGATCTGCCCCGTCTACGTGGCGCGCGCCGAAGGCGACCCGCGGCCGGCGGCCGACGAGGTCGTCGAGTGGGCCTGGGTCGAGCCGGGGGCGCTGCGCACCGCCGTCGAGGCGACGCCCTTCGCGTTCAGCCCGTGGATCGCGCTGCAGCTGGCCGAGTGGCCGGCGTTCCCCGCGAGAGCCTGACGCTCAGAACAGCGCCGCGCCGAGCCAGAGGCCGAGGAAGAACGACACCGCGACGATGCCGGCGAGCGCGACCCCGAGTCCCGCATTGCGGCGGCGGCGGCTGCGCAGCCCATGGAACGCGTTGCGCCGGTGCAGGCGCGATCCCTTGGCGCGGCGTCCGGTTCCGGTGAACTCGGGCTCGGGCTGCCCGTGCAGGATCGCGGCGACCTCGGCCGCGCTCGGCCGCTCCATGGCATCCCGCGAGGTCATCGCGCCGAGCAGCAGCTGCCACTCCTCGGCCAGGTCATCGGGGATGCGCGCATCGCGGTTGGTGCGCGCGATCGCCGCCTCGAGCACGGTGCCCTCGAACTCCTGCACGCCGCTCAGGGCTTCGAGCAGCACGAGTCCGAGCGAGTAGACGTCGCTCGCCGGCGTGACCTCGCCGCCGGTGACCTGCTCGGGGCTGAGATAGGCGGCGGTGCCGAGGATCGTGCCGTCGCTCGTCATGCGGTGGCCGCCGAGGTAGTGCGCGATGCCGAAGTCACCGAGCTTCGCGCGGCGGCGGAAGCCCGCCGAGCCACCATCGCCGATGAGGATATTCGCCGGCTTCACGTCGCGATGCACGACGCCCTGCTCGTGCACGTAGGCGAGCGCCTCGGCGATCTGGGCGCCGAGTCCGGCGACGTCGTGCGGCGCCATCTTGCCGCGCTCGAGCTCCTTATCGAGCGAGGCGTGCGCGACGAGCTCCATGACGACGAAGCGGCGGATCGAGCCGTCGAAGTTCTGGCGGCCGGCGTCGTAGACGGCGATGAGTCCGGGATGCTGCAGGCCGCTGAGCATGCGGATCTCGCGCTCCTGCCGCACCAGCTCGTCGGCGACCATCGACTCGGCGCGGAAGACCTTCACGGCCACGTCGCGGCCGAGCACGGTGTCGCGAGCGCGATAGACGCTCGCAGCGCCGCCGGATCCGATCGCCTCGAGCAGCTGATAGCGGCCTCCGACCGCGCCCGAGCGCGCCGGCGGCGGAGTCGCGTAGTCGGTGGTGGTCATGGCGTCGGCCCCCTGGATTCGTCGCTCGCACGAGCGCGCATGCAGAACTCGCAGATCGCGGATGCTGCCAGCGCCACCCCTCGTCCGATCCCCCATGACCGTCGAGTTGGCATACCGATAACGCCGTCGCGCCCAGGATAAGTCACCGGTGAGCGCGGGGCGCACGCTTGACTCGTCTCTCAGTGCTGGCTATCAGGCACGCGCGGGCGCGTGCGCGCGCAGATCGCTCGGTGGTCGACGGGAACCGCGGCGACGTCGTCATTCGGCGCGCGGATCCGCAGGCTTATTCGCCGGCAGCACCCGCATCCGTGATGCGCACGTCGATGCGGTGGAAATTCTGGAACGAGCGCGAGGCGGTCGGCCCGCGCTGGCCCTGGTAGCGGTTGCCGTAGGCGCCGGAGCCGTAGGGGTTCTCGACCGCCGAGCTCGTGCGGAAGAAGCAGAGCTGCCCGATCTTCATCCCCGGCCAGAGCTTGATCGGCAGCGTCGCCATGTTGCTCAGCTCGAGCGTGACGTGGCCCGAGAAGCCGGGGTCGACGAAGCCGGCCGTGGAGTGGGTGAGCAGTCCGAGGCGGCCGAGGGAGCTCTTGCCCTCGAGGCGCGCGGCGACGTCATCCGGCAGCGTCACGAGCTCGAAGGTCGAGCCGAGCACGAACTCGCCCGGGTGCAGGATGAACGGCTCGTCGGCCTTCGTCTCGATCAGGCGGGTCAGCTCGGGCTGATCCTCGGCCGGGTCGATGAAGGGGTACTTGTGGTTGTCGAACAGGCGGAAGAAGCGGTCGATGCGCACATCCACGCTCGACGGCTGCACCATGCTCAGATCGAGCGGCTCGAGTCCGATGCGGCCGGCCGAGATCTCGGCCTTGATGTCCCGGTCGCTGAGAAGCATGGCCCCGAGCCTAGTGCGGCCCTATTCTTCGACCATGTCGTTCCAGGCGTACCTCGACAACATCGAGCAGAAGACCGGCAAGACCCCGCGCGAGTTCATCGCCGAGGCCTCTTCGAAGGGGTTCGGTCCGGGCACGAAGGCCGGCGAGATCCTGACGTGGCTGAAGGACGACTACGAGCTCGGCCGCGGTCACGGGATGGCGCTGGTGCACGTGATCACGAAGGGGCCGAAGATCTCGACCAAGCACGTCGACTCGGGCGGCACTCATTCGGACGAGAGCGACACGCTCTGGCTCGACGGGGTGGCGACGAAGCCGGCTTCGTAGGGGGGCCGCGCGCCGCTGCGCGGTCTCGCCGCGCAGCCCCGGAGCCGCGCATCCGGGCCCGGATCGGTCATCCACGGATGCCGTTGTAGGCTCTACGGGATCGGCCCGAGGGCCGTCACGCGGATGTAGTTCAATGGCAGAACTTCAGCTTCCCAAGCTGATAGCGCGGGTTCGATTCCCGTCATCCGCTCCACGCGTCTCGAACGACGTCCACCCGACGGCCGGGCTGTCAGTCCCGACCAGGGACGCCCCATCAGATCGAGCGGCGGATCTGCGGCTCAGCGACGTCGGCGGAGGATGCCGGCATCGCCGGCGGCCGACACGGCCGCCGTGCGCGAGGCCACGCCCAGCTTGGAGAAGATGTGCACGAGGTGCGACTTCACCGTCGCCTCGGTGATGTGCAGCGACGCGGCGATCGCGCCGTTGGAGGCGCCGTCCGCCACCCGACGCAGCACGTCGATCTCGCGCGCTGACAGGCTCACGTGCGGGGCGCGCATCCGCTGCATGAGGCGGGCGGCGACCGACGGGGCGAGCGCGCTCTCCCCGGCCGAAGCGGCGCGGACGGCGGCGATCAGCTCGTCCGGCGGGGAGTCCTTGAGAAGGTAGCCGCTCGCTCCGGCTTCGACAGCGCTGAGGATGTCGCCGTCCGTGTCGTAGTTCGTGAGCACCAGGACGTACGGAGGCGCGTCGACGGAGCGGATGCGGCGCGTCGCATCCGCTCCGCTCTCGTCGGCGCCGAACTGCAGATCCATGAGCACGAGCTCCGGTGCTAGTTCGGCGGCCCTCTGCACGGCCTCGGCCGGGGTCGCGGCCTCGCCGACGACCTCGATCCCCTCCGCGCCCGACAGCAGTGCGCGGAGGCCGGCACGCACGACGGGGTGGTCGTCGGCGATGAGCACCCGGATCATCGGGTCACTCCCATCCCGACGATGAGACGGGTTCCACGACCGGGGGAGGATTCGACGACGAGCGTGCCGTCGAGTTGCTCGACCCGCTCACGGATCGCGCGCAGGCCGAACGAATCCGTGCCGTTGCGGGGCACATCGGCCGTGTCGAACCCGACACCGTCGTCGGCGACGCGGAGGCGCACGCGGTCGCCCTCGACGGTGAGCTCGACGTGCGCCTCGTCGGCTCTCGCATGCTGGGCGACGTTGGCGAGCGCACCCTGCGTGATCCTGAGCAGCGCCGTCTGCGTATCCATCGGCAGATCCAACTGCGGGGGAGCCTCCACGACCACTCGCAGACCGTCGCGCTGCCACTGCTCGGCGACACGGAGCAGAGCCGAGGTCAGGCCCTGGTCGAGAGCCGGCGGCGACAGTTCGCGGATGAAGCGGCGTGTGTCAGCGAGGGCGTCGGCCGCCGTCTGGCGCGCCAGGGAGAGGTGCTCGGCTCCCGGACGGTCGGGCGCGGCGGCCTCCGCGGCGTGCAGGAGCATCTGGATGCTCGACAGCGACTGCGCCACGGTGTCGTGGATGTCGCGAGCCAGACGCGATCGCTCGGCCAGCATCCCCTGTTCCCGCTCGCTGGCGACCAGGCGGTCGCGCGTGGCGATCAGCTCGGCCACCAGCGCCTCCCGCTCGGCGGCCTCCCTGGCGAGAGCGCGGTACCCGAGCCCGATGAGCAGAGCCACCCCGGCGCCGATCAGAGGTCCGACCACGCCGCCGACCGTGAACCCGGAATGCAGCCCCAGCGCGACGATCGCGAGCCCGGTCGTGAACAGCACGACCGCGGGACCGACCGCGCGCGGCAGGACGTGCAGGTAGAGGAAGAACAGCGGGAACACCAGGTACGCGGCTTCGGGCACCAGAACGAGCAGCCCCGCCCAGACGGACGTCAGCGCCGCGAGCCACGCGGCACCGGCGACGACGCGCGAAGGCGCCGCGACCCGCGCCACCCCGGCACCGGCGATGTACAGCGCGGCGAAGAGCACGGCGCATCCCAGCGACAGCCAGAGGGTGTCGGCCCGCACGACCACGACCCGCACGACCACGAGCACGAGCAGTGCCGCTGACAGGACGTGGAGTCCGGAGCGGAGCCCGACGAAGACGGGCGTGAGAGGGCTGTGGGCCATGGCACTTGCATCGTAGGTTCTCGCCCCGCGGGCGGGATCAACCGGAAGTTGGATCGGGGAAGCATCCTCATCGGCGATGAGGCGTCCCACGATGACGGCGAGGCTCGTCTCGACGGTCGGGAGACGCCCGACCCGGAAGGACGATCATGTTCGTCGCCTGGCGCGACCTCCGATTCGCCCGCGGACGCTTCGTGCTCATCGGCTCCGTCGTGGCGCTCATCACCCTCCTCGTCGGCTTCCTCGCCGGATTGACGGGCGGACTCGCGTCGCAGAACATCTCCGGCGTGCTCGGGCTCCCCGGCGACCGGCTGGTGCTGCAGAAGCCGGCGACCGGCAAGCCCTCCTTCTCGGAGTCGGTGATCGACAGTGCGACGCGCACCTCATGGCGTGCAGCGCCCGGTGTCGACGACGTCACGCCGGTCGGCATCGTGCAGGGCCGTGCCAGCATTCACGGCGCGGCCTCCGCGGTCGGTGTGGCGGTCTTCGGCCTCCCCGCGGGTGCGCCCGCCTCGATCGTCGCCGATCTCACGCCGACCGACGATGACTCGGTCGGCCTGTCAGCCGGCGCCGCCGCCGACCTGGGCGCCCAGGTCGGCGATCGCATCTCCATCGCCGGTTCCGACTACCGGGTGGGGCGGATCGGAGGGGACGCCTGGTACAGCCATACCCCGGTCATCGCGCTCTCACCCGACGCGTGGGCGGGAGTCGATCGCCGTCTCGGCGGCGACGGCGATCCCACTGTGTTAGCGGTCGCGGGAGCACCGGATTGGGATGCGGTCGCCGCGTCGACCGACACCACCGCCATGCCCGTGCTGACCAGCGTGACGGCTTTGGAGACCTTCACCTCCGAGATCGGCTCGCTCGGCCTCATGATCGCGATGCTGTTCGGCGTCTCGGCACTGGTCGTCGGCGCCTTCTTCACTGTCTGGACCATGCAGCGGGCGGGCGACATCGCTGTGCTGAAGGCTCTCGGAGCCTCCACCGGGTCTCTCGTGCGCGATGCGCTCGGCCAGGCTCTCGTCGTGCTGCTCGCCGGCATCGGCGTCGGGATCACCATCGTCGCGGTGCTCGGAAGTCTCGCCGGAGGGGTGCTCCCGTTCCTGCTGAGCCCGCTCACGACGCTGCTCCCGGCCGCGATCATGGCGGCCCTCGGGCTCGCCGGGGCCGCCATCGCTCTGCGCACCGTCACCCATGCCGATCCCCTCACCGCACTCGGGAGCAACCGATGATCACCCTCGACGACATCACCCTGACCTTCCCCGACGGCGATGCGCGGATCACGGCCGTCGACCACGTCAGCCTGACCGCTCCCAACGGGGTGGTGACCGGTATCACGGGTCCGTCGGGCTCGGGGAAGTCGTCCATCCTCGCCGTCGCCGCGACCCTGATCCGGCCCGACTCCGGCCGCGTCTGGATCGGCGACACCGACGCAGCCGCGCTGAGCCGCGATGACGCCACCGCACTGCGTCGGGACTCGATCGGGATCGTGTTCCAGCAGTCCAATCTGCTGCCCTCGCTGACCGCCCGCGAGCAGCTGCTCGTGATGGCCGAACTCGGCGGCCGCAGCCGCCGCAGTCGCGCGGCCGTGCGTCTGCGCGCCGACGACCTGCTCGACGCCGTCGGCCTCAGCGGCCATCGCGACAAACGCCCGGCACAGCTCTCCGGCGGCCAGCGCCAGCGGGTCGCGATCGCCCGGGCGCTCGTCAACGACCCCGGGGTCCTGCTCGTCGACGAACCCACGAGCGCCCTCGATCAGGAACGCGGGGGCGAGATCATGGATCTCCTCGCGCGTCTGACGCGCGAACGGCAGACCGCGACGCTGCTGATCACCCACGATCTCGTGCATCGCGACGCCCTCGACGAGCTCATCACCGTGGTCGACGGTCGAGCGAGCACAGCTGCCCATCGGGTCGAAGCCTGATCCGACCGGGCGATGTGACGAGACCCCGTGGGGCGGTGGCGGAGGCCCACGTGTTCACCGAACCGTCTCCGGGTCGAGCACGTCACGCAGTCGCGCCCGAGCCCGGGAGTAGCGGGCACGTGCCGCATCGGGTCTCAGTCCGAGGGTCGCGCCCGCCTCGGCGACGCCGAAGCCCTCCCAGGCGACGAGCAGCACGAGATCACGGTCGGCGAGCGAGAGCGACTCGAGCGCTCGACGGAGGTCGAGGTCGGGGGCGACGTCGACGATCTCCTCAGCGAGCCGCTCGCGCAGCCGCTCGGATGCCGCATCCCGTCGCAGTCGGCCCCGGCGCGCGTTGGCGAGCACCTTGCGGGCGACCCCGTACGACCAGGCACGGGCGGCGTCGGGCTCGTTCGGCAGGTGGCGCCGCCGTCGCCAGATCACGACCAGGGTCTCGGAGACCGCATCGGCCGCATCCTCGGGGTCGTCGAGGCGGCGCACGAAGTAGCTCAGCAGCTCGGGGATGAGCTCGCGGGCGAGCGCATCGGGATCGACGGCGGCGACGGCGGCCCGCTCGGGCGTCACGGTGGGGTCGCCGGTCATCCGCCGTACCCCTGCTTCGGCAGCCAGTCGCCGTAGAGCTCGGTCCAGTCGCGGGAGATCGGGCAGGCGTAGGTCTGTGCCGCGAAGCGGAGCCCCTCGTCATCACCCGACTGCGCCGCCTTCGCGACCAGCGCGTTGATCTCGCCCGCATCGCCCCCATTGATATTCGGCCACTGCAGGGAGTCGACGATGACCTTCGTCGCCGCAGCGCGCCGCTTCGCGTCGTGCTTCTCATCGGCGGTGATCCACTCGCCGACCCAGCCGCAGTAGCCGGCGATCTCGTACACCCCGACGAAGTCGGACTCGGTCGTGACGCCCTGAACCGGTTCGTCGTACTGTGAGCTGACCTCGCGGATGATCTCGTCGCGAGTCGTCCCCGGAGGCACGGGCACGTAGTCGGGGTAGAGCGATGCGGCGTACTCGCTCACGTCGGGCGCGCTGAGGTCGATCACCTCGCTCGACGGCCCGCACTCCCCACCACCGCAGACCTGTCCTGTCTGCGCGAGGAAGTGCCGGATGGCGTCCGCCGCCGCCGGCGCCGTCACTCCGCCGAGCAGCAGCGCGAGCGCAGTGATCCCTCCGCCCCAGGTGAGGCGACGGCGACGGGTCGCGGAGCGTCGTCGCGCCGACGCGGCCGCGATATCCGTGACCAGGTCGTCGGATGCGGCGATCTCACGGCGGGTGCGCGCGAGCCGCGCATCCAGTCGGTCGTCATCGATCATGGTGTCCCCCTTCACCATGTTCGTGTCCGCACGTCACGGGAACGTGACACGACATCACCGATCGTTCTCGACACGGATCGAGCCCTCACCCCGGGTCGACAGCGCCGCGTCGAGCGCGCATGATCTGAGCATCCCGGCGTTCCCGCGACCGCAGGCCTGCCGGGCGTCGAAGGAGACGACCATGACCGCCGGACCGCTCGACATCACCTTCACCGCCGCGCTCGGTCGCGTGCGCGAGGGCGACACCTGGACCTGCGTGCAGCTGCCCGACTCGGCGGCGATCTTCGGCACCCGCGGGCTGGTCAAGGTCTCGGGCACCGTCGACGGCGAACCTTTCGACGGCTCATTCATGGCGCTCGGCGACGGCACCCACAAGCTGCCGATCACCGCCGCGATCCGCCGCCGCATCGGGAAGACCGACGGGGATGAGGTCGAGGTCCACCTGACGCAGCGGCGCAGCTGAGGGAACAGGTAGCGCCGTCGCGATTCAGCGGCTGAGTTCCTGGCGCGGCCGGAGCCGGGACGCACCAGCTCGACCGCTCATCCCTTCGGCGTGGAGTCATCCGATCCAGCAGTGGTGACTTCGTCCGAGGATCCCGACGGCTCCGCAGCTTCACGCCGAGCCGACACCCGCTCTGCCAGCGCGAGGATCGTGTCGTCGCTGCGCTCCTGGATCGCACCGCCGAAGGTCTTCGCCCGATCGGCGACCTCGGCGCCGGCCGAGCCCACCTGCGTGACCGCGTCGCCGACCAGCGCCTTGACGGCGCCGCCCCACCGCATCTCCCGGATCGCCTCGACCGCGACGAGTTCGAGGCCGCTGTGCTCGGCGAAGTCCTCGACGCTGCGGTTCACGGCGTTCGCGCGCTGAGTCACCGTCCGCGAGCTGAACGGGTTCGCGACCCTGGCGAAGTTCGAGAGGTCAGAGCCCGCGCGAACTGAGCCGTTGATGGCTCCGAGGCTGCGGGCGATGCGCTCGCCCCGCTCCGTGCGCGCGATCGTGATCCCCTGTCGGTGCGACTCGAGGTCTTCACCGGCAGAGTCGGCGACGCGGGCGAGCTCGAGCACGTACTGGCGGTCCTGCAGCGCGAGGGTGCGAGCGAGCACCCCGAGCCAGAAGGTCACGTCGTCCTCAACTTTCTCGAGCATCCGTGCGCTCTCGTCGGTGTCGCCGGCGACCGACTGCACCCGATCGGCGATGGCGTGCAGCTGGGCGATCGACTCGGCCTGCATCGTCTGCAGCGCAAGCGAGTTCGCCTGCACCTTCGACCAGGTGACCGCAGAGACTGTGCCGGTGGCGGCGTGGATGGCGTCGGCCTCCTGGATCGCGAGCGTCACGCCGCCGAGCTGCCCGAGCGCCTGGATCTTGCGCTGCTGCAGCAGCTGGTCGAGCTTCTGGTCGATCTCCTCCAGGTACTCCTTGATCTCGTCGAGCGAGGCCTCGAGCGACGCCTGCGTGGCGACGGCCGCCAGTGAGGTCAGCACGGTCGGCGAGAGCAGAGTCGTGGGCTCGAACACGAGGTGCTTGAGGATGCGCCCGCCGTCGCCGCGCGCAACCCCGGAGGTCGGGTTGCTGATCCCGAGGTCTTTGAGCAGCTGAGCTGATTCCTTCGTGAGCTTGACCCACCGACCGCTGCTCTCCTGCACGGTCGCGGCGATGCCGAGCGCCTGCCCGGCGCGGCCGAGCGCTCGCGGGCTGAGCCGCTTCGGGGCGAGCTTCAGTCGGGCCTCGATCTCGGCGACGATATCGGTCGATCCGAGCACAGGATGCCGTGGTCACTGCCGACGACGGTCAGGGCAGCGCCGGTCGAGGCTTCTCCTGGCGAGCCCGGTGCGGTCTCGATTTCACTCACTCGCTGTTCCCCTTCTCGTCCTGCGTCGTGCGCAGCCTGTTGGCGTTGCCGACCGGCGCCGACCGGCATCGATCGGCACCGGAGCGATCCTCGCTCATGGCTCCGACATCCGTCGATCCTCCCGAACGGGGAGAGCGCGTCGGGCGCGACACGGCACTCGTACGCACCCTCGCGGCGGCAGAACTAGGCTCGGCCAGGTGATCACCGGCGAGCTGAAGAGCAGGATCGACCGCGTCTGGGACGCCTTCTGGTCGGGCGGCATCAGCAACCCGCTGGAGGTGATCGAGCAGATCACCTACCTGCTTTTCATCCGGCGACTGGATGACATCCAGACCCTTGCCGAGAGGAAGGCCCGACGCGTCGGCGGCGAGGTCGAGAACCGGGTCTTCCTGCGCGGCCAGGACCACCTGCGCTGGAGCGAGTTCAAGAACACCGCGCCCGAGGTGATGCACCGCACGGTCGGGGATGAGGTGTTCCCGTTCCTGCGCGGTCTCGGCGACGGCAGCACCTACAGCGATCACATGAAGGACGCGCGCTTCACCATCCCGACGCCGGCGCTGCTGTCGAAGGTGGTCGACATGCTCGACGACATCCCGATGGTGGATCGCGACACGAATGGAGACCTGTACGAGTACCTGCTGTCGAAGCTGGCGTCGGCGGGGGTGAACGGGCAGTTCCGCACGCCGCGGCACATCATCGAGCTGATGGTGCGGATGACGGCGCCGAAGCCTGACGATGAGATCTGCGACCCGGCGAGCGGCACCGCCGGCTTCCTGGTGGCGGCGAGCGAGTACGTGCGCGCGACCCATCCCGATGCGCTGCTCGATGCGGAGCAGCGCGACCACTTCCATCGATCGATGTTCCACGGCTACGACTTCGACTCGGTGATGCTGCGCATCGGGAGCATGAACATGCTCATGCACGGCGTCGAGGCGCCCGATATCCGGTACCGCGATTCGCTGTCGGAGGGCGCGGCGAGCGACGCCGGGAAGTACTCGCTGATCCTGGCGAATCCGCCGTTCGCGGGGTCGCTCGACTACGAGTCGACCGCGAAGGATCTGCAGCGCACGGTCAAGACGAAGAAGACCGAGCTGCTGTTCCTGACGCTGTTCCTCAAGCTGCTGAAGCCCGGCGGACGCGCCGCCGTCATCGTGCCCGACGGCGTGCTCTTCGGGTCGAGCACCGCGCACAAGACGCTGCGACGCATGCTCGTCGAGGACCAGAAGCTGGATGCGGTGGTGAAGCTGCCGTCGGGCGTCTTCCGCCCGTACGCCGGTGTCTCGACCGCGATCCTGTTCTTCACGAAGACCGACTCGGGTGGAACCGACGACGTGTGGTTCTACGACGTGCGCGCCGACGGTTTCTCGCTCGACGACAAGCGCAACCCGATCGACGCGAACGACCTGGATGATGTGCTCGCACGCTGGCAGGAGCGTGACGGCGCCGACGAGCGCGCGCGGGCTCGCACCGAGCAGTCGTTCCTCGTGCCGAAGGCCGACATCGTCGCCCAGGGCTACGACCTCTCGCTCAACCGCTACAAGGAGGTCGTGCACGATGAGGTCGAGCACCGCGCCCCGCTCGACATCATCGCCGACATCGAGAAGCTGGATGCGGAGATCGCGGTTGGGCTCGCGGAGCTGAAGGGGATGCTGGCGTGAGCACTCTGGGCGATGCCCTCAAGTTCGCGGGCAGGCCGGAGCGGATCTCTCACCCAAGCGACGAACGTTTCGTCACCGTGCGGATGAACGGGGGAGGAGCGGTCGAACGGAGGATCGGGTCGGGCAAGACCCCGGTTCCCTTCACCGGCTATCGAGTTCGAGCTGGACAGTTCATCTATTCGCGTATCGACGCTCGCAACGGCGCCTACGCGCTCGTGCCGTCGGAGCTCGACGGCGCTGTCGTCTCGAAGGACTTCCCGGTCTTCGACGTTCGCACAGACCGAGCCCTGCCCGAGTACCTACTCCACTTCATGCGCGCTGGCTCACTGCAACGTCAAGTTCAGGCAGCCAGCTTCGGTGCCACGAACCGGCAACGTGTCAGCGAGGAGACCTTTCTCGGATTTTCGCTCCAGCTTCCGTCGATCGACGAGCAGCGGCGGATAGCCGCGATCCTCGACTACGCCGACGCGCTCCGCGCGAAGCGGCGACAAGCCAACGAAGGCTTGAGCCAACTCCAGGCCGCCATGTTCACGTCGATGTTCGCTACAGCCCCGCGCCGCCCGCTGTCGGAACTGGCGACGACTACGAGCGGAGGCACCCCCCGACGGGACGTCGAAGGCAACTACGGCGGCACCATACCCTGGGTCAAATCGGGCGAGCTCCACTCCGGAGTAATCACCTCAACCGAGGAGACACTGACTCAGCAGGGACTCGCGAGCAGCTCGGCAAAACTACTGCCGCCAGGCACGGTCCTCCTCGCGATGTACGGAGCGACGGCGGGCGTAGTCGGCGAACTCGGCATCGAGGCCACAACCAATCAGGCTGTATGCGCGATCACTCCCGGCGAAGAACTCGACGCGGCCTTCCTCGTCGGAGCACTTCGATCGCAGACGGCGACACTTGTTTCGAGGGCAGCCGGCGGAGCCCAGCCGAACCTCAGTCAGGGCATCGTTCGGGAGCTTCCGATCCCCTTCGCATCGATCAGAGACCAGCGTGCGTACGCGCAGCGTGTCGCATCCATTCGCGCGGAGCGGGCGCGAGCCACATCCCATTCGCTGCATCTCGACGAGCTGTTCGCGTCGCTGCAGGCGCGGGCGTTCCGGGGAGAGCTGTAGCGATGCCGGTGGAGATGCGCATGTGGCGGATCGACGGGGACGATCCGCGTCCGCTGGCGCCGGCGGCGATGCCGAGCGAGCGGGAGCTGCAGGAGTTCCTGCGGCGGGATCCGACGCTGCTCGGCGAGCGCCTGCTGATCATCGGCAACGAGGTGATCACCCCGTTCGGCAAGAGGCTCGACCTGCTCGCGATCGATGCCGACGGCAACCTGCACGTGCTCGAGCTGAAGCGAGACAAGACTCCGCGCGAGGTCGTCGCACAGCTGCTCGACTACGGCTCGTGGGTGTCGACGCTGTCGCGCCCCGAGATCCTCGATATCGCCGAGAAGGAACTCGGCCAACCTCTCGAGGTCGCCTTCGAGAACGTGTTCGGCGCATCCCCTCCCGACGAGATCAACGGAGAGCTGCAGCTCACCGTCGTCGCCTCATCGCTCGACGCGAGCTCGGAGCGCATCGTCACCTACCTGCGCGGCTTCGGGGTTCCGATCAACGCGGTGTTCTTCTCGTACCTCGAAGACGACGGGCGGCGATATCTGGCGCGCTCGTGGCTGGTGGCGTCGGACGAGGGCTCAGCCGCAGCGTCGTCATCCGTCACGAAGAGCAAGCGCGCCGGATGGAACGGCGTCGACTGGTACGTGGCCTTCGGCTCCGGACGCTCGTGGGACGAAGCGCGCGACAACGGCTTCGTCTCCGCTGGTGGCGGTGCCGTGTACAGCCAGATCCTGCGCACGATCCCCGTCGGCGCGCGCGTCTGGGTGCACATCCCACGCGCCGGCTACGTCGGCGTCGGGCGAGTGATCGCACCGGCCACGCGATTCGACCAGGCTTCCGTCAAGGTCGACGGAGAGTGGACCCCGCTCGCCGAACGCGAACTCGCCGGGTCGTACGTGCACGGCGGGGTGAATGCCGGCGACGACAGCGACGACCTCGCCGAGTGGATCCTCCCGGTGGAGTGGATCGCGTCCGCACCGCTGCCCGACGCGTACTGGGAGACCGGTCTCTTCTCGAACATGAACGTCGCGTGCAAGCTGCGCCAGGAGTTCACGCTGGAGCGGCTCGCCGCCCACTTCGGCATCGACGACGAGAGCTGATCGAGCCGCCACCCAACCCCGTCGAGTGGGGCCGCCGATGTCGGTGGCTCATGCAGTGAGATCCCGCCTGATCAGGGTTTCTGATCTCCGATCGCGTACCTGCGAATGTCGGTGGTGGCTGTCATCGTGCAGGTATGGAGAAGCTCGCGACGACACCCCGAGGCGGTGACCGTGACGGCGAAGACGCCGACCACGAAGTCACGCTCGAGCGTCTCGTCGCGCGCGCCGAGACCGTGTCGGCGCGGGCGTGCGCGGCGCAGGTCGCCGAGGTGCGGATGCTCGCCGACGCCGGTCGTCTCGCCGAGCGCGACTCCGCCGGCTCTCCGGGGAGCGTGAAGGCGCACGACATGGCGCTGCGGGCGGTCGCGGCGGAGCTCGGCGGGGTGCTGCGACTCTCGGATCGCACCGTGCAGGCGCGCATCGGCGATGCCCGGGAGATGGTCGAGCTCTACCCGAACGCCGTGGATGCCTGGGAGGCCGGGCGCATCAGCCGCGGGCACATGAACGTCATCGTCGCCACCGGGCGTGCCGTTCCGGTCGAGCGGCGCGAGGAGTTCGAGGCCGAGGCCATCGACCGCAGCCTGTACGACACCCCGAACCGGGTGCGCGCGGGGCTGGAGATCTATGCCGAGCAGCTCGCGCAGCGCAGCCTCACCGAGCGTCACGCCGAGGCCGTCCGGTCACGGTCCGTGCGCGTGTACCCGGGACAGGACGGGATGTGCGATGTCGTCGCGACCGTCCCGATGGTGATCGGCGACGCGATCCTCGACCGCCTCACCCGCATGGGACAGGTTGTGAAAGACGCGCGCGACACGCGAACGAGCGATGACGACGACAGCGAGACGGGTGTCGGCTCGTCACTGATCGAGCCCGACCGGCGCGGGATCGATCAGATCCGTGCTGACGTGTTCGCCGACCTCCTCCTCGCCGGAACGCCCGCCCTCGACCCCACCCGACACGGGGATGCTGAAGGCACGCTCGGCGCGATCCGCGCGCAGGTCCAGGTCGTGGTCCCGGCGCTGGCGCTCGTCGGATACGACGACTCGCCCTCCGACCTCATCGGTCGCTCGCCGATCGACGCGGACACCGCGCGGAAGCTCGCGACGAACGCGCCCACCCTCACCCGCATGCTCACCGACCCCGCCTCCGGCACCGTGATCGCCGTCGACAGCTACCGACCTGCCTGGGCGCAACGCCGGCACCTGCGCGCCCGCGACCAGCA
>NZ_VHQG01000001.1:748862-782192 GCF_006517435.1 Schumannella soli
CGTCACTCCCGTCGCGTTCGCCCCCTACGCCTCACCCCCTCGCCCACCCGACTGGATCTTCGAGACCAGCGCACACGACGACCCACCCGACCCGCTGGACCCGTTCGCCGCGCTCGACCTGCTCGACCCGCTGGACCTGACCGACCCGCTCGACCCGACCGACCCCATCAGAGACCCCTCCGTCGCCCCCGAACCCGCGCCGTTCTGAGCGCCCGGGTCCGCACGTGCCCCCAAGGCGGTACGCCGCGCCCGACATCCGCTCAGCTACGGTGAGCACGTGAACACCCGGGACGTCGTGACGCTCCGGCACCTGCACGCGCGCCGCCGCCCCGACGGAACCCGCACCCGTCACACCGGCACCGCCATCCGCCCCACCGCCCGGCCGGCGACGCGATGAGCAACTTCGCCTTCATGAGGCAGACCCTGCCGGCTCTGAGCGACGACTGCGTGCGAGCCGAGTCGTACCTCACCTCCGACCCGCGCACCGCCTGCTTCTACAGCCGCCGCGTCATCGAGAACCTCGTCATCTATCTCTACGAGGTCCTCGACCTCCCGACGCCCTACCGCGACGACCTCGCCGCTCGCGTCGCCGACACCGGGTTCCGCGCGCGCATCCCCGTCGGCATCGCACAGAAGCTCACCACCATCCGCCGCGTCGCCAACACCGCCGTGCACGACTCCCGCCCGATCGACCCCGCCATCGCCAGTCAGGTGATCCGCGAGCTCTTCGCCGTCGTGATCTGGGCCTCGTACCACCACAGCCCGCACCCCGAGACCGTGCCGCTTGAGGCCGCGTTCGACCCCGCACTCGCCGCCCGTCTCGCCCCGCTCACCCGCGACGACGTGCAGAAGCTCGCCCAGAAGTTCGCCGAGCAGGACGCCGCGCACGCTCGCGCCCTGCTCGATCGCGACGAGAAGCTGGCCGAGCAGCGCGCCGCCCACGACGCCGAGATCGCCCAGCTGCGACAGCAGATCGCCGCCGCCCGGGCCGCCGCCGCCCCCGACACGCGCGACTACGACGAAGCCGCCACACGCAGCTCGCTCATCGACGACGCACTGCGCGAAGCCGGCTGGCCGCTCACCGACCCCCGCGACCGCGAATACCCGGTCAGCGGGATGCCGAGCGCCGACGGCCGCGGCTACGTCGACTACGTGCTCTGGGGCGCCGACGGCCTGCCGCTCGGCGTCGTCGAAGCCAAGCGCACGTCCGTGTCGCCCGACGTCGGCCAACAGCAGGCCGAGCTGTACGCCGACTGCCTCGAGCGCGAGTTCGGCCGACGACCGGTGATCTTCTCCAGCAACGGCATCGAGCACCGCATCTGGGACGACGCCGGCGGCTACCCTCCCCGCGACATCGACGGCTTCTACACACCCGCCGAACTCGAACTGCTCGTGCAGCGGCGCCGCACGAAACAGGCCCTGTCGACCGGCATCGTCGACACCGCGATCGCAGGCCGCGCCTACCAGTCGCGCGCGATCAAGGCCGTCGCCGACGTCTTCGACCGCCGCCAGCGGGAAGCCCTGCTCGTCATGGCGACCGGCTCCGGCAAGACCCGCACCACGATCGCGCTCGTCGATCTGATGCAGAAGGCCGGATGGGCGAAGCGCGTTCTCTTCCTCGCTGATCGCACCGCGCTCGTCAAGCAGGCGGCGAACGCGTTCACCGAGCACCTGCCCGCATCCACCACCGTCAACCTCGTCGACGAGCGCGTCACCGACGGCCGTGTCTACGTCTCCACCTACCCGACGATGTTGAACCTCATCAACGCGGTCGACGGCGGGCTGCGCCGTTTCGGCCCCGGCTACTTCGACCTCATCGTGATCGACGAAGCGCACCGCTCGGTCTACGCCAAGTACGGCGCGATCTTCACCTACTTCGACGCGCTCCTCGTCGGCCTCACCGCGACACCCAAAGACGAGATCGACCACAACACCTACCGGCTCTTCCATCTCGAAGACGGGGTTCCGACCGACGCGTACAGCCTCGAGGAGGCGGTGCGCGACGGCTACCTCGTTCCGCCGAAGGGCATCAGCGTCGGCACACGCTTCCTGCGCGCCGGCATCCGCTACGACGACCTCAGCGACGACGAGAAAGACCAGTGGGACACCCTCGACTGGGGCGACGACGGACGACCGGATGAGGTGGGCGCTGATGAGCTAAACCGCTTCCTCTTCAACGAGGACACCGTCGACAAGGTGCTGAGCACCCTCATGGTGGACGGCTACAAGGTCGCCGGCGCCGACCGGCTCGGCAAGAGCATCATCTTCGCCAAGAGCCAGCAGCACGCCGAGTTCATCCAACGCCGCTTCGATGTCGCCTTTCCCGAACTGGCCGGCAGCTTCGCTCGAGTCATCACGCACGCCTCGCCCTACGCGCAGCAGCTCATCGACGACTTCTCCACCCCCGACAAAGCCCCCCACATCGCGATCAGCGTCGACATGCTCGACACGGGCATCGATGTTCCCGACGTCGTCAACCTGGTCTTCTTCAAGCCCGTGCGGTCGAAGTCGAAGTTCTGGCAGATGATCGGCCGCGGAACCCGGTTGCGCCCCGATCTCTACGGGCCCGGGCACGACAAGAGCGACTTCCTCGTGTTCGACTTCTGCGGCAATCTCGAGTACTTCAGCCAAGACCTGCCCGGCTCACAGGGGCAGATCCAGAAGTCGCTGTCGCAGCGACTGTTCGAGACCCGTGTCGGCCTGATCGCAGCCCTGACGGGCCGCGACGGCGTCGGCGACAGCGACGACGGCCTGCGCGCGCTGCGCTCCTCCACCGTCGACCTGTTGCGCGACATCGTCGGCGGCATGAACCTCGACAATTTCGTCGTGCGGCCGCACCGCCGAGCCGTCGAACGGTTCTCCGACCACGCTGGCTGGCAGGACCTCGCCCCCGAGCCGACCGCGCAACTCCTCGAGCTCGCCGGTCTCCCCTCCGCGGTGCGCGACGACGACGAGGCCGCTAAGCGCTTCGATCTGCTCGTGCTCCGGCGCCAGCTCGCTCAGATCGACGGCGACGTGGCCCTCGCCGAGCGCGCTCGAGACTCGCTGCAGCAGATCGCCATCGCGCTTCTCGGGGCCGGCGCCATCCCCTCGGTCGCGGCTCAGTCGGTGCTGATCGAGTCGGTGGCGAGCGATGAGTGGTGGGTGGATGTCACGCTGCCGATGCTCGAACTCGCCCGTCTGCGCCTCCGCGGCCTGGCCCGGTTCATCGAGCGAACCCGTCGCAACCCCATCTACACCGACTTCGCCGACGACCTCATCGACGGAATCACGATCGATCTGCCGGGCATCACCCCGGGCACCGACTTCGCACGATTCCGCGCCAAGGCGGGCGCGTATCTGCGCGGCCACCTCGACAACCTCACCCTGCAACGACTGCGGCGCAGCAAGCCGATCACCGCATCCGACCTCGGCGAGCTCGAGCGGATGCTCGCCGACGCGGGAGGCAACGCGGCCGAGATCAGCTGGGCGAGCGAACAGGACGGCGGACTCGGGGTCTTCATCCGCCGCCTCGTCGGACTCGATCGGACCGCGGTCACTGACGTCTTCGAGCGCTACCTCGACGGCACCCGGTTCACGGTCGTCCAGATCCGGTTCGTCTCGCTCATCGTCGACGAGCTGACGAAGAACGGCGTCATGGAGTCCGGCCGGCTCTACGAGTCGCCGTTCACCGACGTCGCGCCGACCGGCCCCGACCAGTACTTCGATGAATCCGACGTCGACGCCCTCATCGAGACCATGAACACGCTCACCCGCAGCGCACAGCCGACCGAGGCGGCGTGAACTCTCGTCCGGGCCGTTGCTGACGACCGGCGTCGCCGGCGCGCGTTAGCCTCGTGAGCGATGTCGAACACCCGCGCTGAGGGCGCCTACCAGCGCGCGGTCGTCGCCTTCAAGAACCCGACGCTCGATCTGCTGCACGGGCACTACGCGCCGTTCGTGGTGGCGATGCTGTCGATCGTGTTCAGCGCCGACCGGGCGTCGGTGGCCGTGGCGGATGCGCACGCCGAGGTCGCCGAGGGCATGGAAGCCCTCAAGGCGGCCGGCTACGACGACGAGACCCGGCGCATCCCGACCGGGTCCGCGCGCGAGATCTGCCGCGGCTGGGCGCGCAACGGCTGGCTGCAGACGCAGATCGACGACGACGTCGAGGTGTACCGGCTGACGGCGCACGCGGTCGGCGCGCTCGAGATCGCCGGACGCACCGGCGGCGGACGCGCCCGCGTCTCCCGCTCGCGCGTCCGGACGCTACTCGACTCGGTCGACCGGCTCGCGCGCGATGCCGAGATCGATCCTGCCGAGCGGCTGGCGCGATTGACGGCGCAGCGCGCCGAGCTCGATGCCGAGATCGCCCGCCTCGAGGCCGGCGTCATCGAGCCCGTCGACGACGAGCAGCTGCTCGAAGAGGCCGAGAACGTGCTTCACCTCGCCCGCGAGCTCCCGGCCGACTTCGCGCGCGTCGCCGAGTCGATCAAGCAGATGCAGCGGGATGTGATCAACGAGCTGCGACGGGATGTGCGGCCGACCGGCGAGATCCTGCGCGAGTACCTGCAGCGCGGCCAGCACGTCATGCAGTCGACCCCCGAGGGCCGCGCCTTCGAGGGCGCGCTGCGCCTCATCGGCGACCCCGACCGCATCGACGCCCTCACCGAGCAGGTGCACCGCGTGCTCGTGCAGCCCTTCGCGCGCGGCATGACGCCTGACCAGCGGATCGAGCTGGATGCGATCGCCCGCCGCGTCGAGCAGGGCGTCGCCGAGGTGCTGACGGCGCAGCGCCGCGCATCCCATGTCATCACCGCCCAGGTGCGCACCCACGACCCGGTGCGCGACCGGCAGATCGACGACCTGCTGCGCTCGGTCATGGCGGGACTTCACGAGTGGATGCAGCAGACCGACGCGAGTGCGGCATCCAGCTCAGACGGATCGCGCTCGGGGCCGGGCTCGGCGGCGAGCGAGCGCGTCGAACCGCTGCACAGCTTCCCCGTCGCCGACATCGGCCACCTGCGCCAGACGCTCAACGACCTCGACCCGCCGAGCGCGCCGGCCGCGCTGACCGAACCCGACGATGTCGAGTTCGTTGATGCCGACACCCGCGCCTGGGGCGGCCCGCGCTACGCCGAGCTCGAGCAGCATCTCGCGAGCCTCGGCGAGCGCTTCGACCTCGCGGACGCGTTCACAAGCGCATCCGACGAGACCCGCCGCCCCGTCGACCTGCTCGGACTGCTCGAGATCGCCCACCGCAACGGCATGGACGAGACGGATGACGTCTCCGTCGTCGAAGCCGTGCGCCCTGACGGCACGACCCGGCGCTTCGCGTTCGGCCGCGTGAGCGCGCTGACCGCGGCGAGCCCGGCCGGTGTCGCGAGCACCGCATCCACTAATTCCCCCGATTCGAGCAGCGAGGCCGCCGATGACTGACGTGACGACCGCGACCGAAGAGACTGCACAGGCCGACGCCCTCGGGACCGACCGCGCCGCCGTCGATACCGACGAGCGCAGCGCCGACACCGCATCCGCCGACTCTCCCTTCATCGACCCCGTCGCGATGGAGGACGACCCCGACGAGCTGTTCCCCGGCGACCGCGGCGTGCTCGACCCCGACGCGCGCCGGGTGCTCGTGCGCCTGCTGCAGCGCCGCTTCCTGCTCGCCGAGCGCTCGCGCGCCGACTGGGCCGTGCTGCTCGAGCACCAGTCGCAGATCGAGTCGCGGCTGGGCGACCTATTCATCCGCCTCGTCGTCGACCACGACCGCGGTGTCGCCTACAAGCAGCAGGTGCGCTCCGACGAGCTCGAGGTGCCGATCCTGCTGAAAGACGAGGCCTACACGCGCGCCGAGACGCTCGTGCTCGTGCACCTGCGCACCGTCTACCAGCGCGAGATCACGGCCGGCGAGGGCTCCGCCCGGGTGGATGTCGAAGAGGTCGAGCAGACGGTGCTCAGCTACTACTCCGCGGGCGATCGCGGCACGGCCCGACGTCAGCGCGACATCCGCAACGCCCTCAACCGCCTGCGCGTCGACGGCGTCGTCGAGGAGGAGTCGGAGGGGCGGTACCGCATCAGTGCGCTCGTCGAGATCCTGCTCAGCTCCGAGCGGCTGCACGAGCTGCTGGAGTGGCTGCGCGAGCGGACGGTGAGCGGCGACGACAGCGACGGGCGCGACGAGCTGGATGCGGCGGCCGACGACGCACCGCTCGATGAAGCCCGGTCCGACATCCGCATCGACGAGCCCGACGACAGCGCGACCAGCGACAGCGACAGCGACAGCGCATCCGCCACCTCCGCCGACCAGGAAGCGCAGGCCGCACGATGACCATGCTCGACACGCTCTTCGGTCTCATCCCGGCCGCGTCGCGCGGCCAGCAGTGGGTCGCCGACGACCTGCAGCTCGTGAACTGGGGCGGCTACGACGGCGCCCACCGCGTGCGCTTCTCGCCGGTCGCGACGCTGCTCTGCGGCGGCTCCGGCTCGGGCAAGTCGACGCTCATGGACGCCTACATCGCGCTCATGATGCCGCACACGACGCCCTTCAACGGGGCGTCGAACGGCGCCGTCGTGGGGCGCCCGCGCGGAGCCGAGCAGCGCAACATCCTCTCCTACGGCCGCGGCAAGCTGGATGAGTCGCGCACCGACGACGGCACCAAGATCCGGGTGCTGCGCGGCGACGGCAGCGACACCTGGACGGCCGTCGCGATGACCTGGGCCGACCACGACGGCTCGAAGTTCACGGCGGTGCGCGCCTGGTACATCCCGGCGAACGCCCGCACCGTCGACGACACCGTGCGGGTGCGCGCGAGCATCGCGGGCGACTTCGATCTGCGCACGCTCGAGGTCGCGGCCGCCGACCGGATGAGCGACGCCGCCGTGCGCGCGACCGGCCTCGACACCCTCGCGACCGACCGCGAGTTCTCGGCACGCATCCACACCGTGCTCGGCATCGGCGCCGCCGGAGCCGGGTCGAAGGCGATGAGCCTGCTCGCCCGCATCCAGGCCGGCCAGCAGATCACGACCGTCGACGAGCTCTACAAGCGCATGGTGCTCGAAGAGCCGGAGACGCTCGCCGTCGCCGACGCCGCCGTCACCCACTTCGACGAGCTCGAGGGCACCCGCGCGCGCATGATCACGGCGCAGCAGCAGGTGCGGGCGCTGCTGCCGATCCGCGAGATGCGTGAGCGCATCGAGGAGGCGGGGGAGCGGCTGCGGCTGATCGACCGGGTCGGCGTGTTCGACGACGCCGACTCACTCGCCTCGCTCTGGCGCGCCGAGCGCCGCCGCGAACTGCTGCGCGAGGTGGAGGACGAACTGCGCGACGCGACCCGCACCACCGAGACCGAACTGCGCGAGCAAGAGGTGCTGGCGGATGCGGCCGAGCAGGAGCGCGAGGCGCTCGGCGACATCCTGCGCGACGCCGGCGGCGACCGCCTCGACACCGCCAACCGCGAGCTGCGCGCGCTCGAGTCGCGTCTCGTCGGCGTGCAGCGCGAGCGGGCCGTCGTCGACGAGGCCTTCGCCGCACTCGACCGCACCGTGACGACCGAGAAGGCGTTCGGCGCCCTGCACGTCGAGGCGAGCTCGGAGCTCGTCAAGACCGACGCGAAGCGAGCCGCCCGCGACGCCCACGCCGACGCGACGGGCGCGCGCAAGGATGCCGACCGCGCCCTGAAGGAGCTGCGCCGCGACCGCGAGCTGGCGGCGCGCAGCGACGACAACATCCCGCAGCCGCTGCGCGAATCGCGCCGACTCGTGGCCGAGGCCGCGGGCCTGCGCGCCGACGAGCTGCCCTTTGTCGGCGAGCTGATCGAGGTGCGCGCCGAGTTCGAGCCGTGGCGCGAGGCCTTCAACCTGGCGCTCGGCGGATTCGCCACGACGCTGCTGATCGATGCGGCGACGCTGCCGGCGTTCCGCCGCGCGATCGACAGCGTGCGCACCCCGCAGCGGCTGCGCTTCCAGGGCGTGCACACGGGCCTGCCCGAGGGGCGCGACGCCGACCCGCGCACGCTGCCTGGGCGTCTCGACTACCGCTCGACGCCGTTCACCGGATGGCTGCGCGAGCGTCTCGAGAGCCGCTTCGGCTTCGTGTGCGTCGACGACAGCGCCGAGCTGGGCGCGCATCCCGCCGCCCTCACGATCACCGGACAGGTGTCGCAGCGCGATCGCGGCGAACATGGCGGCCAGGGGCGCGCGAACGTGCTCGGCTTCTCGGCCGAGCGGCGCATCGCCGAACTGGAAGCGCAGATCATCGCCGCCGAGCGCACCCAGCGTGACGCGTTCGACGCCGAGCGCCGCGCCGACCTCGCCCTCGACACCGTCGACATCCGCCACGCCGCCTACGCGACGATCGCGCGACTCACCTGGCAGCAGGTCGACACGGCCGGCATCGAGAGCGAGATCGCCCGCTGGACGGGCATCGTCGACGAGGTCACCGCCGGCAATCCGCGCATCGGCGAGCTGCGCGAGCAGATCGACGCGAAGCGCCGCCGCGCGACCGAGCTGCGCGAACAGATCGGACGCACCCGCTCGCGGCTCGAGAAGCTGCAGGGCGACTGGGCGGCGACGACCGACGACGTGGATGCGACCCAGGCGACCCTCGACCGCGCCGAGCGCGAGGAGATCGGCTTCGACGCCGCGCAGTCGGCGTACCTGGATGAGCGGTTCCTGGCGCCGAGCGGGGGAGCGGGGGCTGGGACGGGCGCGGGGACGCGGGCTGACGACGACGACGCGACCGCCGCGACGACCGGCGCCGCCGCATCCAGCGCCCTCGCCGCCCTCGCTCCCTCCGAGCGCCTCCGCCGTTTCGACGCCGCGCTCGACTCGGCCGGCCGCCGCCTCGACGCCGACCAGACGGCCGCGCAAGGCGTGCTCGTCGAGCAGCGCGAGGCACTGCGCCGCACGCTCGCGAGCTTCCTCGAGCGCTGGCCCAACCCGAACCTGCTCGCCGACCCCGACCAGTCGTTCGGCGACTTCGAGCGCATCCTCGACGACCTGCAGACCAGCGGACTGCACGAGCTCGAGACCGAGTGGCGCGACAGCCTGCTCACGCTCTCGGGCAACGACCTCACGAACCTCGACTCGACGATCAGCCGGTCGCTGCGCGAGATCCGCGAGCGCATCGAGCCGATCAACGTGATCATGGCCGACCTGCCGTTCTACGACGACGCGCACCGCCTGCAGATCACCCCGCGCGAGAGCCAGTCGACGAGCCGGCAGCGGTTCCGCCGCGAGCTGCGCGAGGTGCGGGCCGCGATCGAGACGGTCGGGCTGGAGGGAGCGACGCCCGAGGACCGCGACGCGGTCTACGCGCGCATGACGAAGCTGATCGCGCGCATCCGCCGCACCGCCCCCGACTTCGCCGACCTGATCGACGTGCGCAACCACGTGCGCGTCAGCGCCGAGCGCGTCACCGCGGCCGGCAAGCAGCATGTCGCGCTCTACGACCACATCGGCGAGAAGTCGGGCGGGGAATCGCAAGAGCTCATCGCCTTCATCGTCGGCGCGGCCCTGCGCTACCAGCTCGGCGACGCCGGAGCCGACCGCCCCCGCTACGCCCCCGTCTTCCTCGACGAGGCACTGATCAAGGCGGATGCGCACTTCACGAAGCGCGCGATCGGCGCCTGGCGAGGACTCGGCTTCCAGCTCATCATCGGCGCGCCGAACGACAAGTACAGCGCGATCGAGCCGCACGTCGAGGTCGAGTACGACATCCTCAAAGACACCTCGGGCCGCTCCTGGGCGAAGCCGAAGGTGGCGGTGCCGGCCGGGGCGCCCGGGTCGATGTGAGCGTCGGGCCGTGACCGCACGTCTGCTGGGCCCCGGGGAGGTGGCCGAGCTGATCTCGGCTCGCCTGAGCAGAGAGCTCTTCGCCCACATCAGCCGTGCGGTCGGCGGCACGACGGTCGGCGGCGAGGTCGAGCCCTTCACGACCGTGAAGGCCAGCACCGGTCTGCAGCGAGATCGCGATATCGCCGGGCCCGGTGGCCCCGGCTTCGACGGCTGGAGCGCGTGGATGCGCGCCTGGCGCAGCGTCGACCTGAGCGGAATCGACGGGGTGTCGGTGACGCGACGCAGTGTCGAGATCAGCGGCGTCGACTACGACGCCGTCGCCGTCGTGCGGGTCGACACGGTCGCGTCCGCCCTGGAGGTGATCGCTCGTCTCGGTGGAGAGGCGCCCGGCGAAGCCGTCGCGGCCCTCGACCTCGCTCAGCGCCTCTACGGTGTTGGCGCGACGGTCACGGCGGGCCCGCTGAGGCGCGCGCTGGGCCTCCCCGACTCGGAGGCGTCGATGCTGCTCTCGGCGGTCGACTGGCTCGCCGAGCATCCGGACCTCGGCACGTGGACGCTGCGGCAGGTGCCGATGCCCGGCGTGCACAGCAAGTGGCTGGCCAATCGTGCGGGATTGCTGCGCGATCTGACCGGGCGCGATGTCACCGCCGAGACACGACGACGGCCCTCGGTTATCCACTTCACCTACGTCGACCCGACCTATCTCGCATCCGCTGGTCGCCGCCACGACGCCTGGACCGCAGGCGACGTCCACGATCCCGCCTACCTCCCACGCACCGTGGTGGTGGTCGAGAACCGCGACAGCCGGCTCGACTTCCCGCCGCATCCCGCGACGATCGTGATCGAGGGTGCGGGGAAGGCGGTCGCGTCGCTGCTCACTCAGGTGGAGTGGACGCTCGACGCCGATCGGATCGTCTACTGGGGCGACATCGACGTCGACGGCTACGCGATCCTCGACCACCTGCGTTCGACGCTGAACGCCCATGGTGTCACCGTCGACTCGATCCTGATGGATGACGTCGACCGCCACCGATACGCGGAATTCGGGGTACTCCACGGACGCGACGGGGAGCCGCTCTCCGCGTCGCGGACGCCACTCCGGCAGCTCACGCCCGACGAGAGGCAGGCGTACGCCTACGTCGGCAGCGGCGGGACGCCGGAGTTCCGCCGCATCGAACAGGAGCGCATCCCCTTCGCCGATGTCGCTGCGGCACTGCGGAAGCTGGTCGCCGAAGGGTGACGGCGCAGCTGTAACGCTCGAGCCGAGCGCGGACACTCTCAGATGTGACGATCCTCCACGATGACGCCGAAGCGGCCCTGTGGCAGCGCGCGATGCAGCGCGAGGGCGACGCGTTCGCGCAGCTGTTCGATCTGCATCAGAACCGCGTCTTCAGTCGGGCCGTCGGTTTGACGGAGAACGCCCACGACGCGGAAGACGTGACCGCCGCTGCCTTCTTCGAGCTGTGGCGCAAGCGCCGCAGCGTGCGCGTCGTCGACGGCTCGGTGCTTCCCTGGCTTCTCGTCACGACCGTCAACCTCGCGCGCAATCGGCGACGGTCGACGATGCGCTACGAGAAGCTGCTGCGCGCGGCGCCCCGCCACGAGTGCGTCGAAGGCCCGGACGCCGAGTCGATCGAGACCCGCCGACGGCTCACCGAATCACTGGCGCGGCTGGCACCGGTCGATGGGGCGCTCTTCGTCCTCACCTCGGTCGAGGGCTACCCGATCACGGAGGCCGCCGAAGCGCTCGGCCTCCGCCCCGCGACGGCGCGCGTGCGGCTGCACCGCGCTCGCGCCCGGCTGCGCACCGAACTGCACGACCTCGACCCGCGTCTTCGATTCGCCGAAGGGACTTCACGATGACCTCACCGACCCTCGAACCCCGCTTCGCCTCAGCGGTGCGCGACGAACTCACCGCAATCGGCACCCGATCCAGCCTTCTTGAACGCCGCCAGCGGCGATCGCGCCTGCTGACCGCCGGCGCGATCGCCGTCGGTGTCGTGGCCGCCACGACCGGCGCGGGCCTGGTGGCGGCCACCGCTCCTGGCAGCACGACCGTCGCTCCCTCCGGCGATGCCGTGACTGTGACGCGCACCGGCACGTCGACGATCGAGCTCGGACCGCGGAACGGCGCGAACGCCGTCATCCTCGACGTCACCTGCGTGAGCGACCACGGCGCGATCTCGGTGCCGACGTCAGGCGGATTGAGCTTCGACGCGGACGGGACGACAGCAGCTTCGCCGGGCACCACCGAATGGGACTGCGCAGAGACCACCGCTGTGGTGCACATCCCGACCGGCTACGCGGCCGACGGATCCGCCTCGATCACCGTCACGGCTGACCCGGGGACGGAATGGGAAGCCACGGCCCGTTGGGGCGTCTCGACGACGAGCGACTGGGGCGTCAACAGCGAGGGCCAGACCTATGGCGAGCCCAACGCGCTTCGCGGGTACCCCGACCTGGTGCCGGTGCGCGCCTCGAACGGGCGCGACGGCTTCGCCTACAGCAAGGACTTCATCCGCCCTCACTCGTGCGGTGACAGCCTGCCGGTCTACGCGGTCAACGGCACCACAGTGGTCGGCGAGTTCCCGTTCGGCGAACCTTCCGGCCCCGGGTGCGCGCCGGGTGGCGCGAAACCGTCAGGTGCGGCGAGCGGAGTCACGACCGGTTGACGCCGGTGCGAAGATGCCCTGGCTGCACGCGTTGGCCCGCGACATGATCGGCGCGGAGTGTCGAGGCCGCCCACGATCGGATGCGCTGCAGGAGCGGGCCGAGTCGGCCATCGTGAGATCGACGGATGCGGCCGGCGCGGACAGCGACGCTCTCACCCGCGCCGAGCGCGTCGGCGTGATCGTCGGTGTCGGCCTGGCTGCGCTCGTTACGATCGTGAGCGGCACGCTGCTCGCGCTCGACGGCGGTACGTCGCACGCGGTCGAGCCTGGCTCCCGCACGCAGGACCGTCCTGCGCACGTCGCGCAGGTCGGCGATCGCTGAGACACCGCATCCCCAACCCTGGGGCGTTCACACGACCTCGATCCACTGCGATGATCGCTCACGAATGAGCGGACGAGCGAAGGAGTGCGGATGACCTCGGCGAGCGTCGGCACGCCGCGGTGGGGCGTGCGCATCGCCCTCGCGCTCGCGGGCGCGGCAGCGGGGCTGGTGCTCGCGATCATCGGCACCATGATCTGGGCCTACATCTGGGGCCTCCCCTACGCCGGCGACGAGCAGGTCGGCGGGTTGACCAACGAGCGGATGCAGGTGGGCATCCGCCGACTCTGCTGGCTGGCGTTCGTTCTGGCCATCGGACCGCTCGCTGTCATCGGCGGCGCGACGGCCGGACTGCTCGCCAGTCCGACGATCTGGCGCCGCTACTGGCGACACGAGGTGCGGCTCGCGGCCGACCTCGAGGCGACGCGCGCCCGCCTGCGCGGCGAGGTCTAGGCCGGCACAGTCAAGCTGGCACCGCCGCGCGCGCATCCAGGAACTCGTCGATGCGCGCGCGGGTCGACGCGAGGCGCTCGATCTGGGCCGTGAGGTCGTCGCGAACGAGCGCGAGGGTGTCGGCGGCGGCGGCATGCGCCGACTCGGGCGCGTTGCCGGTGCAGCTCAGCACCGACTCGACGATCTCGCGCGAGAAGCCCATGCCGAAGAGCTGCTGGATGACGCTGGCTCGCTCGACCATCGCCGGCGCATACTCCCGATAGCCGTTGGGCGACCGCTCGGCGCTGATCAGCTCGCGCTCCTCGTAGTAGCGCAGCGAGCGCTGGCTCACGCCGCTCTGCCGGCTCAGCTCGCCGATCCGCATCCTGTTCCTCCCGCTCGGCACCGGCTCGACGCCGGCCCCATCCGATCCATTTGACCCTCACATGATGTCAGACTCTAATGTCGCCGATATGAACGAGATCATCACCACCCACGAGACCATCACCGCGGGTGGACGCGAGCGCACCTTCACGGTCACGACACCCTCCACGGCGGGGCCGGCCCGCGCGCTCGTGCTGGTGTTCCACGGCTCGAAGCAGACCGGCGACATCCAACGCGACTTCACCGGACACGCCCTCGACACCCTCGTCGCCGACGGCGCCGCCGTCGTCGCCTACCTCGACGGCTACCGCCGTAACTGGAACGACTCCCGCGCCGACAGCGCCTTCCCCGCACGCCTCGCGAACGTCGACGACGTCGCCTTCGCGCGCGCCGTCGCCGCGCGTCTCGTCGAGTCGCAGGGGGTGGATGCGCGCCGCGTGGTCGCGATGGGCTTCTCGAACGGGGGCCAGATGGTGCTGCGGCTGCTGCACGAGGCCGACGACCTGATCGCGGGCGGCGTGGTCGTCGGCGCGACGATGCCGAACCGGGAGGGGTTCGCGGGCGTGTTCGACGACCGGGCACCCGCCGAGCGCACCGGCGACGCACACATCGGCGACGGCGCTGGCGACGACTCTCACGGCGCCCGCGGCATCCCCGTCGCCCTGGTCGCCTCGACGACCGACCCGATCGTGCCCTACGCCGGCGGACGCATGAAGTGGTGGGCGCGCACCGCCTTCAAGATCGACGGGATCGCACTGTCGGCGCCCGATACGGCGACCTACTTCGCGCGACGCAACGGGATGAGCGGCGACGGCATCACGACGCCGGTCCCCTCCCGCGCGGCGGGCGACCGCGCCCCGATGCAGCGCCTCGGGTTCCGCGAGCCGGGGCACGCGCCGGTCACGCTGTTCACGGTCGAGGGCGGCGGCCACACGGTCCCGACCCCGACCCCCGCCCGCGGCCTGACGGCGCTCGTCATCGGCCGCACCGGCACCGCGATCGGCATCGCCGAGATCGTGCGCGAGGTGCTGACGGATGCGGACGCCCTGCGCGGCTAGCGCTCGCCCTCACGGGTGAGGGGTCGGCGGGGCTCGGCGCGAGGCAGCGCGCGTCAGCCCAGCTGCGCCGTCGCGGATCGCAGCTCGGCGAGCGCCGCGAGCGCGTGCGGAGCGAGCCCGCCGGCGTCGGCGTCATCGCGCACCGCGACCCACTCCGCGAAGCCGCGCTTGAAGGCGAGCACACCCAGCTCGGCGGCGAGATGGGCGACCGGCTCGAGCACGCCGCGCTCGACGAGCGCATCCGTCATCGCCGCCGCCATGCCGACCTGCTTCAGCGCGTCGCGCTCCTGCAGCTCGGCGCTCGCGGCGACGGCGGCGCCGATGCGGGGGCCGAGCTCGCGGTTGAGCGGACCCATCTCGGCCGACGCCCGCTCGAGCCCGGCGGCCACGGCATCCATCGGACTCGCGTCGGCCGACGCCGACGCGACCCCCTCGGCCAGCAGGCGACTCAGCGTCTCCTGGCCGGCGACGAGCACCTCGCGCTTGTCGGAGAAGTGCCGGAAGAAGGTGCTGCGGGTCACTCCGGCGCGCTCGGCGATCTGCGCGACGGTCGTCTCGTCGTAGCCCTGCTCGGTGAACAGGTCGACGGCGGCGAGCACGAGACGCTCGCGTGCTCCCGGTTCCCAGCGGCCCATGGCATCCAGATTAGCAGTGATGCGACACCTGTCCCATCGCAGTGCTATCGTCGCCCGGGTGATGCGACAGATGTCCCATCACCGTGACGTCGGATCGACGCCGCGACCCCGGCGGCCACCGCGTCGCCGACCACCCCAGGAGGTCACCATGAAGGTCTTCGTCACCGGAGGCACCGGCACGATCGGCACCGCCGTCGTCGCCGAGCTGCTCGCGAACGGGCACGAGGTGCTCGCGCTCGCCCGATCCGACCGCTCGGTCGCGACGCTCGAGAGCGCGGGCGCCCGCACGCTGCGCGGCGATCTCGCCGACCTGGATGCGCTGCGCCAGGGCGCCACCGAGGCCGACGGCGTCATCAGCCTCGCCTTCGCGCACGCCGACAGCACGACCGAGGGACTCGCGGCCGCGATCGCCGAGGAGAGCGCCGCGATGCGGACTCTCGGCACAGCGCTCGTCGGCACCGGCAAGCCGATCGTGACCGTCTCGGGCACGCCGTGGGTCGCCGGGCGCGCATCCACCGAATCCGATCCGCTGCCGCTCGTCGGCCCCGTGGCCGGTCGCGCCGCATCGGTGAACGCCCTGCTCGAGCTCGCCGACCAGGGCGTTCGGGCCTCGGCGGTGCGGATGCCGCGCACGGTCCACGACGAGGGCCGGGGCGGATTCGCCGGGCTGCTGACCGAGCGGGCGCGCAGCTCCGGCGTCGCCGGCTACCCGGGCGATGGCACCCAGCGCTGGCCCGCCGTGCACGCACGCGACGCCGCCGCGCTGTTCCGCCTCGCGCTCGAGTCGGCGCCCGCGGGCACCGCCTGGCACGCCGTCGCCGACGAGGGGGATGCGGTGCGCGACATCGCCGCGGTCATCGGCCGCCGCCTCGGCCTGCCCGTCGAGCCCGTGCCGACCGAGACCTTCGGACCCTTCGGGCCGATCTTCGCGATGGACCAGCCGTCGACCAGCGAGCACACGCGCGCGACGCTCGGCTGGCAGCCGACGCATCCCTCGCTGCTCGCCGATCTGGAGCTGCTCGAGCCCTGAGCCCGCGCGACCCTCGCGGGGCGGGCGTCGGTCTCGGCCCTCGCGAAGGTGGCCACGAATGCCCGCCTCGCGCGGCGTGTCGCGTGCATTCGTGGCCACCCGCCAGCCCTCACGGGACGGACGCGGCGGCAGCTCGCCTCAGAGCCGCCCGGCCAGCCGGTAGTACGCCTGATTCCACTGCACCTCGCGCTCGAAGTCGCGCAGGGTCGTCCCCTCGTCGACCACGAGCAGCTCGGTGGAGGTGAGCTTCGCGAAGTCGCGGAAGACATCCACCCCCACCTGCGTCGTCATGACCGTGTGATGCGCGGCGCCGGCGGTCAGCCAGGCGGCGGCGCTGGTGTGGAAGTCGGGGGCGGGTCGCCACACGGCGCGGCCGACGGGCAGCTTCGGCATGGGATGCGGCAGCGCCACGTTCTCGACGGCGTTCGCGACGAGGCGGAAGCGGTCGCGCAGATCCGACATCGCGACGACGACGGCCGGGCCGGGGTCGGCGGTGAAGACGAGCCGCACCGGGTCGTCCTTGCCGCCGATGCCGAGCGGGTGGATCTCGAGCGACGGCTTCGCGCCGGTGAGACGCGGCGAGACCTCGAGCATGTGCGCGCCGAGGATGAGCTCGGCGCCCGGTGTGAGGTCGTAGGTGTAGTCCTCCATGAGCGAGGCGCCGCCCGGCAGGCCCGCGCCCATGACCGTCGCGAGACGCACCAGCACCGCCGTCTTCCAGTCCCCCTCCGCGCCGAAGCCGTAGCCGTCGGCCATGAGCCGCTGCACCGCGACCCCGGGCAGCTGCTTCAGGGCGCCGAGGTCTTCGAAGCTGTCGGTGAACGCGGTGAAGCCGCCCGCCTCGAGGAAGGCGCGCAGGCCCAGTTCCTGCCGCGCCGCATCCACGACCGCAGCGCGGCGCGCGCCGCCCGGACGCAGCTCGGGAACGACGTCGTAGAGCGCGTCGTACTCCGCGGCGAGCGCGGTCGCCTCGGCGTCGGACACCGCATCCACGGCGGCCCCGAGCTCGTTCACCGGCCAGGTGTTCACGCTCACGCCGAAGCGGATCTGCGCCTCGGTCTTGTCGCCCTCGGTCACGGCGACGTCGCGCATGTTGTCGCCGAAGCGCGCGACCTTCATCGTCTTCAGCGCCGCGACCCCCGAGGCGGCACGCGCCCAGGTTCCGACCCGGTCCGCGACCGCCGGGTCGCTGACGTGGCCGACGACCGTGACCCGCGGCAGGTCGAGGCGGGTCTGAATGTAGGCGAACTCGCGATCGCCGTGCGCCGCCTGGTTGAGGTTCATGAAGTCGAAGTCGATCTCGCCCCAGGGCAGCTCGACGTTCGCCTGCGTGTGCAGGTGCAGCAGCGGCTTCGCGAGCTCGGCGAGCCCGGTGATCCACATCTTGGCGGGGCTGAAGGTGTGGGCCCAGGCGATCACGCCCACGACCCGGTCGTCGCCGTTGGCGTCGAGCGCGAGGCGGCGGATCGCGTCGGCGTCGGTCAGCACCGGCTTCCACACGATCGTCACCGGCACCGCCGACGTCGCCGCGAGGGTCTCGGCCACGACGCGCGACTGCGCCGCCACCTGGCGCAGGGTCTCCTCGCCGTAGAGACCCTGCGATCCGGTGACGAACCAGACGACGTTCTCGCGGAGGTCGGGGGTGATGCTGCGGTTCATGGGCGGCTCTCGTTCGTGCGGTGGTGGTCGGTGGATGGATGCCGGCGCCGGCCCGGCGGGGACCGTACGGTGATCGCGGCGACGGGCGGGCCGGTGGCGATCGGGGTGGATCCGGTCGGTCTCGGTCGGCCGCGGTCCGCTCAGATCGCCGCGACGGCCGCGCGCTCGATGGCGAGCCCGGCGCGGTAGCGCTCGAGCCAGGCGGCGTAGCCGGCGACCTCGGCAGTATCGGGGTGCGCGACCTCGGGCGCGACGGCGGCGAACACGTGCTCGCGCAGCCAGTCGGCGAGCGCGGGACGCGACGACGCGGCACCGGGCTCGACGGCCGCGTCGGCGGGGCCGCGTCCACCGTCGCTCAGTGAGTCGGCGTCGCCTCCGGACTCCGCCGCGTAGAGCGCGAGCAGCGCGACGCCCCAGGCGCCGCCCTCGGCGGCGGTCTCGGCGACCGCGACGGGCGCGTCGAGCGCCGCCGCGAGCACGCGCTGCGCGACTCCCGCCGTGCGGAAGATGCCGCCGTGCGCCTGCATCCGCTCGATCGCGACGCCCTCGTCGGCGAGCACGCGCATGCCGAGCGCGAGCGTGCCGAACACGCCGTAGAGCTGCGCCCGCACGAAGTTGCCGAGCGTCAGGTCGCTGTCGGGGGCGCGCACGACGAGCGGGCGCCCTGCCTCGAGTCCGGCGATCGGCTCGCCGGCGAGGTGGTTGTAGGCGAGCAGTCCGCCGGCCGCCACGTCGGATCGCGCGGCCTCGCCGAGCAGGGTCGCGAAGACGGCGTCGGCGGTGACCGGCGCGGCTGCACCGGCCCCCGCTCCGTGGCCCGTGCCCGCGGCGCCCCCGCCGAACGCCTCCGCGAACCGCCGGAACACGGCCGCCCACGCCCCGAGCTCGCTCGCGCCGTTGTTGCAGTGCACCATCGCGACCGGGTCGCCCGCGGGCGTCGTGACGACGTCGATCTGCTCGAGCGGACGGGCGAGGGGATGCTCGAGCACGACCATCGCGAACACGCTCGTGCCCGCGCTGACGTTGCCGGTGCGCGGCGCGACGGCGTCGGTCGCGACCATGCCGGTTCCCGCATCCCCCTCGGGCGGGCAGAGCAGCGCGCCGGGCTGCAGGCGTCCGCTCGGGTCGAGCAGGGCGGCGCCGGCGGCGGTGAGCGCGCCGGCGTAGGCGCCCGCGGCGAGCGGATCGGGCAGCAGCTCGCGCACGGTCGCGGTGAGCCCGACGCCGGTCGCGTCCGCGGCCCGCGCGGCGAGCTCATCGCAGCGGGCGAGCATCGCGGCGTCGTAGTCGCCCGTCGCGGCGTCGATCGGGAACATGCCCGAGGCGTCGCCGACGCCGAGCACCCGCCGCCCGGTCAGCCGCTCGTGCACGTGCCCGGCGAGCGTCGTGAGGTGGGCGACGCGCGGCACGTGCGCCTCGCCGTCGAGCACGGCCTGGTGCAGGTGCGCGATCGACCAGCGCAGCGGGATGTTGACCCCGAGCTCGGCGCTGAGCTCGCGCGCGGCGGCGCCCGTGCTCGTGTTGCGCCAGGTGCGGAAGGGCACGAGCAGCTCGCCGTCGGCGTCGAAGGGCAGGTAGCCGTGCATCATCGCCGAGACCCCGATCGCGCGCAGCCGCGTCAGCTCGACCTCCGCGCCGTAGCGACGACGCACGTCGATCGCGAGGGCCGCGACGGCATCCTGCAGCCCGGTCCAGACGGCGTCGAGGGAGTAGGTCCAGACGCCGTCGACGAGCTGGTTCTCCCAGTCGTGCGCGCCGGTCGCGAGCACCTCGGTCGGCGTCGCGCCGATCAGGCAGGCCTTGATGCGGGTCGAGCCCAGCTCGATGCCGAGCACGGCGCGGCCGTCGGCGATCGTCGCGGCGGCTGCGGGCGAGAAGGCGCCGGGCGCCGGCGAGTCGGATGCGGTCATCGGCGGTCGTCCCCATCCTGTCCGTAGACGTTCTGGTAGCGGGCGTAGAGGTGGTCGATCCGCTCCTGCGGAATCGGGATGAGCGGCCCGGCCTCGCGCGCGAGGTGCACCGAGCGCGCCGCGTCTTCGCACATGACCGCGGCCTTGACGGCGTCGCGAGCGCTCGCGCCGATCGTGAACGGGCCGTGGTTCTGCATCAGCACGGCCCGCGAGCGGTGGCCGCGCAGCGTCTCGACGATGCCGCGGCCGATCGAGTCGTCGCCGATCACGGCGAAGGGTCCGATCGGGATGGGCCCGCCGAACTCGTCGGCCATGCCGGTGATGACGCAGGGGATCTCCTCGCCCCGCGCGGCCCAGGCGACCGCGTACGTCGAGTGCGTGTGCACGACCCCGCCGACCTCGGGCATCGCGCGGTAGACGTAGGCGTGCGCCGCCGTGTCGCTCGACGGACTCCGTGAGCTGCCGGGACTGTCGGGGATGACGACGCCGTCCAGGTCGCAGAGCACCAGATCGTCGGCGGTCAGCTCCTCGTAGGAGACGCCCGAGGGCTTGATGACGAAGAGGTCGGCACCGGGCACGCGGCCCGAGACGTTGCCGCCGGTCCACACGACGAGCCCGTAGCGCACGAGCTCCGCGTGCAGAGCGGCGACCTCGGCGCGCGTGCGCTCGATCGCCGCGGCAAGCGCCGCCCCCTCCGTCACCGCGATCACTTCCCGCTGCGGCGCTTGTTGTAGACGTCGAAGGCGACGGCCGCGAGCAGCACGAGACCCTTGATCAGCGACTGGAACTCGGTGCCGACGCCGAGGATCGACATGCCGTTGTTGAGGATGCCGATGATCAGACCGCCGATGATCGCGCCGGTCACGCGGCCGATTCCGCCGGTGACCGCGGCGCCGCCGATGAAGACGGCTGCGATCGCATCCAGCTCGAATCCGTCGCCCGCCTTCGGGTTGGCGAGGTTCAGCTGCGCCGTGAAGACGAGCCCGGCGAGCGCCGACAGCACCCCCATGTTGACGAACAGCAGGAAGGTGACGCGCTGCGTCTTCACGCCCGAGAGAGCGGCCGCGTTGAGGTTGCCGCCGATCGCGTAGATGTGGCGGCCGAACACGCTGCGCGCCATGACGGCCGAGTAGGCGACGACGAGCACGGCCAGGATGATCAGCACGATCGGGGTGCCGCGGTAGCTGGCGAGCAGGAACGCCACCAGCAGGATGAGCACGGTCGTGAACGCGGTCTTCGCCACGAACCACGGCATCGGCTCGTCTTCGACGTTGTAGCGGCGACGTACCAGGCGCCCGCGGATGCCCGCCGCGATCAGCGCGACCGCCGACAGCACGCCGAGCACGATCGTCAGCGGCTCGACGAAGCTGACGCCGCCGCCGAGGTCGGGCAGGAAGCCCGATCCGATCGCGCGGAAGCCATCGGGGAAGGGCGAGATCTGCTGGTTCTGCAGCGTGATCTGGGTCAGGCCGCGGAAGGTCAGCATGCCCGCCAGCGTCACGATGAACGCCGGGATCTTGAAGTAGGCGATCCAGAAGCCCTGCCAGCATCCGATCAGCGCTCCCAGCACGAGGCAGAGCACGGCAGCCACCGGCCAAGGGATGCCCCACTTCGTGATCATCACACCCGCCATCGCGCCCGTGAAGGCGACGACCGAGCCGACGCTGAGGTCGATGTGGCCGGCGATGATCACCATCACCATGCCGATCGCGAGGATCAGGATGTAGCTGTTCTGCACGACCAGGTTCGACACGTTGATCGGCTTGAGCGTGATGCCCTGCGTCGCCACCTCGAAGAAGACGACGATGACGATGAGCGCGATGAACAGGCCGATCTGACGCAGCTGCCCCGCGAGGAAGCGGCTCGCTCGCTGCAGCACGCCGGTCTGCGGCGCGGGGGTGGTGGCGGTCACAGGTGGTCCTTCTCTCGTTCCTGCGTCATGTGCTGCATCAGGCGCTCGGCGGTCGCGTCCTCGCGACTCAGCTCGGCGGTGATGCGGCCCTCGGACAGCGTGTAGATGCGGTCGCAGATACCCATGAGCTCGGGCAGCTCAGAGGAGATGACGATGACGCCCTTGCCCTCGTCGGCGAGCCGGTTGATGATTCCGTAGATCTCGTACTTGGCCCCGACGTCGATTCCGCGGGTGGGCTCGTCGAGGATGAGCACGTCGGGGTTCGCGTACATCCACTTCGACAGCACGACCTTCTGCTGGTTGCCGCCGCTGAGCTTGCCGGTCACCGCCTCGACGGTCGGAGCCTTGATGTTCATGCTCTTGCGGTAGCTCTCGGCGACGACGACCTCGCGGCTCTCGTTGACCCATCCCATCCGCGCCAGCGAGGTCAGCGCCGAGGCGGAGATGTTGTGGCGGATGTCGTCGATCAGGTTGAGCCCGTAGCGCTTGCGGTCTTCGGTCGCGTAGGCGATGCCCGCCTTGATCGCGGCCGACACGGTGTTCGTCTTCACCTCGACGCCGCGCTTGAGCACGCGGCCGCTGATGCCGACTCCGTAGCTGTGGCCGAAGACGCTCATCGCGAGCTCGGTGCGGCCGGCGCCCATGAGCCCGGCGATGCCGACGATCTCGCCCTCGCGCACGGTCAGGTTCGCCTCGCGCACCACGACCCGGTCGTGGTCGATCGGGTGGTGCACCGTCCAGTCCTCGATGCGCAGCAGCTCCGCGCCGATGTGCGGCTCGTGGTCGGGGAAGCGGCTCTCGAGGTCGCGGCCGACCATGCCGCGGATGATGCGGTCCTCGCCGAGCAGCTCATCCATCTCGAGCGTCTCGATGTTGCGGCCGTCGCGGATGATCGTGACGGCGTCGGCGATCGCTTTGATCTCGTTGAGCTTGTGGCTGATGATGATCGACGTGATGCCCTGCTTCTGCAGCTGACGCAGCAGGTCGAGCAGGTGCTCGGAGTCGCTGTCGTTGAGCGCGGCGGTCGGCTCGTCGAGGATGAGCAGCTTCACCTTCTTCGAGAGCGCCTTCGCGATCTCGACCAGCTGCTGCTTGCCGACGCCGAGCTCGCTGATGCGGGTGATCGGGTTGTCGTTGAGGCCGACGCGCTGCAGCAGCTCGGCCGCCTCGCGGTTCGTGCGGTTCCAGTCGATGAAGCCGAAGCGCGAGCGCTCGTTGCCGAGAAAGATGTTCTCGGCGATCGAGAGGTAGGGGCTCAGCGCGAGCTCCTGGTGGATGATCACGACCCCCGCATCCTCGGAGTCGTTGATGTTCTTGAACGCGACGCTCTCGCCGTCGAAGACGATCTCGCCGTCGTAGCTGCCGTGCGGGTAGACGCCCGACAGCACCTTCATGAGCGTCGACTTGCCGGCGCCGTTCTCACCGCAGATGGCGTGGATGCTGCCGCGCTCGACGTCGATCGAGACGTCACGCAGGGCGAGCACGCCGGGGAAGCTCTTGGTGATGCTGCGCATCTCGAGGATGTTGTCGGCCAACATCGGTCCTCTCCGTCGAGGGCTGGATCTTCGGGTGGTGCGGGGCGGCGGCGGGGGAGCGCCGGGGTGGTCTGGTGCCGGGCTTCTGCCGGGACGAGCTCAGGTGGGGCGCCGCCGGGCGGCGCCCCACCATCCCCCGCTTACTTCAGGTCGGCCTCGGTGTAGTAGCCCGAGTCGACGAGCACCTTCTTGTAGTTGTCCTTGGTCACGACGGTCGGCTGGAACAGGAAGGTCGGAACGACCTTGACCTTGTTGTCGTAGCTCTTCGTGTCGTTCACCTCGGGCTTCGTGCCGGTGAGCAGGTCGTCGGCCATCTTCACGGCCTCGTCGGCCAGCTGACGGGTGTCCTTGTAGATGGTCGAGTACTGCTGGCCCGCGATGATCGACTTGACCGAGGCGGCCTCCGCATCCTGACCCGTGATGATCGGCAGGGCGTCGGTGGCGTAGCCGGCGCTGGTCAGCGCCGAGATGATGCCGATCGAGAGGCCGTCGTACGGCGACAGCACGCCGTCGACCTTCTTGCCGCCCGAGTAGGTGGAGGCGATGAGGTCCTGCATGCGCTTCTGCGCCGTGGCCGGGTCCCAGCGCAGCGTGGCGACCTGGGTGAAGCCGGTCTGGCCGCTGCCGACGACGAGGGTGCCGTCGTCGATGTACTTCTTCAGCGTGTCCATCGCGCCGTTGTAGAAGAACGTGGCGTTGTTGTCGTCGGGGCTTCCGGCGAAGAGCTCGACGTTGAAGGGACCCTTCTCGCCGGTCTCCTTGCCATCGGCGTCGAGGACGCCGAGGCCGGTGAGCAGGCTCGTCGCCTGGTCGACGCCGACCTTGTAGTTGTCGAAGGTCGTGTAGTAGTCGACGTTCTTGTTGCCGTTGATGAGACGGTCGTAGGCGATGACCTTGACGCCCTGTTCGGCGGCCTGGTCGAGCTGGTCGCTCAGCGCGGTGCCGTCGATCGACGCGACGATGAGGATCTTCGCGCCCTTGGTGAGCATGTTGCTGATCTGCTGCACCTGCTGGGGGATCTTGTCGTCGGCGTACTCGAGGTCGACCTTGTAGCCGAGCTTCTCGAGGCCCGACTTGACCGCGTCGCCGTCCTTGATCCAGCGCTCGGAGGTCTTCGTCGGCATGGCGACGCCGACGAGAGCGCCCTTGTTGTCGCCGCTGCCGCTGTCGCCGCCGGTGCCGCCGCGGCCTCCGGAGCAGGCGGCCAGGCTGACCGCGACGCCCAGCGCCGCGGCGCCGAGCAGGACCTTCTTGATGTTCACGGTGTTCCTTCCTTGGATGACGGCTGTGTCATCGCGGGGTGGGTGACCCGCGCCGGGTGTGCGGCGGGGGCCGTGTGGCTGAGGTGGTGCTGGGGTACGGCTGGTGGTGCTGGGTCGTGCGTGTGGTGGGGTTGTGGATCCGGTGTTCGGGAGGGGTCAGGTCGTGGGATGCGCGGCGCGGTCGCGCTGCTCGTGCGCGGCGCCGGCCGCGTCGACGGCGGCGTCGAGGTCGGCGCCGGCGATGCGCAGCTCGCCCGACTGGACGACGGCGCCGAGCGCGGCGTCGGCGCGGTAGCGGCGGGCATGGTCGGCGAGGTCGGCCTCGCCGACCTCGCCCCCGGGGGTGTGCGGCACGACGGTTGCGTCGTCCTGCGCGAGCACGAAGCCCTCGGGGCCGTGCGGGGCGACACCGTCGGGGGTGATGAGGAACAGCGCCTCGTCGGCGACGCGGGCGCTCACGCGGTCGCCCGCATCCAGCACCCCCGTCTCGCGCAGACGCGCATCGGCGGCGGCGATCGCCTCGCGGGTGCGGGCCACGGCGACCTCGAGCTCAGCGGCGCGAGCGGTCATGCGCGGCGGCTCTCGCGGGCGGGGGTGGTGCGTCTCTGCACGGGGCGACTCCGGTGTCATCCGTTCATGTGACCGTTCACATGAGGTGGGAAGACTGTACCGCTGAAACGGTCACATCCGTCAAGGGGCAGTTTTCGCGAGCTCTCCGGCCGACCGCCGCGGTGTCGCCCGAGCGACTGTGCGGGAGCCGTGGGGGTCAGCGCCGCGGGGGTGCGGTGGAGGCGCGCAGCACGAGCTCGGGCGGCACCATCGAGTGGTCGGCTCGCGCCTCGCCGCGCAGCTGCGCGAGCAGCAGCGAGAGCGCACGGCGCCCCAGCTCAGGGAAGTTCTGGCGCACCGTCGTCAGCGGCGGTGCGAAGTGCGCTGCCTCGGGGATGTCGTCGAAGCCGACGATCGAGATGTCGCCCGGAACATCCAGCCCCATGTCGCGGCAGGCGTGCTGCAGCCCCAGCGCCATCTGGTCGTTGCCGGCGAACACCGCCGTGAAGTCCCGCACCCGCAGCAGCTCGAGCCCGGCGTAGTACCCGAAGGCCGACGACCAGTCGCCGAGGATCGGCGCACGCGTGCGCAGGTCGTGCGCGTCGAGCTCGCGCAGGTAGCCCTGCATGCGCGCCTCGGCCTCGATCCAGTCCTGCGGACCGGCGATGTGCAGGATCTCCTCGTGCCCGAGCTCGATGAGGTGCCGGGTGGCGACCCGCGCGCCCTCGACCTGGTCGACGCTGAGGCTGCTCGGCGCATCCGAGATCGCCGCCGACTCGAGTGTGACGACCGGCACCGAGAGCCCGAGCGCGCGCACCGCCTCGAACACGCGCACCTGCGGCGCGACGACGACCAGCGCCTCGACGCCCTGCCCGAGCAGGTACTCGACGCTCGCCGCGACCGAGGCGTAGTCGCTGGATGCCGGGCTCGTGATGCTGATGCGGTAGCCGGCCTCGCGGGCGGCCGCCTCGATCGAGGTGATCGCCGTCGCCGGACCGTAGTAGGCGGTGGATGCCGACAGCAGCCCGATCGTGCGCGAACGTCCGGCGACGAGCGCGCGCGCGGCCGGGTTCGGCCGGTAGCCGAGCTCGGCGATCGCCGCCTCGACCCGCTGCCGCGTCTCGACCCGGATGCTCGGGCTGTCGTTGAGCACACGGCTGACCGTCTGGTACGAGACCCCGGCGACGCGCGCGACGTCCCTGATGTTGGGCGCGCGCACCGGATCCATGAGTCGAAGGTTAGTGCGCGCGTCGGGCGCGATCCTGCGGCGGTGCCCGCACGATGCCCCACGTGGCCCGCCTCGGCATCAGCTCGGCCCTCGCGCCGTTCGCATGCATCGTGAGGGGTCGCACAGGCCCCGAGAGCCCGCCGATATCGGCTCTCGACGGGGCCTCTGCGCCCCCTCGGAGATCAGGTGGGCGAGTGCTGGCACGATCGGGCTGACTCCGAGGTGACGTTGCTACGGTCGCGAGATGCCTCTCGACTCAGCGCACGACGGCATCCCCGCGCCGGTCATCGCCGAGGCTGCGATGACCGCGGATGCGGTCGAGGGCCCGCACGGCCCGGTGCCGGTGCGTCGCTACTCGCCGCCCGCGGACGTCGCCGCGATCGCGCCGCCGCTGATCTGGCTGCACGGCGGCGCCTTCGTCTCGGGCGGGCTCGACCAGCTCGAGTCGCACGCCGTCGGCCTCGCGCTCGCCGCGCGCGGCATCCCGGTCACGACGGTCGACTACCGGCTCACCGGGCGCACCAGCTTCCTGCGTCCCTCGCCGCGTGCACGGGTCGTGCGGCACCCGATCCCCGTCGACGACGTGGCGGCGGTGCTGGCGGATGCGCGGCGTCGGTCTCTCGCGGCGGCGACTCCCTGGCCCGGCGCCGAGTCGAACGCGGAAGCCGACGCGGCGAGCGCCGGCGGGGTGCTGCTCGGAGGCGCGAGCGCCGGCGCCTGCCTGGCGGCGGCCGCCGCGCTGGATGCGCTGGCGACGCGGGACACGCCGGACTCGCTGGCGGGGCCGGATGCGTCGAGCGCCCCGACCCCGAGAGCCCTGGCCGCGCCGATCCGCGGGCTCCTGCTCGCCTACGGCGTCTTCCACGCGGCGATGCCGCCGCGCTCGGCCGAGCTGCGATCGCGCGTCACCGGCTATCGGCGGTACACGCACATCCCGCCCACCTACGCCCTGATGATGCTCAATTACGCGGGGTCGCGCGCGGCTCTCGCCGACCCGAGGGCGTTCCCGGGCGGGCATCCCCTCGCCGGCCTGCCGCCGACGCTGATGCTGGACGCCGACCACGACGTGCTGCGCGCCTCGGGCGAGCGCTTCGCCGCCGAGCTCGCTGAGCACGCGGTGCCGCTCGAGCGTCACGTGCTGCCCGGCAGCCGGCACGCGTTCCTGCACCGACCGGACGACCCCGACTTCGCCCGCGGCATCCAGCTCATCGCCGGCTGGGCCGCGCGCCTCTGAAACATCGATCGCAGTCGACGGTGGGCGGCGCGATCGCCCCGGATGCCGACCAGGTCAGCGACGAGCGACTCGGTCGGCGCAGGCGACGCAGAGCGTGCGGGCCGGCCGCCGCTCGAGCTGCGCCTCGGGGATCGGCTGGCCGCAGCGCGCGCAGACGCCGTAGGCGCCGGATGCGACGCGCGCGTCGGCCGCATCCAGCTCAGCCAGCTCCGTCTCCAGCTCGGCACGGCTGCCCTCGAGCCGCGACCACTCGTGCGTGAGGGTGAAGCCCTCGGGGTCGTGCTCCTCATCGGTCCACTCGCCGCGAGCGGCGCGGATGCTCACCAGCTCGCGCTCGACCGCATCCCGCTTCTCGCGCACGACCGCGCGGCGGTCGGCGATGAGCGCACGGGCATCCATGCCCTCAGTGTGCGCCGCGCCGCCGACACCGCGCCCGGGCCTCGTTTCTCAGCACGATCCCACTTCTCCGCCGTCTCGGTGGCGATCCGCGCGGACCGTGCCGAGAACGCGCGTCAGTCCTTGACCGAGCCGACCGGAACCGCCTCGGGCTTCTTCTCCGACGCATCCGCATCCTCAGCCACGCCCTTCTTCGCCTTCTCGGCCGCGAGCGCCTTCTCGACGGCCTCGGCGACCCGCTCGTCCTCCCGCGACTTCGCGACCGCGACGACTCGGCGACGACGCCGCAGCAGGAGCACCACGAGCGCGGCGATGACGAGGATGACGACGAGCAGCGTCCACGGCACGGCCTGCCCGACGACGGTCTGCTCGACGTCGGCGAGCGGGGTGGTCGACTTCGCGGCGTCGACGACGAGCGGGGTGACTTTGACGGTGCCGAACAACGCGAACACCGCGGGCACGTCGTGACCGGTCAGCTTCACGTCCCAGCTGTCGCCGGGCAGCAGCTGCGGCGGCTCGGCGATCTCGCCGAGCGACACCGGGAACCAGCCGAAGGGCCCGGTCAGCGTGACCTCCTGGTGCGCCGACAGCACGGCGTTGCCGGTGTTGTGCAGCGTGTACTGCACGGTCGCGTCGCCGCCCGCGAAGGGGTTGAGCCCGCCGCCGTACGAAACCGATCCGCTCTCGATCGCGAGCGACGGCGTCAGGTCGCCGCCGACGCGCACCGACATCTTCACGCCCAGCCGGCGGTCGACGTTGATGCCCTGGTCCGCGTCGGGCTGCACGAGCGAGGTCACGATGCCGCCGACGTAGTCGCCGGGCGTCGCGTTCTTCGGAACGCTCACCGTGAAGGGCAACTCGACGCTCTGGCCGGGCTGCACGACGACGCGGTCGTCCTTCGGCACGGCCCAGAGCCCGAGGTTCCTCGACTTCTGATCGGCGGCGAGGATGTCGAACTGGCCGCTGTCGGTCGTATAGCCGTCGGCGGCGTACACGCCCAGGTCGAGCGCCTCATCCCCGTGGTTGGCGACGACGAGGGCGTCGTCGACCTTCTCGCCGGGCGTGATCGTGTAGCCGTAGGCGGTGCGGTCGGCGCCGAAGTCGTTGGCGGCGGTGCGCACGGTCCAGGTGACGTCGTCGTCGGCGGCGTGCGCGGCGGAGGCGGGCGCGAGCGCCGCGGCGGCGCCGGCGGCGAGCAGCGCGGCGAGTCCGGCGGCGGCGAGACGGATGCCGGCGCCGGCGCGGCGGGCGGGGCGGATGGACGCGGTCATGGCGTGATCCTCGGGAAGTCGGGGGTTCAGGGGAACGGGTAGGGGGTTCAGGGGAGATGGAGCGCGGATGCGGCCGGCGTGCGGCGCGCATCCAGGCCTCCGGATGAACGGCCGAAACCCGGCGGAGCGGATGCCGTGCACCCGCCCCACCGGGCGTCAGCTGTTCAGCGCGGTCATGACGACCGAGTCAGAGCGTCAGCTCGACAGCGCCGTGATGGTGAGGGTCGCGCGGTACGAGCCCTTGCCCGTCGATCCAGGGATCTTCAGGTCGAGGTCGGCGCCGAGCTTGGCGGTGCCGCGGTCGTGACCCTGGGCCGCCGCCGCGAGGTTGCGCGCGACCGAGAGGCCGTCGCCGCCGTCGTAGCCCGACTTGATCGCCGCGCCCGCGACCGCTCCGGCACCGGGCTGGACGAGCTTGGGCGTCCAGCCGAGGTACTTGCCCGAGAAGGTCTTGGTGCCGTCACGGAAGTCGCCGACCGAGGCCGAGATCGACCAGGGCGACAGCGCACGACGCGAGTCGCTGACCGCGATCGGGTTGATCGAGCCCTTCGCCGCGAAGAAGTCGCTGTTCACGTCGGTCGACGCGGTGCCGAGGTCGACGAGGCCGTTGCGGCCGTCGATCGTCCAGCCGAACTCACCGGGAGCCGCGTCGGGAACCGTGACCTGGATGTCCTGGCCGGTGCCGTGCGCCTTGTGGATGGTGACCGAGTCGACGATCGAGCCGACGCCCTTGGCGGCGGAGGCGCCGTTGTCGGGGCCGCACCACTTGACGTTGCCGCGCTCGACGGCCGCGTTCGGGGCGTCGCAGGTTCCGCTGCGCATGGTCTGCACGACGAGCTGGTCCTTCTGCACCGAGACCTTCGTGTAGTTGCGCACGTGCTCCTGGTTCTGCACCGAGTTGTACCAGTAGTTCTGCGGGTTCAGGGCGTCGGGACCGTTGCCGGCGCCGCTCGTGCCCGAGTTGTCGGGCGTGGTGATGTCGTAGTACTTCGAGCCCGAGGCCGAGTTCGCGGTCACGTAGATCACGCCGCCGGGGCCGGGGAAGACCTCGTTCTGGTTCGGCTGCTCGGCCGGGTTGGCCTTGATCCCGTTCTTGATCTCGTAGCTGCGGGTGTAGACGTGGTCGTGGCCCTGCAGCACCAGGTCGACGCCGAGCTTCGAGAACGTGGTCGGGAAGTCGACGCGGCGCACCTTGTTGTCGGCGTCCTTCGCGTGGTCGGCCGCCGAGTAGATCGAGTGGTGGTACACGAGCACCGTGTACTTGGCCTCGGCCTGGTGCTTCTGGATGACGTCGGTCACGTAGGCGATGTGCGCCGCGTCGCCGCCGCTGCCGTTCGCGTTGTTCGAGACGTAGGAGTTGCTGTTCAGGTCGATGAACAGCGTGTCCTTGTAGATGTACCAGTAGTCGCCGCCCGACTCGGTGCCGGTGCCCGCGGTGCCGCCCTTGTAGTAGGCCGCGCTGCGGTCGGTGTTCGGCGTCGAGAAGTGCTGGTCGTAGGCCTTGCCGCCCACGTCGTGGTTTCCGATGGTCGCGGCCCACGGCACCTGACGCAGCTGGTCGGGAGCGAGGAACTGGTCCCACTGCGACTCGGTGTTCGCGGTCTCGACCTGGTCGCCGCCCGAGACGAGAAGCTCGGCGTTCGGGTTCGCGGCGGTGGCCACGTTGAGCGTGTCGGCCCAGCCGGCGCCGTCCTTGACCGCGTCGCCCGACGAGCCGATCTGCGGGTCGCCGAAGAAGAGGAAGTCGTAGTCGCCGTCGAACGACTGGGTCTTGAAGGCGTAGGCCTTCGACCATCCGCCGTCGGCCGAGCCGACGCGGTAGGAGTACGCGGTGTTCTCCTTGAGGCCCGACACGGTGGCGTGACGGTTGAAGCCGCCGCTGGTGGCGATGTTCGTCGAGCCGGTCGCCGAGAACAGCGTGGCGCTGGCGGGGAACTCGCCGTTGACGAGCTGCGAGGTCGGGGCGAGCTGCACCGACTGTGCGGTGTCGGCCGAGGTGTACCAGGTGACAATGCGCTGCGACTCGTCGGCGCCGACGCCGAGCACGATGCCCGACGAGGTGACGGCGTCAGCCGCGTGCGCGGGCACCGCGGCGACGAGTCCGCCGAGCGCGACCGACGTGGCCAGAGCCGCGCAGGTCAGCACCGCGGCGACGCGGCGACGCGGACGCACGAGCGCGTCCGAGAGGAAAGGGGAAGACATGGGTGTCCGTTCCGAGAAGTGAGTGGGGGTGGTTCGTGCAGAGGTGGTGCTGGTGGTGCGAGGTTCACGGTCGCGGCGGGTGGTGAACAGGCGGCGAACAGTCGGCGGTGGCGAAGTTGCACCGGGTGAAAACCTGGGAGGAGCCTTAAAGCGTGCGCGCGGTGCACGCCCGCGCGGCGTCTCTCGCACGCCGGGCGCGGCGGGTGGATGCCCGCATCCGCCCGCTCGAGACGGGTCAGATCCAGTCGATGCCGAGGATGCGCTCGACGAACCAGACGAGGCCCATGAGCGCGACGCCGCCCGCGACGATGCCGGTCACCCAGCGGCCGACCGTCGGAACCCGGCGACGCAGCAGCATGAGCAGCGGGAAGACGATCGCGATGATGCCCAGCTGCACGGCCTCGATGCCGACGTTGAAGACGAGCAGCGACCACAGCAGCGTCCACGACCAGGGCTCGTCGATGCCGAGCGCGCTCGCGAAGCCGAGCCCGTGCACCAGCCCGAAGAGGAACACGGCGAGCAGTCGCAGCCAGCCGGCGCGGTCGAGACGCAGGAAGCCGGTCGCCTGATCCAGGTGGTCGACCGCGTGCGTGCGGCGCTGACGCCAGAGCCGCCACAGATGCCAGCCGGCGACGACGGCGATCGACAGCGCGATGACCGGCTCGACGAACTCGCTCGGCGCCGACACGACGCCGGTCGCCGCGAGGATGAACGTGACCGAGTGCGCGATCGTGAACGTCGTCGCGGCGAGCACGACCTCGCGCAGGCGGCGCGATCCGGCGATGAGGGCCAGCAGGAACAGGATGTGGTCGATGCCGGTCAGCAGGTGCTCGGCGCCGAGGTGGAAGAACTCCCAGAACCGCTCGCCGAAGCTCTGCTCGGTCGAGAACGCGGGCTGCTGCGCATCCAGCGAGGCGCTGCCCTTCTGCCCGTCGATCTCGTAAGTGACGATCGTCTTCGTCGACTTCACGAACTGCTCGCTGTCGGGGAACAGCGTGCTCGTGATCTCGTGCGCCGTGGCGGCGCTGTCGGCGCAGGCGGCGTCGAAGGGGATGACGAGGTAGGGCGCATCCTGCCGCACGGTCATGCGGAGGTCGCCGGTGGCCATCAGCTTGCAGACCTCGGCCGCATCCCCGCTGCCGGTCTTCACCTGGAAGCGCTTCGCGATGTAGTCGACGATGACCGGCTCGTGCTTCTGGATCGCAGCGACCTCGGCCTGCTCGTCGCGGGCGTCGAACGCATCGGTGCCGTCGCCGAACAGCGCGTCATCGCCGCCGGCCGCATCCGCCGCCGAGACGACGAGCAGGTCGTATTCGAGCTGCAGGGTCGCGTGCACCGCGCCGTCCCGATCACCCGCGACGTCGGCGTAGACGACGGAGGTGAAGCCATGCGCCTCGGCCGGTGCGCTCTCGAGCGCGGGCGCGACGATCGCGAGCAGCGCGGCGGCCGCGGCGAGCGCGGTCGCGGCGATCGGCTGGATGCGGCGGAAGCGCGCGAGCGGGCGGACGGGACGTGCGGCGGGGGCGCGGTGAGGCATGGGGCTTTCCGGGGTTCGCGGGGTCGGCAGGGTCGGCAGGGTCGGCAGGGTCAGCAGGCAGCGTTGTCGACGGTGTCGGTCGGGATCGCTCAGGCTCGACGGCCAGAGATTCGCCGGGTCGCGAGAACGCGCGGGGTCGGGTCGGTGAACGCAGGGCGAACAGGCACCCGATCCGGTGGATGCGGCCCGACGCCTCGGTCAGACTTCCTTCGCCTGGCGGGTGGCCCCGTTCGGCGTCGCCGGCCCGGAGTCGACCACGGCGCCTCGCTCGGCGGCCGTACCGCTCTCCCGCACCCCGCACCCCGCACCCCGCACCCCGCACCCCGCA
>NZ_VHQG01000001.1:782206-964334 GCF_006517435.1 Schumannella soli
GCACCCGCACCCCGCACCCGAAGGACCCGCCCGTGCCCGCTCGCCCGCCCCTCGGCGCCGCCCTCGCGCGCACCTCGGTCGCCGTCGGCGGCCTCGCGGCGGTGGCGCTCGTCGCGGCGCTCGCGGGCTGCGCCGGCGACGACTGGAGTCGCCCGCACGCCGCCCCGAGCGCGATCGGCGAGCTCGGCGCCGGCTTCCTGCCGAGCGCGAGCCCGTCGCCGGAGGCGACCATCCACCCGCGCGAGGGCAGCTGGGATGCCGTGCACCCCTCGCCCGGCATGCGCGTCGTGCTGCTGCGAGCGGACGACGAGGATGCGACGGTCACGACGATCGACGACTCGGTCGTGCGCTGGGCCGAGGCCGAGAAGGTGTCGCTGCGCACCGTCACCGCCGGCCACGACAAGGTCGCCGCGATCGTCGAGGCGATGGATCAGGAGCCCGACCTGATCATCAGCGCCGGCAACGACCTCGTCGACGCGCTCGCGCTCGTCACCGCGAATCACCTCGACCAGCAGTTCCTCGTGATCGGCGCCGAGGTCGCCGAGCCGACCGGCAACGTGACCGCCGTCGACTGGACGGGAGCGTCGTTCCGCGGCGAGGGGCTCGGCACTCCGTCGGACTACGACCCGAAGAGCTTCACGTCGGCGCGCTGCGACCGCGCCGTGCGCGCCGGCGTCGCCGCCGTGCTGCACGAGGCGCGCGGCATCGTCGTCTGGATCGACTGACCCACCTGGTCGGTGGCCGCGCCGCACCCGCGATCGCGCCGCCGACCCGCGATGGCGTCGCACCGCGCCCGCCTCGCCGCCCGCACCCCCGCGCGCCCGCGCCGCGCTACCCTCGCGCGATGGACGACGCGCGCTCGGCCCGCATCCACCTCGCCCTCCGCGTGATGTGGATGGTCGGCTTCGCCGTCGGCACCACCACGCACGTGATCGATCTCACGCTCGGCGGCATCGACGTCTACGAGGACGCGCCGACCGCGGTGCGCGCCTTCTGGGTCGCTCTGACGGCGCTCGATCCGACGGTCATCGTGCTGATGCTCGGCGGCGCGCCCACCCGCGAGGGGCTCGCCGCACTGCGCTGGCGTCGCGCGGCCGTGCTGCTCGGCGCAGCCATCATGGTCGCCGACGTGGCCGTCAACGCGACGATGACCTTCGAGATCGGGATGCCGGGCGCCGCTCCGGGTCAGATCGGCGTCGGGCTGGTGACGCAGACGGCCTTCGCGGTGTTCGTGCTCGCGACGGCGCCCCTGCTGTGGCGGCGTCGCGCACCCGACTCCGCGCGCTCCTCACCGGACCCCGCCGACACCGCGCGTTTCTCAGCAGAACCCGCCGCCCCTGCCGTCGACGCGGCGGATCCGCCCCCGTCATCCTGAGAAACCCGCCGCGAGTACCGCGGCAGACGGGCGTCGAACGGCCAGAATGGTCGCGTGGAAGAGCTCGTGCCGATCCCCCATCCCGGCGTTCCGCTCGAGTTCGGGCGCCCGGGAGATCCCGGCGTGATCGTGGTGCACGACTGGTACGGCCGGCTGCCCTGGCTCGAGAACTACGCCGAGGCGCTGTCGCGCGTCGGTTTCCGTGTGCTCGTTCCCGATCTGTACGACGGGGTCGCGACGGTCGACGGCGAGCAGGCCGAGCGGCTGCTGACCACGCTCACCGACGACGGCGTCGACGCGGAGATCGACCTCGCGCTCGAGCAGCTGCGCGGCGAGGGGAGCACCCGCATCGGCGTGATCGGCTTCTCGATCGGCGGCTGGCACGGCCTGCGCTTCGCCCAGACCGGGGCCGTGGATGCGGTGGTCGCCTACTACGCCACCCTCGCCGAGAACGTGCACGGCGTGCTGCCCGCGCCCGTGCTGCTGCACCTCGCCGAGATCGACGAGTGGCCGGAGGGCGCGGAGCCCGGCGCGTTCATCGCCCGGCTCAAAGACGACGGCACCCCGATCGAGCAGCACGCCTACCCGGCGACCCGGCACGGCTTCGCCAACGGCACGGTCGGCGGCGAGTTCGACCGGGATGCGGCGGCGCTGGCCTTCGCACGCTCGGCTTCGTTCCTGGAGTCGCAGCTCGCGAGCTGACGGCGCGTCCGTCATCCGAACCCCGCGCGCACCGCGGTCCCGACCCGCGGCGCTTCAGGGAAGCCGCGGGGTTTTCTCGAGACCCGCGCGCGGATACCCTGACCTCAGCGGCGCCCACCCGAGGCGCCCGGGGGAATCGGAGGGGCGATGCTGTCGTCACCCAACCGCCTGCTCGGAACCATCTTCGGCGTCTTCTTCATCGCGATCGGCGTCTGGGGCTTCTTCCTTCCCGACGGCGGCCTGCTGCTCGGCCTCTTCGGCGTCAACCTGCTGCACAACTTCGCGCACCTGCTGATCGGCCTCATCCTCGCGGTCGCCGCGATCGTCGGCGGGCTCAGCTCGGCCCGCACGGTCAACTCGATCGTCGGCGCCGCGTACCTCGTGCTCGGCATCGCCGGACTGTTCCTGCTCGGCACCCCGGTCAACTTCCTCGCGATCAACGCCCCCGACAACGTGCTGCACTTCGCCAGCTCGGTCGTGCTGCTCGCGGTCGGGCTCGGCGCCGAGCGCCCGAAGGCGAAACCGGTCGCCCGCTGAACACGTCCTCCCGCGGCGAGGGCGGGGTACCGTTCCGAGGGCGGGGCGTCGACATCCCGCGCTGGGAACGCGACCCCGCGCTCGGCCGCGTTCCTCCTGCGGGAGAGCGTCGGTGACGCCGAGCCTGCCCCCGCTCTCGCCGGTGCTGCGCATCTGGCTCGGCTTCGCGTCGCTCGGGGCCGGACTCATCCATCTCGCCCTCGTGATCGGCGCCCCGCCCGCGCTCGCGACCGCCTTCGCGCTGCTCGGCGCGGCGGAGTTCGCCTGGGGAACCTTCTGCTTCGCCCGCGACGAGCCCCCGCTGCAGCGCCTGGCGCTGCTCTTCGTGCTGCTGCCGCTGCTCGGCTGGATCGGGCTGCTGCTCGTGGCCGCGGCCGTGCACTCGACCGAGCTCACGCGCGCCCTGCCCGCTCTGCCGCTCGCGATCTCGACGCTGCTCGACACGGTCGTCGCCGTCGCGCTCGGGATGCGGATGCGCGCCCGTCGTCGCCTCGACGGCGTCCGCCCGAACCCGGGCCTCCCGACCGCTGCCGAAGCCGAAGCCGATCCCGATCCCGATGCCGGCCAGCGGTCGTCTGGCGACCCCGGCACCCCGCATCCCGTCCCGGAGTCCTCGCCCGCGCAGACCGTGCGCTTCCTGCTCGGCGTCGCGCTCGGCGCGCTGATCATCGCCGCGCTCACCACGACCGGGCTCAGCGCGACCGAGGCGGGACAGTTCCCCTCCGTGCACGAGCTGAACCTGCCCGGCCTTCACCTGCACTGACGCCGGCCTCCCCCGGGCGGCCCGGCAGCGCGCTGCGTCGACGTGCCTGGTACCCGCGGATCCCCGCCGCCCTCGGCGCTACGCCGAGATGCCCGGAATCGCCGTCACGCGCGACATGAACCGCCGCACCGCGTCGTCGACGATGATGTCGCTCGGCCGCAGCGGCCGGGTCATGTACAGCCCCTCGAGCCGGGTGATGCGCGAGAGAGCGACGTAGGTCTGCCCCGGGGCGAAGCTGCGCGGACCGAGGTCGATGATCGCCTGGTCGTAGCTCTTGCCCTGCGACTTGTGGATCGTCACGGCCCACGCGAGCCGCAGCGGGAACTGCGTGAACTCGGCCACCACATCCCGCTGCAGCTTCTTCGTCGCGCTCGAGTAGCGGTAGCGGTAGCGCTCCCACGTCGCCGGGAGCACCTCGTGCAGCTCGCCGTCGACATCCACCCAGACGGTGTCGTCGATGCGCTCGACCGTGCCGACGGTGCCGTTCACCCAGCGCCCGTCGCCGCCGGCGTCGTTGCGCAGGAACATCACCTGCGCGCCCTTCTTCAGCTCGAGCTTGTCGTCGGCCGGGAAGGCGCGGTTGCCGAAGTCGCCGGTGACCTCGGCGCGAGCGGTGAGGATGCGCCCGGGCAGCCGGGCGAGCTGCTGGCCGTTGATGCGGTTCACGGTCGCGTTGGTCGTCGCGAGCGTGATCGTGCCGTCGTCGGGAGCCGGTCGCGCGCCGACGGAGTTGAGACGGTGCGCCATGTCGGCGGTCACGGTGCCGTGCCGCACGGCGGTCAGCAGCTGCTTGAACTCGAGCTCGTGCTGGCGGTGGATCGTGCCGAGCTCGTAGACGGTGAGATCCGCCTCGTCCCACACCTTCGCGTCGAAGAACCACATCGAGCGGTAGCGGTCGGCGAAGTAGGCGCGCTCGTCCTCGTCGCCGGGAACCGGCGCGAGCTGCCAGGGGTCGCCGAACAGCACGATCTGGGCTCCGCCGAAGGGCTCGTGGGGGCGTTGCCGGGCCTGGCGCAGCGAGCGGTCCATCGCATCCAGCAGGTCGGCGTTGACCATCGACACCTCGTCGACGACGAGCGTCTCGATCGCGGCCAGCAGCTTGCGCAGCTCGGCGCTCTGGTCGATCTCCTGGTCGGCGATCACGCCGATCGGCAGCCGGAACAGCGAGTGGATCGTCTGCCCGCCGACGTTGAGCGCCGCGACGCCGGTCGGAGCGCAGATCGCGAGGGCCTTCGAGCTGTTCCACGAGAGGTGCTCGAGCAGGGTCGACTTGCCGGTGCCCGCGCGGCCGGTGACGAAGACGTGCCCGTTCGTGGTCTCGATCGCGTCGAAGACGGCCTGCTGCTCGGGCGAGAGCTCGGGCAGCGGCATGGGTTCTCCGGGTCGATGCGGGGTGGATGCGGCGTCCTCGGCGGTCGCGACGACGGGTCGCACGCGGCCGGGACGCCGGACTCGTCGAGGCTACCCGGGATGCGCGATCGACGCCCCGAGTTCTCCACCGACGCATCGCGGATACTGCCCTCCCCGACGCCGATACTGGCGAGGCGTGCGGGGGCGGCCGCCCGCGACGACGGCCGCCGATCTCGGCAGCATCCGCGACACGACCGGGCCGGACGGCGCAGGGAGCGGCGGGCGTGGAGGGCGGTGGGAAGCTCGCCGACCCGCTACGCGACCGGCTCGAGCAGCCCGCTCGACGCCATCACCGCATCCGGGCGCAGTGTCAGCACGATGCGCTCCGGGTTCGGCCGCGGCTCGCGGTAGCGCGCGGCGTAGCGGCGCTCGGCGTCGCGCACCGCATCCGGCTCGTCGACGATCTCGGCACGACCCGAGAAGGTCAGCCAGCGCGCCCCCTCGAACTGGCACACCGAGGCGCGCCCGGTGCGCAGCACGTTGAGCACCTTCTGCCCGCCGCCGGAGGTGATGACGCGCACGAGCTCGCCATCCCAGGTGAAGCCGACCGGCACGACATGGATGCCGCCGTCGCGCCCGAAGGTCGACAGCGTCGCGATGTGGCGGTCGGTCAGGAAGGTCTGCGCTTCGGCGCTCAGGCGCACGTCGGCCAGGGCGGGCATGGGACTCCGTTCGGCGCGGCGGGGACGATCGCCGTGCGAACCGCCGTGCGAAGCCCGGTCGGTGCTGTGTCCATTCTGGCGGTCCGGCGGAGCTCCGCCAACCGCGCAGCGCCCCTCTCCTCCACAGCCGCACGCCGTCCACAGCTCGCACCGTCGGCATCCGCCGGCCGCATCCCCTTCGTAGGATGTCGAGCATGCGTCGCACCGTCGTCTCCTGGCTCGTGGCCGTCGGTCTCGTGCTGATCGCGAGCATCGGCGGGGTGGCGACGGCGAACGCGACCGTCTTCGGGGCCGGCGCGTTCGTGCGCGAGTACCTCGACACAATCGCCCGCGGTGACGCCGCGAGCGCGCTCGGCATCCCCGGTGTGGATGACGGCGGCGCCGACGACGCGCTGCTCACCGATGCGGTGCTGCGCACGGGCGCCCGGCTGACCGACATCAGTCAGGTCTCCGACACCGAGTCGGCCGGCATCCACACCGTCACGGTGCGCTGGCGAGCGGGCGGGCAGCAGGGCGAGAGCAGCTTCGAGGTGGAGCGCGACGGCTCGCGGTTCGGGCTGTTCCCCGCCTGGCGTTTCGCGACCTCGCCTGTCGCGCTGGTGCCAGTCACGGTCGACGGCGACAGCCGGTTCCGGGTCAACGACGTGCCCGCGTCGACGCGCACCGCGGGCGAGGCCGACGCCTTCGCCCTGTTCGTTCCCGGTGCCTACGACGTGGATGCGCGCACCCGCCTGCTCTCGGCGAAGGCCCAGACCTTCGTGGCCGACACCACGGGCGACGCCGACGCGATCGAGCTCGAGGTGTCGCCGACGACGGGCTTCCAGAAGCGGCTGCAGAAGGAGGTCGACGGCTTCCTCGACTCCTGCGCGACGCAGAAGGTGCTGCAGCCGACCGGGTGCCCCTTCGGCCAGGTGATCGACGATCGCGTCACCTCGCCGCCGACCTGGACGATCTCGACCTACCCGGTCGTGCGGATCGGCGCCGGTGGTGGCGCCGGGAAGTGGCAGGTGTCGCCGACGCCCGGCACCGCGAACCTGACGATGGATGTGCAGGCTCTCGCCGACGGCACGATCAGCCGCTACGACGAGGATGTCGAATTCCGCGTCGCCTACGACGTGACCGTGAAGGGCGACACCATCACGATCACCCCGATCGACCTCGGCGACGACGGCTGACGTTCAGCCCTCGGTCGACGGCTCGAGCGGTGCCTCGGGCTGCAACAGGGCGGCGACTCCGACGCGGTTCCAGAGGTTGATCAGGCCAACGGCGAGCACGAGATCGCCGAGCTCCTTCTCGCCGAAGGTGTCGGCGGCGCGCGCCCAGAGCTCGTCGGGCACGCCGGCGCTCGTCATGCGGGTCAGCGCCTCGGCGAACTCGAGGGCGACGCGCTCGCGCGGGGTGAAGAACTCGGAGTGATGCCAGGCGGCGACCGCGAGCACCTTGCGCTGCGCGACCCCGTCACCGAGCAGGTCGATCGCGTGGGCGTCGACGCAGTAGTTGCAGCCGTTGAGCTGCGACACCCGCAGGAAGATCAGGTCCTTCAGCGCAGGGTCGATCGACTCGCTCACGTAGCCGTCGAGAGCGATGACCTTGCTGTAGCCGGTGCCGCTGGTCTTGTTGATCTGGATGCGTGACATGGCTTCACTCTGCTCGTCCTGGTGGCCGGGTCACATATCCGATTTCGGACTATTCGACCAGTCCATTCCCCCGTCCTAGGGTGAGCGCGTGGACGTGCACATCTCCCTCCCGCCTCGCGGCGCGCGCACTACCGCGATCCACCGTCAACTGGCTTCGGCGATCGTCGACGGTGTGCTCGCGCCGGGCGCACGGCTGCCGGCGACGCGCGAACTGGCCGCCGAGCTCGGCGTCGCTCGCACGACCGTCAGCGCCGCCTACGATCGGCTGCTCGCCGAGGGCCTGGTCGAGGCCCGCGTCGGCGCGGGCACCTTCGTCGCCGACGTCCGCGCAGCGGCGGCGGGCGGCGCGACGACGACAGACCGAGCGGAGGCGCGGAGCATCCGACAAGGCATATCGGGCTCGCACTCGCCAGCAGACCCCTGCACTGCTGCGGCGCTGCACCCGATCCCCCTCATCGCCGAGCTCGCCGCCGATGACGACGGCCTCGCTCCCGATCCGGCGCCCGACCGCATCCGCTGGGACTTCGCCGGCGGCAGCCCCGACCCGACGCTCTTTCCCCACGCCGACTGGCGTCGCCTGATCGCGCACCACCTGCGCGCGACCTCGCCGTACCCCGGCGGCTACGGCGACCCGACCGGCCTGCTCGAGCTGCGCGTCGCGATCGCGCGGCACGTTCGCCTCTCGCGCGCGGTCGCCGCGGAGCCCGACGACGTGCACGTCACCCTCGGAGCACAGCACGGACTCGGCCTCATCGCCCGCGCACTGCTGCGCCCCGGCGACACCGTCGCCGTCGAGGAGCCCGGGTACCCGCCGGTGCGCGCGATCTTCGCGAGCCTCGGTGCGCGCATCGAGCACGTGCCGGTGGATGCCGAGGGCCTGCGCGTCGATCTGCTCCCCCCGCGCGCCCGGCTCGTCTACGCGACCCCGTCGCACCAGTTCCCGCTCGGCATGCCGATGACGACCCCGCGCCGACTGGCGCTGCTCGCCTGGGCGGAACGGCACGGCGCGGCCGTCGTGGAGGACGACTATGACAGCGAGTTCCGCTACGGCACGCGGCCGCTGGATTCGCTGCACAGCCTCGACCGCGCCGGACGCGTCATCCACCTCGCGACCTTCTCGAAGTCGCTCGCTCCCGGGCTGCGTCTCGGGTTCCTGGTCGCGCCGCCGAGCCTGCGCGCCGCCCTGCGCTTCCTGCAGCGCACCGAGCGGATGAGCGCGGATCCGGTTCCCCAGGCCGCTCTCGCCGACCTTCTCGACACGGGCGTCTTCGCCGCGCGGGCGCGCCGTTCGCGGCGCATCTACGCCGAGCGCCATCGGCTGCTGACCGCCGAGCTGGGCGAGCGGATGCCCGACGCCCTGCGGGTCATCCCGAGCCACGCGGGCCTGCACCTCACCGCCTACCTGGATGCGGCGTTCCCGCGCACCGCACCGCGTCTGGCAGAGCTCGCGGCGGCGGCGGGCATCCGCGTCACGGCGCTCGACCCGTTCTACGCGCGCGCCCCGACGGCGAACGGCCTGCTGCTGGGCTTCGGTCGCATCCCCGCCGCCGACATCCCTGCGGGCGTCGCCGCCCTCGCCCGCGTCACCGGCTCGGCCCGCTGACGCGCGCGCCGCATCGCGTCACCCGCCGCTCAGTCGCGCGCGCCGCGCTCCGCGAGCATCCGGTTGTACTCCTCGAGATCGGCCTCGCCGTCGCGATCGGCCTTGCGGTCGCGGCGCTTCGCCTCGCGGGCGTCGCTGCGCGACCACATGAGCGCCACGAGGATCGCGAGCGACACCGTCGGCAGCTCGCCGACGCTCCACGCGATGCCGCCGGCGGCCTGCTGATCGACGAGCGGCGGATCGCCCCAGGTGCGTCCCATCGCGCCGTACCAGTCGGCGAGGAAGAGCCCCGAGCTCTCGATGATCGACAACCCGAAGAAGGCGTGCATCGCCATGGTCGCGAGCAGCAGCAGCAGGCGCAGCGGATACGGCGGCCGGTACGGCAGCGGGTCGACGCCGACGAGCATCTGCACGAAGAGGTAGCCGACGATGAGGAAGTGCACGGTCATCCACATGTGACCGAGGTGGTCGGTGGTCGCCCAGCGGAACAGCGGCGAGTAGTAGAAGACCCAGAGCGAGCCGGCGAAGAGCACGCTGGCGATGATCGGATGCGACAGGAACGTCGCGTACTTCGAGTGCACCGCCCACAGGATCCATTCGCGCGGCCCCCGGCTGCCGTCGCTGCGCTTGTGGATCGCGCGCATCGCCAGCGTCACCGGCGCCGACAGCACCAGGAAGACGGGGATCATCATCGACAGCACCATGTGCACGGTCATGTGCGCGCTGAACAGGAACTGCTCGTAGACGTTCGGCATGCCGTTCGTCGCCCAGAGCAGCAGCAGCATGCCGACCACCCACAGCACCGGGCGGTACCAGGGCCAGCTGTCGCCGCGACGGCGCAGACGCCACACACCCGCGAGGTAGAAGAAGATGCCGAACGCGACGATGAGCGCCCACATCAGGTCGAGGTTCCAGGTCGTGATCCAGCCCAGCGGCGTCAGCTCGGGCGGCAGCGGCTTGTCGGTGAGCAGCTCGGCGGGCGTCGGGTCGGAGAGCTGGGATGTGCCGGTGTCGGCGAGCGGGGTCTGCGTGCGCGCCAGCGCGGCGGCGACACCCGAGGCGATGCCCATGAAGGCGATCTCGGCGACGACGAGGATCCAGAAGCGGCCGTTGCCCTCGCTGCGCCCGAGCCCGCGGATGAGAACTCGCCGCTGCACCGCGCCGAACAGTCCCAACGCGAGCAGCGCGGCGACCTTGACCAGCACGAGCACGCCGTACGGCGTGAGCAGGTTCGGCAGGGTGCCGACGCGGATCGCGGCGCTCACATAGCCGGATGCGGCGACGACGATGAAGGCGATGAGCGCGATCGTGGAGTAGCGCTGCAGCACGATGACGAGACGTCCGCGGTCGAGCGTGCCCTTGAGCAGCACCAGCGTGAGCAGTCCGCCGAGCCAGATCGCGGCGAGACCCATGTGCAGCCAGATCGCGGTCGCGGCGATGTCGTGGGTCGAGCTGTCGCCCGAGTGGCCCTCGTTCGACAGGCGGGCGAGGGCGGCGACGCCGATCGCGAAGGTGACGAGGATGAGCAGCTGGTGCCGCACCGCGAAGCACAGCACCGTGATCACGGCGCCCGCGAGCATCATGACCAGCCAGGCCTGCCCGGCGGCGATCTGCGTGAGGAACTGGCCGAAGGCCTGACCGTAGCTGTCGTCGAAGGCGACCGGCTGCACGTAGACGCTCTGGAAGGTGAAGAAGGCGCACGCGGCCGAGGCGATCGTCCAGGCGGCGCCGGCCGCGGCGGCGACATCCAGCGCCCGCGCGTACGCGCGCTCTTTCGGGCTCAGGGCCAGCAGTGCGAGCAGCAGCGCACCGAGGGTCAGCCCGACGGCCAGGTTGACGAGGGTCTTCGTGATCGGGAGGCCCCAGCGCACGATCGGACCGGGGTCGACGATCGCGGGTGCCGTCGCGCCTCCGCCGAAGGCGAGGGAGAGGACGACGGCGACGAGCGCTGCGGCGATGAGCACGGCAGGACCCGCCACCTTCACGAGGCGCGGCACCCGGGAATTCTAGGCGCTCACCGCTGGGCGCCCGCCGCGCCGCCGGGCCGGCCGCATCCATCCGCCCACCGAGCCCCGGCCGCGCCCGCTGCCGCGCCGGCTCTCGCGCCCGGGAACGCCGAAGGGCGCCGACCAGCGATGGTCGACGCCCTTCGGGGAAGTCGTGAGACTTACTTGGCGGCAGCCTTGAGCTTCGAGCCCGCCGAGACCTTGACGCGGAAGCCCGCGGGGATCTTGATGGTCTCGCCGGTGGCGGGGTTGCGGCCCTCGCGCGCGGCGCTCTCGGTGCGCTCCACCGACAGCCAGCCGGGGATGGAGACCTTGGTGCCGGCCTTGACCGAGTCGGCGAGCGTCGCGAACAGCGAGTCGATGACCTGGCCGACGGCGGCCTGGCTCAGCTCGGTGGAGGCGGCGATCTTCGCGACGAGCTCCGTCTTGTTGAGGGTGTTGTCAGCCATGAATGTCCTCCTGGACTTTCTCTGCAGTACGCGGACCGCGCTCAGTTGGTGAACTGGAGTTCACCGGCTCCCGACGGACCCCGTGGGGAGCCTTAAAAAGCCGGTGGCGGCCCGGGGATGCCCCCGAACCGCCACTGAACTTACCAGGAAGACTTCGTGATTCCGGGCAATTCTCCACGGTGCGCCATGTCGCGGAAACGCACACGCGAGATGCCGTACTGGCTGAGGACACCGCGCGGGCGGCCGTCGATCGCGTCGCGGTTGCGCAGACGGATGGGCGAGGCGTCGCGGGGCAGCTTCTGCAGACCCTGGCGCGCGGCCTCGCGCGACTCGTCGGTTCCGTTCGGATCGATGAGCGCCTTCTTCAGCTCGAGACGCTTCGCGGCGTAGCGCGCGACGATCTCGGCGCGCTGGTTGTTCTTGGCGATCTTGCTCTTCTTAGCCATGGCTTAGCGCTCCTCTCGGAATTCGACGTGCTTGCGGACCACCGGATCGTACTTCTTGAGCACGATGCGGTCAGGGTTGTTGCGGCGGTTCTTGCGGGTCACGTAGGTGTACCCGGTGCCGGCGGTGGAACGGAGCTTGATGATCGGACGGACGTCCTGTGCCTTCTTGGCCATCAGATCTTCTCCCCACGGGCCAGCAGGTCCTTGACGACCGACTCGATGCCGCGAGCGTCGATGACCTTGATGCCCTTAGCGGACAGCGTCAGGGTCACGGTGCGACGCAGCGACGGGACGTAGTACTTCTTCTTCTGCACGTTCGGGTCGAAGCGGCGCTTCGTCCGGCGGTGCGAGTGCGAGATGTTGTGTCCGAAGCCGGGAACGGCTCCGGTCACCTGGCACACGGCTGCCATGGTTCCTCCAATATCGAGACGGATCTCTCCGTCGGCTACCGTGAGGCGGCGGGACGCATCCCAGGCCGACTCACCCAAGGTCACTTGTCGGCGTGCCGAGACCGCATCCGAAGAAGCGGTGGCACACAAGAAGAAGCGCGCCGAGACGCGCAACCCTCCGAGGGTACCCGACGATCGCCCGCGCGGCAACGCGAGCGATCTCGAGCCCGCGGAGCCGGGCGTCGCGAGTCGCAGGTCGTAAGGCGTCGCGCTCAGGCGTTCCAGTGGTACTTGCCGTTGGCGTCGGGCCCCTTGGCTCCGCAGGTGTAGGTCTTGCCGTTCGCGGCGACGCCCGTCGCCCCGACGTTGCCGCAGTACCCGCCGGGGTTGACGGTTCCGCCGCTCGACGCGGGCGGTGCCGGTGCCGCGGGCGCCGGAGCGACGTAGCGCGGGGCCGGAGGGGCGACGTAGGTTCCGCGACTGGTCACCTCGGCGACCGGCGCCCGCGACACGGTCTCGGTCTGCAGCTCGCGCGCCGTCTCGACGTCGTCGGTGTACGTGACCCGGTAGACGCGGGTGAGCTCCCCGTCCACACCGGCGGTCGTCACCGCGGTCGTGCCCGCGGCGCGGGTGGCGTCATCGACGGTGACGCGGTCGAAGGCGACCGGTGCGGTCTCGGTGACCGTCTCGTAGCGGACCACGGGGTCCGGAGTCGGCGTCGCGGTCGGAGTCTCACTGGCGACGGGAGCCGCGAAGCTCTGCGGATGATGGCGCGCGCTCTCGACCGCCGCATTGGCCACGGGCACGCCGATCGCCACGCCGAGCAGAGCCGCGATCGAGAAGATCACGATCGGGATGCGCGCGACGCCGAGACGCGTCCACAGCGACGGTCGGCTCGGCGGGAGGTTCGTCACCCCCCGAGTCTCCGGATCGACAGCTGTCGAGGAAATCCCCCGATCGAGGGAGCCTCGAAGTCGTCAGACGCAGCTGTAGCCGGTGGCGATGATGAGGTTGGTGACGGTGATCGTGCGCGTCGGCGACGGCGCCGCGAGCCAGTTGCTGTACTTCGCCGTGACGGAGACCGTCGCCGTCGCGTTGATGGTGAGCAGCGCGAGCGGCACGTTGTAGCTCGTCGCGGTCGTCTCGACCGACCCGGTTCCGGTCGCGAGTCCCGACCACGAGAGCACGTACGAGGTGGGGGCGATCCCGTCGGACGTCGCGGCCGGCGCCGTCCAGGCGACCGGCACGACCGGGGTCAGCAGGTTCAGCGTGCCGCTCGCGGGAACGCAGTTGAAGGTCACGACGGGGTTCACCTTGAGCGTCGTGAGGGTTCCGCTGACGACCTCGGCGTCGGTCCACGCCGCCTCGGTCGTGTGGATGCTGCGGGCGGCCGGGTAGGCGACGGCGAGTCCCAGCGCCGCCGCGACGACGGCCGCGAGCGCCGCCTGCAGCCGCGGACGGCCGGCGAAGGGTCGGCGGCGAGGCGCGGTCCCCGGGTCGCGCCGCCTCATGACGCACCCCGCGGGGCGTCGAGCCCGCCGCGCCGGCGGCGGGCGAGCGCGGCGAGCACGAGCCCGCTGCCGACGGCGCCGAGCGCGAGCAGCGCCGCGGGCCAGGCCCCGGCGACACCGGTTCCGGCGAGACCGCCGCCGCGGGCGCCCGAACCGCCCGCGCCGCCGGTCCCGCCCGATCCGCCGCCGTCGCCGTTGCCGACGCCGCCGCTGCCGACGCCCGCGTCGCCGGCGCCCCAGACCTGCAGACGCAGCTCGGCATCCGCTTCGTCGCTGATCTCGTCGGCGACGTGCACGGTCACGAGCACCCACACCTCGGCCGGGATGTCCTCGTCGGCGAACCAGCGGGCGCCGTGCGAGGTGATCGGCGATGTCGCCGCGACGAGCGGCACGTCGGCGAGGAAGTCCATCGCTCCGGTCGCGCAGCCGTCGGCGGTCCAGCGGACGTCGCAGCCGCGCACATCCACCCGCAGGTCGGCGGCGCGCGCCGGATCGGAGTCCAGACCCAGCCCCAGATGCAGCCGGCCCACGTTCGAGTCGTCGTAGGTGCTGACGCCGACCTGCCAGTCGGCCGAGGTGCCCGGCGCCATGCTCTGCACCGCGTCGACGTCGGCGATGCTGACGAGCTGGATGTGGTCGCCGCGCACGACCGTCTCGAGCGGCTCGGCGGCGGCCGGGGCCGGTGCGACGAACGGGATCAGCGTCGCCGCACCGGCGGTCACCAGCACGGCGGCGAGCGCGGCGCCCGCGTGGGCGCGCTTCTCGTCGGCCGCGGTCGGGGCGGGCTGCGACGCGGGCTCGTCATCGCCGGGACGTCGGCGCGGCCAGAACGCCCACGTGACGAGCACGGCGGCGCCGATCGTGAGTCCGCCGAGCACGAGCGGGTTGCCGAACCAGACCACGACGTGGGCGAGCCCGGGAACCGCGAAGCGCACGATGCGCACCTGCTCGACCCGGTACGGCGCCGGGTCGGCGGCGGCGTTCGCGTCGCCGCGCAGCGTGATCTCGCGCACGGCCGCGGCGCGTCCCTCGGGCGCCTCGATGCCGACGACCCGGTGCGTGATCGGCAGCAGCCCGCCGGGGCGCTCGACCGTGACGACGTCGCCGACCTTCGCGTCGGCGGCGGGGATCTGCTGCACGAGCGCCGCGGAACCCGCCGGGATGGTCGGCGACATCGACCCGGTCGAGAACATGATCACGGTCGCGTGGAAGACCGTCGCCGCGACCACCGCGGCGAGGCACACCGCTCCGCCGGCCGCCGCGATCCACAGCACCACGTCGACGAGCGCCGAGCGCGCTCCGCCGGCACGCCGCGCACGCGGGCGGCGGTGCGCGATCGGGGCGGTGGTCACGGGGTGCTCCTTCGGGCGGGGGAGGGATGAGGTGGCGCGGGTGCGGTGGCGGGATGCGGTGGGGCCGGCGCGATCAGGTCGACCGCGTCGTGAAGGTCCAGACCGCCGTGCCGGTCAGCGACTGGGTCGTCGTGGGGGCGCTGAGCGCGAGATAGGTCTGGAAGCAGAACGCCGTCGCCGTGCCCGGCGCCGCACTGGTCGCCGCGGCGAGCACGTTGGTGACGCCGGAGTTCTGCCCGGTCGTGATGAGCGGAGCGGTATCGGCGGCCCCGACGACCCAGTTCGGTGTGCCGGCGAACGCGGTCGCATCGCAGGTCGCGGCGGGGTCGACGCGGACGACCCGGTATTGCGTCCACTGCCCGAGCAGGGTTCCGCCGGTTCCGCTCATGACGGCGCCGCCGAGTGTCGCCGTGCCCACGACCGACTGCGCGTTCGTGCGGATGCGCACCATCGTGTACACGGGCGAGTTCGGCACCATCCCCGACAACGCCACGGTCGCTCCCGGCGCCGTCGCGTTGTCGGCGTAGGCGCCGCCGTTCAGGCTCGACTGAGTTCCGAAGCGCGACGCCGAGAAGGTCGCCTTCGCGAATTCCGCGTCGTTCCACGACGCCAGCGTGAAGCCCGCCCCGAGACCCAGGGCGAGCCCGCCGGCGATCGCCGCCCGCACCCGCACCGACACGCGTCGGCGGGATGCGGACGGGGGCGACGCGCGGTCGCCCGGATTCACGATCAGCTCGAGACGGCCGCGAACTGCCAGGTGGCGGTGCCGGTCTGACCCTGTGCGATCGTTCCGGCCGTCACCTGGAAGCAGAGGTTGACCGCGGCGCCCGCCGCACCTCCCGTGCCCTTCACGAGGTTGAAGGTCACCGCGGTGCCGCCGGTGCTCGTCATCGCCGTGCCGGCCGGCACGAGCGCGGTGCCCGTGGTCGAAGCCGTGCATCCGAATGTCGTGGTCTGCAGCAGCGTGTAGGTGAGGTTGGTCACCGTGCCCGTGGTGCCGGCGCTCGTCACGGTCACCGTCGCGTTGTTCGTCGTCGGCGCGGTGAGGCGCACGGCGAACGGCGCGGCGGCGACGTCGGTCGGCGACAGCGAGCCCACGTTCACGGTGAAGGGCAGCGTCGCCGCGGTGCCCGCCGTGTTGTGGTTGCTGAACGTCGTGCCGTCGGTCGAGCCGACCATGTCGAAGGTTCCGGCCGTGAAGGTGCCGGTGGCGAATTCGGAGTCGTTCCAGGCCGCGAGCACGTAGGTCGCACCAACGCCGAGCACGAGGCCTCCGGCGAGGATGGCGGCGATCTTGCGCGATCGCCAGCGCTTCGGTCGGGTCGTCTCCTGAGTTGTCGTCGTCATGACCGGCTCCCTGATCTGCCGTCCATTCCGCCGACGCGGTGGTTGTGGAGGACTCGGTGCCCTTCCCCGCGCCGACGATCCTGGGCACAGGCTACGCCGGAGTTCGCCTCATGTCACCCTTTCGTCACCCCACTGCGAGCGGGTGCGTCGAGATGCTGGGCGACGGGTTCGCCGCCGCTGAATGGCGACGCGGGTCGCGAGGCGTCAGCCCTGCGCGCCGACGCCCTTCGCGGTGCAGTCGGCGCAGAGGCCGAAGACGTCGACGACGTGCTCCGGCTGGGTGAAGCCGTGCTTCGCGGCGACCTGGTGCGCCCAGGTCTCCACCTCATCCGCCTCGATCTCGACGGTCGCGCCGCAGTTGCGGCAGATCAGGTGGTGGTGGTGCTTGCCGGGGGTGCAGGCGCGGTAGAGCGCCTCGCCTTCCTGCTGCAGCGAATCGGCCTCACCCGTCGACTCGAGGTCGGCGAGGGCGCGGTAGACCGTCGCGAGCCCGATCGTCGAGCCCTGGTCGCGCAGACCCGAGTGCAGCGCCTGCGCGCTGACGAAGCCCTCGCGCTCGCCGAGAGCGCCGCGCACGGCCTCGCGCTGCCACGTGTTGCGTCGTGCGGTCATGCCGTCACCACCTCCGTCGTCGAAGTGATTCTGCCGCGTCGCGTGCGGTGCCGCTGCCAGGAGATCACCCGGGCGACGAGGTAGATGAGGAACGAGATCGTCGTCACGTAGGGGCTGATCGGCACCGAGGCGCCGAGCGCGAGCAGGATGCCGCCCACGAGCGACACGGTCGCGAAGACGACGCTGAGCACCGGGACCCACACCGGGGATGCCGTGAGCCGCAACGCCGCGGCGGCCGGCGTCACCAGGATCGACAGCACGAGCAGCGCGCCCACGATCTGCACGCTGACCGCGATCGTGAGGCCGAGCAGCATCATGAAGACGAGCGACAGCCAGCGGGCCGGAACGCCGCGGGCGATCGCGACATCCGCATCCAGGCTGGCGAAGACGAGCGGACGCCACACGACCGCGAGCCCGACCACGACGATCGCGCAGATGATCAGCAGCGAGTTCAGGCGCGGGTCGTCGACCGCGACGATCTGCCCGGTGAGCAGGCCGAACTTGTTCGCCGACCTGCCCGGGAACAGGGCCAGGCAGAGGATGCCGATGCCGAGCCCGAAGGGCATGAGCACCGCGATGATCGAGTTGCGGTCACGAGCCCGCGAGCCGAGCAGCCCGATCAGCGCCGCCGCCACGAGCGAGCCGACGATCGCCCCCTGCACGACGCCGAGGCCGAGCAGCAGCCCGGCGGAAGCGCCCGCGAAGCTCAGCTCGCTGATGCCGTGCACCGCGAAGGCCATGTCGCGCTGCATCACGAAGACGCCGATCAGGCCGCCCGCGATGCCGAGCACGGCGCCGGCGAAGATCGAGTTGCGCAGCAGCGCGATGAGCTCGCCGTAGTCGCTGAAGTCGAAGATCGCGCTCCACAGGTCGTTCACGCGGCGCCTCCCGTCGGGTGGGTGCCGAGGCCGCCGGTGCCCGCCGTGTGCGGGTGGCCGGCGTGATCCGCGTGGTCGTGGTCGTCGTGGTGGTGCGAGGAGTCGGGCACGCCGACCACGACGATGCGTCCGCGCGAGCGGATCACGTCGATCGGCGACTGGTACAGCTCGCTCAGCACCTCGCTGCGCAGCACCTCGTCGGGGGTGCCGATGCGGAAGGCGCCGTTCGCGAGGTACAGCACCCGGTCGACCATGCCGAGGATCGGGTTCACGTCGTGCGTCACGAACAGCACGCCGAGGTCGCGCTCACGGCGCTGGCGGTCGATCAGCTCGCTCACCTCGCGCTGGTGTCGCAGGTCGAGCGAGATCAGCGGCTCGTCGCAGAGCAGCAGGCGCGGGTCGCCGGCGAGCGACTGGCCGACGCGCAGCCGCTGCTGCTCGCCGCCGGAGAGGGTGCCGATCGGGCGGCTCGCGAAGCCGGACGCTCCGACCGACTCGAGCAGCGCATCCACCTTCCGCCGACGCGCTCGACTCGGCCAGCCCGGCCCGAGCCGGTGGCCGTCGACGCCGAGGCCGACGAGGTCACGGCCGCGCAGGGGGGTTCCGGGTTCGGCCATCTTCTGCTGCGGGATGTAGCCGATGCGGCGGTCGCCGCCGTGAATGCGCTCTCCCAGCAGCTCGGCCGATCCGCTGCTCAGCTGCTGCTGACCCAGGATCACCTTGAGCAGGCTCGTCTTGCCCGACCCGTTCGCGCCGAGCACGGCGACGAACTCGCCCGCGTCGACGGCGAGGTCGAGACCGCTCCAGAGGTGCCGGCTGCCGTAGGCGAGACCCGCCCCGCTCAGCCGCAGCACCGTCATCCCCTCATGCTCCCACGCACGACGCACCCCCGCGTCCGCCGCCGGAGCGGGGGATGCGGGGGTCGTCGTGGTCGCGCCGTCGGCAGGGATGCTGTCGGTCGCGGTGGTGTCGGTGGTGGTCGTCGGAACTCCTGGTGGTGAGAGTCGGCGCTGTTCGACTCAGGCGCCGAGCGCCGAGCTGATCTCGCTGATGATCTTCTTCTGCCAGCCGAGGTAGTCGTCGCCCTTCGGCAGGGTCTCGGTCACGCCGACCACGGGGATGCCGTTGTCCTTCGCGGCCTTCAGCACCTGCTCGGTCTGGGTTCCGTCGGTCTGCTCGTTGTAGACGAGCACGGCGACCTTCTTGTCGCTGAACAGTGCGAGGGTGTCCTGCAGCACGCGCACCGGCGCATCCGTGCCCTCTTCGATCGACTCGCTGAACTCGTCGGGGGTCGCGTTGCTGAAGCCGGCGGCCTCGAGCAGGTAGAGCGGCACGGGCTCGGTGATCGCGACCGACTTGCCGTCGGCCTTCGCCTTCAGCGCGGCGACGTCGGAGTCGAGGCCCTTCAGCCCCTCCTGGAAGGTCGCGAGGTTCTTCTTCACCTGCTCGGCCGCATCCGGGTCGGCCTTCTCGACGGCGGCGGCGAACTTCTCGGCCACCTTGCCGACGGTCGGGTAGTCGTACCAGACGTGCTCGTTGAACTCGCCGTCGCTGGGCTCCTGGTCGTAGCCGGAGATGTCGGCCGCAGTGAGCACGGTCGCGTCGGTGTTCTTCGCTGACTTCAGCATGGTGTCGACGAAGTCGTCGTAGCCGCCGCCGTTCTCGATGACGATGTCGGCCTTCGAGAGCTCGAGCTGGGTGCGGGCGTCCGCCTCGTACTCGTGCGGGTCCTTGTCGGGGTCGTCGATGATGCTCGTGACTGTGACAGCGTCGCCGCCGATGGCCTCGGCGATCGAGCCGTAGACGTTGGTCGAGGCGATCACGGTGACGGTGCCGCTGCCGGCGCTGCCGTCGGATCCGGCGTTCGCCGAGGAGTCGGAGGCGCAGCCGGCCAGCCCGAGGGCGGCGACGGCGAACAGGGCAGGGGCGATGAGCGCGCGGGTCTTCACATCCCGAACGCTACGCCTTATTGATAACCAAAGTCAAAACGCTTATCAATAGTGGGCGGATGTGCGGCGCGCCCCCGACCGGCTGATCAGTCGAGCAGCAGTGCCGGCTCCTCGAGCACCGCAGCGATGTCGGCGGTGAAGCGGCTCGCGACATCCCCGTCGACGACGCGGTGGTCGAAGCTCGCGCCGACCGTCGTGACGAACGCCGGACGCACCTCGCCATCCACGACCCAGGGCTTCTGCTTGATCGCGCCGAGGGCGACGATGCCGACCTCGCCCGGGTTGAGGATCGGGGTGCCGGTGTCCATGCCGAACGAGCCGAGGTTCGTGATCGTGATCGTGCCGCCCGACATCTCGGCCGGCTGCGTCTTGCCGTCGCGCGCGGTCAGCGTCATCTGCTCGAGCGCCTGCGCGAGCTCGAGCAGGCTGAGCTTCTCGGCGTCCTTGATGTTCGGCACGATCAGCCCGCGCGGTGTGGCCGCGGCGATGCCGAGGTTCACGTAGTGCCGCACGATGATCTCCTTGTCGGTCCAACTGGAGTTCACCGTGGGGTTGCGGCGCACCGCCCAGATCACGGCCTTCGCCATGACCAGCAGCGGGCTCACGCGCACGCCCGCGAAGGTCGGCGAGGCCTTGAGGCGCTTGACGAACTCCATCGTGCGCGTCGCGTTGACGTCGCTGAAGACGCTCACGTGCGGGGCCGTGAACGCGCTCTCGACCATCGCCTTCGCGATCGCCTTGCGCACGCCCTTGACCGGGATGCGCTCCTCGCGGTCGGTCGGCCACTCGGGCGTCTCGATGTTGCGGAACACGCTCGCCTGCTGAGCGTGGCGGATCACGTCGTCGCGGGTGATCTCGCCCGCGAGACCTGTTCCGGGCACGGTCTCGAGCTGCACGCCGAGGTCCTTGGCGAGCTTGCGGATCGGGGGCTTCGCGATGACGGGCGACGCGGATGCGGCGGGCACGGAGGCGGGGGCGGCCGGGCGCGCGGCGGAGGGCTCGGTCGCCGTGGGCGCCGAGCCGTCGGGCGTCGGCAGCGGAGCCGGGCGACGACGACGCGAGGTCGCGTGACCGCCGGCCGAGCCGTAGCCGACCAGCACGGCACCCGGCTTGTCCTCGGCCTCGGCGGCCTCGGCCGGGGTGGCCGGAGCGGGAGCCGGGGTGGCGGATGCGGCAGCAGCCACACCGCCGGCGGCACCGGCAGCGCCGGCCGCTGCGGTCGCGCGCGGCGTGTGCTCGTTCGTGTCCGTCGGGCCGACCCAGGCCGACTCGTCGGTCACGGGCGCCTGCAGGTCGATCGACCCGGCCGCCGAGCTGACCCGGATGATGGGCGTGCCGACCTCGACGGTCGCCCCCTCATCCACCAGCAGCTCCTGCACCGTGCCGGCGAAGGGCGACGGCAGCTCGACGAGCGACTTGGCGGTCTCGATCTCGACCAGCACCTGGTTGACCGTGATCGTGTCGCCGGGCGCGACGCGCCAGGTGACGATCTCGGCCTCGGTCAGGCCCTCGCCCACATCGGGGAGGGGGAACTCGGATGCCACCACGGGGTGCTCCTTCGGGGTCGTCGCGGCCAGTGCGGGCGCGTCGGGTCAGTCAGGTCGGTGGATGCGTCAGTAGGCGAGCGCGCGGTCGACGGCCTCGAGCACGCGGTCGGCGTCGGGCAGGTACTGCTTCTCGAGCTTCGCCGGCGGGAACGGGGTGTCGAATCCGCTGACGCGCAGCACGGGCGCCTCGAGCGAGTAGAAGGCGCGCTCGGCGATCGTCGCGGCGATCTCACTGCCGACGCTGACGTTCTGCGGCGCCTCCTGCGCGACGACGACGCGGCCGGTCTTCTGCACGCTCTCGATGATCGGCGCGTAGTCGATCGGCGAGATCGAGCGCAGGTCGATGACCTCGACGCTCGTGCCCTCGCCGGCGGCGATCTCGGCGGCCTGCAGCAGGGTCGCGACCATGGCTCCGTGGCCGATGAGCGTGACCTCGGTGCCGGTGCGCACGACGCGGCTGCGGTGCATGTGCACGGCGGTTCCGGCATCCAGCTGCACCTCGCCGCGCTGCCAGTAGCGGCTCTTCGGCTCGAAGAACATGACCGGGTCGTTCGAGCGGATCGCCTCCTGGATCATCCAGTAGGCGTCGTGCGGCGTCGCCGGGCTGACGACGCGCAGACCCGCGGTGTGCGCGAAGTAGGCCTCGGGACTCTCCTGGTGGTGCTCGACGGCGCCGATGTGGCCGCCGTAGGGCACGCGGATGACGACCGGGTACGACTGGTTGCCCTCGTGCCGGTAGGTCTGCTTGGCCAGCTGGGTCGTGATCTGGTCGAAGCCGGGGAAGATGAAGCCGTCGAACTGGATCTCGATCACCGGGCGGAAGCCGCGCATCGCCAGGCCGATGGCCGAGCCGATGATGCCCGACTCGGCGAGCGGGGTGTCGAGCACCCGGTTGCCGCCGAACTCGGCGTGCAGGTGCTCGGTGACGCGGAAGACGCCGCCGAGCGGGCCGATGTCCTCGCCCATCAGCAGCACCTTGGGGTCGTCGAGCATCGCCTGACGGAGGCCCAGGTTGATCGCCTTCGAGAGCGTGAGGTTCTTCACCTCGGGCTCGGCAGCTGGGGCGGATGCAGGAGTCGCGGCTGCGCTGGCGGCCGCGGCGTCGGCTGCGGTGGTGTCGATGTCGGTCATCCCTCGGTCCCTTCGAAGGAGCGCTCGTAGGCGTCCAGCCAGGCGCGCTGCTGCTCGATCACGGGGTGCGGATCGCTGTAGACGTTGTCGAAGATCTTGCCGGTCGGCGGGTCGACGAGCTCGAGCGTGCGCGTGCGCACATCCGCCGCCAGGTCTTCGGCCTCGCGGGCGATGTCGGCGAAGACGTCGTCGCCGGCGCCGCGGGCGCGCAGGTAGGTCTCGAAGCGGCTGATCGGGTCGCGGGCGCCCCAGTAGGCGAGCTCGTCGTTCTGGCGGTATTTGGTGGGATCGTCGCTCGTGGTGTGGGCGCCCATGCGGTAGGTCAGCGCCTCGATGAATCGCGGGCCCTGGCCGGTGCGGGCCGAGTCGAGCGCGGTCGCCGTGACCGCGTAGCTGGCGAGCACGTCGTTGCCGTCGATCTGCCAGCTCGGGATGCCGAAGCCCTGCGAGCGCAGGTAGAGCGGCGTGCGCGACTGGCGCTCGACCGGAACCGAGATCGCCCAGTGGTTGTTCTGCAGGAACAGCACCTGGGGCGTCTGGTAGCTGGAGGCGAAGACGAACGACTCGCTGACATCGCCCTGGCTGGTGGCGCCGTCGCCGAAGAAGACCAGCACGGCTTCGTCCTTCTCGACGTCGCCGGTGCCGCTCGATCCGTCGAGCGCGACGCCCATGGCGTAGCCGGTGGCGTGCAGCGACTGCGAGCCGATGACGAGCGTGTAGAGGTGCAGGTTGCCGTGCGCCTTCGGGTCCCAGCCGCCGTGGCTGAGTCCGCGCAGCATCTCGATGATGCGCATCGGGTCGACCCCGCGGATGCGGGCGACGGCGTGCTCGCGGTAGGCGGGGAAGATGTGGTCCTGCGGGCGGGCGGCGTAGCCGGCGCCGACCTGCGCGCCCTCCTGCCCGAGGCTCGGGATCCACAGAGCGAGCTGGCCCTGGCGCTGCAGGTTGCCGGCTTCGATGTCGAAGCGCCGCACGACCACCATCTGGCGGTGGAACTCGATCAGGCGGGCGTCGTCGAGCGCCTCGATGCGCGGCAGGAACTCCTCGTTGGCGGCGTTCCGCACGAGCGTCCCGTCTGGCGCGAGCAGCTGGATGGGCGCAGCGTCGGCAAGCATGAACCTCAGCCTAGCCCCGGGTTTCAGAGCCCCAGTGGGAGGGTTCTCACAACCTCTTCCGCAGATCGCAGGAGAGGTTCGACAGATTCTTCTTCACCCACGGAGACGCGGATGCCGTCGCCGGGGAACAGCCGCGCGATGATGCCGTGGCGTTCCAGGATCTCGCCGGCGGCGACGGTGTGCTCGCCGGTCGCGAGCCAGACGAAGTTGCCCTGCGGTTCGGGCAGCGGCCAGCCCTGGGCGCGGAGCGCGTCGCGGATGCGGTCGCGGCGGGCGATGATCTCGTCGACGCGGCCGCGCAGCTCGGCGTCGTGGTCGAGGGCGGCGATCGCGGCGCGCTGGGCCGGCTCGGTGACGCTGAGCGGGATGGCGGTCGAGCGGGCGGCGTCGAGCACGTCGACGGGGCCGAGGGCGTAGCCGACGCGGAGCCCGGCGAGCCCGTAGGCCTTGCTGAAGGTGCGCAGCACGACGAGGTTCGGGTAGCGGTCGAGCAGCGGGATGCCGTTCACCGCGGCCGGGTCGGTGACGAACTCGCGGTAGGCCTCGTCGAGGAGGACGAGCAGGGTGTCGGGCACCGCATCCATGAAGGCGGCGAATTCCTCCGCGGTGACGATGGGGCCGGTCGGGTTGTTCGGGGTGCAGACGATCGCGACGCGGGTGCGGTCGGTGATCGCCGCGGCGAGCGCCGGGAGGTCGTGGCCGCCGTCGGCGCGGTTGGGCACGGTGACGCTGGTGGCGCCGGCGACCGTGACGAGGCCGGGGTAGGCCTCGAAGGAGCGCCAGGAGTAGGCGACCTCGTCGCCGGGGGCGGCGGCGGCGAGGATGAGCTGCTGCAGCAGGGCGACCGAGCCGGAGCCGACGTGGATGCGGTCGGGGGCGATCGCGTAGTCGGCGCCGAGGCGATCCCGCAGCACGGTCGCGGCGGCGTCGGGGTAGCGGCCGGGGTTCGTGGCGGCGATGGCCTCGACGATCGCGGGGTGCGCGGGGAAGGGGTTCTCGTTCGACGACAGCTTGAAGGCGTCGGCGGCGGCGGGCCGCCCCTGGCGGTAGGGCTGCAGTGCGGCGATCTCGGGGCGGAGCTTCACGGCCATGCGGTTCAGCCTAGGGTCGCGCACTCACTGCGCGCGTTCCGGGTACTCCGACGCCGCCGCCTGCGAGAATGCCTGCCATGAGGCGCTTCCTGGTCCGGCTGCTCATCAACGCCCTCGCGCTCTGGTTGACGGTGGCGATCCTGCATCCGCACATCCAGGTGACTTCCTGGGATCCGGGCCAGCAGCCCGCCGACCTGCTCACGTATCTGCTCGTCGCTCTGGTCTTCGGCATCGTGAACGGCGTCATCGGCAACCTGGTGCGCATCATCGCCTTCCCGCTCTACGTGCTGACGCTGGGGCTCCTCTCGCTCGTGGTCAACGCGCTGCTGCTGATCCTGGTGGCGTGGGTGACGAGCCTGCTCGGCTTCGGCCTCTCGGTGGAGAGCTTCTGGTGGGGCGTGCTCGGCGCGGTGGTGCTGGGCCTGCTGAGCTGGCTGATCGGCATCATCCTGCGTCCGCTGCTCGGACGTCCGCGCGAGTCGCGCTGAGGCGAGTCGCGCTGCACGGGGGCACCACGCACGGGCCGCGCTCCTGGCAGCCCTGCGGGCGCGCTCACATCCGCGCCTCCGCTCGCCCGCTGACGCCGGACGCCGCCGGCGACGGCGCGTCGTCGGATCCCCAGCCGAGGCGTAGCGCGGCGTCCGCCCCGTCGACCCGGTAGCTGTCGTAGTCGTAGCTGTCGATGCGATATCCGCTCTGCCGGGCGTAGTCGCCCGTGAAGCTCTCGATGCGGTCGAGCTCACGCCGCAGCTGCGGTGACGCGGCCTTCTGCATGTCGATCGCGGTGTCGACGTAGGAGTCGCGCTGATGGGCCGGCACGACCTTCTCGTCGGGGGCGAAGCCGTCAGCGCGGGCCTGCTGCTCGACGCGCAGCCGGTCGGTGTCGACCTGGTAGCCGCTGAGCGCGTGGATGGGGTCGTCGCTGTGGTGCACGTCGTAGCCGGCGACGCCGGGCGGGTAGTCGATGTTCCGCGTCGGTCCGCCCCACGTCTCGACGCCGACGACGTTCCAGTCGGCCGACTGCGCGAGCCGCCCGGCGACGAGCCCGCCCTGCGAGAAGCCGGTCAGCTGCACCTCGTCGAGGGAGGTGATTCCCGCGTGCCGCATCGCCTGCTCGACCGCGCGGATCGAGCCGGCGTCGTCGTCGGCGACTCCGCCGACATTGCTCGTGAGGTCGAAGGGCATGGTCGTCGACTCGGGTGAGAAGGTCTGCGTCGGCGGCACGTACACGACATAGCGCGGGGGCTCGCCGGGCACGCTGTGCTTCTCGATGCGGATGATCCCTTCGTCGGGGACACGCTCCAGTCGCTCCTTCGGGCCGGTCGCGCGGTCGAGCGGTGCGGTCGTCGACGAGCGAGCGATGGGGATGACGCCGACCCCGGTCTCGCGGAACAGCCCGAGCTTGCGCCCGGCGCTCATGATCACGTGCGCGTTGTCCTCGACACCGCCGCGGCCCGCGGCGCGGGCGGCGAGCAGGACGGCGGGCGGGATGCCGAGCGCACCGAGGGCGAGGTCGTCGCCGTTGTCGCCGAGGAAGCGCACGAGCTCGTCGAACGCCGGACTCGTGACGAGACCCGGTGTGCCCTTCACAGCCGCGCCGAGCGCGGCCGCCTTCTGGGCCGGGGTGCGCCCCGGCAGCGCGGCGAAGGCGGCGGCCGCCGCGGCGATGATCGTCGGGGTGTTCGCGGCGGCGGTCAGCAGCGCGAGCCGTGCGGCCACCCCGCCGACGGTGTCGACGGCGACGTCGGCGGCCGCGCGCGCACCGCGCTGCGCCGACTCGTCGGCCGCGGCATAGAGGTCGACCGCGGTGCCGAGCGAGGGTGCGAAGTCGGTGATGGTCTCGTCGAGCCGATCGACCCGCACGACGAGGATCTCCATCGGGTCGAGCCGGCCCGGCGGCAGCAGCGCGGGCATGGCCCGCAGCCGCCGGGCGTCTTTCGCGATCGAGTCGACCGCGTCGCTCAGCGACCACAGCCGCGTGCGGTAGGCCAGCATCCCGTCGGTCTGCACGCCGACGACGCCGCGCCCGCTGAGCTGCAGCGGTCCGCGTCGGCCCACGCCGGCCGCGCTCTCACCGCTGTTCGGGTCACGCCAGCCGCCGGGTCCGAAGGCGTCGGCCTCACGCGCGCCGCGCACGTCCTTGCCGGGGCCGACCCCACCCGGCGTGAGCAGCTGGATCGGCCCGGGGCCGCTGCCGGGGCCGCCGGCGCCACCGGCCGAGCCGCCAGCAGCATCGGCAGCATCCGCAGCACCTGCGCTGCCCGCACCCACGTCACCCACGGGCGTCCGCCAGATCGGTCGTCGCCCGCAGCACCGCGTCGCCGGCCGCCGTCGTCGCGCTCGACAGCTGCGCGCGCAGCTTCTCGGCCGTCTTCTCGTGCAGTGCGGCCGCGGGCCCACTCCAGTCGTCGGCGTCGATCCGCGGCGGCGCGTCGTTCCAGGTCGCGAGCTGCTCCTGCACCCGCTTCGCCAGCCGCAGCCGTGCCTCCAGCTGCTCGATCGTCGCCACCATCGCGTGCCTCCTCGTCTCGCCCGGGCGGGGCGCACCGGTTCGTGCCTCGAGGATGCGCGCCGCCACCGCCGTCTGGGCCGCCGATTCCGCGATCCGGGGAGAAGCGGAACGCGCCCGTGCTGGGGAGGGATCGCGCAGCCGCGACCGCACCACCTCGCTCGAACCGCCCGCGGAACTCTCGCGGGAGCGCCGAGGGGACCACGAGGACCCCCCCGGAAGAAGCCTCGAATTAACCCTTCCGCCGACGCCGCGCTCGGGCATGATGTTGCGCATGACGGGAACGCATGCGCGCGCCCCGTTCCGGATCTGCTTCGTGTGCACCGGCAACATCTGCCGGTCACCGATGGCCGAGGCGGTCTTCACCCGACTCATCGCCGAGGGCGGATACGAGGGCGCCGTCACCGTGCAGTCGGCTGCCACGGGTGACTGGCACGTCGGCGAGCGCGCCGACCACCGCACGCGCGACGCGCTGAAGGACGCGGGCTACGACGGGGATGCGCACCGCGCCCGCCAGTTCGATCCGGCCTGGTTCGCCGACCTCGACCTCATCGTCGCCTTCGACCGCGGGCAGGAGCGGGTGCTGCGCCAGTGGGCGCCGTCGGACGAGACGCGCGCGAAGGTAGCATTGCTGCTGTCATTCGACCCCGCATCCGGGCCCGATCTCGACGTGCCGGACCCCTACTACTCCGACGCGGCGGCCTTCGCCCGGGTGCTGACTCTGATCGAGCGGGCGAGCATCGCGCTCTTCCGTCAGATCGAGCCCGCGCTTCCCCACGGAGGATCATGAGCCCCCTGCCCCCGCAACCGGTGAGCCCCCTCGACGGTCGCTACCGGTCCGTCGCCGGCGTGCTCGGCGAGCACCTCAGCGAGGCCGGTCTGAACCGCGCCCGCGTGCACGTCGAGGTCGAGTGGCTGATCGCCCTCACCGACCGCGGCCTGTTCGGCACGAGCGCGCTGCCGGCCGAGAAGAAGGACGCGCTGCGCGCCTTCGCCGCCGACTTCGGCCAGGCCGAGATCGACGAGCTCGCGAAGCTCGAGGCGACCACGCGTCACGACGTGAAGGCCGTCGAGTACCTGGTGCGCGGCGAGCTGAGCCGTCAGGGCCTGGATGCGATCGCCGAGCTCACGCACTTCGCCGCGACGAGCGAGGACATCAACAACCTCAGCTACGCGCTGACGATCCGCGCCGCCGTTCAGGAGGTCTGGACGCCGCGCTTCCGCGACGTGATCGGCCGCCTGCGCGAGTGGGCGCTCGCCGAGCGCGACCGCCCGATGCTGTCGCACACGCACGGCCAGCCGGCGACGCCGACCACGGTCGGCAAGGAGTTCGCGGTGGTCGTGCACCGCCTCGAGCGCCAGCTGCGCCGCGTCGAGAGCACCGAGTTCCTCGGCAAGTTCAGCGGCGCGACCGGCACCTTCTCGGCCCACCTCGCGGCCGACGCCGACGCCGACTGGCCCACGATCTCGCGCGACTTCGTCGAGTCGCTCGGCCTCACCTGGAACCCGCTGACCACCCAGATCGAGTCGCACGACTGGCAGGCGGAGCTGTTCCAGGCGGTCGCGCACGCGAACCGCATCCTGCACAACCTGGCGACGGATGTGTGGACCTACATCTCGATGGGCTACTTCACCCAGGTGCCCCAGCCGGGCGCGACCGGCTCGTCGACGATGCCGCACAAGATCAACCCGATCCGCTTCGAGAACGCCGAGGCGAACCTCGAGCTGAGCAACGCGCTGCTCGACTCGCTCGCGGCGACGCTCGTGACGAGCCGCCTGCAGCGCGACCTCACCGACTCGACGACGCAGCGCAACGTGGGCGTCGCGCTCGGGCACTCGCTGCTGGCGCTCGACAACCTGTTCCGCGGGCTCGGCGAGATCGCCGTCTCGGAGCAGAAGCTCGCCGCCGACCTCGACGGCAACTGGGAGGTGCTGGCCGAGGCGATCCAGACCGTGATCCGCGCCGAGGTCGCCGCCGGACGCTCGACGATCGCCGACCCCTACGCGCTGCTGAAGGAGCTGACCCGCGGTCACCGCGTCGGTCAGACCGAGCTGGTCGAGTTCGTGGATGCGCTCGAGATCGGCGACGCGGCGAAGGCCCGTCTGCGCGAGCTCACCCCGGGCACCTACGTCGGTCTCGCGTCGAGCCTGGTCGACCACCTGGGCGCATGAGCGCGGGGGCCAGCTGCGGCGGATCCCGGCACGGTCGCTGAACCGTTTCAGCAGGGCCCCGGTGCGTGAGCGCCGGGGCCCTTCTCTGTCCCCTCCGCGCGCGGTGCCGCCGCCGCATCCCGAGCGACTCTCGCGTACGACACGCCGGGTTCCGGACAGGGATGCGGAAATAGTTTGTTCGGAGTCTTCCCTTATTCCGCCGGGCCAGAACCGGTTTCGGCGCCGATCACCCCCTTCTGACCCCCTTTCGGGGGGCACACGATCGTTGCTACGGTCCCGGGTCATCCATAGACCGGACTGTCCACGATGGAGAGGGAGACCCATGCAGGCAGCAGGTTCGACGAAGAACGACCGGAGGATGACGAGGCGCAGAGTCGGAGGTGTCGCCGCCGTCGCGGCTGCCGCCGCGCTCACGCTGAGCATCGCCCCCGCGGTGGCGCAGGCCGCCCCCGCCCAGCACGCCGGCAGCGTCGCCGGAAGCACCGCATCCACCACCCGCACCACCACGGCGAACACCGCCGCGGCCCAGGCGGCCGGCGACAAGAAGCTCGTCGCCTACTTCACCGAGTGGGGCATCTACGGCCGCGACTACGACGTCAAGAAGATCGAGACGAGCGGATCGGCCGACCAGCTCACGCACATCCTCTACGCCTTCGGCAACGTCACGAACGGCCAGTGCGCGATCGGCGACAGCTTCGCCGACTACGACAAGGCCTTCACCGCCGACGAGAGCGTCGACGGCGTCGCCGACACCTGGGATCAGCCGCTGAAGGGCAACTTCAACCAGCTGCGCAAGCTCAAGGCCGCGCACCCGAACATCAAGGTGCTGTGGTCGTTCGGCGGATGGTCGTGGTCGGGCGGCTTCGGCCAGGCCGCCGCGAACCCGGCCGCCTTCGCGCAGTCGTGCCACGACCTCGTCGAGGACCCGCGCTGGGCCGACGTGTTCGACGGCATCGACATCGACTGGGAGTACCCCAACGCCTGCGGTCTCAGCTGCGACTCGAGCGGACCCGAGGCCTACAAGAACCTGATCTCGGCCCTCCGCGGCGAGTTCGGCAGCGACCTCGTCACGAGCGCCATCACGGCCGACGGCACCAGCGGCGGCAAGATCGAGGCCGCCGACTACGCCGGCGCCGCGCAGGATCTCGACTGGATCGCGCCCATGACCTACGACTACTACGGCGCCTTCGCCGCGCAGGGTCCGACCGCTCCGCACTCGCCGCTCATTGGCTTCGACAGCGCCCCGACGCCCGGATTCGACAGCGACACCGCGGTGCAGAAGCTGAAGAGCCTCGGCATCCCGAGCGACAAGATCCTGCTCGGCCTCGGCTTCTACGGCCGCGGCTGGACCGGCGTCACCCAGGCCGAGCCCGGTGGCACCGCCACCGGCGCAGCGCCCGGAACCTATGAGCCCGGCATCGAGGACTACAAGGTGCTCAAGGACCGCTGCCCCGCCACCGGAACCGTCGGCGGCACCGCCTACGCGTTCTGCAACGGCGAGTGGTGGAGCTACGACACCCCGCAGACCATCACCGGCAAGACCGACTACGTGAAGCAGCAGGGCCTCGGCGGCGCGTTCGCCTGGGAGCTCAGCGGAGACACCAGCGACGGCGAGCTGATCAAGGCCGTCGGGAACGGACTGAACGGATGAGCGGCCGCGTGTTCCGCCGAGCCGGCGCCGCGCGTCCGGCCGGGCCCGTCGGCGCAGCGCTGAGCGGACTGAGCGCCCAGCAGCTGTCGCGCCGGAGCTTCTTCGGAGCCACCGCGGTCGGCGCCCTCGGCGTCGTCGGCGGGCTCGGGCTCGCGGGCGGGAGCGCCTTCCTCGCCCCGACCCGCGCCCGGGCGGCCGGCAACCTGCCGATCACCGTGATCAACAACTCCGGCGCCTACGACAACGCGAATGTGTTCATCCACGTCGTCGGCACGCTGATCACGACCGGCCAGCAGGGCCACGTCGACCAGAGCGGGGCGTTCATCCCCGCGAGCCTCGCCGACAACACGGAAGCCGACGGCAGCGCCGTCTACGGCTTCCCGCTCAGCGACTGGGGAACGGTCTCGCTGCCGGAGCCCATCTCGGGCCGTCTCTACATCTCGCTCGGCAAGCGCCTGCCGTTCAAGGTCGTGGGCACGGATGCCGGGCCCGGCATCGCGCATCCGGCCGGCTGGGTCGAGAGCGATCCGTCGTTCGGCATCATCTACGACTCCTTCGAGTTCACGCACCAGAACGGGGCGATGTACTGCAACTCGACGCAGGTCGACATGTTCAGCCTGCCGATCGGCATCCATCTGCAGGGCGTCAACGACCAGCGGGCCGGGTTCATCAACTCGGGTGCGCGCGGCGCGTTCTTCGACAAGCTGCGGAACACGGAGGGGTTCTCGAACCTCGTCGTCGACGACCTGCGCGTGATCGCCCCGAGCCACGGCATCGAGGCGGGTCGCTTCAACGGCAGCTACTTCGACGGCTACATCGGCGAGAGCTGGGATCGCTACAGCTCGGCCGACATGCACGTGAACACCGGCACGGCGCAGTACTCGCTGCGGCGTGACGGGGATGCGCTGGTCGCCTACCAGGACGGCGCCGAGCGCGTGCGCTTCGACCGCCCGTCGACGGCCGACGTGCTGTTCTGCAACGGCGCCCTCGCGGCGCCGAACGACGGACTGCGCGGACCGATCGCCGCCATCCTCGGAGCCGCCCTGAACCGCAGCACCATGCGCGACTACACGGAGCAGCCGACGACGGATGCGGCGCAGTTCTACCAGCAGCCGATCACCAACCACTACGCGGCGGCGACGCACGCGGCGCACTCCGACGGACGCGCCTACGGCTTCGCCTTCGACGACGTGTCGGCGTTCGCGTCGTACATCGAAGACGGCGCCGCGTCGTCGGTCGAGCTCACGATCGAGCCGCTGTAGCGGTCACGCCCGCCGCCCACGGCTCCTCGGGCGGCGGGCGCTTCGCCGGCTCGACGTCCGTGCGGTCCGACCTCGGTCAGGTCGGGCCGCACGGTTCGCGTCGGCGACCACGAACCTGGCGGGGGTCGGTCACGGCGGGGAGCCGGGCCGGCCCTCGTCGTCCACGTCCGGGCGGTCGCGCGAGTGACTCGGGTGCGCGGCCGCCCGGCCGATGTGCTGACGCTCGGAGCGCGGACGGCGACGCGGATACTGGCGCAGCGCGCAGGCGTCCCCGCCGGCGGGCTCTCCTATCGCTCCCAGCAGTGGCCGCGACCGAACGTAACTCCGCGGGCTGACCCGCGTGTCGTCGCGCACCCGTTCACGACGAGCCGTGCGCGGATACTGGCGCAGCGGAGGGGCGCCCCCGCGAGTTCAGCCGCCTACCGTTCTCGGCAGTATCCGCGCCCCGCCGGACCGGATCCCAGCAGTATCCACGCCCCGCAGGAGCTCGGGCCCGCGCCGGGCGGATCTCACACCGCGACGGTGAAGGTTGCGGATACTGGCGTGGCTTGAGACCGACCCGACCGGCGCCTTTGGTGCGCGACCTCGCCAGTATCCGCGTCATCGTCCGTTGCTCGACGTGCGCGCCGAAGGCGAGGGCACGGTGCGGGCGCCGCGGCGAAGGTCGGTTCGGCGGAGCCGCGCGTTCCGCGCGTCGGCGGCGGGCGGTACCGTGCGGGCATGGTCTCGTTCGCCGACAAGCCGCTGCTGGATGTGACGACGGTCGCCGAGTGGGAGGCCTGGCTCGAGGCGAACCAGCAGAACCAGGACGGGGTGCGCGTGCGCATCCGCAAGAAGGCCGCCGTCGACCCGGGGCTCGACTACGAGGAGGCGGTGCTCGCGGCGCTCTGCTTCGGCTGGATCGACGGGCAGACCGGTGCGCACGACGAGCAGTTCCGGGTGCAGGCGTTCACGCCGCGGCGCAGGGCGAGCCCGTGGTCGCAGGTCAACGTCGAACGGGTCGAGGCGCTCATCGCCGAGGGGCGGATGCGCGAGGGCGGTCACGCCGAGATCGCGCGCGCGAAGGCCGACGGACGCTGGGATGCCGCCTACCGCCAGAAGGGCGCCGAACTGCCCGACGACCTGGCGGCGGCGATCGCGGCGAATCCCGCCGCCGCCGAGTTCTTCGCGACCCTGACGAAGCAGAACCGGTTCGCCTTCATCTTCCGGCTGTCGACGGTGCGCACCCCCGAGAACCGTGCGAAGCGCATCGCCGACTTCGTCGCGAAGCTGGCGCGCGGCGAGGCGTTCCACTGAGCGGGGAGGCTGCTGCGGGAGAGCTGCTGCGGGCTGAGCGGATCAGCCCGAGCGGATCAGCCCGAGCCGTGTGATCCGAACCACCTCGACCGACGAGCGCGAGGCCGCGTCGCCGGCTGCGTTGCGCGCGACGACGCACCCGTCAGGCGCAGCCGGGCCGCTTGTGTGACGGTGGATCGCACGCCCGGCGGGCGCGCCGACGGCGGGGCTACGGTCGCGACATGACCGACCAGACCAGCGCATCCGCCACTCCCGCGACCGGCTCCGCCCCCGCCGACTCGAACCAGGGCCTCGACCCGGTCACGGGAATCCAGCGCGACAGCGTCATCGACGTGCAGCTGCCGCAGCCGCGCACCGTCTCGCGCATCCAGGGCAAGCGCATCCGCATCCCCGCCGGCGCCCCGACGGGCGTGCACGAGCACAACGGACCCGTCGTCGGCGTCGTGCTCGAGGGCACCGCCGTCATGCAGATCGTCGGCCAGGAGCCGGTGACGATCGAGACCGGCGAGCCGTTCTACGAGCCCGAGGGCGTGCGGATGCTGCGCTTCGACGCCGGCCCCGACGGCCTCGTCTTCCTCGGATTCTTCCCGGTCGGCCCCGGCGAGGAGCCGACGCTCACCCCGCTCGACTGAGCCCTGCGGCGACGGCGGGCGGCGCGCTGCTCAGTGCGGGCTGCCGCCGTCGCTCTCGTCGTCGCGGCGGGAGTTGCCGTCGGAGTCGGTGTCGCGGAAGGTCGCGAGCACGAGCATCGCCACGACCACGACGACCACGACGAAGCTGATCCCCGCCCAGATCAGCGCGGTCTCGATGTTGCGCGCGCCGCCCCACACGACGATGCCGATGACGATGGCGATGATCGCGCTGAATCCGAGCAGCTCGAGCGGACGCCGCCGGTCACGGCGGGAAGAATCGGTCACGATGCGTCGGCTCCTCGCCCGATGGTCGCGGCGGCAGGTCGCGGTTCGCGCAGCGAGACCGCTCCGATCGCGTGCAGCACGCCGACCAGGATGCCCCAGGCGCCGAGTGCGCCCACGACGATGATGGATGCGGTCAGCACGCCCGGCTGACCTCCCGCGCCCGGGAAGGGCTGGCGGAACTCGACGGGGATCGCGAGGGCGACCACGCCGAGGGCGATGGTGAGCGCGCCGACGATGACGGCGTCGCGGATGCCGCCGAGGCGCGCGGTGCGCTCGGCGTCGTCGCGGCGGCTGCGGACTCCGCCGAAGATCTCGAGTGCGCCGGCGACGATGCCCCACACGCCGACGAGGATTCCGAAGCCGGCGCCGCCTGCGGTGAGGCCGAGCATGAGCGCGATGATGCCGACGACCGCGGTGAGCACGACGACCCCGAGCAGGGCGCGGCGCGCGGCGACCGGCTGCGCGGCGGCGACGTCGGGGCGGATGAGCACGAGCACCGCGGGGATCGTCGACACGACGCCCCAGAGGCCGAAGGCGACGGCGCCGAAGCCGGCCGAGTGCCCGCCGGTGAAGGTGATGGCGAGCCCGAGCAGCAGCGCGGGGATCGCGCGCGCGACGGGGATGAGCCACAGCGGCGTTCGCGCGGTCGGCGTCTCACTCACGCGGCTGTCCTTCCCGGGTCGCTGCGGTCGCGCCGGATGGCGGCGACCCGGTCGCCCAGTCTACGACCGCCTGGCTGGATGCCCGCGCTCGTGACGGGCGCTCAGCATCCGCCGTGCAGAGCGGTCATTCGGCGGCGGCGAGATGCGGGGTCGGCGCCGACGCCGACCTGTGGTCGCCGTCGGCGCCCGCCCGTCGCATCCGCCGCGCCAGCACTCCGTGCCGCGGAGCGGCGAGCCAGACGACGAGGAACACCGCCGTGAGCACGAGCACGATCGTGCCGCCGGTCGGGGTGTCGAACGACCACGAGAGGTAGAGGCCTACCACCGCGCCGACGCCTCCGATCACCGGGGCCAGCAGCATCATCCTGGCGAGCCGGTCGGTCACCAGCCGCGCGGTGGCCGCGGGCGCGACGAGCAGCGCCAGCACGAGGATGTTGCCGATCGTCTGCACGGCCACGACGACCGCGAGCGCCACGAGCACGTAGAGCACGACATCGAGGGCGAGCACCCGGACGCCGAGAGCGCGGGCCATCTCGCGATCGAGCGAGACGGCGACGAGCTCCTTGTGCAGCAGGAAGACGGCGCCGAGCACGACGAGGCCCATGACGGCGACCGTGATCAGGTCGGAGTCGGGGATGCCGGTGATCGAGCCGAAGAGGAACTGCTCGAGCGATCCGGCGTAGCCGGGTGCAGCCGAGATGATGACGACGCCGAGGGCGAAGGCGGCGACGAAGAGGATGCCGATGACCGAGTCCTCGCGCAGCCGGCGGAACTGCGCCAGCACCGCGACGAGCACGGCCGTGAGCACGCCGGCGATCATGCCGCCGACCACGAGGTTGCCGCCGACGACGAACGCGACGGCGAGCCCGGGGAACACGGCGTGCGAGACGGCGTCGCCGATGAAGGCCATGCCGCGCAGCACGACGTAGCAGCCGACGACACCGCAGATGATCGACGACATCACGGCCACGACGAGCGCTTTCGGCAGGAAGGCGAGGTCGGGGTTGAGCAGATCGGTGAGGAAGTCGAGCGGGCTCATGCGGGCACCTCCGGTCCGGATGCGGAGGCACGGGGGTCGGTAGCGGTGCGCAAGCCGGGGTCGATCTCCTCGTCAGAGTCGACGCCGATCGCATCCGGTCCCGCGAGCAGCCGCAGCAGCGGATGGTCGGCGCGGATGCCGAACACCCGCGACCACAGGGCCGGATCGCGCAGTTCTCCGGGGCGACCGACCGCCGCGATGCCGCCGTCGATCAGCGCGACGCGATCGCTGCCGTCGAGTGCCGCGACGAGGTCGTGGGTCGAGAGCACGACCGCGAGGCCGTCGCGCGCGAGCTCGGCGAACAGCGCGGTCAGCAGATCCTGGGTGGGCATGTCGAGGCCGGTGAACGGCTCGTCGAGCAGCAGCATTGACGACTCGAGGGCGAGCGCCCGCGCCACGAGAACGCGCTGGCGCTGACCGCCCGACAGCTCGCCGACCGTGCGGCCGCGCAGCGCATCCATGTCGACCCGCTCGAGCGCGGCGCGCACGACGCGCCAGTCGGCGGTCGCGGGGCGACGCAGCAGCCCGAGCCGGCCGGTGCGGCCCGACATGACGACATCCTCGACCGAGATCGGGAAGTCCCACGCGAACTCGGCGCGCTGGGGGACGTAGCCGAGACGGGTCGGGCCGGTGACGGTTCCGCGGCGGGCGCACTGCAGTCGCATCGCCGTGCGCATCAGCGTCGTCTTGCCGGCGCCGTTCGGGCCGACGAGCGCGAGCAGCTCGCCCGCGCGGATGTCGAGGTCGACGTCGCGCAGCACCGTGCGGCCGCCGAGTTCGACCTCGATGCCGCGCAGGCTGAGGGCCGGGGCGGGTGCCGGCGTGCCCACCGAGGAACCCACGGATGCGGACGGTTCGCGCCCGGTAACCGCCCCCGCGACCGCGACCGCGTCGGCGACCGTCGCCGCACCTGTCGCCGCGGGCGCCGAAACGGGGACAGGCACCGTCGCGCTCACGGCTGCTCCGCCCGGCGCTTGGCCCGGCTCGATCGCGCGACGGCGATCACGACGACCGCGATGAGCAGGATCCCGCCGCCGACGACCACACCGACCAGGGCGACCACCGAGCGGGTGTCGGCCGCGACGCGCGCCTCGGCGTCGGCCTGCGATCTCGACGACGCCGACGAACCCGACGAGCTGGACCCGGACCCGCCCTCGACGGCCGGCGCGTTCGCGGCCGTGATGCTCGGCTGCGCGGCGAGCGCCGCATCCACGCTGGTCGCCGATCCGACCGCGAAGCGCAGCGTGCGCACGTCGTCGACCGTCGACCCGTCGACGAGGTCGGCCGACACCCGGAAGGTCGCGAGGTAGACGCCCGGCTCGCTGAACACCCAGTTGGCGTGGGTGTGCGTGTTGACGTCGACCCAGACCGGCTGCTGCTGCTTCGTCGATCGCGAGTCCCAGAGCACGGTCGGCTCGGTGAAGTTGCCCGACTGCAGGTAGGTCACGAGCGAGCCGGGGCCATCGACGCCGAGCAGGGTGAAGGTCGCGCCGCGATCCATCTGCTGCATCGCCTGCGGATCCTGCGTGTTCCAGCCGACCCAGATCACCTGCGGGTTCTGCGTCTGCGGCACGATCAGCACCGCGCTGCCGGGCTTCGACCCGAGGAAGTCGTAAGCGGGGTCATCGGGCACCCGCTGCTGGGCCGCGTCGACGACCCGCAGCACGGTCTTCTCGCTGTGCCGCCACACGCTCGGGGTGGAGGGGTCGGTGCGGGCGGTGTCGTCGTGGATCATGACCGTCCAGCGCCCGTCGACGAAGCGCGGGCCGATGTCGACGTGGCCGCTCTCGATCGTGCGGGTATCGGCGGCGATCGGCTCGTCGCTCGCCAGGTTCTGGTCGAGGTCGTCGGCGAGCGCCGCCGAGGGCACGGCGATCGTCGCGAGCGCGAGCGTGGCGCCGCCGAGCAGGGCGAGCGGGCGTCGAAGCATGTCGGGTCTCCGATTCAGCCGAGGCAGTCGGCGAGGGTGCGGGCGTTGAAGCGCATCATCTGCAGGTAGCTGTGGGCATCCGGGCCGAAGCTGTCTCCATAGATGCGGCAGACGCGGATGCCGTTGCGCTGCGCGATCTCGGTCAGCGTCGACGCGCGCGCGGCCAGGTTCGGTTCGAGGAACACGGCCGGCACGTCGAGGTTCTCGACCGTGGTCGTGAGCTTGGCGATGTCGCGCGGTGAGGGCTCGGTGGCGGGATTCGGCGTGACGAAGCCGGCGACCTTCAGCCCGTAGGCGGCGGCGAGGTACCCGAAGGCGTCGTGGGTGGTGACGAGCTGGCGGTGCGCCGGCGGGATCGCGGCGACGGCCGCGCGCAGCTCGTCGTCGACCTTCTCGAGCTTCGAGATATACCGGTCGGCGTTCGCCCGGTAGACGCTCGCGCCGGCCGGGTCGCGCTCGATGAGCGTGTCGCGGATGAGCTTCGTGTAGGCGATCACGTTGCGCACGTTCTGCCACAGGTGCGGGTCGATCTCGCCGTGCACGTGCTTGCCGAGCACGGCCTGCGGCAGCTGGTAGACCTGCGTGCCGGCGCGCCCGAGGAAGCCGAACTGGCGCCCGGCGGGCACCTCGCTGATCGCCGCGTTCGGCACCGAGATCACGACGCGCGCCGGGTCGTACCGCGTCTGCGTCGCATCCCCGCCGCCCGTCGGGTCGTAGAGGACGGTCATCCGCCGCTGGTCGAGGTCGGCGGTCAGATCGGCGTGGCCCTGATCGAGCACGACCGGATCGGCGATCCCCGCCGTCGCCGCGGCCCGCCGCGGGTCGACGCCGACCGCGAAGACGTAGGTGGCCTCGCCCAGCGGCACGGGCTTCGACGTGGATGCGGCGCGCAGCGCCGCCCGCAGCGTGAGCGTGTAGACCCCGGGCTTCGTGAACACCCACGACATGTGCGTGTGCGCGTCGGCCGGCAGCGTCACGGTGTCGTCGCGGTAGCCGTCCGCGGCGTCGAAGCCGTCGGCCGAGTCGATGAAGCGGTCGGCGTCGCCGAACGATCCGGTGAGATAGGCGAACACGTCGCCCGGGCCGGTCGCCGCCGTCGCGCTGATCGTCACGTCGCTCGCCCGGGTCGCCCCGAGGTCGGCGCCGTCGCCGCGGGCGCGCAGCCCGAGCCAGACCGTGTCGAGCGAGAGGTCCTCGACCAGCGGGATGATCTCGGCCGCGTACTTCACGGCACCCTCGGCGAGCGAGACGTTCGGGGTGCCGGGGCGGAGGTTCGCATCCAGCGTCTTGATCACGCTGTGCTCTTCGAGCAGCAGGTAGTTGCTGAAGGCGACGTCGGCGTAGACCACGTCACGCACGTCGCGCAGCCCCGGCTCGTAGCTGTGCGGGTCGGCCTCGTCGGGCACGATCGACGCCGCGGTGACGCGGTCGCCGCCGACGTTCGCGACGAGGTCGCGCAGGATGCCGCTGGTCGTCACGACCTGCAGGCGCCCGTCGTCGGGGTTCAGCGTCGGTCCGGTCGCGCATCCGGTCAGCAGGGCGAGCGTCGCGATCGAGGCGAGCACCGCGGACGCGCCGGGAGCCACCCGGCGCGTCCGACGGCGGTCGACCGCCGCGCGTCTCGTCCCCAGCGGATCAGGACGCATCGGGCACCCGGGCGCGCACATGCCGCAGGTAGAGCACCCCGCCGGTCGCGGCGGCGGCCAGCACGAGCACGCCTCCGCCGACGAGCAGGATCAGAGTCCACAGCGCCATGCCCTGCTCGCCCGCCGTGAGGTCGGCCGCGGCGTCCGCGGCGCCGCGCGGCTTCGCGAAGACGGTCGCGCCGTCGCCGGCGGCATCGGGGGTCGCCGCCCCGGAGCCCGCGGCGGCGCCGCAGCCCGCGCTGGCGCCGCCCGCGCCGCCCGCGCTCGCACCGCCGAACGCCGTCGCCGGGTCGACATCGCCGACCGCGATCGTCAGCGTCTGCCGATCGCTCACGCTGCGCCCGTCGGCGAGCGTCGCCGACTGCGTGAAGGTCAGCCGGTAGACGCCCTCGGCCGTGAATGCCCAGTTGCCGTGCGCGTGCACGCCGAGAGGGATGCTGTAGCTGCCGCCCGTGGTCAGCACGGGCGTGATCGAGCCGAAGCTGCCGAGCTCGTAGACGCCGACCGAGCCGGGCCCCGACACCGCATCCAGCCGCCAGCTCACCGGGGAGGCGACGGCGGTGCCGGCGAGCGTCTCGGTGTTCCAGCCGAGCCAGACGACGCCGGCCCGCTGGGTCTGCGGGATCTGCCAGGCGGATGCTCCGGCCGGGCCGAGCAGGTTCGCGACGGCGCCGCCGGGCGAGGTGATCTCCGCCTGGGGCTTCACCCAGATGACGGTCCGGCTCGGCTCGCGCCAGACGACGCTCGCGCTCGAGCCGTCCTTGATCTGCGAACGCAGCGCGCCGTCGACGAGGCGGGTGCCGTAATCGACGTGACCGCCCGAGATGATGACGCCCGAGCCGGCGACGCGGCACGCGCCCGCGGCCGCGGTGTGAGCGCCGGCAGCGGTGTCGCCCGACGTGTCGGCGGCCGCGCCGGAGTTGGCCCCACCCGGCACCGTCCCGCCGAAGCAGGCGCCGGGGTCGACCTTGCGCACATCCACCGCGCCCACCGCGACGGCGAGCACGAAGTCGTCTTTCACGTTCGCGCCGTCGGCGAGCGTCGTCGAGCGGGTGAACGCGAGGCAGTACGCGCCCTCGGCGCCGAAGGCCCAGTATCCGTGCGCGTGCGTCGACTTCGGGATCACGAAGGAGCCGCGGTCGGCATCGGAGCTGCGCAGCCGCAGCTCGGGGGCGCCGCCCGGCACCGTGCTGTCCTGATAGAGGGCGAACCGCCCGGGACCGGAGGTCGCGTTGAGCGTCCACGACACCCCGCCCTGCGTGGCGCCGGCGCCGATCGCCTCGGTCGACCATCCGGGCCAGATCAGTCCGGATCGCTGGGTCTGGTCGACCTGCCAGATGCGGCTGCCGGGTGCTCCGAGGAAGTCGTAGGCGGTGTTCGCGGGCACGCGTGTCGCCGCCTCGGGCAGCAGCTGCAGCACGACGCCCGCGGCGTCCGCGCTCCCCGTCGCGCGCGCTTCGGCCGCCGAGGCGCTGCCGGCGATCGGACGCTGCACGACGGTCGACCCGTCGCTGCTGTCCTTCAGCCAGGTCTGCAGTGCGGAGCCGCTCGCGCCGCCGAGCGTGCTGGCCACATCCACGTGCCCGTCGTTGACGATCACGGCGCCGCTCGCGGTACGGCTGTGGTTCGCGACGTAGATCTGCTCGTTCGAGATCGGCCCGACCGGATCACCGCCGCCGCCCGAGCCGTCGGGCAGATCGCCCGGCTCACCGCCATCGGCGCAGGGCATGACCCTGCTCGCGTCGACGCCGACCCCGGCGACGAAGGTCAGCTCGGTCGCGGGGGAGCGCAGCTCGGACCCGTCGGCCGCGGCGGCGCTCCAGTGCACCGTGGCGCAGTACACGCCCGGCTTTGTGGCGTTCCAGTATGCGGCGCGCTGGCGGGCCGGCGTCGCGAGCGCGAAGCTCGTCGCGCCGCCGCCGAGCAGCGGGGTGCCCGGCGTCTGGGTCGGATGCAGGGTGAGCCGACCCGGACCGCTGACGCCGTCGAGGTTCAGCGCGACGGATCCGGTGACGGATCCCTCGGGCAGGCGCTCCGTCGACAGACCGAGTGCCGCTGACGTCAGACTCTGCCCCGAGCCGACCTGGTCGAGCGCGACCACCCCGTGCCCCGCCGCGTGCCGACGCTGATCGGCGACGCCCGTCACCACTGCGGCAGTCAGGGCGCCGTCGTCGTCGAGGCGCGCCTGCAGCTCGCCGTCGGCGCCGGTGCTGAGTCGGTACGCGTCGGCGTCGTCGACGCTCGGGTCGCTGCGCTCGGCGGCCGGCCAGCTCTCGCGCGGGGTCTCGCGCTCGCAGGTCGTCGTGGTGGCCGAGCCCGCCGCCGCGCTGTCGCCGACCAGGAAGGTGACCAGCGCATCCGCCGTCGCGACCGTGCCGTCGCGCAGGGTCACGGTCGAGCTCAGGTTCAGGCAGTACTTGCCCTCGGCCGTGAACCACCACATCGGGTGGGTGTGCACGAAGGCGTCGAGCCGGAACGTCGACGGGTAGCCGAGGCGGGTGTTGAGCTGCGTGTCGGCGCGCTGCTGCGTCTGACCCGACTGGATGAGCCCGACGTTCACGCCCTCGGGTTGCGCGACCCCGTTGAGACTGAAGCCGTCGAGGCGGATGCTGACGTCGCCCTGGATGTCGCCCGCCGAGATCGACTCGGTGCTGAATCCGGGCCACAGGTAGTTCGGACCGGTGCCGTCCGACGACGTCGGGAAGTACCAGTACCGCGATCCGACCGGCCCGATGCCGGTGTAGTCGCTCGACGCGGTCGGCGTCCCGACCGTCGCGGGCGGCGGCGTGCGTGAGAAGAGGAAGTCCTTGACGGGCTGCAGGATGCCGTCGCGACCCCAGGCGAACCGTCGCGTGCCGTCGTCGGCGAGGGTGATGCCGACGCGCAGGTCGGTGTGGCCGGCATCCACGACCTGCACCGGCTGCTCGGGTGCGGTGCCGCCGTCGCCGGGTCCGCTTCCCGGCGCGCCGACCTGGTCGCAGGCGGTCGCATCCGCGGGCACGTCGCCGGCCCACACCGTGAAGGTGCGGAACTGGATCGGCAGTGCGCCGGCCGAGTTCGACTTCATCGCGGTGCGGGTGGTGAGGCAGTAGCGCCCGGGCTGGTCGACGGCGAGCTGCACGGCGGTGCCGGTGAGCACCTGCGCGGCGACCTCGGTCGATCCGGCGGAGGCGAGCGTCGCGCTGTCCCAGACGGGTGCGCCGTAGCGCGACACCGTGAGGTGCGCGCCGACCGGGCCGCTGTAGGCCGAGAGCGTCCAGCGGGAACGGTCGGTCGCGTCGCCGGCGAAGGGTTTGTTGAGCTGCGCGTCGGTTCCGGAGGAGTTGTCGCCGATCTGCAGCGACAGGCGACCGCTGTCGTCGTCGCTCTCGGCGGTCGCCCATCCGGCGTCGGTCTTCTCGGTCGCGCCGAGGTGGATGACGCTGCCCGCCGCGGGGTAGGTCGTGCGCGTGCTGTCGTCGTCGACGCCGCGGTCGACGATCACCGGCTCGAAGGCGTCGGCGGTGAAGTAGTGGCCCCAGTTGTCGGAGTCGGCCTCGCCGCTCTTGCGGTAGGCGCCGAAGAGGCCGAGGCGGGTCTGGCCCGCGTCGGTGCCGAGCACGGTGGGGGCGGATGCGGTGCCGGTCGGGGCGGTCGGCGTCGGCGCTCCGGCGTCGCCGGCAGCGCCAGCCGTGTCGGCCGCATCGGCGTCGCCGGCGCCGTCGGCAGCCGGGTCGCTGTTCGTCGCACTGCCGGCCTCATCGGCGCCGGCATCCGCGCCGCCGTCACCCTGCCCGGACTCCTCCGGTGCCGGGCCGGACGCGGCCTCGACCGCATCCACCCGGTACTCGACCGGCGCGGCCGTCACCAGCGCGCCGCTCGCGTCGATCACCTGTGCCGTGACGGAGAGCCGGTAGGCGCCCGCGGCGCTGACGACGGCCTCGAGGGCGAGCGGATCGCCGGCCGGGAGGGCGATCGGCGTCGCGGCGTCACTCGACCAGAGCGCGGCGCCGTCGGTGCGCGTCAGGCGCAGCGCGCCTCCGCCGGGCGCCTCGGCGAGCGCGAGCTCGAGCCGGGCCTGCGCTCCCTCGGGAAGGGATCCCGGGTCGAGCACGAGTGCGGCGGGCGTGCCGGCGGTCGCCTGGTACGCCACGCCCGCCGGGTCGACGGCGGGGCCCCGCGTGGCGCCGGTGCCGTCGGGGGCGCCGGTCGGACCCGAGGGCGCGGTGAGCACGGTCGGGGCGGCTGGGGCGCCGCCGATGACGACGAGCGCGGAGCCGTCGAGCGGGACGGACGCGGGGGCGGCCTGAGCCGGCAGGGCGCCCAGCGTCAGCACGCCGACCAGGGCGGCGCCGACGGCGGAGACGGCGGCGCGGGAGAGCGTGGAGGGCGAGGTGACGCGGAGCATCGACGGCTTTCTAGGAGAGTCGAGTCGACTCGCGACGTCGCGTCCCCGGGTGCAGAGGAGGTGCGCGACGCGGATCGCGAGGCGGCGAGACCGTCGGAGGACGGCTCGCTGTCCGCTTAACGATAACGATTCCCATCATTAATTGCGAACCGCACGGGTTGTTGCCCGTGCGACTGGACAGCAAGGTCGCCCATCCTCTAGCTTCCGTCTTATTGAGAACCGCTTTCAACAAGCGTCGCTCGGATCCCTCCGAACACCGACAGGAAGAACCGCATGACCCTCAGCACCTCCCCCGCCCGCACCGCCGCCCGCGGCCGCCGCACCGGCCTCGCCACCGCGATCGCCGCCGCCACCCTGGCGCTCACCTTCGGCGCCGTCACGAGCAGCGCCTCGGCCGCCGACCTCAGCTCCGGTCACGTCGACTACGTCTCGGTCGCCGCGAACGGAGCGAGCGCGCTCAAGCTCGGCACGAACTACGAAGACACCGCCTGGGTCTCGTCGAGCACCTACACCCTCAAGGTGCCCTCGACCACCGGCGCCAGCGGAACCGGCTACATCCTTCCCGAGACCAGCGCCGAGGCCGCCTCGCGCGGCGTGCCCTTCGCCGGGTTCTCGGGCGACGAGAGCCTGCGCTCCGTCGGCTTCGTCGCCGGCGACACGGTCGCGATCAAGCTCGACTCGGTCACCTTCGCGCCCGCCGCCGGCGTGACCGGCACCGGAACGGTCACCGTCACCCAGGGCGGAGCCGCCTGGTACGGCGCCGCCGGCTCGAGCCACACCTTCACCGTCACCGGAACCTCCGACGAGGCCTTCCACCAGCACGCCAAGTGGGTGTTCAGCAAGGCCGGCACCTACACGCTGAAGTTCAGCGCCACCGGCAAGGGCAAGTCGGCCGGCAGCACCACCTACACGGTCAAGGCCGGCGTCTGATCGCCTCCTGATCGGCGGCGGATGCGGTGCTCCCCTCGACCCGGGGTGCGCCGCATCCGTCGTCCCGGGCGGAGCAGCTGCGCGCGCTCGCGATCGGTGCCCTGCGCTCCTGAACGCCCGCCGGGTCGCGGCCCTCCCGCGACGCTGTCACGCCAGGATGGAGTGACGCGCCGGCCGCACCCCCGCTGCCCCGAGCAGCCCGCATCCTCGCCCGCCGATCGCGTCGGAAGGAGCCTCGGATGCGCACCCTCGCCCGCCTGCAGACCGGCAAGGTCAGCTCGGTGATCGTGCTCGTCGTCTCCCTCGTCGTGCTCGGCGCACTGTTCGGGCTGCTGCCGAAGTCGTCGGGCGAGACCGCGCCGTCGATGGCGGCGCCCGACTCGGCGGAGTCGTCGAAGGTGACCGCGCTGCTGAAGAAGTTCCCCGACGCGGATCGCTCGACGGCGCTGATCGTGTTCGCGCACGGATCGGCGCCGAAGCTGCGCGGCGACCCGACGACGGCCGACCTGCAGGTCTGGCCCGAGCTCACCGCCGCCGAGCAGACGGCGATCGCCGACCGCGCCGCTGCCCTCGCCGAGAAGTCCCCGACGCCGCAGGCCGTGCGTCCGCAGCTCAGCGACGACGGATCCGCCGCCCTGATCGTCGTGCCCGTCGACGGCGAGAGCACGACCGACGGGGTCGTCGACCAGGCCGCCGAGCTGCGCTCGATCGCCCGCGCCGACCTGCCCGACGGGCTGCGCGTCTGGCTCACCGGCCCGGTCGGCTTCCAGGCCGACACCGCGAACTCCTTCGCCGGGGCCGACCTGCGCCTGCTGCTCATCACGGCCGCCGTGGTCGCACTGCTGCTGATCATCACCTACCGCAGCCCCGTGCTCTGGCTGGTGCCGCTCATCGTCGTCGCCCTCGGCGATGGCCTCGCGCGATTCGTCGTCGCCGCCGTCGCCGCGCAGTTCGACATCCCCGTGGATGCGTCGATCCTCGGCATCCTCTCGGTGCTCGTCTTCGGCGCGGGCACCAACTACGCGCTGCTGCTCATCGCCCGGTACCGCGAAGAGCTGCTCGTCGAACCCGACCCGCGGGCCGCGATGCGCACCGCGGTCACGAGCGCCGGCCCGGCGATCCTCGCCTCGGGCAGCACGGTGGCGCTGAGCCTGCTCATGCTGCTGTTCGCCTCCCTCGCCGGCAACCGCGCCCTCGGCATCGCCTGCGCGATCGGCATCGCGATCGCCCTCGCCATGACGCTGCTGGTGCTGCCCGCGGCTCTCGTCGTGTGCCGACGCGGGCTGTTCTGGCCGTTCATCCCGCGGGTCGCGCCGCAGCGCGCAGGGGCGGAACCGGCGGAGGCGACGTCGGCGAGCGCGAAGGCGGATGCGGCCGCTTCTCGCCCGGATACGGGGCCCGCATCCACCCCCGCTCCGCCCGCCCGAGCCGACGCCGGGCACACCGTCTGGGCGCGCATCGGCCGCGCGGTCGCGCACCGTCCCGCCGTGATCGGCGGCGTCGCGGTGCTGCTCGTCGCCTTCCTCGCGCTCGGCCTGCTCGGCTCGCGCATCGGACTCACCCAGACCGGCAAGCTCATCGGCGACCCCGAGTCGGTTCAGGGCGAGCGGATGCTCAGCGTCGCCTTCGATCAGGGCGGCGGCCAGGCGACGGTGCTCGCGAAGACCGCGGTGGCCGCGGAGGCGGCCGAGCTCGCGACCGGCGTCGACGGCGTCGAGTCCGCTCGCCCCGGCGACAGCGCCGTGGGCTATACGCGCATCGACGTCACCCTGGCCGGCGACCCGCAGAGCGCGGAGGTCTTCGACGGCATCCGCGCGCTGCGCAGCACCTACGCCGACGCCGACGGCCAGCTGCGCGACACCCTCGTCGGCGGCATCGACGCGAACGCGCTCGACCAGGAGACCGCGGCCGCCGACGACCGGGCGCTGATCATCCCGCTGATCCTCGCGGTCGTGTTCCTGATCCTGCTGCTCCTGCTGCGCTCGCTCGTCGCGCCGATCATCCTCATCCTCAGCGTCGTCGCCACGTACCTGGCGAGCCTCGGCGCGGGCAACTGGCTGTTCCAGCACGTGCTCGGCTTCCCCGCCTTCGACACGAGCGTTGTGCTCTACAGCTTCCTGTTCCTCGTCGCTCTCGGCGTCGACTACAACATCTTCCTGTCGACGCGCGCCCGCGAGGAGCGCGTGCACCTGGGCGCCCGCGAGGGGATGCGCGAAGCGCTCACCCGCACGGGAGGCGTCATCACGAGCGCCGGCATCCTGCTCGCCGCCGTCTTCGTCGTGCTCGGCGTGCTGCCGGTCGTCGCGCTCGCGCAGATCGGCACGATCGTCTGCATCGGCGTGCTGCTCGACACCCTCGTCGTGCGCACGCTGCTCGTGCCGGCGATCGCGTTCCTGCTGGGCGAGCGGTTCTGGTGGCCGTCGCACCGGCACGCGCACCGCGCACCGGCGGGGGAGCGCGGCGGCGATCCGGCCGTGCCGCTGGAGGCGCGCTGAGTCGATCCGCTCTCGGGTCCGCGGTCGCGGTTACGCTGAACCGCCGCATCCGACCACGGGAGTCCGGAGCGGCGGGGGAGCAGCATCGTGTCGAATCCGCAGCAGCCGGGCGAGCAGCCCATCCAGCAGGGCCAGCCGGGCCAGGTGGGCCAGCCGTACGGCGGGCCTGAGCAGCCGGGGCAGCCCTCCGGCGCACCGGGGCAGCCGGGCCAGCAGGCCGCCTTCGTTCCGGGGCAGTACACGCCCGCGCCGAAGCGCTCGCGCAAGGGCCTCATCATCGGGCTCTCGATCGTCGCCGCGGTCATCATCATCGGCGGCGCCGTCGCCGGGGTCTTCCTCAGCCGCGCCGTCACCTCGGTGGCCGACGCTGCATCCTCGCCCTCGGGCCTCGCGAAGCTCGGCGCAGAAGCCGCCAACAAGCAGCAGAAGCTCCCCTACGACGTCGACCAGTACACGACCCTCGAGTCGATCACCTCGTCCGGCCCGAAGATCCAGTACACCTACACCGTGCACGGCATCGACCCGGCTGCGCTGACGAAAGACGCCCTCGTCTCCGGAGTCCAGCCGCAGCTCTGCAGCACCTCCGCCACGAAGAAGCTGCTCGACGAGGGCGTCGTGATGGCCTACCGCTACACCGTCGAGGAGACCGGCGACCGGATCGACTTCCAGGTCACGAAGTCCGACTGCTGAGGCCGGTGGTCGGCCTCCGTCGACCGTGACGGGCTGATTCGCGTCGTCCCTCGGGTGTCGCCGACCTGCTCCCCTGGGAGCACGGGCGCACTCCCGGGGGACGACGCGCGTGCGCCACCGCACGAGGAGCATCGAGTCATCCACAGGAAGGGGAGATTCCGATGTCTGCTCTCAGCCCGTCCCGCACCTCCGCCCGTCCGCGCTCAGCGGTCCTCCTCGGCCTGGCCGGCGTCGCCGCCGCGCTGCTCGCCTCGACGCTGGTCGGCACCGTCGCCGCGACGCTCGGCGCCGACCCCGACTTCGCCCCGCTGAAGCCCTACGTCTACCTGACCTTCGCCGCCGTCGGCACGATCGCGGGACTGATCGGCTGGGTCGTCGCCGCTCGCCGCGCCCGCGACTCGCGCCGGCTTCTCACCGTGCTCGTCCCGGTGCTGACGGTGCTGAGCCTCGTGCCCGACGTGGCGCTGCTGGTGCTCGGCTTCATCCCCGGATCGGGCCCCCTCGAGGTCGTCGCGCTCATGCTCATGCACCCGATCGCCGCCGCGTCGGCCGTGATCGCGGGCTCGCGCATCCAGCCCGCGCGCTGAGCCGGGCGGGGTCGGCGTCCGCGCCGGGTCGTCTCGGGTCGGCGTCCGGGTCCGGCCGAACCGGGCCGGGTCGGATCGCCTCCGCGGCGATGCTGCGGGACCGCGCGATCGCGATCCCGCGGCGACGCACGTCACGGAACGAGCACGAACCGCCCGAAGACCTCGCCCGCATCCATGCGACGGTGCGCCTCGGCGGCGCGCTCGAGCGGCAGCACCTCCTGCACGACCGGAGTCAGCTCGCCCCGCACCGCCGCCGCCAGCAGGCGAGCGCGCTCGTCCGCGAGCGTGTCGCGCTCGATCGTGTCGAGGCTGAGCGTGCCGAAGGAGATCGAGCGGCGGAACCCGGCGAGCAGCGCGGCGCCGAACTCCGGCGGCGGGAACCCGCCGACGACCCCGACCGCGACGAGACGGCCGTTCGGCGCGAGACGGCCGATCACGTCGGCCAGCCCGGGCCCGCCGACGATGTCGAGGATGACGTCGAACTCCGAGCTCGCCGTCTCGGCGCTGGCGGCTCCGGCGGCGGACTCCGCAGCAGCGGGGGATGCGGGACGTTCCCTCCCGGTTCCCGAGGTCGAGTGGGAGTCCAGCGGGACGAGACCCCGCCCGAGCACCTGCGTCGCGCCGAGTTCGCGAAGCCGCTCGCCCCGCTCCGCCGAGGATGTCGAGACGGCGACGACCGACGCGCCCGCCCGCGCGGCCAGCTCGACCGCGGCGATCCCGATGCTGCCCGCCGCGCCGCGCACGAGCACCCGCTCGCCCGCCGCGAGGCGCGCCCGTTCGAGTCCGAAGTGCGCGACCGGCGCGGCGCTGCCGAGAGTCACCGCATCCAACTCGCTGAGTCCCTCGGGAAGCTCGGTCACGTCGTCGACACTCGCCGCGACCGCGTGCTCGAGATAGCCGCCGGCGGTGCCGGTGAACGCCCACACGCGTCGGCCGATCCAGCTCTCGTCGACTCCGGTGCCCACACTCTCGACGACCCCGGCGACCTCGCTGCCGGGCACGAGCCCCTCCTCGAAGCCGAAGGTGCCGAGTCCACCGCGCCGGATCACGGCATCCACCCCGCCGACGCCGATCGCCGCGACGCGGATGCGCAGCTCACCCGCGCCTGGCGTCGGCTCGGGCAGGTCGGACAGGTGCATCCCGTCGGGGCTGCCGAAGGTGCGGATGGTGATGGCGCGCATGGCGGTTCCTCTCGTTCGTGCGCGAGGGGATGCGGGGATCCGGCATCCCGGCGCTCGGCGAGGTTAAATGGACGCGCCCGTCCGTTCCGACGAAGTGAGACAGATGACTCTGGAGTTGCCTCAGGCGCCCGCCGTGCTGCGCTCCGACGCGCAGGAGAACCGCGACCGCGTGCTGAGCGCCGCCCGCGAGCTCTTCGCCGCCGACGGTCTCGGCGTGACGATGCGGGAGGTCGCCCGCCGCGCCGGCGTCGGACCGGCCACGCTGTACCGGCGCTTCCCGACGAAGCACGACCTGATGCTCGCCGCCTTCCACGACGAGATGGGCGTGTGCGGCTCGATCATGAGCGACGCCATCGCCGACGAGGATGCGTGGCGCGGATTCTGCTCGGTGATCGAGCGCATCACCGAGCTCAACGCCCGCAACCAGGGCTTCGCCGACGCCTTCCTCGCGACCTATCCCGACGCCGTCGACCTGGGGGAGCACCGCTCGCAGATGCTGCGCGACTTCAGCGGGCTCGCCCGTCGCGCACAGCGATCCGGACACCTCCGGTCTGACTTCACGGTCGACGACTTCCTCGTCATCCTGCTCGCCGGCCGTGGACTCACCCGCGCGCCCGCCGAGCGCCGCGTCGGCGCCGCCCGCCGCTTCGCGCGCCTCGCGATCGACGGCCTGCGGGCGCCGTCCGTCGCCGCCGCCTGACGCCGAGGCGCCTGCGGGCACGGCCTCACCGAGTTGCCCACTTCTGCCGCGATGAAGCGCCGGAACCCGACCGAAGCGGGCAGCTCATCGCGCACATCCGCCGCACATGACGACGACGGGGCCGGTGCGCACACACCCGGCCCCGCCGTTCCTCACCGCGTGTGTCGACGCGATGCGGTCTCGTCAGCGAGCTCGGCTCACCCCGTCAGCTCGGCTCAGCTCGCCGCCAGCATCCCGAGCGTGTCGACGACCCGGTTCGAGAAGCCCCACTCGTTGTCGTACCAGGCGACGACCTTGACGTGGCGGCCGCCGTCGACGCGGGTGAGCTGCGAGTCGAAGATGCTCGACTCAGGGCGGCCCGTGATGTCGCTCGACACGATCGGAGCGGCGGTGAAGGCGAGGATGCCGGCGAGCGCCCCGTCGGCGGCCGCGGCGTAGGCGGCGTTGACCTCGTCGACGGTCACGTCGCGCGCGACGACCGTGTTGAGCTCGACGATCGAGCCGACCGGAACGGGCACGCGGATCGAGTCGCCCGAGAGCTTGCCGTCGAGGTTCGGCAGCACGAGTCCGATCGCCTTCGCGGCTCCGGTCGAGGTCGGAACGATGTTGACCCCGGCGGCACGGGCGCGACGCAGGTCGCGGTGCGGGCCGTCCTGCAGGTTCTGCTCCTGCGTGTAGGCGTGCACGGTCGTCATGAACCCGTGCTCGATGCCGGCGAGGTCGTCGAGCACCTTCGCGAGCGGCGCGAGCGCGTTGGTGGTGCAGCTCGCGTTCGAGACGACCGTGTGGGCGGCCGCGTCGTAGACGTCGGAGTTCACGCCGAAGGCGATCGTCGCATCCGCCCCCGTCGCCGGCGCGCTGACGAGCACGCGCTTCGCGCCGGCCGCGAGGTGGGCAGCGGCGGCTTCGCGCTCGGTGAAGCGTCCGGTCGACTCGAGCACGATCTCGACGCCGAGGTCGCCCCAGGGCAGCTGCGCGGGCTCGCGCTCGGCGAGCACCTGGATGCGGCGGCCGTCGATCACGAGCACGTCGCCATCCACCTCGACCGTGCCCGGGAAGGTGCCCGACGAGGAGTCGTACGTGAAGAGGTGGGCGAGGGTCGCCGGGGCGGTCAGGTCGTTGACGGCCACGACCTCGAGGCCGTCGCCTCCGCGCGCGAGCAGTGCGCGCAGGGTGTTGCGTCCGATGCGTCCGAAGCCGTTGATGCCGATGCGGGTCATGGGGAGGTTCCTTTCGTTGCGCTCCCCACATTCCCCGAGTGGATGCGCGCTCACCCGTGGCGCGCACGTCAAGATCTGCAAGGATCTCGCCACCGTGCCCACCGCCCGCGGTCGATCTCGCGTCGCTGCTCGGCCCTCTCCTCCGCGGGTGGCCACAAATGCACGAGACGCGCCGGTGGGAGCGAGCATTCGTGGCCACCCTCCGTTCTGCGTTCGCCTGGCATCGAGTGGCCAGAAACGCAGGCCGCGCCCGGCGCGTCATCCGCACCTCTGGTCTCTCGCCGCCTCGCCCGCGCTCCACCGCGTCGAGCGCGGGGCTCTGTTCCGAGCGCGGGGCGTCGTCGCCCCGCGCTCGGAACGCAACCCCGCGCTCCCGCTCAGCCGGGGAAGCTGCTCCGGTAGGCCGTCGGCGAGGTGCCGAGGATGCGCTGGAAGTGCCAGCGCAGTCCGGCGTCGGTCCCGAGTCCGACCCGCGCGGCGACCTGCCCGACCGAGAGGTCGGTGCGTTCGAGGAGTTCGCGCGCCGCATCCACCCGCGCCCGCAGCACCCACTGCATCGGGGTGTAGCCGGTGCCGTCGACGAAGCGGCGCGAGAAGGTGCGCGCGCTGACGGCCGCGTGCCGGGCGAGATCGTCGAGGGTCAGCGGCTCGTCGAGGTGTCGCAGCGCCCACTCGCGCGTGGCGGCGAAGCCGTCGGCGTCGCGTTCGGGCACGCTGCGCTCGATGTACTGGGCCTGGCCTCCGCTGCGGTGCGGGGCGCTCACGAGCCGGCGGGCGACGCGGTTCGAGAGCGCGACCCCGTGATCGCGGCGCACGATGTGCAGGCAGAGGTCGATGCCGCTGGCGGCGCCGGCGCTGGTGAGCACGGATCCCTCGTCGACGAAGAGCACGTCCTCGTCGACGTCGATGCGCGGATACCGCTCGCGCATCACGCCCGTGTAGTGCCAGTGGGTCGTGGCGCGGCGCCCGTCGAGCAGCCCGGCGGCCGCGAGCGCGAACGCCCCGGTCGAGATCGCGGCGAGGCGCTTCCCGTCCGCGTGCGCCCGCCCGAGCGCGGCGACCACGTCGGCCGGGGGAGCGGTGTCGGCGGGCTTGCGGTAGCCGGGCACGAAGATCGTGTCGGCCCAGTCGAAGGCCTCGAGCCCGTGCCCCACCGAGTAGGCGAGCCCGTCACCGCCGGCGACGCGTCCCGCCCGGCGGCCGCACACCCGCACCTCGTAGGGCATGCTCGGCCGGCTCGAGAACACCTGCGCCGGGATCCCCACATCGAGCGGCTTCGCGCCGTCGAGCACGAGCACCGCCACCCGATGGATGCCCCGCTCGCCCATGCGCCGAACCTACCGTCTGAGGAGATCAGGCGACTCCGTTCACTCACGCCGCGAACGCGCAGCCTAGATCAGCGTCGCTTCAAATGCTTTCTCGAGATCTGGCATCGCATGCGGACCTACGTATGTGGTTGTTGGGTGTCCGTCCTTCCACAGTTGAAAGGTCGGGAAGATGCTGCCGGCGATGCGCTCGCTCGTGATCGGATTCGACGTGGCTTCGACCGTGATCACCTGCACTCGGGATTCATACTTGATCGCCAAGGCTTTCAGGACCAACTGCGTGTCAAACCAGAGGCGATAAGGGATCGAGAAAGCGGCCGTTCTACGGAGGTTGCGGTGGCGGGGCACGCGCAGTTCGCCGGTGATGACGGCGCCGTGCTCGAACCGCTGGAACGGCTATCTGGCGGACCCTGCGACAGTGGCCGGAGCCTTGGACGCCGCATTCACAGCGGTCATCGACGTGCGTTGAGCAAACGAGGCCGAGAGCAGGGGACCTGGCGCCTCGGATGATTCGTCGGAACGTCGCCAACGTTGCAGAGTAAGTAGAGCCCGCCTCGACAACTCGATATGCATCAGGGATGCTTGGTGGTGAGGGGCGCAACTCGTACATCACCTCTGAGCGAGCTGCGAGCGTGGTACCGAATGACGACGAGCACGAGCTCATCAACGATGTCGCCCGTCCGCGTTGGCTGGCGCTCAGGAGTCCTCGGACGGTCGCCGCTGTTGGTCGGGGCCCTGATCACCGGGATCTTTGCTGCCACTTACACGGTTTTCGCAGTACACCAATGGACTCGATACGAGTCACCTTCATGGGACTTGGGAATCTTCACTCAACTCGCGAAGGCCTATTCGCGTTGGGAGGCTCCGATCGTCCCGATCAAGGGCGATGGGTTCAACCTCCTCGGCGATCATTTTCACCCAGCGTTGGTTCTGCTAGGACCCATCTACGCGCTTTTCCCCAGCGGGCTCACGCTGCTCGTAGTGCAGGCTGTTTGTTTCGCCATATCCGCCGGAATCGTGGCGAGCGCGGCGACAAGGTCTCTTGGCGTGATCCCAGGACTATGTTTCGGCATAACGCTCGGTCTCAGTTGGGGATTGCAGACCGCGGCAGAGGCGCAGTTCCACGAGATCGCGTTCGCTGTTCCCTTGCTCGCGTACTCCTGCAGCGCGCTGGCGGATTCCCGGTATCGCGCCGCCGCCATTGCGGCGGCACCACTCGTCTTCGTCAAAGAGGACCTGGGGATCACCGTCGCGGCGATTGCGGTACTGCTCACATGGCGGTCCCACGATCGGCGGTGGCTCTATCTCGCCGCATGGGGGATCGTCTGGTTCATCATCGCGGTGGGCATAGTCCTGCCTCTAGTGAACTCCAACGGACGGTACGCCTATGGATTCAGCGAGGCCGGCACCGACCCGGTCGCGGCATTGCTGACCGGGCTCACTGCAGGCCCGAAGTACGAGGTCGTGGTCCTTCTCATTGCAGTCACCGCCGGGCTTGCGCTCAGGTCGCCGATCGTTCTGCTGACACTTCCGACCCTGGCGTGGCGTTTCGTTTCTTCGAACGAGAACTACTGGGGAACCACCTGGCATTACAACGCCGTCCTGATGCCGATCATCGTCGTTGCCGCTCTTGACTCCGCGATCAGGCTCACTCACGCCCACGGAGACGCCAGATCCAGGGTGGCAGGCGGCACCGTGTTGTTTGCCCCTGTTGTCGCGATCGGCTTGACACTCGCGTTCCCGCTCGGACAATCACTGCAGCCAACAAGCAATGCGATTCGCGAAGCGTCAGCTGCTGCAGTCCTGAAGCAAGTGACTGCGGGGGCTCGTGTCGAATCCGACATCACCCTGCTTGCCTATCTAGCACCCCGCTCGACCGCGTACTGGTCCGGCAACACGCGCAACCCTGTGCCCGACTTCTACGTTGTCGATCGCGGCCTGCAATTAGATCCTCTGGGTCGTGGCGCCGTCGAGGCGGCGGAGGACTCCCACCCCGGCCAGCGCTTCGAGTTGGTCTACGACAGTGCCGACTTTCAGGTCGCTGCGCACGCGGACTAGGACGCCCGAAGGGAACTGATAGCTTCCGTCCAAACGTGTCCTGCGCCAGCAAGTTCGGTCCCGCTTGCTAGGGCCAGAGCGCAGGCACGAGCAACGAGTCCATCGGCGAATCGATGAGTGTCAACACTTTCGCTGACTTCGCCATCCGCGATCGATTGCTGCAGAGCCCGGACGATCGCCGATCGCCACTCCTCATGAGGATCTCGCCAGCTCCCGGACTCGAGCTCATGCGCAACTCGGACCGCGGCCCGATCCCGCACGTCGCTGGCGATCTGTTCACTGAAGCCAACGCAAAGTCGATCTATCGCGATCAGGCCGCGTGAATGCGCACTCATCACCTCTGCACTCTGATGCCAGGCCTCGGCTCGAGACGTAGCGAGGGCTCTTGCCAGATCATCTTTGGAAGTGAAGTGGTGATACATCGCTCCTTGCGAGAGTCCCGCGCGACGCAGTACACGCATGACCCGCGCACCCGCCAGGCCACATTCTGCGAACTCCTCAGCGGCAGCAAGGAGTAGCGCGTCGTATGTGACCTGCGATTTGGCGTAACGAACCACAGCGGCTCCTCGTGTCGACCGGATCGACTCGGGCACACCGGCGATACCGAGCTCAGCAAGGCCGATCTGTCCGGAAGCGGCCGGGGCAAGTCGGCCACCTGTCTAGATTCGCATCAGGATAGCGCTGCAAACTAGATCGCAAGCCCTTGGGCCTCCGACCGTGATATCGCCAAACCGCTCAGCTGCGCAGAAGCTCTCCCGGATCGAGCCTCGAAGCGGACACAGCTGGCCACGTCCCAGCTGCTGCGCCGACCAACAGCCCGCCTACGGGAACGAAGGCGGTCATCGGTGGCACGACGAGTTCCCACCCGTACAAACGGGTCACGAGTGCTGCAAGCAGCACTCCGAGGATCCATCCGACCCCCGATCCAATGAGCCCGAGGAATGCCGCCTCGAGGAGGAACTCCGATCCGACCCGCGCCCGGCTCATTCCGAGAGCTCGAGCGATGCCGATCTCACGTCGCCGCTCCGAGACGGCTATCTGCATGGTTGTCACGATGCTGAACGCGGTGACTCCCACCATGATCGAAGCGACGATAGACAGAAGATCGTTTGAATCTCCGAGGAGTTCCCGGCGCAGCTCCTCGGGCCTTGATGGAAATTGCACCGAGACTTCCTCCGGCGCCTTGGGGTAGAGCAGACGCGGAATCGCCTTCGCCGCATCAGCGGTGCTTGCTGGTTGCGTGCGTACCTGGACGATCCGATTTGGTGGCAGCAGCTCGAGCCGTTCCGCTGCCGCCGGCGTGAGAATGACGCTGGTCGACAAGGCGGTCCCGGTCGGCCCGTCATGCACGATCGCCGAGACAGTCACCTGTGTGCCGTTAACCATCAACGCCCGTGGTCCGCTCGCGAGGGTGAACCCGAGTTGGCGCGCGAGGCGCGTCCCGATCATGGCGTAACGCGCGTCGCGATTCTGCACCCCGACCACCGGAAACGGTCTCCCCGCCTCGAGAGTCGCCTGGCGGGTTTCGAGTCCTTCATTCGTTGCGACAACGAGGCCGCCTCTGACGGCATCTCCCCCCGTAACGAGTGTGATGTCTGCGCCAGCGCCAGAGGTGTCGGGAAGCACCAGTGTCCCGGCGCTCTGGACGTCGCGAGAACCAAGATTGCTCAGCAGAACGGTCTCGGGGACGTCCCACGCGTCGCCGGGCAGTCCGGCGATCACCACGGAACCCTCTGCCGACGACAATCTCTCCACCAGTCGCGCGGCAGAGGACTGCGTGATAGCTAGGAGGGCCACTACGCTGCCGGCGCCGAGAGATACCGCGACGACCGTGAGTAGATTGCGCTTCCACCTCCGCAGTACTGTCCTCGGTGCGCCTTGCGGCCAACTCGCGCTCATTCCGACACGCGCCCGTCAGCGACCTGAATCACGCGCTCGCACCGATCAGCGACGGCCGTGTCGTGCGTCACGATCACCAGCCCACGATCGACCGCGACGCTGTCCATCAGCAGATTGAGGACGGACGCGGAGTTCTTCGAGTCAAGGTTGCCAGTCGGCTCGTCGCACAGCAGAAGGGTGGGACGCACAGCGAGCGCCCGCGCGAGCGCTGTGCGCTGCTGCTCACCACCGGAGAGAGACGACGGCAGCGCGTGCATGCGGTGCCCGAGACCAACCGCCGCCAGTTGCGCCTCCGCGGTCGTCGCATCTTCGACCGCCGTCAGTCCCTTGGCGTACATGCCGAATAGGACGTTCTCTCGCACGGTGAGGTGCGGCACGAGATGAAACGCTTGGAACACGAAGCCGATCATTGAGCGACGTAGCTGCGTACGCTGACGGGCTTTCGCCCCCGCGACCTCCACGCCGTTGAGCCGATAGCTACCCGTCGATGGGGTGTCGAGGAGACCAAGGATCGACAAAAGAGTGGATTTGCCCGATCCGCTGGGGCCGATGATGGCCACCGACTCGCCGGTCCGCAGCGTCAGATTGACCGCGTCGAGCACGCGGGCAGCGCCGTAGCTGCGACCGACGTCGGTCAACTCGGCAATCGAGTTCGCCATCAGCTGGTCACGGCCGCAGAGTCCAACGATGGCACCCGTACGCGCAACGAGACCTTCACCTGGTCTCCCGTGATCTCGCACACTCCGCCGGCACAGACGCCGAGCGAGATCGGTACTCGCTTTTTCGAAGCGGTCTCGATCCAGAATGAACCGCCAGAGTCTTGGCGTATCGCCGTCGCCTCGATCGTGAGCGCATCTACCGCAGAGGAAGCCAGCACTATCTCGGCCTTCCCGGTCGAGCCCGGAGCAGCGGTACCCTCGGCGAGGACCGCAATGAAACGCGACGTGCCCGCATCACTCCCCCCAGAGCCTGCGGCGGAACCCGAAGCAGCGCTCGTGTCGCCTCCGTCAGCACTCTGGTCGCCTGCGTCAGCGCTCGCAGGTTCGGAGGCGCCTTGAATCGTCGCCGCCACTCGATTTCCGTTGGTGAAGCTCAGATTGACTGTCTGACCCGCCTTAACCAGCGCAGCATCGGCTTTGGCAGGCTTCACAAGCAGCTGACTTTGCCCACCCGAGATCGTGCAGACCTTCCCCGCTGCACGCTGCGACAACCTCCCGCACGTCGTCACAGCGGTGTACGGCCCACCGGGGACGAATACCAGTTCGCTAGCCGGGATGCCCGTCGTCGACGCGGCCGCCTTATCGATCGTTGCCCCGCCCTGGTCGACGGGGAGGAAGCCTCGGTCCTTGTAGAAGGCGAACACCGCTCGCGCGGTAGATGCCCCGTAAGCGCCATCCTTGTCGCCCACTCGATATCCGAGCCGTCGCAACGCTGCCTGGACCTGTTTGACGTCGGTGCCGACAGAGTCGATGCCGAGCGATCGATACGACGGCGTTTGCCCATCGAGGATGAAGATCGGCCGCTCGTTCACTGCGACCACGCTTTGCCCCTCGGGGATTGCGACCCCGCCGAGTACACCTGCGCGAGTGACGACTCCGTCCGCCTCGATGTCGACCGAAAACGAGGGTTCAACGGTGAAGTCACCTTCGACGGTGTCGACGACCGTGCCGCTCTTCACCTCGGTGAATGACTGCGGCGTACGACTCTTCTTCGGCTGCTGATCCTCAAAGTTGAGCACTCCCTGCGCGGCCAGCACCACCGCTGCTGCCGCGGTGATCGCGAGCGCGGTAACCGCACTCGCAGCGACCAAACCGGCGCGACCTCGCCTGCCCGGTTCAGTGCTCATCGATCAACTTCTGCGACCGTTCCAGCGACTTGTCCAGTGTCTCGCGCAAGCCCAGGATGCGATCTTTGTTCTTCGTCAGCCAGCCGGAGGACTTTTCGATGAAAAGCGCCTCGAGGGTCGATGCGATCTTCGCCTTGGTCTGGCATCGGTAGTCGGTCACGGCCAGGTCTTGCTCTTGAGTGGACGGGGCCTGCCCGATGTCTCGATACTTGCCAAACTTTGAAGCAGCGAGTTCGGCAGCACGAAGACCCTCGACCTTGTAGCCGGCCGTCTTCATGCACTGCTGGTACGCGGGCATGAGCTTCCCGAGTTCGCCGTTCACGCCGTCGCGGTAGCCGCTGGCCTGCGAAGTGACGTCATTGACGAAGAGCTCGATCGACATCGCGTCGCGTACCGAGCCATAGACCTCGACGTCAGCCTGGGCCAGGCAGCCATCGGAGTTCTTGCTGAACTCCTGACCGCTAGCAACGGCGTACTTCTCGACCTTGTCACCGGTACCCCGGAGGTCGACGTCGAAGCGATCCTTGTCTGCTGCGTCGAGCGTGATCTCGAACTGATCGAAGACACCGTCGGCCGTGTCTTTGAAGGTCGTGCCGTAGCCCACGTTGCGCGCGGAGTCCTCAGACGGGAACACGCCGACCACACCGATCAGCGTGTTGCGGGTCGTACTCAAGGCCGTGGTGTCGAATCCCACATCCCAGCCCAGAGCTTGCAGACACTCTGACGTCTGGATCGAGTGGGCAATGCTCAAATCCGGGGGCAGATTGGAGAGGTCCTCCACCGCCGCGCGGACATTCGCTGGAACCTTCACCGCAGGGGCAGAGCAGCCGGCCAGCCCGACAACCGCCACGCCGACGATCACCAGGCCCGCGATCGCATGCTGCTTCTTCCTGATCCGGAACATGGTGTTTTCTCCTCGGTCACAGTCGGGCTCGGCGGACATGAGTCTCCTACAGCTATACCAGAACGACTTTTCGGATTCGACGGTTGTGACGTTGTTCGTTAAGCCATGACGAGTCCGAAAGAATTTTCTTGATTAAGGCGGTCAGATCGGTCTACCGTGCAGGCGTCCAGTTCCCTGAGTTTTCTTAAGGAGAAAACATGAACGTCAAGAAGATCACCGCGGCTGTCGGCACCGTCGTCGCGGCGGCTGCCGTCGTCGCCCTGACCGCCGGTCCCGCAAGCGCGGCGCCGCTGAACGTCTACGACCGGATCAACTTCAGCGGCACCCTGATCGGCTCCGGCGTCGGCACGACTGTCGACGTGCCGGACAACCGCACTCGCTCGGCGAAGAACGGCACCTCGCTCGGGTACAGCGCCCGCAACGTCACCGGCCCGTTCTCGAGCAGCGAGGTCGTCTACATCCCCGCCGGCTACCAGCTCGGCAACTTCTCGCCCGCCAACGACGTCGTCGACCACTTCGACCGCGTCGGCTGAGCAAGGAGCCTCACCGGCTCGTGAGCGCGGCGACTGATAGCCCTCGGTCATCGCCGCTCCACTAGCCACATTCAGCCCCCACCGGACGAGCTGCATTGATCGGTGGGGGCTGTTTGCTCCGCGTCGAGAAGGTCGATGGCGACCACCACCACGCACCCAGCCCATTGGTCTCAGCCGTTCGCGATCGAGTCGGGGAGCGTCGACTCTCCCGCCCGCTTCTCGACCACCGACCGGCACTTGTCCACATCGCGCCCAAGCTCTGACGACTTCCGGCCGTCCACGACGAACTCGATCACAACCGCGTCGCCGGGCTCATACTGTCGCCGGGAATCCGCATCCGACAGGACATGGGGCTGCCAGCCCCGGTCGGCGAGACACGCCGCAACCTGATCGGCGTACGCCGGCTTCACGAATGCCCCCGAGGTCACCTTGGTCGGATAGAACGCGACCGACGCGCTGGCCCCGCCGAGGGCAGCCCCGGCGACGACTACGACCGCTGCGGCGACCTGCCACCACCGCGGCCGGCGGACGATACGTCGCAGAACTGAACGGCGCACGGCGCGGAGTCGGGCGTCAAGGTCGGGTCCTTCCGGAGGCGGGTATCCAATTCCCATTTCTTCGCTCCTCTCGTCTCTACTGCTGTTGTTCGGCTTGGTCACGCGCGAGTACCAGTCGCTTCCGCGATCGCTCGACACGCTTGCGTGCTGCCGCTGGGCTGATGCCCAGATCAGCGGCTGCGCTGCCGTACTTCTGGCCATCGATCAGGCACCGAAGGCACAGTTCCCGATCTACCGAGCTCAGGGAGTCGATCTCCTCCATGACCCACCGCAGCTCTTCGAGCGCTCTAGTACGATCGAGGGCGCTCGGGGCATCCACGTCGCTATTGAGCTCGACCTCGCCACGTCGACGCACGCGGCGGTTGTGATTGAAGGCGACGAAGCGGCAAGTCACGAGAAGCCAGGGCAACGCTGACCCAGCGTGGCCGCTCAGATGACGTCGGCGGCGCCACGCCGTGAGAAAGGTCTCTTGGACGACGTCGTCGACATCGCTCGATCTATCGACCATGCCCCAGGCGTATCGGAAGACCGCTCGGTCATACTTCTCCATGAGGTCCGCGAAGGCGTCCTTGTCGCCGCGACGCACGCCGATGATCAACTCATCGTCGGTCTGCGTGGCTCCGCGTTGTTCGTTCTCCATGACCCCTCCACTTACACAGTGTCGCGAACCGGGCCGTTGTGACATGAAGAACCAAATTCGCCGGCCCGACGACTCGCGCGCGGACTCGGAGCTGGGCCACGCTCGGCGTCATCGTTCGTCACCGGCAGATTGCTCTCGCCAGACATAGCAACGCTCGACTGGTCTTCGGCGCCCACTCTCACGCACGTATCGTGAGCCGCTGTCAGCGGTCTACGTGTTCGCGCGTGGGCGAACCGCGAGCAGGTGCTTTAAGTCCGATTGAACTGACCGCATCGAGTCGATCGATACCCGGTTCGGGATCGCACGCCGCACACGGCACGACTTCCCTCCAGAGTGGAGGGCAATGTTTACCGCTGAATTAGCTCAAGGATGCGGCTCGCCTCGTGCGGTTCGGTCAGAACGATAGTCGGAGCGGAGCCGGTGAGTTCTTCGGACGTGGCGGCTGCCCACAGCACGGCCACGGCGGCGACTTGTGCTTCGTGAGCCGCCTCCATATCCGACAGCTGCATCAGGCTCAGAGCCGGACGCGGCTCTAGCGCCAACTCGATCTCGGCGGAATTTGTGCCGTCCCTTCGGAGATCCTTCGTCGCGACGACTTGCCCTGCTGCGCCGTCTACCCGTGTCAACCGAGGTGTTCGATCAGGTTGACCTCGGCTTCCGGTCAGAGTGCGGCATGCCCTTGAGCCGGAAGCGAAGGCGCCACGGCAGGGATAACCCAGCGTGGACGGTCAGATGACGTCAGCGGCCTACCGACATCCGCATCGAGGATCCGACAAGCAGCCGACAACAGCGGGCGGACACCGACACGCTGTCGCGGAACCTACAAGTCCAACTACTCCGGCTGCATGTCCGCGAAGCGGGACATCGCACCCTGGAAGGCGACGGTGACCGTGGCGGTGGGGCCGTTGCGGTGCTTCGCGACGATGAGGTCGGCCTCGCCGGGGCGCGAGCTCTCCTTGTCGTAGGCGCTCTCGCGGTGCAGGAGGATCACCATGTCGGCATCCTGTTCGAGCGAGCCCGACTCGCGCAGGTCGGAGATCGCGGGCTTCTTGTCGGTGCGCTGCTCGGGGCCACGGTTCAGCTGCGACAGCGCGATGACCGGCACGCGCAGCTCCTTCGCGAGCAGCTTGAGCGCGCGCGAGAACTCGCTGACCTCCTGCTGGCGCGACTCGACCTTCTTGCCGGAGGTCATCAGCTGCAGGTAGTCGATGACGACGAGCTTGAGGTCGTTGCGCTGCTTGAGGCGGCGGCACTTGGAGCGGATCTCGACGAGCGTCATGTTGGGGCTGTCGTCGATGAAGAGCGGGGCGTCGGCGATCTTACCGCGCACGTGCGCGAGCTTCGTCCAGTCGTCCTGGCCGACGGTGCCCTTGCGCAGCTTCTGCAGGAAGATGTCGGACTCCGCCGACATGAGACGCATGGCGATCTCGCTGCGCCCCATCTCGAGCGAGAAGAAGACGGTCGTCTGGCGGTGCTTGATCGCGGCGGCGCGGGCGAAGTCGAGCGCGAGCGTCGACTTTCCGAGCGCGGGGCGGGCGGCGATGAGGATGAGCTGACCCGGGTGCAAGCCGTTCGTCATCTCGTCGAGGTCGCGGAACCCGGTGGGCACGCCGAGCATCTCGTCGCCGCGGCCGCTGGCCTGCTCGATCTCCTCGGTGGCCGCGTCGATCGCGACATCGAGCGAGACGTAGTCCTCGGCCTCGACGCCGCCGGAGACGTTGTAGATCTCGGCCTGCGCGCTATTGACGAGATCGATGACCTCGCCCTCGCTCTGGTAGCCCATCTGCACGATGCGGGTGCCCGCCTCGACGAGGCGGCGCAGCACGGCCTTCTCGGCGACGATCTCGGCGTAGTAGCCGGCGTTGGCCGCGGTCGGCACGATGCCGGTGAGGGTGTGCAGGTAGTCGACGCCGCCGGCACGGCTCAGGTCGCCGCTCTTGGTCAGCACGTCGGTGACGGCGATCACGTCGGTGGGCTCGCCGTGCGAGTAGAGCGTGAGCACCGCGTCGAAGATGATCTCGTGCTTCGGGATGTAGAAGTCCACCGCGCGCACGGTCTCGACGACGTCGGCCACCGCATCCTTGCTCAACAGCATGCCGCCGATCGTCGACTGCTCGGCGAGGAGGTCGTGCGGGGGCGTGCGCTCGCCCTTCCACGACTCCCGCGGCTCCTGGTCGGGAGCGGCGAGTCCGAGATGGGCGATCGACACGGGGGAACCTCCTGGTGGACAGGCTAGGCGTCGCCTCCGACATCGGATGGGCGGCGCGACGCACCGAGGAGGAACCGCGCGCGGGGGTTCAGGACGGGGGCGCCGGATCACGATATGAGCGGCATCCGACGGCTTCAATGCGCCCTGTGGATAACGTTGTGGGGAAAACGGCGGACACGCCGGAAAGCTTGTTGAAAGCCTGTGGATACTTGTGGGGAAAGTCGGTGGACTTCGCCGCGCCAATCGTTCTTGATCAGGGATTTCCTTCTTCACACCCTGTGTGGAAGAACATCCCTAGACCGAGGGTTGAGGGTTGGGGAAATCCACCGCCCCGGTGTGGATAGACCTCTTGACAGAGCGCCTTAAACACCAGTAGCGACGAACCCTCATCGGGTGCGTCGCTACTGGTCGGGCGGTGCTTACTTGGCAGCCACCACGTTGAGCGTGATCGTCGCGACGACCTCGGCGCGCACGCGCACCGTGGCCTCGTGCTGACCGGTCGACTTGATCGCCGACGGGATCTCGACGGTGCGCTTGTCGATCGAGCCGATGCCCGCGTTCGACACGGCGTCGGCGATGTCCTGCGTGGTCACCGAGCCGAACAGACGGCCCTCGCGACCGGCGGCCTTCGCGGTGAGGACGACGGGAGCCGCCTCGAGCTTGGCCTTGAGGTCCTGCGCCTCCTCGAGCGTGGCGAGCTCGCGCGCGGCGCGGGCGGCCTTGATCGAGTCGACCTGCTTCTCTCCACCGCGCGACCACGCGACAGCGAAGCCCTGGGGGATGAGGTAGTTGCGGGCGTAGCCGTTCTTGACGTCGACGACGTCACCGGCGGAACCGAGGCCGGAGACCTCGGAGGTGAGGATGAGCTTCGACATGTTCCGAATCCCCCTTAGCGGCCCGAGCCGGCGTACGGAAGCAGGGCCATCTCACGCGCGTTCTTCACGGCGCGGGCGATGAGGGTCTGCTCCTGCACGGAGACACCGGTGATACGACGGGCGCGGATCTTTCCACGCTCCGAGATGAACTTGCGAAGCGTCGCGACGTCCTTGTAGTCGATGACGCCGACGCGCACGGACTTCGCCGGCGCGGCGTTCTTTCCGCCCTTGCGGGGCTTGCGGCGGTCGCCGCTGCTCTTTCCAGCCATTGCTGTCTTCTTTCGGTCTTTACCGGTTCAGGGCCCGAGGGCTCAGAACGGGGTCTCGTCGTTGTAGGAGCCGGGCGCGTTCCACACGTCCTGGCCGCCGGCATGGCCGCCGCCGTTGCCGCCGGAGCTCTGCTGGCCCCACGGCTCGTCGGCCACGGCGCCCTGCGAGCCGCCGCGTCCGCCGCCGCCACCCGCAGCGCGGGTGACCTGAGCGGTCGCGTAGCGGAGGCTCGGGCCGATCTCATCGACCTCGAGCTCGATCGCGGTGCGCTTGTTGCCGTCGCGGTCGTCGTAGGAGCGCTGCTTCAGGCGGCCCTGCGCGATGACGCGGCTGCCCTTGGTCAGCGATCCGGCGACGTGCTCGGCGAACTCACGCCAGCACGAGGCGCGCAGGAAGAGCGCCTCGCCGTCCTTCCACTCGTTCGACGCGCGGTCGAACGTGCGGGGGGTGCTGGCGATGGTGAAGTTCGCCACGGCGAGCCCGCTCTGCGTGTAGCGCAGCTCGGGGTCGGCCGTCAGGTTGCCGACCACCGTGATGATCGTGTCGCCGGCCACGGCTTACTCGGCGTCCTTCTTGGCGGCCTTCGCCGCGGGCTTGGCAGCAGGCTTCGAGGCGGGCTTCGCCTCGGCCTTGTCCGCCTTGTCGTCGGCCTTGCCATCCGACTTGCCCGACGCGGCCTTGCGCGCAGCGCGCTTGTCGTCCTCGGCCTTGACGGCGGCGGCACGGGCCACGGCCTCCTCGGCACGCAGCACCTTGGTGCGCAGGACGGCCTCGCTGAGCTTCAGCTGACGGTCGAGCTCGAGCGTCGAGGCGCTCGTGGCGGTGAAGTTGACGACGGCGTAGATGCCTTCGCTCTTCTTCTGGATCTCGTACGCCAGGCGGCGACGGCCCCAGATGTCGACGTTCTCGATGGTGCCGCCGTCGTTGCGGATCACGTTGAGGAACTTGTCGAGGCTCGGGGCCACGGTGCGCTCATCGATAGCAGGATCGAGGATCACCATCAACTCGTACTGATGCGTCATTCACCCACCTCCTCTGGTCTTGAACGGCTGCAGACGATCTGCAGCAGGAGGGTGTGCATCGCGCCCGCAGACGACATGGGTCGACCCGGGCAACCTCGCAAGGATAGCCGCTGGCCGCCCGTCGCCGAAACCCCGGATCGCGAGGGCGGGATCGAGCGCGGGATCAGGCGCGCGCGGCCCACCACTCCCGCAGGCGGCGCTCGGCATCCTCGGGCTCGAGCGGACCCTCGTCGAGACGCGTCTCGAGCAGGAAGCGGTAGGCCTCGCCGACCTCGCGGCCGGGAGCGATGCCGAGGATGCGCATGATCTGCTCGCCGTCGAGGTCGGGGCGCACCGCATCCAGCTGCTCCTGCTCCTGCAGGGCGGCGATGCGCTCCTCCAAGTCGTCGTAGGCGAAGGAGAGCCGGTCGGCCTTGCGCACGTTGCGCGTGGTGACGTCGGCGCGAACGAGGATGTGCAGCCACTCGAGCACCGGCCCGGCGTCGCGCACGTAGCGGCGCACGGCCGAGTCGGTCCAGGCCGCATCCGTGTACCCGAAGAAGCGCAGGTGCAGGCGGATGAGCTCGGCGACCGGCTTGATCACGTCGGAGGGGAGCCGCAGCTCGCGCATCCGCTTCGTCGCCAGCTTCGCCCCGACGACGTCGTGGTGGTAAAAGCTGACGGCGCCGCCCGGCTCGATGCGCCGCGTCGCGGGCTTGCCGATGTCGTGCAGGAGCGCCGCGAGGCGCACGATCAGCGTGGGCCGGTGTCCGCGCGAGCGCTCGAGGTCGATGGCCTGCTCGAGCACGGTGAGGCTGTGCTCGTAGACGTCCTTGTGGTGGGCGTGCTCGTCCTGCTCGAGTCGCAGCGCGGGGATCTCGGGCAGCACGATCTCGGCGAGTCCGGTGTCGACGAGCAGGCGGATGCCGCGCACCGGCGTCGGCGCCATCAGCAGCTTGGTGATCTCGTCGCCGATGCGCTCGGCCGACACGATCGACAGGCGGTCGGCCATCCGCTCCATCGCGGCGACGGCCTCCGCATCCACGTCGAAGCCGATCTGGGCCGAGAAGCGGGCTCCGCGCAGCATGCGCAGGGGGTCGTCGCCGAAGGAGACCTCGGGGGACCCGGGCGTGCGCAGTCGTCGGGCGAGCAGGTCGTCGACGCCGCCCCAGGGGTCGACGAGCTGACGCTGGGGCAGGCGCAGGGCCATCGCGTTGACGGCGAAGTCGCGGCGCTCGAGGTCGGCTTCGAGGCTGTCGCCGAACGCGACCTCGGGCTTGCGGGTCTCGTGGTCGTAGACGTCGCTGCGGTAGGTCGTCACCTCGACGGTCTGGTCGCCGATGCGGGCGCCGATCGTGCCGAAGGCACGACCGATGTCCCACTGCGCGTCGCTGATGGGCTTGACGATCTCGAGGATGCGGTCGGGCCGCGCATCGGTCGTGAAGTCGAGGTCGGTCAGCGGCCGGTCGAGGAAGGCGTCGCGCACCGGACCTCCGACGAGAGCGAGCTCGTGCCCGGCGTCGGCGAAGGCCTGCGCCAGGCGGGCGACGGCGGGGGACTCGGCGAGGGCGTCGAGTCGGGCGACGGCGGCCGCGACGTTGTGCATGACTCCCAGGGTAGGCGGCGGCCACGGCCTAGACTGGCGCGCATGGTGGCGGCCCGGCAGTGGAGCGCGCCCGCGTGCCCCTGAGCCGGCCGCGGCGCGCCGGTTCCCCGACGACGGGCCGGATGTCGGTCCGCGGGACGGGCGGTGTCGTCGTCGCGGGCCTGATCGCCGCTGCCCTCGCGATCGCCCCCGGTGTCGGTCTCGGCTCCGCGACATCGTCGTCGGCGGCCTCCGGATCGGGTTCCTCGGCCGGTTCCGGCGCCTCGGGCGGATCCAGCAGCTCGGGCGGATCCAGCGGCCTGACCTCGTCGTCCGGTTCGGACGCGAGCGGGTCCGCCTCCTCCGATCCGATGGCGACCACCTCCCCGACCGCGGTCGGCGTCGACGGCCGCGTCGGCATCACCGCCGTGCTGCCGTTGACCGTGCCGGTCGGCTCGGACGGCCTCCTCACGGCCGACGATCTGGCCGACCTCACCGCCGACGACGGCCTCCTGAGCCGTGAGCTGGATGTCGTGGCGGGCCGTCCGGTCGCCCTCGCGATCGACCCGCGGCTCATCGCATCCATCCGCGTGCTCGGCGGCGCCGCGCCGGCCTCGGCGAAGAGCTGGCTGCTGCGCCTCGCCGCGCTGAGCAACGAGACCTTCGCGCTGCGCTACGCCGACGCCGATCCGGTGGGGCCGGGACAAGCGGGATCCGCCTCGGCGCTCGCCCCGCTCGGCTTCGACTTCGCGATCGACGACACCCGATTCGATGACCCGCTGCCGACGGCATCCCCCTCGCCCAGCGGATCGACCGGGGGATCGAGCGGCGGATCGAACGGCTCGGGCGACACCTCGTCGAACGGCGACGGGACGGGCGCCGACTCCGGATCCGGATCCGCTGACAAGCCCGGCGGCGCGGCGTCGACGCCGGCCGGGCAGCTGCCTCCCCTGCCGACCACGGTCGACCAGGTCGTGCAGTGGACCTACTCGCTGCCGACCATCGCCTGGCCCGGCGAGAACACGGTGACGGCGGCCGACCTGCCGCGGCTGCAGGCCGCCGGCGACTCCGCGGTGCTGCTCGCCGACGGCAACGTCGACGCGGACGGCGCGACGCACGTCTCCTTCGATGGCTCCGATGTCAGCGGGCTGGTGATCGATTCGGGGCTCAGCGCCGCGGTGCGCGCCGCCGCGACGACCTCGCAGAGCGACTACTCGGTCGTCGACCAGGAGCTGCAGACGGCGGCCGGCGAGAGCGGATCGGCCGTGCGGATCGTCGCGCTCGGCCGCCCCTCGGCCGCCGCCGCCGGTGACGCCGACGTCTGGGCCGACGCGCTCGACGCCGCCCTGACGCACCTGCTGACCTCGCCGCTCGTCTCGGCGACGACGCTGTCGACGGCGATCGCCGAGCAGCCGACGCCGGGCACGATCGTCGATCACGCCGAGGACGCGTCGCGCATCTCGTCGATCTCAGCACTGCTGAACGCGGCCACGCAGGAGGCGGCATTCGCCGTCGTCGCCCGCGACGGCGCACTCGCGATCACCGCGCCGCGACGCCTCGACCTGCTCGCGACGCTGTCGGTCGGATGGCAGACGGCGCGTTCGTGGACCAGCGCCGTGAGCGACTTCCAGACCGCATCCGCCGCCATCCTCGACGGGGTCAGCCTGAACCAGGGCAGCGACCTCATCGCTCTCGGCGCGAGTGCTCCGCTGCCGATGCAGGTGCAGAACTCTCTCGATGTGCCGATCGTCGTGTTCGCCCGCGCCCGCCCGCTGAGCCCGGTGCTCTCGATCGAGTCGAGCGCGCAGCCGGTGCGGGTCGAGGTCGCGCCGAAGTCGACGGTGACCGTGCGCATCCCCGCGCAGGCGATCACGAACGGCAGCGTGCAGGTCGTGCTGAGCCTGAGCGCCTCCGACGGCACACAGGTCGGGCAGGCGCGACGCATCCACGTCGAGGTGCAGGCCGGCTGGGAGACCGTCGGCACCGCCGTGATCGCGATCGGCGCGGTCGGCGTCTTCGGCTTCGGCATCGTGCGCAACATCCTCAAGCGCCGCCGCCGCCTCGCTGGCGAGGTCGACGAAGAGGATGAGGCGAACGCGCCCCTGCCCGGTCAGGAGGACGGCCCGGCCGAGGTCGTGCGCGACGCGGAGCCGGGCGAGCCGTCGGCGCCGCTGCTCGACGATCCGGGCGACGCGGACGCGGTCGCCGACGCGCCGAGCACCCCGGACGAGCCCCGACCGACGAAGGGCGAGGATGGCTGACCCGATCCCCGGTGAGACCCCGACGGCGCCGGCTCCCTCGGCCGCGGCGCCCGACGCGGCGACGGCCGCCCCCCGTCCCGCCTCCCCGGGCATCGGCCGCGCGAGCGTCATGCTCGCCGGCGGCACTCTCGTCTCGCGCGGGCTCGGCTTCGTCAACCTGGGGCTGCTCAGCGCCGTCATCGGCTATGTCGGCGTCGGCGCGAACGCCTTCACCGTCGCCAACGGCCTGCCGAATCAGATCTACCTGCTGATCGCGGGCGGCCTGCTCAGCGCCGTGCTCGTGCCGCAGATCGTCAAGTCGGCGCTGCATGACGACGGCGGTCAGGGCTTCGTCAACCGGCTCGTCACGCTCGGGCTCACGGTGTTCGCCGGCGTCACGGTGCTCGCGACGCTCTGCGCCCCGCTGCTCGTGCTGGCCTTCGCGAACGGCAACGGCCAGCTGAAGGGCGCGGGCATCGAGCTCGCCACGGTCTTCGCCTACCTGTGCCTGCCGCAGATCTTCTTCTACGCGATGTACAGCCTGCTCGGCGAGGTGCTCAACGCCCGCGGCGTGTTCGGCCCCTTCGCCTGGGCGCCGATCGTCAACAACGTCGTGGCGATCACCGGTCTGATCGTCTTCGCGGTGCTGTACGGCGTCGATCCCGCTCACCGCGACCCGGCCTCGTGGGACGCGCAGAAGATCCTCGTGCTCGGCGGAACCACCACCCTGGGCGTCGCCGCGCAGGCCGTGACACTCTGCCTCTTCTGGCGCCGTACCGGCCTGAAGTTCCGTCCCGACTTCCGCTGGAAGGGGATGGGTCTGGGCGCCACCGGCAAGATCGTCGGCTGGACCTTCGGCATGCTGCTGATCAGCCAGGGATCGGGCATCGTGCAGAACCAGATCGCGACGCTCGCCGATCCCGACGACGCCTCGGTCGCCGCCATCCGCGTCGCCTGGACGATCTTCGTGCTGCCGCACTCGCTCATCGCGCTGTCGATCGCGACGCCCTACTTCACTCGCATGAGTGCGCACGCCCGCGACGGCGACCTCGCCTCGCTGCGCAGCGACCTCAGCGGCGCTCTGCGCTCGGTCGGTCTGCTCATCGCCGGATCTGCCGTGGTGTTCGCGACCGCGGCGATCCCCCTCATCAACGTCTTCGGCCACACGGCGCCGCACGCGCTGCCGCAGACCTCGCTCGTGCTGCTCGCCTATCTCGCCGGACTCGTGCCGTTCAGCGCGCTGTTCCTCGTGCAGCGCGCGTTCTTCGCGCTGAGCGACACCCGCACGCCGTTCTTCATCCAGCTGCTGCAGGCGCTCGTGTTCACGGTCGGCGCCCTGACGCTGATCGGCACGCCCAGCGACCGGCTCGCGATCGGCATCGCGCTGTGGACGTCGGCGTCGATCATCGTGCAGCTGATCGTCTCGATCATCGTGCTGCGCCGACGCCTCGGCGGCTTCGACGGGCGTCGCCTCGCCCGCCGCTACGGCGCCTTCCTCATCTGCACGATCCCGGCGGCCGCCGCGGGACTCGCCGTGCTCTGGCTGCTCGGCGGCTGGGGGGTCGTCGACGGGTCCGGGGGCGGATTCGCGGTCGCCGATCGCGGTCCGTCGATCCTCTCCGCCGCCGCGATCGCCGCCGCCGCCGGCATCGTCTACTTCGCCGCGGTGCTGATCGCGCGAGTGCCCGAGGTGCGCGAGCTGGCCGGGCCGCTGAATCGCCTGCTGCGCCGCGGCTGAGCGGACGCGCCGACCCGTCGCCCGAGGCCGCGACGGCGGGTGGATGCGCAGCTCCTGACCGACCGCTCCGAAGCCCTCACTGACCGCTCCGGCCCGGGAACATCCCGCACTTAAGATGTGTTGCACGATTCGACGCCGCAGGAGCGGCGCCAGGAAGAAGGAGACAGCGCGATGCGCCAGCTCATCATCGTCGGCTCGGGTCCGGCCGGTTACACCGCCGCCATCTACGCGGCCCGCGCCAACCTCAAGCCGCTCGTCATCGCCAGCTCGGTCGAGTTCGGCGGCGAGCTGATGAAGACCACCGAGGTCGAGAACTTCCCGGGCTTCCCTGACGGCATCATGGGCCCCGACCTGATGATGAAGATGCAGGCGCAGGCCGAGAAGTTCGGCGCCGAGATCGTCTACGACGACGTCACGAAGCTCGAGCTCGACGGCGACGTCAAGCGCGTCACCCTCGGCGACGGCACGGTTCACGAGTCGCTCGCCCTGATCTACGCGACGGGATCGGCGTACCGCAAGCTCGGCCTCGACGACGAGACCCGTCTCTCCGGCTACGGCGTCTCCTGGTGCGCCACCTGCGACGGCGCCTTCTTCAAGCAGAAGCACGTCGCGGTCGTCGGCGGCGGCGACTCCGCGCTCGAGGAGGCCACCTTCCTCACCCGCTTCGCCGACAAGGTCTCGCTCGTGCACCGTCGCGGTGAGCTGCGCGCCTCGGCCGCCATGCAGGAGCGCGCGAAGAACGACCCGAAGATCGAGTTCCTCTGGAACAAGGAGGTCACCTCCGTTCTCGGCGACGAGAAGGTCGCCGGCATCGGTCTCACCGACACGGTCGACGGCAGCGAGTCGGCGCTCGACCTGCAGGGCCTCTTCGTCGCGATCGGCTCCGATCCGCGCACCCACCTGGTGCACGGACAGCTCGACCTCACCGCCGAGGGCACCATCTGGGTGGATGGGCGCAGCTCGCGCACCAGCCAGAAGGGCGTCTTCGCAGCCGGCGACGTCATCGATCCGACCTACAAGCAGGCCATCACGGCCGCGGGCTCCGGCACGGCCGCGGCCCTCGACGCCGAGCACTTCCTGGCGTCGCTGCCCACAGGAGTGATCGCCGAGGCCGAGGGCTCCGGCGAGCTCGTCGATCAGATCGGCGCCTCCGCCTGAGACCCCGCCCGGCTCTCGTCGGGCGCCCCGATCGTGTGCGGCGCGCGCCGCGCATCCACGATTCGGCGGGGCTCCAGCCCCACTGAACAGAAGAACACCTGAAGAAGGAGAAGAGATGTCCGCCAAGGATGTGACCGACGCCACGTTCGCCGACGAGGTCCTCGCCAGCGACAAGCCGATCATGGTCGACTTCTGGGCCGAGTGGTGCGGTCCGTGTCGCGCCGTCTCGCCGATCCTCGACAAGATCGCCGAGGAGCACGCCGACAAGCTCTCGATCGTGAAGATCGACGTCGACAACAACCCCGAGACCGCCATGAAGTACGGCATCACCTCGATCCCGGCGATGAAGGTCTTCAAGAACGGCGAGGTCGTCAAGACCGTCATCGGCGCGAAGCCGAAGCCGGCGCTCGAGGCCGACCTGGCCGAGTTCCTCGCCTGAGAGCACATCCGAGCTCGACTGAGCTCGACGGAGTCCGATTCCGGGCTCGTGGCCCCGCCCTCCTTCGGGAGGGCGGGGCTTTCACGTTCGCCCGACTACCCTGGTCTGAATCCTCCAGAACGGACTTCCATGACCGGCAACGCGAATCAGGGCACCAATCTCGACCCGTGGTACGGCTCCTACGCCGCCCGCACGGCTGGCCTCGCCGCCAGCGAGGTCCGAGCTCTGTTCGCCGTCGCCAGCCGCCCCGAGGTCGTCTCGCTGGCGGGCGGCATGCCCTTCGTCTCCGCGTTGCCGACCGAGCTGCTGACCGAGGCCGTCGAGCGCACCGTGCGCGAGCGCGCCGGCGTCGCCCTGCAGTACGGCTCGGGGCAGGGGATGCCGCAGCTGCGCGAGCAGATCCTCGACGTGATGGCGCTCGAGGGCATCCGCGCGGGCGTCGACGATGTCGTCGTCACGACCGGATCCCAGCACGCACTCGAGCTGCTGGCGAAGCTCTTCCTCGACCCGGGTGACGTCGTCATCGCCGAGGGTCCGAGTTACGTCACCGCGATCACCGTCTTCAAGTCGTTCGAGGGCGAGGTCGTGCACGCGCCGATGGACGACGGCGGCGTCAACCCGCAGGCGCTGCGCGAGACGATCGCGCGGGTGCGCGCCGAGGGCCGCACGATCAAGTTCCTCTACACGGTCCCCTCGTTCCACAACCCCATGGGCGTCACCCTCAGCTGGGAGCGCCGCATGGAGGTGCTCGAGATCTGCCGCACCGAGGGCATCCTCGTCGTCGAAGACAACCCCTACGGCCTGCTCTACTTCGACCAGCCGGCCCCGCACGCCATGCGCTCGGTCGAGGAGGACGGGGTAATCTACCTCGGCACCTTCTCGAAGACGCTCGCCCCGGGCATGCGCGTGGGATGGGCCGTGGCGCCGCACGCTATCCGCGAGAAGCTCGTGCTCGCCAACGAGGCCGCCGTGCTCTCCCCGGGCACCTTCGGACAGACGGTCGTGTCGGAGTACCTGTCGACCGCCGACTGGAAGGGTCAGATCGACACCTTCCGCGGGGTCTACCGCGAGCGACGGGATGCGATGCTCTCGGCTCTGCAGGAGCACCTGCCCTCCCTGAGCTGGACGACGCCGAACGGCGGCTTCTACGTGTGGCTCACCCTGCCGCCCGAGCTGGACTCGAAGGCGATGCTGCCGCGGGCTGTCAAGGAGCTCGTGGCCTACACGCCCGGCACCGCCTTCTACGCCGACGGGGGAGGGCGCAATGCGATGCGTCTCTCGTTCTGCTATCCGACGCCCGACTTCATCCGCGAGGGCATCCGCCGTCTCGCCAATGTCATCAACGGCGAGCTGTCGCTCGTGAGCGAGTTCTCGAAGACGGCGCCGCTGCAGATCCGTCCCGCGCAGGATTCCGACCGCGTTCTGCCCCCCAACATCGGCTGAGGATCGTTCTATGGCTTCCGCACTGCCCCGCGTCGTCGTGCTCGCCGGCGGCATCTCGCACGAACGCGACGTCTCGCTGCGGTCCGGCCGACAGGTCGCGGACGCGCTCAAGGGCCACGGCGTCGACGTCGAGCTGGTCGACCCGGATTCGACGCTGATCGACCGACTGCGCACCGATCGCCCCGACGTGATCTGGCCGGCCCTGCACGGGGCGAGCGGTGAGGACGGCGCGCTGCGCGGGCTGCTCGAGTTCCTCGGCGTCCCCTTCGTCGGGGCCCGGGCCGACGCGGCGCGTCTCGCCTGGCACAAGCCGACCGCCAAGACGCTCGCCGAGCGTGCGGGGGTCGCGACTCCGCGCTCGATCACCCTGCCGCGGGATGCCTTCCGTGAACTCGGTGCCGACGCCGTCTTCTCGGCGATCACCGACGAGCTGGCACCTCCGGTCGTCGTCAAGCCCGCGCAGGGCGGGTCGGCGCAGGGCGTGACCATCGTCGAGGATGCGGCGGGACTGCCGCGGGCGATGGTCGACGCCTACACCTACGGTGATGTCGCGCTCGTGGAGCAGCGGATCACGGGAACCGAGATCGCGGTCGGCGTGATCGACACGGGGGATGGCGCCGTCGCGCTGCCCGCGGTCGAGATCCAGCCGCGCAGCGGGGTCTACAGCTTCGAGGCGCGCTACAACGCAGGGGAGACCCGCTTCTTCACGCCCGCGCGCATCGCCGATGATGTCGCCCAGCGCGCGGCCGAGGCAGCCGTGGCCGTGCACGAGGCGCTGGGCCTGCGTCACCTCTCCCGAGTCGACCTCATCGTCGACGGTGCCGGAACCCCCTGGTTCCTCGAGGCGAACGTGCTGCCGGGGCTCACCGAGACCTCTCTGCTGCCGCAGGCGCTCGAGGCCGCCGGACACGACCTCGGCTGGGTCTACACAGCACTCGCCGAGGCGGCGGTGCGCGACACTCAGGCCTGATCACCGCGTCGACGACGACCTGGTCCAAGGCTGAGAAAGGCGGGTCTGAACTGGGCTTATTCCGCTAGCGGAATCCGTCCTGGCCGAGCTCGGCGAGGATGCGGTTGAGGTCGCCGACGGTCGCGAAGTCGATCACGATCTGACCCTTGCTGCGACCCAGGCTGATCTTCACGCGCGTGTCGAGGCGGTCGCCGAACGCCTCCGCGATCTCATCCAGACCGCCCTGGTGACGCCCGGCGTTCGGGCGAGCGGCGCGGGTCTTCTTCGGCGAGGTCTCGCCGGCCAGCGCTTCGGCGGCACGCACCGACAGCTCCTGGTCGACGATCTTGTCGGCCAGCTTCTGCATCGCGTCCGGCTCGCCGGCACTGAGGATGGCACGCGCGTGGCCGGCACTGAGCACTCCGGCCGCGACCCGCGTCTGCACGCTCTCCGGGAGTCGCAGCAGGCGGAGCGTGTTGCTGATCTGGGGACGCGAGCGCCCGATCCGCTCGGCGAGCTGCTCTTGGGTGATCCCGAAGTCCTCGAGCAGCTGCTGGTAGGCCGAGGCCTCTTCGAGCGGATTCAGTTGCGCGCGGTGCAGGTTCTCGAGCAGCGCATCCCGCAGCATGTCCTCGTCCGCGGTGTCGCGGATGATCGCCGGGATGCGGTCGCGGCCGGAGGCCTTCGTCGCCCGCAGGCGGCGCTCGCCCATGATGAGCTCGTACTGCGGCTCGCCCTCGGCGGCGTTCGCGCGCGGCCGCACGACGATCGGCTGCAGCACGCCGAACTCGCGAACGGAGGTGATGAGCTCGTTGAGCTCCTCTTCGCGGAACTCGGTGCGGGGTTGAACCGCGTTGGGAACGATGTCATCGGGCGAGAGAGACGCCAGTCGAGCACCCGGAACGGCCACCAGAGCGCCATCCTCCTGCTTCGGAACGGCCGGAGCGGGAAAGAAGACGTCGACGGGGCGGCTCTCAGAGCCGCTGGTGGGGATGAGCGCACCGATTCCGCGTCCCAGACCGGTTCTCTTGGTCGCCATCAGCTGTCCCCTCGTCGCGGTTCGCCTCGCAGAGCGATCTCGCCGGCAGCTTCGCGATAGGAGAGCGAGCCGGCGGAGTTCAGGTCGTAGCCCACGACGGTCTGTCCGTAGCTCGGGGCCTCGGAGATGCGCACCGAGCGGGGGATGAGCGAGTCGAGCACCTGCTCGGGGAAGTGCGTGCGCACATCCTCGACGACCTGGTTCGCCAGATTCGTGCGCGAGTCGTACATGGTCAGCAGGATCGTCGAGACGACGAGCTCGGGATTCAGGTGGCGGCCGACGAGCTTGATGTTGTCGAGCAGCTGGCTCAGTCCCTCGAGCGCGTAGTACTCGCACTGGATCGGGATGAGCACCTCGCGGGCAGCGACGAAGGCGTTGATCGTCAGCAGTCCGAGCGACGGCGGGCAGTCGATGAAGACGAAGTCGATCGGCTGGTCGACTTCTTCGAAGTAGTCGTGGATGGCGCCGCGAAGGCGCTGCTCGCGAGCGACGAGTGAGACCAGCTCGATCTCGGCGCCGGCGAGGTGGATGGTCGCGGGAACGCAGAGCAGATTCGGCGACTCGGGGCTGGGCTGCACGACATCGTCGATCGGCGCCTCGTTGATGAGCACGTCGTACACGCTCGGGGTGTCGGCGCGATGCTCGACCCCGAGCGCCGTGGAGGCGTTGCCCTGCGGATCGAGATCGATCACGAGCACCCGCATCCCGGCGCGCGCGAGCGCGGCGGCGAGATTCACGGTCGTCGTGGTCTTGCCGACGCCGCCCTTCTGGTTCGCGACCGTCAGGATGCGCGGACGCGACGGCTTCGGCAGCACCTGCTCGGCGAGGGCGATTCGACGCCGAGTGAGGTCGGCGATCTCGCGGGCGAGGGGAGTGGATGCGTCGTATCCGCCGGGGGCGGGGGAGCTGGCGTTGGGAGAGTTCACCGGCGCGCTCGTCCTCCTGAAAGCAGTGGTGGGATGCGATGTTTCACGTGAAACACGAGACCGGCGAGGGTGCGGATGCGCCCTGACGCCGGCTTAGACCACTGTAGCTCGAAAGACGCGCGTGACCTCGGCTACATCCCCATCCCCGAGTTCGAGCACCTCGATCTCGTCGAGACGCGCCTTGCGGATCTGCTTCTGGGCCGCCTCGATCTCGTCGTGAACGCGCGCGCCCTTGAGGAAGACCAGCTGCCCGCCGACATCGAGCAGCGGGCGGGTGATCGGGATGAGCTTCGACAGCGCACTGACGGCGCGCGCGGTCACCTGCGCGAGATCGAGATCGCGACCGACCTCCTCGGCGCGGGCGCGGACGACCTCGACGTTCTCGAGTCCGAGGCGCTCGCTCTCGGATCGGAGCCAGTCCACGCGGCGTTCCATCGGCTCGATCAAGACCATCGTGACGTCGGGACGCGCGATCGCGAGCACGAGGCCGGGAAGTCCGGCGCCGCTCCCGATGTCTCCGACTCTCGCGCCCTCGCGCAGCAGGGGAGCGACCACGACCGAGTTCAGGATGTGCCGCGTCCAGATGCGCGGGAGCTCGATGGGCCCGATCAATCCGAGCTCCTCACCACGGGCGACGAGCTCGGCAGTGAAGGATCGTGCGACATCGATCCGGTCGCCGAACAGACGCGCCGCCGACTCCGGCTCGGCCTCGGGAACGGGTGCGGTCTCGCCGCCGGCGGGGGAGGGCTGGGTCATGATCTCTCGAGGTTCTGCGACGGGAGCACGGGGTGCTCCGACGGGGTCAGGCGGCAGGTCACGTCGGGGGAGATCCCTACAATTCCGGTCGCATATCGAGGGTACCGGGATCATCGGCCGACCGAGCGCGGGTCACTGTCCTCCGACGATGGCTCCGCGCACTGGATGTTTCACGTGAAACATCAGCGGTACCGAGATCCGCGTGGGTTCCGCGCGCCGTCAGAGCGCTGGACCGAAATGACGGGGGATGGGCCTTCTCGCAGATGCCGTGGGTACCATCCGCCTCCAGCTCGCGGCGGCAGTCCGAACGCGCTCAACAACTGCGGCGCGCCGCCTCGCTCCCGAATCCAGCGTGCCGCGGGTGACGGTGCACGGCACTGGGGGAGCCGACGCGGCCGCACTCGAAGCCACCCGTTGATCGAAGGAGATCGGCCGACGACGCGACCAGAGCACCGAGCTCTCTGTTTCGACCGGGCCACGACATCCGTCGATACTCAGTACCCGATGCTGCACCGACCCGGCCTGGCGGTTCGGATGTTTCACGTGAAACATCTACCGCCGAGCTTTCGCTCTCCGTGGCACAGAACCATTGCGCCGCGCGCTACCGAGGTTGATAAGCGCACGACACCGCACGGGGTCGATCCGCTCAGCGCTCGACGGCGTCGCTGAACAGTGACCGCCGTCACAGAGCTGCACCGCACCTCGCGGCGACGTGACCGACAACCCCGCATCGCCGTCGCCGCACTCACCGAAGCAGGTGTCAGCAGTCGCAGGAGCCCCTCGCGCCGCCGACCCGAGACGGGACGGATCGACAACCACGCGCGACGCCCGCTTCGTCTGTGTAGCTCCTCCCGCTGCGACTCCCCACCAATACGACAGGTCAGGCCAGCTGCAACCGAGCGCTTCACGAGGAGATCTGACACCGCCGCTGAGGCCGCGAATCTGCGTCATCGCCGGTCTGACTCAGAGTCCGGTCGCACGATCAGGACTCCCATCCCGGCAACCGGGTCTACAGAGGCCGAACCCCCGACCTCGGCGCGCCTCCGCGTTGATCCGAGCACCAACGGAAAGTCGGAGCTCATTACACCGTACGAGAGAGCGCGCAAGCGAACGTCCCGCAATCGCAGTCACGCCCGCACGCAGCCCCTTCGACCCGGCGAACTATCGAAGACGAGGACCCACACACCGCGGCGATCACGCGTCGAGCTGATCTCGGTACGGACACCGCCACCGGATCCTGCCGCCGCAATCCGGTGGGGAGCCACCAACACGGCAACTCGGACGCCGCCATCACACCGCGGCGACAAGCCGCACATGACTTGCCCGACCGAACGCGACGTCACGAGCGTGATCTTCAACGACGCGCCATCTAGCGTGGACGCATGACGACGCCGTCGACGCTCGAGTCCGTCTGGCCGCTGTTCACACTCCGACTTCGGACGCCCCGACTCGAACTCACCCCCATCCGTGACGAGCACATGCCCGCGCTCGTCGACGCCGCGCTCGCCGGCATCCACCCTCCCGAACGGATGCCATTCGGAGTGCCGTGGACCGATGCGCCGCCAGCCCGACTCGCCCATGACCTCGCGACCTACCATTGGAGCCGGCGGGCGAAGTCGACGCCGCAGCTGTGGGCAATCGGATTCACCGTACTGTTGGATGGGCGGCCCATCGGCATCCAGGAGGTCACGGCCGACCAGTTCCTCGACCGCCGCGCGATCACGAGCGGATCCTGGTTGAGCGCAGCACATCAGGGGAGGGGCTTCGGGCGCGAGATGCGCGCCGCCGTGCTGCTCTTCGCGTTCGATGAGCTCGGCGCTCAGTACGCCGAGACCAACGCTCTCGACTGGAACGCCGCGTCACTCGCAGTCTCAGCGCGCCTCGGATACCGGGAAGTCGGACGTCAGCCGACCGAGTCGCGGCCCGGGGTGCCAGAGACGCAGATCGATCTCCGGGTATCCCGCGCCGAATTCATCCGTCCGCACTGGACACTGACCGTCTCCGGCGCAGAGGCAGCACGTCGCGAGCTTCTCGAAGATGCCGAGCTCCGGGTTCCCACTGCACCGGGCGAAGAGATCCCTGCCGACGCGAGCATCACCTCGCGATCGACACAGAGATCGGCGACCGATCACGAGTGACCGACGTCGTCAATCGGCGCGCGTTCCCAGAACCAGCCGACCGACGAAAGCGGGGCGACGTTTCACGTGAAACATCGCCCCGCTCGAGTCGATCCCGCCGCAACGGGGGAGTGTTCAGGCCTTGCGCACCACCGTGTGACGATCGCGGCCTTCGCCCTCGGACTCCGAGGTGTATCCCCGCTCACCGACCAGGTCATGAACGAGCTTCCGCTCGTAGCTCGACATCGGCGGCAGCGACGCCGACGCGGCGCCGGCCTCGATGCGCGCGACCGCGGCATCCACCAGCGCGCTCAGCTCGTCGGCGCGGGCGTCGCGCGAACCGCCCACATCGAGGATCAGACGTGAGAAGCGACCGGTCTTGCTCTGCACCGCGAGGCGCGTGAGCTCCTGCAGCGCCGAGACGGTGTCGGGCTTGGACAGCGTCTGGAGCGCGTCGGCCTCGTCCGAGCTGACCGAGAGATAGGCACGACCGGCGCGCACGTCGATGTCGAGGTCACCGTCGAGATCGGCGATGTCGAGCAGCTCCTCGATGTAGTCGGCGGCGATGTCGCCCTCCTCGACCAGCTGCTGCTCGGTGTCGGTCGCCGATTCCGGCGCCTCGGCCGTCGTCGTCTCGTCCTGCACGGTCGTGTTCTCGTCGGTCATCGCTTGTTCCCACCGCTCTTCTTGGCGCGCGACTTGCCCACCGGCTGCTGCCGCTGAGTCGTCGCCTTCTTGGTCTCCAGCTCGGCCGCCTCCGCCGCCTCGAGCGCCGCCGCATCCTCACCCATCTTGCGACGGGCGCGCTTCGCGAGGCGCGCCTCGCGAGCAAGCGCCGCCTCGCTGCCCGGGGTCGGCATATTCCGGATCACCAGGAACTGCTGGATCATCGTCCAGACGTTCGAGGTCAGCCAGTAGAACATGACGCCGATGGGGAAGGCGAAGCCCGAGAACGCGAAGACCAGCGGCAGGATGTACAGCAGGATGCGCTGCTGCCGGAACATCGGGCTCTCCTTCATCTCCGGCGACTGGTTCTTCGCCATGATCTGAAGCTGAGTGACGAACTGCGAGGCGGTCATCGCGATGACCATGAGGCCGGCGAGGATGACGACGGGCCACAGCACGGGGTTGTGCTCGAGAGCCGACTGGATGCTGAACTTCAGCCCCGCTCCGGGGAAGAGCTCGGCGTTGTAGAACTGGTCGGAGAGCTCGCGGGTGAGGAGGCCGACACCCGCCTTGTCGTTGCGGGCCTCGTTGAGCACCGAGAACAGGCTGAAGAAGATCGGCATCTGGATCAGCAGCGGCAGGCAGGACGAGAACGGCGACGTGCCCGCCTTGCGGTACAGCTCCATGGTCTCGCGCTGCATGGCCTCGCGCGAGAACTGGTCCTTCTTGCCCTTGTACTTGTCCTGGATCTTCTTGAGCTGCGGCGCGACCTCGAGCATCTTGCGCTGGCTCTTGATCTGGCGCACGAAGATCGGGATGAGCAGGGCGCGCACGACGAGCACGAGGCCGACGATCGAGAGAACCCAGGTGAGACCCGCGGCGGGGTTCATGCCGAGGGTCGTGAGAAGCCAGTGGAATCCGACCAGGAGCGCCTCGATCACCCATTTGATGGGTGTCAGCAGCGTCTGGAAGAAGGAGCCGATATCCATAGGGGAGGGTCAGGCCTTTCCTGTTCCCGCGACGACGAATCCGAAGCGGGTGATGCGGTAGCGGGGTGGTGCGAAGTGGCCGGGAACGTCATCGACGCCGCCGGCGGCCCACGGGTGGCAGCGGGCGATGCGCTTCGAGCCGAGCCAGACGCCGCGGATGACGCCGTGACGCTGGATCGCTTCGAGAGCGTAGGCCGAGCAGCTGGGGTAGTACCGGCAGACCTGACCGTAGAGCGGGGAGATGACCGCGCGGTAGATGCGGAGGATCACGACGCAGACATTCCGCGGCACCAGCATCGCCGTCGTCAGCACGCTGCGGGCAGGTGAGACCTCGCCAGTCATGAGCGGATCAGCTTCCCGACCAGGGCGCCGCGCATGTCGTCGCGGATCGTGGTCCAGTCCTGCTCGGCGCTGCCGGGGAGCGCACGCACTACGACGTCGCCGCCTCGGGCGCCCTCATCCACCAGTTCTCGCCCGATCGCACGAAACCGCCGGCGCAGCTTGTTGCGGTGCACGGCGGTTCCGACGGCTCGGGTGATGATGAACCCGAAGCGAGCTGGATGGTCGTCTCCGAGCTCGATGCGGTGGTACACCGCGATCGGCGTAGACATCCGGCGACCGCGACGCACGGCTCGACGGAATTCGTCGGCGGTGATGACGCGGTTGGCCCGGGCGAGCACGGAGTCGACCGGTGAGGTCTTACGCGCTGAGCTCGGTACGGCCCTTGCGACGGCGGTTCGCCAGGATCGCGCGGCCGGCGCGGGTGCGCATGCGCAGACGGAAGCCGTGCACCTTGGCGCGGCGGCGGTTGTTCGGCTGGAAGGTTCGCTTGCTCATAGTCGTATCTCCGTTGCCCGGCGACGCGGAACGACCGGGAAGAAATGGGAACGGGCCCGCGTACACGCGAGTCCGAAGTCAACCGGGTTAATCTAGCCCGCCGAGCCGCTTCGGTCAAAAGGGCTCCGGGTCAACCCTGCATCCTCTACCCGATCTGCGCCCAGCACTGGCAGCGACGCGCCGCATCGACCTAGGGTGATCCGAAGTCGCGCGACCCCCGGTCGCGACCGTCTCGCGTTTCCACAGCAACCCACAACCGTGGATAATCCTGTGGATAACCCTGCGCGCCCGACGCGTCGCGGGCGGAGTTCTCAGGTCCACAGCGCGAAAGGCACCATGTCCGACATCGATCCCACCCTCCAGCTCTGGCGCGCAGTGCGAGAGCACCTGGAGGAGGATCACCGGATCACCCCGCAGCTGCACGGCTTCCTCAATCTGGTGGAGCCGAAGGGCGTGCTCGCCGGCACCATCTACCTCGAGGTGCCGAACGACCTGACGCGCTCGATGCTCGAGCAGCGCATCCGCGTTCCGCTGCTGGAGGCCCTCTCGAGCGTGGAGGTCGATGACGCCGACGAGGTCACGAACTTCGCGATCGTGGTCAATCCCGAGATCCACACCGAGGTGCTCAAACCGGTGACGCCCGCTGTCGCCGATCGTGATCGCGAACCCCGCCACTCGGCGGCCGAGGCTCCCGTCGTCGAGACCAGTCGTCGCTCCGACAGCCGGCTCAACGCCAAGTACAACTTCGACAACTTCGTCATCGGCGGGTCGAACCGCTTCGCGCACGCCGCCGCGGTCGCCGTGGCCGAGGCGCCGGCGAAGGCCTACAACCCGCTGTTCATCTACGGCGACTCGGGTCTGGGAAAGACGCATCTGCTGCACGCGATCGGCCACTACGCCGAGAACCTCTACCCCGGCATCCGGGTGCGCTATGTGAGCTCGGAGGAGTTCACGAACGACTTCATCAACTCGATCGCGAACAACCGCTCGTCGCAGTTCCAGTCGCGCTACCGCGACATCGACATCCTGCTGATCGACGACATCCAGTTCCTGCAGCGCGCGGTGGAGACGCAGGAGGCGTTCTTCCACACGTTCAACACGCTGCACGATCACTCCAAGCAGGTCGTGATCACGAGCGATCTCGCGCCGAAGCATCTGACGGGCTTCGAGGATCGGATGCGCTCGCGCTTCGAGTGGGGCCTCATCACCGACGTGCAGGTGCCCGACCGCGAGACCCGCATCGCGATCCTGCGCAAGAAGGCGCAGAGCGAGCGGCTGCAGGTGCCCGACGAGATCCTCGAGTACATGGCGACGAAGGTGTCGTCGAACATCCGCGAGCTCGAGGGCACCCTCATCCGCGTCACCGCCTTCGCCTCGCTCAACAAGACGCCGATCGATCTGCAGCTCGTGCAGACGGTTCTGAAGGATCTGATCACGCTCGACGAGGACAACGTCATCTCGCCGGTCGACATCATCAACAACACCGCCGACTACTTCAAGCTGACGGTGGATGACCTCTACGGCTCGAGCCGTTCGCAGGCGATCGCGACGGCGCGGCAGATCGCGATGTACCTGTGCCGCGAGCTGACGAGCCTGTCGCTGCCGAAGATCGGGCAGCTGTTCGGCAACCGCGATCACACGACGGTGATGTACGCGAACAAGAAGATCAGCGAGCTCATGAAGGAGCGTCGCTCGATCTACAACCAGGTCACCGAGCTGACGAACCGCATCAAGCAGGAGCAGCGCTACAAGATCTGATCCCCCCGACGCGCCCGGGCGACAGGTTTCCACCCCCCGAAGACGGGGTTAACGCTCACAGTGTGGAAGACCTGTGGATAACTGTGGAGAACCGCCGCTCAGGATGTGAGCGTTAAGCGGGATCCTGTGGAGAGTGCGGAACGACACGAATCCCCGTCCACATCCGAGGGCTCGGCTCTCGACAGTCCGCTCACAACTTCCACGGTTGTAGTTCCCTGCTTAACGCGGCTATCCACCGAGTTATCCACATTCTCCACAGCTGTTAAGAAGATGACAGAGACAGATATCCGATTCGCGAATCCACAACCTCGACCCGATCGGATCGACTCGGGCCGGCGCTGAGCGCCTCAGCTCGCTGTTCACAAGCCGAGCAGGCCTCCCCGTGTGACAGGATCGCTCTGCAAACATCGTTCGATCACCGTCATCCGGGGACAGGGAGTGCCTCTCGTGAAGTTCCAGGTCAACCGCGACGTCTTCGCCGAGGCGGTCTCGTTCGCGGTGAAGCTGCTCCCGCAGCGCACGACGCAGCCGATCCTCAGCGGAGTGCTGCTCAGCGCCGAAGACGGGTCGCTCACCCTCTCGTCGTTCGACTACGAGGTGTCGTCGCAGACCGAGATCCCCTCCGAGGTGGATGAGGCCGGCACCGCGCTCGTCTCCGGTCGCCTGCTCGCCGACATCGCGAGCCGTCTGCCGAACGCCCCCGTGGTCTTCGAGAAGATCGACAACAAGATCGCGGTGAGCTGCGGCTCGGCCCGCTTCACGCTGCTGAGCATGCCGGTCGAGGAGTACCCGACCCTGCCCCAGGTCAGCGAGCAGACCGGCGTGCTGCCGGCCGACGACTTCGCCGCCGCCGTCGCGCAGGTCGCGGTCGCCGCGTCGCGCGACGACGTCACCCCGGTCATCACCGGCGTGCAGCTCGAGGTCGGCGAGAACTCGCTCTCGCTCGTCGCGACCGACCGCTACCGCGTCGCCATCCGCGCGATCGACTGGGATTCCGGGCAGAACTCGGCGGAGGGCACAACCGCCCTGGTGCCCGCGCGCACGCTGAGCGAGATCGGCAAGACCTTCGGTCATGCCGGCACCGTGTCGGTGTCGATCGTGCGCGGCGACGACCGCGAGCTCATCGCCTTCAGCAGCGAGAAGCGCACCGTGACCTCGCTGCTCATCAAGGGCAACTTCCCGCCCGTGCGCCGGCTCTTCCCCGACACGGTCGACAACTACGCGGTGCTCAACACCGCCGAGCTGGTGGATGCGGTGCGTCGCGTCGCGCTCGTGCTCGAGCGCGAGGCCGCGCTGCGCTTCAGCTTCTCGATCGACGGACTCACCCTCGAGGCCGCCGGCGCCGAGCAGGCCCAGGCCTCCGAGACGATCGACGCCCACCTGCACGGCGAGGACACGGTCGTCTCGCTCAAGCCGTCGTTCCTGCTCGACGCGCTGAGCGCGGTGCACTCCGAGTTCGTGCGCGTCTCGTTCACGAAGACCGAGAACCCGAACAAGCCGGGCCCGGTGCTCATCACGAGCCAGTCGTCGAAGGACCAGCCGGGCAGCGACGACTACAAGTACCTGCTGCAGCCGAACCTGCTGCTGCGCTGAGCCGGGGCTCGCCCGGCATCCACCACCACCCGGAGCGACCCCCTGCTGACCCGATCAGCATCGAGCCACTCGAGAGACGGCGACCGGCGTCGCCAGCTAGGAGCATGATGCACATCGGACTGGTCGGCCTCGGCAAGATGGGCGGCAATATGCGCGAGCGGCTGCGCCGCGGCGGCGTGGAGGTCACCGGCTACGACCCGAACCCGGCCGTGACGGATGTGCCCGATCTGACGGCACTCATGGCCGCCGTTCCCGCCCCGCGTCTGATCTGGATCATGGTTCCCTCGGGTGCGGTGACCGACAAGGTCGTCACCGATCTGCTCGAGGTCATGGACGAGGGCGATCTGCTCATCGACGGCGGCAACTCGCGCTTCGTCGACGACGCCCGTCACGCCGAGCAGGCCGCCGCGAAGGGCGTGCGCTACGCCGACTGCGGCGTCTCGGGCGGCATCTGGGGTCTCGACAACGGCTACGGACTCATGGCCGGCGGCGAGAAGGCCGACATCGAGTTCGCCGCGCCGGTCTTCGACGCGCTGCGCCCGGAGGGTCCGCGCGCGGAGGGCTTCGTGCACGCCGGCCCGATCGGCGCCGGCCACTACGCGAAGATGGTGCACAACGGCATCGAGTACGCGCAGATGCAGGCCCTCGCCGAGGGCTACGAGCTGCTCGCCGCCCGCAGCGACCTCATTCACGACGTCACCGGCGTCTTCGAGGCCTGGCAGCGTGGCACCGTCGTGCGCAGCTGGCTGCTCGACCTCCTGGTCAAGGCCCTCAAGGAGGACCCGGGTCTGGATGACATCGAGGGCTTCGTCGAAGACTCGGGCGAGGGCCGCTGGACCGTGCAGGAGGCGCTCGACCACGCGGTGCCGATGCCCGCGATCTCGGCGTCGATCTTCGCGCGCTTCGTCTCGCGCCAGGAGGACTCGCCCTCGATGAAGGCCGTCGCCGCGCTGCGCAAGCAGTTCGGCGGGCACGCGGTGCGCTCGGCGTGATCCCGGCCCCGGCGGGGTCGTCGTGATCGTCTCCCATCTGCAGCTCACCGACTTCCGCAACTACGCGGAGGCCGAGGTGCAGCTGCACCCGGGACCGAATCTGCTCGTCGGCCGCAATGGCCAGGGCAAGACGAACCTCGTCGAGGCGATCGGCTACCTCGCCACCCTCGGCTCGCATCGCGTCTCGACGGATGCGGCGCTCGTGCGCAGCGGACGCGAGTCGGCGATCGTGCGCACCCGGCTGCAGCACGGCGACCGCAGCCTGCTGGTCGAGCTGCAGATCAACAAGGCCGGCGCGAACCGCGCGCAGGTGAATCGGGCTCCGGCGAAGACGCGCGACCTGCCGCGGCACGTGGCCACCGTGCTCTTCGCCCCGGAGGATCTCGCGCTCGTGCGCGGCGAGCCCTCGGGCCGGCGGCGGATGCTCGATCAGCTGCTCATCCAGCTCACTCCGCGGCTCGCGGGCGTCGTCGGCGATTACGAGCGGGTGCTGCGGCAGCGCAACACGCTGCTCAAGACGGCCCGGGCGGCGGCCCGCGGCGGCGACCTCTCGACCCTCGATGTCTGGGATGAGCGCCTCGTCGCCTTCGGCTCCGAGCTCATCGTGGCCCGGCTCGAGCTGGTCGAGCGGCTGCGTCCCTTCGTCGCCGACGCGTACCGGGCCATCGCCGGCGACGAGCACCAGGCGGATCTCGGCATGCGGATGAGCGTCTTCGGCGCCTCGCCCGACGAGGACGATCCGACCTCCGCGGCCGACAGCGAGCACCGCCGGGTCACGATCGAGGTCGCGGCCGAGGCGTTCCGCGAGAGCCTGACCCGCCTGCGCCGTCAGGAGATCGACCGCGGCGTCACGCTCGCCGGGCCGCATCGCGACGATCTGGTGCTCGAGCTCAACGGTCTGCCGGCGCGGGGATATGCGAGTCACGGCGAGAGCTGGTCGTTCGCGCTCTCGCTCAAGCTGGCCGCGGCCGGCATCCTGCGCGTCGAGTCGCCGACGGGTGATCCGGTCGTGATCCTCGACGACGTCTTCGCCGAGCTCGACGAGACCCGGCGTTCGCGCCTCGCCTCGGCGATCGGCGACTTCGAGCAGGTCATCATCACCGCGGCGGTCGAGGGGGATGTGCCGGTCGACCTGGCGCAGAATGTGCTGCGCATCCGCGCCGGCGAGGTCGTCGATGAGTGACGGGCGCGACCCGGGCGATGGCGAGCGCGGCCCGGATGCCGAGGCCAGCGCCGACGTCGGTTCTGATCCCGAGGTCGACGGCGGCGACGAGGTCGAGATCGATCCCGCGCAGCCCGAGCACGTGCAGGTCTATCTGCGGGTGAGGACCGCGATGGGCGAGCGCCGCCCCGGCCGGGATGCGCGCCGCCGCGCACGCCGCGCCGAGGATCAGACGACCGTCCCCTTCGGCCCCGGCCGCGAGCCGCACGGCATCGACGCCGTGCTCGATCGGCTCACGACGCAGCTCGGCTGGGAGTCGCCGCTCGCCCGCAGCGAGCTCATGATCGACTGGCCCGGCATCGTCGGGGCCGACACCGCGCAGCACTCCGAGCCGGTCGGCGTGGAGGAGGGCACGCTCACCGTGCGCTGCGATTCGACGGCCTGGGCGAAGCAGCTCGGACTCATGCGCTCGTCGATCGTCGCGGCGATCGAGGACCGGCATCCGCTCGCGGGTGTGGGCAAGGTGCGGATTCTGGGACCGGACACCCCCTCGTGGAAACACGGCCCCAGAGCCGTTCCAGGGCGCGGTCCGCGCGATACCTACGGCTGAGACGGCAAATCCGGTATCTGGGCGCGGAAAAGGCGCTCAGAAGGCCGTTTCCGCCGGTCGAAACGGGGTCGCTGCGATAGACTGGAGAGGTCTTCGGATCCGCTCGTCGCGACGAGCGCATCCTCCTCCAGCCACCAGGAGAAAACTCCTTTATGACCTCCTCTGACCAGAACGCGGGCGCCCCCGCGTCGGCTGACGACAACTACGGCGCAAGCGCGATCCAGGTCCTCGAGGGTCTCGAGGCCGTGCGCAAGCGTCCCGGCATGTACATCGGCTCGACCGGCCCGCGCGGTCTGCACCACCTCGTGCAGGAGATCGTCGACAACAGCGTCGACGAGGCTCTCGCCGGGTTCTGCGACACGATCAACGTCACGATCCTCGCCGACGGCGGCGTGCGCGTCGTCGACAACGGCCGCGGCATCCCCGTCGACGAGCACCCCGTCGAGAAGAAGTCGACCGTCGAAGTCGTGCTCACGATCCTGCACGCCGGCGGCAAGTTCGGCGGCGGCGGCTACGCCGTCTCCGGCGGTCTGCACGGCGTCGGCAGCTCGGTCGTCAACGCGCTCTCGACCCGACTGAACGTCGAGGTGCACCGCCAGGGCAGCGCCTGGACGCAGAGCTACCAGAACGGCGTGCCGGATGCGCCGCTCGCCCAGGGCGCCGACATCCCCGAGAGCGACACCGGCACCACGATCACCTTCTGGCCGAACGCCGAGATCTTCGAGACCGTCGTCTTCGACTACGAGACGCTGCGCACCCGCTTCCAGCAGATGGCCTTCCTCAACAAGGGCCTGCGCATCACGCTCACCGACGAGCGCGAGGAGTCGCGCATCCCCGACCCGAGCGCCAAGGAAGAGGACGAGGCGGATGCGGCGCTGATCGCCCGCCACGACGACTTCCACTACGAGCAGGGCCTGGTCGACTACGTCGAGTACCTCAACTCCGCGAAGAAGTCGGAGGTCATCCACCCGGAGATCATCGCCTTCCAGCAGGAGGACACCGAGCGCAACATGGCGCTCGAGATCGCGATGCAGTGGACGACCGCGTACAGCGAGAGCGTGCACACCTACGCCAACGTCATCAACACGCACGAGGGCGGCACGCACGAGGAGGGCTTCCGCGCGGCGCTGACCACGCTGGTCAACCGCTACGCCCGCGAGAAGAACCTGCTGCGCGAGAAGGACGAGAACCTCTCCGGCGACGACGTGCGCGAGGGCCTCACCGCCGTCATCTCGATCAAGCTCAGTGAGCCGCAGTTCGAGGGCCAGACGAAGACGAAGCTCGGCAACACCGAGGCGAAGTCGTTCGTGCAGCGCGTGGTCGGCGACCAGCTCGCCGACTGGTTCGAGCGCAACCCGAACCAGGCGCGCGACGTGATCCGCAAGTCCATCCAGGCCGCGACCGCCCGCCTCGCCGCGCGCAAGGCGCGCGAGCAGACCCGCCGCAAGGGACTGCTCGAGGGCGGCGGCATGCCCGGCAAGCTCAGCGACTGCTCGAGCAAGGACCCCTCCCGCAGCGAGATCTTCCTCGTCGAGGGCGACTCGGCCGGCGGTTCGGCCAAGACCGGCCGCAACCCCGAGACGCAGGCGATCCTGCCGTTGCGCGGCAAGATCCTCAACGTCGAGAAGGCCCGCCTCGACCGCGCGCTGTCGAACGCCGAGATCCAGGCGATGATCACGGCCTTCGGCACCGGCATCGGCGAGGACTTCAACGGCGAGAAGGCCCGCTATCACAAGATCGTGCTCATGGCGGATGCCGACGTCGACGGCCAGCACATCACGACGCTGCTGCTGACGCTGCTGTTCCGCTACATGCGCCCGCTGATCGAGATGGGCTACGTCTACCTCGCGATGCCGCCGCTCTACCGCATCAAGTGGTCGAACCACGAGGACGACTACGTCTACTCCGATCGCGAGCGCGACGCCGTGATCAAGGAGGGCACGGCCGCCGGCCAGCGCCTGCCCAAGGAGAACGGCGTGCAGCGCTACAAGGGTCTCGGCGAGATGAACCACCAGGAGCTGTGGGACACGACCATGAACCCCGAGACCCGCACGCTCAAGCAGGTCACCCTCGACGACGCGGCGATCGCCGACGGCATCTTCGCCACCCTCATGGGCGACGATGTGGATGCCCGCCGCACCTTCATCCAGCAGAACGCCAAGGACGTGCGCTTCCTCGACATCTGATCGAGAGCGCCAGGGATAACCGCATATGACTGACGAGACCACCACCACCGAGGGCGGCGGCGACCGGATCGAGCAGGTCGACCTGCAGGTCGAGATGCAGCGCTCGTACCTCGACTACGCGATGAGCGTGATCATCGGCCGCGCGCTGCCGCGCGTCGAAGACGGGCTCAAGCCCGTGCACCGCCGCGTGATCTACACGATGTTCGACGGCGGATACCGCCCCGACCGCGCCTTCTCGAAGTGCACCCGCGTCATCGGCGACGTCATGGGGCAGTTCCACCCGCACGGCGACTCGTCGGTGTACGACGCGCTCGTGCGCCTGGTTCAGCCGTGGTCGCTGCGCTACCCGCTCGCGCTCGGCCAGGGCAACTTCGGCTCGCCCGGCAACGACGGCGCCGCCGCCCACCGTTACACCGAGACCAAGATGTCGCCGCTCGCCATGGAGATGGTGCGCGACATCGAGGAAGACACGGTCGACTTCGAGCCCAACTACGACGGCCGCACCCAGGAGCCCGTCGTGCTGCCGGCGCGGTTCCCCAACCTGCTCGTCAACGGCTCGGTCGGCATCGCGGTCGGCATGGCCACGAACATCCCCCCGCACAATCTGCGCGAGGTCTCCGAGGGCGCGCTCTGGGCGCTCGAGCACCCGGATGCGACGCGCGAGGAGCTGCAGGAGGCGCTGATCCAGCGCATCAAGGGACCGGACTTCCCGACCGGCGCGCAGATCCTCGGCGTCAAGGGCATTCACGACGCCTACCGCACCGGCCGCGGCTCGATCACGATGCGCGCTGTCGTCACCGTCGAGGAGCTGCAGGGTCGCACCGCGCTCGTCGTCACCGAGCTGCCGTACCAGGTCAACCCCGACAACCTCGCGGTCAAGATCGCCGACCTCGTCAAGGAGGGCAAGCTCTCCGGCATCGCCGATATCCGCGACGAGACCTCGGGCCGCACCGGTCAGCGCCTCGTGCTGGTGCTCAAGCGGGATGCGGTCGCCCGTGTCGTGCTCAACAACCTGTACAAGCACACCCAGCTGCAGGAGAACTTCGGCGCGAACATGCTCGCGATCGTCGACGGCGTGCCGCGCACCCTGTCGATCGACCAGTTCATCACGCACTGGATCGGCCACCAGATCGACGTGATCGTGCGCCGCACGCAGTTCCGCCTCAACGAGGCCGAAGCGCGCGCTCACATCCTTCGCGGCTACCTCAAGGCGCTCGACGCGCTCGACGAGGTCATCGCGCTCATCCGCCGCTCGCCCACCGTCGACGAGGCCCGCCAGGGGCTCATGGCGCTGCTCGAGGTCGACGAGCTGCAGGCCAACGCGATCCTCGAACTGCAGCTGCGCCGCCTCGCCGCGCTCGAGCGCCAGAAGATCAACGACGAGCACGACAAGCTCGAGGCGCTGATCCTCGAGTTCAAGGCGATCATCGCCTCGCCCGAGCGTCAGCGCGAGGTGATCTCCGAAGAGCTCACCGAGATCGTGCGCAAGTACGGCGACGACCGCCGCACCGAGATCCTGCTCGGCTTCGACGGCGACATGAGCGTCGAAGACCTCATCCCCGAAGAGGAGATGGTGGTCACCGTCACCCGCGGCGGCTACGTCAAGCGCACCCGCAGCGACAACTACCGCTCGCAGCACCGTGGCGGCCGCGGCGTCAAGGGCGCCCAGCTGCGCGCCGACGACATCGTCGAGCACTTCTTCGTCACCACGACGCACCACTGGCTGCTGTTCTTCACGAACACCGGGCGGGTCTACCGGGCGAAGGGCTACGAGCTGATGGAGGCCGGCCGCGACGCCAAGGGCCAGCACATCGCCAACCTGCTCGCGCTGCAGCCGGACGAGCAGATCGCGCAGATCCTCGACATCCCCGACTACGAGGCCGCGCAGTACCTGACCCTCGCCACGCGTCGCGGGCTCGTCAAGAAGACGGCGCTGTCGGAGTACGACACGAACCGCACCGGCGGCATCATCGCGATCAACCTGCGCGACGAGGACGAGCTCGTGTCGGCGATGCTGGTGGATGAAGACGACGACATCCTGCTCGTCTCGCGCCACGGTCAGTCGCTGCGCTTCACCGCCACCGACTCGGCGCTGCGCCCCATGGGCCGCTCGACCTCGGGCGTGAAGGGCATGGACTTCCGCGAGGGCGACGAGCTGCTCTCGGCGGCGGTCGCGCCGCACGACGGATTTGTTTTCGTGGTCACCGAGGGCGGCTTCGCGAAGCGCACCGCGGTCGACCAGTACCGGGTTCAGGGACGCGGCGGACTGGGCATCAAGGTCGCCAAACTCAACGACGATCGCGGCTCTCTCGCGGGCTCGCTGATCGTCGGCGAGGACGACGAAGTGCTCGCGATTCTCTCCAGCGGCAAGGTGATAAGGTCTGCCGTGGCCGAGGTCAGGGCGACCGGTCGCGACTCGATGGGCGTCACTTTCGCCAAGTTCGCGGCCAGCGACAAGATCATCGCCGTGGCCAAGAACAGCGAACGGAACCTGGACTCCCAGGACACCGACGAGCCGGAGACGACCCCCAGCCCGGCCGACGATGAGAAGGACGGACCCGCCGAATGACGAGTGTCGCCGAGAAGCTTCAGCGAAAGTCCCCTCGCTCGAGTTCGAGCAAGCAGGTTCGCCTGAAGCTGGTCTACGTCGACTTCTGGTCGGTCGTGAAGCTGACGTTCCTCGTGATGCTGTGCCTCGGCATCGTGCTCGTCGTCGCCGCGTTCCTGATCTGGGTCGTGCTGAACTCGACGCACGTCTTCGACAAGATCGACGACCTCATGCGCGACGTGCTCAGCGACAACAGCTTCAGCGTCACCGACACCTTCGGCGCCGGCCAGGTCGTGCTCTTCGCGCTCGTCGTCGCGATCCTCAACACGGTCGTCGGCACCGCGCTCGGCGCCATCGGCGCGCTGCTCTACAACCTCAGCGTGCGCTTCACCGGCGGCCTGCTGGTCGGCTTCACCAACAACTGACGTCGCGTCTCGCACGCGAGTGCCCCATCCGCTCCCGCCGATTCGTCGGAACGGGGGAGGGTGGGGTACTGTTCTATTCGGCCCGAGCGGGGATCCCGCGATCCGGTGCCACTCGGGGCTATAGCTCAGGCGGTTAGAGCGCTTCGCTGATAACGAAGAGGTCCGAGGTTCAAGTCCTCGTAGCCCCACTCGCACGAAGTCCCTCTCGGGGGGCTTTTCGTGTTTCCGGCGGTAGTGTCTCTACCGCACGGGGCCTTAGCTCAATTGGTAGAGCGCCTGCTTTGCAAGCAGGAGGTCAGGGGTTCGATTCCCCTAGGCTCCACTCCTTCCACATCCTCCGTGTCGGCTCGGCATCGATCGGCGAGCATCCGTCGGAATCTAAGCTGGCGCGGTGAGCTCCGCAGCTGATTCCAGGCCCGCTTCGCACGTGGCCGCTGAGCCGCCGCTCTGGCTTCCGTACTATCGGGCGCCGCTGGTCGCCGCGATCCGGCGCTTCTTCCGCAAATACGCCGACTTCAGCGGACGGGCGGGGCGCGCCGAGTACTGGTGGTGGACCCTCGTCTCGATCGTCGTGCACCTCGCGCTGACCATTCTCGCCGGAGTGATCAGCGGCGACTGGGATCGCCGCGACTACCGCGACGCCGGCGTCCTCTCGACCTTCGGCATCGTGAGTCTGCCGACCCCGCCCGATGCGGCGCACGAGAGCGCCGGCGCGTTCGTCGCCTACGGCATCGACCTGCTTGCCAGCGGCTTCGCGCTGGCGACGTTCATCCCCGGGCTCGCAGTGACCTGGCGGCGCCTGCACGACGTCGACAAGGCCGGGGGATGGTTCTTCATCGTGCTCGTGCCGATCATCGGAGCGATCACGATGCTCGTCTGGACGGTGTCGTCGCCGAAGCCCGAGGGCGCGCGGTTCGACCGCCTTCCCGCACTGGCTTACGAACCGCCGCCGTCCGCCTGACTCGGCTCGTTCGCGCCGGCCTCGCCGGCGAGGCGGCGGATGACGTCCGCGACCGGGCCGGGGCGCGCGGCGCGCCAGCCGGTGCCCGCCCAGAGGTGCAGCCGTTCGGCGTCGCCGGCTGCACCGGCAGTGGAACGCAGCATCCGGGTGAGGTGGTGCACGGCCGGGTAGGCGGTGATCGCCGTGGGGTCGTGGCGGTCGATGAACGCGCTGCGGAGGGCGCGCGCCGGGCGCCCGGTGAAGGCGCGCGTGATCACCGTCTCGGTGAAGGCCGGGTCGGCGAGGGCGGCGCGATGCGTCGGGGAGGTGCCCGCCTCATCCGTCAGCAGCAGGAGCGTGCCGACGGCGACCGCCTCGGCGCCGGCGGCGAGGATGCGGCGCACGGCCTCGGGGGAGTCGACCCCGCCCGCGCCGATGACCGGCAGCTCGACGGCGGCCCGGATCGCGCGGAGCAGCGCGACGGTGTCGCCGTCAGCGGGGTTCTGCGTCGCGTCGAAGATCGCGCTGTGCCCGCCGGCGGCAGAGCCCTGCACGATCAGCCCGTCGACGCCGGCGTCGTGAGCGGCGCGGGCCTCGTCGACGTTCGTCACCGTCGCGAGCACGCGCGACCCGGCGGCCTGCAGCGCTGCGATGTCGGACTGCGCGGGGAGTCCGAAGGTCAGCGAGACGATCGGCACCGGATGCGCGACGAGCAGCGCGACCTTCTCGGCCCAGCGGTCGTCATCTGCCACGGGGACCGGGTCGAGAGTCAGCCCGTAGGCGTCGGCCTCGGTCTGGAGCTCGGCGGCGTAGGCGGCGAACGCCGCCGCATCCACCTCGTCGGTCGACGGGACGAACAGGTTGACGCCGAAGGGATGCCCTGCAGCCCGCAGCTGCTCGATCTCGGCGGAGATCGCCTCGACGCTCTTGTAGCCGGCCGCGAGGAAGGGGAATGCGCCCGCCTCGGCCGCCGCGATCGCCAGGGCGACCGTCGTCGCTCCGCCCGCCATCGGCGCCGTGACGATCGGCAGCCGTGACTCGAGCAAGGGCGAGGTGGTCATGGATGCGCCTTCCGCGAGAGAGTCGGACTCCTCGACGGTACGCATTGCCGCGCCGCTCCCGCTGGCTCACGAGCGCCGATGACCCTCGTAGTGGGCCATGACGAAGATTCGCTACTCACATAGCTTTCTCAAGGCGGACGACGACATGTGATGTGCAGTTCGCTTCCCGACATCTTGACCAGGAGCTGATTTTGTCTGACACCATCCCCGCGCCGGCACCCGCGCAGCCGTCGTACGCGCCGCAGGCGCCCAAGGCCGGAAACGGCTTCGGCATCGCCGCACTGATCCTCGGGATCGTGACGGTCGTCGGCTTCGCGATCCCGTTCCTCAACTACGCCTCGGTCGCGACCGGCATCGTCGGCGTCGTGCTGGGTGTCATCGGACTCGTCATCAAGTTCCGCCCCCGCAAGGCCGCCCTCGTGGGCGTCATCCTCTCCGGTGTCGGCCTCGTGCTCTCGATCATCATGATCGTGGTCTACACCGCTGCTTTCGCGGCTGCGGTCTCGGCGGTCAAGGAGGACTCGGTGCCGAAGGCGGGCACGACCGCCGCCGCGGCGGGAGACGACTCCGACGCCGCCGATGGCAGCTCGATCACGGGCGCCAGCTTCAAGGACGGCGTGCTCACCACGTCGACCGTCAAGATCGAGATCGTCAGCCACTCGATCATCCAGCCCGGTCAGGCCGGTAACGAGTACGGCAGCAAGCCGGTCATCGCGATCGTCTACAAGACGACCAACCTGACCAGCGCGTCGACGAGCCCGTCGATCGCCTGGCTGTCGAACTTCGAGGCGTTCCAGGACAACGACCCGAACTCCGTGAACTCCCTCGATCTCGGCATGACCCCGGGAGACCAGTACACCGATACTCAGCTTCAGGACATCAAGGAGGGCGGGACCGTCGAGAACGCCATCGCCTACGAGCTCGACGACCTGACCACTCCGGTCAAGCTCTCGGCCAAGGATGGCCTGCTCGGCGGCGAGGTGGGCTCGGTCACCTACAAGCTGCAGTAGAAGATCCTCACCATGAAGGGGCGCCTCGACGATCTCGATCGTGAGGCGCCCCTTCCGCTTACACACGGTCCCGACAGCACTCGCATGGACGCGCGGGCGACACGGTGAACCGCGGCGGCCGGCTCAGACGTACCGCAGCGGGCCCGCGAGCTGGGTGATGAGCTGCACGTGGGTGAGGAGGTCGCCGGTGTCGAGGTGGTCGGGCGACTCCGGTCCACCGAGGGCGAGCAGGGGCACGTACATGAACGCGTCCGAGTAGCCGGGGCGGCCGAGGCGGGCGGCAGCCGCCGGGAAGGGCTCCCAGAGCCAGTCCTCGGCGAGGGCCTCCGGGTCGGAGAGGTCGCCGATGACGAGGTCGAAGTTCGTGCCGAAGGGGTCGACGCGGCCGTAGCGGTAGAGCAGGACGCGGCTCTTCTGCCGCGCCTCATCCCAGACGACGATGTCGGCGAGGGCCGTCGCGAACAGGGGGATCAGCCCCGCCGCCGGCAGCGCGTCGCCGAGCCGCTCGATCGTCAGGTCGGGGTCGATGACCTTCAGCCACCCGCCGACGCCGTCGCCGAAGCCCTGCGACTGCCAGACGGCGAGCACCGGGTCGGGGATGCGGCCGCGGTAGCGCTCGATCGTGGCGGCGGGCACCGGGGCGGCGGGGACGAAGTCGGGGATCTGAGGCATCGCATCCAGTTCTATCGGGTCCGGGTGACAGGTGGGAGGGACGATGCGGCGGCCCGCGCATCGGCGTCGCCTACGGCTTCAAGCTCACATTCAGCAGGAGCGACTTGCGCTCGGCCTCGGTGAGTCCCTCGGCGAAAGTGCGGATGTGCTCGTCGAGCGCGCCGATGCGCGTGCGCCACTGTGAGCCGATCGACGAGTTGATGTTCTTGTCGCCCATGTCGGTGATGCGGTCGGCGAAGCCGCCGGCGATCTGGTCGGGGTTGTGCAGGGCGGCCTGCGTCGACAGCCACTCCTCGGCCTGGGCTTTCGCCTCGGCGCGGCTGAGTCCGGTGCCGCGCAGCTCCTCGGTCTTCGCGATGAGCGCCTCCTTGCGGGCGGCGGTCTGCGCGATGTCACCGGCGGGATCACGGCCGCCGCGCGACAGGTAGGCGTCGCGGTTGGCGAGGAAGTCGTGCACCGACAGCTCGTTCATGCCGGCCTGCTGGCCGGCGAGCTGCCGTTCGAACTCGACCTTGTCGTGACCCGAGCCCAGCTTGAACTGCACGTCGAAGTGCGGGGCGCGCTTCGCGGCCTCCGAGCCGCCCTCGCCGACGAGGCGCTTGACCGGGGCGGCGTGCGCGGTGCCCGACAGCATCCCGCTCAGCAGCTCGCCTGCGCGGGCGCCGAGCTTCTGCATCGACTGCAGCAGCGGGCGCAGCGACTTCATCGACTCGAGCAGCCGGGTGACCGTGCGGCCCACGCGGGTCGCGAGAGCCGACACGCGCGCCGTGATCTGGCCGATGACGGCGGGCGCCGCCGTGCCGACCGTGACGATCAGCTCGGTGGCGGCCGAGACGGCCATGCCCACGACCTGCGCGATCGCGTCCCGCACCAGGTCGTGAACGACGCGCACCAGCTGGGAGGCGATGTCGAGTCCGGTCGCGACGGCGCCGGCCCAGTTGCCCATGCTGTGCACGTGCTGCGCGAGATCGTCGGCGAACCGGCGGTAGGCGTCGACCGTCGCGCCCGAGAGCGAGCTCAGATCGCCGACGCGGGTCTGCAGATTCTGACCCGTCTCGCGCATCCGATTCGCGACGTTCGACCAGGTCTGCCCGAAGGCCGCGACCTCGTCGGCGTTGCCGGTCAGCTGCGTCATCCACGTCTTCAGCGGCTCGAAGTGGTCGAGCAGCCAGCCGAGTCCGTTGGCGACGAGGGTGCCGATCGGGTCGGCGAGCGAGGCGCCGATGTCGAGGGCCGTCGAGAACGCGGCGAGTCCGCCCGAGACCCAGGATCCCGAGCTGATCGCCGAGGAGAGGTCTTCGCCGTCCTGCAGCAGGAAGGCGCCGGAGAAGGGCGAGGTGGTGTCGACGACGGGGGCGACGAGCGTGTTCGACATGTTCGGATGCGTCTCCTCGTCCTCTCGGTACGGCTCGGCTCGCTGCGGCTCAGTCCAGCGAGCGGTGCAGCTTCTTCAGCGCCGCCTCGATGTCGGCCTCGGTGGCATCCCAGTCGTCGACCGCGCCGCGCAGCTCGGTTCCGGTGCGCTTCAGCAGCTCGCCGCTGGAGCGGATCGCGCCGGTCGTCGCCGTCGTCACCGGCGAGATGACCGGAACCAGAAAGGCGCACATGAGCCCGAAGGCCCCGCCGCCGATGTTCACGCTGCCGGCCGCTGCGGCCGCCTCGGCCACGTCGTCGGCGAGGGCCTCGACCTTCGCCGCCTGGGTGCGCAGCACGTCGGCGTCGATCGCGATGTGCTCGCCGGTCATCGCGGTCCCCCCTCGGTCCAGCCGCGGGCGCGGGCGGCGCTCGCCGCATCCTGCGCCTCGGCGTCGGCCTGCAGCTTCGCGGCGATCGGGTCTCCGGCGCCGAGCAGCTCCTCGGTCGCGGCGACGGTCTTCGCGCGAGCGCCGCGCGTCGCCGTGGAGATCAGGGCGAGGATCTCGGCCGACACCGCGCGGCCGCCCCGATCGGCGACGGCGTCGTCATCGATCTCGAGCCGGGTGAGCCGGCCGGAGGCATCCACCTCGACCAGCAGATCGCGGCGCTCGCCGCGCGCGGTCTCGCGTACCGCATCCACTGCCGCCTGCAGCTTCGGCAGGGCCTCGGCGCGCTGCTGCACCCGGCGGATGTCGTCGTCGATCCGGGCGATGACGTCGTCCGGCTCCTCGATCACGCCCCGACGCTATCCGCGCTGTTCTCGCGCTGTAAAGAGAGGTCGCCTAGCGTTCATGTGAGGCCCGTCTCCACGAGGGCCCGGGCGCAAGATCCCGATTGATCCTCTAACATCTGCCGTGGTGCCGGTTGCCGAGGAGGGGCGTGCGTCCGCACCCGATGCGAGCCGACCGGAGCAGGAGGACCCGTGGCACGACGCGCGATCGCGGCGCCCCCGATGCTGCCCGGCTTCAGCGTGGTGCGCCCCCTCGGCTCGGGCGGGTTCGCCGACGTCTTCCTCTACGAGCAGGATCTGCCGCGGCGCGTCGTCGCGGTCAAGGTGCTCAGCGCCGACGCGGTCACGCCGGCGCTGCTGCGGGCCTTCAACGCCGAGGCCGACATCCTCGCCCGACTGAGCACGCATCCCTCGATCGTCACGATCCACCTCGCGAGCATCGCCGCGGACGGCCGCCCCTACTTCGTCATGGAGTACTGCCCCGACACCCTCGGCGCCCGCGCGAAGCGATCGACGCTGCCGGTGAACGACGTGCTGGATGCGGGGGTGCGCATCGGCGGCGCCCTCGAGAGCGCGCACCGCGCCGGCCTGCTGCACCGCGACATCAAGCCCTCGAACCTGCTGGTGTCGAGCCTCGGCTCGCCCGTGCTGGCCGACTTCGGCATCGCCGCCGCGCTGTCGGTCTCCGGTGACACGGCACACGCGATGTCGGTGCCGTGGTCGGCGCCCGAGGTGCTGCAGGAGCAGACCACCGGAACCGTGCCGAGCGAGGTGTGGAGCCTCGCCGCGACGGTCTACACGCTGCTCGCCGGCCGCAGCCCCTTCGAGAGCGAGCGACGCGAGCTCAACTCGCGCGACCAGATCACCCAGCGGGTGATCGCCGCGAAGTACGTGCCGACCGGTCGGGCGGATGTGCCGGCGCGACTCGAACAGGCCCTCGCGACGGCGATGTCGAAGAACCCCGAGCGGCGCTACCCGACCGCGCACGCTCTCGCCGAGGAGCTGCGCTGGGTGCAGTACGAGCTCGGCGTTCCGCCGACCACGCTCGAGGTCGCCGCGACCGAGTGGGCGCGCGCCGGCGGCACGATCGACCTGGCCGACGACCGCCACCGCGGCGAGGTCGTGACCGTCGTCAACCCCGACTCGCGCAGCGCCGCCCGGGAGCGCGCGCGGATGGCGGCCGCCGAGGTCGACCGCGACGGGCTCGTGATCCGCGATCGGCGGCGCAGCCGCACCATCCTCCCCGCTCTCCTCGGCGCCGGCATCGCGGTCGTGGTGCTCGTCGGGGCGGCCGTGATCCTGCGGACGGTGGGATTCCTGTGAGCCTCGGCACCGCATCCCCTCGACGTCGTCGCACTCGCGGCATCGTCATCGCCGCCGTGTCGAGCGTCGCGGCGGCGGCCGTCGTCGCGACGTCGATCGTGGTCGCGCAGGGCTACGACGCCCAGCACGTCGATCCGCTCGAGACCGGGGTGTGGGTCTACCGGGATGCCGGCCAGTACGCCCGCGTCGACACCGACCTGAAGCAGATCGACACGGTGCGCGACGCCGAGGATCCGCGCGGCGTCGTGCAGAGCGGCGCGTCGACGGTCGTGCTGACGGATGCGCTGCGCAAGCGCTGGACGATCGACCCGAGCGATCCGCCGGCGCTGGTGTCGGCGGCGAGCGGCGGGGCCGGCGCGGCCGCCGCGAACAGCGGCGACGGCGGCAGCGGGACGGATGCGGCGGCCGGCGCCGACAGCGGATCGGACTCCGGATCCGGATCGGCCACCGGCTCGAGCTCGGGCGGCGACGCCGCCGCCCAGGGCGAGAGCACTCCTCCGGGAACCCGCCAGGTCGTGTCGTCGGGGCCGTGGAGCGCCTACCTCACCGAATCGGGCAAGGTCTTCATCGCCCGCGTCGACGCCGCCGGCTCCGGTGGGGAGCCGACGCAGATCGACCCCCTCGTCGCGACGGCCAAGACCGGCACCGCGGCCTACGTCGCGAGCGCGCTCACGATCGCCGACGACGGCAGCGTCGTCGTCTACTCGGCCGCCGAGGGCGCGGTGCGGCGCTACGACGCGAGCAGCGCATCCTGGTCGGATCCGCAGAAGCTCGCCTCGGCGCCCGGCGCCGACGCCGAGCTGCTGCTCACGGCCGCCGGCGGGCACTGGGCTCTCGCCGCCCCGGCGAGCGACCGGGTCTGGATCGACGGCGCCCGCGCCCCGGTGTCGGTGACGTTCGGGTCGGATGCGGTGGCCGGCCAGGCGAGCTCGGCCGGCGACCGGGCCTACTTCGCCGACGGCGACGGGATCGTCGAGGTCGCGACCGCCGACGGCACCGCGCGTCGGGTCGGCGACGGCGGAGGCACCCCGGCGGCGCCGGCGGTCGTCGACGGCGTGGTCTACGGCGCCTGGATCAGCCAGAGCGGCGGGCACATCTGGTCGTCCGACGGCGTGGATCGCCGGCTCTCGGTGCCCGCCGGCGCCCTCGCCCAGACCCGCACGATCGTGCCGCTCATCGCCAGCAACGGCCGCCGCGCGGTGCTCGCCGAGACCAGCACCGGACTGCTGTGGACGATCCCCGACGGCACGGTCATCCCGCTCTCGCAGTGGACGGTCGACCGCGATCGCACCACCCAGCAGGCCGGCACGGTCGAGGTGCCCGACGTCGCCGAGGAGGAGCCGCCGGTCGCCGAGCCCGACAGCTTCGGCGTGCGCGCCGGCACCCAGGTTCTGCTGCCGGTGCTGCTCAACGACCACGACCCGAACAAGCGCGACGTGCTGACCGTCGATCCGGCTTCCGTCAGCGGTCTCGCCGACCCCGGCTTCGGCACCCTGTCGCTCGCGGCCCAGAACCAGCAGCTGGTCGTGGATGTCAAGGCCGGCTCGGGCAGCACCACCTTCACCTACGCGGCCAGCGACGGCCAGCAGAGCTCGCCGCCGACGACGGTGACGCTGCGGATCGTGCCCGACGACCAGAACGCGCCGCCCCAGTGGTGCGGCGTCGACGGCTGCCTGCAGCCGTGGCCGAGCGTGTCGATCGAGCCGGGCGCCACCACCACGGTCCCGGTGCTCGACGGCTGGGTCGACCCCGACGGCGACGCGATGATGCTCAGCGCGGCGAGCCCCGACGACCCCGACAGCGCGCTCACGGTCGTGCCGACCGGCGACGGCCGCGTCGCCATCCGCCACCGCGACCCCAACGCCGCGCCCGGAACCGAGACCGTCACGATCAGCGTGACCGATGCGCAGGGCGCCACGTCGACCCGACAGCTGACGGTCGTCGTGGCCGGCGGCAGCGCGCTCGCCGCCGGGTCGTTCGCGGCCGTGGGCCGGGTCGGCGACCCGCTCACGATCGACGTCGCCCAGCACGTGCGCGGCGGATCCGGCTCCTACCGTCTCGTGGATGCGGTCGTCGCCGACGCCCAGCAGGACGGCATCACGGTCGTTCCCAACGCGGCCGCCGGCACGGTCGCGGTCACCGCATCCCGCGCGGGGCAGTTCGCCCTGACCTACACGGTGCAGGATGCGAGCACCGACGCCGAGCAGACGGCGCAGCTGCGCTTCTCGGCCGTCGAGGGCGCCGGCTCGATCGGCGTGCCGCCGCTGACCGCGTTCGTGCGACCGCAGCAGGACACGACCCTCGACCTGCTCGCCGCGGTGCAGAACACCACCGGGCGGGTGCTGTCGATCTCGTCGGCGACGACCACCGATCCGAACCTCGCCGTCAGCGTGATCGGCGGTGCGCAGCTGCGCGTCAGCGGCTCCACCGACGACGGCCAGCCGGGGCGGGTCGGCACCGCCACGGTGACCGTGACCGACGGCGTCGGCACGACCGCGACCGGGCAGGTCGCCGTGTTCCTCACCGGGGCGACCACGGGCGTGGCCCCGATCGCCCTGCCCGACGCGGTGACCGTGCGCGCCGGGTCGGTGGTCGACATCCCCGTCACCGAGAACGACATCGCCCCGCGCGGTGAGCAGCTCGAGCTGAGCACGCAGGTGCAGGGGTCTGGCGCGAAGGACGAGCTCGTCTTCGCGTCGGGTCAGACCCTGCGCTACCTCGCGCCGGCGAAGGCCGGCAGCTACACCGTGCGCTACTCGGTGTCGCTCGCGGGCGACCCGAAGCGCACCGCCACCGCGCCCGTCGCGATCACCGTCGTCGCCGCGGGCACGAACCACGACCCCGAGCCGCGCGCGCTGAGCGCCCGCACCCTCGCCGGGCAGACCGTCGACATCCCCGTTCCGACGACCGGCGCCGACCCCGACGGGGATGCGACCGTGCTCACCCAGGTCGAGCAGCCGAAGGCGGGGCAGGGCGCCGCATCCATCTCGGCCGACGGCCAGACGATCCGGTACACGGCTCCCGGCGGAGGGGTCGCCGACGGCCAGGTCGCGTTCCGCTACACGCTCGGCGACGGGCACGGCGGCAGCGGGTCGGCGACCGTGAACGTGGCGGTGCCCGAAGGCCGGCTCAGCGATGTCGCCCCCATCACCTACTCCGACGCCGTGCGCGCCGTGCGCGGGGCTGCGACCGCATTGACCGTGCTGCCCCTCGGCAACGACAGCGACCCCGCCGGCGGCGCGCTCGAGCTGATCTCGCTCGCCCCCGACGCGCCGAAGACGAGCACCGGCGGCGAGTACGACCGCCTGCAGGCGCTCATCGACGACGGCACCGACCTGAGCAAGGGCATCGTGAAGCTCACGGCCGGCGACGTGGAGGGCGTGCACTCGTACATCTACACGGCCCGGTCGAAGCTCACCTCGAGCACGACCGAGGGGCTGATCGTCGTCACCGTCGCGCCGAGCGCGACCGCGGTGCCGCCGACGATCACCGACACGGTCGTCACGATCGCCGACCGCAGCACGCTCGCGACCGGCATCGACGTCGTCACCGGCAAGACGGAGTGGTCGAGCGGCGAGCTCGACAAGCTCAAGCTGACCGTCTGGGGCGAGGCCGCGAAGAAGTACACGGTCGACGGGTGGCGCATCTCGGGGCCCGACGCCGCCGCGGGCGCGGTCGTGCCGTTCCAGCTGGCGGGCACGGATGCCACCGGCGCCGACGTGATCGGCTACGGCCTGCTGCGCATCCCCGCCTTCGACGACATGCGCCTGCAGCTCAAACCCGATGTGACGCCGATCAAGCTCGGCGAGGAGGCGACCGCGACGGCCCGACTCGTCGACCTGATCGACCTGGGATCGGGTGACCGCCTCGAGCAGAAGGGCGGCGATTACGCGGCGCAGCGGGCCAACGCCACCTGCAAGTCCGCCGGCTCGGGCGACGTCAGCTATGCCGCCGGACGCGAAGCCCCCTGGACCGACAGCTGCACGGTGCTCGTGCGCGTCGCCGGGCAGCAGAACTGGACGGCCGTGCCCGTGCCGGTCGCGATCACCTCGAAGGCGCCCCGCGCCATCCTCGATCCGCTCAGCCGCACCGTCGCGCCGGGCGCGACCCAGACGATCGACCTCTACAAGGAGATCACCCGCTGGGAGGGCGGCCGCGTCGGCGACCAGAGCAAGCTCGACTACCGGGTGTCGTACAGCGGATCGGGCTTCGAGACCGCGCTCTCGGGCCGCACGCTGACCGTCACGGCGAAGGCCGGCGCCCACTCCGGCTCACGCGACAGCGTGCAGGTCTCGGTCACCGGCTTCGGCGGTCTCACCTCGGCGATCACGCTCGTCGTCGGCATCGCGCCGGCGGATGCGCCGCGCCCGGTCACGTTCACGCGCAGCTGCTCGGTCAGCCAGGGCGCGAGCTGCACGATCCCCGTCGTCGGCATCTCGGGCGAGTACGACCCCTTCGCAGGCAAGTCGGGTTCGGGTCTCAAGCTCGTCGGCATCGGCCAGACGACGTGCGAGCCGGCGACGATCAGCACGAACGGCACGAGCGGCATCACGGCGACCTGGCCGCGCACGGCGAAGCCGGCCGGCGGCAGCTGCATCGTGCCCTACACGGTGGCGGATGCGCAGGGTCGCATGGGCGGCGCGAACCTCACGATCGACGTGCAGGGCTACCCGGCCGCGCCGTCGTCGCTCATCACCTCCGAGTACAACGGCACCTCGACGACCCTGCTCGTCGACCTCGGCGAGGCCGCCACCGCGCATCCCGGCGTCACCGGCATCGCGATCTACGAGGGCGGCGTGCGGGTGGATGCGGCGTGCCGCCCCGGATCGGCCGGCACCTGGGTGTGCGTGATCAGCGGGCTGCAGAACGGCCAGCGTCACCGCTACACCGCCCGCGCGGTCAACGGGGTGGGCGAGTCGGTCGACACCAGCTCGGTCGAGAGCTGGGCCTACCAGTCGCCGACCGTGACGAGCGCGAAGGCGCAGACCGTCTTCGTGCAGGGCCGCACCGACACGAACACGGGATTCGCGAATCTCGACGTGACCGCGAGCGGCGACACGGAGTCGTTCCGGGTGCGCATCGACAACGGCAACGAGACCATCGAGCGAGCGGTCGGCGGCGGATTCAGCAAGCAGCTGCAGCTGAACCCCGGCAACCATCAGATCTCGATCACGCCGCTCAGCCGGTTCCAGCCCCCGAACGGCGGGGACAGCTCGGGGCAGTCGAGCAACGTGCCGGTCACGATCGCGGGCGCGCCGCGGCGTGACAGCGGCGGGCGGCTCCGGGCGCTCAGCAACACCTCGGCGGTGTTCGAGGGGGCGAACTTCAACCCGAACTACAGCCCGAACGGCGTCAGCGTGATCTACGCGATCTGGCGTGCGGGTGGCGCCGAGCCGGCGTGCACGATGACCAGCAACGACGGGAACGGCAAGCCGCAGATGGACGGCGGGCAGGACAGCGCGACCTTCACCGGGCTCGAGGAGAGCAAGCGCTACACCGCCAAGGCGTGCGCGTCGAACGGATTCGGGGTGGTGTCGAGTTCGGACACCGCGTTGGTGTGGACGCTGTCGCCGACCCCCGACGCCGTCAGCTACACCGTCGTCACCAGCCCCGCCTACAGCTCGTCCGGCGCGTACCAGAACCAGGCCGTCTACGGTCCCGGGACGATGCCGGTCGTCGCCGACAAGTCGCCGCAGTACCAGACCTACTACCGCTACGCCGGCAACAGCTTCGACCGCAGCACCTTCGAGCTGAGCTACGACAGCGCCCCGCGCAACCCGGCCGTGCGCTACTGCGTCGACGCGAACGAAGGATGCTCGGCCGAGACGCCCATCACGGCGGCGACCGCGCCCACCGTCGCCCGCGTCTCGGTGCCGACCGACTGCGTCGCGACGCCGCAGAACCGCGACGTCTCGAGCACGGCGGCGCTCGGCAGCAACTTCACGGTCGCGACCTCGGTCGACATCCCGAACAACGTGATCACCTACTCGATCACCTTCACCGGCGCGTGGTCCTCGCTGCAGCCGGCGACGCTCACCCGATGCCTGCTGCCGACGACGCCCACGAACCCGCCCACCGACCCCGGAACCGGCGGCTGAGCCCGCCCGAGACCGGCACCCGATCCGCTCGACCGCACCACGACCACGCCCGCTGCACCGCACCCGCCGCACGCCGAACGACAGGAACACCATGACCATCACTCCCGAGCAGACCGCCTGGTTCGCGGAGTCGTTCGGCCAGCTCGCCGAGAACGTCGAGCAGGCCGTGCTCGGCAAGCGCCACGTCGTCGAGCTCGTGCTCGCGACGATCCTCAGCGAGGGGCACGTGCTGCTCGAGGATGTTCCGGGAACCGGCAAGACGGCCCTGGCTCGCGCGCTCGCCCAGACGATCCGCGGAACCTCGACGCGCATCCAGTTCACCCCCGACCTGCTGCCGGGCGACGTCACCGGCATCACCGTCTACGACCAGAAGCGCGGCGAGTTCGAGTTCCACGCCGGGCCGGTGTTCGCGAACGTGGTGCTCGCCGACGAGATCAACCGCGCCTCGCCGAAGACGCAGTCGTCGCTGCTCGAGGTCATGGAGGAGGGGCAGGTGACGGTGGATGGCGTGACCCGTCAGGTGGGCGTCCCCTTCGTCGTGCTCGCCACCCAGAACCCGGTCGAGCAGGCGGGCACCTACCGGCTCCCCGAGGCGCAGCTCGACCGCTTCATGATCAAGACCTCGATCGGCTACCCCGACGACGCGTCGACCCTGCGCATCCTGCAGAACGCGCAGTCGCCGCGCCGCGACGTGACGGGCATCATCGACACGGCCACGCTCGCGACCATGATCGAGCTCGTCGGCGGCGCCTACGCGAGCCCGCTCGTGCACGACTACGTCATGCGCCTGGTCGGCGCGACACGGCGTGCGCGCGAGGTGCGCCTCGGGTCGAGCGTGCGCGGGGCGCTCGCGCTCGCCCGCATGGCCGCGACCTGGGCCGTCGCGCACGGCCGCTCGTACGTCACCCCCGACGACGTGCGCGACCTGGCGCTGCCGGTGCTCTCGCACCGTCTCGTGCTCGAGCCCGACGCCGAGTTCGACGGCGTCACGGCGGATGCCGTCATCAGCCAGATCCTGCTCGACGTGCCGGCGCCCGCCGAGAACGGCGCCGCCTGATCCCATGGCCCGCCCCGACCGCAGCCCCGCCCCGCGCGGAGGAGCCTCACCCGAACCGCGTCGCGGTCGCGGGCGCGGCGGCGTGAGCGGCGTGAGCGGCGCCGGGCGAGCGGGCGGCGCGGCGCGGCGCGGCGTGCGCGGGTCGGATGCGTCGGATGCCGCCGACGGAGGGCTCGCCCCCAGCGTCGAGCGCACCTACTCGGTCACCAGCACCGCGACCCGCTCGTCGACCGTCACGCGTGTCACGAGCACCCGCCTCGGCCGGGTCGACCGCGGCCGTCGCACCGCACGCCGGCTGGTCCGCGCGGTCGCCGGGCGCACCCGGCAGACGCTGCGCTGGCTCGGTGAGACCGTCACACCGGCGGGCTGGCTGCTCGCCGTCACGGTCGTGCTCGGCGCGGCCGCCGGACTCGCCTTCGGCTGGACGCTCGGCTGGATCGCCGCCGCCGCGGCCGCCGTGCTGCTGCTGCTCTGCGTGCCCTTCCTGCTCGCCGGCCACGAGTACCGCGCCCGGCTGGTGCTCGCGCGCGACCGCGTCGTCGCCGGAACCGCCGTCGACGCCGATCTGCGCGTGGCCAACGTGGGCCGCCGTCTCGCGCTGCCCGGCGTCGTCGACGTGCCGATCGGGCAGGGCCTCGTCGAAGCCCAGGTGCCGCTGCTCATGCCGGGCGCCCACCACGACGACCGGCTCACGATCTCGGCCCGCCGTCGCGGGGTCGTCGACGTCGGACCGCTCTCGGTGACCCGCGGCGACCCGATCGGCATCCTGCGCCGCACCGTGCAGTGGCCCGAGGTGCAGACGCTGCATGTGCACCCGGTGACCGCGGCGATCCCGTCGACGAGCGCGGGCGTCATCCGCGACCTCGAGGGCATGCCGACAACCGACATCGTCTCGGCCGACCTGAACTTCCACGCGATCCGCGAGTACCTGCCCGGCGACTCGCGCCGCAACGTGCACTGGAAGTCGACCGCGAAGACCGGCCGGCTCATGGTCAAGCAGTACGAAGAGACCCGTAACGCCCGCATGGCGGTCGTGATCGGCGTGGATGCGCACCGCGAGTACGCCGGCGAGGACGAGTTCGAGCTCGCCATCAGCGTCGCCGCGTCGCTCGGGCTGCAGGCCCTGCGCGACGGCCGCGACCTCATCGTGACCACGAGCGCCGACGACTACGGTGCGACCCGCGGGTCGTCGGTCGCGCTGCGTCAGCTCTCCACCCGTTCGCCGCAGACGCTGCTCGACGGCTTCGCCGAGGTCGAAGGCGGCGAGACCACGAGCGCCCTCGAGGACGTCGCCCGACTGACCGCGCAGCGGCACGACCTGCTCTCGATCGTCTTCATCGTGACCGGGTCGCAGCTCACCCTCGACGAGCTGCGCGCGGTCGCGCATCCCTTCGACGACAGCCAGCCGGTCGTCGTGCGCTGCGAGGAGAACGCGCAGCCGGCGCTGCGCCGGGCCGGGCGGATGCGCGTCATCACGGTCGGCGCGCTCGGCGACCTCGGCCAGATGATCGCCCGCGGGGCGCTCGCATGAGCGGCGTGGGCGGTCAGGGTGTCGGACCCGGCGTCGGGCGGCCCGGCGCCGGCGGACCCGGCCCGATCCAGCCGCCGCCCGGATTCGGCGCGCCGTCGGGTCAGGTCGGCCCGGTTCCCGCGCCCGGTCCGAAGCCGGGGCCGCGCAAGCAGCCCCGCGGTCCCCGCCGCAACCGCCGCCGCGCCGAGTCACGCGCCGGCCTGCTGCAGCGCGCCGTCGCCGTCGCCTTCGTGCTGCTCGGCCTCGCGGTCGCGACGGCGCTCGCCTGGCCGATCTTCCAGACGCCGCGCCTCATCCTCGTCGCCGCCGTCGCCGGGGTGGTCGGCGCGGCCATCCCCCTCGTCGCCGGATGGCGCCGCTGGCCCGCGCTCGCCGGAATCTGCCTCGTCGCCCTCGCCTTCGTCGCGCTCGTCGTGCCGCTCGCGGTGCCCTCGGGTCTCGCCTCGCCGTCGGCGCTGCTCAACGGACTCCGCGACGGCATCGCCGGCATCGTGCTCGGCTGGAAGCAGCTGCTCACCCTCGAGCTGCCGCTGGGCGACTACCAGGCGGTGCTCGTGCCGTTCCTGCTCGTCGCGCTCGTCGGCACCGCCCTCGCGACCGCGCTGGCGACCGCGCCGGGCTCCCGGGCGATCGCGGCGGCGCCGGTCGTGCTGCTCATGTCGGTCTTCGGCATCGCGTTCGGCCCCACCTCGGGCGGCACGGGCATCGAGCTGCTCGGCACCCGGATCGGCGCGGTGCGCGAGATGGCGCTCGGCCTGGTCGCGCTCGCGCTGGCGCTGACCTGGCTCGTCGTGCGCGCCCGCCTCATCCGCCGGGCCGCGCTCGCCCGGGCCCGTGTCGACGCCGGCATCACGACCCGAGGGCGCTCGCCGATCGGCGCGCTCGTGCGGCGGCGGATGCTCGTCGTCGGCCTGCTCGGCGTCGCCCTCGTCGCCGGACTCGCCGTCACCCCCGCGCTCGCCGGAGTGACGCCGCGCTCGACGCTGCGCACCGGGGCCGAGCCGCAGTTGATCCTGCGCGCGCAGAGCACCCCGCTGTCGCAGTACCGCGGGGCGTTCACGGCCGACGCGTACTCCGAGCCGCTGTTCTCGGTGCGCGGGCTCGGGTCAGGTGGTGCCGGCAACGGCGCCGACGGCGCTGGAGGGACCGCGGGCGACCGCATCCGCCTCGCCGTGCTCGACTCGTGGACGGGCGCCGAGTTCCGCGTCGGCGACGACGAGCGCTTCACCCGCCTGCCCGGCGGGACCCCCGCAACCGGCTCGCGCCCCGTGACGATCACGATCGAGAAGGGCCTGGACGGGGTGTGGATGCCGCTGCCCGACGGCGTGCAGTCGGCGCCCGCCTTCGCGGGATCGCGGTCGACCGCCCTCGCCGACGGCTTCTACCTCGACCGCGACAGCGGAGCCGGCATCCAGATCGCGCCCTCGACCGCGGGCCGCGGAGTGCGCGACGGCGACAGCTACACCGTGCAGGTCGCGCCGAGCCGCGACGTCGAGCTCGGAGCCCCCGGTCGCTCGAGCCTGCTCGACACGGCCGCCTACCCGCAGCTGAACGCCTGGCTGAAAGCGCAGAAGCAGCCGCGCACCGCCGACGGCTACCGTGAGCTCGTCGAGCGCCTGCGCGAACGCGGATACCTGACGCACTCGCTCGACGACGACGCGGCGGCGAAGTCGTGGATCGCGGCGCTCTCGAAGCAGACCAGCTACAGCTTCCAGCCCGCCTACGCCGGCCACTCGGCCGCTCGCGTCGAGACCCTGTTCAAGCAGCTCGTCGACCAGCAGGACAGCGTCGGCGAGACCGCCGACCCCGAGCTGCTCGTCGCGGCGCTCGGCGACGACGAGCAGTTCGCGACCGCCGCCGCGCTGCTCGGTCGGGCGCTCGGCTACGAGTCGCGCGTCGTCGTCGGCGTGCGGATGAGCGGCCTGAAGGGCAGCGGCGTCGGCACCTGCGACGGCACCTGCACCGGCAGCGATCTCGCCGCCTGGGTCGAGGTGCGCTCGCCCGGCGCCGCCGACTGGACCGTCATCGACGCCGAGCCGCAGTTCGAGAAGCTGCCCACGATCGTCACCACCGGCCGCCAGCTGCCGAAGAACGCGACCGTGCCCGAGCAGCCGAAGGTCGACACCGTGCGCCCGCCGACCGACCAGCACGACGAGAGCCGCAGCGGTCAGCGACCGGCCGATGACGGCGGGGGACTGCTCGGCGCGCTGCTGCCCTTCCTCAAGCCGATCGGGCTCGGCGCCGCGGCCCTGCTGCTGCTCGCCCTGCCCGCCCTCGTGCTGCTCGTCGCGAAGCGCCTGCGCCGCCGTGCCCGCCGGGGCGCCGCGGTGCCCGAGGTCGCCGTCGTCGGCGCCTGGGCCGAGCTGGTCGACACCTGGATCGACGGGGGAGTGGATGCCGGGCCCGGCACCCGCCGCGACCAGGCGGGCCGGCTCGGCTCGCCCCACGCATCCCGTCTCGCCGTGCTCGCCGATCACGCGGTGTTCGCCGAGCATCCCCCGACCCGGCAGTCGGTCGCCGAGGCCTGGCGTCTGGTCGACGCCGAGCTGGCGCGGCGCACCGAGAGCCTCCGCTGGCGACACCGGCTGCGCGCCGCGGTGACGCCGGTGTCGTTCCTGCGCGCACTGAACGGCAGGATGGGCGCATGAGCTCCTCAGACGCGACCGGCATCGGCGTCATCGGCATCGTCGTCAGCCTGATCAGCGTGCTGATCTCGGTCGGCGTGTACGTCTGGCTCGGCCTCATGCTCTCGAAGCTGTTCCCGCACTTCGGCTCGGAGGCGTGGCGCGGGTGGGTTCCGGTGCTCAACGTGGCCGAGATCCTGCACATCGGCGGCTACAGCCGACTGCTCGTCCTGCTCTCGTTCGTGCCGGGCGGCAACATCGTCGTCGTGATCTTCACGGCGCTGTCGGCGCACAAGATCGACCAGCGCCTCGGCAAGCCGACCTGGTACGTGGTGCTCGCGCTCGTGCTCATGCCGCTGTGGGCCATGCTGCTGCTGCGCGGACTCGGCGGGCAGTCGGGCAGCGTCGCGGCGGGCGCCGGACAGCAGGCGTGGGCGGGACCGGGCTACGGTTCGGGCGCCGGTGTCGGCGGCGCCGCGGCTCCCGGCTCGGCGTCCGCGTCGGGCGGCTCGGTCGCGATCCCCGTGCCGATGACCGGCGCGGGGTCCGCCCCCGCGCCCGGATACGCGGGACACGATGCGTATGCGGGGTACGGGGCGCAGCCCGCGGGCGCTCCCGGCGCCGAATCGGCTCCCGGGTCGGCACCTGCTCCCGCCGCCTACGGCGACCCCTCCGGCTATGGCGCGTACGGGCAGCAGCCCGCGTACGGTCAGCCGTCCGTCCCTGGCCAGCAGTCCGGCTACGGCCAGTCCTCCGTCGGCGATGCGGTGGATGCGGCGCTCGCGGCGGCAGCGGGGCACCCGGGCCAGCCGGGCGCGGTGTCGGCACCGGACTGGGGCCAGGCGACGACGGCTTCCGCGCCGGCAGCGCCGGCTCCGCTGATCGAGTCGCCCGGGTTCTCGGTCACGTCGTCGTCGGGTGCCGCGCCGTCGAGCGCCGCGCCGGTGGACGGCTCCATCGCGGCTCCCGCCGCCGACGGCGCCGGGAACTACGTCATCACTCCGCCGCCCGGCCTGGTGCCGCCGGCCGCGTCCGCAGCGCAGCAGCCGGTCGCCGACGAGCCGTCGTGGGCGACCCCTCCCCAGGCTCCCGTCGCGGGACCGCACGCGCCCGTCGCCGACCCGCAGCAGCCCGAGCCCGCATCTGCTGAGCCGGCGCCCGTCGCTGACCCGGGCCCGAGCCCGTGGTCGCGTCCGCCGGTCGTCACGGTCGACCCGCAGGCCGCGGTCGGCGGCGTCGGCTCGGCCGCGGGCATCGTCGCTCCGCCGGCGGCGGGCGCCGCGGTGGCATCGGGCGTCGATCCGCTCGGCCTCGGCCCCGTCCCCGGAGCCCCCGGCTCGGCCGCCGCTCCCGGCGTCGCCGATGAGGACGACGACGACTTCGGCGCGACGATCGTCGTCGACCCGAGCGCGACCGTGCGCTGGGAGCTCTCCCTGGACGACGGCCCGACCTACCAGCTCATCGGCGGCACGGTCGTGCTCGGCCGCAAGCCCGCCGGAACCGACCCGAGCGTGCACTACCTCGCGGTGCGCGATGCGACCCGCACCCTGTCGAAGGTGCACGCGCGCCTCGACCGCGAAGGCGACACCTGGCGCATCCGCGACCTCGGCTCGACCAACGGCGTCCGCGTCATCGAGGCCGACGGCAGCGAGCATCCGGTGCCCGCCGGCGACGGCGTGCTGCTCGCCGGCCGGCGCTTCGTGCTCGGCCGCGTCGCGATGCACCTCGACCGCCTCGGCGGCGGCTCCGCGGCGGCCGAGGCGGCCGAGGCGGCGAGCCGTGTCGAATCCGAGTGGGACACCGAGGACCGCTCGTGAGCGCCCGCCTCGACCTCGTCGACCTCATGGTCTCGGGCCTCACCGACGTCGGGCTGAAGCGCACCGCCAACGAGGACGCGGCACTCGCCGAGCGCCCGGTCTACCTGGTCGCCGACGGGATGGGCGGCTACGAGGCCGGCGACCGGGCGAGCGCGGCGGTCGTCGCGGCGTTCCGCATCGAGCTGTGCGGGCGCGGCGACGTGGACCCGGCCGGGGTGCGGCGGGCGCTGACCCGCGCCGAGAACGACGTCGCCGAGATCGCCACCACCACGAGCCGCGGCACCGGCAGCACCGTCACCGGCGTCGTGCTGCTCGAGCACGAGGGCGAGCCGCACTGGCTCATCGTCAACGTCGGCGACTCGCGCGTGTACCGGCTCTTCGGCTCCGAGCTCGAGCAGCTCACGGTCGACCACTCCCTGGCGCAGGCCCTCGTCGACTCCGGATCGCTGACCGCCGACGGCCGCCGCGACTTCGCGCACCGCAACGTGATCACCCGGGCCATCGGCGCCCCTGATTCGCGCGCCGACACCTGGCTCATGCCCGTCACGACGGGGGAGCGCCTGCTGATCTGCTCGGATGGGCTGCACGGCGAGCTCGAGGACGAGCAGATCCGCGCGATGCTGACGATGGCGGGACGTCCCGAGTCGGCGGCGGCGGCGCTGGTGGATGCGGCGAAGCGCGCCGGCGGCCGCGACAACATCACCGTGCTCGTCGTGGATGTGCGCGCGGGCGGCGCCGCCAGCACCGCCGACCGCACCGACTCGATCGAGCTCTCCGCGAGCGCGACGATCCCGATCTGAGCGACGGCGACCCGATGACCAGCGACGACGAGCGTCCGCGCACGGCGACCGGATCCCTCGACCTGTCGAGCCTGATGGGCGATGCCGACGAGGGAGCGGCCGGATCGGCCGGACCGCAGGGCGTAGATGACGCCGACGAGCGCACGATCGCGATCGGGGCACTCGACGAGGCCGACGAACGCACGCTGCTGGTGGGCGGAACCGTTGTCGGCGACGAGACGATCGTCGTGGATGCGGAGGAGACGATCGTCGCCGACCGCGGCTGGGGTGCGCCGGCTGTCGGCAGCACGCCCGGCGGCGCCGGGGTTCCCGGAGTCGGCGTCGCATCGCCCGACGCGCGCGGGGGCGCCCTCGCCGACCGAGCAGGCGGCTCGGGCGGCCTGGCCGCAGCATCCAGCGCAGCCGCAGCGGGAGCCGCCGCAGCCCCCGCCGCTTTCGCCGACCCGGGTCAGCTCGGCCCGCGTCGCGCCCGGCGCACGGCGGCGCAGCTCGCCCGCGTCGAGCTGCCCAGCGGACTCGTCGAGGCTCCCTCCGCCGCGGGCGCCGGGGTCGGCGCCCGCGACGCCTACGTGCCGCGCCCGGTGCCGACGCCGCCGATCGTGCCCGAGCTGCCTCCCGGAATCGAGGCGACGCGCGCCGTCGCCCCGTCGATGCCCTCCGTGGCACGCTCGGCTCGGCGCGCCGGCCGCCTCGCGCTGATCCTCGCGGCTGCCGCCGTGGTCGTGACGATCGGCGGCCTCATCCTCATCGTCGCGGCCTTCCTCGCCCCCTGACCCGCCGGCATCCGCCCCGCGCTCAGACCCCGAACTCGTCGGGCGACTCCTCCGCGCGGCGTCGACGGCGGTAGTAGCCGAGCACGCCCACGACGCCGAGCACCGCCGCCGCCGCGACCGCGCCGACGATCGAGATGGTCGTCGCGAGCGTGCTCGCCGGGTCGCTGTGGGCGAGCGCCAGGTCGCGCTGATCATCGGCGGGCGGGGATGCGGTGCCGCCGCCGAAAGCGCTCTCGGGTCCGCGCAGGGCGCCGCCGACCGCGAGCGTCATGGCGTCGTAGGGCTGCACGACGCCCCATCCGATCGCGTCGTCGCGGCGGTCGGGGTCGGGCCGCACGGCGGTCGCCTCGAGCCGGTACTTCCACTGCGCCGGCGTCTCCTGCGGATGCGCGGCGGCGACGAGCGCGGCCGCGGCCGACACGTAGGCGGTCGAGAAGCTCGTGTGCGCCGCATCGCTCGAGTAGACGCAGTCGATGCCGTTGCTGGCCGAGGTGACGATGTTCTGCCCGGGCGCCGCGATCGAGACGTGCGGGCCGTTGACGCTGTTGCCGTCGGCCGCGCCCGCCGCGTCGACGGCGCCGCTGCCGAGCGCGCCCGGGTCTCCGGCCGGGTAGCGCGCCGCGCCGGACGCCTTCTCCTCGACCGACTGGCTGTTGTCGGCGTTGCCCGAACTCGCGACCACGAGGCTGCCGCGCGCGGTCGCGTAGGCCACCGCATCCCGCAGCTCGGGGGCGTCGGAGGCGCTGCTCAATGACACGTTGATGACCTGGGCGTTCGCGTCGGCGGCCACGCGGATGCCTTCGGCGATGCGCGGGATCGTCGGGCCGTAGCCGGCCTTGCGCGCATCCTGCTCGGTCGTCGAGAACACCCGCACCGAGAGGATGCGGGCCTCGGGCGCGAGCCCCTGCACACCGGAGCCGTCGATCGTGCGGGCGGCGATCTGGCCGGCGATCGCGGTGCCGTGCCCGTCGAGGTCGGCGTAGCCGTTCTGCCCTGCGCCGTCGCCGACCAGGTCGACACCGCCGGCGAGCACGCCGGCGAGGTGCGGATTACGGGCGTCGACACCCGAGTCGACGACGGCGACGACGACGCCCGTGCCGCGGCTCACGCCCCAGGCGAGTTCCGACTGCAGCTGGGCGAGCGCGGGAGGGGTCTGCGCGATGCGGGTACCGCCGTTGGCGGTGCAGTCGCTCGATCCCGAGTCGGCGTCGACGCTGACCCGGGCGCCGCTCGTCCCGATCGCGGTCGCGCCGGATCCCGCCGTGTCCGCGACGCCTCCGCTTCCCCCGGCCCCGCCGAGCAGCGCTAGCGCGAGCCCGGCGCCGAGCAGCCCCGCGCCCGCTCGTGCCGCGCGAGGTCGAGCTTCACCGGACCGGGTCCCGCCGGGTCGCTGAGCCCGCGGGGCCCGGCGGATCCGGCCGACCCCGTGGATGTGCGCGGCGCGCGCGGTGCCGAGCACGGTCAGCCGTCCGAGTCGGAGGCGTTCGACGAGGCGCCGGCGGAGGGCGTCGAACCCGGCTCGGCCGGACCGCCGCCCGGCTCCGCTCCGGCCGCGGCGGTGCTCAGCGCGGGCCCGGTCTTGAACAGGCGGATCCAGCTCTGGTCGGCGCGGCCGACCTGCTCGAGCGTGTAGCCGAGCCGCGCCACCGTGTCCTCGTCGGCGCCGGGCAGGGCGTAGGCGGTGCCGGTCGCGTCGATGATCGTGAGCAGCGGCGATCCCTGCGCGCCGCGGCCGCCGGCCAGCACGATCGCGCCGCGCCCGGCCGACACGGTGAGTGCGGCATCCGCGTCCTCGGTCGTCGCGGTGGTCGCGAGCACGGTGCGGGCGAGCCCGCGGGCGTCGTGCTGCAGCAGCGCGCACGGACGCGTGTCGCTCGACAGCGCAGCGAAGGTCGAGCTCGGCCAGTCAGCGCCGCCGACCGGTGCGGTGGCGTTGCGGATGTTCGCCACATCCGCCGAGGCGACCTCGAGCACGCGGTCGCCGCCGCGTCCGCTGCCGAGCTGGTAGAGCTGCCAGGCGAGCGGGCTCAGCACGCCGAAGGTGCCGTCTTCGAGCATGAGGAAGCGCTTGCTGACCGGCTGGCCGGTGATGTGCACGACGTCGCCCACGCTGAGCGAGGTGCCGGCGACGGGGGTGCCCGCGTCGGTCGTGACGATCGCCTCGAGGTCGGCGCCCTCGGTGAACAGGTCGAGCCAGGCGGGGTCGACGGCGACCGGCGCGAAGGAGTCGATGCCGGCGGCCCGCAGCACCGCATCCGTCTGCTCGGGGTCGACCTTGAAGCGGGTGTCGTCGGCGACGACGTAGATCTGACCGCCCGACGAGACGACGACCGCATCCTTCGTGGCGCTCGCGGTCGAGCCGCCGATCCGCACCCGGTTGCCGCCGTCGTCGGCCACGCAGGCCGTCCATCCGTCGTTGATGAGCCGGTTCGCGGCGGGCAGCGTGTCGGGGGCGCCGACGATGCCGACGGGGGCGCCGAGCTTCACGCCGGCGAGCCGCGCCTGGGTCGTGGTGATGACCTTGAAGTCGGTGCTCGGGATGAGCAGCCGCGCCGACACCGAGTTGATCACCGGGTGCAGCACGTTCTTCGAGCTGACGTAGCGGGCGCCCGTGTCCTTGGCGATGATGAGCCGGTTGTTGCCCCAGTCGTTGGGCAGGCCCGGCTGCATCACGCCGTAGAACACGCCGGCGAGGATGACGGCGACGGTCAGCGCGATCGCGACGATGACGGCGCGCAGCGGCTTCGACGGCTCGAGCTCGCGTCCCCCGGGGGCGCCGGAGATGAACGCGGTGAGCAGGCGGCGGCGCGAGAAGTTCTGCGCCTCGATCAGATCGCTCTTGGTGGCCACGTCACGCCCAGGCGATTCCGGCGGCGATGACGCCGAGCGGCAGCAGGAGTCCGATCACGAGCACCTCGGCCGTGTCGGCGAGGCGGGTGAGGCGCATCCGCGCGCGCGGCGCGAGCAGCGTGAGGAAGATCACGATCACGGTGACCGTCAGCAGCGCGACGAGCAGCACGAGCCGCAGGTCGGGCTGGGCGAGACTCGTGGTGACGCCGGTGATCGCGATGCCGGCGGTGCCGAGGGCCATGAGCACGACGACCTCGGCGCGGGCGAAGCTCTGGCGCGCGGGCATCATGATGCCGATGAAGCCGAGCGCGCAGAGCGCGGCGCCGGCCGGGCTGGCGCCGGCGACGATCGGGGCGCCGACGAGCGCGGCGAGCCCGAGCGCGAGGCGCAGCGCGACGAGCACGCGGTGGCCGGCGGCGGCGCGGGCGCGCACCTGCTCGGTATCGATCGGGTCGGGGTCGTCGAAGATCTCCTGGTCGCTCTGCGGTGAGATCACCCGGATGCGCGTCGACGTCATCGCGAGCCAGGGCAGCGCGTTCGCGAGGGTGATCACGACCGCGACCATCAGGGCGTAGGCGCTCTGCTGGCTGCCGGGCATGAGCCCGGCGATGCCGCCCGTGATGCCGATGGCGCCGCCGAGCACGAGCGGCACGAGCAGGATCGCGCGGGATGCGGGGTTCAGCAGCAGCGCGATGCCGCCGGCGACGACGGCGCCGGCTCCGGCGGCGGCGAGCGGCCAGCCGTACAGTCCGTCGCCGGACGGAGTCAGCAGGTAGCCGGTGAGCGCGGCGAACGCGGCGGCGGCGAGCGCGAGGCCGCGCCCGGTCTCGGCCTGGCCGAGCCGCTCGATGACGGCGGCGGAGGCGAGCAGCAGCACGGTTCCGGCACCGGCGATGATCGCGCGCAGCAGCGCCGAGGGCCCGTCGCCGCCGCCGGCGAGCAGCAGCACGGCGCAGATGCCGAGCAGCGTGAGGCTCGCGGCGAGGGCGGTGCGGGCGTTGTCCTTGGGGGTCCACGGCCGGTTCTGCTCGCCGGTCGCGTCGATCACGGCCTCGACGATGTCGTCGTAGACGCGGGGCTCGGCCAGCTGCACGCCGCGCGCGAGCGTCAGCAGCTCGCCGTCGAGCACGCCCTGCTCGGCGGCGCCGCGGCTCGGGTCGAGGCGGGTGCCATCCGCCCGCTGCAGGGCGTAGCCGGTGTGCGTCATGGTCGCATCCAGCACGCCGAGGCCGCGCGCGAAGCCGGGCATCAGCTCGACGAGGGGCAGCTGGGCGGGCACGCCGACATCGAGCCGCCGACCCTCGCTCTGGATCGACACCCTCAGCAGTGCCCGTGACGTGCTCACGGTCGTACTCACGCGTGCTCCTGCCATCGTGCGCATCCGCGCAGCTGACGCATTCCCGGTCAGCCTAATCATCCTCAGAGAACGAAGGGCTCCCGGGTCAGGTTGTTCGTGAGTTTTTCCCGAGTGGATGCGCGGCTCGGCCGATCGACGGACCAGCTGCGCGCAGCGCGTCCGCTTCGCCTGCTCGGGGGTCGAGATCGGCGTCATCGACTCGGCGATCAACCCCGACCTCGCGGTCTTCCAGGGAGCCGACCTCACGGTGCACGAGCCGGCCTTCTGCGGTGGGCCGGCAGCGACGACGACCGCCACCACGGACTCGGTTCACGGGTCGGATGTGACCGCGCTTCTGGTCGGCAATGGAACCGGGCCGGGCGCCGTCCGCGGCGCGGCTCCTGGTGCTGCTGTGACCTTCTACGGAATCGATGCGGGCTCTGAGGCCGGCTCGAGCAGCTCCTGCAACACGGAGATCGGCGGGCGCACCTACTCGGCTATCGGCAGAGCGATCCGTCAGGCCGTCGCTGACGGCAACCGCGTGATCTCGATCTCGCTGGTGAGCTCGGCGCAGAACGACGGCGACATCCACGCCGTGACCCAGGCGCTCGCGCGCGGGATCGTGATCGTCGCGGGCGGCGAGAACTCGACGATCGAGACGACGAGCCCGTTCCCCCATCGGGCGAACGGCGTCGTGAGCGTTAACGCGATCAAGGAAGACGGATCCCTGCAGACGCAGGGCGGGGGCGGCGTCGCCGCGTTCCGGTCGACGACCGTCGTCGCAGGAGGATGGGGCTTCTCGTCGCAGGCGGCGGTCAAGCCCGCGATCGCGTGGGGCGACAACGCGGTGCGCATCGCCGGATCGTCGCTGGCGAGGATCACGAGCTGCTGCGGTCGGACGACGGCTACGGCTACGGAACCGCGTCGGTGACGCACATGCTCCGCGTCGACCCGACTCGGTACCCGGACGAGAATCCACTGATGGACGAACCCGATCACCTGGGTCAGCCGACGAAGGCGGATGTCGCGGCCGAAGTGAAGACGGACCATGAGGCTCAGGCCAGCCCAGAGTCGGGGCGCTCCGACGGTGCCGAGCAGCCAGGGACGACGTCGCCGATCCCGACAGAGCTCATCGCTCTCGGAGCAGTCGGCGGTCTCATCGTGATCGCCGGGGTGATCGTGCTGATCGTGCTGCTCTCCCGGCGGCGTCCCTCGACCAGGGGGTAGCCGGTGGGTGAATCCCCGGTTCCGAGGTCTTGTCGATAATGCGGTGAGCGCATAGCCTTGCGTCATCCGTGTTGCCAAGACCCCCCTTTCGGGGGCAGAGCAGCATGTCGACACCATCTCAGACAAGGGGAATGCTGTGGCAGATGTCATCGCGGCCGAAGAAGGCGCACTCAAGCGCGGAGCCCAGGCGGTCGGCACCGCCAAGGCCGGTATCGACCAGGAGGTGAAGAAGCTCCGTGGCGAGATCGAGCAGGTCTCCGGCTACTGGTCGGGCAGCGCCGCCGTCGCGTTCAACCAGCTCCTCACCCGCTGGGACAACGAGACCAGCAAGCTCAACAACGTGCTGATCACCCTCGAAGACGCCCTCGGCGGCACCGAGAAGGACCAGAACGCCACCGAAGAGTCGCACAAGCAGACCATCTCGGGCCTCGGCTCGCTGATGGGCGCCTGAGACACCGGCTGAGCCAGGAAAGGTAAGGGATCCCCATGGAAAGCATGTCCGTCAAGCCCGCCCAGGTCGTCGCCCTCTCGGGCCAGATCCGCGGTGGCGCCTCCGGCATCCAGTCGAAGCTCGACGACCTCGACAGCGAGGTCGGCAAGCTGCGCGGCTCGTGGAGCGGCTCCGCTCAGCAGGCCTACGACGAGGCCCAGCGCAAGTGGACCCAGTCGGTCAACGAGCTCAACAGCCTCCTGCAGCAGATCGCCGGCAAGACCGAGGAGATCGCGCAGCAGTACACCCAGAGCGACAACTCGTCGGCCGGCCGCTTCTCGGTCTGACCTGATTCGCCGCGCTGCGGGCCGTCGCCATCCGGCGGCGGCCCGTTCGCGCGGCATCATCGTCTCCATCCGCCCGCTCACACCGAAGGCTCCGCACATGGCCGCGTCCAACATCGCGCTCGACCTCGAGACCTTGCTCTACAACCTGCGCAAGCTGACGCTCTCGAGCCAAGGGATCTCGACCGGTCAGGACGTCATCGACACCATCAGCGGCAGCAACGGCGTGAAGGACGAGAAGCGGTTCCACTCCTGGCTCACCTCGGCAGTGCAGGCGGTGGCCACGACCACCGACACGCTGCGCGCCGATCTGACGGTGAACTCCGACGCCCTGCGCGAGGCGGCGAAGCAGCTACTCGAGCAGAATCGGATCTCGGCCGACGAGTCGAAGAAGTTCCTCGCCATGCTCGACGCCGCGGCAGCGCGGCCGTCCCCCGCTTCCGGTGAGGGCACAGCATCGAACGCTGACGGGACCGATGCGGACTCGACCGCCGACGACAAGGCCGACGCCGCTGGCGTCAGCTGACTGGCGGGCGCATCCAGTGAGATCGGAACGGGGGCTCGCGTCAGCCTGGCGCCGACCTGTCAGGGCGACGGCTGGGCGAGCGCGTCACCTCGGCAGGATCGGCGTGAGGCGTGCGATAGCAGTATCGGCCGCCGGTGCAGTGCTCGTGATCGGCGGCCCCGTACCGGCAGCATTCGCCGACGACGGCAACTGGTGGTTCGAGAAGTACAGCATCCCCGCGGCGCAGGCGTCGGGGATCACCGGCGCGGGCGTGAAGGTGGCCGTCATCGACAACGGGATCAATTCCGACCTGGCTGTCTTCCAGGGGACACATCTCGACGTGCACGAACCCGATGTCTGCGGAGCTCCCGCGGCATCGACTGAAGCGACCGCGTCGACGGTGCACGGCTCCGACGTGACCGCCCTGCTCATCGGCAACGGCACCGGACCCGGCTCGGTGCGCGGCATCGCCCCCGATGTCGATCTCGATTTCTACTCCGTCGGCCCTGCCGATTCGGGATGCCGGAAGAAGATCGACGGCCGGGACTACACCAATCTCGGCCTCGCCATCCGGCAGGCCGTCGCGGATGGGAATCGGATCATCTCGATCTCGCAGGGCTCGGTGAACCAGTACGACGGCGATGTCTACTCGATCACCCAGGCGCTGGCTCGCGGGGTGATCATCGTCGCAGCCAATCCGAACGTCGCCGGGCGCGCTTCGGGTGACTTCCCCGAACGCGCCAACGGCGTCGTCAGCGTGAACGCGTTCAAGCAGGACGGCTCGCTGCAGACTCAGGACGACGGCACCGAGGTCGCATTCGACTACACGACGGTGGTCGCAGCAGGGTGGAGCTTCTCGTCGCAGGCCGCGGTCACACCGACCCTGTCGTGGGGCGACAATTCGGTGCGCCTCGGCGGCAGCTCGCTCGCGACGCCCCTCGTCGCGGGGATGGTGGCGCTCGTCGCTCAGAAGTACCCGAAGGCGACAGGGAACCAGCTGCTTCAATCGCTCATCCGCAACACCGGCACCGACGACCATGAGCTGCGCCGGTCGTCGAACGGTTATGGCTACGGCGCCGCATCGGCGACGCGGATGCTGCGTGTCGATCCGACTCAGTACGCCGACGAGAACCCGCTGATGGACGAGCCGAACCATTCCGGCGTTCCCACCGAGGACGACGTCGCGCAGGAGAAGGCCTCGCTCGTCGGGGGCGGTGATGCGGGATCCGACAGTTCTCATTCCGCTGAACCGTCCAAGAGCGGAACTCTCACGCCGATCGGGATCGGCCTCGTCGTGGTGGGAGTGCTCGGCGGACTGGTGCTCGTCGCCGGTGTGGTCGTCGTGATCGTCGTGCTGTCGCGTCGCGGCAGCGCATCTGGAGGAGGAACGAGATGACGGGCGAATACGAGAAGCAGCTCATCGCGCTGGCGGACCGGAGCCGCGACTGGAGCGTGGCCGGAACGGCCGCACTCGCCAGTCAGCTCGAGGCGCTGATGCCCATCGTCGACACCCTCAGCGATCCCAGTCAGCACGGGCTGAAGGGAGAGTCGTCGACCGCGGCCACCGCGAGTCTTCTCCGCATCTACAAGACCGCGGAGAAGCTGCTCGACGACCTCGGCGTCGTCGACACGAACGTCGGCACGGCGAACGATGCGAGAAAGGCTGCAGAGAAGGCGCTCAGAGAGTTGCCGGATGGCGAGATGAGCTCGACCGTCACCGGCATCGTGCGCGGTGTCGAGATCGGGACTGCGATCCACTTCGGCCCCATCACCGTCATCGCCGGCGAGGCGGCGATCGGCGCGATCAACAGCTGGATGAGCAGTCAACGGGAAGCGGCTGCTCGCGCTGCGGTCGATGCGGCGAGCAGCACGATCGATCAGGCGACGGCGGATCAGGTGAACGGCCAGGAATGGCAGGATCCGCGCGACAGGGTGATCGACGACGGCACGACGGACGGGTCGACATCGTCCTCCACGAACACGCGCGGACCGAACGGCAGCACGACAGGTTCGTCGGCGAGCGGCAGCGGCGCGAAGCCGGCGTATCCCACCGCGACCGATGTCGGCAGCGCGAAGCCGGGCTCGCTCATCGATCACACCGTCGGCTCCGGCGACGGCTCGTGGACCGGCCCGACGACGCTGCAGCCCCCCGTGACGGCTGATGGCTCGCTCGGCGGCGGATCGACCACGATCGGCAGCGGGCTCGGCGGCGGGCTGGGCGGCGGTCTCGGCGGGGGTCTGGGCGGCGGGCTCGGCGGCGCTGCGCTCGGCGGCGGCCTCGGCGCCGCGGCGGCGCTCGGCGCGGGCAAGCTCGCGGGCCTCGGCGGTGCGGCGGCCGGTCGCCTCGCCGGTCTCGGCGGCGGCGGAGTCAGCGGCGTCATGGGCGGCGCCGGGGCCGGTGCCGGTGGTCGGGGCGTCGGCGGCGGACGCGGCGGCGCCGGCGCGACCGCCGACTCCGGGCGCGGGCTCATGGGCGGCAGCACCCGCGGCAGTGCGGGAGCGGCCGGTGGCGCAGCGGGTGCGGCCGGCGAGGGCCGCGGCGGCGCGACCAACAACATGATGGGCGGCGGCGGAGCCGGCGGCGGCGGATCGAACGGCAAGAAGTCCGGCCGCGGCATGGGCGGCCCGCTCGCCCCGAAGATCGATGAAGATGAGGATGCGACGCCGCGGTCGGCGTCCGCCGGCGCCGGGGGACGCGCGTCGGGTGACGATGAGGGAGCACTGAGCTGATGGCCGACAAGATCTCCGCCACCGAGGGGGCGCTGCGCGACGGAGCCGAGGCCGCCCGCCGCGCGCACGACGACGTCACCGCGACCGTGCGTCGCATCCAGGGCCACCTCGACACCCTGCAGGGCGCCTGGGTCGGCGACGCCGCCAAGTCGCACGACCAGCTCATGCAGCGGTGGAACGCCGACGTGCAGAAGCTGCAGAACACCCTCGCGCACTTCGAGGAGTCGCTGCGCGCCACCGAGCGCGACCAGGCGGCGACCGAGGAGTCGCACCAGCAGACCATCAAGGGGCTCGGCAGCCTCATGGGAGGACAGTGATGAGCGACATCGCCAACGGCAGCTTCTCGGTCACCCCCGAGACCCTGCGCGAGGTCGCGGCCTCGCTCGGTCAGGAGAGCCGTCACCTCGCCGGCGTGCTCGGCGACCTCGAACAGCGCGTGCGCGCGCTCGAGGCGAACTGGGATGGCGCGGCACGTCAGGCGTACACCGAGGCGCAGCGCAGCTGGTCGGTCTCGATCAACGACATGACGAGCATCCTCGGCCAGATCGGCCGGAGCACCGAGGCAATCGCCGCCGGATACGTCTCCAGCGACAAGTCGTCGGCGAAGCGCTTCACCGAGCAGGGATGACATCGCGACCGCCGGGTTCGCCCGCAGTCGTTCCGACGTGAATAATCATCAAGTGCCGTCCGCGACCGAGGAGCGGCGCCGCATCGCGATCATCGACGGCGCCGAACGCTGGGATCTCTCCCTGCCGCTGAGCGCGCGCCTCGACAGCGTGCTGCACCGCCTCGGCGTCGACGCCGTCGGCGAGGGGCGGATGCTCGTCAGCCCGTCCGGCGCGGAGATCGAGCTCGACCGCGAGATCGGCAGCCTCGGCGACGGCGACGTGCTCGCCGTCATCGACCTGGGCGAGCGGGTCGTCGCCCCGCGTCGGCGCCGCGACCGCACCGAGACGGTCACGAGCACCTCGTCGATCACCTGGATCGCGGCGACGGCCGGCATCCTCGCCGCCGTGCTCGCGCTCCTGCTGCCCGGCTCGCTCGACCCGATGGCGCGCCTCGTCGCGACCGGCGTGCTCGCGCTGAGCGCGATCGCCAGCGCCGTCGCGACCTCCCGGCATACCGGCATCGTCTCGGCCGTCGCGCCGCTCGCCTTCGCCTTCGCGGCGGGGGTCGGCGCGGTTCCGCTGCTGCCGGCCGCGACGACGCAGGCCGCCGTGCTCACCGGACTGCTCGCCGCCGCGGTCGTCGCCGGGCTGCTCGCCCTGCTGGCCCGCTCCGGCTCGATGCGCGCCGGTGTCGCCACCGGCACCGTGCTGCTGCTCGTGCTCGCGGGCATCTGGGGCCTCACCCTGCTGGTCGGGCTGGACGCGACGGCCGCGTCGGCGCTGACGCTCGGTCTCACCCCGGTCGCCCTGCGCATCCTGCCGACGACCCTGCTCGACGTGCCGCCGGGCATGTTCATCGACTACGAGCGCTACCAGACGACGCGCTGGTCGGTGCGGCAGCAGCTGCCCGAGCCGGGTGTCTCGGTGCGGCTCGCGGCCGTGCGGGGACTCGTGGATGCGTCATCCGCCCGTCTGCTCGTCGGCACCGCGATCGTCTGCACGGCGGCGGCGCTCGGAGCGCCGACCGCGGTGTCGGGGTTCTCGCGCGACGGCATCGTGCTCGGCGGCCAGATCGGGCTGCTCGTCTGCGTCGCCCTGGCGCTGATCTTCGGGGCGCGCCGTTATGCGGTGCCGGCCCTGCAGTGGCTTCCGCGCGCCGCCGCCCTCGTGGTGATCGGCACCGGGGTCGTGGCCATCACCCGCCTCGGCGACGTCGGCTGGGTGCTGCTCATCGCGGCCGTCGCGCTCGGCGCGGGCGTCGCGACGGGCGCCGCCGTCATCCCGATCTCGCGCGGCGCACGCTCGCTGTCGTGGTCGCGTTTCGCCGACGTGCTCGAGGGCATGACCGTCGCCCTCGCCCTGCCCGCCGGGCTGCTCGCCGCGGGCGTGATCGACCTGCTGCGAGGGATGATGACCTCATGAGCGCGCCGACGACCTCCGCCGGCGGCCAGACCTGCTGGAACTGCCGCCAGCCGCTGCCGCCGGGCAGCGCCCGCTGCGTCTACTGCGGTTCGCCCCAGCAGGCGCAGAGCGCACCACTCGTCGTCGCGCCGCACGGCGTCGTCGCGGCCGCGCCGCCGGGCGCCCCGGTCATGCCGGGCGCGCCGGGAGGTCTCGCCACTGCCCCGGGCGCACCCGGCGCGGGCATCACGCCGGCCGGCCCGTATCCGGGGACCCCGGGTCCACCGACGCCGACACGGGGTGCACCCGCGGCCGTCGCCGACCTTCGCGGCATCGTCCACGGTCAGCGCACGGCCGGCGTCGGAGCCCGCCTCGCGGCCTTCACGGTCGACGTCATCGTGGTGGCGGCCGTCGGCGTGGCCGCCCAGCTGCTGCTGCGCTCGCCGGTTCTCACCGCGGTGATCGTCGCCGAGGTGCTGCTCGGACTCGTGGTGCTGCAGGCGCGCACCGGGCTCGGCATCGGCAACCTGCTGCTGCGCATCCGCGTCGCCCGCCTCGACCGTCCGTGGTCACCGGGGCTCGGACGCTCGCTGCTGCGCGGCGTCATCACCTCCGCCGGCTGGCTCGTCGGCGGGATCGGCGCCTGGTTCGTCGAGATCACGGCGGCCTTCGACGGCTCCGGCCGACGTCGCTCGTGGGGCGACCTCGCCGCCGGCACCGTCGTCGTCGCGGTGCCGAAGCGCGCCCGCGGCGCCGCCGCACAGCAGCTGCACGGCGGTCGTCCGGCCGCCGCACCCGGTTCGTCGTCGGCGCCGGGGATGCCGGCCGCGGCACCGGCTCTCGCGTCCACGGCGGTGCCGCTCTCGCTCGACCCCGCGTCGGGGCTCGGCGGGGTCCCCGCCACGGGCTCCGTGCCCGTCGCCCAGCCGGGCGGCGTGCCCGGCGCGATCGCGCCGATGCCCGGGCTGGTCACGCCGGGCATGGTGCCGCTCGGCGGCGCTCAGCCGGGAGCGGCGCAGCCGACACCCGCGCAACCCGACGCCGACCCGCCGGCCGCCGCTCAGCATCCCGCCGCTCAGCCTCCTGTCGCCCCGCCGACTCCGGCGACCCCGCCGCCCGCGCGCGCGCCCGGACAGCCGGGTGGCGCCTCGCCGTCCGAGCCGATCCCCGCGCAGCGGCCGTTCCCGCAGCAGCCGGTCGAGCAGCAGACCCTCTCGCAGCAGGCGCCGCCCGCCGCGCCGCCGAACGCGGTCGCGCCGCCCCCCGGCATCGCGCCGCCCACCGCATCCGCACCCGTGCCGCCGGCCGCGCTCCAACCCGGTGCCGGCCAGCCGGGAACGCCCGCAACCGCACCCCAGCCGGGCGCCCCGGCTCACCCCGCCCCGGCCGGCGACCGCCAGGGTGCGGGCGGACGCGTCGCCTACTCGCTGCCGCCCGACTCGGCCTCCCCTCCCGCCGACGCGAGCCCGGGTCGCGGCGCGCCCGGCGACTGGCACACCGAGCTCACCCTGACCGAGCTGCGCGGTCGTGCCCGCGTCGTGCTCACCTTCGACACCGGCCAGCAGGAGCAGGCGCCCATCCCGGCGACCGTGCTGCTCGGCCGCAACCCGAGCGCCGACGACGCCCTCGAGATCGCGGTCGCCGTGCGCGATCCCGAATCGACCGTCTCGAAGGGCCACGCCCGACTCGAGCTCACCCGCCAGGGCACCTGGGTCACCGACTCGGGCTCGACCAACGGCACCTTCCTGGTCGATGAGACCGGCGAGGCCGAGCGCCTCGCGCCCGGCGTGCGCACGCCCGTCGACGACGGCGCCCGCGTGCGGCTCGGCAACCGCGTCTTCACGATCAGCACGCTTCTGGAGGATCCCGAGTGAGCAGAGGACCCCGGCTCGCGCCGCCCCGCGTGCCCAGCGGCACCGTGCAGGTGCAGCCGCCGCCCGAGCTCGCTCCGAGCGAGGGCGCCGGCGGTGTGCTGATGTCGGCGCTGCCCATGCTCGGCAGCATCGGCTCGATCGTCATGATCACGTTCTCGCAGCAGAACGCCACCGGCCTCATCACGGGCGGCATGTTCCTGCTCTCGTCACTCGGCTTCGTCGCCGTGAACGGATGGCGACAGCGCTCGCAGCGGGCCGCATCCGTTCTCGAGAACCGGCGCGAGTACCTCGCGTACCTGAAGGAGCTGCGCGACACCGTGCGCACGGCCGCCCGCCAGCAGCGCCGGCACGGCAACTGGGTGAACCCCGCCCCTTCCGTGCTGCCCTTCATGGCGGATGAGCGCACCCGCGTCTGGGAGCGGTCCGGCGGCGACGACGACTTCCTGCACACCCGCATCGGCGTCGCCGATCAGCCGCTCTGCATCACCCTCGAGGCCCCCGACCTGCCGCCGCTCGCGCAGCTCGATCCGGTCGCCGCGTCAGCGGCCCACCGCTTCATGCTCACCCACGAGGTGCAGCCCCGCCTGCCGCTCGCGGTCGATCTCGGCGACTACGCCCGCGTCGAGGTCACCGGCGCCGACGAGGAGGCGGTGCGCTCGCTCGCCCGCTCGATGGTGCTCGGCCTCGCGACCCTGCACGATCCCGAGAGCCTGCAGATCGCGGTGCTCGCCGGTCCCGCACAGCTGCCGCTCTGGGAGTGGACGAAGTGGCTGCCGCACACGCACTCGGTGCGCAGCTCCGACCGACTCGGGGCGGCCCGCATGATCGGCGCCGACCTCGCCGACCTCGAAGATCTGCTGCCCGCCGATCTGCGCGAGCGGCCGCGCTTCGTCGCCGGCGGCGGAGCGGGCCGTGAGATGCCGCACGTGCTGCTGCTCGTCGACGGCGCCCGCCTGCCGAACGACTCGCCCGTCGTGGGCGCCGACGGGATGCAGGGGGTCACGGTGCTCGACCTGCCCGCCCGCTGGAACGAGCTCGACGACGCCCTGACGCTGCGCCTCGCCCTCGCCGGCGACGTGCGCGCCGCCGCGCCGGCCGAGGTCGTGGCGCTCGGCCGTCTCGCCGACCGCTTCACCCCCGACACCGTCTCGATCGCCGAGGCCGAGGCGACCGCACGCCGGCTCATGCCGCTCGCGAACGCGGGTGCCGCCACCGGTGCCGAGGTCGCCCTCTCGGGTCAGGCCGAGCTCGTCGAGCTGCTGGGCATGCCGGATGTGCGCGAGATCGACTACGACCGGGTCTGGTCGCCGCGACTCGAGCGCGACCGGCTGCGCGTGCCGATCGGACAGGACACGAACGGCGTACCGCTCGTGCTCGACATCAAGGAGGCCGCGCAGCAGGGCATGGGCCCGCACGGCGTGCTCATCGGCGCGACCGGCTCGGGCAAGTCGGAGGTGCTGCGCACCCTGGTGCTCGCCCTCGCCCTCACGCACAGCTCCGAGCAGCTCAACTTCGTGCTCGTCGACTTCAAGGGAGGTGCGACCTTCGCCGGCATGGCCGACATGCCGCACGTCTCGGCGATCATCACCAACCTCGGCAGCGAGCTCGCCCTCGTCGACCGGTTCCAGGATGCGCTGCAGGGCGAGGTCGTGCGCCGCCAGGAGCTGCTGCGCGCCGCCGGCAACTTCGCCAACGTCTCCGACTACGAGAAGGCGCGCCGCGGAGGTCGCACCGACCTCGCCCCGCTGCCGGCGCTGCTGATCGTCGCCGACGAGTTCAGCGAGCTGCTGGCCGCGAAGCCCGAGTTCGTCGAGAGCTTCGTCAACATCGGCCGCGTCGGCCGTTCGCTGCAGGTGCACCTGCTGCTCGCATCCCAGCGCCTCGAAGAGGGCAAGCTGCGCGGACTCGACACCTACCTCTCGTACCGCATCGGCCTGCGCACCTTCTCGGCCGCCGAGTCGCGCACCGTCATCGGGGTGCCCGACGCCTACACGCTGCCGCAGGAGCCCGGCGTCGGCCTGCTCAAGGTCGGCACCGACGAGCTCGTGCAGTTCCGCGCCGCCTACGTCTCCGGTGCTCCGCCGCGGCGTCGCATCACGTCCGGTTCGTCGGGGGGCGGCCCGGGCGAGATCGCGGCCGAGATCGAGATCTTCACCGCCGCGGCGACCGGCGAGGAGCCGGAGCCCGAGGTCGACCCCGACGCCCTCGTGCAGCGCGAGCCCGAAGAGGAGCGCAGCACCTTCCAGATCGCCGTCGACCGCATGGCCGGCAAGGGCCCCGAGGCGCACCAGGTCTGGCTGCCGCCGCTCAAGGAGCCGCCGTCGCTCGACCAGCTGATGTCCGACCTCGTCGTCGACCCGCAGCTCGGCCTCGTGTCGCCGTCGTGGCGCGCCGCCGGCGGGCTCACGGTGCCGCTCGGCATCGTCGACGTGCCGCTCGAGCAGCGCCGTGAGCGCCTCACCGTCACGCTCGGCGGCGCCGCCGGACACGCGGCCATCGTCGGCGGACCGCTCAGCGGCAAGTCGACCATGGCGCGCTCGCTCGTCACCTCGCTGTCGCTCACCGCATCCCCGCTCGAGCTGCAGTTCTACGTGCTCGACTTCGGCGGCGGAACCTTCACCGGTCTGCAGAAGCTGCCGCACGTCGCGGGCGTCGCGACCCGCACCGAGCAGGAGTCGGTGCGCCGCACGGTCGCCGAGGTGCAGGGCATCATCGACGCGCGCGAGATCTACTTCCGCGAGAACGGCATCGACTCGATCGACACCTATCGACTGCGGCGCTCGCAGGGGGTCGTGGATGACGGCTACGGCGATGTCTTCCTCATCGTCGACGGCTGGTCGACCCTGCGCACCGAATACGAGCTGCTCGAGCCGACCATCCTCACGATCGCCGCCCGGGGCCTCAGCTTCGGCGTGCACCTCATCGTCACCGCCAACCGCTGGCTCGACATCCGCTCGAACCTGAAAGACCTCATCCAGACCCGGCTCGAGCTGCGCCTCGGCGACCCGAGCGACTCGGAGATCGCCCGCAAGGCCGCCATCAACGTGCCGGCGGGGCAGCCCGGTCGCGGACTCGCGCCCGGCGGCCTGCAGATGCTCGGCGCCGTGCCGCGCATCGACGGCATCGCGGATGCGGCGAAGCTCGTCGACGGCGTCGACGACCTGATCGCGCGCATCTCCGCCGCGTGGACGGGCCCACGCGGACCGAAGCTGCGTCTGCTGCCGAAGCTGCTGAGCCTCGAGGAGGCACGCCAGCAGGCGGGCCCGCAGTACCCGCGTCTGCTGCTCGGCGTCGACGAGCAGGCGCTCGCGCCGTTCGGCATCGACCCGCGCAGCGAGCCGCACCTGTTCCTCTACGGCGACGCCGGCACCGGCAAGTCGTCGTTCCTGCGCGGGATCGCCCAGGAGATCACGCGCCTCTACGGGCCCAACGAGGCGAAGCTCTTCGTCGTCGACTACCGCCGCGCGCTGCTCGGCGAGCTGCCGCAGGAGTACGTCGGCGCCTACCTCACCTCGCACGAGATGGCGACGGGCGGCATGGCCGAGCTGTCGGCGTTCTTCTCGTCGCGCATCCCCGGGGCGGATGTCACGCCAGACCAGCTGCGGGAGCGCAGCTGGTGGAAGGGCGCCGAGGGCTTCATCCTCATCGACGACTACGACCTCGTCGCGACCAGCCAGGGCAACCCGATCGCGGTGCTGCAGCCGCTGCTCGCACAGGCCGGCGACCTGGGCCTCCACGTCATCCTGACTCGTCGTTCCGGCGGTGCGAGCCGAGCGGCCTACGACCCGATCATCCAGCGCTTCACCGACCTCGGCGTCACCGGCATCCTGCTCGGCGGCAATCCGGAGGAGGGCGCCCTGATCGGCCGGGTCAAGCCGATCCCGTCGGAGCCGGGGCGTGCGCAGGTCGTGAGTCGCGAGCGCGGACTCATCACCGGCCAGCTCGTCTACTCGCCCCCGTCGCACGCCTGACCGGTCTCGTCGGCACACCGCCGTCCGCCCGACGGGTCGTGCCCCGCCCGCAGCCCCCGATCCGGTGACGCAACTCAGGAGATCTGTGGCCAGATGGGGCACGCGCCTCGTCTGACGCCGTTTCTCCTGAGTTGTGTCGTCGCCGGAGTACGCCCGACGCAGAACGCCGCAGCGCCCGGCCGCCGAAGCGGACCGGGCGCTGAACGGACGCGCGTGCGACGACGCGACGCGAGGCGGTGCCCCGAGTGTCAGGCCTGCTCGTCGTCGTCGTCGGGGATGATCTCGATGTCGAGACGGCGACCGCCGCGGCGTCCGAGCCGCGATCCGGTGTCGCCGCCGCGTCCGCCGCCCATCATGCCCATGCCGCCGCGGGCTCCCGCGCCGGCGCCGCCGGCCGTGGGTCCGCCCGCGACCGCGGTGCGACCGAGCAGTCCGCCGCCCGCCATCGTCCCCGCCAGGCCGCGACTCGCGAGAGCGGCAGCACCCGCGGCGGCTCCGCCGCCGAGCAGACCCGCACCGGAACCCGCGGCCCCGAGTCCGCCGCCGACGCCGCCGGAGGCGAGACTGACGCCGACGCCCCCGCCCGAGCCGAAGGTGTTCGCCAGGTGCACCTGCCCGCCCGAGATGGGGCCGTCGGCGCTGACCAGGTCGGCGTTCTCGCGGTCGGCCTTCGCGCCGGCCGTGGCGAGGTTCTCGGCGCCGGTCGCTCCGAGCTTCGTCGCGGCCGAGGCGTCGGTGTAGCTGGTGTCGGCGAGCTTGAGGGCCTCGGGGCTGACCGTGACCATGTTCTGCATCAGCTTCTCGCTGCCGCCGAACAGCTGCTTGAACGACTGCACGACGCCGACGAGCGACTTGACCGACTGCAGCACCTGCAGCATCGGCTTGACGACCTTGTTGACGATCTGGTTCACCTTCGTCACCACGCGCGCGATGGCGTAGCCGATGCCGAGTCCGAACGAGGCGGCGACGACGGCCATGGCCTCGATCGCGGTCGCGAGCACGCTCGAGATGCCCTGCTTGACGACGCTCTGCATCTTGGCGACGAGCTCGCTGCCGGTGTTGAGTCCGCTCGAGATCGAGTCGGCCCAGTCGCCGGAGGCGGCGACGTGCTCTGCCGCGTCCGAGGCGTAGGCGAGGTAGGAGTCGACGGTCTTGCCCGCCATCCCCTCGAGGTCTTTGAGGCGGGTGGCGAGGGTGCCGCCGGCCTGGCGCATCACGTCGCCGGCCTGGGTCCACGTCTTCGCGAAAGCCTGTACGGCCGACTGGCTGCCCGCCAGCTTGTCGAGCCACTGCTTGAGCGGGCCGAGGTGGTTGATGACCCAGCCGAGCCCGCAGTTGACGATCGTGCCGATCGGGTCGCTGAGGGCTGCGGCGGCGTCGCCGAGACCCTGCAGGAACGCGATGCCGCCATCCAGCCAGTTGCCGTTCTTGACGGCGGCCGAGAGGGCCTTGCCGTCGTTGAGGATGTTGCTGCCCTTGAAGGGCGAGGTCGTGGTCGCAGCTGCCGCGGTCATCAGTCCATCGCCTTCGTGATCGTGTCGTAGGTGCCCTTGACGTCGGTCTCGATCTGCTCCCACTGGGACGCCGTCTGCTTGAGCTCGACGGCGGTGCGCAGCAGCAGCGACTGCTTGCTGCCGAGCATCCCCGAGCCGGCGACCGTCATGGCGAGCGTCTCGGGCACCAGGAAGGCGCACATGATGCCGAAGGCGTCGGAGGCGAGGTTGCCGCCCTTCACCGATGCGATGGCCTTGCTGACGTCATCCGCCACAGAGCCGACGAGCGCGGCGTGCTGCCGCAGCTTGTCGAAGTCGAGTGCGATCTCCTCAGTCACTGCTTGCGTTCCCCTCTGCTGATGCTGGTCTCGCTCGGCGTGCCGGGTGCCGGTCGCGTCGGGTCGATGGTCGCGGTCGCGCCGGATGCGGCGGCGGCCGGGTGGGTCAGGGTGGCTTCGCGGGCACTCAGCTCGGCGCCGAGCTGCAGTGTGATCGGGTCGTCGTCGCCGAGCAGCTCGGCGACACTCTGCACGGCCTTCCGCTTGGCGACGAGCTCGGCGGCGTTGATGGTCTGCAGGATCTCGCGTGACAGCTTGCGGGCACCGCCGGTCAGTGCGGTCTCGCTGATCTCGATGCCGGTGACGTGTCCGGTGGAGTCGGTCTCGACCCGGATGTCGCGGGCCGCGGAGACGGCGACGCCGCGCACGGCGTCGATCGCGGCGGTGAAGGCCGGCATCCGCGCAGCGCGCTCGTCGTTCGCGCGAACGTCGTCGTGGATCTGGTCGATCACTTCGTCAGCAGAGAGCACTGCTCAAAATTAGTCAGCAATCCCGTCCGATAGGAAGGCTTTCGACCGTTGTTCACCAAACTTTTTGTCACCCGGACGGGGGACAGCCGGCGGGGGCCCTGTTTTCCGGCGATTTCGTGAGGGCGCCGGGGCGACAGGCACGGCGCTGACCGCGTGTCGCTCATCGGTATATGTCGATCATCTGACTATCGTCGACGGCATGGCCCAGCTCATGCAGGAACCCACCTTCGCGATCCTCACCTCGCTCGCCGCCGGAGCCCGGCACGGCTACGCGATCATCGCCGACGTCGCCGAGTCGAGCGACGGCGCGATCCGGCTGCAGCCCGGAACCCTCTACAGCGCCCTCGATCGCCTGACGGGGGAGGGGAGGGTGGAGGTCGTGGCCGAGGAGATCGTGAGCGGCCGGCTGCGGCGCAGCTACGCGCTCACGACCGACGGCGTGGCCGTGCTCGCCGCCGAGGCGGAGCGCCGCGCCGCCTCCGCCCGTCGCGCCCTCGCCCGCGTGCACGCCCTGCCGGTCGCCGGCCGCGTCACCCCGGCGGTCTCGTGATGTCGGCGTTCGAGCTGCCGGCGTCGACGCCGACCCCGAAACCCACCCTGCTCCAGCAGCGGGTCGAGCGCGAACTGCGCTGGTACCCCGCCCGCTGGCGTCGCGCTCATGGCGCCGCGCTCGCCGGAACCGTGCTCGACGTCGTCGAGGCGGAGGGGCGGGATGCGCTCACGCCGGCCGAGGTGCGCGACCTGCGCATCAACGGCCTGCGCCAGCGCGGTGCCGTCATCCTGCCGGCACGCTCGCGCGGCATGGCCTCGGCCCTCGCGCTCGGCGGCGGAGGAGCCCTCGCCGCGATCCAGCTCGTCTTCCTCGAGTGGGCGCCCTGGTTCGGCGACCTGCACCGCTACGCGGAGCGTCAGCTGCTCATCGATGCCGGCTTCGGCCCCTTCGTCAGCGGGGCGGCCGTCGTAGATCTGCTCTGGCTGGTCGGGTTCGTGCTCGGGATGCTGCGTTGGCGAGTCGCGATGATGGTCGCCTTCGCCGCCTCGATGGCCGTGTCGATCGCGCTCGTGACCGCCCCGATCACGCCCTGGAACATCGCCAGGCCGTCGGCGACGACCCTGGCCGTGCTGACGCTGCTCGCGATCTCGGCGTCGATCGGATCGCAGCGCGCAGTGCGGTTCTCGCCGCTCTACGTGCTGGCCGGCGTCGCCCTGACCGCCGCGCCGGTGCTGATCTGGGGCGGTCAGCGACTCGAGGTGTTCTGGAGTCGCTCCCTCGACCAGATCCTGAACCCCGGGCTGATCGCCACCGGCGCGCTGGCGCTGATCCTGGCGTTCGACCTCCTCGGAGCCGATCGCGCCTACGGCGATGCGCTCCTGCTCTCCGCCGGGCCGGCTTGGGTCGTGCTCGCCGCGAGCAGTCCCGACGCCGCAGGCTGGATCCCGATGGGCGTCGGCACTGCCGCAGTCGCCGTCGTCGCGCTCATCCTGATGCGCTCGGCGAACCTGCGCCTGCGCTTCGCCCGCGCGGTCAGCGCGGACTGAACGACGAAGGCCCGCTCCGCTCGGATGAGCGGCGCGGGCCTTCGGTGATTCTCAGCTGAGCTGACTCAGACCGCGGGGTCGACGTCGGCGACGTCTTCGATCCACAGGTCGTCGTCGGCGCGTAGCGTCTGCCAGGCGGCGTAGGCCACGGCGGCGACGGCGGCGATGCCGAACGCGGCGAGGATGTACTTGCCCGGGCCGCCCGACTTCGCCGGACGCACCTGCTTCGCCGCGTACTTGCCGTAGTTCTTCGTCTTCTTCTCGGCCTTCTTCACGAGCTCGCGCACGCGCGGGTCCTTCGCGGCCTCGAGCACGGCCAGCGTCGAGCTGATCGTGCCGGCGACCGCCGGGATCACGTCGTCGGCGAGGCGGTTGCGGCCGACATAGGCCGCAGCACGGCCGGCGGCGACGCTCTGCGCCACACGGGGCTTCACCCGGGAGTCGTAGGCCTCGAAGAATCGAGGGGCGACGTCGGTGCGGGCGTAGTCGCCCATCTGCCGGCGTGCTTCGCGCAGCACCTTGCCCGCGTGTTCGAGCACCTCGCGCTGCTCGTCGACCACGGTGCTCGCGGTGTTCTTCAGTCGCTTCAGCTCGCGCTTCCGCTTGCGTGTCGATGCCACGTCGACCTCCGTCTTCGCGTTGGGGTTTCCCTCATCCTTCCACGCCGATCCGGCGAACGGACCCCCTGCCGTCTGCACGTCCACTGAAAGCACAGTGGATGCGCATCCCACACCGACCGGGCGCATCCGGTGAACACAGGCACCGCATGGAAGAATCACCCGCATGTCCGCACACACCGCTGTCGCCACCATCCACACGACCCAGGGCGACATCCGCGTCAACCTGCTCGGCAACCACGCCCCCGTCACCGTCGACAACTTCGTCGGCCTCGCCACCGGAGCGAAGGAGTGGACCCACCCGCAGACGGGTGAGAAGAAGACCACCCCGCTCTACGACGGCACGATCTTCCACCGCATCATCAAGGACTTCATGATCCAGGCCGGCGACCCGCTGGGCCTCGGCATCGGCGGCCCCGGCTACCAGTTCGACGACGAGATCCACCCCGAGCTGAACTTCAACGAGCCCTACGTGCTCGCCATGGCCAACGCCGGCAAGCAGATGGGCCGCGGCACCAACGGCTCGCAGTTCTTCATCTCGACCGTGCCCACCCCGTGGCTGCAGGCCAAGCACACGATCTTCGGCATCGTCGCCGACGACGAGTCGAAGCGCGTCGTCGACGCCATCGAGGGCGTGCAGACCGACGGTCGCGACAAGCCGCTCGAGGATGTCGTGATCAACTCCATCGAGGTCGTCCCCGTCTCGTGACCGATCCCCAGGCCGAGGCGGACCCCTCCGTCTGCTACCGGCATCCCGACCGTCAGAGCTGGGTGCTCTGCCAGCGCTGCGGCCGCACGATCTGCCCTGAGTGCCAGATCCTCGCGCCCGTCGGCGTGCAGTGCCCCGAGTGCGTTCGGGAGGCCGGCGGCTCGGTGAAGTGGCAGTCCACGTCCGGATCGAAGCGGCAGCAGCGCGCCGCGCGCCGCGGTGCGCGTCCGCGCTGGATGCAGTCGACGCTGAGCCTGCTGCACCCCGACTCGAACGCGCCGGTGCTGACCTACGGCATCCTCGGCGCCTCGGTGCTGTTCTGGCTGATCAGCCTGTTCACGCAGAACCTCGGCTACAACGGCCTGCCGTTCGAATGGCTGTCGGCGAACTCCGACCCGGCGACGGCGTGGCAGGTCTGGCGCTACTTCACGGCGGCGCTCGCCTTCCCTGGCGCCTTTTCGTCGATCCTGTTCTTCCTGCTGGGATCGGTGTTCTTCTTCCTCATCGCACCGAGCGCGGAACGCAGCTTCGGGCGCGGGAAGTTCCTGCTGATCTTCGTGACGGGAACCGTGGTCGGCGCCGCGGCGACGATCCTCGTCTACGCCGAGCCGCAGTCGATCATCTACGGCTTCGGATTCAGCGGGGCGCTGTTCGGCCTGCTGGCCGGATACTTCATCGTGCAGCGGTCGATGGGCGGCGTCGGAACCCAGCTGCTCATCATCATCGCCCTGAACGTGATGATCAGCATCCTGTTCGGCGGCAACCTGGCGATGCTCTTCGGCGGCCTGATCGGCGGTGGGCTCGCGGCGTTCATCATCGGGCGCTTCGAGTACCGCGCGCGGTCGCGGCCGTCGACGCCGGTCGCGATCATCGTCGCGATCTGGGTGGTCGCGATCGTCGCGGCGACGGTGCGGATCCTCGCCACCTGAGGGGTCGCGCCCCGACGCGGCGCTGTTCTCACGAAGCCCCGCCGGCCTCTCTGGTCGGCGGGGCTTCGTCGTGTTCGACGCGGGTTCTCCACAGCCGTCCACGGTTTCATCCACAGCCTCGTCCACAGCCGTCGACGCGACTGTCCACAGGTTCATCCACAGCTGGGGAAAGAATCACATCCGTGTAATTCCGAGGCGCATCTCCGCGGAGACGACGAAGGCGGGCCACCAGAGTGACCCGCCTTCGTGCGGAGATTCGAGGATGCGCGGCGTCAGCGCCAGCGCGTCATCATCAGGAAGCCGACCAGCATGATGCCGAAGCCGATCGCGAGGTTCCAGGCCTGGATGCTCTGGATCGGCAGCTGCGAGCCGCTGATGTAGAAGATCAGGATCCACACCAGGCCGATGAGGATGAAGCCGAACATCACCGGCTTGAACCAGATCGGGTTGGGGACGGAGTCGCCGCTCTGTCGCTGCGGTTCCGGCTTGGTGGTCGGGCGGGTCCTGGCCATGCCCGTGATTCTAGCCTGATGAGAGAGCCTCTCGGATCGGCGGATCCTCGGGGCGACCTCCCCGGTTGCGGGGAGTCTGCCCGGCACCTCGCACGCCTAGAATCGTGCGCATGGCTCAGGGGCGGGATGACCACGGCGGCATCGAGGATCTGTTTCCCGATGACGCCGGCGCGGAGACCTCGCCGGAGGGCTCCGCAGCGAGGTCGGATGCCGACCCTGCCGCGACCGTCGCCTCCACCGACCGCCGCCGACGCCCCGCGAAGAAGCGCCGCCTCTCGGTCGTCGGCGTCGCCGGCGAACTGCTCATCACCGCCGGAGTGCTGGTGCTGATGTTCCTCGGCTGGCAGCTCTGGCTCGACGACCAGCTCTCGGCGCCGCGGCTCAAGAACGAGGCCACCGGGCTCTCGCAGCAGTGGGACAAAGACGCGCAGAAGCCGACCGCCGCGCCCAGCCAGCCCGCCAGCGACATCTCGCAGAACCCGCCCGTGCAGACGGCGCCGAAGAACGCCGAGCGCTTCGCGCTGCTGGCCATCCCGCGCTTCGGCACCGACTTCTACCGGCCGATCGCCGAGGGCGTCAGCGTCTCCCAGGTGCTCAACAAGTACGAGGTCGGCCACTACCCGTCGACCCAGATGCCCGGCGACATCGGCAACTTCGTCATCGCCTCGCACCGCAGCGCTTACGGCGGCGCCCTGCACCGCATCCACGAGCTCGAGGTCGGCGACCACATCTTCATCGAGACGCAGGACGGCTGGTACCAGTACAGCTTCCGCAACCTCGAGTACGTGAAGCCGACCGGCGTCGGCGTGCTCGACCCGGTGCCCCAGCAGGACGGCGTCGCCGCGACGCAGCGCCTGCTGACGCTGACCACGTGCAACCCCTTCTACTCGACCGCCGAGCGCATCATCGGATACTCGGTGTTCGACAAGTTCACGCCGCGCGCCGATGGGCCGCCGAAGGAGATCGCCGCGACCGTGAACGGAGGCAGCTGATGTACGCCGCGCTGTGGAGGGTGCTGCCCGGCCCGTGGTGGGTGCGCGTGCTGATCCTCATCGTCGTGTTCGCCGCGATCACGGTCGCGCTGATCATGTGGGTGTTCCCGTGGTTCGACCAGTTCGTCGCCCCGCAGGACGTGACCGTAGGGAATCAGCAATGACGCGCATCCTCGTCGTCGACAACTACGACAGCTTCGTCTACACGCTCGACGGCTACCTGCAGCAGCTGGGCGCCGAGACCGAGGTGATCCGCAACGACAGCGTCGAGGTGGATGCGGTGCCGGCGCGCATCGCCGGGTACGACGCCGTGCTGCTCTCGCCCGGCCCCGGGGATCCCGCCTCGGCCGGCATCTCGATCCCCGTCGTGCACGCGGCGATCGACGGAGGGATCCCTCTGCTCGGCGTCTGCCTCGGACACCAGGCCATCGGCGAGGCGCTCGGCGCCACGGTCACCCACGCCGAGGAGCTCATGCACGGCAAGACCTCGCAGGTCGAGCACGACGGCTCGACGCTGTTCCGCGGGGTGCCGCAGCCGTTCCGGGCGACGCGGTACCACTCGCTCGCGATCGTCGACGGGACCGTGCCCGACTCGCTGACCGTCACGGCGCGTACGGCCGGCGGCGTGGTCATGGGCGTCGAGCACCAGACGGCGCCGGTGTACGGCGTGCAGTTCCACCCCGAGTCGGTTCTGACCGAGGGCGGCTACACGATGCTCGGCAACTGGCTCGCGGCGAGCGGGATGCCGGAGGCGGCCGAGCGGGCCGTCGGCCTCACGCCGCTGGTGCGCACCCAGGTCTGATTCCGCCGCTGGTGCAGGATCGCGCGGCGATCCGACGGGAGACCGGTCAGGTGCCCGCGCAGTAGACGAGCTCGACCGTGGAGCCCTGAGGCTGCTCGCCGACGATCGACTGCGACTTGACCGTCTGGCCGGTGCAGCCCTTGTCGGCCTTCGGCGCGGGCATCAGCTGCAGGTCGGGTCCGCTGAGGATCGTCTGCGCCTCGGTGATCGACTTGCCGCGCACATCGGGCACGTCGACCGTTCCGGTCGAGATGACGATGTTCACCTTCGTGCCGGCGTCGACGTTCGGGGTGCCCGCCGGCGGATCGCTCGAGATCACCTGACCGGCCGGGACCGTCGGCGACTGCGCCTGCGTCTGCTCGCCCAGCTCGAGGCCGTTGTCGGTGAGGATCTGCTTCGCCTCGTCGAGCGACCGCAGCAGTACGCTCGGCGCCGTCACCGCCGTCGGACCCGACGACACGTAGACGACGACCTGCTCACCCGCGCTGACGGTGCGCCCCGCGCGCGGTTCGGTGCGGATGATCGACCCCTCGGGCACGTCGACGCTCGCGCGCTCGGCACGCTGCACCGTCAGGTTCTTGCCCGTGAGCTCCCGGCTGCCGGCGTCGTACTCCTGGCCGGCCACGTCGGGCACCGTGACGGAGGTCGCGATGCGCAGCGGAGAGCCCTGGATGGAGAACACCCACACCATGGCCGCGACGACGACGATCACCGTCATCATGACGCCGGCCCAGACCCAGGCGACCGGGGGCCGCGACTGGGTCGTGCGCGGCGCGCGATCCTCGTCGTCGTTCGCGAGACGCCGCAGCGTCTCCTCGGGCGCTCCGCCCGAGCCGACGCCGAACAGCGTCGCGTTGAACTCGTCGCCGCGGGCGGGCGTGCGACTGGGGACCTTGCCCTCGGCCGCGATGCCGACCTCCTGCCGGAATTCAGCCGACGACTGGTAGCGCTCGGTGCGGTCCTTCGCGAGCGAGCGCATCACGACCGCGTTGAGCGCCGGGGAGACCGACGGCACGAGCGCGCTCGGCGCGACGGGCGCCTCGCTGACGTGCTGGTAGGCGACGGCGACCGGCGACTCGGCGCGGAACGGCGCCTTGCCGGTGAGCAGCTCGTAGAGCACGACGCCGGTCGAGTAGAGGTCGGTGCGCGCATCCACCGACTCGCCCCGTGCCTGCTCGGGCGAGAAGTACTGGGCGGTGCCGAGGATGGCGCTGGTCTGCGCGATCGTCGCGGTCGACTCGGAGATCGCGCGGGCGATGCCGAAGTCCATGACCTTCACCTGGCCGTTGGAAGTGACCATGATGTTGCCCGGCTTGATGTCGCGGTGCACGACGCCGGCGCGGTGCGAGTACTCGAGCGCGGTGAGAACGCCGTCGATGATGCGCACGGCCTCGGCCGGGGCGACGGGGCCCTTGGCGATGAGCTCGGTCAGCAGCGTGCCCTGCACGTGCTCCATGACGATGAAGGGGATCTGCACCTCGACGCCGTCGGCGTCGGTCGCGGTCTCCTCGCCGGCGTCGTAGACGCGCACGATCGTCGGATGCGCCATGCGCGCCGCGGCCTGCGCCTCCTGGCGGAAGCGGGTGCGAAAGGTGGGGTCGTTCGCGAGCGAGGGCTTCAGCAGCTTGACCGCGACGCGGCGGCCGAGTCGCGCATCCAGGCCGAGGTAGACGTCGGCCATGCCGCCCCGGCCGAGCAGCTCACCGAGCTGATAGCGACCGGCGAGCACACGCACGCCTTCGGTCACGCTGTCGCTCACGGTGGCTCCTGGAGGGGGACGGGCCCGAAGACCGGGCAGGGGACAGCGCGAGTCTACCCGGGCGGTACTGGGGGCTCCCTGCGGAGACGAGGTCTCGTCAGAGGTCGTGACCGGGCTGTGACCCGGTGTCGGAACTCAGCTGCGGCGCGAACCGCTCAGCGACGTCGTCGGTCCGGCGCTGCCGGGGGCGACACCGCCGCCGACCGCGCCGCCGCCGGTGCCGCCGCCGCCCGCTCCGCCGCCGGAGCTGTCGATCGGAACCGTCAGGGTTCCCGATGCCCCGGTCGGAGCGAGCCCGTTGCAGACCGCGGTGTAGCTGACGGTCACGTTGCCGGTGGATGCGGCCGTGATCTGCAGGCTCGTCGCCGTGCCGGGCACGTTCGAGAAGTCGGTGCCGCTCGCCGCGGTGCCGCCCGAGACGGTGAACACGTAGTGATCGAGCGGGTTCGTCGACGGGCAGTTCGAGAACGCCTGCCACGACACGGTGAGGGTGCCGCCGCTCGCGACGCTCGTCTGGCTGCTCGTCGGCGTGGGCGGTGTGCCCGGGCCCGGGTAGGCGCCGTAGGCGGTGATCGCGATGTCGGAGCCCTTCGGCAGCGAGCCGTAGGTGCTGAGCTTCGTGACCGTGTTGGCGCTGTTCGGGTCGGGCGCGTTGCCGCCGTCATTGACACTCACGTTGAAGCCGAGCTTGCTCAGCGCGTTCTTGACCTCGTCCACGTTCTTGCCGATGTAGTCGTCGGGGTTCACGTCGACGTTGCTCGACTTGGTCGGGCTCGGCGAGTTCGACGGCGGCTTCGACGCCGTCTTCGAGTTCGAGGGCGAGCTCGTGTCGCCGCCCGTGCCGTCGCCCTGGTTGAGCACCACGGCGAGAACGACCGCGACCGCGGCCACCAGCAGCACGGCGACGATGACGAGCAGGGGGATGAAGGCGGGATGCCGCTTCTTCTTCTCCTCCTGCGTCGGCAGCGACGTCGTCGGGGTGGGGGAGGCGCTCGTGAGCACGCGCGTCGCCTGCGTCTGGCCCGCGTTGGCGGCCCCGAGCAGTTCGACCGGGTCGCCGCCCGCGACACCGGGCACGGCGGCGATCGCTCCCGCGACATCCCCCCGCCGCAGCGCCTGCGCGGCCCGCGAGAGGTGGGCGGCGCTCGCCGGACGGTCGGCGGGCTTCTTGGCGATGCATGCGTAGACCAGGTTGCGCACCGGCTCGGAGATCGTCACCGGCAGCTCGGGCGGCGCCTCGTTGATCTGCGCCATCGCGATCGCGACCTGCGACTCGCCCGTGAAGGGGCGGCGGCCGGCGAGGGCCTCGTAGGCGACGATGCCGAGCGAGTAGACGTCGGTGGCGGGCGACGCCGGGTGTCCGCTCGCCTGCTCGGGCGAGAGGTACTGCACGGTGCCCATGACCTGGCCGGTGGCGGTGAGCGGCACCTGGTCGGCGATGCGGGCGATGCCGAAGTCGGTGATCTTGACCCGGCCCTCGGGCGTGATCAGCAGGTTTCCCGGCTTGATGTCGCGGTGCACGAGGCCGGCCATGTGCGCGGCGTGCAAGGCGGATGCGGTCTGCGCGACGATGTCGAGCACGCGGTCGGTGGAGAGCACCCGCTCGCGGTCGAGCACGGCCGAGAGCGCCTCGCCGGGCACGAGCTCCATGACGAGGTAGGCGCTGCCCTCCTCTTCGCCGTAGTCGTAGACGTTGGCGATGCCCTCGTGGTTGACGAGCGCGGCGTGACGGGCTTCGGCGCGAAAGCGCTCGAGGAAGCCGGGGTCGCCCATGTACTCGTCTTTGAGGATCTTGAGTGCCACGGTGCGCCCGATCACGAGATCGGTCGCCTGCCAGACCTCGCCCATGCCCCCGATCGCGATGCGCGACGAGAGCTGGTATCGACCGCCGAAGGTGAGCCCGCTGGTCGGTCTCATCGCTTCACCACCGCCTCCATGACCTTCTTCGCGATCGGAGCCGCGAGTGTGTTGCCGAAACCGTTCTGACCCTGCCCGCCGCCGTTCGCCACGACGACTGCGACCGCGATCTGCGGGTCATCGGCCGGTGCGAAGCCGGTGAACCACAGCGTGTACGGATCGCCGACGCCGTTCTGCGCCGTGCCGGTCTTGCCGGCGACCTGTACTCCACTGATTCTCGCATTGCTGGCGGCGCCGCTGTTCACGCCGTTCACCATCATCTGCGTCATCGTCGTCGCCGTCTGCTCGCTGACCGCGCGCCCGTACTCGGTCGACTGGAACTCCTGCAGCGGACTCAGATCGGGTGCCGTGATCTCCTGCACCAGGTTGGGCTTCATGACGATGCCTCCGTTCGCGATGCCGGCCGAGACCATCGCCATCTGCAGCGGGGTCACGCGGTCGTCGGCCTGGCCGAAGGCCGACTGCTCGACCTTCGCGGCGTCGGTGTACAGCGGGTACTGGCTGGGGGTGACGTGCTGGGGGATGTCGATCGAGTCGTCGCCGAAGCCGAACTTCTCGGCCTGCGCCTGGATCGCCTTCGCGCCGAGCTTGCCGCCCAGCTGCGCGAAGGGGATGTTGCAGCTCAGCCGCAGCGCCGTCGCGATCGACGCGGTCGCACCGCCGCCGCACGATCCGCCCTCGGAGTTCGTGATCGTCGTGCTCGTGCCGGTCAGCGTCAGGCTGCCCGGGTTGGGGAACTCGCTGTCCGGCGTGTAGTCGCCGCTCTCGAGCGCGGTCGCCGTCGTGATGAGCTTGAACGTCGATCCGGGAGCGTAGAGGTCGCCGCCGATCGCGCGGTTCTGCAGCGGCTTCGTCGGGTCGGCGTTCAACGCGTCGTAGGCGGCCAGCGCCTCCTGCCGGTTGTGCGACGTGAGCGAGTTCGGGTCGTACGACGGCTTCGACACCATCGCGAGGATCTGGCCCGTCTTCGGGTTCAGGGCGACGACCGCGCCGGTCATGTCGCCGAGCGCATCCCAGGCGATCTGCTGCAGGTTGGCGTCGAGGGTGAGCGTGACCGAGGCGCCCTTGGGCCGCTGGCCGGTGATGATCTGGTTGAGGTGCGCGAGGAAGGTCGAGTCGGCCGTTCCGGCGAGTTCGCGGTTGAGGGCGCCCTCGACGCCGCGCGGCTCGCCGTTGATGATCGAGTAGCCGGTCGCGGGCGCGTAGAGCGGCCCGGCCGCGTACTGCCGCAGGAACTGATAGTCGTCATCCACCGGCGTCGACGAGGCGATCGGCTGGCCGTCGACGATGATGTCGCCGCGCTCGGCCGAGAAGCTGGCGAGGATCGTGCGGGTGTTGCGCGAGTCGCTGCGCAGGTTGTCGCTCTGCCCGACCTGGATGATGCTCGTCGACAGGAACAGGGCGGCGAACATCGCCAGCACGACGATGCTCACGCGACGCAGTTCGCGGCTCATTGCAGTCCTCCCGGGAAGCGGGCGGGGCGGATGCCGTCGCTCAGCCGCAGCAGCAGCGCGACGATGATCCAGTTCGCGACGAGCGACGACCCGCCGGCCGCGAGGAACGGCGTCGTGAGCCCGGTCAGCGGGATGACGCGGGTCACGCCGCCGACGACGATGAAGGTCTGCAGGGCGATCACGAACGACAGGCCGACGCCCAGCAGGCGGCCGAAGTCGTCGTCGCCGAGGTGGCCGATGCGCAGACCCCGCGACACCATGAGCAGGTACAGCCCGAGGATCGCGAACAGCCCGATCAGACCGAGCTCCTCGCCGAGGCTCGGGATGATGAAGTCGCTCTCGGCGACGGGCACGATGTCGGGGCGGCCCTGGCCGAGACCGGTTCCGATCAGCCCGCCGTCGGCGAGCCCGAAGAGCCCCTGCACGACCTGGTAGCTGCCGCGGTCGGCGGTGTACTGGGCGTTCGAGAACGCATCCAGCCAGGTCACGAAGCGGCCGTTCACGTACCCGAGGGTCTGGCTGGCGATGAGCGCGCCGCCGATGAACAGCGTCATCCCGAGCACGACCCAGCTGAGCCGGGCCGTGGCGACGTAGATCATCACCAGGAACAGGCCGAAGTACAGCAGCGAGGTTCCGAGGTCGCGCTGCACGACGAGCACGCCCATCGCGACGACCCAGACGATGAGGATGGGACCCAGGTCACGGGCGCGCGGGAACTGCAGCGGCCCCAGCCGGCGGCCGATGATCGACAGCGAGTCGCGCGCGGTCACCAGGTACCCGGCGAAGAACACCGCCAGCGCGATCTTCGCCAGCTCGCCCGGCTGGAAGTTGATGCCGCCGATCGTCACCCACACCTGCGCGCCGTTGATCGGCTTGAACGCCATCGGCAGCAGCAGCAGCGCGATGCCGACGAACATGGCGATGTAGCGGTAGCGCGACAGCACGCGGATGTTGCGGAACGCCGCCAGCACGATGAACGCCAGGATCATCGCGATCGCGCTGAACACGACCTGCTTGACCGCCAGCGCCTCCCAGCCGAGTCGCGGCTTCGCGATGTCGAGGCGCGAGATCTCGGCGATGCCGATGCCGTTGAGCACGGTCGCGATCGGCAGCAGGAACGGATCGGCGCCGGGAGCGGTGACCCGCAGGATGATGTGGCCCACCAGGGCGAGACCGCCGAGCGCAGCCGGGAGGGCGAGCATCCCCTCGTCGAACTGGCCCTGCGCGCCCAGCTGCACGAGCGCCATCGCGCCGATCGACAGCCCGATCGCGAACAGCAGCAGCGGCAGCTCGACGTTGCGCAGCCGCGCGGGCTCGCGCAGGCGGATGCGGATGCTGCTCGTGAAGTCGCTGATCCGCCCGGGCCCGGTCGCGAGCGACGGGCCGGCTGCCGAGGAGGTGGATGCGCTCACGTCAGCCCCCCGCCGCCGCCGAGAGTCGCGCGACGATGTCGAGCGCATCCTTCAGGTCGTCGGCGCTGATGGTGCGCTTGACGGTGTCGCGCTGGGCCGGGCTGAGGTCGGCGACGTCGATCGCGGTCGACTGGTACAGCTCGGAGAGCGAGATCGGCCCGATGTTCTGCTGCACCCCGCGGTAGATCGCGACGGTGCCCTTGTTCTCGCCGACGAAGTAGTGCGACTGAGTCCAGTTGTAGGCGACCAGGCAGGCGGTGACGATCGCGGCGATCGCGAGGCCCGCCATGACGAGCCAGGTGACGCGGCGGCGGCGGGCGCGGCGGCGATCCTCTTCGATGAGCTCGTCGAGGTAGTCCTCGCCGTCGGGCTCGAAGTGGCTCGGGTCGGGCTGCGTGGCCTTGAGCGGATGCAGCAGCAGCGTCGGCAGGCGCAGCGGGCGGCGCGAGGTCTCGTTCTCGAAGCTGAGCGGAACCGCGGCCGAGCCGACGAAGCGGGGCGGATGCGGTTCGCCGGGCCCGTCTTCGACGTCGAGCAGCACGACGGTGACGTTGTCGGGGCCGCCGTGGTCGAGGGCCTCCTTGACGAGGCGGTAGGCGGCGGCCTCGGTCTCGCCGACGTGCATCATGACGCCGGCGATGCGCTCCTCGGGCACGTAGCTGGAGAGTCCGTCGGAGCAGATGAGCCAGCGGTCGCCCGGCCGCGTCTCGAGGATGAGGGTGTCGATCTCGGGCGCCGCATCCACGTCGCCGAGAACCCGCATGAGCACTGAGCGGCGCGGGTGCACCGCCGCCTCCTCCGGCGTGATGCGGCCGGAATCGACGAGGCGCTGCACGAAGGTGTGGTCGGCGCTGATCTGCGACAGCTCGCCCTCGCGGAACAGGTAGACGCGCGAGTCGCCGATGTGCGCCATGACCATCTGGTCGCCGACCCGGGCGAGCGCCGACACGGTCGTGCCCATGCCGGTGAGCTCGGAATGCTCGAAGACGGTCTCGGCGAGCAGCTGGTTCGCGGCGATCAGCGCCGACTGCAGCGCGAACTCCGCGTCCTGCGCCGTCGGATAGCGCTGGTCGGCCTCCGCGATGCGCTTCGCCGCGATGGCGCTGGCGACATCCCCGCCCGCGTGCCCTCCGACGCCGTCGGCCACGACGAACAGGTTCGGCCCGACGTAGCCGGAGTCCTGGTTCGAGGCCCGGATCTTGCCGACGTGCGAGACGGCCGCGCTGGAGGGGGTCGTCACAGGCCTACCGTCGCAGTTCGAAGGTCGTCTGCCCGATGGTCACGGGCGTGTCGAGCGGCACGGGCGTCGGCAGCGTCACGCGCTGCCCGTCCAGGAACGTGCCATTGGTCGAGTCTAGGTCTTGCACCACCCACTGGTCGTTCCAGAGCATGAGCCGCGCGTGGTGCGTCGACGTGTAGTCGTCGCGGATGACGAGACCCGATTCGCTGGATCGGCCGATCGCGAGCTGCTCGCCGGGCAGTTCCAGCTCGGTGCCCTCGCGCGGGCCCGAAGTGATGACGAGGCGGCGGGCCGTATTCGCACCGGGCCGGCCACCGGTCGGCGGGGGAGTGCTCGGGGCGCTCGAGACCGGGGCGGTGACGGCGCTCGCGGCGCCGGCCGCGGCGACCGGGGCCGCGCTCATCGGCGACGACGGGAACGGGGATGCCGCCGCGGCGCCGTCCTTCTTGCGTGCCCGCTGCCCGAACAGGTCGGAACGCAGCGCGTAGACGATCGCGAAGACGAACACCCACAGCAGAAGGAGGAAGCCGATGCGCAGCACCAGCAGGACGAGATCGCTCACCGGCGCCCTCCGGTCGGGTCGTCGGCCTGCGCGAGAACGCGGAACACGATGCGGGTGCGGCCGATGTCGATGACCGAGTCGGGGGTCAGCGGGGCCTGCTTGAGCGGCGAGCCGTTGAGGCGGGTGCCGTTGGTCGATCCGAGGTCGTTGATCTGGCCGCGCTTGCCGTCCCAGAGCACCTCGACGTGCTTGCGCGAGGCGCCCGCGTCATCCACCGGCACATCCGCTTCACTGCCCCGGCCGAGGATGGTGCGCGACTTCTTCAGCGGATAGCGCTTGCCGTTGACGTCGAGCACCGGAACCCAGCGCACCGTGCCCTGCACCGTGTTCGAGTCGATGCGCACGACGCCCTCGCTGAGCTTGTCGTCGCGCAGCAGCTCGATCGAGAGGCCGCCGGCGAAGCTGTAGTGCTGTGCGGTCGCGTGCTGCTGCACGAGCTGCGTGAACTCGTCGATCAGCGCCGGGCCGAGCGAGGTCATGCGCTGGTGGTCGCCGGGGGCGAGGCGCACCGTGAAGCGGTTGGGGGCGAGGATGCGGTCGCGCGACACGACGGCGGCCTTCGTGTCGAGCTCGCGGCGCAGGGCCGACGTCACTTCGAGCGGCTGCAGACCGCTCTTGAAGGTCTTCGCGAACGCGCCGTTGACGACGCGCTCGAGACCCTTCTCGAAGTTGTCGAGAATCCCCAACGGAGCTCCTGTTCGGCCGACTCGGACAGCACGATGTTAGTCGGCGGGCTTGAGCGAGCCTGGTACGCGCCGCGCGGAGCCTGAACGGGAGTTCAGGGAATGGACGCGCGGAGGTCGCTTGCGCGAGGCGCTGGGCGCCGTCGCGTGGTGCATCCCCCGGTGCCTCGAGTGGTCTCCCGGGCCCCGCGCGCTGTGATAATCTCGCACGGTTGGTCGCGGTGACGCGGCCATCGCGCGCGAGTGGCGGAATTGGCAGACGCGCTGGCTTCAGGTGCCAGTGCCCTCCGGGGCGTGGGGGTTCAAGTCCCCCCTCGCGCACGCGAATGAAAGGCCTCCGGGATTCCCGGGGGCCTTTCGCGTTCTCGGGGTCGGGGCTACCTCGCGGACGACCGCCGCCGGAGCCGCCGGCTGACCGGATCGCGACGTCAGTTCGGCGTCGGAGGCCAGCTGGGCGTGCCGAGATCTCGGGAGATGTTGCGCGCGGTCTCGATCAGGCGTGTGAGCGTCGCTTCGTCGACCGGCGTCTCGTTCGACGGGATCACGATCGCGACAGCGGCGACGACATCCCCGGTTGAATCGCACACCGGCGCGGCGATCGACGATTCGCCGATCACTGCCTCTTCGTTCTCGTAGGCGATCAGGTTCTTCCGGACCGACATGAAGTCGTCCGCCAGTTCCTGGGCGTCGGTGATCGTGTAACCGGTCAGCTCGCGGAGCGGATTGGCGAACACGTCGTCGGCATGCTCGGAGTTGAAGGCGAGGAGCACTTTCCCGATCGCCGAAGCGTGACTGGGGATGGAGGCACCGGTCTCCGGCATCTGTTCGGAGCCGTCAGGTCGTCCGTCATGGTGGATGACCAGAACGTCCCCGAATAGTTCGACTCCGAGTCGGCTTGCGAAGCCCGTCTCGCGCGACAGGTCGTGCATCCAGCGGATCGCGCGAGCTCGAACGTCGAGTGTGTCGAGGTAGACGCTGGACAACTTCACGAGGGCCGGGCCGAGCACGTATCGGTTGCCGATGCGCTCCTGGGCGACGAGCTTGTGCGCCTGGAGTGCTTTGACGATGCCGTGGACCGTCGAAGGCGGCAGCTCCATCGCGGCTGCCAGATCGCTGATCCCCAAATGACGAGCGCCCTGCAGCAAATTGAGCACTTTCGCAGCGCGGTCGATCGACTGGATCACTGCCAACACTCCTTTGCCCGTCGTCAGGCCGGGGACTCATTCTCCCTGACGAGTTGACAACTTCGTCATCGCCGTGCACGATTCGATACTACCGAATTGCATTCGACAATGTCGAATGAACCCCGATTGTTCAAAGGAGAACAGCGATGGACGACAACCGCACCTGGCAGCGACTCGCGGCCGAATTCGTCGGCACGGCATTCCTCGTCTTCATCGGAGTCGGATCAGTGCCGGCAGCCCTCATCCTCAACAAGGGCGAGTTCGACATGGCCAGCCTCGGATTCGTGTCGCTCTCGTTCGCGACGATCGTCATCGGCACCGTCTACGTCTTCGGATACATCTCCGGGAACCACATCAACCCGGCCGTCACCATCGCGCTCGCCGTGACCAAGAAGTTCCCCTGGCGAGACGTTCCCGGCTACCTGGCAGCGCAGGTGCTCGGCGCGAGCCTCGGAGCCCTCGCCATCTTCGGAGTCCTCGGGCCGAAAGCCGTCGACTACGGCCTCGGGGTCGCCGCGTACGGCGGCATCCCGGTCTGGCAGGCCTTCATCGCGGAGTTTGTCGGCACGTTCGTTCTCGTGTTCACCGTCTTCGGAGTGATCCACCGCAAGGCGGCGCCCGGATTCGCCGGCATGGCAATCGGACTCGTGGTGTTCGCCGCGATCATCCCCGTTGCTCCCGCCACGGGCGCCTCGATCAACCCGGCTCGCACGACCGGTCCGATGCTCATCCTCCAGATCCTCGGCGGAGACGTGCACTGGGAGCAGTGGCCTGTCTACGTCCTCGCCGAGCTGGCCGCCGGGATCGCTGCCGCGGGCGCCTTCACGCTCGTTTCCCGAACCCGTGCTGATCGCAGCACGCTGACCGAAGCGCTCGTCGAGAAGGACGAGCGTGTCTGAATCCAACGCCAGCGATCGACGTCAGAGCCTGACCGTCGCCGACCTCGTCAACTGGCTCCACCGCTTCGACGAGCTGACCGCGACCGAGCTCGACTGGCTGACAGAACTCGACTCCGCTATCGGCGACGCCGACCATGGCGTCAACCTGATTCGAGGGACTCGTGCGCTACGCGAGCGCTTCGAAGGTCAACACCCTGCGAACGTCGGCGAACTTCTCGGGCAGGCCGGCGTCACGCTGGTGGCCACCGTCGGGGGCGCCAGCGGCGCGCTCTACGGAGCGTTGTTCGTCGAGATGGCTCGACATGTCGGCTCCGCGAAGAGCATCGACGTCGCCACACTGGCGAGCTCCTTCCGTGCCGGGCTGAGCGGCGTCGTGACACTCGGGCGCGCCTCGCCAGCCGACAAGACGATGGTCGACGCGCTGACCCCCGCGGTCGAAGCGCTTGAGGTCGCCGCAGAACGAGGCGCCTCTCTCCGCCAGGCGCTCGTCGACGCCTTCGCAGCCGCCGCAGCTGGACGCGAAGCGACGACTCCGCTAGTCGCCCGCAAAGGCCGGGCGAGCTACCTCGGGGTCAGGAGCGTCGACCACATCGACCCCGGAGCCGCATCCACCGCGCTCCTCTTCGAAGCGCTCTCCCCCCACCTCGAACACTCCCCGCACCCCACCACCAGGACAGGACAGACCATGACCACAGCACGTCGCCAGTTCGTCAACCAGCCCGACGACATCATCGCCGAGGCACTCGACGGCCTCGCCCTCACCCACCCCTCACTCGTCGCCTGGCACCCGGAGTCGAACGTCGTCAGCCGCGCCACTCCCGCTGCCAGGAAGGTCGGCCTCGTGTCGGGCGGCGGCTCCGGACACGAGCCGCTCCACGCTGGCTTCGTGGGCACCGGAATGCTCGACGCCGCCGTCTGCGGCGCCGTCTTCGCCAGCCCCACCTCCGAACAGATCCAAGCCGGCACCCGCCTCGCGAACAGTGGAAACGGTGTGCTCCACATCGTCAAGAACTACACCGGTGACGTCCTCAACTTCGAGATCGCGGCCGAACTCGTCAGCGACGACGGCATCGAGATGCAGACCGTCATCGTCGATGACGACCTCGCCTCCGACGGAGCCGCCGACGGGCCGGGACGTCGCGGAACCGCCGCGACCCTCGTGGTTGAGAAAGTCTGCGGCGCCCTCGCCGAATCGGGAGCTGACCTCGCCACGGTCGCGGAGCACGGCCGCGGCGTCGTCGCCCGGTCCCGAAGCCTCGCGCTCGCGCTCAGCGCCTGCGCGCACCCCGGCGAGTCCCGTGCCGCATTCGACCTGGAGCCCAACGAGGTCGAGTTCGGAGTCGGCATCCACGGTGAGCGCGGTGTGTCTCGAATCCCCTTCGCCACCGCCGACGAGCTCGTCGAGCAGCTCGTCACTCCGCTCGCCGACGAGCTCGAACTCAAGCGCGGAGCGTCCGTGATCGCCGTCGTCAACGGGCTCGGCGGGGCGTACCCCTTGGAGCTGTCGATCATCGCCCGTCAGGTTCACCGCCTCCTCTCCGGTCGCGGAGTCGGCGTGGCCCGATCCCTCGTCGGCTCCTACGTCACCTCACTCGACATGCACGGAGCGTCGGTGACCCTCACGGTCGCCGACGACGACCTCATCGGCGCCTGGGATGCGCCGGTCCGCACCCCCAACCTCACCTGGTAAGGAGAAAACCCATGACCGAACTGATCGCAGGAACTCACGCCTTCGACTGGATCACCCGTTTCACCCACGCGTTCGGAGCGGCGCAGCAGGCCCTGACCGACCTGGACCGGCTCGCTGGCGACGGCGACTTCGGAACCAACATCGCCTCCGCTCTGCGCCGAACGTCCGACGCGCTCCCCGACCGCGACATCGCGACCTTCGGAACCGTGTTCGGCGCTATGTCACGCGGCTTCCTCGCCACGGGGGGCACGAGCGGTCCGCTCTTCGGCATGTGCTTCCGCGACATCTCCCGAAGCGCCTCCGCAGACGGGGCCAACGTCGTCGAGCTCGCCGCCGGCGTCGCCTCCGGACTCGCCACGATCCAGAAGCTCGGAGGAGCGAAGGTCGGCGACAACACCATGATCGACGCGCTCGCACCTGCCAGCGACGCATTGACCGCCGCCGCCGATGATGGCGCCACGCTCGGGCAGGCTTTCGCAGCGGCGGCCGCCGCCGCTCGGGTCGGCGCGGAGTCCACTGGCGACCTCGTCGCCTCGCGAGGCCGCGCGAGCTACGTCGGCGAACTCGCTCGCGGCGTACTCGACCCGGGCGCTGTCACCATCGCCCTCTTCTTCGAGTCCGGAGCAGCCACCATCGGCGTCGTCAACGAGAGCGAACTGCTCGCCTGGCTGCCCGCCGCGGTGTAGAACGAGCCGGCGTCGGGGAGGTCGAAGCCGATCTGCGACGCGATCCCACCGACGCCCTCGGCAGCGAGGCGCATCAAGGTCTGAGGTGGCACTTCGACCTTGATGCGGCTCAGTGCTCGGGACGGCGGCTTCGGCCCCGGACCGCAGCGAACCGAGGCGACCATCGTCGCGAAGAGGCACCGCGGCCCCGAACGGGGGCGTGCGACAGCTGTCGAGCATTCCTAGGCTGGGCCGGCACGGCGCGATCGGGGGATCGTGCGCGAGAGGGATCTGTGAGCGACACCGCGACGCGGCCCGCGCCCGGCTGGTACGCGGACCCGAAGGATGCCACCCAGGCGCGCTGGTGGAACGGCGCCGGCTGGAGCGAGACGACGCGTCCGCTGCCGAGCGCCGCCGCATCCCGCCCTGTGCCCGCCGCCGCGCCGGCTCCGGCCGTACCCGCCGCGTCGCACGTCCCTGTCGCCATTGCTGTTCCCGCGGCGATGCCCGCACAGCCCACCGCGCCCGTCTCGCCCTACGCCACGAACGCCCCTGCCGCACCCATCGCGGCGCAGCATCCGGCCGACCTGCCGTCGAGCCCCGCCGCGTGGTCGCGCGATCCCGCCCAGCGCAGCCTCGCGAACGGCTACTCGGCGATGAGCAGCTACGTCGCCGAGGTCGCGGCCGTCGGGTCGCCGAACACCGTGCCCGGCTGGCTCATGGCGACCGCGCCGCTCTGGGCGGGCGGGTCGATCTTCGTCGCCGTCTTCCTGCTCGTGGTGAGCGACCCCGATCTGCCGATCGACCAGGTTCCGCGCTGGGCCTGGGGGCTGATCTCCGCGATCCCGATGGTCGCGCTCGCCGCGGTCGACGCGCACCAGCTCAAGAAGCGCGGCTACGAACCCCCGAACCCGGCGCTCGCGATCATCCTCACGCCATGGCTGTACCTCGGAGCGCGGGGTAAAGAGGTGCGCCGCCGCGGCCAGAAGATGTGGCCGATGGAGCTGACCTTCGTCATCTGCTTCCTGCTGGCGGTCGGCGCGGGTGTCGCCGCGATGTTCGGCGGCACGGCGCTCGAGCGCGAGGGCACGCGGATCCAGGCGGCGTCGATCCGGCACCAGGCCGAGCAGGAACTCGACAAGCAGGTGGGTTCGACCTGGACGCTCACCTGCTCGACGCCCGACGCCGACTGGAAGCTCGGCTCGACCGTGCCGTGCACGGCGACCGCCGCCGACGGCCGCGCGGAGAACGTGAACATCGTCATCGCCGCCGACGGAACAGTCACCTTCTCGGCGGCCTGAGCCCCTCGGCACCCGCCCTCGTCGTCAAGCCGCCCGAGGTCGTCGCTGAGCCTGTCGACGAGGCTGTCGCCGAGCCCGTCGACGGATCCGCCGCTGATCCGTCGCGCGCGGATGTTACTGTTCCTCAGTTTGCGGAGGGCGGGGCGACATGGATGCGGCAGCAGAGACGGGACCGGCGACGCGAGGTCTGCGCGCGCGTCTCCGGCGGGAGCGCCGCCCCTCGACCTGGAAGACCTTCCTGCGCGACCTCGTCGTCATCATCGTCGCGGCGGTCGTCATCTCGGCGCTCATCAAGGCGGTTCTGTTCCGCTCCTTCTTCATCCCCTCCGACTCGATGAACCCGACGCTCATCCGCGACGACCGGGTGATCGTGAACGAGCTGCAGCCGAAGGTGTTCCCGCTGCAGCGCGGCGACATCGTCGTGTTCCGCGACCCCGGCGGCTGGCTCGCCGACGGCTCCGACAGCTCGGCGACCCCGCGATCGGATCCGACCTGGCTCGACTGGACGCTCTCGATCGTCGGTCTCACCGCGCCCGACAGCGACGACCACCTCATCAAGCGCGTCATCGGCCTGCCCGGCGATCACGTGACCTGCTGCAACGGCGCAGGCCAGATCGAGATCAACGGCCAGCCCATCGACGACGGCTTCGTGAACAAGCAGCAGGGCGCTGACTCGGCGGACCCCTTCGACGTGGTGGTGCCGAAGGACTCGCTCTGGGTGATGGGCGACAACCGGGGCAACTCGCTCGATTCGCGGGCGCACGCCGACGAGTCGGGCGGCGGCTTCGTGCCCTACTCGGATGTGGTCGGGCGCGCCGTCGTGCTGAGCTGGCCGACGAGTCGGTGGGGATGGCTCGACGATCATCCGGAGTCGTTCTCCGACCTCGACGCCGCCGACCGCGGCTGAGTGGCCCCCGGTCGGGGTGCATATCGCGCCGCCACGGAACGTGAGGGGCGAGACCGGGGGTGAGGTGCGTGCGATCTCGACGAAACAGGGAGAGCGCTCGGTTTAGATGGGCGCGTGCCCCACTCCCGACGCCGCGCGCTGATCCTCTGCGGGATCTACATCGTCGCGGCCGTCCTGGTCGGCGTCGCCGCCGGGTTCCTCTCGGCGCACCCGGACGACTCCTCGGCGCCGAGCGCACCGCATCCCTCGATCTCGGTCGCGCCGGCCGGCTCGCGATGACGCACCGTCGGCGCGCAGTCGTCGCGAGCGGGATACGGGTTCCGGGCTCGACCCGGGCATACTGACGCCGTGCCGAAGCAAGCCCGCGCGATCGCGACCCGCGAGACGATCGTCGACGCCGCCGCGGAGGTGTTCGCCGAGCGCAGCTTCGCGAGCGCGACCCTCGCCGACGTGATCGCCCGGGCCGGCGTCACGCAGGGCTCGCTGTACTTCCATTTCGCCTCGAAGCACGAGCTGGCGGCGCACCTGATCCGCGAGCAGCACGCCCGATCGATCGCGCTGCCGGCCGGGGTCGACGGCGCCCGCGCCATGATCGAGGTGAGTCTCGCGCTCGCGCGGCAGATCCAGTCGGACCGGATCGTGCAGGCGGGCCTCAGGCTCTCGACCGAGTCGCTGGAGCAGTTCCCCGAGCTGGTCGCGCACCCTTACGAGGCCTGGGCCGAGGCGTCGGCGGCGCTCATCGAGCGCGCCATCGAGCTCGGCGAGCTGGCGCCCGACCTCGACCCGGCGGCGGCCGGACGCGTTCTGCGCTCGTCGTTCACCGGCATCCAGGTCGCGTCGCGTGTCACCGCCGACTGGGTCGATCTCGTCGACCGCCTCGAGGAGCTGTGGCGCATCGTGCTGCCGGGCCTCGCGGCGCCGGGTCGGCTCGACGAACTGCTGGCGCTGCTGCCGGCGGTGTTCGGCGGCGCGGATGCGGGGGACGCGGAGGTCTCCGGGTCGGGCGCGTCCGCCGCCACGGGATGACAACCCCGGCCGACGATCTCTCGGCCGGAGGTCGGGTGCCGCTCAGCCCTCGTCATTAGCTTGCCGCGAGTGCGGGCATCTCTCATCTTCGCGACGATCAGTCTGCAGCTCACCCTGATCTGCGCGGCCGGCTGGCTGATCATGACCCTGGGGTTCGGGGATCGCTCCGCCGGGTCGCTGCGCGTGACGCTGTTCCCGATCGGCGACTCGTCGCAGGTCGCCGCGCTGTTCTTCTTCCTCGGCACGATCTCTCTCGGACTCCTGCTGTGCGCCGCCGGTCTCCTGACCGGCTACGGCGTGCGCTCGGCCGTCGCGCGCTGGCTGATCGGCACCGTGCTGGTGCTCGGCTTCGCCGCGAACGCGGTGTTCGGCCTGCTGTTCAGCGGGATCTTCGCCTTCACGAGCGCCAGCACCTGGGTGACGCTGAAGGGCGACACCGGTGGTCGCGAATTCGTGGTCACCGAGTACGACCTAGGCGGATGGATCTACGAACGCCGCGACGGACAGCTCGACCTGGTGGGCGATCTCGGCTACCGCTACGGGCGCGAGACGCACTTCCGCTCCGGCGACTACACGATCACCCGGAACGGCGGCGATGTGGTGATCGCGTTCAGGGCGGGTACCGCCGGTCACGAGTACATCCGGATCCGTGCTCACGCCGCCTTCGAGGCGGCACTCGCGCGACGCGGCCTCGGACACGTCCCGAACCCGATCTCCGGCGAACCGGGGTGACCGCGGGCCGGCAGCCGAACCTGTGCCCCCGCTGAAACTGCGTGACAGATGTTTAATGCGGGGTCGAGGGGCGCGCGGCTGATTCGATACTGACGTGATGCCGAACCTGGGGGAACGGATCCGTCGAGCGACCTGGTCGGTGCGCTCGCGCATCGTCGTGAGCATCCTCGTGACCGCGGCCTTCGGGCTGGGCGTCGCGGGCGTCGTCTCCTACGAACTGCAGCGCACCGCCACGCTGCAGGCCGTCGACGACCGGCTCGAGGGCCAGCTCGCCGAAGCGCGCCAGATCGTGGATGCCGAAGACAGCTTCCCCAGCGTCGGCGACGCGCTCGACCGGCTGATGTCGGTGTCGGTCCCTCCCGAGGCGGGCGGAACCCTCGGCATCCTCAACGGCGAAGCCGACGACAAGTCGGGCATGGGCGACACGGTGCGCCTCGCCGAGGTCGACGGGTTCACGGATGCCGTGATCCGCACGGCGGCGACGGGCGAGCCCCGGCTGAACACCTTCCGCGAGCCGGACGGCACCAGCCTGCGCTACCTCGCCGCGCCGATCACGATCGGCTCCAGCTCCGACACCGGCATCTACGTCGTCGCGATCGACACGAACGCGCAGCTCGCCTCGCTCGACGCGACGTTCCGCGTCTACGCCGGCATCGCCGCCCTGTCGTGGGTCGTGATCGGCGTCATCGGCTGGCTCATCGCCGGGCGACTGCTCAAGCCGCTGCGTCGGCTCAACAGCACCGCCGCCCGCATCTCCACCGACGCGCTCGACGAGCGCATCCCCGTCGCCGGACGCGACGACGTGTCGGCGATGACGGTGACCGTCAACTCGATGCTCGACCGCATCCAGACCGGCGTCGACCAGCAGCGGCAGCTGCTCGAGGATGTGCGGCACGAGCTGAAGACCCCGCTCTCGATCGTGCGCGGCGAGCTCGAACTGCTCGACGCCGCCGACGAGCACGAGGTGACGGAGGCGCGGCGCATCGGCATCGAGGAGATCGACCGGATGGTGCTGCTGCTCAACGACCTCGCCGACCTGACCGAGGTGCGCACGGCGACCCCCGACTTCGGCGTCGTCGACCTGACCCTGCTGACCGACGACGTGCTGGCGCGGGCGGCGATGCTCTCCGACCGCCCCTGGACGGTCACGCAACGGGCCACCGGTGAAGCGCGGCTCGAGCGGGGCCGCGTCATCCAGGCCTGGCTGCAGCTCGCCGAGAACGCCGACAAGTACTCCCCGGCGGGCGCCCCCGTCGAGCTCAGCAGCGTCGGAGAAGGGGATGCGGTGCGCTTCTCGGTGCGCGACCACGGCGAGCCGATCGCCGAGGAGCTGCGCGGCCGCATCTTCGACCGCTTCGTGCGCGGCGCCGACGCCGAACGCGCCGACGGCACGGGGCTCGGCCTCGCGATCGTCAGCGCGATCGCGGCCGGGCACGGCGGGCGGGCCGAGCTCAGCGTGTCGGAGAGCGGCAACACCTTCAGCCTCGTGCTGCCCCGCCTCTCGGCGGCAGCGCTGCGCATCGAGGAGGAGCGGCGGCTGGCGCGGGAGTCCGCGACTGATGTCTCGACCGAGACGGATGCGGCGGGTGCGGGTGCGGGTGCGGGTGCGGGTCGGCTGGCCGGGCCGGGCGCGGGCGCGGGCGGACACGACCGCGCGGAGTCCGACCGTGCCGACCTCGCCGATCACCCGGACGCCGCCGCACCCGGTCTCGACGACGTGCCCGGTCTCGGCGCGCTGCAGGAGGAACGGGAGCGCGCATCCACCTCATCGAGAGGCCGCGGCGCATGACCTCGATCCTCGTCGCCGAAGACGAGGACCGCCTCGCGTCGCTCATCGTGCGCGCGCTCACCCGCGGGGGCTTCCTGGTCGAGCGGGTCTCCACCGGGACCGCCGCCCTCGACGCCGCCCTGTCGGGGAGGTACCAGCTCGTGCTGCTCGACATCGGGCTGCCCGAGCTCGACGGCATCAGCGTGCTCGAACGCATCCGCCGCCTCGACGGCTCGCTGCCGATCCTGCTCGTCACCGCTGACAACGCGCCCCAGCACATCGTGCGCGGACTCGCCGCCGGGGCCGACGACTACATCCCGAAGCCCTTCCGCTTCGACGAGCTCGTCGCCCGCGTCGAGGCGAACCTGCGCAAGGCCCGCGCCGTGCAGACCGTGCTCGTCGTCGGCGACCTGACGCTCGACCTGATGGGACGCACCGCATCCACCCCCGACGTCAGTGAGACGCTGCCGATCCGCGAGCTCGAGCTGCTCGAGTACCTCATGCGCCGCCCCGGAGCCACGGTCACTCGCGAGCAGCTGCTCGCCGACATCTGGGGAATCGAGACCGCCCGCAGCTCGAACGTCATCGACGTCTACGTGCGCCACCTGCGCCGGCGCCTCGGCGCGGATGTCGTCGAGACGGTGCGCGGCGAGGGGTACCGGATCGGGGTGTGAGGGATCCGCGTCACACCCGACCGGAACGCGGTCGGACGGTGTCGAATGGATGCGGAGGCACACGATGACCGATGACCTGACGCCCGAGTCGGAGGGCGAGGAGTTGAGCGAGCTGTCCGCGGGCGACGCGAAGCGCGACGGCGCGACGGCGCCCGAGACCGCCGCCGCGCGGCTCGCCGCGGCGCTCGAGGTCGGCGACGCATCCCACCGGCTGCAGGCGGCGCTCACCGCCGGCACCCGCCCGAACGACGCCTACGTCGACGTGCTGGTCGCGCGCTGCGCCGTCGAGCCCGACTTCTTCGTGCGGGAGATGCTGACGTGGGCGCTCATCCGTCACGATCCGGTGGTCGCGGTCGACCGGGTCGTGCAGGAGCTGACGTCGCCGATCGCGCAGGCACGCAGCCAGGCGCTTCACACCCTGTCGAAGATCGGGGATGCCCGGGCGTGGCCGTCGATCACGTCCGAGCTGCTGCACGACGAGTCGGACGAGGTGGCGCGGGCCGCGTGGCGCACCTCAGCGGGACTCGTGCCATCGACCACCGAGGACCGCGCGGCGCTCGCCGTCGAGCTCGCGGCCGAGTTCGGGCGCGGCGACCGCGCGCTGCGACGCAGCCTGAGCCGGGCGCTCGGGATGCTGGAGGATGTCGCCGGTCCTGTCGTGGCCGCGGCGACGCGGAACGCCGATGAGGGCGTGCGCATCCACGCCCTCACGACCGCGCATCTGCTCGAGAACCCCGACGCCGACTTCGACGACGCCGTGATCGAAGCGCGGCGGATCGTCGCGCTGGAGGCGATGCCGGGTGCGGTCGAGGACGCGGGGGAGCCTGCCGCGTCGGAGGAGTCGGAGGAGCGGCCGGACGCATCTGCGTGACCGCCAGGGTGACGTAACTCAGCAGAATCGGCCGGATGTGACGAGAAACGGGCCGGATGGACGCGTTTCTCCTGAGTTGCGTCGCGTGGGACGCGTCACGTGGGGGCGGTCAGCGGTCGGCGCGGCGGGCGCGGCGGCGCTCGCGGACGCGCTCCCACCACGACGGCTCGCGGGCCTCGGCGGCGGCGCGGGCCTCCTCGGCCTCGCGCGAAGCCCGCGCCTGAGTGCGGGCGATCCGGCGCTCGCGCCAGCGCGCCACCTCGGCGTCGATGTCGCGGGTCGGTGTGACGACGGGCGGGCCGCCAAGCAGCTGGCGCCGCGCGTCGATCACGCGTGCGTTGAAGTCGGCCAGGTGCTCGCGCACCTCGGCTTCGCGGTGCAGGCGGTCGAGCCGGTCATCCAGTCGCTGGTTCTCGGTGCGCAGGGTGAGGGCGGGCGGGCCGAGGCCGCCGAGGTCCTCGTTCTCGATCTTCTGGCGGATCCACCAGTCCTCGTCCATGCGCCCGCCGATGCCGCGCAGGGGCTTGCCGGCGCCGGGCAGGTCGTCGAAGTCGCCGCGGCGGATGGCCTGCTGGATCTCGGTCTCGATGCGCGCCGTGTGCTGGTCGGGCGCCCAGAGGGTCGCGTTGGATCCCTCGTCGAGGTCGGCCTCGCCGCGCAGCCGACGATGGCGGCGCACCGCGTCGTTCTCGCTCGGCAGTTCGCGCTCGCTCGCGGTGTCTCCCGCCTCCGCGGGCCGGGAACCACCCGACGGCTCACCCTGCGGGCGGTCCGACGACCCGCGTCGGCCGCGTCCCGCATCCTCCGGATCGACGCCGTCCATGTGCTTCGACGCTATCAACGGCCGAGCGGATGCGGCGGGGTCCGGCCCTGAGTGGCACGGAGTCGGCTCAGTCGCAGGCCCAGGCGTGATGTGCGCCGAAGGCGTCCTCGAGCTTGCGGAGCGCATCCGGTCGACCCCACTCGACGTAGTCGTGGCAGTCGTCGGTGAAGGTGGCGGCGGCGGCGCCGTAGTCGCCGACCGCCGCGTACGCCCAGTGCCGGCGCGACGCGGTGTCCCACTGGTTCGCCGCGCCGGTGTTCGGGCTCACGTCGAGCTCGGTGCCATCGGGGAAGACGAGAGTGAGGTGCTGCTCGAGTCGGCAGTCGGGCTCAGCGGTCAGCGACTCCACCTCGACGCGGATGTCGGCGTCGCAGACCGGAAGGGTCAGCTCGGAGGCGTCCAGCACGAGTCCGCGGGATGCACCGCCGCCGAGCGAGCCTGCAGCCGGGACGGCCAGGCATCCGCTGAGCAGCACCAGGCATGCAGCCGTGGTCACCGCGCCGATGATGGACCGCAGCGCCCGACGAGTCCTCACGATCGGACTCTACGCCTCGACGCCGGAAGGTCAGCGGCCGCGGTGGCCGCCCCCGCCCCATCCGCCGCCGTTGCCGCCGCCGCGGTGGTCGTCGCCGCCGGAGCCGCGGTGGTCGTCTCCGCCGCCCCATCCGCCGCGATGGCCGTCGTCGTGCCCGCCGCCGTTGCCTCCGCTGCCGCGGTTCGAGGGCGGGGCGGGCTGCGGTGCCGGAGCCTTCGCGGGCTGCTGCACGGGCGCCGGTGCGGGCGCAGGAGCCGCCGGAGCGGGCGCGGCCTTCGCCGGCGCCGGCTGCGCGGCGGTGCCGCTCGACGCGGGCGTCTCGACCGGCGGCGTGGTCGGCGCGACGACCGGCAGCGGCGCGGCCGGAGCCGGTGCGCTGTCGGGCGCGGTCTCGGTGACCTCGATCGCCGAGCCCGCGAGGGTCTTCGTCGAGTCGTCGTGCGTGTCGGTGTTGAGCTGAACGGCCGCTCCGGCCCCCACGATCGCGAGAGCTCCCACGGCGATGACAGCAGGAAGCGTCTTCATCGGAATCCTGATCCTTTCGCGCGGGCCCCCCGTCGGATGCCCGCTGTCGTTGATGGTGAGTCGACGAGTGATGGTGAGTCAGTGGGCGGGCACCCGGGCCGCGACCCGACCAGCCTGCGGGGCGGGTCGGCCGAGGGCGCGGAACTCCCAGCCGGCTGCCACGTAGGCCTCCTGGTCGAGCACGTCGCGGGCGTCGACCATGCGGGGATGCGCGCCGGCCTCTTCGAGCGACGCGGGGGAGGCCTCGCGGAACTCCGACCACTCGGTCAGCAGGGCCACCACATCCGCGTCGACGACCGCCTCCTCGAGCGAGTCGGCGTAGTCGAGGTCGGGGTAGGCGCGGTGCGCGTTGCTGTTCGCCTCGGGGTCGTAGACGGTGACGTGGGCGCCCTCGAGATAGAGCAGACGCGCGACGTCGAGCGCCGGCGCATCCCGCACATCGTCGCTGTTCGGCTTGAACGCAGCGCCGAGCGCGGCCACCCGCTTGCCGGCGAGGTCGCCGCCGACGAGCTCGCGGATGAGGTCGACGGTGCGGGTGCGGCGGCGGATGTTGATGGCATCCACCTCGGCGAGGAACGCGACCGCGTCGCCGACGCCGAGCTCCTCGGCGCGGGCGCGGAACGCCCGGATGTCCTTCGGCAGGCAGCCGCCGCCGAACCCCAGCCCGGGCTTGAGGAAGCGCGAGCCGATGCGGTCGTCGAGGCCGAGCGCCGCCGACAGCGAGTCGACGTCGGCGCCGGTCGCCTCGCACACCTCGGCCATCGCGTTGATGTACGAGATCTTCGTGGCGAGGAAGGAGTTCGCGGCGACCTTCACCAGCTCGGCGGTCGGGATGTCGGTCACGAGCACCGGCACGCCCTCGTCGACGATCGGGCTGAACACATCGCGCAGCGTCGCCTCGGCCTGCTCCGACGCGACGCCGAACACGAGCCGGTCGGGGTGCAGCGTGTCGTCGACGGCGAAGCCCTCGCGCAGGAACTCGGGGTTCCAGGCGACCTCGATGCGCGCATCCTCGGGGCTCACCTCGTCGGCCAGCTCGGCCAGATCCGCCGCTGTGCCGACCGGCACGGTCGACTTGCCGACGATGAGCGCGTCGCCGTGGATGCGCGAGGCCAGCTCGCGCACGGCCGACTGCACGTAGCGCAGGTCGGCGGCGTAGCTGTCGGGCTTCTGCGGGGTGCCGACGCAGATGAAGTGCACCTCGCCGAAGTCGGCGGCCTCGTCGAAGTCGGTCGTGAAGCGGATGCGTCCCGTCGCCTGCGCCTCGGCCAGCTTCTCGGGAAGCCCCGGCTCGAAGAACGGCACGTCGCCGCGGGCGAGACGGTCGACCTTGCCCGGATCGACGTCGACGCCCAGAACGTCGTAGCCGAGGATCGCCATGCAGATGGCGTGCGTGGCGCCGAGGTAGCCGGTGCCGACGACGGTGATGCGCTGAGGTGCGGCGCCATCGTTCTCGTTCGAGGTGCTCACGATCGTTCCTTTCGTCGTGTTGCGGATGGGTGAGGGGATCAGTTGGGCGTGCAGTCGGCGTTCGACAGGCCCTTGGCCGCGTCGGTGGCGCTGTTGTCGCAGCGCACGACGTTGCTCAGCTTCTTGGTGACGTTGATGCCGTAGCCGGAGCCGTCGACATCCGCCCGGTTGCCCGAGAAGACGTTGCCGGTGCCCCAGCCGTCGGCGACCTCGTGGGTCTGGAAGCCGTCTTCGGGCGCGGCGGTGCCGGTGTTGCCGGTGACGGTCCAGCCGTTGCCCTTGATGTCGACCCAGCTGTCGGCGGACTTCATGCCGCTCCCGTCGAAGGAGTTGCCGATGATGCGACCGCCGGTCGAGCCCTCCTTGACGTCGATCGACTCGGCCGTGGTGGCGCTGATGCGGTTGCCCTGGATGAGGGCGCGGTCGCTGCGATCGGGCTGGCCCTTCGTGATCTGCTTCCAGTTCGACTCGGCCGAGCCGACGTAGATGCCTTCGCCGTAGTCGGCCTTGCGCTGGCCCGTCTTCGAGATCGTGTTGCCGATCACCCGGGCGTCGGTGCTGTTCTCACGCAGGTGGATGGCCTCGTCGCCCGTGCCGGTCACGGTGAGCCCGCGCACGGTCACGTTCTTCGCCGCGTCGACCATGACCCCCTTCTGCGACTTCGTCACGGTGAAGCCGTCGAGTACCCAGTAGTCGCCGCCGTCGACGTGGAATCCGTAGCCGTCGCTCGTGCTGCCCGTCGTGACGACCGCATCCGCTCCGCCGCAGACGGCGATCGGCTTCGCGGCGGTGCCGTCGGCCCGACCGGTGAAGTCGCCCTTGTAGGTGCCGTCCTTGAGCTTGATGACGGTTCCGGCCTTGGCGGCCTTGAGGGCGGCGGTGAACGTCTTCGCGCTCGATACCGTGACGGTCGGCTTCGCGCAGACGGCGCTCGCCGCGGAGCTCGCCGAGCCCGAGGGAGACGGGGAGGGCGAGGTGGATGCGGGCGCCGACTTCGAGGACGCGGCGCCACCGGCGCCGCTCGCCGACTCCGCCGACCGCGTGGCCGCGACGGCGGCCCCGGCGACGAGCGCTCCGGCGGCGACCACGGCGATGCCGGTCGCGAGGGCGATGGTGCGGGTTCTGCGGTTCAGGGTCATCGGATGCTCCCGGCGGCCTCACGCGTCATGACGCCGCGGCTGAAGGACTGGAGGGGGGCGCGCTGGCGCTGCCGGTCGCGGGCGCCGAGGCGGTAGATGACCGCGAAGGCGACGAGCGCGAGCACGGCCGACCAGATCACGGTGAGGGGACTGAAGATGCCGCCGACGACACGACTCAGCGACTGGCTGGCGACCCAGCCGTCGATGATGTTGTTCTCGACGTGCGGGTTGATGGCGCGATCCGTGTCGATCGCTCCGGCGCCGGTTCCCGAGATGGTGTTGCCCGTCACGCGGGTTCCGCCGAGGGTGCCGACCAGGCTGATGCCGTCGACCGCCGCATCCGTGATCCGGTTGCCCGTGAGCACGGCGCCGGCGTTGCGCACGTAGATGCCGATGCCGGTGTCGTCGATGCGGTTGCCGGTCAGCTTTCCGCCGCGGGTGTCGTCGAGCACCGCGATGCCGTGCTGCTGCTGCCCGCGGATCGCGACTTTCTCGATCGTCGTCGACGCGGCGCCGCTGCGCAGGGCGACGCCCATGAGCCCGCCGGTCAGCGATCCTCCGGAGATCGTGGTGCGCGATCCGCCGAGCACGTCGACGCTGTAGCGCGCGTTGTCGGTCGCGGTGAGACCGGTGATCGTCGCCGACTTCACGGCGCCCTTCACCCCGGCGCCGCTCGGGTTCGGCCCGTCTTCGACCGGACGACCGTCGATCGTGACGCCATTGCGGAAGTTCTTGGATGCCGTCACCGTGTCGAGCACGAGGCGCGACGACGCGGTCGAGGCGACCAGCCCGTCGACGGCGTTGCCGCTCAGCGTCGTGCCGGTGATCTTCGTGTCGGTCGAGCTTCGCAGGTAGACGCCGTCGACGAGGCTGTTCGCGATCGTGCCGCCGGTGACGGATGCGCCGTTCACGCCGTCGAGGAACAGCCCGTAGGCGTTGCCGTCGGTCGACACCCCGTCGAGCTTCACGGTCGTCGTCGCCGACCCGGAGGGGGCGAGCGAGACCGAGGGCGTTCCCGCGGTGGAGGAGCCGATCTGGTTGAGCGCGCGGGTCGTGCCGGTCGCGGCGGAGGCGGAGAGGCCGCCGGTCGCGCCGCTCCAGAAGCCGAGGCCCTTCGCATCCGTGTTCGCGAGCGTCAGCGCGCCGCCGTTGGCCCGCACGTAGGCGCGGCCGTCGGCGGTGGCCTGGTCCGGGGCGCCGGAGGCGGCATCCCAGCTCTCGATCACGGTGCGGGCCGCGGCGGTGCCGGCGCTCACGATCGTGCCGCCGACCGAGACGAGGCTCGCGAAGCCGTTCGCGTCGCTCGCCAGCCGCACGGTCTGTCCGGCGCCGAGCAGCAGGGTCGCCCCGCGCGTCACGAGCAGGTGCTCGACCACGTCGAAGACGCCGCCGCCCGCGTCGCGCACCGAATCGGGTGAGGTGGAGGCGAGCTCGCCGAGCGAGTACGGCGTCGCCCGGCCCGGCATCACCAGCGTCGGCTTGCCGTCGGTCAGCACCCGGAAGGAGCGCGTGACGTCGACCTTGCGCCCCGCGGCCGTGGCCGCGGCGGCCTGCGCGTCGACGACGCGCTGCGCCTCGTGCTTCACGAGCGCCGCCTCGTTCGCGGGATCGCCCGAGTAGGCGCGACCGGGCACCGCGGCCGCCGAGTGCAGGTCGCGGCGGCCGTCGGGGTGCGTGATGAGCCCGACGATCGGCGGGCCGGCGATGCCGGCGACGGTCACGATCACGGCGCCGACGGCGACCACGATCGCGAGCGTGCGGGCGGCCGAGCGGCCGGGGCGCGTGGGCTTCTTCGTGGTGTCGGGCTTCGTCGGGCGGATCATGCCGCCACCTCCTCGGGCTCCAGCTCGCGCTCGGGCGCCGACGCGGGACGGGCCGGACGTGTCGACGACGTCGCCGGTGTCGGCTCGAGGCTCGCCGCATCCTGCCCGTCGCCGCCGATCTGGCCCGCCTTGCGCGTCAGCCAGCCCTGCTTGTTCATGGTCACGAACGCCCAGGCCTTGATCGGCAGGGCGACGAGGATCACGGTCAGCGTCATGAGCGGCAGCAGCAGCAGGTCGCGCGGATGCTGCCGCAGGTGCGAGACGCCGCGGATGCCGCGGCCCAGCAGCACCCAGCCGAGCGTCAGCGCGATGCCGATCGGCGTCAGATCGAGGCGCGAGAACATCAGGTAGGTGAGGCTCATCCCCATCGTCACCGGCGTGAGCAGGATCTGCAGCACCGTCAGCTGGGTGATGATCGGCTGGCGGAACAGCCAGCCCTTGTAGATCGCCGTCAGGTAGCAGCGGAAGCTGTTGCGGCTCCAGCGCACCCGCTGCTTCACGAAGGCGCGGAACGTGGCCGGGAACATCGACAGCGCCTTCGCCGACGACTGGTGGCGGGTCGTGTAGCCGCTCGCGAGCACCAGCCAGGTGAGGCGTCCGTCGTCGCCGGCGATGCAGCGCGTGCCGAGGAAGAACTCGTTCTCGAGCTGATCGAGCACCGGCATCACGGCCGCGCGGCGGTAGGCGGCGGTGCGTCCCGAGAGGCACGCCACGGCGCCGGCCTTGCCCTGCGCGGGCACGTAGTCGGCGTAGCGGAGGTTGACCATCCAGTCGGCGATGCGACGCCACACGCTCGTCTCGCGCTGGAACACGTTCTGCTGCGTGCTCACCCCGCCGACCTCCGGGTCGACGAAGGGCATCTGCACGTTCTCGAGCAGGCCCGGCGTCCAGCGGGTGTCGCTGTCGACGAGCACCAGCACCTCGCCCTTCGCCATGCGGATGCCGACGCCGAGGGCCGAGCGCTTGCCGACGTGCTCGTAGAGCACCGGGGTGACCCGCGCATCCCCGACCGCCGTGATGCGGTCATAGGCCTCGAGGTCGGCGACGTCGAGCACGATGATGATCTCGGTCGGAGCCTGCGCCCGCCAGGTCTCGAGGCAGTCGAGCAGGATGTCGGGGTCTTCGTGGAACGACGGCACCACGATCGACGTGGTCGTCGAGAAGTCGTTGACGATCGGCTTCGCCGAGTGCGACATGACGAAGCGGACGAACCAGATGCTCCACACGATCGTGCCGGCGATCGCCATCGGGATGAACGGTCGGATGTCGCTGAACACGCCGCCGAGGCCGTCGATGAACAGGCCGAGCCCGCCGGCGAGCTGATTCCAGAGCTGCTGGAGGTCCATCCGATCATCCCCCCGGTGTCGGTCGGTCGGTGGGCGGCGGGGGAGCGGATGGTGCTGTCGGCGGCGCTGGCCGTCGCCGATCGGTTCTGCTTCGCGTGTCGCTCCCGGCGTCGCGCTTCGTGGGGATGAAGTTAGGGACGGATGCGCGGGGCGCTCGCTCGCATCCGGGTTTCTCCCAGCGCTGCTCAGCCGGACGCCACGCGGCACGATGCTCGCGTAAACCCCAGATCAGGGCCGGATCGTGGAGCGATCACTCAGGCCCGTCGACACCGCGAGTCTGACGACACTTTCATGCAGTGCGGGGCGGGCCTACCCTCGCCGCATGGGCATCCGGCGCTTCGACCATGTGGGCATCAACGTCGACGACCTCGACGCGGCGGTCGCGTTCTTCGTCGCGCTCGGCCTCGAGGCGTCGCCCGTGCAGCAGATGGAGGGCGGCTATCTTGACGACATCCTCGCGCTCGAGGGGGTGCGCACCGAGATGGTCTATCTGACGGTTCCCGGCGGGGTGGATGCGTCCGGCGTCGCCCTGCCCGGCAGCTCGGCGTTCGAGCTCTCGCGCTACGTGCATCCGGGCGGAGCGGGTCCGGATGCGCCGGGCGGCGCCGCCGCATCCGCGCCGAACGCGCACGGCCCGCGGCACGTCTGCTTCGAGGTCGACGACCTGGATGCGTCGCTCGCCGTCGTCGCCGAGCACGGCCACGCTCCGCTCGGCCGGGTCATCGAGACGCACGGCTACCGTCTCGTCTACGTGCGCGGCCCCGAGGGGCTCATCGTCGAGCTCGCGCAGCGCCTCGGCTGAGCGCGAGCAGAGCGTCCCGGCGCTGCGGCATGCGCGTCCTCGCCCATCCCGCTCGCTCGGGTCAGCGCGGGCGGGAGCGGGCGCCGCGGCGTCGGCGGGAGACCGCGTGCGCGGCCAGCCGGGCGAGGACGCCGACGAGCAGCACCGCCGCGCCGACCACGACCGACAGCGGCGGGAGGGCGACGGCGAGCGTGACGCATCCCAGCGCCCCCAGCACCGACACGGCCCGCGGCACGAAGCGGTGCCCCGACGCCTGCGTCAGCGCGGTCGCGTTGGCGACGAGGTAGTAGAGCAGCACGCCGAACGACGAGAAGCCGATCACCGAGCGCACGTCGAGCGTCAGCACCAGAACGACGGCGACGAGGGCCACGGCGACCTCGGCGGCCCAGGGAACCGAGCGGCGGGCATCCACTCGGGCGAGGATGCGCGGCAGGTCGCCCGTGCGCGCCATCGCGAGCGCGGTGCGGCTCACCCCGGTGACGAGCGCGAGGAGCGCGCCGAGCGACGCGAGCGCGGCGCCGACCGTGACGACGATCACGGCGACAGGCCCGGCGTGCGCGACCACCTCAGCGAGAGGCGCCGGAGAGACGGCCAGCCGCCACGGCGGAACCGCGCGCAGCACCGCGACCGCGACCGCGAGGTAGATCACGATCACGACGGCCAGCGCGATCACGACGGCGCGGGGGATCGTGCGGCGCGGGCGCACGACCTCCTCGCCGAGCGTCGTGATGCGGGCGTAGCCGGCGAAGGCGAAGAACAGCAGACCGGATGCGGTGAGCACGGCGAGCGGACCGGGCGTCTCGCCGGAGCCCGGCGGGGTGAGCCAGCCGATGCCGGCGAGCGGAGACGACCACGGATCGGCGGGCACCGCGACGTAGCGGGCGGGCGCGTCGGCCGAGCCCGCGCCGGGCACGCCGAGATACGCCGACGGATCGAGGGTGGGCAAGATGCCGGGCGACGCGGACGATGCGGACGACAGGGCCGGCGTCGTCGCCGTCAGCCCGAGGACCACCACGCCGACGAGGATCACGAGCACCGGGATCACGAGGATGCGCGCCGCCTGCGCCGTGCGCGTCACCCCGCCGAGGTTCACGCCGAGCACGACGACGAGCGCGAGCGCCGCGACGGGACGCTGCCATCCGTCCGCCGCCGGGATCGCGTAGGTCGCGAACGTCGCCGCCATCGCCGCGCAGCTCGCCGTCTTGCCGATCGTGAACGACCAGCCGGCGAGGAATCCGGGCCAGGCGCCGAGTCGCTCCCGCGCCGGAACGTAGGCCCCGCCCGAGGTCGGGTACTGCGCGGCCAGTTGCGCCGACGAGAGCCCGTTCGCGACCGCGACCGCCCCGGCGATGAGCAGCGCCAGCAGCATCTGCGGCGCATCCACCCCGGTGCGGGCGACCGGACCCCACACGGCGAAGACGCCGGCGCCGATCATCGAGCCGAGCCCGATCAGCACGGCGTCGCCGAGGCCGAGCCGGCGCTTCAGCGCGGGTGCGGATGCGCCGACCTCAGTCACGCGCGGATGCTATCGCCCGCCGGTGTCGCGCCGGTGGCCGGGCTCATCCCTCTCGCCGAGAGGTCGAGAATGCTCGCGACACGCCGTCGCGGCGTGACGTTCGAGACATCTCGATGCGGCAGTGCCGCCGGTGCCCCGTCGTGCGGGTCAGTCGGCCTTGAGGCGCTTCCGTGCCGCGCGCTCGCCGAGCACGATCACGTAGTCGGTGACCGGCTTCGTCGCGAGGCGGTCGACCTCCTCGGTCGCGACCGACCGCAGCTGCTCGTCGCTGTGGTCGGGGAACTTCTTGCGAAGCCCTTCCGTCACCTGACGGATCGCCTCGTCGCGGTTGAACTCGGTGGTCATGGCCGCATCCTGGCACGCCTGGATGAACGACACCATGCGTTCGCATATACGTGAGCGGGCATCCGTTCTCGGGGATCGCCGGGACGCCGATCCCATGCCGTCGCGCCTAGGTTCGCGCCATGACGAGCCCCGACGACGCGACCGCGAAGCCGAGCCCGAGCCCTCTGCACGATCGAGCGCCCCGACCATCCCGCCACGACGTGCTGCGCCTCGCCGCGGTCGATGCCGCGACGCTCGGATCGGCCGCTCTCCTCGCCCCGTGGCTCGTGCTCGTCGCGCTCATCGGCGGTTCGCTGCCCGCGCTGGCCCTGCTCGCACTGCTGCTGCCCGCCGGCGTCGTGGCCGTCATGGCGGTGGCGGACGCGCGCCTGCTTGCGCGGGGGCGCGGCGAAGCCGGCGCCCGCTCGCTCGCCGTGACGATCCTCGGCATCGTGGCCGTCGTGCTGAGCTGGTCGGCGACCCCGCTGACCGATCTCGGGTCCGTCGCCGGGCCCGCCTCGCTGCTGCCCGCACTCGTCGGCGCGGTCGTCGCGGGCACCTCGGCGATCGCGCTGGGAGCGCGGCCGCGGCTCATGCCGGTCGGCGCAGCGGCCACCGTGGTCGCATTCACGATCCTCGCGACGCTCGTCGCGATCCCGATGCGACAGCGGGCGGAGACGCAGGATCGCGTGGCGTCGGTCGAGCGCTTCGGATCGTCGGTGCGGCCCTGGGTGGCCGACGCGTCCGGCTACCACCGGGTCTGGGTGGAGGTCGCGCTCGACGACCCGAACACGCTCGTGGCGCACCTGCGCCGTGACGGAGAGGATGACTCCGTACCGGTCGTGGCCGGCGACATCCTGCTGCGCACCGTGACGACGATGGACGGCGAGGACGCGGGGTCCCGATTCTGTCTGTCGCCGTACCGACTGGAGCTGGTCGGCGGCAGTCTGCGGGTTCCGATGACGGATCCGTCGGCGACCGGACAGCCCGCGGTTCCGCTCGGAAGCGCGTGCGATGTGCGCGGCGGCGTCTTCGAGCGCTCGGCTACCGGAGCGCTGGAGTTAGGGCGGGCGGTCTCGCCGACGACGATCATCGGGGTCGCGGCGAGCAGCGAAGTCGACCCGGCGCTGCTGCGCCGCATCCTGCACTCAGCGCACGAGATCGACGACGTCGACTACGCCGAGATGCTCGCGGACGAGTCGACGCCGCGCGACGGCGTCTCCGACTATCCGCCGGGGTCGACGCACGGCTGAGCATGCGGCCCCGGGGTGTCAGGAACCGGCGCCGCGCCCCGACACCCGCAGCAGCAGGTCGCGCTGGGCCTCGGCCGGCAGCAGCTCGCGCGCCATCGCATGCCACTGGCCGCGCGGGCGCGTCTGGAAGAGCACGTGCTCGTCCGTGATCTGCACGTCGGTCATCCAGGTCAGCTCGTAGGTGCTCGCTGTGGGTCCGACGCGGGTCGCGAGCCGATCGGATTGCAGCTGCGCCGACCCGATGAAGCCGCGCCGGCGCTCGCGCTGGGCCGCGAACGCGGCGATGCCGACGGAGAGAGCGAGTGCGACGCCGAGGAAGATCAGGTACGGCAGCGCCCACTGGCCGAGCAGGCGCGACCCGGTGGCGGCCTGCAGGCCGATGAGGATCGCGACGATGGCGATGAGCACGATCGGCGTGGGACTGGTCGCGAAGCCGCGCAGACCGCGCAGGGCCGCCCGGCCCGGGCCACGGCCGCCGGGCGGGGTCGAGATCACCGGATGCGCGCTCGGCAGCCCCTCGACCGGATGCGTGAGCGGGAACGGCGGGGGCGGGCTGGCGGCGGCATCCGCTTCCGCGTCGATGGCTTCGCGCAGCCTCCGCAACCCGTCGGGGCCGAGCAGCGGCAGCGGCAGGACGACGATGACGGCGTCCACGCTCGTGCGCAGCTCGAGCAGCTCGCCGCGGGCGCGGGCGCCCGTGACACCGGCCCAGTCGACCTCGAGCGTCGTGCCCGGTCGCAGCAGCACGAAGGAGCTCGGCGTGAAGCGCAGCACGGAGTCCGAGCCCGCGAAGGCGTCGAAGTCGCGCGGCACGGAGTTCTGGCTCGCGCCGATGCCGAGCGCGATGAGCACGCCCAGGCCGGCCGCCGACCAGGCGATCGTGGGCGCGCCGAGCGCGGCGGCTCCCGCGGCGATCACGAGCGCCGCGAGCAGCAGCGCCGCGGTGGGGCGCACGAGCTCCGGGCGGCTGCGGGTGAGCCCGGCGAGTGCGCCGCGCGTGCGCTCGGGGAAGTCGGGATCCATCCGCCACACGCGCGTGTCGGCGTCGACCCAGGTGCCGGGATCGGCCGGGGCGCCGTCGTCGCCCGGGTCACCGGGGCCGGGCTGCTCGGGGCTGGTCACGGGATCACGCTAACGCGAGATCGCGGCGCGGGATCGAGAGGCGCGAGGGAGATGCTGCTCAGACCAGCGGCGCCGCGTTCACGGCCACGAGCCGGTCGATGGCCGCGCGCAGGCGGTCGGCGAGCGGGGCCTCGTCGTCGGCCTCTTCGTGGTGCAGCACGAAGCCGAGCGCGGCCATGACGAGGGTCACCGCGAGTTCGGCCTCGGCGTGCGATCCGGCGCGCGAGGCGGCGAGGGCGACGAGATCGCCGCGCAGGCCGGTCATCCACTGCGACAGCGGCGGCACCAGCTCGGGGCGGCGGATGACGAGCTCCTTCATGCGCGCCCGCTTCGGCCCGGCGGCGCCCATGTCGATGATGAGCTCGCACAGCGCGGGCACGAGGCCGCCGTTCGCCGAGCGGAAGCGCTGCTCGGTCTCGGCGCTCATGACCCGCTCGGGCAGGTCGAGGGCGGCCGCCGGCTTCGACGGGAAGTAGTTGAAGAAGGTGCGCGGCGAGACCTCGGCCTCGGCGCAGATCTGCTCGATCGTGGTCGCCTCGAGACCGTGCTGCTCGATGAGGCGCAGGGCGGCCTCGTGGATGGCGGTGCGGGTCTGCTGCTTCTTGCGCTCGCGCAGCGAGGCGTCGCTCGCGGGCGTCTGCTCGAGGGTGCTCATGGTGCGGTCCGGGAGGTCGGTGGCGGGGCCGGTGTCGGTGGGGTGGGCCGACGGCGGGGCGGCATCCGTGTCGTGATGCCGCCCCGCCGGGCGGGTCAGGCCGGGGTCGTGACCTGGATGGTGCCGGTCGACGTGACGCCGGCGCTGTTGGCACGCTCCTGCATGGCCGAGTGCTGACGCAGCGGCGGAACGCGGAAGAACAGCGCGATGACGAACGCGAGGATCATGTCGGCGAAGGCCACCCAGTAGATCACCACGGTCGAGTTGTTGAAGCCCTGCAGGAACGGCGCGGTGAGGCGCGCGTCGGCCCCGTTGAGGAACGAGGTGTCGCTCGTCGAGTCGCTCGACCCGGTCGACTGCTTGCTCGAGTCGATGTTCTTCTTCACCTCGGGAACCAGCTGGTCGACCCAGTAGGTGCGCTGGGTCTTGTCAGACCAGTCGACGCCGATCTTGCCGTCGATGACCGAGGCGTGCGCCTTCTCGGCGACGCCGGCGGTGATCGCCGCGGCGGGCACCGCCGGGTTGGCGGCGACGGCCTTCTGCACGGCGCCGTCGAGCTGGGTCTGGATGCCCTGCTCGAGCTTCGAGGTGATGGGCGTCCACAGCTTGTCCATGATCGCCGCGTTCGCCTTCTTGTCGGCGACGGCCGGGTCGAGCGCCGCATCCAGCGCCGAGGTCAGCGTGGCCTTGTCGCCGGTGGCGGTCGTGATGTTGCCGGGCAGGATCGAGAACAGCACCGAGAGCATGATCGCCGTGCCGAGCGTTCCGCCGATCTGGCGGAAGAACGTGGATGCGCTGGTCGCGACACCCATCTGGTGCGGCTGCACGGAGTTCTGGCTGGCGAGGGTCAGCGTCTGCATGAGCTGGCCGAGGCCGAGGCCGACCACGAAGAGGGCGATCAGCAGGAACCACAGCGGACGGTCGACCGTCATGAACGTGAGGATGAGGAAGCCGATCGCGGTGAACGCGGTTCCGGTGACGGGGAAGATGCGGTACTGCCCGGTGCGCGAGATGACCTGGCCGGAGACGATCGACGCGGTCATGAGGCCGGCGACCATCGGGATCATCGCGAAGCCCGACTCGGTCGGGGTGAGTCCGATCACGATCTGCAGGTAGAGCGGCACGCTGAGCATGACGCCGAACATGCCGAAGCCGACGAGCACGCCGAGCACGGTCGACATCGAGAAGACGCGCGAGCGGAACAGGCGCAGCGGGATGATCGCGTCGTCCTTCATGAGCGTCTCGATGACGATGAAGGCGACGAGGCCGACGGCGCCGATCACGTAGCAGGCGATCGAGCCGGGCGAGGTCCAGCCCCAGGTGCGGCCCTGCTCGGCGACGAGCAGCAGCGGCACGAGCGTGACGATGACGGCGCTGGCGCCCCACCAGTCGATGCGCGGCTTGCCGTGGCGGGCGAACTTGGGCAGGTGCAGGAACGCGAGCACCATGACGAGGGCGATGACGCCGATCGGCACGTTGATCAGGAAGACCCAGCGCCATCCGTCGATGAAGAGGATCTGGCTGGCGCCGGCGAACAGTCCGCCGACGAGCGGGCCGATGACGCTCGACACCGCGAAGGTCGCGAGGAAGTAGCCCTGGTACTTGGCGCGCTCGCGCGGCGCGAGGATGTCGCCCATGATCGCGAGCGGCAGCGACATGAGCGCGCCGGCGCCGATGCCCTGCACCGCGCGGAAGCCGGCGAGCTCGAGCATTGTGGTCGAGAAGCTGGCGAGCAGCGAGCCGAGCAGGAAGACGCCGATGCCGAAAATGTACAGCGGGCGGCGGCCGAAGATGTCGCTGAGCTTGCCGTAGATGGGCGTGGCGATCGTCGAGGTGATCAGGTAGGCGGTGGTGACCCAGGCCTGCTGGTCGAGCCCGTGCAGGTCGTCGCCGATGGTGCGGATGGCCGTGCCGACGATGGTCTGGTCGAGCGACGACAGGAACATGCCGGCCATGAGGCCGTAGATGACCAGCAGGATCTGCCGGTGGGTCATGATCGGCGACCCGCCGGACGCGGGGCTCGATGCGGGCGCCGCCGGGGCGGTCGCGGTGGTGGATGACACGGGTGGTGGTCCTTCGACGCGTGCGCTGGCGAACGGCGTTCGTGAGCGCGATGTGGTGTGGATGCGGAGCGCGCGCGGGGGCGCTCCTCGCGTCGGAGCAGCATCCGCTGTTCGGCGTTCCCGGGGCGCCGACGTTGGCGGATGCCTGCGTTGATCATTTTGCAAGCGGTGCAATATTACGCGCGTGCAAGATTGCGTCAAGTGCAAATCTGTTCGACGCCTGTCGCGTTTTCGGGGGTCACGGCGGCCGGGATGCCGGAGGGGCCGCCCGCACGATGCGAACGGCCCCTCCGGTCGACCTGACGTCGAACGTCAGGCGGTCACGCGCGTCAGGCGGTGGTCTCACCCGTGCCGTCCGCCCGGCGTCGACGCGAGCGCAGCAGAACCAGCGCGGCGCCCGCGACCAGCATCCCGACGCCGCCGAGCAGACCCGCCGCGCCGTTCACACCCGTCGACGCCAGACCCGAACCCGGGCCGGTCGCCGCCGGGACCGCGGCGGTGATGATGCGGCCGTCGTGCGTCGACAGCACCACGCCGTCGGCATCCACGCCCACCACCCGGAAGTAGTAGGTGGTGTTCGGGTCGAGACCGCTGATGTCGATCGAGGTCTCGCTGCCCAGCACCCCGCGGCCGTTCCAGCCGGGGACCGGGTTCGAGAAGTCGGGCGACGTCGAGACGATGATGCGGTACCCCGCCGCACCCGGCGTGGCCGGCCAGGTGATCTTCGACGTCGTGGGCGTCGAGGGCTCCGGCTTCGGGTCGACCGTCGAGATGATCGACACGGTCGTCGTGGTCTCGGCGACCGCGGGCGCGTAGCTCGCATCACCCGAGTACGAGGCCGTGACCGTGTGCTCGCCCGGCTTCAGCACGCTCGTCGCGCAGGTGCGCGTCGGCAGGTTCACCGTGCAGAGCACCGTGGTGCCCTCGCGGAAGGTGACCGTGCCGGTCGCCCCCGTCGGCAGCTCGGTCGCCGTCAGCGTGACGGCCCCGCCCCAGACCGGCTTGTTCTCGGCCACCGTGACGCCGAGCGGGGTGGTGCCCGGCGTGACCGTGAAGGTCAGCGCCGCACCCTGGCTCGGCTCGTGGTTCGCGTCGCCGAGGTAGCGGGGCACGATCGTGTAGGTGCCGCCGGCGAGGTCGGCCGGAAGGGCGCACGACGTCGCGGGGAGGGTGATCTCGCAGAGCACCGTCTCCGCCCCGCCGGCGCCGAGCGCCACGAGACGCACGGTTCCGGTCGCGCCGTCCGGCAGTCCCGTCACCGGGAGGGTGGCCGACGTGCCGTGCACGGTCGTCGTCGGCGCCCCGGGGGCGAACTGCACGTCGGAGGGCTGCTTCGCCACGACCACGTCCACGGCCGGGCTCGTCGAGCCCGCGTGGTCGGCGTCGCCCGAGTACTGCACGGTCACCGGATAGGTTCCCGCGGGCAGGTCGGCCGGCAGCTCGCACGACGTGGTCGGCAGCGTGACGGTGCAGATGTCGTGGCTGACGCCGTCGGCATCCTCGTAGCGGAAGGTCAGCGTGCCGCCCGCGCCCGCCGGGATGCTGCCGGCCGTCACGGTGGTCGCCGTGCCGAACACGGCGCCCGCGGGCTGCTCGACCACGACGCCGGTTCCGGCCGGCTGCACGGTCAGCGTCACGGCCGCGCTCGTCGTCGGCTCGTGGTTCGCGTCGCCCTCGTAGACGGCCGTGATCTCGTACTCCCCGGCTCCGAGTGCGGCGGGCCCGTCGCACGAGACCGTGCCGTCGGCGCCGACGTTGTCACTGCACAGCGTCTGGGTGACGCCGTCGCCGTCCACGTAGGTGAAGGTCACCAGGCCGGTCGCGCCCGCGGGCAGCCCGGACGCGGTGAGCGTCGCGGCGGTGCCGTAGGTCGTCGTCGCGGTGGCGGATCCGTTCACCTTCGCCGTCAGCGTCGAGGTCTGCGCGGTCACCGCGACCGTCACGGGCGAGCCCGTGGCGGGGGTGTGGTTCGCGTCACCCGAGTAGGTCGGGGTCAGCTGGTAGCCGCCCGCCCGCACCGGCAGCACGGCGGTGACCTCGCAGTCGCGAGCCGGGAGGGTCACGGTGCAGAGCAGCGTGCCGTCCTGATCGGTGATCTTCACCGTGCCGGTCGCGTCGGCGGGCAGCTCGTCGCCCAGGGCGACCGTGAACGGCTGACCGTAGACGGTCTGCGCCGGGGCCGTGATGGACACGGTCGGCTCGGCCTGCGTCACGGTCAGCTCGAGCGCGTCGCCCGTCGCGGCGGCGTAGTTCGCGTCGCCGCTGTACGCGGTCGTGATCGCGTACGACCCCGCCGGCAGCGTCGCGCTCGTGGCGCAGCTCACGCCGCCGTTCGCGACCGCACCGGAGCACAGGGTGTGCGTGCCGCTCACATCCGTGTAGCTGAAGGTCACCGTGCCGGTCGCGTCGGCCGCGAGGCCCGTGACCGCAAGCGTCGACGCCACGCCGTAGGGGTGGCTCGCCGAGCTCGGGTCGCCGTCGATCGTGGCGTTCACGGTCGGCGCGGCCTTCGCCACGGTGAGCGTCTTCGCGGCGCTGGTCGATCCCGCGTAGGGCGATCCGGGCGTCGGGATGAAGACGGCGACCACGCTGTACTGGCCGGCCGGCAGGGTGGCCGGGGTCGCGCACGAGGTGCTCGTGTCGATGTCGGTGCTGCAGAGCACGATCGTCTCGCCGTCGCGCGTGGCGCGGTACTCGATCGTGCCGCTGGCCGCCTCGGGGAGCCCGCTGGAGTCGAGCGTGACCGGGGTGCCTTAGGTGGCGGCCGGCGGCGTGGCGAGTGTGAGGCTCGTCGGCGCCGGGGTCACCGCGAGGGCGACCGGGTCGCTCGTGCTGGGCGAGTTGTTCGCGTCACCCGAGTACTTCGCGACGACCTGGTAGCTGCCGACCGGCAGGGTCACCGCGCTCGGCGAGCAGGTCGTCGCCGGCAGGGTGGCCGTGCAGAGCACGGTTCCGTCGGCGGGCCCGCCGCTGACGACAAACGTGATCGTTCCGGTCGCGGGGTTCGCGCCGCCGGGCAGGCCCGTGGCCGCGAAGTCGACCGGGTCGCCGTAGACGACGCTCGCCGAGGTGCCGCCGTCGACGGAGGCCGTGATGGAGGTCGCGCGGTCGTCGACCGTGAACGTCGCCACGGCTCCGTCGGCGCCGGTGTGGTTGGCGTCGCCGGCCCAGGTTCCGACGACCGTGTAGTCGCCGGCGGGGAGGACCTTGCTCTTCGCGGTGGCGAGGTTCGCGACGGTCGTGGTGACGGTGTCGACGGTGGCGCCGCCGGCATCCTTCACGACGAGCGTGACGGTGCTGCCCGGGGCGGCATCGGCGGGGATGCCGCTGAGGCCGAGCGGAACCGGGGTGCCGTAGGCCTGGGGTCCGTCGGCCGTCGTGGTGAGCGCGGGCGAGGTCGCCTTGGCGACCGTCACGTCGGCGGGCGCGCCGCCGGCGCCGCTGTGGTTGGCATCGCCCGCCCAGGTGCCGGTCACGGTGTAGTCGCCGGCGGGCAGCAGCTTCGACTGCGCGCTCGCCAGGTTCGCGACCGTGGTCGTGACGGTGTCGACGGTGGTGCCACCGGCATCCTTCACGACGAGCGTGACGGTGCTGCCCGGGGCGGCGTCGGCGGGGATGCCGGTGAGGCCGAGCGGGATCGGCGTGCCGTAGGCGACGCCGGTCGCCGTCGTGGTGAGCGCGGGCGAGGCCGCCTTGCTCACCGTGAACGGCGCCGTGGTCGCGGTCGACGCGGTGTGGTTCGCGTCGCCGGCCCAGCTGGCCTTCGCCGTGAAGTCGCCGGCCAGCAGGCCCGAGACCTGCGCGGTCGCGAGCCGGCCGACCGTGGTGGTCACGGTCGTGACCGGGGTGCCGCTCGCCGTCGCGATCGCGATCGTCACGGTCGACGCCGGGTCGGCGTCGACGGGCAGGCCGGTCACGCCGAGCGGCACGGGCGTGCCGTACGGCTTGCCGCTCGCGGTCGTCGTGAGCGACGAGTCTGCCTTGGTGACGGCGAAGCCCGCCTGGCTTCCGGTCGCGCCGGTGTGGTTCGCGTCGCCGGCCCAGGTTCCGATCACCGTGTAGTCGCCGGCGGGCAGGCCGGCCGCCTGGGCGGTCGCGAGCTGGGCGACCGTGGTCGTGACCGTCTGCACGGTGTCGCCGGCGGCGTTCTTCACGACGAAGGTGACGGCGCCGGTGCCGGAGGCGTCGGCGGGGATACCGGTCAGGTTCAGCGGAACCGGCGTGCCGTAGGCCTTCGGTCCGTCGGCGGTCGTCGTGAGGGTCGGGGCGGGCACCGATGTCACGGTGAAGCCGGCCTGCGACCCGGTCGCGGCGTTGTGGTTCGCGTCGCCGGCCCAGGTTCCGGCGACCGTGTAGTCGCCGGCGGGGAGCACCTTGCTCTTCGCGGTGGCGAGGTTCGC
>NZ_VHQG01000001.1:964413-964701 GCF_006517435.1 Schumannella soli
CGTGGTGGTGACGGTGTCGACGGTGGTGCCGCCGGCATCCTTCACGACGAGGGTGACGGTCGAGCTGCCGGTCGCGTCGGCCGGGATGCCGCTCAGGCCGAGCGGAACCGTGCTGCCGTAGGTCTGCGGTCCGGCCGCGGTCGTCGTCAGGGTCGAGTCGATCTTGGCGACGGTCGCGTTCGCGGCCGCGCCGTCGGCGCCGGTGTGGTTGGCGTCGCCGGCCCAGGTGCCGACGACCGTGTAGTTCCCGGCGGGGAGCACCTTGCTCTTCGCGGTGGCGAGGTTCGC
>NZ_VHQG01000001.1:964795-1026550 GCF_006517435.1 Schumannella soli
GGTCGTGGTGACGGTGTCGACGGTGGCGCCGCCGGCATCCTTCACGACGAGTGTGACGGTCGAGCCGCCGGTCGCGTCGGCCGGGATGCCGCTCAGGCCGAGCGGGATGCCGGTGCCGTAGTCCACATTGCTCGCCGTCGAGGTCAGCGCCGGCGAGGCCGCCTTGCTGACGGTGAAGTCGGCGGGGCTGGCCGTGCTCGAGGTGTGGTTCGCGTCACCGGCCCAGGTGGCCCGGGCGGTGAAGTCGCCGGCCAGGAGCCCGGAGACCTGCGCCGAGGCGAGCTGACCGACGGTGGTCGTCACGGTCGTGACCGGGGTGCCGGCTCGCGTGGTGATCGCGATCGAGATCGACGAGGTGGTGTCGGCATCGGCCGGCAGCCCCGTCACGCCGAGCGGCACCGGGGTGCCGTAGGGCTTGCCCGTCGCGGTCGTGACGGTCGTCGATGCGGCCTTCGTCACGGTGAACGGCGCGGAGGTTCCGGTGGCGGTCGCGTGGTTCGCGTCGCCCGCCCAGGTGCCGACGGCCGTGTAGTCGCCGGCCGGCAGCACCTTGGTCTGGGCGGAGGCGAGGTTCGCGACCGTGGTCGTGACGGTGTCGACGGTCACGCCGCTGCTGTTCTTGACGTCGAAGGTGACGGCGCTCGTGCCGACGGCGTCGGCGGGGATGCCGGTCAGACCGAGCGGAACGCGGGTGCCGTAGGCCTGCGGCCCCTGCGCCGTGGTGGTGAGAGTGGCCGCACCGGCCGGGGTGACCGTGAAGGTCGCCGAGGTGCCGGTCGACGCCGTGTGGTTCGCGTCGCCCGCCCAGTCGCCGACGACCGAGTAGCTGCCGGCCGGCAGCACCTTGCTCTTGGCCGTGGCGAGGTTCGCGACGGTGGTGGTGACGGTGTCGACGACGGCGCCGCCCGAGTCGCGCACGGTCAGGGTGACGACCGAGCTCGGGGTGGCGTCGACGGGGATGCCGCTGAGGCCCAGAGGAACGGGCGTGCCGTAGGTCTGCGGGCCCTGCGCGGTGGTGGTCAGCGAGCTGGATGCCTTGGTCACCGTGGAGGCGGCCGCGGTGCCCGTGCGCTGCGTGTAGTTGGCATCGCCGGCCCACACGCCCGTGGTCGAGTAGGTGCCGGCCGGCAGCACCTTGCTCTTGGCGGTGGCGAGGTTCGCGACGGTCGTGGTGACCGTGTCGACGACGGCGCCGCCCGAGTCGCGCACGGTCAGCGTGACGACGCTCGTGCCGTTCGCGTCGGCGGGGATGCCGGTCAGGCCCAGCGCGAGCTGGTTGCCGTAGCTCGTCGTCGCCGTCGCGGTGGTGGTCAGCGCCGGCGGCGTCGCCTGCGTCACGGTCGAGTTCGCCGTTCCGCCGGTCGCGCCGGTGTAGTTGCCGTCACCGGGCCAGACGCCGGTGGTGGTGTAGCTGCCGACGGGCAGCACCTTCGATTTGGCGGTGGCGAGGTTCGCGACGGTCGTGGTGACGGTGTCGACGACGGCGCCACCCGAGTCGCGCACGGTCAGGGTGACGGCGCTCGTGCCGGCGGCGTCGGCGGGGATGCCGCTCAGGCCGAGGCTGAGCTGGTTGCCGTAGGTGGTGGTGGCGGTCGCGGTGGTGGTCAGCGTCGGCGAGGCCGCCTTCGTGATCGTCGAGCTCGCGGCGCCTCCGCTGGCGGGGCTGTAGTTCACATCCCCCGCCCACGATCCGGTTGTGGTGTAGCTGCCGACCGGCAGCACCTTGCTCTTCGCGGTGGCGAGGTTCGCGACGGTCGAGGTGACGGTGTCGACGGTGGCGCCGCCCGCATCCTTCACCGAGAAGGTGACGAGGCTCGACCCGCTGGCGTCGGCGGGGATGCCGGTCAGGCCGAGCGCGAGCTGGTTGCCGTAGGTGGTCGTCGCCGTCGCGGTCGTGGTCAGCGCCGGCGGGGTCGCCTTCACCACCGAGGAGTTCGAGGTCGTGCCGGTGGCGGCGTTGCGGTTCGCGTCGCCGGCCCAGGTGCCCTGCACCGTGTAGGTGCCGACGGGCAGCACCTTGCTCTGCGCGGTGGCGAGGTTCGCGACGGTCGTCACGACGGTGTCGACGGTGGTGCCCGACGAGTCCTTGACCGTGAAGCTGACCGCGCTCGAACCGGGCGCATCCGCCGGGATGCCGGTGAGGCCGAGCGAGAGCTTGCTGCCGTAGGTGACGGTCGCCGTCGACGTGGTCGTCAGCGCGGGGGCGTTCGCCTTGGTCACGGCGAAGCTCGCCTGCGAGCCGATCGCTCCGGTGTGGCTCGCGTCGCCCGCCCAGGTTCCGATGACCGTGTAGCCGTTGCCGGCCGGCAGCACCTTGCTCGTCGCGGTCGCGAGGTTCGCGACCGTGGTGGTGACGGTGTCGACGGTCGTCCCGGTGGAGTCCTTGACGACGAAGGTGACCGCCGAGGTCCCATCCGCTCCCGCCGGGATTCCGGTCAAGTTGAGGGGCACGCCGTTGCCGTAGGTGACGGATCCGCCGCTCTGCGCGCCCACCGCGGTGGTGACCAGCGTCGGCGCGCCGACCTTGTTCACGGTGAGGGTCGCCGTGGCGACGGTGGAAGACGCGTACTGCGTGTCGCCAGAGTAGGTGGCGGTGACCGGGTAGCTGCCCGCGACGAGGGTCGTCGCGGTCGTGCAGCTCGCGGCGCCGGCGCTCAGCGTGGCCGAGCAGAGAGTGATCGGGTTGTTCGACGCATCCACGCTCGTGAAGGTGACGGTGCCGGTGGCCGCCGTCGGCGTGACGGTCGCGCGCAGGGTCGCCGCGGTGCCGTAGGTGACGGTCGCCGTCGCCGCGTTGTTGACGGTCTCGGTCGTGGTGGTGGCGCCCTTGGTGACGGTGATCGTGCCGGTGCCCGAGGCGGGCAGGCTGTCGTTGGAGCTGCTGGTCGAGGTGACGCTCAGCGCCGTGCCCGTGACGCTCGTGCTCGACGGAACCGAGTACGGCAGGTTCAGGGCGGGCAGAGCGGTGCCCGCGGCGATCGTGCCGGTCGGCGTGTAGGTGCAGGTGATCGCCTGACCCGAGGGCGCCGCGCAGGTCCAGTTGGCCGGGAGCGATCCGGCCGTCGGGGCGGTCGGCGTGGTCCCGGTCGGGAACGTCGTCGTCACGACGACTGGCTGGTCCTCCGAGCCGCCGTCGGGGCTGACCGTGGGCGTCACCGTGTAGGTGCCCGTTCCGCCCTTCGGGGCGGTCGAGGTGCTGCCGGCGAGGGTGATGACGGGCACCGGGCCGGCCAGCGTCGTCGCCGAGACGGTGCTGATCTCGTGGTTGTCGTTGGCTCCGCCGGTCGACGAGGTCCAGCCGTAGCTGAGCTTGTACGGGTAGCCGGTCGTCGGGTTGTACCAGTTCGCGTTCGGGGCGAACGCCGAGTACTCCGAGCTGGTGTACTTCGGCAGCGCGCCGGTCATCGAGGTGACGGCGCCTCCGATCGGCTTCCAGAGCACCGCGTAGCTGCTGGCGGGAACGGTGAACGTGCCGAACGAGGCGGTGGCGGCCGCGGTGATGTCGGCGCCGGTCGGGTTGTAGAGCACACGGACGGGGACGAGCGAGTTCGCGCGGGTGGTGCCTGCCAGCTTCGACTGGTCCTTGACGGTCTGCCCGGACACGACCTTGGTGTAGGTCTGGCGGTTCAGGAGACAGTATCCGTTGGTGGTGTTTCCGGGGCCGCGCACCGCGACGGCGGTGTATTCGCCCGTGACCCGGCAGGTGGAGGGCGTGGTGCCGCCGACCTGGATGAAGTTGCCGTAGGCGTCGAGTCCGATGCCGAGGTATCCGTTGCTCAGACCGTTGCCATCGCTGCCGTAGACGTACCCGAGCGATCCGCCGAGGGCACCGGTCGTGCTCGGCACCTGCGGGTTCAGCGGGTCGGTCGCGGCGAGGTAGAACGCGATTCCGTCGGCGCCGCTGCCGCCCCACTGATACGAGTTGAACGAGATGTCGAGACCCTTGGTGGTCGGGATCGACTGCGTCGAACCGAGCGCGCCGACCTGATCGCCGAGCGCGGGGGTGAGGCGCAGCACCCCGGGCGATTCCGCAGTCGTCGCGCATCCCGGCACAGGCGTCTGGTTGGCCGAGGCCGTGGCCTTGCCCGTCAAGCAGGCCGCATTCGTCGCCCCCGACTTCGACGGCGTCAGCTTCTGCCAGTTGCCGCGAACGGCGAGATCGGAGCCGGTGAAGCTCTCGGTCTCGAAGGTCGACTGCGCCGGCGGTGCGGCGGATGCCGTGGCGATCGGCAGCAGGGCGAGACCCGCTCCGACGAGAAGAGCAGTGGACGCAGCGAGCAGCTTTCGGGCGCGCGCGGGCAGCGTTGAGTCGTGCACGGTCGGTGATTCCGTTTCCCCCGGGACCGCTCCCCTGGTCGGATCCGCGGGCTGGAACCTTGCGGCCGTGAGCAGTCTTCGAATCGAGGGTGCCCCGGTTATGCGACATCCGTCAAGGCTTCTCACCCCGCGCTCGCCCCCCAGTGCGAGCGGCCCCCGAACGGTTCCCACCGGGTCGAGGGACAGCGGATGTCCGTTTCGGCGACGCGGATGTTGGACGCGTCCAACAACGAGATGCCCGTCGACACACCGCGAGCGCGCGCGACAGGGTCGCTGAGGATGAACGCCGGGAGGGCGCGCATCCGGGAAGGGACACCACCACCATGCCCGCCGCGCTCATCCGCCGGATCGTCATCTGCCTCGCGATCGCCGCCCCCGCGATCACGTTCCGCATCACCGGCTTCCGACCCGATCCGGTCGTCGACCTGCTCGTCTTCGGCGCCGCCGTCGTGGCCGCCGCGTTCCTGCTCGCCTGGGCCGCCGAGGCCGCGCAGAAGGACATCTCCGGCGCCCTCGCGATCGCGATCCTCGCCTTCATCGCCGTGCTGCCGGAGTACGCCGTCGACCTCTTCTACGCGTTCCGCTCCGGCTCCGAGCCCGCGTACGCGCAGTTCGCCGCCGCCAACATGACCGGATCCAACCGGCTGCTGCTCGGCTTCGGCTGGCCGCTCGTGGCCATCACCGCCCTAATCGTGGCGCGGCGGACGACGGCGGCGGCGCGGTCCGGCTCCGGCTCCGGCTCCGGCTCCGGCTCCGCGAAGCTGCCGCGCGCGGCGCACGCTCTCGAGCTGCCCAAGGAGAACCGCCTCGACATCGGGTTCCTGGCCCTGCTCTCGATCGCCGCCTTCGCGATCCCGCTGCTCGGCACGATCCCGATCTGGCTCGGCGTGCTGCTGATCGTCACCTTCGGCCTCTACCTCTGGCGCGCCAGCAAGAACCACTCCGACGACGACGGCGAGGGGCGCGATGGCACTGAGGAGTTCGTCGGTGGGGCTGCGCTCATCGCCGAGATGCCGACGCGGGCGCGTCGCGCGACCGTGATCGCCCTGTTCGTCGTGGCCGCGGCCATCATCCTCAGCTCGGCGGAGCCCTTCGCCGAGGCGCTCGTCTCGTCGGGATCGTCGCTCGGCATCGACAGCTACTTCCTCGTGCAGTGGCTCGCGCCGCTCGCCTCCGAGGCGCCCGAGTTCATCGTCGCGACCATGTTCGCGCTGCGCGGCATGGGCGGCGCCGCGATCGGCACGCTCATCGCCTCGAAGGTCAACCAGTGGAGCCTGCTCGTCGGATCGCTGCCGGTCGCGCACGGACTCGGCGGCGGCGGATGGGCGCTCGAGCTCGATGCGCGCCAGGTCGAGGAGTTCGTGCTCACGGCCAGCCAGACCGTGATGGGCGTCGCGATCATCCTCGCCCTGTGCTTCCACTGGTGGTCGGCGGCGGCGCTCGCCGGACTCTTCGCGGTGCAGTTCTTCGTGCCCGACGAGAACGGGCGCTATGTGCTCAGCGTCATCCACCTCGTCATCGCGGTCGGGGCGCTCATCGTGCACCGGCGCGACATCGTGCCGACGCTCGCGGCGCCGTTCCGGCGGGCGCGGCCGGTCGGTCATGACGGCGGGGACGCGGGCGGGCCCGCGACGGGGGAGCAGGCCGCAGTAGCCTCTCAGCGATGACGATCGACCCGGCGGCCGCCCGCGACCGCGAGCCCAGCCGCATGGAGGAGGACTACCTCACCATCGTCTGGAAGGCCTACGAGTGGCCGGGCGACCGGCCCACGACGACCGACCTCGCCGCCCGGCTCGGCGTGACCCCCTCGACGGTGTCGGCGAACCTCAAGAAGCTCGCTCGCGATGCCCTCATCGAGTACGAGCCCTACGGCTCGATCCAGCTGACGGAGACGGGCCGCGCGATCGCGACGAAGGTCGTCCGCCGGCACCGCATCATCGAGACCTACCTGGTCGAGCGCCTCGGCTTCGGCTGGGATGAGGTGCACGACGAGGCCGACCGCCTCGAGCACGCGGTGAGCGATCTCGTGCTCGCACGGATGGACGCCGAGCTCGGGCATCCGTCCGCCGACCCGCACGGCGACCCGATCCCGGGTGTCGACGGCAGCATCCCCTTCGCCGACGCACCGACGCTCGCCGCCGTCGCGGCCGGGCGCCGGGTGCGTGTGCTGCGCGTCGCCGACCGGCACCCCGAAGTGCTGCGCTACCTCGCCGACAAGGCCGTCGCGGTCGGCACCGAGCTGGTGGTCGTCACGGCGATGGATGCGGTCGGTGCGATGCGCGTGCGGCACGCCCCGGTCGGCGACGCGGCTCTCGCGGCCGGAGTCGAGCGCCCGCTCCCGCTCCCGCCGGCCGCCGAGCTGGAGCTCAGCGCCGTCGCGGCGGAGTCGATCCGCGCCCTGCCGCTCTGACCCCTGAAGTCGAGAGCGGGGTCCCGTTCCGACGGCGGGGCGTCGACACCCCGCGCTCGGAATGGAACCCCGCGCTCGCCTGCAGCTTCATCAGGGTTGCGTGACGAAACCGTTCTTGCGCAGGAAGTCGAAGGCGACGTCGCCCGGGTCCTCGCCGCCCTCATCCACCCGCAGGTTGAGCTCCTGCAGCGTCTCGTCGGTCAGCTTCGGGCTGATCTGGTCGAAGATCGTCTTCAGCTGCGGGTACTTCTTCAGCGTGGCCGTCTGCAGCACCGGGGCCACGTTGTAGGCGGGGAAGAACTTCGCGTCATCCTCGAGCACCGTCAGGTCGAGGCTCTTGATGCGGCCGTCGGTCGTGTAGACCTCGCCGAAGTTGCAGGCCGAGCCCTTGTCGGTGGCCGTGTAGACGGCGCCGGTGTCGTAGATCTTGATGTTCGAGTCGGGCACCCCGTCGGCGGCGCCGCGCTCGAGGCCGTACTTCTTGAGCATCGGCGTGAGGCCGTCGCTGCGCGAGTTGAACTCCGACTCGACGCAGATGGTGCGCTGGTCGACCGGCAGCTTCGCGATGTCGCTGAGCTTGGTCACACCGAGCTCCTTCACCGCCTCCGACCGCACCGCGAGGGCGTAGGTGTTGTTGAGCGGCGCCGGAGGCAGCCAGGTCAGGCCCGACTTGGCATCCGCCTTGCGCACGGCGTCGTACTGCTCCTGCTTGTCGGGGATGCCCTGCTCGTGACCGAGGAAGGTCAGCCAGGCGGTGCCCGTGTACTCCCACGTCATGTCGGCGTCGTGCGCGAGCATCAGCTGCCGCACCGGAACGCTGCCGGGCACGTTCGTCTTGTCGACGACCTGGAATCCGGCGGCCTTCGCCGAGATGACGGCGATCTTGCCGAGCACGAGCTGCTCGGTGAAGTTCTTCGACGTGACCGTGATGGTCGCGTCGGCGGGCAGGCCGTCGATCTTCTCGATCGAGCCGGGCGCCGCGTCGGGCGCGTAGGCGGCGGCCGACTGCAGGCCGCATCCGGTCAGGGCGACGAGCGCGGCGGCGGCCAGCGCGCCGGCGGCGATGCCGCGGCGGCGCAGACGGGCCGAGGTGGATGCGGCGGGGCGGCCGACGCGGCTGGTGGTGGTGCGCGCGGTGGCGGCGCGGGTGCTGGTGCTGCGCATCACAGTCCCTTCGGTCGGGCGACGTGCTCGACGACGCGGCCGGCCCAGTCGACGACGAGGGCGAGCAGTGCGACGATGACGGCGCCGGCGAGCAGCACGGTGTAGAGGTACAGGCTGACGCCCGTCGTGATCAGCAGGCCCAGCCCGCCGCCGTTGACGAAGGCGGCCAGGGTGGCGGTGCCGACGAGCAGCACGAGCGCGGTCCGCACGCCCGAGAGCATGACCGGCACGGCCAGCGGCAGCTCGACGCGGAACAGCACCGCGACGGCGCTCATGCCCATGCCGCGTCCGGCCTCGATGAGGCGCTGGTCCACGGCGCGGATGCCGAGCATCGTGTTGCGCAGCACCGGCAGCGCCGCGTAGAGCACGAGCGCGGTGATCGACGCCCAGTAGCCCGAGCTGATGAACACCGACAGCAGCACGACGAGGCCGATCGCGGGCGCGGCCTGGCCGAAGTTCGCGATCGCGAGGATCGGGCCGGCGGCCTTGCGCAGCGGCTTGCGGGTGAGCAGCACACCGAGCGGGATCGCGATCACGAGCACGATCACGCCCGACACGAAGGTCAGCGAGAGGTGCTGCACGGTCGAGTTCCACAGTGCGGCGGGCGCGAGGGTTCCGCGCTCGGTCGCGCTGAGCGGGGCGACGGCGATCCAGATGCAGACCGCGGCGAGCACGGCGAGGATCGCGACGATCTGGATGATCAGCGAGCGCCAGCCGCTCTTCCGGCTGGACTCGACGCGGGTGGCGGTGTCGGTCATCCGGCGGCGCCTCGCTCGGTGTGGTCGGCGCGGGCGTCGTCGGTCGCGGTCGCGGTGGCGGCCTCGTCGCCGGCGTGCGCGGCCTGCGCCGCCTCGCCGGCCGCGATGAGCGACGGGGTCAGGCCGATCGAGCCCGAGTTCATGCCGACGGGCGCGCCCTCGGAGTTCGCGGCGTTCGCACGCGCATCCCGGATCGCCTCCATGACCGTCTCGACGTCGATGACGCCCTCGAAGCGCTCGCGGCGTCCCGTGACGAGCGCGGCGCCGACGCTCGTGACGAGCATCGTGTCGAGCGCGTCGTTGAGGGTCGCGGCGCCCGAGACGACCGGCAGCGCCGGGTCGAGGCGCGCGTCGATCACGTCGATGCGCGAGAGCTGGCGGCGCGAGAGCCACTGCAGCGGACGCTCGCGGTCGTCGACGACCACGACGTGGCCGTGGCCGGCGTTCTCGGCCTGCTGCAGCGCGTCCTTGCCGGTGGTGCCGGGCTTCACGACGACCGCGTCGGCCACATCCACGTCGCGAACGCGGCGCAGGGTGAGCTGCTTCAGGCCGGCGCCCGAGCCGATGAAGTTCTCGACGAACTCGTTCGCCGGCTCGGCGAGGATGCGCTCGGGGGTGTCGTACTGCACGATGCGCGCGCCCTCTTCGAACACGACGATCCAGTCGCCCAGCTTCACGGCCTCGTCGAAGTCGTGCGTGACGATGACCATCGTCTTCTGCACTTCCTCCTGGATGCGGATCAGCTCGTCCTGCAGGCGCTGGCGCGTGATCGGGTCGACGGCGCCGAAGGGCTCGTCCATGAGCAGCACGGGCGGGTCGGCGGCGAGCGCGCGGGCCACGCCGACGCGCTGCTGCTGACCTCCGGAGAGCTCGCGCGGGTAGCGGTCGCGATAGGTGTCGGGGTCGAGCGACACGAGCTCGAGCAGCTCATCCACCCGCGCCGCGATGCGCTCCTTCGACCAGCCGAGCATCTTCGGCACGAGACCGATGTTCGTCGCGACGGTCATGTGCGGGAACAGCCCGCCCGCCTGGATGACGTAGCCGATGCGGCGACGCAGCTCGTCGCCGTCGATCTGCGTCACGTCCTCGTCGCCGAGCACGATGCGGCCGTTCGTCGGCTCGATGAGCCGGTTGATCATCTTCAGCGTCGTCGTCTTGCCGCAGCCCGAGGGGCCGACGAACATGACGACCTTGCCGGCCGGGATCTCGAGCGTGATGCCGTCGACGGCGGGCTTGGTCTGCCCCGGGTAGCGCTTCGTGACGTCATCGAGCCGGATGGGGCGCCCGCTCACCTCGGCGGAGGGCTGCTCGATCGTCGTGGTCGTATCAGACACGGATTCCTCTCGGGGTGGTCAGTCGGCCCAGGCCGACGAGAAGCAGGTCGAGCACGAGCGCCAGCAGCACCACGCCGACGACGCCGACGACGATCGACTCGGTCGCTCCGGCGCCGCCGAGTCGCGACAGGCCGGAGAAGATGAAGCCGCCCATGCCGGGGCCGAGCACGTAGGCGGCCACGGCGGCGATGCCCATGATCATCTGGGCCGAGACGCGGATGCCGCCGAGGATGACCGGCCAGGCCATCGGCAGCTCGACGCGCAGGAAGGTGCGCAGCCGGCCCATACCGATGCCGCGCGCCGACTCGACGAGGGCGGGATCGACGCCGCCGAGCCCGACGATCGCGTTGCGCAGCACGGGCAGCACGGCGAAGAAGGTCACGACCACGACGGCCGGGGTCACGCCGAAGCCGAAGGGCGCGATCATCAGGCCGACGAGGGCGAAAGCGGGGATCGTGAGGCCGATCGCCGACACGCTGTTCGCGACCGAGGTCAGCGCGGGGCTGCGGTAGACGAGCGCGGCGATCACGACCGCGATGACGACGGCGAGCACGAGGCACTGCACGACGAGGGAGAGATGCTGCCAGGCCGAGAAACCGATGGCGTCGAGTCGTGTCGAGATGTAGTCCCACATCGTGGCGATCGCGCCGTCCGTTCCGTGTCGGGTTCCGTATGCCGTCTGCTCGTGAAAGCTCCCGACGGCACAGGTGTGACCGGGGTATCGGCCGTGGTGGTGGCGCCTCTCGGCGGTGCCGTCGAAATCTCCGCGGGGGTGAGCCGCGGGCTATTCGACCGTAGCGACCGGAGCGGCTCTCGACTTCGTCCGGGGTACGCGATGACAGGTAGACCGTTCGTTCTCTCGTTTCGGAAACCCCCGGTCACGAGTGGATGCGTCGACGAACATCCACAAGTCCTGGGAACGACGGGCGTCGTGCCTAGAGTGGGGCCGTGGCGGACCAGGACGACCGGGGAGACCGGGAATCGGCGGCGGATGACGGCGCGACCTCGCGTCGGCGCTTCCTCCGCCGGGCCGGCATCGGCGTCGCCGGCGCCGCGATCGGCGCCGCGGGCGCAGCCGGGGCGATCGCCGCGGCGCAGGGCCGATTCGGGGCCGGCGACAACCCCGACGACGTCTACGGCTTTACGCCGCTGAAGGCCCGCCCCGAGCCGGGCTTCGACCACGTCGTCGTGCTGATGTTCGAGAACCGCAGCTTCGACCACATCCTCGGCCGCCTCTATCCCGACGGGGCTCCGCGTGGTCAGCGCTTCGAGGGGCTGCAGGGCGAGCACGCGAACCTCCACCCCGACGGCACCCGCGTCGAGGCGCACGTCTACGAGGGCTCCACCGACTGGGTCATGTCGCAGCCCGACCCCGACCCGGGCGAGTTCTACGCGCACGTCAACACACAGTGGTTCGGCGTCGTCGATCCGCCGTCGAACGAGCGCCCGCAGGAGAACGGCTACACGGCGCCCTACAACGCCCCGGCGGATGCGTCGACGCGACGGCCCGACATGTCGGGCTTCGTGCACGACTACGTCGTCAACTACCGAATCGAGCGCGGCGCCGATCCGATGCCCGAGCAGTACCGGCCGGTCATGGGCGGCTTCGCCCCCGAGATGCTGCCCGTGCTCTCGACCCTCGCCCGCAGCTTCGCCGTCTACGACCACTGGCACTGCGCCGTGCCGTCGCAGACCTTCTGCAACCGCGCCTTCTTCCACGCCAGCACATCCCACGGCTTCGTCACGAACGCCGAGAACGGCGGGCAGCAGAAGTGGCTGGATGCCAGCCACGGCGAGACGATCTTCAACCGCCTCGAAGAAGCGGGGAAGAGCTGGCGCGTCTACTACGACGCCGACCAGGTGGTGTCGCTGACGGGGATGCTGCATGCGCCGGTGCTCGAGAAGTACTGGAAGAGCAACTTCCGCAGCATGGAGCAGTTCCACGACGACGCCCGCACCGGCAGGCTGCCCGACTACGCCTTCATCGAGCCGCGCATGGTCTTCGACCACAACGACATGCATCCGCCGCAGAACCGCGTGCGCTTCCCGCACGTGCCCGGCGAGGCGTCGTACGACGTCGCCATGTCGGACATGCGCGCGGGCGAGGCGCTGCTCGCCGAGGTCTACGGGGCGGTGCGGGCGGGGTCATCGACCACCGGATCGAACGCGCTCAACACGCTGCTGCTCGCGACCTTCGACGAGCACGGCGGCATCTACGACCACGTGCCGCCGCCCGCCGCCACGCCGCCGTCGGGCGAGCCGGTCGCGGGGGAGTGGGACTTCACCTTCGACCGGCTCGGCGGCCGCGTTCCGGCCATCGCGATCTCGGCCTACACCCGCGCCGGCAGCATCATCAACGACGAGATGCACCACGGCTCGCTCGTGAAGACGATCTGCGAGCAGCACGGGCTCGAGCCGCTCACCCACCGCGACGCCGAGGCGACGAGCATGCGCAACGTCGTCAACCTGACGACGCCGCGCCAGCCGGCGCTCTGGCCCGACGTCGCGCCCGTGTACGTGCCGGCGAATCCCGAGCGGAAGCCGCGCGCCCGTCCGACCGGCGCGCACGCGTCCCACGCCCTGACCGCGCCGGCGAAGAGCCTCATCGGCCTGCTGCTCGCGAAGTACGAGCCCACGGCGGCGGTGCCGGACACCTTCGCCGACGCCTACGACGTGCTCCACAAGCACGGCGAGCAGCTGTTCGGGGTGCGGGACTAGTTCGGACTCGACCAGGAGTCGCCGCATCCGCCTCAGGCGAGGGCGCGCATCCACTCCCCGTGGTGAGCGGCGAGGAAGTCGGCGACGCCGCGCCAGTGGGCGCCGTGACCGGCGGTGAACATCGTGGCCCAGGGCTCGACGCCCGCTACGTGGGTGTCGCGGAGGTGGTCGTGCATGGCGGCGGCGCGGGGCGCGAGCAGCGCGAGCGTGCGGCCGCGGAGGTCGGCGAGGTCGGCAGGCGTGAGCGGGTCAGCGACGTAGCCGCGCCAGAGGGCGCGCATCCGCTCGGCGATCTCGCGCGGATCGGCGTCGGCGTGCGCGAAGGCGAAAGCGGGCAGGGCGTAGGCGAGCTCCCAGGCGCGGGTCGTCGGGCCCGCGCCATCCCAGTCGATGAAGGTCAGGCGAGGCATCGCGGTGGGCGGCACCGCATCGGTCTCGGCGTCGCCTTCGATCACGAGGTTCCAAGGCGCGAGGTCGTGGTGCCCGATGACGTCGGGCTCGCCGGTCGCGCTCGCCGCGGACGGGGCCGGCAGCAGGGGCTCGGCGAAGGGCGGGCGCGCGGCGCTCATCCACTCGCCCGGGCTCGGACTGGCGTCGTGGATGCGTCGGATCAGCGCGCCGATCGCGTGCAGCCGTGCGGAGTCGAAGGGCGGCAGGTCGAGGGCGAGGGCGCCGGGCACGAAGTCGAGCACCTGGCGTCCGGCGGCGTCGCGGCCGAGGGCGCGGGGCAGGGGCAGCTCGGGGTCGCGCTCGGCGAGGAGGGCGAGGTACGCGTGCACCGCCGGGGTGCCGGCGAGCCAGGGCTTGCGCACGGTGTCGCCGACGCGCACGACGCCGGCGCTGGCGTTGCCGCCGGCGAGCGGCTGCTCGGTGAGCGGCTCCGGACGGGCGGGCCGGCCGGGCTGCGCGGGCAGGCCCGGGAGCGCGGGCGAGGCGGCGCCGGTGTCGGCATCCTCGCCGTGGGCGGCGCGTTCGCGATCCCCGTCGATCATCCGGCGAGCGTAACCGGGGCGGGGGCTGGGAAGGCGAGCCGCGCATCCACTCGATGACGGAAGGTGGGCGGCATGGCGCGCGCGAAGGACGACCGGCGAGACGACGGCACGAAGTATCAGCTCGCGGGGCACACCGATGGGATATCCGCCGACGGACTCCCTGAACCCGAAGCACTCGCCGATCGCGACGAGCCCGTCGAGCCCCCGAGCGGCATCCGACGGCTGGCGCGCGTCGCGCTCGGGGTCGCCTTGGTCGGCGCCGGGATCGGGCACCTGACGTTCGCCCGCCGCGACTTCCGCGCGCAGGTGCCGAAGGGCGTGACCGAGGTCACCGGATTCAGCGAAGACCAGGTCGTGCTCATGTCGGGCATCGCCGAGATCGGCCTCGGCGGGGCGCTCGCCGTGCTCGGACGCGGACGTCGCGATCGGCGCCGGCTCGGCGTGGTGGCGGCGCTGTTCTTCGCGGCGGTGTTCCCCGGCAACGTCGCCCAGTGGGTGAACCGGCGCGACGGCTTCGGGCTCGACACCGACGACAAGCGCGCGCTGCGCCTGCTCGGGCAGCCGCTGCTCATCGCCTGGGCGCTCTGGTCGACGCGCCGCTGAGCGCGCGGAGTCCCGCCGCGGCAGGTGCTGGCCGCCGCGGGCGCTGGCCGCGGCGGTGCGTCTCCGGTTTCGGAATCAGGAGCCTGGCGAGCGACGCCGGGGCGCCACCACCGCTCCGCATCCGAAACCGCGAACACATACGGCGAACGCGGGTCGGCGTGCGAGTCGACCGGGCCGAGCGGTGACCGGACCGATCGCGTGCGCCGCGCATCCACCGGCCGCCCTGTGGCAGACTGCACGCGGTGCTCGGCCTCCCCGGTCGGCGCTGCGGCGGTGGGGCTCACCGGAACCGAACCTCGCACCTGGTGCGACAACAGTCCCTGTCTCGGCACTTCGGCGTGCTTGCAGATGGGAGACCCGTGAACGAGAACCGCCCCGACGACCGCGATCCGCGTGACGAGCGCGATCCGCGCGACGACGCACGGCGCCTGCACCCTCCCGAGAACGCGCGCCTGGTGCGTCGCGACTCCGCCCCCGAGCTGCCGCTCGACCCCGACACGGATGCGGTGGATCTCGCCAGCGGACGCTCGCTTCCGGTGCATCTGCGCCCGACGTCGCTGCTGCTGGTCATCGCCGGCGGAACCGTCGGCACGCTCGTGCGGGAGCTGATCGATCTGGCGCTGCCGCGCCCGGGCGGGCTTCCGGTCAGCATCCTGCTCATCAACCTCAGCGGAGCGCTGATCCTGGGGGCGCTGCTCGAGGGGCTGGTGCGGCGCGGACCCGATGAAGGTCGGCGCCGCAGCGTCCGGCTGCTCGTCGGAACCGGCGTGCTCGGCGGGTACACGACTTACTCGGCGCTCGCCGCCGACAGCGCCAAGCTGCTGCTCGGCGGCGACGCGCTGCTCGGGGTGCTCTACCCGCTCGCGACGCTGCTTCTCGGCGCGCTCGCCTCGCTGGCCGGCATCCTGCTCGCTCGGCGGATCGTGCGGGCGGGGGCCGGCGCATGACCGTCGTTACCGTGCTCGTCGTCGCGCTCTGCGGCGGACTCGGCGCCGCCATCCGCCTCGCGCTCGACGGACTCATCCGCGGCCGCAGCGCGCGCAGCGCCCGCCTGTCGACCTTCCCTGTCGGAACGCTCGTGATCAACGTGACGGGCTCGTTCATCCTCGGACTGCTCGCCGGCCTCGCCCAGGCGAACGCCGCACCGGCCCTGCTCGTGAGCGCGCTCGGCACGGGGCTGATGGGCGGATACACGACGTTCAGCACGGCGAGCTTCGAGACCGTGCGTCTGCTGCAGGGCCGCCGCTGGGTCGCGGCCGCGCTCAACGGACTCGGGATGCTCGTGATCGCCGTCGCGGCGGGTGTGCTCGGGATCGTGGTCGGCCGCCTCGCCTGAGCCTCGGGCGTCCGGTGTGCGGGGTCGGCGAGACGACCGGGCGTCGGCCGGCCGAGTGTCGTGACGCGGATACTGCTCAGGCGTCGGGGCGATGCCGCCCGCGAGCCCAGTGGTACGCGTGGCCAGTATCGGCGACAGGGTTTCGGTGGCGGGTCGCGGATGCGCGACAGGCTCGAGCTTCGCAGCGGGACGACGGTCGCGTGCATCCGAATCCGCCTACCGCTGCCGCGCACTGGCCGCGCCCGGCCGCCGGTACTGCTCGGAGGGGTGGGCGGCGGCGCGGGCTGCTCCGGAGGCACGGCTGGCCAGTATCGGCATTCCTGGCGGGTGCACGGCTTCGGGCGAACTGGCGGGCGGCGTGCGCGGCGGGTGCGCCACGCGGGGCGCGGCGGCGGAGTGGCGGCGGCGAGCCGCCGCACGAGAGGGTGGGGGCATGACCGACCTGGATGACGCTTTCGTGGAGGCGGCCGCCCAGTCCGCGTTCGAGATCGACCACCGCGGCACCGATGTGCTGCTGCGGGCTCCCGAGCGCGAGGAGACGTTCGCGGCGCCGGCGGGCGACGACGAGGCGACGCCGTTCACGCTCGACGGCGGCCGCGACGACGTCGTGCTCGAGGTGGTCGTCGACGGCGAGGTCGTCGGGCTCGTCGTGCCGGTGGATGACGGCTTCGGCGTGCTCATCGTGCCCGAAGACGGCGAGGAGCCCTCCGGTGAACTGGAGACCCTCGAAGAGGCGCTCGACGAGCTCGGCATCTGACCGACCCGGCTCGCGTACGCACACCCCGATCGACCGCACCGCCGACGTCACTGCTAGCGTCGCCGCATGCGTGGCGAAGACCGGATCGGCGCCGCCCTGACGGCCGCGCTCGCCGTCTCCGACACCCCGCCGCCCCCGTCGACGCTGGTCGCGATCGCGGCGGAGGCGATCGGCGCGGCGCGCTGCGAGCTGAGCCTGGGCACGAAGGCGCTCAGCTGGGGTGTGCACGATCCCCAGCGGCACGGCGAGGTCGCGACGCTCGTGCTCGGCACCGATCCCGACATCGTCGCGACCGTCGCTCCGGCGCACGCGATGCCCTCGCCGGAGGCGTGGCAGCCGCTGCTCGTGCTGCTCACGCCGTACGCGGCGGAGGATTCGACGTGGCACGCCCGGCGTCGTCAGCAGGAGGCGGCACGGCGCATCGACGATGTGCGCTGGCGTGCGTCGGCCGACATGGAGCACGAGCGCCGTCGCCTCGAACGCGACCTGCACGATGGAGCGCAGCACCACCTGGTCGCCCTGCGCATGGCGATCGCGCTCGGCGACCACCTGCAGCACGAGCCGGGTGCGGAGGCGCGGCTCGCGGCGCTCGGCGCCCAGCTCGACGCCGCCGAGGACCTGCTGATCGCGACCGCCCGGGGCGTGCTGCCGAAGGTGCTGGCCACCTCGGGTCTGCAGGGGGCGCTGCGCGCGCTCGCCGGCGCCGACGTCGAGGTGGATGCGGACATCCCGCGGCTCATGCCGGCCGTCGAGTCGGCGCTGTACTACCTGGCGCTCGAGGCCGTCAGCAACGCGCACAAGCATGCGCCGGGTGCGCGCATCCTCGTCGAGGCCCGGCTCGCCCACGGTCGGGCGCGGGTGGAGGTGCGGGATGACGGCCCGGGCTTCGTGGTCGGCGACGACGTCGGCGGTCTCGCTTACCTCGCCGACCGCATCCGGGCCATCGACGGCACCCTCGAGGTGCGCTCGGCGCCGGGCGCGGGCACCCGCGTGATCGCCTCCGTGCCCTACTGAGCTCGCGGCGCCGGATCGGAGGGGCGCGTCGCGCGCGCGAGCAGTCCCGCCGCGCTGCGCTCCAGCACCTCGGCGGCCCGGCGCCGTGGGGCGCTGCCCGGCGTCGCCGCCGCGTGCTGCCAGCGGGCGAGTGCCGCGAGCGCCTCGGTTCGCACCTGCTCCGCATCCGCATCCGCCGGCAGCCCGAGGCGCACGTGCACCTCGCCGCCCTCGGCGCCCGCGAGCCGCGCGGCGGCGGCATCGACGATGTCGGGCGCCTGGCCGCGCGCGACGTCGTCGAGCAGCGCATCCTCGGCCAGCTCGTGCGCCCCGGCGCGCAGCTCGTCGATCTGCCAGCGCAGCGCCGCCGAACCCTCCTCGGCCGCGCGCGCCGCGAGACGCTCGAGCACGCGCCGCGCGGCGAGCACGGGGGCCCGCGCCGCGAGCGCCGACACCGCCTCGGCGGGTGCGACGCCGTCGCGGAACAGCAGCTGCCCCGGGCGGAGCCCCGCCGCGAAGCCCCGGCGGGGCGCGAGCGCGCACACGACGGCGTCGACCGCGCCCCACCGGCCGTCGCGGTCGCCGATCTCCGCCGCGAGGGCGCCGTCGGGCGCCGCGTCGCACAGCACGGTCTGCACGCCCGACATCGGGGCGGGCAGCGGACCCTGCACGACGAGCAGCGTCACCGGCGCGACGAGCGCGTCGCGGCAGGAGGCGAGCTCGTCGGCGGGGAGCCCGGCGACCTCGACGAGCGTCGCGACGCGGCCGTGCACGGGGCGCGACTCGATCTGCCGATTGCCGATCGGCAGCGACGTCACCTCGCTGCGGTCGGGCATCGTCACCTCCACTTCGACGGCGTCGCCGAGCTCGCGTGCCACGAGGGCACCGCCGAGAGAGGCGATGCGCTCGGCGTCCACGGCGAGGGCGAAGGTCAGGTGGGCGGCGTCGACCGGCTGCGTGCTCCCGATCCGGGCGACGAGGGCGTCGGCGCGATGCAGCCGCAGGCTCGTCCGCCCGCCGATCCGGGCGACCGTCGTGAGCGCGCCCGCGACCGCGTGGTAGAAGCCCGACTCGATGTCCCACCCGGCGCGGCGGCCGAGGCCGCCGGTCACGTCGACCGGAACCGGCAGCGCCGCGGCGAGCTCGCGCAGGGTCTCCTCCGCGCCGCGGTCGGGCAGCATCGCGGGGAACACCCCGCGCACGGCGTCGCGCAGGTCGGCGATGAGCCGCTCGGCCGAGGCGTGGATCGCGGGCCAGTCGACGTCGTCCGGCGCGGTCGCGAGCAGCTCGCGCAGTGCTGCGAGGTCGTGCACCGTCGCCGTCGTGATCGTCTCGACCAGCCGGATCCGCTCGCCCTCCCGCACGCGCGCGGCCCGCACCTCGGCGCGCTCGGCCTCCTTCTCGCGCTGGTCGGCGTCGCGTCGTGCCCGATCGAGCGTGCGCATCGCCCGGGCCGCGCGCACGGTGGCGGCGATCCATTCGCAGGTCTCGTCGAGCAGGCGCCGGCGGCGGGCGGTGACGAGGTCGGCACCCGGCCGGATCTCGAGCACGCCGACGCCGTGAACCGCATGCCGCTCGACGGTGTCGTGGGCGTGCGCGTGGGCGGCGCCGTCATCGGGCCACGCGGCGATCTGCTGATGGTGGCCGTCGTCGAATCGGCGCAGCAGTCGCACCTGCGGCAGCGAGCCGTCCGCCGCGGCGACGCTGCGGGAGAGGTTCTCGAGCAGGGCCGGCAGCAGCGCGTCGCGCGGCGTCGACGCGAGCACCTCCGCCACCTCGCGCGGCGCCGTCATCGCCCGCTGCCGTCGACCTTCTGCGCCTGCAGGTAGGTCAGCACCGCCAGCACCCGACGGTGGTGCATCGTCGCGTCGGCCGGGATGCCGAGCTTCACGAACAGCGAGGCCACGTGCTTCTCAACGGCCTTCACCGACACGAACAGCTCTTCGGCGATCGAGCGGTTCGCGCGCCCCTCGGCCATGAGCCGCAGCACGTCGAGCTCGCGCTCGCCGAGGCCGGCGATCGCGACGTCGCGGTGCTCGCCGATCTCGACGAGGCGCGAGGCCAGCACCGGCTCGATGACGATCTCCCTCGCGAGGATGCGCTCGAGCGTGTCGTTGAGCATCTGAACGCCGGCGATGCGCTCCTTGAGGCGGTAGCCGATCCCCTCGGTGCCGATCGCGAGCATCGTGCGCAGGTAGTGCGACTCGGCGTAGTGCGACAGCAGCAGCAGTCCCACCTGCGGGTGCAGGGCGCGGATGCGGGTCGCCGTCGCGAGCCCGCCCTCCTCGCCGGGAGGCATCCGAATGTCGAGCACGGCGATGTCGACCTGCTGCGCTGCGAGCGTGGCCAGCAGCTGGTCGCCGTCGTCGTGCGCGGCGACGACCTCGTGGCCGGCCGCGCCGAGCAGCATCACGAGGCCCTCGCGGAACAGCGTGCCGTCGTCGGCGATCGCCACCCGCATCGATGCCCCGCATCCCTCAGCCGCCGTGCGCTCCCGCGTCCGCGGCGCGCCGCGCTCATCCTACGGCGAGGGTGCGACGGGGAGCGGATCCCGGCAACATCGGCGACACACCCGTCGTCTATCGTCTGCTTCGTGGGATATTCCATCGGCGTTGACCTCGGCACGACCTCGATCGCGGTCGCGATCGGCGACGAACTCGGCACCAGAGCCGCCCAGCTCTCGCCGCTGCTCGTCGAGCCGTCGGTCGCGTTCTGCGCCGCCGACGGCACGATCCTCACGGGCAGGGCCGCGCTGCTCGCCGCCGAGGGGGATCCGGCCCGGCTCGTGCGCGGGTTCAAGCGCCGCGTCGGCGACCCGACGCCGATCATCGTCGGCGGGGTCGGCTTCGCCCCCGAGGCGCTGATGGCGGCGCAGCTGCGGGATGTCGTCGCTCAGCTCACCGAGCAGCAGGGCGAGTCGCCGGAGCGGGTCGTGCTCACCTGCCCGGCGGCGTGGGGTCCGTACCGGCGCGAGCAGTTCTCGCACATCGCCGCGCTCTCGGGCGTCGCCGTCGACGCGATCGTCACCGAGCCCGTCGCGACCGCCACCTACGTCTCCCGCGAGCAGCGGCTCGAGGAGGGCACGATCGTCGCCGTCTTCGACCTCGGCGGCCGCACCTTCGACGCGACCGTGCTGCGCATGGGCGCCGACGGTCTCGAGGTGCTCGGCAGCCCCGAGGGGGTCGAGCACCTCGGCGGCGACGACTTCGACGACGCCGTGCGCGGTCTGCTCGACCAGCGCGCCGGCGGCCGCATCTCGGCACTCGATCCCGCGCAGCCGGCCGACGCGGCGACGCTCGCGGCGATCGACCAGGAGTGCACGAGCGCGAAGGAGGCGCTGTCGGTGCGTGAGGAGACGGTGGTGCACCTGCCGTTCGACGACGCCGTGCAGGCGATCACCCTCACCCGCGCCGACCTGGAGCGCGCGATCCGTCCGGCCGTCGGCCTCGCGGTCGCGGCGCTGCTGCGCACGATCGACTCGGTCGGGATCGACGCGGAGGCCGTCTCGACGGTGATCCTCGCGGGCGGATCGTCGCGCATCCCCTTCGTGGCCGAGGAGGTCGCCGCGGTCGGCCGCCCCGTCGCCGCCACGCACCACCCGAAGTTCACCGTCGCGCTCGGCGCGGCGGAGCGGGCGCGGGCGCTCGCCGCGGCCGCCGCGGAGCCTGCCGCCGTCGGCGCTCTCGTCGGAGCAGGCGCGGGCGCGGGGACGGGCCTGAGCTCAGCGGCGGTGACGGGCTCGCCCTCGTCGGCGACCGCCTGGTCGCCGGCGGTCGCGCCCGACCCCTCGCTCTGGCGCCTCACCGTGCGTCGCGGGTCGGCGATCGTCGTCGGCGCCGCGCTCGCCGCGATCATCGTCGCCGCGATCGCCGTGGCCGCCGCGCTCGGCCGCGCCGGCGGCGTCGAAGCCGCCACCTCCGATCCGGATGCGGCGCGCACCCCCAGCAGCTCGGCGAGCGCGCACAAGGTGACGGCGTCGCCGGCGCCGTCCGGGGCGGCGGAGAAGAGCAGCGTGAAGGCGACCGTCGCCTCGCCCGTGTTCACGGGCGGCAGCTCGACCGCCGGGCTGAAGTGGTTCGTGCAGTCGAACGACGAGGCGGGCGTCTGGGGCATCACCCCGCTCGCCGACGGCGTCGCGAAGCGTCCGAACCTGACCCTCACGCAGTCGGATGCCGGCTTCCGCGCGCAGTGGGTCACGGGCGGACCCGCTCAGCTGTACGCGCAGACCGACGGCACGAGGATCGACCTCGCCGACATCGCCGCCGACCACGGCGCCCTCGTGTTCGACGTGACCCGCAACGCCGGATCGGCCGACAAATTCGAGATCGCCGTGCACTGCGAGTACCCGTGCGGCGGCAGCGTCGACGTGACCGACGTCGTCAACGGGTTCCCGCCCGGCACCGCGCAGCACGTCATCATCCCCGCCGAGTGCTTCACCTCCGCCGGCCTCGATCCCGGCTCGGTGGACACGCCGTTCCTCGCGCTCGGCACCGGCGACCTCGACCTGACCCTCAACGACATCCGCTGGGAGAACCAGGCGGGCGCGGACCCGAAGGCCGTGCGATGCGGAACCTGATGCTCGGGTAGGGATACCCCCATTCGGGGGGAGCGGGCCTACCCCCCGAACGGGGGGATGATCCCAGAGACAGCGCCTTCGCGCGGTCAGACGATCGAAGCAGACGTCGACCGACGGGAAGGACTCGATCATGACGATCACCGCTGCACCCACCGCGCCCTCGACCGCCCACGGCACGCGGGCGTTCGACGCCCTCGTCGCCGAGCACCGTCCGGGCCTCGTGCGCTATGCCACACGGCTCATGAGCGGCGACGTCGCCGCCGCGGAGGACGTCGTGCAGGAGACCCTGCTGCGCGCCTGGCGCCACCTCGACCGCCTCACCGAAGACCGCGGTTCGGTGCGCGGCTGGCTGACTCGCGTCGCCCACAACGTCGCCATGGATCAGCACCGGGCCCGCCGCGCCCGTCCGACCGAGATCGCCTGGTCGGAGTTCGACGAGGAGAGCGCCGCCTCCCTCGACGACACCGCCCGCGAGGTCGAGGACCGCGTGCTCGTCACCGATCTGCTCGCGCACGTTTCACCGGTGCACCGCAGCACGCTCACCGAGGTGTACCTCTCCGACCAGACCACGGCGGCCGCGGCCGAGCGCCTCGGCGTGCCGGTCGGAACCGTGAAGAGCCGCGTCTTCCACGCCCTGCGCACCATCCGCGCTCAGTCGGTGGATCTCGCCGCCTGACGCACGCAGCGCTGGGGATGCCCGTCGGCTCGTCCGGCGGGCATCTTCGTGTCTGCGGTGACCTGCCGCGACCTGCGGCGATCTGCCGCGACCGGCTGCCGCGGTGCGAGCAGCAGGCGCCGGTGCCGCCGTCGACGCGTGGCCGCGCTCATCGCCGTCACGCGCCGATCGACTCGGGCGTCGGCACGTCCTCGGGCAGCAGCAGCACCAGGTCGTCCATGGACGGATCCTCGATGCCGCGGGTGCGGCGCGCGTGGTTGGCGATCGCCGCATCCATCACCTGGCGCGCGTAGCGGCCATTGCCGAACGACGCCGTGCGGTCGACGGCCGTGAAGTGGCCGCGCAGCGCGGCGACGGTCGGGCCGGTGCATTCGTATCCGGATGCGGTCGCGTGCTGGTTCACGATCGTGACGAGCTCGTCGGGCGTGTAGTTCGCGAAGCGCACGCGGTGCGAGAAGCGGGAGTCGAGGCCCGGGTTCGTGGCGAGGAACTGGTCCATCTCGCGCTCGTAGCCGGCGGCGATCACGACGACCTCGTCGCGGTGATCCTCCATGAGCTTCACGAGCGTATCGACCGACTCCTTGCCGAAGTCGGCGCCGTTTCCGCCGCCCGAGGCGAGCGTGTACGCCTCGTCGATGAACAGCACGCCGCCGCGCGCCCGGTCGAAGGCCTCCGTCGTGCGGCGGGCCGTGTGCCCGACGTACTCGCCCACGAGATCGGCGCGCGACACCTCGGTCACCTGGCCCTGCGCGAGCACGCCGAGCGCGGTCAGCAGCGACCCGTAGAGCCGCGCGACGGTCGTCTTTCCGGTGCCGGGAGGGCCCGCGAAGATGAGGTGCCGGCTGAGGGATGGCGCGGGCAGCCCGGCGGCCTGGCGACGTCGTGCCGAGGTGAGCAGATCGACCATCCCCTCGACCTCCTCCTTCACGCCGTCGAGGCCGACGAGCTCGCGCAGGGTGCCGAGCAGCTGGTCGACGCGCTCCTCGTCGACGCGGCCGACGCCGGCGCCGATCGACGACCCCGGCAGCGGCCCGAGGTCGTCGGGCACGAGTCGCGTCAGCGTGAGGGCGTCAACCGAGTCGGCGTTGCCGAGCCGGTACGCCTGCCGGCCGAGCATCTCCTCGAACACCTTGCGGGCCGTGCGGCCGTTGCCGAAGGTCTCGTCGCGCGGCAGCTTCGTGAAGTAGTCGTGCAGCGCCGCGCGCGTCTCGAACTCAAGGCTGTAGTGGTTCGCCCGGCACAGGCCCTCGACGATCGTGACCATCTCGGCCGAGGAGTAGTCGGTGAACTCGATCGTGCGCGAGAAGCGCGACGACAGGCCCGGGTTCGCCGCCATGAAGGTGCGCATGTCGTTCGTGTAGCCGGCGACGATCACGACGACGTCGTCGCGGTGGTCCTCCATCAGCTTCACGAGGGTGTCGATGGCCTCGCCCCCGAAGTCGTTGCTCGAGCCGGAGTCCTTCGAGAGCGCGTAGGCCTCGTCGATGAAGAGCACGCCGCCGAGCGCCTTGGTGAACATCTCGGCGGTCTTGATCGCGGTGCCGCCGATCACGGCGGCCACCAGGTCGGGGCGGGCGACCTCGACCAGCTGGCCGGTGCGCACGACGCCGAGGGCGGCGAGGATGCGGCCGTAGAGCCGCGCGACGGTCGTCTTGCCGGTTCCGGGCGACCCGGCGAACACGAGGTGCCGCGACACGGGCGGCGAGGGCAGACCGGCCTCGGAGCGCCGTTCGGCCATCTGGTGCATGCGCACCAGCGTCTCCACCTGGCGCTTGACGCTGTCGAGGCCGACCAGCTGGTCGAGCTCGGCGAGCATCCGGTCGAGCTCGCCCGCGCCGGTCGCCCCTTCGGTCTCGTCGGCGCGCGCCGTCTCGCCGGTCGAGCCGGTCGCGTTCGTCGAACCGGTCCTCGCGGGAGCGCCATCCGGCTCGTCGCCCTCGTCATCGGCCAGCCGGTCGATCTCGACGTCGGCATCCGGGTCGACCCGCACGGCCTCGCCGTCGACGTCGACGATGCGCGTGCGCCGCAGCGCTCCCGACGCCCCGCCCTCCCAGGCGAGACCGAGCCGGCCGCCGCGCACCGAACCGCCCTCGACGACGAGCCGGGATGCGTCGCGCGCGACCGCGGCCTCGCCGTCGGCATCGACGATGCGCACGCTGGTGAGCGTCACCGTCGCCTCGTCCGACGCCGTGATACCCGTGCCGCTGGGCCGCTCGATCGTCGAGTCGGCGAGCGTCAGCGACGCCGTGCCCGCCACGACGATCGCGTCGTGGCCCGCGGACCGCAGCTCGCACGCCTCCCCGGTGAGTCGGGCGCCCTCGACGAGGTGGAGCGCATGGGTCGCGCCGTTCTCGATCGTGACGCGCGCGAGCTCGACGCTCGCATCCGCCATGCCGACGACGCCCTGGCCGCCGAGGCCCCGCATCGACACATCGGAGAGCGTCACCGAGCCTCCGGTCGTGACGAGAAGTCCGATGCCCTCGCCGTCGGCGAGCGTCGTGCCCGCGGCGTCGAGGCTCGCGCCGCCCTCGACCGTGATCGCGGCGTTCGCGATCGTTCCGATCGTGCCGCGGGCGAGGGTCAGCTGCGCGCCGTCCGCGGCGAGCAGGCCGCCCTGCGCCGTGTCGATGGCGAGGTCGGCGAGGTGCGCCGAGCTCGGCCCGCGCACGACGAGCGCCGTCGTCGCGATGTCGTGCAGTCGTCCGCCCGAGATCTCGGCCTTGCCGCCCTCGTAGACGAGCACGCCCGCGCCGGCGGCGTTCGCGACGGTCGTGTCGTGGGTCGTCAGCAGCGCCTCGGAGCGCACGATCAGCGCCACCTCGGTCGACGCCTCGATCGTGCAGTCGTCGAGCGCCAGCGCCCCCGACTCCACATCGACGGCCACGTCGCCGTCGGCGCGGACGATCGTGACGCCCGACACCCGCACGTCGACCGCCGCGCTGCGCAGCGCCGGGCCCGTGACGCCCTCGATGCGCACCTCGCCGGCGTCGCCGACACCCGACAGCGACACGGCGCGGTCGATCGTGACCGACTCGCGGTAGACGCCGGGGCGGATGGAGATCACGTCGCCGTCGTTCGCGGTGGCCAGCGCCGAGGCGATGCTCTGGTGGCAGTCGGGATTGTCGGCGGCGACGGTGAGCACCGAGCGCTCCGGGGCGATCAGTCGAGTGGCCATGTCGTGCCCTCCCAGGCGTCGGGGCGGATGGCGGCCGAGAGGCGACGCCACGTCTCCGCGTCGAGCGGCGACGCCGGGCCGGCCGCCCGCAGGTGGGAGACGAGCTCGGCATCCGGTGCGATCCAGTGGTGCTCGAGGTAGTAGGCGACGGCGTCGCTCCAGATCCAGGTGCCGTCGGAGCGCAGGTCGGCGGGCACGGCGACGTCGACGTCGCCGAGGTCGTCGCGCAGCGGACGGGCCGCGTGCACGAGCACCGATCCCGAGCGCAGCAGGGTCAGCAGCGTCTCGCGTTCCTCACGATCGACGATGACCGGCCGTTCCGGGGCGAAGCAGGGCACGCCGTCGCGGTGCCCGTCGAACACGCGCGCGACCTTCGGCGGGGGCGGCGTGCGGCGCAGCGGCAGGCGCCGGGCGACGTCGTGCAGCAGCGCCCGCACACGGTGGCCGGCCTGCTCGACGGCCGCGCGGGGAGTGGAGGCGGATGACGTGGCCGGGTCGCGCTCGTCGGCGCCGGTCGACGGGGCGTCGGGATGCGCGTCGGGGCTCTGCGCGTCGGGAAGCTGCGCGGCGGGGTGCTGTGCCTCGGAGTGCTGGTCGCCGGCGCGGGCGGTGCCGGATACCGCGGCCTGCGACAGGTGCTGCGCGAGCGGCACCACCCCGGGGCGCCCGGTCGGGGGCAGCGCCGGCGGACCGGTCGGCGTCGGCGCGGACGCGGGCGCCGCCGCGTCGTCGGCGGACGCCGGCTCGGGCGGGGCGAACCGCGACCGGGTGGTCCTGTCGGCGGGGCGCTCGGGGGTCATGGCGTGGCTCCTCATGCTGCCGGGGGGAGTTCGCCGAACCAGCGGTCATCGAGGTGAGGGCGCAGGCCGCCGCGCGTCTCGGCCGCCGCCTGCAGTCGGGTGAGCGCGAGCTCGGCATCCGCGCCCTCCTCGGCGAGCAGCAGTCGCGGGGCGGATCCCTCGGCGCTGCCGAGCACCCGCAGCCGCGCGCCGGCCGGCAGCACGACGTCGGCGGCGCCCGGCGAGCCGTGCAGCACCCGGTCGAGGCGGCGTCCGCTGGTCGTCCAGATCAGGGCCTCGGCGGGTCCCGTCGCGGGGCCGTCGGCGGCGGCGGCGACGAGCGGCGACCGCAGTCGGAGCGTCGAGCCGGGAGCCGCGTCGACGCCGGAGGGGATGCCGCGCACCACGACGGATCGCGCCGTCGGCAGCATCGCGAGCCCCTCGGCGAGGCAGGTGTGGAAGTCGAGGTCGTAGTCGCCGTGCGGCTCGCTCGCGAAGACCCGCACGAGCGACAGCCCGGTGAGCATCGCGGAGCGGTCGCCCGCCGCGACGCGCATGCCCGGCTGCTGCGCGAGCAGCTGCGCGACCGTGCGGCTCGCGACGTCGTAGCGCGAGCCGAGCGCCGTGCGCACCCGGTGCCGCTGGTCGGACGTCGAGCTCGCGCCGGCCGGCACGTCGATGGGCGCCGCCGCGCGCGGTCGGTCGGGCGTGGATGTCGTCGCGGGCGCGGGCGCCGCGTCGGCGGCCGGCTGCTCGGAGGCCGCGGCGGCGGGAGTCGGCTGCGACGAGGCCGGAGCTGCTGCTGCGGCGATCGCCGCGGTCGCGGTGACTGAGGCATCGCTCAGCGGCACTGGCGGCGCGGCCGGGGTCGCCGGCGCGGTCGGCGACGCGCCGGTCGGAGCGACGGAGGTCGGTGCGGTCGCGGTGCTCGCGGAGCGATCCGCCGTGCTGTCGTCACGGGCGGTGGCGCCGAGGAGTCGCGTCGCCGCGGACCCCTGCAGCGCCCGCGTGAGCGCGTCGTCGGCGGTGCGGCGCGGGGTCGACGTCGCCTCGGCAGCGGCCGCCGCCGTGCCTGTGCCTGTGCCCGTGCCCGTGGCGGCGGACTCCTGCGCCGTCGAGGCGGGCGGCGCGGCTTCCCGACGGGTCGAGGGAGTCGCCGGCAGCGCGCTCGACGGAGCGGGAGCGGAGGATGTGGGGGCCGGAGCCGCGGTCGCCGGAGCCGGGTTCGCCGGCGTCGCGGTCGTGGCGGGCGTCGTGGATGCGATGCTCGGCGCCGTCGTCGCGGCCGGGGTTCTCGGGTCCGTCGTCACAGCGCCCTCGGCCGCCGACGTCGACCACGGATCCTCATCGGCGTCGGTCGCCGACGTCGGTGCGAACGGGGTCGGCGCTGCCGTCGCGGCCGAGGCGTCCGCATCCGGACCGAGCCCGGTCGGCACGCCGTCGAAGCCGATCCGGCGGGCGCGACGGCCCGAGGTCGAGAGGGTCGGCAGGGTCGGAACGTCGCCCGTCGTCGCCGTGGTCGGCTCGGCCCCGACGACCGCGTCGACGGTCGTCGACGGCTTCGGCGCGACGGCCGTCGTGGGCGCCGCAGCGCGCGGAACATCGGCGCGGCGTCGGGCTCGCGGCGCCGTCGGCGCGTCCTGCTGATCGGCGTACGCCGCGGACTCGTCGACGGCGGTCGAGACGGGGGCGTCCGGTTCCACGGCTGTCGTCTCGGCGGCGGTCGTCGTCGCCGTCGCGAGAGCGAACGACTCCGCCTCGGCGGGCGCGGCATCCCCGACCTCGGCGTCGAACTCGACCTCGACCTCGACCTCGACCTCAGCAGGCGAGTCGGCCTCGGCGACCGCCTCATCCGCTTCGACCGCCGTCTCGGCGCCCTCCGCGGCGGCGGATGCGCCCTCCGCGTCGGCGATATCCGGCAGCTCCTCGAGGGGGCGATCCGTGTCGCCGGTCGCGTCGGCCGTCGCCGCCACGAGCCGGCCGTCGGCCGTGATCGCGAGCGACTCGGTCGGCGCCCACTGGCCGGGGTAGGCGTCGCGCACGAGGCGTCGTCCGGCGGCGTCGAGCGGGTGGATCGTCACGGCGCCGCGCTGCTCGAGACGGGCACGGAACGGCGCGAGCAGCGCCGGCAGCGCCTCGGGTCGGTAGGCTCCATCGCCCTGCACGAAGATGCCGATCGAGCCGATCGGGGGCTCGAGCTCGGAGACGTCGGCGAGCGGCTCGGTCGCGGGACGCACCACGAGCCCGGCCGCCACGACCTCCACGACCCAGGCGTCGCCCGGGCGACCCCAGGCCTTGCGGGTCTCGCCGAGCCGGTAGACGGCTGCCGCATCCGCCACGAGTCCCGGCGGAGGTGCCCAGCGCTCGAGCGTCACGGTGCCGTCGGGGGCGCAGACGCTCTCGAGCGCGAGCGTCGTCGGCAGCGTCTCCGCGTCGCCGTCGATGCGCACCGGGGCGCCGTCGAGCTCGACGCCGTGCGCGACGCGCACCGGCTGTCCGAGCCGCACGGCGAGCTCGCGAACGGTCGCGACCGGGAGGCTCGCGCTGCCGAAGCCGGCGAGCACGATCGCCGAGCGCGCTCCGTCGGGCAGCGGACGCAGCACCGCGAGCAGCCGGTCGAGCGTCGGCGGGGTCTCGGCGGGGCTGCCGACCACGACGAGCAGCTGGCGCTCGCGCACGGCGATGCCGGCGAGCCGCACGGCGTGGCGGGGGTCGGTGCCCGAGGTGATCCAGAGGCCGGCGGGGATGTGCGCGGCCCCCGTCAGGTCGTGCGGCAGCTGCGACTGCCAGGCCGGCGCGGGGTAGCGCCGACCGGCCGGCACGCGGCCGCCGCGAGGGCTCTGGGTGACCCAGCCGTCGCCGCCGCCGACCGAGAACAGGGTGCCGTCGCCGCGGATGAAGCGTCCGGCGGGCGCGATCACCGAGACGCCGAGGGCCTGCGCGAGCCGGGCGCTGCCTGCGGCGTCGCCCTGAGCGGCGCCGGCCAAGCCGTCTTCGGGAACCACGACCGTGCCCTGGAGGTGGGGGCGCACGGCGTCGACCAGCGCGGGCTCCGCGCCGCGGAGGGCCTGGCGCAGCGCCGGCGTCGCGGTCAGGTAGCGCGCGGCGCGCAGCGGCGGAAGTCCGTCGAGGAGCGCGGCCGCATCGGTGTCGCCGTCCTCGGCGACGACGAGGCCGAATCCCGTCTGCTGCACGGTGATCGAGGTCACGGCACCTCCTTCCCTTGCCGAGATCACGCGCGGCGGGGCGCGGGCGGTTCACCGGAGTGCGCGACGCGCTCGGGCGGTGGCGATCACGCGGGATCCCGCGGTCGGGATGCCGGCGTCCTGCGGCCGAGCGCGGGCGGCTCAGCCCTGGTCGCTCAGCTCTGGTGGCTGAGCGCGTCGTCGAAGAACGACTGCGCGTCGAAGGTCGTGCCGTCGCCGGTGTACGAGCCGTCGGGCAGCAGCACGCCGTCGTCCTCGTGCTCGTCCTCCTCCTCGGGCACGTAGCCCGACATCGGCGCGCGCGGGATCCAGGTGGTGTCCGGTCGCGGCATCGACGGGACCGGACCGCGGGGCGACTCGGTGGATGCCGTGCCGCCCGAGGCGTTCCCGGCAGACGGAACGTCGGCGATGACGACCGGCGACGACGCGGCGGGGTGCGGCATCGTGCTCGGCGTCGTCGCTGTGGTCGTCGGCGTGGTCGTCGTGCTCGGCGTCGCGACCTCCGGGCGCGGCGCGGGCGGCGCCGCGATCGGCTGCGGCGCCGGCACGTCGGCCCGCGGTCGCGGCGGGGCGGGGCGCGACTCCGGTTCCGATTCGTCGTCGTCGGCCGTCACGTACTCCTCGCCCTCCGAGGCGGTCACGTACTCATCGGCGGTCACGTACTCGTCCGAAGCGGTCACGTACTCGTCAGAGGTCAGGTCGTCCGCGTCGGATGCGGCGCCATCGACCGGCGTGACCGGCACGATCGGCGTCGGCGTCGGCGTCGGCGTCGGCGTCGGCGTCGAAGTCGGCTGCTCGTCGCCGGAGGAGGCGTCGTCGCGCGTGCCGCGGCCGAGCCCGCGGTCGCCCTCGAGCTCGCGGTCATCACCCGACTCGCTGCCGAGGTCGTCGTCGAGATCGCTGCCGCCGGATTCGTCGTCGGGCTCGTAGCCGTCGTCGATCGGCGTCGGATCGGCCTCGCGTGCGGCACGCCGCTGCTCGGCCGCGCGCTCGCGCTCCGCCTGCCGAGCCCGCTGCTCGGCCTCGTCGCGGGCCGCCAGCTCAGCGGCCCGCTCGCGCTCCGCCTGCCGCCGGTCGCGTTCCGCCTGAGCGGCGGCCTCCTCGCGTTCCCTCAGCTGCCGGTCGCGCTCGGCCTGGGCGGCGGCCTCGTCGCGGGCGGTCTGCTCCCGTTCGCGCTCCGTCTGACGCTCGGCTTCGTCAGCGCGCTCCTCGGCGGCCAGACGATCCGCATCCTCTCTCGCCTTGCGCTCGGCGGCCTCGTTGCGCGCGATCCGCTCGCGCTCCCGCTGCGCCTCGCGTTCGCGCGCGACGCGCTCCTGCTCGGCTCGCTCCCGCTCGCGCTCCTCCGCGGCCCGGCGATCCGCCTTCTCCTTCGCCCGGCGCTCGGCGGCCTCGTTGCGTTCGCGGCGCTCGCGGGCTTCGCGTTCCTCACGTTCGCGCGCCTCGCGTGCCCGGCGCTCGCGCTCGGCCTGCTCGCGTTCGGCCCGCTGACGCTCCTCCCGCTCGCGGATCCGGCGGTTGCGCTCCTCCTGATCTCGCGCGTCGCGTTCCGCCTGCTCCCGCGCGAGGCGATCCCGCTCCGCCTGACGTTCGGCAGTCCGCGCCCGCTGCGCCGCGGCCTCGCGGGCGTTGCGCGCTTCGGTCTCGCGCGCTGCGGCCTCGGCCCGCTCGCGGCGCTCGCGCGCGTCGTCGGCATCCCTCGCCGCGTCGCGCGCGGTGTCCGCCGCCGGATCGGCCGGAACCTCGAGCCCGAGGGCGCTCAGCTGCTGCTCCCACACCTGCAGCACGACCGGCACATCCACCTCGCCCGGCTGCCGGGGGCCGCCGCTGCTGACGATCGTCGACGTGCCGGCGCTGATCCGCAGCCGCAGGTGCGCGTCGACGATGAACGAGCGCCCCGTGTGGGTGATCTTCTCCGAGGTCTTGACGTCGACGCCGTTCTCGTCGGTCTGGCTCGACGACATCTTGTACGACGGCGTGAACCCGCCGAAGACGAGGCCCGCGTCGGTCATGCCCGAGAGGCCGAACGGCAGCCCCATGGCCGAGTCGTCGGCGCGCTTGCGCCCGTCGCCGGCGCCGGTTCCGAGGTCGATGCTGTGCGACAGCGTCGTCGACGGGGCGGTCGAGCCGGGGCGGATGGAGGGCTGCACGATGCCGCCCGAGATCGCCAGATCGGAACGCAGATCGCGGAAGGCGCCGCGGCGGGCGATCAGCTCGTCGATGCCGAAGGTCTCGCCGGCGGCGATGCGCGGGATCGCGTTGAACAGCATCCCGTTCGAGATCGACGTGCTCAGCGCCTCGTCGTAGACGTCACCGGGGCGGGCGGCGCCGTCGGCGCCCAGCTGGCGGTTCACCATCGTCTGCACCTGGGCGACGCTCGTGTGATCCCACCGCATCGGGCGCCAGGCGCCGACCGCCGGGAGCTGGTGCTGGTGTGCGTCGCGCGGCGGGGCGGCCGGCCGTTCGAGACGGTCGGGCGCGTGCTGGGGCTCGAGCATGTCGAGCGAGCCGTTGAGGGAGATCTGCGGGAGCGTCGTGTGGGTGCCGGGCGTGAAGCGCCGCGGCACCAGCGAGTCGAGCGCACCGCCGACGTGCTCGTGCAGCTGCACGTCGACCGTGAAGCCGACCGGCACGTGGTGCTGCACGAGCGACTCGTGCTCGGCGGTGACGGCGATCTTCGGCGACACCGGAGCCGAGTCGGACTTGTCGCGGCGGCGGTTGACGAGCGTCCAATCGTGCGCGGCCGCGGCCTCGGCGCCCGGTTTGTTGTTCACCTCGTCGGCACGGGCGAAGTACCCGGCGCGGCCGTCCATGCCCATGCTGAACTGGTGGAAGCGGTTGCGCTTGCCCGACGCCCCGCCCGAGCGCTCGGTCGAGAGCTTCTCGCCGCTGACATCCTTCGTCGTCGCGGGATCGGCGGGGTCGACGCGGTGGTCGACGGTGACCTCGATCGTGGCCGTGCGCTGCGTGAACGGGCCGGCCGGCAGCGGGACGGTGATGCGGTTGGGCTTCACGATCGCGTCGCGCACGAATCCGGAGCCCGAGGTCTCGGTGAGCACCCGCCGCACCTCGGCGAGGATCTGCTTGCGCGTGTCCGCATCCAGACCGGCGGGGCGCCAGGTGCGGTCCATCCGATCGAGCTGCGTCTTCGAGACGGTGCTCTCGCCGACGACCGCGTCGGAGTCGTCGCGGAAGGCGGCGAGCGGATCGGCCGCCGGGTTCGGCCGCGGGGCGCGCTCGTCGAGCTCGATGCCGCCCTCCAGTCCCGGAGGATCGGCCACCGCGGCGGGATCCGGCACGACGGCCGGGTCGTTCGTCGCCGCGGCCGGGTCGGGCGTCGGCGCGTGCGCGGCGAGCTCCTGCGGCAGCGGGATGCCGTGCCGCTGCAGCAGCGCCGCCGCCTCGCGCACGGGCAGCTCGACGTCGACCGAGCCGGGCTCGAAGCGCGTGAACGGCGGGTTGTCGAAGCCCTTCTTCTGCCAGAACCGGCGCAGCTCGAGCGACGGCGTGTAGGTGCGCTCGGCGTCGAAGCGCAGCACCGCCGTCTCGCCGGTCTTGCTGCGCTCGGTCGTCGTGCCCGTCGACTGCTCGGCGTCGCGCGAGCGGCCGTAGGTGTAGCCGAGCTTCGCGCCGATCTGCAGCAGCAGGTTGTCCTTTCCGCCGGGAGCGGTGCCGCGCAGCAGGCCGTCGGCGCCGACGTTGACGCTCCATTCCTTCGACGTGCCGACGGCGCGCTCGTCCGACGAGCCGCGCAGCAGCGTCCTGTCCTGTCGGGTCGTGACGAACGAGGGGTTGCCGAGCTTCTGGCGCACATCCACCGAGCCGTGCAGGTTGCCCAGCTTGCCGAGCAGCTTCATGTCGCCGGTGCCGACCGAGCGGTCGCCGAGGCCCGCGTTGGCGATCGTGCGCAGTCCCGCATCCGAGCCGAGCGCGGTCACGGTCGACGCGGTGACCTCGCCGGGCTTCGTGAACGGCGAGCGGGTGAGGATGGGGCTGCCCGCCCTGCCGTCGAAGGGCCGTGAGCCCCAGCTCGAGAAGTTGCCGCTGCCGATCGGCGAGCGGTGCGCGCGCCCGCCGCCGAGGGTGAGGTCGGCGCGCTTCGACAGCGCCGACTCGAGCAGGGCGGCATGAGCCTGGTGGCCGTCGACGCGCTCGACCTTCGCGAAGGTCCCCAGATCGGCCGTGTCGATCGGCACGAAGGCGTTGTTCCGCGTCGTCCCGACGCGGGTGTGCGCACCGGATCCGTCCGCGGCGGCGCCGTCGAGCTGCGGGCGTCGCACCGCCACCCCGCGGATGTCGACCGGGTTGCGGCCGGCGGGGGTGTGGTCGCGGTGCCGGCCGGCCGCGTCGCCGCTGCCGAGCAGTCGTCCGCCGGCGAGTCCGCGCTGGAGGAAGTTCGCATCCATCGTCGACTCGTGGGTGACCGTCAGGCGCGTGCTCGTCGGGTGGTAGCCCGCGCGCCCCGTGCCGGAGGCCGAGCGCGTGTCTTTCGCACTGTGCGACGCGGAGTTCTTCGCCGAGCGCTGGTGTCCCGCCGAGAGCTGGGCGATTCCGGCGCCGATGTTGGTCGGCGACGAGGCGGTCGTCGAGCCCCCGTCGGTCGGCGCGATCGACGCGATCGCCAGCGTGCCGACCGTGCCGCCCTGCCCGGCCTTCGAATCCATGCTGGCGTCGCGCTTGCTCGCGAGCGACTCCTCGTGCTTCGACGTGCGGTCGTCGCTCGTGTCGAACGACTCGCCGAGGTCGACCTCCGCCGTCACGGTCACGCGGTGCGTGCGGCCGTCCTCGTGCCAGACGGCGGTCGTGCCGCCGGTCGCGGCATCGTGCAGCGAGGCCTTGCCCGTCTCGCCGTCGAACTTGTTCGCGACGGCCGCCTTGCCGGCATCCGACAGCCCGAGCCCGTCGACGATCTGATTCGACAGGTCGGTCGGAACCGAGACGAACGAGTCCCGCGACGGGTCGAAGGCGGAGTCGCCTCCCGGCAGCCGCGGCGTCATGTCCATCGGCCCGGGGCGCACGGCGTCGGGAAGCCAGAGTCCGCGCGCGGCGGCGTCGGCGATCGGCACCGAGAAGGTCGTGCGCACCTCCACCGGGCGCGACGAGAACAGGCCGGTCTTCACCTGCACGGTGCGGGTGAGCGAGTAGATCGCGACCTTGTCGTCGTCGCTGCGCGCCGAGGAGTGCTTCAGCTCGCTCGAGCCGCCGATGCCGCCGCCGGTCGTCGCCGTCAGCCCTCCGCCGACGCGCAGGAAGCTGAACAGCCGGCCACGGGCCCCGGCCGTGACGCTGAGCTCGCTTCCCTTCGACCAGCCCGACGAGAAGGCCGTTCCGCGTGAGGTCTTGCCGGATCCCTTGGCGATGCCGACGAACGAGGTCTGCGGGCGATGCGCGTCGTCGACCGAGAACGTGGACGTGTCGCCCTTCGCCTTCGTGTCGCCGGATGCGGTGAGCACGCTCGTGAGCGCGTCGACGTCCCGCTGCGAACGCGGCTTCACCCCGCCATCGCTCAGGGTCGTGACGCGGTTGGGGCGGATGCCCTTCAGATCGACGCTGGCGAAGGTCGGACGCCCTGTCGAGGGTCGACCGCGCTGGAGAGGGCCGGCCGCGCCGGCGTGCTCGACGTCGGGCAGCGACAGCTGCGTGTCGACGTCGACGCGGGTCGTGCGGCCGTCGGTCGTGAGATTCAGGGTCACGTTCGCGTGCGAGGCCGTCGACGCCGCCTTCGGTGCCGACGTGTCGCGCAGCGTCGTCTTCACGCCGAGATCCGCGCCCGTCGAGACGCCCATGCCGAACGTCACCGCCGGGAAGCCGGGCGTCGGCCCGACGCTGACCGTCAACTGGCCGTCGACCTTCGTGGTGTTGCTGATCGAGGTCTTCGTCGACGTCTCGACGTCCTGCGTGCGGCTGAAGTCATCCGCGGCCTTGGTCTCGGTCGTGGCGTCGGCGTCGGCCGCGGCGGGGTCGGCGGCTGTCTCCGGCGTCGGCACCGTCACCCGCACGCCGCCGGTGCTCACGGCGGCGGTGCGCTCGCCGACCGTGATCGAGCCCGCGTCGAGCACCCCGCGCCAGGCCGCCGCCGTCTCCGCGGCCGTCGACCGATCGCTGAGTCCCAGCGCATCCCGCACCGCCTGGGGTGTGACGCCGAGATGGTCGGCGACCTGCATGTGCAGCTCGGCGGGGCGGTCGACGGCCGAGAGCGGAAGCGGCTGGCCCTGCAGCAGCGCGGTCGCCGAGTAGTGGCCGTCGGGCAGCTGGTGCTGGCCGTCGGCGAGACGCTCGATCGCCCAGATGTTGCGAGGGTAGAGCGCGGCGCTCTCGCGGTGCACGCCGTCGCTCATGATGCCGTCGTCGTGGTGCACGGCCGTGTTGCCGGGGTCGCGCTGCAGCACGCGTCGCCGGTCGATCGACTCGTCGGCGAGGCCCAGCGAGTGCAGCAGCTCGTGCGTCAGCACCCGGCCGCTCTCGTCGGTGCGCCAGTGTCGCTGGTCGGTGGAGGTGACGGGCCGGCCGCCGGGCCCGACGCCCGTGTCGCCGACCTCGTTGACGGGCGCGACGGCATCCACCGTGATGTGCGGGTTCGTGTCGGTGAACTGCACGTCGACGTGCAGCTGGTCGCCCCGCGGCAGGCGGTAGCCGCGGTTGACGAGGGCGTCGACGCTCGAGCGGGCGCGCTGCTGCGCCGCGGCGACGTCGGCGGGGGTGACGCCGTCGCCGGGCCGGAGGTTCACGCGCACCGTGTAAACCTGCACGGCCCGGCCGTCGGGCATGACGACGCGGGCGCGGTCGTAGCCGATGATGCCCTCGAAGCGCCCGACGCGTCCGTTGCGGCCGTCGGCGCGCACGTCGGCGACCCGCAGGTCGACGCGGTGCGGGGTCGCCGAGGCGAGACGCGGCCGCCACTCCGACTCCCTGACCGGATTCGTCGTCGGATCGGACCAGGTCGAGGTGGGGTCGGACGCGTGACGCCAGCGTCGTTCGCGATCGGGCCGGATCGCGGGATCGGGACGGCCCGTCGGCGGGTTCGGCCGGCGGCGGCGGGGCGGGGCGCCCTCGGCGTCGCGCACTCGTGCCGGCCGCCGCGGCGCCGGACGCGGCGGGGGCGTCGGCGCCGTGGATGCCGGAGTGGGTGTCGGAGTCGTCTCGGGCGTGGACTGCGCGGGCTGCGTGGACTTGGGCAGCGGGGGAGCCGGCGGCGCGGTGTCGGGCTTATTCGCGGGGTCGGGCTTGTTCGGGGTGGCGCTCTTGCTCCCGGGGTCGGGCTTGCTCGAGGTGTCGGCCTTGTTCCCGGTGTCGCTCTTGCTCCCGGTGTCGGCGGTCGCCGTCGCGGCTGCCGGGGGCTTCGCCCGCCCGGGCGCGGGCGCCTTCGTCGTTGACTCGGTCGCGACGTTCGGCGAGGTCGTCGTCGCGTTCGGGCGCGGGGTGGGCGTGCCGCTCTTCGCCGCGACATCCTTGGGCGCGCCCGGCGTCGTGGGCTGCGACGTCGCGGTGGATGCCGAGGTGTCGCTGCGAGGAGCGGGCGAGGTCGCGCTCGTCGACGTCGCGATCGGGGTCGGGGCCGGGGTCGAGGCCGGGGCCGGGGTCGAGTCGGGCGACGCCGTGGTCGTCGTCCGGCTCCCCGACTTGTCCGTGGGGCCGCTCGTGGTGGTGCCCGCGGTGTCCGTGCTCGCGTGGCCGCTCGCGTCGTCGGACGTGTCGGTCGTGTCGGACGACACCGTGTCATCCGCGTCGATCGTCGTGATGCTCGTCGCGTCGCTGCCGGCATCGCTGAAGACGTCGTCGTCCGCGATGCTGGCGACGTCATCCGTGTCGCTGTCGGTGTCGGGCGTCGCGGGGGTGTCGGTGTCGTGCGTGGTGTCCGCGTGCGTGTCGGCCGGAGCGGTCGGCGTCGCGTCGCGCTGCGCCGGGTCGCGTCCGTCGGCGTGGTCGGGGCCGGGCTGGGCGGAGGTGTCTCCGGCCGGGGCGGGATTGGGGTTCGGCGTCGGCGTCGGCGTCGGGCTGGGCGTCGGGGAGGCGTTCGATGCGGACTGATCGGATGCCGGGGGAGTCGGCGACGTCGGCTGCGCGTCGGACGGCGAGCGATCAGGAACGGCGCTCGTGGTCGTGTCGGTGTTCGCGCTCGAGTCGGTGTCGGTTGTCGTGCCGGGGTCGGACGACGTGTCCGCGTTCGGAGCGGTGTCGGCGTTCGACGACGTGTCGGGATCCGACGAGGTCGCCGGATCGGTCGTCGTGGCGGTGTTCGTCGCGTCGGTGTTCGTCGTATCGGTGTTCGTCGTGTCGGTGTTCGAGGTGTCGCCCGCGGTCGTCGCGTCGACCGGGGTCGCGCCGGGGTCGGAGCTGACCGACGGATCGGGGTTCGGCGTCGTCACCGGGTCCTGAGTCGTGTCGGCGGTCGACGTCGAATCCGGGTCCGAGCTGGCGTCGGTGTCCGTCGAGGTGCTCGTGTCGACGTCGGTCGAGGTGTCCGTGGTGGTCGAGGCGTCGGCGCTGGTCGAGGTGTCGGGGCCCGTCGAGGAGCCGGTGTCGGTCGAGGAGCCCGGGTTCGGGGTGCTGACCGGATTGGTCGTCGTGTCGGTGCTCGTCGAGTCGCCGGTGTTCGATCCGTTCGTGGCGCCGTCGGCGCCCGTCGAGCCTTCCGCGTTCGTGGAGCCGCCGGTGTTCGTGGAGCCGCCGGTGTTCGATCCGTTCGTGTTCGTCGACCCGCCGGTGTTCGTGGAGCCGCTGGTGTTCGTGGAGTCGCCCGTGTTCGTCGACCCGCCGGTGTCCGTGGAGCCGCCCGCGTTCGTCGACCCGCCGGTGCTCGTGGAGCCGCCCGAATTCGTCACCCCGTTCGTGCTCGTGGACCCGCCCGCCGCGCTCGCGCTCTCCTGACCCTGCGGCGTGCTGCCCGCGGGGCGCTGGCCGAGCGGATCGGGGGCGGTCGAGCTTCCATCCAGCGGTCCGCCGCCGGTGTTCGACCCGCTGTCGATGCCGCGGTTTCCTCCGCCCCCGCCCGCGCCGCCGCCGGTCCCCGTGCCGACGCCCGCGCCGTTGCCGGTCCCGCCGGTGCCGTTGCCGATCCCGCCGGTGCCGACGCCCGTCCCTGTGCCGACGCCCGTCCCCGTGCCGGTGCTCGTGCCGCCGGTGTCGCTGCTCGAGAGTGTCGAGTCCTGCGCCGAGCGGCTGCCGCCATCCCCGCCCGAGCGCTCGCCGCCGCCGTGCCCGCCGGCGCCGGGCCCGGTGATCCGGTTGCCGATCGCGCCGCCGGCCGCGGTGCCGAGTCCGGTTCCGAGGCTCGACGAGGCCGCCGACAGGATGCCGCCGACGCCGACCTGGAAGCCCTCGCCCTGGATGGCGCTGTACGTGCCCTCGGTCATGACCTCGACGAAGGCCTCGCCCGCGAAGTCGGTCGCGATCTCCTGCGCCGTGTGCTTCCAGCCGTGGGGCTTCGGCGCGTCGCCCGATCCGGTCGTCGGCGGCAGGTCGCCGTCGCCGCCCTTGCCCGACCCGCCGGGAGCGTCGACGCCATTGCCGACGTCATCCCCGGCGCCCTTGCCGGTGCCGGAGCCGCCGCCGGTCGGCACATCGTCACCGGCTCCCTTGCCCGCGCCCTCGCCGGCCCCCGACCCGACGCCGTCGCCGACGCCGTCCCCGATGCCCTTGCCCGCGCCCGACCCGATCCCGTCGCCGATGCCCTTGCCCGCACCGGATCCGACCCCGTCGCCGACGCCGTCGCCGACGCCCTTGCCGATGCCCGACCCGACGCCGTCGCCGACGCCCTTGCCCAGGCCCTTGCCGATCGCGGCTCCGCCGAGGATGACCGCGCCGCCGAACATGCCGGCCAGCGCTCCGCCCGCCGCCGCGCCGCTGGTCTTGGAGCCGTCCCAGCTGTCGCGGTTGCCCTGCGCCATCTGCGCCAGCTGAGCCGCCGCGTCGATCGCGACCTCACTCAGCACGTTGAACGCGGCGCCCTTGAGGATCTCCTTCAGCAGCTTGCGCAGCAGCGTGCGGAAGAGGATGGAGTACATCGCCTTGCGGGCGGCGAGCCACGCCATCGACGAGCCGAACGACGGCACGGCCATCGCGATCGCCCACGCGATCTCGGCGATGAGCGCGATGAGCGCGCCGATGAGCGTGTACTTCGTGTACTCGACATCGAGGGCGAGCTTCTGGAGGAACTGCGCACTCGAGACCATCGACTCGGCGACCTCGTGCAGCGCGTCGCCGTCGGTGATGGAGGCGACGAGCTCGTCGTACGCGTCGCGGCTCATGCCCGAGAAGCCGCGCTGCGCCCGGGCGAGGTCGCGGCGCAGGTCGGAGTCGAGGTCGGCGAGTTCGCGGGCCGCCATCTGCCAGCCCTGTGAGAGGGCGCGCAGCTGGTCTTCGTTCGCCATCGGGAACCGCTCGCCCGCGAGCACGAGGAAGAGGTTCGCGGCCTCGTTGCTGACCATGAGAGCCATCGCGTCCTCCTCTCCCGTGGACACGCGTGGCGGAGGCCCGCCGGTTCACCGTGCTCGCCACCTCGCCGCGGCCGGGATGCGCTGCGGCGAGGTGGCGCCGACTCCCCGTTACTGCTGGTGCCGGCTCTCGAGCGTCGCCGAGTCCTCGGTCTCGGCGAAGGAGCGCGCCACGGTCGTGGTGCCGTCGGCGACGTCTTCGACGGTCGTCGACAGCTGCGTCATGAACTCCTTCGCGGCGTCGGCCGCCGGCACGTAGTTCGTGTCGTACGACTTCCGGAAGTCGCCGTCGCCGCCGGCGTCCGGGTAGCGGGTCTGCAGCTGCTCGACGGTGGATGCGAGCTGCCGCACACGGCTCTGCAGGTTGAGCAGGCGTCGCCCGCTCTCCTTCATGCGGTCGGGGTCGGCTGCGAAGCGGTCGTCGCTCATTTCGTCTCCTCCCCGAACTGCGTGATGAGGCCCTGCAGCATCGACGTCATCTCGTCGGCCGACGGCATGCCGGCCGTCGGGTCGAGCCCATCGGGGCCGACGCCGTCGAAGAGCTGCTTTCCGCGCTCCTGCACGTCGTGCTGCGCCTGCGCGACGATGTCGACGATCTTGGAGCAGAGCTCCTTCGGCGCGAGCTCGCGCCACGACTGCCCGGTGATCTTGAGGTCGGTGAGGATGCCGCGCGCGTCGACGGTCGCGCTGAGCACGCGATCCTTCGATGTCGCGGTCGCGGTGAGCGCCTCGGCTTCCGCCGCGCGCTCGGCGAGCTGGGCGTGCGTCTCGCGCGCCTCGGCCAGCATCTGCTCGATCTCGTCTCCTGTGAGCTGCATCACGCCGCTCCTTCCTGTGCTGCCGCAGCCTGCTTGGCCGCGTCGGACTCCGTCTGCCGTCGTGCCGCCTCGGGCGCCCGGCCCGCCGCGACACCGGCCGGCACGTGCGTGGGCTGCACGGGCTCGCGCTCTTCGGCGAGGCCGATGACGCCGTTGCCGTCGACGCTGGTCGTGCCCCAGATCTCCTCGTCCTCCGCGAGCCACGTGTTGCGCTCGCGGTCGCGGTCTTTCGAGGCCTGGTTCTGCATGGGCATCATCGGCATGCCGCCGCCGCCCATCCCGCCGCCGTTCGCGCCGCCGGCCCCGGCGCTGCCGCCGCCACCGGCACCCGCGGCCCCGCCGGCGCCGGCGCCACCGCCGGCCGCGAAGCCCGCGTCGTCGCGGCTGCCGCCGACACCCGAGCCTCCGGCTCCGTCGTAGCCGCCCGCGCCGCCGCCGGCGCCGCCGAAGGAGGCGTCACCGGCGCTGCCGCCGGGGGTGAATCCGCCACCGCCGGCGCTGCTGCCGGCACCGCCGAAGTCGCCGCCGCCGAAGCCGCTCCCGCCACCGCTGCCGGATCCGCCTCCGGCCGCGAAGTCGTCGCCCCCGGCACCCGCGCCGCCGAATCCGCCGGCGCCGCCGAAGTCGCCGCCGACGCCGTTCCCGCCGACACCGCCGGCGCCGAAGTCGCCTCCGGCACCGCTCCCGCCGAAGCCGCCGAAGTCGCCGCCCGTGCCGGATCCGCCGCCGAAGCCGCTGCCGCCGAAGTCACCGCTGCCGTTGCCGCCGACGCCTCCAGCGCCGAAGTCGCCGCCGGAGCCCGCGCCGCCGCCGAATCCGCTGCCGCCGAAATCGTTGCCCGCGCCGTTGCCTCCGACACCGCCGAAGTCTCCGGTGCCGTTGCCACCGATACCGCCGAAGTCCCCGCCCGCACCGGAGCCGGATCCGCCGCCGAATCCGCTGCCGCCGAAATCGTTGCCCGCGCCGTTGCCCCCGACGCCGCCGAAGTCCCCGGCGCCGCTTCCCGCGCCGCCGCCGAAGCCGCTGCCGCCGATGTCGTTGTCCGCGCCGTTGCCCCCGACACCGCCGAAGTCCCCGGCGCCGGCGCCTTCGCCGCCGCCGAATCCATTCCCGCCGACGCCGGTGCCGTCGTTGCTGCCGCCGGCCCCCTGGCCGTCGGCCCCGAGCGTGCCGTCGCCGCCCACGCCGGTGCCGCCGAACTCGCCGCCGGCGCCGCCGCCGACACCCGTTCCGCCGAGGTCGGTGGAGGGGGAGGTCAGGTCGGAGAACGACGAGTTGGGGTCTTCGAGGTCGGGCATCGCGACGTCGCCGCCGCCGGTTCCGGCCCCGCCGTCGTCGTTCTTCACCGCGTTCGGATCGCGGGTCTCGTTATCCGAGCTTCCGTTCGAGCCGCGGGGGGCGCCGAATCCGCCGGCACCGCCGGTGCTGCCGACCACGCCCGCTCCGCCGAAGCCGCCGGCCCCGGCTCCGCCGCCGTCGGTCGACCACGAGCCGGTGCCGTCGCCGCCGAGATCGCCGCTGCCGGCTCCCGCTCCGCCTCCGCCGAAGTCGCCGCCGCTGCCTCCGGGGCCGTCGCCGAAGACGCTGTCGCCGTTCCCGCTGACGCCGGCTCCGCCGCCGTCAGCGCCGCCGCCGGCTCCTCCTCCGCCGACGCCGTCCCCACCGGGGCCGTCGCCGAACACGCCGTCGGCGCCGCCGCCGCCGACGCCGTCCCCGCCGAAGTCGCCGCCGGTGCCATCGCCGCCACCGGCTCCGCCGCCGCCCACGCCGTCTCCGCCGGGGCCGTCGCCGAAGATGTCGTCGCCGTTGCCGTCAGCACCGCCGCCGGCCCCGTCGCCGCCTCCCCCGGAGCCGTCCCCGCCGACGCCGTCCCCGCCGGGGCCGTCGTCGCCGAAGATGTCATCCCAGTTCGGGCCGTCGCCACCGCCGCCGTCATCCCCGCCGACGCCGTCGCCGCCGTCGTAGTCGGGGGTCGTGTCCTTCGGGGCGACCGTCGGGTCCTGCATGTTCTTGAACGTGCGCAGCGCTTGGCGCATCGTCGTCTCGAGCGTCTGCTGCGCCGTGAAGATCTCGGCTGAGGCCTTCTGCATGGCGTCGCGCACGGTCTCGGAGATCGCCCGGTTGATGCCGCCGTACGTCGAGGTGCTGCGCAGGTCGCCGCCGGGCGGCGAGAATCCCGCCGGCGCATTGTTGCCCCGGTTGCCCCAGGTGTAGGCGGCGAGCACCTGCTTCGTGCGGTCTTCGGGCATGCCGTTGTTGCCCGACTTCTCGGCGCGGTAGGCCTTGTCGGCGTCTTCGATGTAGTGGTAGATGTCCGACAGCACCGCCGCTTTGGCGTTGCCCGCGGAGTTCGCGATGTCGCTGCTGTGCGCGTTCCAGGCCGTCTCGACCGCCTTCATGAAGGTGCGGACCGCGTTCGCGACCTCCGTCAGCTTCGTCGCGACCCCGCCGTCGTCGGTGAGCGCCTCGTTCATCCGCTCGAGTGATTTGTACTGCGATTCGAGCTGCGCGAGCAGGGCAGCTGCGGTCGAGCCGCGGATCGAGGAGTCGTCGGCGCCGAGCGCCGTCGCGAGCTGCTTCATGTCGGTCGCGTTCTGGCCGGTGACCTTCGTGAAGTTCGCGAAGAGGGCGGCCGCGGTGTCCGAGCGCTTGGCGCTGAGCCCCGGCATCTCGTCGGCGATCACCTTGGCGACGTTGGCCTTGAGCGCTGCGAACGCCTCGTTGAAGGTCTGCACCGGCTCCGGATTGTTGATCAGCTCGTACATCCGGATGTCTTTTTCGTACTGGTAGTACCCGTAGTACAGGTTCTGCGACCACGCGTCGCGACCGGCGCCGCCGGGCGTTCCCGTGACCCAGCCCTTGTCGTTCGCCTCGTTGTCGGAGAGCACACCCGCGACGCCGCTGTCGGCGACGCCCGTCACGAGCGCGAGCAGCGTCTCCAGATTCATGTCGCTCGTCGCGGTCGTGCTGCTCGACGAACCCCCTGCGCCAGTCGTATCGGCCATGGTGTCTTCCTTCTCGCAGGGGGTTCGTCGGGGGTGAGCGGTGCCGTCAGGGCTTGCCGGTGCCCTGGGCGTCGGCCTTGCTGAGGTCGTCGGTCTCGTCGAAGAGCTTCTCCGCCGTCTCCATCTGGTCGTTGAAGTCGGGGAGCGTCTTGTCGGTGAAGGTGTCGGTGAATGTGCGCACCTGGCCGGCGAGGGCCGCGACGTCGTTGCCGACCTTCACGGCGACCTCCCATCGGGCCTCGGTGGGCTGGGCGCGCAGGTCCGAGTCGATGCCGTAGCCGTCGGTGCCGTAGAGCGCGTCGGCGCTCGAGGTCTCGACGTCGGTGACGAGCTTCTGGACCTTCTTGTACTGATCGCGGTCGAACGCGACCCGCTTTCCGTCGTCTGCCATGGTGATCTCCTCTCTCGAGCGAGACCGCGGGATGCCCGTCGCGCGGAGGGCGAGGCGGGCATCCCGTCGGGCTCAGCTGAAGACGGCCGCGCCTCGCACGTCGCCGTCGAAGAACTCCTCGCGGACGCGGTGGGCGGCGTTCTTGATGTTGACGCCCGCCTGCTGCACTTCCTGGTACTCGCTGTTCCAGCGCTGCTGCAGCTCGCCCCACACCGGGAGCGAACGACCCCACTGGGCCTCGCCCATCGGGCGGATGGTGTCGTAGATGTTCTGCAGGATCTGCTCGACCTCCTGGCAGGAGCTGGTGAGCGACTGGTTGGCCACCTCGAACTGGGCGAGGTCGACGTTGAACGACATGACTGTTCCTTTCGTGGAGTGGGGGATCAGGCCGCGGCGCTCGACGCGGTCGAGTCGTCGGTGTTGGTGCGCTGCGAGAGCAGGGTGTGGACCTGGCCGTTGAGCACGTCGAGCTTGTTCTTGATGTCGCTGTACTCGCTCTGCCACTCGGTGAGGCGCTGGCGGAGCACGGTGCCCGCCTGGGCCTGGGCGGCCGACGCGATGGTCTGCGTGGCGTCCTCGACGCGGCCGCGGGCGGCCTCCATCGCGGAGACCTGCTCCATCGTGCTGGTGATGATCTTCTGAAGCGTCTCGGCTTCGAAACCGGTGAGCTGTGCCATGAGTTTCTCCTTCGGTGTGGCGTTCTCAGGGTCGAGAGTGAGGTGAGGTGGTCTGGTTCTGGGTGGGGGATGCGGCCGGGGTCAGGGGGCTCCTCTCACTTCGCGATCATCGGCCCCGTCGGCAGCAGCGCGAGCAGCGCGGCCGGCACGGCGGGGGAGCTGGAGGCATCGAGCCCGAGGGCGGATGCGGTGGAGGCGTCGGCGACGGGGTACTTGGTGCCGTCGTCGGTCACGAGGTAGAGCCCGGCGCCGCGCACGCCGGGGGCGGCGGCGGTGCTGGCGAGGAGGCCGGCGCCGGGGGCGACGGCGACGCTGCCGGCCTTGCCGGCCTTCGCGTTCTCGCCGGTCGCGCTGGCCTGGGTGCTGGTTTTGGTGCTGGTGCCGCCGCCGGTGGTCGCCGCCGCATCCGCTGCGGGCACCGTCGCGATCGTCGTCGTGTCGTCGGACCAGACCGAGCACGGGGTGCGATCCGCGTCGACGGGCTTCGGCGCCGACGACGGCAGCTCCGACTGCCAGGCGGCGGCCTTCGTCACCGGCGTCGCGACGAGGTCGCGGGTCGTGATCGTGCGCGGCTCGGGCAGCTTGTGCTCCTGCTCGCCGGCGAGCAACGCGGCGACCGTGTCGGTGACGGGCATCAGCCCCTGCGCGGTGACCACGTAGCGGGTGCCTTCGCCGTCGGCCTCGACGACCTGGCCGAGCGTCGTCGGCTTCCCGGCGATGACGGGGCCCTGGCCGCCGAGGGTGAGCTCGTGCAGGTCGAGGTCGCGCCCGCTGGGCACGGTGTCGAGCCAGGCGGCGTCGACCGGAACGGCCTCGCTCGGCTCGAAGCCGAGAGCGCGGGCCGCCCACGCTCCGGCGATCTGCGAGCGGGTGCCCTGCCAGATCAGCGAGAGCTCGTCGTCGGCGCGCACGAGCACGGCCTCTCCGCGGCCGACCGGTGTCGCGTCGGGCACGCCGCCGATCGTCAGGGCCGTTCCGCCGTCGGCGACGCACGCCGTCCAGATCGGGGCCGCGGACTGCGGGGCGGGGAGCTCGTCGGGAAGCCCCTCGGCGCCGACGGCCTCCCCGCGGGGCACCGAGGCGAGATCCTCGCTCGAGACCTGGATGACGCTCGGCCGTCCGCCGACGAGCAGCGCCGCCGACGTCAGGTTCCTGACCGGGTGCAGCTTCTCGTCGATGAGCATGTACCGGCTGCCGGTCGACTTGTCGACGAGCAGCGCACCCGTCTGGCTGCGCCAGGCGTCGTTCGAGGTGAACAGGAAGATGTTGAGCACGACCACGACGACGATCGCCCCCGCGGCGACGGCGATGCCGATGCCCATGCCGGTGGCCGTGCGGCGCAGCGGGCGGTCGGGCGCGTCGGGGTCGGAGCGCAGCACCGCCGACGAGAGGCGGCCGCGCAGGAAGAGGTGCGCATCCACGAGATCACGTCGTCCGTACATGTCGTCTCTCCTCCCCTGTCTTCATCTCGACCACGACGGGACCGTCGTGGATGGTTCACACCAGATCGGCGATCCAGGTGAAGACCCCGACGACGGCGAGCACGAGCGCCGGGATGGCGATGGCGCAGGCCCAGTGCAGGACGTCGCCGGCGCGACCCCAGGTCGGCGCGAGGCGTCCGCGCGGCAGCAGCAGGGCGGCGACGCTCGCGTTCGCGGCGACGACGACGAGCGCGGCGGCGATGAGGATCTGCCACAGCGTGTCGAGGCGGCTCGCGTGGGCGATCGCGAGCACGACGAGCGGCAGCGCCGCCGCCACGAGAGCGGCGCCGCGCTGCAGGGTGGCGCGCAGCTCGCGCGCCTGCAGCATCACGGCGACGGAGGCGGCGACGACGAGGGCCGTCGACGCCCATCCCGGATCCAGCGCGAGCACGGCGATGGCCGCGCACAGCACGGCCGACCAGGCGCCCCAGAGCGCGGTCGCCATCCGGTGCGCGATGGTCGCCTTGCGCTCGACCTCATCGGCGGGCACGGCGTCAAGGCCGGTCTGGAACTCCTTCGACGACAGCGGCACGGGGTCGACGCCGAGGCCGCCGACCCATGCGGCGATCACGGGGATGGCGCGGCCGACCGCGAGGGCGATGAGCACGACGATCGCGGCGCCCGCGGGCAGGCCGAGCCGCAGCGCGAGCGGCGCGGCGAGCCCGAGCACGACGATGATCGCGGCACCGGCGGTCGCGAGCAGGATCGGGCGGATGCCGCCGCGGGCGTAGGCGGCGGCGCCCGCGGCGATGCCGGTCGTCGCGGCTCCCACGGCCGCGGCGGCGAGCGGCGTCGCGCCGGCGCCGGGGAACAGGGCCGCGGGGGCGGTCGCGCCGGCCAGTGCGGCGCCGACGACGCCGCTGCCGATGAGCAGGGTGCCGATCGTGTCGTCCCACAGCCGGCCGATGATCGCGCCCGCGGCGAGCAGCAGCAGCGCGAGCGAACCGGCGACGATCGGCGCGGCCGAACCGGTCGTGCCCGCGACGGCGACCGCGACGAGGCAGGCGAGTGCGGCCGCGGAGAGCGCCGCGCGGCGCGTCCAGCGGGCGCTCCACGAGTCGTCGCGCGCATCGAGCACGGTCTGCACGCCGTCGACGAGGTCGTCGTACTGCGCCGGGGCGAGCACGGCGGTGCGCGGGCGCAGGTACAGCACGTCGCCGTCGAGCAGGCCCGCGGCCGCCGTGCCGCGGTCCTCGTCGAGCGGGGGATGTCCGAGCCGCTGCAGCACCCAGCCGCCGTGGTCGAGACCGCGGGTGGCGAGCATCGGGTCGAGGTGGCCGACGATCGTGGGCAGCAGCTCGACGATCGGGATGTGCGAGGGCACGGCGAGCTCGACGCGCGAGGTCGGGCCGACCACGCTCAGCCGACACATGTCCCCGGCGCCGGCCGGCGCCGCGACCGCGGGCTCCATCGCCCGCCCCGGGCTCGCTCCGGCCGGGCTCGGCGCGACCGCCGAACCAGGACCGGTCTGGCCCTGGCCGTTCTGACCGTTCTGACCGGCGGGGCGGCCGGGCTCCGTGCGCTGTTCGAGCGTCGTCATGCCGAGCACACGCGCGATCGCCCCCGGAGGGTTCACCGCCGGCGTCGCGCATCCGATCCCGTCATCCGGTGAACCGTGCGAGGGGGTGCGGGCCGTGACCCTGGTGACGCACCCGCATCGAGGAGACCCGAGATGAGCACGATCGCCTTCCGCCGCCAGCAGCGCGAGAAGCCGCCGGAGATGCCGGCCGGCGACATCGAGCTGCAGGAGCCGCCGTCGCTGCCCGAGCTGCAGCCGAAGGACCCGCTCATGATGCTGATGATGGTGCCGATGATGCTCATCAGCGGCGTCATGATGCTCGTCTTCCTCGGCCAGCGGAACCCGGCGCTCGCCGTCGGCCTGTTCCTCGGCATGCTCGTGCTCGCGATCCTCATGGTGCTCGTGCAGCTGTCGCGCGCCGCGGCCGAGCGCCGCAACACGGTGCGCGGCGACCGTCGCGACTTCCTCCGCTACCTCGGGCAGGTGCGCGGCCGGGTGCGCGGCGCCGCCGCCCAGCAGCGCGCCTCGCTGACCTGGCGTCATCCCGACCCGGCATCGCTCGCGAACGTCGCCATGACCGGCCGGCTCTGGGAGCGCCGCGGCAGCCACGGCGACTTCGGCGAGGTGCGCATCGGAACCGGATCGCACAGGCTCAGCCAGCGCATCACCCCGCTGTCGACGAAGCCGATCGCCGACCTCGAGCCGCTCTCGGCGCGGGCGCTGCGCCGCTTCATCGCCGTTCACGGCTCGGTGCCCGACCTGCCGGTGTCGCTGTTCCTGCGGCGGCTGCCCGAGATCCGCCTGACCGGCGACGAGGATGCCGCGCGCGCCATGGTGCGCGCGATGGTCGCGCAGGCGGTCACCGCCCACGCCCCCGACGAGCTGCGCATCGCGGTGTGCACGACCGCCGAGCGCGCCGCCGACTGGGACTGGGTGAAGTGGATGCCGCACGCGCAGCATCCCGACCACCAGGATGGCGCCGGGTCGACCCGTCTGTTCGGCGTCGACGTGCCGGCGTTCGTCGACCTGCTCGACGGCGACCTGAGCAGCCGCTCGCGCTTCGAGCCGGGCGCCGCGCCGACCGCCGACGAGCCGTACCACCTGGTCGTGTTCGACGGCGTCGCGCCGCCGACCGGGTCGCGGATCGCGTCGGCGGGGTACCGCTGCACGACCACGCTGACGCTCGGCATCGCCGTCGACGAAGCCGACACCTCGGGCCTGCTGCTCGACGTGCAGCCCGATGCCGTGCACATGCTGCGCACCGACCGCACCGAGGGCGTGCAGCGCACGGCCATGTGCGTGCCCGACGGCCTCAGCGTCGCCGCGGCGACGGCGCTCGTGCGCGTCATCGCGCCGTACCGCGTCGGCGGCAGGACGGCGGATGCCAGCGAGCCGATGGTCTCCGACTTCGAGCTGCCCACGCTGCTCGGCATCGACGACGTCGACCAGTGGTCGCCGGAGGGCTTCCTGCGGGAGGAGCTCGACCGGTCGCGGCTGCGCATCCCGCTCGGCGTCGACGAGCGGGGCAACCCGGTCGCCCTCGACATCAAGGAGGCCGCGCAGGGCGGCATGGGTCCGCACGGCCTGCTCATCGGCGCCACCGGCTCCGGCAAGAGCGAGCTGCTGCGCACGCTCGTGCTCGGCATGGCGATGACGCACTCCTCCGAGACGCTGAACTTCGTGCTCGTCGACTTCAAGGGCGGCGCGACGTTCCTCGGCCTCGACGAGCTGCCGCACGTGTCGGCGCTCATCACGAACCTCGCCGACGAGGCGACGCTCGTCACCCGCATGCAGGATGCGCTCGCCGGCGAGCTCAACCGCCGCCAGGAGTACCTGCGCGCCGCCGGCAACTACTCCTCGCTGCTCGAGCACGAGAAGGCGAGGCTCGCGGGCGCGCCGCTCGAGGCCATGCCGACGCTGTTCGTGATCGTCGACGAGTTCAGCGAGCTGCTCGCCTCCAACCCCGACTTCGCCGAGCTGTTCGTCATGATCGGCCGCCTCGGACGCTCGCTGGGCGTGCACCTGCTGCTCGCATCCCAGCGTCTCGAAGACGGCCGCATGACGAAGCTCGAGAGCCACCTCTCGTACCGCATCGGACTCCGCACCTTCTCGGCCATGGAGAGCCGCAGCGTGATCGGCGTGCCGGATGCGCACTCGCTGCCGAACGCGCCCGGAAACGGCTACCTGCGCAGCGACGTCGCGACGCTCACCCGCTTCAAGGCGGCCTACGTGTCGGGCGCCTACCGCCGCCGCACGCGCGAGCAGCGGCAGGAGGAGGTGCGCCAGCAGGTCGTCGTCTTCAGCGCGTCGGCGGTCGCGCCGCCCGCAGCATCCGATGCCGCTCCCGTGGTCGACGAGACCCGGTCGACGGTCGACGCCGACGTCGTCGCGCCCGCGCCCATCCCCGCCGCGACGCCCGACGAGACCGTCATGACGATGATCGTCGACAAGCTCGTCGGCTTCGGCCCGCCCGCGCACCAGGTCTGGCTGCCGCCGCTCGGCGCCCCGCCGACGCTCGACCAGCTGCTGCCGCCGCTGCTGCCCGACCCCGACCGCGGACTGCACGCCATCGGCTGGACCGGCACCGGCCACCTCACGGTGCCGATCGGCGTCGTCGACAAGCCCTACGAGCAGACGCGCGAGCTCTACGAGATCGACCTGTCGAGCGCGGGCGGCAACGTCGGCATCGCCGGCGGCCCGCAGTCGGGCAAGACGGCGCTGCTGCGCACGATGGTGAGCGCCCTCGCGCTCACGCACACCCCCGCCGAGGCGCAGTTCTACTGCATCGACTTCGGCGGCGGCGGGCTCTCGACGCTCGAGGGGCTTCCCCACGTCGGCGGCGTCGCGACCCGGCGCAACGCCGAGCAGGTGTCGCGCACGATCGCCGAGGTGCGCACGCTGCTGCGCGACCGGGAGCAGCTCTTCACCGACGAGTCGCTCGAGGGCATGGCCGAGTACCGGGATCGCCGCGCGGCGGGCGAGCTCGCCGAGCAGCAGTTCGGCGACGTGTTCCTGGTGGTCGACGGATGGGCCGCCCTGCGCGCCGAGTTCGAGGAGCACGACATCGCGATCCGCGAGATCGCCCGCCAGGGGCTCGCCTACGGCGTGCACGTGATGATCTCGACGAGCCGCTGGACCGACGTGCACAGCTCGCTGCGCGATCAGCTCGGCACGCGCGTCGAGCTCAAGCTCGGCGACCCGATCGACTCGGTGCACGGCATGCGCAAGGCCGCGACGGTGCCGCAGCTGCCCGGTCGCGGCATCACCGCCGAGGGCATGCACTTCCTCGCCGGCGTGCCCCGCATCGACGGCCTCACCTCGGTCGACGGTCTCGCCGCCGCATCCCGCGACCTCGGCGACGCCGTGCTCGAGGCGTGGACCGGCCCCGTCGCGCCGGAGGTGCGGATGCTGCCGGCCGTGCTCGACGCCGCGCTGCTGCCGGCGCCGACCGCGCCCGGACCGCGCGTTGCGCTCGGCCACGGCGAGCAGGATCTCGAGCCCGTCTGGCACGACTTCGCCGCGAAGCCGCACCTCAGCATCGTCGGCGACTCCGCCAGCGGCAAGACGGGGGCGCTGCGACTGCTCGCGAGCGGCGTCGTCGCCGCGCACACCCCCGAGGAGGCGCGGATCACGGTCATCGACCCGCGCCGCGGCGTCGTCGAGTCGGTGCCCGAGCAGTACCAGTTCGCGACCGCGTTCTCGACGTCGGCGACCGAGCAGGTCGTCCAGAAACTGGTCGCCGAGCTGCGCGAGCGGGTGCCGAGCGCCGATATCACGCCGGCCCAGCTGCGTCGCCGCGACTGGTGGACCGGGCCGGAGCACTTCGTGTTCGTCGACGACTACGACCTGCTGCTCGGCACGATGGGCGGGCCCCTCGCGCCGCTCGTCGAGCTCATCCCGCAGGCCGGCGACATCGGCCTGCACCTGATCCTGGCGCGCGCGGGCGCGGGGTCGAGCCGCACGGCGATGGATGCGGTCATCCGCCGACTCCACGAGTCGAACACGCCCGAGCTCACCCTGTCGCTGCCCGCGTCGGAGCCGCTCACCTTCACGCCCGGGCGCGGCAAGCCGCTGCCTCCCGGTCGCGCGGCGCTGCTCACCCGCCGCGGCGGCGTCGGCCTGCAGATCGGATGGACGGAGCCGCCCGAATGAGCGGCGAGCGCGCGAGCGGCGTCGAGGATCGGGTGGAACTGGCGCCGGTGCCGGTGCCGGTGCCGGTGCCGGTGCCGACACCGGCACCGGCCGCGGTTCCGGCTGCGGCGCTCCCCGAGCATCACCAGCGTCTCGCCGGGGTCGAGGGGGGCGGCCCCGGTGAGCGTCCGGTGCGGCACACGCTGCGGGCGCGGCCGCCCCGCGGCCGGCGTCGCGCCCCGGACGTGCACGGCGCGCAGCGCCCGCAGCGCGCGCGCCGTCGGATGTCGGCGGTGTCGGCTCTGCTCGGCATCGCCGCCGGCCTGCTCCTCTCCACCGCGGCAGCGACCGCGACGGCCACGCCGGCGCACGCGGCATCCTGCGCGAAGTCGGCCGGCTCGCCCGTGATCGAAGCGGAGTCGTGGGGTCAGCAGCGCATGGGCGCCGAGCGCGCCTGGCCGCGCACGACCGGCGGTGTCGTCGTCGCGGTGATCGACACCGGGGTCAGCGCGAGTGCGGCGTCGCTGCAGGGCGCGGTGCTGCCGGGCACCGACCTCGCGGGCGGCGCCGGCGATGTGGACTGCTACGGACGCGGCACCTTCGTCGGCTCGCTCATCGCCGGGCGCGCGATGGAGGGGACCGAGTTCGTCGGCATCGCACCCGGGGCGACGATCCTGCCGGTGCGCGTCACCAACGATCCCGGCGACTACGCGCTCGGCGCCCGCCTTCCTTCACTTCTCGCGCAGGGCATCCAGGCGGCTGTCGCCGGCGGCGCGCGCGTGATCGCGGTCCCGCTGACCGCGGCGTCGAGCTCGCCCGAGCTCGCGGCGGCCGTGCAGGCGGCGGCGGCCGCCGACGTCGTCGTGGTCGCGGCCGCGAGCGCGCCGACGACCGACGCGCCCGCCTACCCGGCCGCGATCGACGGGGTGCTGTCGGTCGCCCCGCTCACCTCGAAGGGCGGCGCCGCCCCGTCGGCGCTCGGAGCCGAGCCCGATCTCGCGGCCCCCTCAGGCGGTCTCGTGGGAGCCGTGCCCGACGGCGCCGGCCACGTCACCGGCGACGAAGCGGATCTCGCGGTCGCCTACGCGGCGGGCGCCGCGGCGCTCGTGCGCTCCGAGTTCCCGGCGCTCACCGCTCAGCAGGTCGGCGAGCGGCTGATGGCGACCGCCGACGGCTCGACGGCGCCCCGAGCGGATGGCGCGGAAGCCGACCCGTCCCTCGGCCACGGCGTCGTCGATCCCGTCGCCGCGGTCTCCCGTCTCGACCCCGAGAGCGTCGTGACCGCATCGGGCTCGACGCCGCAACTCGTGATGCCGCCGAAGCTCGACGAGCGCCCGTCCGACATGGCGCTCATGATCGGCCTCGCGCTCGTCGCCCTCGTGCTCGCGACCCTCGGGCCGCTGCTCGGCATCGTCGCGGTGCGCCGTCGGCGCGCGGCCCCCATGGAGGACTGAGCTGCCGGCCGGCCGCCTGCCGCCCGGCGCCCCGCCGCCCGCCGGCCGCCGCCTGCCGCCCCGCCGCCCGCCGGACTGCGCTGACTCCCGCAGACACCGGCCGGCTCGTCGGCTCCTTCCTCGACCGGAGCGCTCGTCGGCCGGCCGCCTCGTCGCCCCGACGGCCGGTCGGCCGGTCGGCCCGTGATCCCGCGACGGTGTCCTGCCGCGGATACTGGCGAGCCGGATCGGTAACGCCGCCCGCGGGCCCGGTTCTGCGTTGGAGCAGTATCGGCGGCGCGCGCACCAGTATGGGCGGCGCGCTCGCCAGTACCGGCGCGAGCCGAGCAGCATCAGCGGCGCGCTGAGCCGGCGCCGGCTTTCGTGGAGCGACGATTCGCCGTCGGCCGACTCCCGCGACGGTGTCCTGCCGCGGATACTGGCGAGCCGGATGGGTGGCGCCGCCCGCGGGCCCGGTTCTGCGTTGGAGCAGTATCGGCGGCGAGCGCACCAGTATGGGCGGCGCGCTCGCCAGTATCGCCGGCGCCGGCGCTGCGCCGGGACAGTATCGGCGCTGCGCCGGGGCAGTATCGGCGGCGAGCGCACCGGAATGGACGGTGCGCTCGCCAGTATCCGCAGCCGTCGGGAGCGTGCCCCGCGTCTTGTGCGAGACGGGGCCGACGCTCATACTTAGCCGTATGGCTCAGTATGGCGCGATCGACGCGAGCGAAGCGGATGTCGTGTTCGCGGCGCTCGCCGACCCGACACGGCGGGCCGTGATCGCGCGGCTCGGCCGTGGCGACGCCGGGGTGAGCGCGCTCGCGACGGGATTCGACATGGCGCTGCCGTCGTTCCTCAAGCACGTCCGCGCGCTCGAGCGCGCCGGACTCGTCACGACCGTCAAGCGCGGACGCGTGCGCACCTGCCGACTCGATCGCGCCCGCCTCGCGGTCGTCGACGGGTGGCTGGCCGAGCAGCGCGCCATCTGGGAGCGGCGCACCGACCGGCTGGAGGCGTTCCTCGCCGACGAGGCCACGGCATCCACATCCGCCGACGCCGCGAACCGCCCCGCGAACGTCTCGACCCGCCCGGGCCCGGCGAAGGATCAGAAGGAGACGCACGATGAGCGATGACACGACGACCACGGACGGCGCCCGCCCGCCGGTCGACCCCGAGCTCGACCTCACACTCGAGCGCGTGATCCGCGCGCCGCGGGAGGCGGTGTTCCGGGCGTGGACAGATCCCGACCGCTTCGCGCAGTGGTTCCTGCCCGCGCCGATGCGGCTGCGCGTCGAGCGCTTCGAGCCCGTCGCGGGCGGTGCGCTGGTGACGAGCGTGAGCGAGGACGGCGAGACGTGGATGCCGCACCTCGACGCGCTGTTCCTGCGGGTCGACGCGGATGAGCGCATCGTCTTCACGAACGCCGTCTCGTCGGGCCTGCGACCGCAGGACGCGCAGCCGGTGCCGATGGCGGCCGAGATCGTGCTCGCCGCGCATCCCGAGGGAACCGACTACCGCGCGATCGTGCGGCACCGAGCGCCCGCCGACCGCGCTCGGCATGCGGAGCTCGGCTTCGCCGAAGGCTGGGGCACCGTCACCGCACAGCTCGCTGCCCTCGTCGAGGGCTGACGTCGGCGCCGAGCGCGGGGCGTCGCGCCGAGCGCGCGGTGTCGTCGCCCCGCGCTCGGAACGAGACCCCGCGCTCGACGCCGGGAAACTCGGCTCAGGCGTCGAAGATCTGACCGATCGGCTCGCGCTTCTCGGCCTGGAACGCGTCTTCGGCACGGCCGAGCGCCCAGTACGCCGACAGCGACAGCAGCGCGCGGTCGACGCCCCACTCGCCGTTGATGAGCCGCCGCAGCTCCTTCATCGCGCCGCGCTCGCCGTGGGCGAAGACCTCGACGGGACCGGTCGGCGCCGGCAGGGCGCGGGCGGCGGCGACGAGCGGCTCGCCGGCGGTCGCGACCGCCGCATCCGTCTCGCTCGCGCGGTGCAGCCAGATCAGCTCGACGCCGTCCGGGTGCGCGAGCGGCAGCTGCTCGGCGGCCGACTCGACCTCGATGATGGCCGTGCCGCGGGCGTCGGCCGGCAGCGCCTCGAGGGCGGCGGCGATCGCCGGGATCGCGGAGTCGTCACCGAGGTAGAGCCGCGGCAGGGCGGCATCGGCGGAGGGGGTGAACGCTCCGCCGGGCGTCGACGCCGACAGCAGATCGCCGGGCTGGGCGCCGAGCGCCCAGGGACCTGCGACACCCTCGTCACCGTGCACGACGAAGTCGATCGCGAGCGTCGAGGTCGCCGCATCCACCTCGCGGATCGTGTACGTGCGGCGCACCGGCAGATCCTCGAGCGGGAGGCTCTCGCGCAGCACCTCGAGGTCGTAGGGCGGCTCGAGCGCGAGCTCGGGCTTGGCGAAGAGCAGTTTCGCGTAGGTGTCGGTGGCGCCGAGCCGGGCCGGGTCGGCCGCGGCGATCCACGCCGCGACGCCCTCGCCGCCGAAGCGCAGGCGCACCAGGTGCGGGCTCAGTCGCTCGCTGCTCGTCACGGTCAGGGCGTGCTGCGAGCCGCGCGGGCGGGCCGGCGCGCTGGATGCGGCGCCCGACTGCGCGGCGGCGCTGTCGACGGCGGGCGTGCTGGGCGGGGGAGTCGTGGAGCTCATCGCGGGTCTTCCGGTCGTGTCGGCCTCGCGCGAGCACGGGTCGAGGGGATGCGCGGGGCCCGCTGGAGCGGATCGCGCCTCCTCCGAGCGGTGCGCGCGGTAAGGATGCCCTAACATCTTGCCGGGTCGGTCCGGGTGGGCGCTGGGTCGAGTGCGATCCGCGTGACTCGCGACTCCGTCCGAGTCAGCTCGGGTCGTCCCCGGACTCCTCGACCCAGCGCCACCGCCGCCGGGTGGAGCGATCGCCGCGGTCCGCTTTCTCGTCGGCGTCCGACTCCGCCGTGGAGGCCGACTCCGACTCCGACTCCGACTCCGACTCCGACTCCGACTCCGATCCCGACGCTGCACCCTCGCCCGACGTCGGGTGCGGCGCTGTCGCCCCGGCGACCGCGAGAGTCCCGTTCTCGAGTGCGCGGATCACGAGCCCGGCGCCGATCAGCGCGGATCCCAGCGCGAAGGCGAAGAAGGGGATGTAGGTCGCCGCGAGCAGCAGCACCTGGATCAGCTGTGCGACCCAGCTCGGGATGGCTCCGAGTGCGGGCGGTCCGTACCCGTAGGCATCGGGGAGCCAGGCGGTCGCGCTCAGCGTCGCGATGCCCGCCAGAGCGCCGATCACGATGAGCAGGATCCCGTTGCGGAGGAGGCGTCGACCGCTCCGGGGCGGCGTGCTGCTGCGGGCCACGATCCTCCTGGGTTGTGAGGATGACTCAGCTAGCCTCGCGACGGGCCGCCCCCTTCGGTAGTCCGTGATCGGGGGGGGGGCGTCGGGCCCGGTCTATCGCGATCCGCCCCTCCTCAGCGCGGGTCGAGCCGCAGCGTGACCTCGTGGGCGTGCGGGCCGACGACCGTGTCGACGATGTTCTTCGCATAGCGGGCGTACTTGGCCCGGTAGACGTCGTCGAGCGCCGTGTTCACGGCATCCGTCGCGTCGATGCCGGCGAACGACACCTCCTGCTCGACGCCGCCGAAGCGCACGCGGCCGGTGCCCGCCGCGAGCGCCCGGCGGAACCAGCCGTTGTCGCGGCCGTAGGCCGACCGCACGAAGATCGCGTCGCCCGAGCGCACGGCCCAGATGGTGATGAAGGGACGCAGCGAGCCGTCGCCGCGGTGGGAGGAGATCTCGAGCTCGTCCTCGGCGTCGAGCGTGGCGAGCTGCTGCGGGGTCCAGTCGGTCATGGTGCGATCCTGCCCCCGCGCGCCGACATCCCGCCGGGTCAGTGCGCCCCGGTGAGCCACATGATGCCGAGGCTCGTGAGGGTCACGAGCGCCCAGAGCGCGCCGCCGAGCACCAGCGGACGCCATCCCGAGCGGCGGATCGCGGCGATGTCGGTCGACAGGCCGATCGCGCTCAGCGTCATCGCGATGAGGAAGACGGATGCGGCGCTCAGCCCCGGCTTCGCGCCGGCCGGGATCACGCCGAGCGAGCCGACGATCGCGACGACCACGAATCCGATCAGGAACCACGGGATGAGCTTGAGCACGCCCAGCGGCGTCAGCCGCGGGGGAGCGGGGCGGGCCTCCGCCGCCTCGGGGAGCCGTGGGTGGCCAGAAATGCTGGCGCCAGCCGGCGTGTCGTGTGCATTCGTGGCCACCCGCGAGCCCTCGAGGCCCGAATCCTCGCCAGGCGCATCCACGGCGTCGCCGCCACCCGCGAGCGCTGCCCGCCGCCGCCCCACGAGCACCGCCAGGCCGATCGTGATCGGGATGATCATGAGCGTGCGCACGAGCTTCACGACGACGGCGAAGTTCGCGGCGCCGTGCCCGTAGACGGCGGCGGTGGCGACGACGGAGGAGGTGTCGTTGACGGCGGTTCCGGCGAAGAGCCCGAAGGCGTGCGGCGAGAGTCCGAGCGCGTGTCCGATGAGCGGGAAGACGATCACCGCGCTGATGTTGAACAGGAAGATCGTCGACACCGCGTAGGCGACCTCGGCGCTGACGGCTCCGATCACGGGCGAGACGGCGGCGATCGCCGAGGCGCCGCAGATGCCGGTGCCGACGCCGATGAGGGTGCGCAGGTCGCCGACCACGCCGAGCGCGCGCCCGATCAGCCACGCGCCGACCAGGCAGACGACGAGCGAGCCGAGCATGACCGGCAGCGACTCGAGCCCGACCGCGGCGATCTGCCCGAGCGACAGCTGCGCGCCGAGCAGCACGACCGCGAGCTGCAGCAGCCGCTTCGAGGTGAACTGGATGCCCGGCTTCAGCACCGCGCCCGGCTTGCGCACCAGCGCGATCACCACGCCGATCACGATCCCCGGAACCGCGCTGCCCACGAGCGGCACGACCGACCCGATCAGCGTGGCCGCGACGGCGATGACGACGCAGACGAGGATGCCGGGCGCGAGTCGGCGCACCGTCGCGGCCGCGCGGCCGGCAGCGGAGACCGGCGCAAGACCGGGCGCGGGCGCAGAGCCGGAGACGGGCGCGGATCCGGGTTCGGGGGCGGCAGCGGGTTCAGGGGCGGCTGGCACCCGACCACCCTGCCGTGTGCGCGCGACGGGCGGTAGCGGGCGTAGCGTTGTCGGGACACAAGCGGAGGTTGTGACCGGATGAGCGACCGCGTCGATCTGCCCGCGCTGCGGCTCTTCGCCGACGTGCTGCGCCTCGGCAGCCTCGGCGCAGCCGCCCGCGAGAGCGGAGTCACGCAGCAGGCGGCGTCGGCGCGCATCCGCTCCCTCGAACGCACGATCGGCATCGAGCTGCTCGTGCGGGGCGCGTCGGGCTCCGAGCCGACCGAGGCGGGCCGCCTGTTCGCGACCTGGGCCGCCGACGTGCTCGCTGCCGCCGACCGTCTCGATTCGGGGGTGCGCGCCCTGCGCGAATCCGATCGTCGCCACCTCGCGTTCGCCGCGAGCCAGACCGTGGCCGAGCACCTCGCGCCGGGCTGGCTGGTCGCGCTGCGCCGGGCGACGGATGCGGCGGGCGCCGCCCCGGTCGAGGTGCGGCTGACGGTCGGCAACAGCGAGGCGGTCGCCGAGCTGGTGCGCTCGCGCGCGGTCGAGCTCGGCGTGATCGAATCGCCCGATCTGCCCGCGGATCTCGCGGCCGTGCCGCTCGGCCACGACGCGCTCGTGCCGGTCGTCGCGCCCGATCATCCGTGGGCCTCGCGCACTGCGCCGCTCGACCTCGCGGAACTGGCGGCCACCCCGCTGGCCGTGCGCGAGCAGGGCAGCGGCACCCGACGCGCGCTCGAGCGGCTGCTCGCCGAGCGCGGCGCGGGGGCGCCGGTCGCACCCGCGATGGAGCTGGACACGAGCGCGGCCGTGCGCTCCGCGGCCGCCGCCGGCATCGCGCCGGCCGTGCTGAGCGAGCTCGCCGTCGCCGACGACATCCGCCTCGGGCGCCTCGTGCGCATCCCGCTCGCCGGCGCGCCGCTGCACCGCGAGTTCACCGCCATCTGGCGCGGCGACGCCACCCAGCCGTCGCCCGCGGCCGAGGCGCTGCTGCGCGTGATCGGCCGTGAGAGCCGCGCCGGCGGCGCCGACGCCTGAACCGGGTCGCGTCGCGACGGTCGCTCAGCTCTGCGAAATGCGCAAGCACGTAACTCCGACGCCACGCGTTTCGAGGCGATCGGCAGGAGACGGGCCGTGAACGACGGCCCAACATTGACCACACGCCGCCCCACCGGGGCAGCCCACCTCCGCAGCCGACCGGCGTCGGCCGCGGGGCCACCACACCAGCCCAGTGCCGGGCGCGATCCGAAGGAGCCGCGATGTCGAGAACTCGCCGCGACAACCTCGCCGGAGCGCTGATGATGGTGCCGGCGTCGATCGTGATCCTCGTGCTCGTGATCGTGCCGATGGTCATCATCGCCCGCGACAGCTTCGCCGTCAGCGACCCGCTCGGCGGCAACCTGGGCGGCTTCACACTCGACAACTACGCGAAGCTGCTCGACCCCGTCTACGCGAAGACGATGGGATACAGCCTCGGCATGGCCGTGCTCAACGCGATCGTCTGCACGGTCGTCGGCTACGTCGTCGCCTACTACATCGCCACCCGGCCGGCCCGGCGTCAGCCGCTGCTCCTGCTGTTGGTGATCATCCCGTTCCTCACCGACTTCCTGGTGCGCACCTTCTCGTGGATCACGCTGCTCGGCTCGGGCGGCCCGATCATCGGCCTCGCCAAGCTCGTCGGCATCCCCGCCACGTCGCTCGTGCCCTCGCAGGCCGCGGTCGTGCTGTCGCTGCTCTACGCCTTCCTGCCGGTCGCGGTGTTCCCGATCTACGCGTCGATGCGCGCCATCGATCCGTCGCTGCGCGAGGCGGCCGCCGACCTCGGCGCCGGCTGGTGGCAGACCCACGCCCGCGTCTACGTGCCGCTCAGCGCATCCGGTCTGGCCTCGTCGGTGATGCTCACCTTCGTGCCCACGCTCGGGGTGTTCGTCATCCCGGTGCTGCTCGGCGGCGGCAAGGACCCGCTCGTCGGCAACCTCATCGTCACCCTGTTCACCGAGTTCCGGAACGAGCCGCTCGGCGCCGCCCTCTCGATGGTCGTGCTCGTGCTGATGCTCGTCACGGTCGCCCTCGCCGGCGTCGTCACCCGGGTCGTCACGAAGAAGCGGAGCGCCTGATGGATCGCGTCGTCGCCTGGGCCTCTCGACTGGTCTTCGTCTTCCTCTACCTGCCGATCGCGGCGCTCATCGTCTACTCGCTCAACGCCTCCGACGTGAACTACCGCTGGGAGGGCGTGAGCCTGCGCTGGTACGCCGAGCTCTTCGCCGACCGGATGCTGCTCGAGACGCTGCGCACGAGCCTGATCGTCGGTCTGCTGGCGGCTCTGCTCGCGACCGCGCTCGGCTTCCTCAGCTCGATGGCGCTGGTGCGGTTCCGGGTGAAGGGGCGCGGGGCGTTCCTCGGCGCGATCCTGATCCCGCTGATCGTGCCCGAGATCGTCCTCGGCGTCTCGCTGCTGACCGTGTTCAGCACGGTCGGAGTGCCGGCCGGCTTCCTGACGCTCGTGCTCGGCCACACGGTCATCACGCTGCCCCTGGCGACGCTGGTGCAGATGGGAGCCATGAGCTCGCTCGACCCGAGCCTGCCCGATGCCGCCGCCGACCTCGGCGCGGGGGCGTTCACGACCTTCCGCCGGGTGACCTTCCCGCTGCTGCGGCCCGCGATCCTCGCCGCGTTCCTGCTCAGCTTCGCGACCTCCTTCGGCAACATCGTCATCTCGACCTTCACCTCCGGCGTCGGCACGACGACGCTCCCGCTGCGCATCTACAGCCAGCTCAAGACCGGGCTCACGCCCGAGCTCAACGCCCTCGGAACGCTGCTCGTCGTGCTGACCCTCGCGATCATCCTGATCGTCGGCGTCGGCCAGCTGCGGCGCATCCTCGCCGGCGGCCCCGACCAGACCTGACCTGCCCGCATCACAGCACAGCTCCACAGCACCAGCTCCACAGCACCAGCTCCACAGCA
>NZ_VHQG01000001.1:1026562-1258075 GCF_006517435.1 Schumannella soli
CAGCACCTCCCACGCACCATCACCCGAACCCCTCACGAGAGGACACAGCAATGAAGAGCAAGGCCCTCGCCGCTGTCGGCGTCACCGTCGTCGCCGCCCTCGCGCTCGCCGGCTGCTCGGCCGGCAGCGGATCGACGTCGTCCGGCGGCAGCACGAAGCTGCACATCTACGCCTGGTCGGGCGAGATCCCCGACTCCGTCATCAAGGGCTTCGAGAAGGAGACCGGCATCACCGTCTCGGTCGACAACTTCGACAGCAACGAGACGATGATCTCCAAGCTCGCCGCCGGCAACTCCGGCTACGACATCGTCGAGCCCAGCCAGTACGCGGTGCCGCTCATGGTGCAGCGCGACCTGCTCGCGAAGATCGACAAGTCGAAGCTCACCGGCTTCGACAACATCGCCGAGAAGTTCGTGAACCCGTCGTTCGACAAGGACAACGAGCACAGCATCCCGTGGGTGTGGGGCACCACCGGCATCCTCTACAACGAGGACTGCACCGGCGCGAAGGTCACCGGCTGGAAGGACCTCTGGAACCCGAAGTACAAGGGCAAGATCTACATGCTCGACAACATGCTGTCGGCCTACATCGGCGGCATGCAGGTCGAGGGCCTGAAGGCGACCTCGACCAAGAAGTCGGAGATCGAGGAGGGCACGCAGGCCCTCATCGAGCAGAAGCCCCTGCTCGCCGGCTACAACAGCGACAACTACGCCGACCTCGTCGCCACCGGTGACGCCTGCATCGCCGAGGCCTACAGCGGCAGCGCGTCGGCGAAGGCCGTCGCGTCGAACCCGAGCGTGCACTACATCATCCCCGAAGAGGGCGGCACGCTCTGGACCGACAGCTTCTCGATCGCGAAGAACGCGCCGAATGAGGATGCGGCCTACAAGTGGCTGAACTACACGCTGCAGCCGGAGGTCGCCGCCCTCGCGACCGACGACGGCGCCTCGGCCAGTGCCAATGAGGCCGCGCTCAAGCTCGTCAAGGACCAGACGCAGGTCACGAACCCGGCGATCTACGCGCCGGCCGACAGCCTGAAGAAGTCGGAGTTCATCGTCGACCCGGGCGACGCCCTCGCCTACTACCAGGACGGCTGGACGCGCGTCCGCGCCAGCTGATCGGCGTCCGCGGCTCGGTCTCACCTGATCCGAGACCGAGCCGCGGCATCCCGGCGCACGGCCGACCGCCGAGCGCTCGGGCCTCACCCCACACTTCGAACCACCCCGCTCAGGGAGCAGCACAGATGACCGAGACACCGGCCCCCGTCGCCGTGCGACTGCGCGGCATCACCAAGACCTTCGGGTCGAACACGGTGGTGCGCCCGCTCGACCTCGACATCCGCGACGGCGAGTTCTTCAGCATCCTCGGACCGTCCGGATGCGGCAAGACGACGCTCATGCGCATGATCACCGGCTTCGAGTCGCCGACCGACGGCTCGGTCGAGCTCGCCGGCCGCGACGTGTCGAAGGTGCCCACACGCGACCGCGACCTGAACATGCTGTTCCAGAGCTACGCGCTGTTCCCGCACCTCTCCGTCTACGAGAACGTCGCCTTCGAGCTGCGCGTGCGCCGCACGCCGAAGGCCGAGCTCGACACCCGGGTGCGCGAGGCGCTGGAGCTCGTGCGCCTCGCCGACTTCGGCGACCGCAAGCCCAACGAGCTGAGCGGCGGTCAGCGTCAGCGCGTCGCGCTCGCCCGCGCCGTCGTCGGCCGCCCCGCCGTGGTGCTGCTCGACGAGCCGCTCGGCGCGCTCGACCAGAAGCTGCGCAAGGAGATGCAGTTCGAGCTCAAGCGCATGCAGCGCGAGGTCGGCATCACCTTCATCTACGTCACGCACGACCAGGAGGAGGCGCTGACGATGAGCGACCGCATCGCGGTCATGTCCGAGGGGCGCGTGCTGCAGGTCGCCTCGCCGATCGACATCTACGACGCGCCCGCCTCGCGCTTCGTCGCCGGCTTCATCGGCAGCTGCAACCTCATCCCCGCCCGACTCGAAGCGGGACGCGCGGTCACCTCCGGCGCCGGCGCGATCCCGGCCGACACGGCGGAGGCGGCGACCCGCGGCCTCGCCGACGGCGCCGAGGTCGTCGTCGCGGTGCGCCCCGAGCGTGTGACCCTGCACGCCGACCCCGCGGCGGCTCCCGCCGGCGCGGTGCGCGGCGTCATCTCGGCCCGCGTCTTCCTCGGCGACGAGTGGACGGTGCACGTGGATGCGCAGGGTCTCACCCTGACGGTGCAGGTGCCCTCGGGCGAGACCGGGGCGGCGCTCGCCGCGCTCGCCGACGGCGCCGAGGTGGCCGTCTCGTGGACGACCGCCGCCGGCCGCATCCTGCCCGCCGTCGACCAGACGTCCGGCGACGCCGCCGGCGCGACCGCGACCGTCACCGCCGGCCCGACCTCCGAGGGAGCGGCCGCATGACCGCCTCGAACCCGGCCCTCCGCGTCGCCGTCGCGCAGCTCGCGCCGACCGTCGACGCCGGCGTCAACCGCGACCGCATCGTCGAGCTCGTCGAAGCCGCCCGCGAGCGCGGTGCGCGCCTCGTGGTGCTGCCCGAGGAGTCGATGCTGCTCGCCGGCGAGCTCGACGAGTCGGTGCGCGCCGACACCGTCGCCCGCGACTGGCCGCTGTTCCTCGGACTGCTCTCGCGCCTCGCCCTCGAGAACGGCACCTGGATCATCGCCGGCGGCTACGAGCCCAGCGGCGAGGCCCGCCCGCACAACAGCATCGCGGTCGTGAACCCGCGCGGCGAGCTCGTCGACGTGTACCGCAAGCTGCACCTCTACGACGCCTTCAGCTACCGCGAGAGCGACTACGTCACGGGCGGCACCGAGCTGCCCCCGGTCGTGCTCATCGAGGGCGTCGCCGTCGGACTCGTCAACTGCTACGACATCCGCTTCCCCGAGCTGAGCCGCGACCTCGTCTCGCGCGGCGCCGACGTGCTGGCGGTCTCCGCCGCCTGGGTCGCCGGCCCCCGCAAAGAGGATCACTGGACGACGCTCGTGCGCGCCCGGGCGATCGAGAACACCTGCTGGGTCGTCGCCGCCTCCACGAGCGTGCCCGACTGCGTCGGCACCAGCATGATCGTCGACCCGCTCGGCGTCGTGCGGGCCCAGCTGCCGCCGGCCGGCGACGACCTCGCCGTGGTCGACGTCACGCTCGACCGCATCGCCGAGGTGCGCGAGATCCTGCCCGCCCTCGCCAACCGCCGACTCGACACCCGCGTCACCGTTCAGAAGAACCAGCCGTGAGCCTCACGATCAACGCCGCCGGCGCCCCGCTCGACCCCGAACTGGTCGAGAAGCTGCGCCGCGTCTCGTTCCCGACCATCGGGCACTACCTCGAAGAGGGCTTCGCCGCCCCCGAGATCCGCCGACAGGCCGGCGAGGGCAAAGTCGTCGGCCGCGCTGTGACCCTGCGCCTCACCGGTCAGGACTCGACGCTGCTGCACCACGCCGCCGGCGCCGCCGAGCCCGGCGACGTCTTCGTGATCGACATGGGCGGGGATGCGCGCCACGCGCCCGTCGGCGAGGTGCTCGCCGAGGTGCTGCACGCGCGCGGCGCCGCCGGCGTGATCGTCGACGGCGTCGTCACCGACATCGACGAGATCGACCGCACCGGCCTGCCGGTCTACGCCCGCGGCCTGAGCGTGCTCACCACGAAGCTGCTCGGCCTCGACGCCGGCGGCATCAACGTGCCCGTCAGCGTCGGCGGCGTGAGCGTGCAGCCCGGCGACGTCGTGCTCGCCGACCGCAACGGGGTGCTGTTCGGCAGCCCCGCCGTCATGGCCGCGATCATCGACACCGCCCTCGACGACGACGCCGAGGAGCCCGGCTTCGTGCAGGAGGTGCTCGGCGGCGTTCCGCTCGGCACCGCCTCCGGCGCGACCGAGCTCGTCGAGAAGGTGCTCGCGGCGCGCGGCTGAGCCGGCCGCGTCCGCCGCCGTCTGCCCCGTCCGCCCGCCTGCGCGCCGACGCCCCGCTCGCCGCCGCATCCGCTCTCGCACCGCCCTCCGCCCGACCCCCCCCGCACCTCCGATCGGACCCTCCATGCTCATCAAGGCCGCCATCAACGGCGGGCGCTCGCGTGACGAGCACCCCGCCATCCCGCTGACCCCCGCCGAGATCGCCGTCGCGGCGGCGGATGCGGTCGCCGCCGGCGCCGACGTCGTGCACGCCCACGCGCGCACCGCCGACGGCGGGCAGACGATCCACCCCGACGACATCGGGGCGATGGTGCGCGCCGTGCGCGAGGGCGCCCCCGGCGTGATCGTCGGCACCACGACCGGCCTCTGGACCTGCTCGGGTCACGCCGAGCGCATGGAGCTGCTCGCCGCCTGGCCCGCAGACGCCCTGCCCGACTTCGCGAGCGTCGCCTTCTGCGAAGAGGGCGCCGCCGAGGCCGCCGAGCTCGTGCTCGAGCGCGGCATGGTGCTCGAGAGCGCCGTCTGGTCGATGGATGACGTGCCCGCCCTGCTGGCCGCGTCGACCCTGCACCAGAACGTGCGCATCCTCATCGAGCCGGAAGACGAGGACATCGAGGTCGCCGTCGACCACGCCCGCCGCATCGCGACCGCCCTGCGCGACGCCGGTGTGACGGCGCCGCTGCTCTACCACGGCTACGACGAGACGGCCTGGCCGCTCGTGCGGGCCGCGATCGACGACGGGCACGAGACCCGCGTCGGCTTCGAGGACATGCTCGTGCTCGACGAGGATGCGCCCGCCGCCGACACGGCCGCGATGGTGCGTCTCGCCCGCGAGCTGGAGGGCGCCGCGCGCTTCGCCGGCGCCCGCGCGGAGGCCTCGGGCGCCCGCGCCTGACGGCTCGCCCCGCTTCCGATCGACGTCGCTCCGCCCGTGCAGGGTGCGGGGCGACGCGGGCACCTCGTGGAGAGGGCGGCCCGGGAGCGCCGGTCGCGTGGTGGCGGCCGGCGCTCCGCTCTGCCGGGGCCGATCCGCGGGGGCGGATGCTCCGAATCCCCGCCGCGAACACGGGGTACGTCAGGGTGACGCGCGGGGGAGAATGAGGCGATGACTGCGGATCCGATCGACCGACGGCTCGTCGAGCTGCTCGGCGAGGACGGCCGTCGTGCCTTCACCGAGATCGCGCAGCAGCTCGGCGTCTCGGAGGCGACCGTCCGTGCCCGCGTGCAGCGCCTGACGAGCGACGGGACGCTGCGCATCGTCGCCCTCTGCAACCCGCTCACGCTCGGCCACCAGTCGGTGCGGCTGCTCATCAGCGTGCGCGGGCTCACCCCGCGCAGCGTCGCCCGCTCACTGGTCGGGGCACCGATGATCGGCCATGTCGCCCTCGTGTCGGGCGCCCACGACATCTATCTCGAGGGCACGCCCCGCGACCTCGGTCAGCTCGCCGATCTGCTCGACGAGATCCGCCGCACCCCGGGCGTAGCCCGCATCGACCAGTACGTGATGACCCGGCTCTACAAGGACTACTCGTGGAACGGACTGCGCGACCAGTCGGGCGAACGCGCCCTCGGCGGTTCGGGCCACCCGGAGTCCTGACGCTCGGGGTCCGGCCCCGGTCAGGCCGACGGCGGGATGCGGAACAGCCACTGGGCGTTCGTCGCACCGAACGCCGCCCGGTCGACGACAGAGAAGTCTGAGAGAAACTCGTCGAGCTCGTCCGCGCCGGGCTGCTGGAACGGGTAGTCGATCGACAGCATCAGGCGGTCGATGCTCGTGATCGTGAGCACGTGCCGCAGCACCTCCGCATCGAGCATGCCCGAACTGGTGACGTGCAGGTTCTCGGCGATGATCTGGTCGACCGAGCGCTCGAGTCGTGCGATGCGGCCGACGCTGCGCGCTCTCTCGCGCCAGAGCAGCAGCAGCTCGCCCCAGTGCCCGAGCACCACCTGCAGGCCGGGGTGGCGATCGAACACACCAGCCGCGATCATCCGCAGCACCGCGGTGCCCGCTTCGACATGCCACCCCCAGGCGAAGCTCGCGAGCGCCAGTTCGACATCGGGGCTGAATCCGGCGTACTCCGCCTGCCGAACCGACTGCGGGGGGATCTGCGGATGCACGAACAGCGGAACGTGGAGTCGTTCGGCGGCCTCGAAGAGCGGCTCTGTGCCGGGGTCGTCGAGTGCGGTGTCGCCGGTGCGGCCGTAGACCATCGCGCCCACCGCTCCGACGCCGACGGCCCGGTGCAGTTCGGCTGCGACCGCGCGGGGCGCGCTCATCGGCAGGGTCGCGAGGAATCGAAATCGATCGGGATGCTCGGCCGCGGCGGCCGCGGCACGGTCGTTGGCTGCGCGACTCAGGGCGATCGCCTCGTCCTGATCGAGCGGACCCGCGCCCGGAGGGGCGAGCGACAGGATCTGGAGGTCGATCCCGAGCGCGTCCATGTCGGCCAGCCGTCGTCCACTCAGGTCGAGCAGCTTCTCGCGGGCGCCGCCGTGGTCGTTGAGCGCCAGGCTCGGGTCGGACCGATCTGCCGGCAGTCGCCGGAGCGCCGAGTCGAGCTCGGGGAGGATCCAGTGCTCTTCGATCGCGATGCGCATGACGACGTCTCCTATCGCTAAACGGTTGTATAGCGAAAATAGCACTTCGCTGAACGCTTGTAGAGTCGGCGGGTGACGACACGCGCAGAGCAGAGGGCTCGATCCGCGGAGCGGATCCTCGCCGCGGCTCGAGACGAATTCGGCGAACGCGGGTACGACACCGCGACCATCCGGTCCATCGCCGCGCGCGCCGGCGTGCACCCCTCGCTCGTGATGCAGCATCACGGATCGAAGGCGGCTCTGTTCGCCGCCGCCGTCGCCCTGTCGGTGCGTGACGATGCGGGAGACCCGGGCCACGTCGCCGGCGTGCTGGCCGAGCGACTCGGAGATCTCCCGCCCGAGGTGCGTGCCGTGCTCCGTTCGATCCTGACCAGTGCTGAAGCGGCCGGGATCATGCGCGACTATCTGCAGGACCGCATCGACCGGCAGACGCGGGCCGCCCAGGAGCGCGACCGCGACGCCGATGCGGAAGCCGAGGCGACCGTCGCTGTCAGCGCGATCCTCGGACTGACGCTCGCACGCCAGTTCCTGGCGCTGCCGAGCTTCGAGCGCGTCGGCGTGGGACGCATCGCGGCGGCGGCCGAACGAATGCTCGGCCGCTCGAACGGCTGACCGCCGATCCGGCCCACGCGAGGCGGTCAGCCCGGCTCAGGCGCCGGTCACGCTGCCCGGATGCGGGCGGGTCGGCCGGTTCACCGGGTCGCGGAATCCGGCCCAGACGTACTCGTCCTTGAGCGTCTCCATCAGGGTGGCGGTCTCGATCGCGTCGATGCCCTGCACCCGCCGCACCGTCTCGGTGAGGAAGCGCCCGAGATCCTCGTTCGATTCGAAGCGCACATCGGCGATGAGGTCGAAGGAGCCGATGCACGTTCCGACGTACTTGACCTCGGGGAAGGCCGCGAGCGCCCGCGCGACGCTGTCGGCGGTCGCCCCACGCACCCGGATCGACAGGTGGGCACCGACCCATCCCATCTTCGTCGGGTCGGGCATCCCCACCACCTGCACGACGCCGAGCGACAGCAGCCGCTTGTAGCGGGCGCGCACGCTGCCCTCCGAGAGCCCGACGTAGCGGCCGATCTCGCCGAAGCTGCGGCGGCCGTCGATGCGCAGCTGATCGATGATCTTGCGATCGATCACGTCGATGGCATCGAGCTCCATGGCGCGATTCTCCCATCGCTCTTCTCCGCTCGAGAGCCCGCGTTCGCGGTTCAGGCGAAGCTGCGCGCCCCGATCACGGCGAGCAGCGCCAGCTTCTCGGCGCTCGGCGAGCCCGGCGTCGCCGTGAAGACGAGCAGGGTCTGCCCGCTCTCCGGGTCGACGAGCGTCTGGCAGTCGAGCTCGAGCTCGCCGACCTCGGGATGCGCGAAGCGCTTGTGCCGCGGATGCTTGAGCCGCACATCGTGCCGCGCCCAGACCTCGGCGAACTCCGGGCTCGACGCGAGCAGCGCATCCACCACCGCCGTCGCCCGCGCTCGGGTCGCGGGCGTGGAGTAGGCGGAGCGCAGCTCGGCCGTGAACACAGCGCCGTGCTCGGGCTGGTCGTCGCGCGGGTACACGTCGCGGGTCGCCGGGTCGGCGTACCAGCGGTACACGTTGACCTTCGAGAGCCCGGTGTAGCCGGAGTGGTCGCCGAGCAGAGCCCGCGCGAGCGGCGTCTGCACGAGCGTCTCGCCGAGATCGTTGAGCACCATCGCGGGGGTGTCGCCGAGGCGATCGAGGATGCGCTGCACGCCGGGCGAGACGTGATCCCAGGCGCGGGCCGCCTCGGGGGCCGCGTGCCCGGCGAGGCGGAACAGGTGCGCGCGCTCGTCGACGCTGAGGTGCAGGCCGCGGGCGATCGCGCCGAGCATCTGCTCGGACGGCTGGGGTCCGCGCTGCTGCTCGAGCCGGCTCCAGTAGTCGGTCGACATGCCGCACAGCTGCGCGATCTCCTCGCGCCGCAGCCCGCCGGTGCGCCGGCGCGGTCCGCGGGGCAGGCCGACGTCCTCCGGCTGCAGCGCCTCGCGGCGGCTGCGCAGGAAATCGGCGAGCTGGATGCGGTCCATGCGCCCATCATCCCCCCGCGGTGCGAGTGCGACCAGGGATCGGGAATCCGTGGATGAGCGCGCCCTGGAGAGCCCGCCGGACGCGGCGCACGATGAGGTCATGACCGAGAAGATCACCCTCATCACCGGCGGCGGACGTGGCCTGGGCCGCTCCGCCGCGCTCGCCCTCGCCGACGCCGGACAGGACGTCGTCATCACCTACCGCGCCTCTGCCGACGCCGCGCAGGAGACGATCGCCGCGATCCAGGCGAAAGGCCGCAAGGCCGTGGCGCTGCAGCTCGACACGACCGAGTTCGACAGCTTCCCCGCCTTCGTCGAGCAGCTGCGCGCAGCGCTCGCCGAGACCTGGGGTCGCGACAGCTTCGACCACCTCTTCAACAACGCCGGCGTCGGCATCCTCACCCCCGTCGGCCAGACCACGGCCGAACAGATCGACGAGCTGCTGAACACCAACCTCAAGGGCGTCGTGCTGTTCACCGAGGCGGTGCTGCCGCTGCTCGCCGACGGCGGCCGCATCCTCAACGTCTCGAGCGGACTCGCCCGCTACACCGCCGGCGCGCCCTACGCCGTCTACGCCGCCACGAAGGGCGCGATCGAGGTCTACTCGCGCTACCTCGCGGCCGGCCTCGGCAGCCGCGGCATCGCCGTCAACACCCTCGCGCCCGGCGCGACCGCGACCGACTTCGGCGGCGGCTCGCTCATGAGCGACGAGTTCCAGGCGGCCGTGTCGAAGGTCACCGCGCTCGGACGCGGCGGTCAGCCCGACGACATCGCGGATGCGGTCGTCACGCTGCTCTCGCCCGGCGCACGTTGGATCAACGCCCAGCGCGTCGAGGCCTCGGGCGGCGCCTACCTCTGATCCTGAACGTCGGCTCGCTCCCGCGCCTTCAGCCCGCACCGGCAGGAGGCGCGGGAGTAGCGTCGCCCGCGTGACCGTGCTGCTCGCCCTCATCGCGAACGTGCTCGTGGCGGCGGCGAAGACCGTCGCGGCCGTGTTCACCGGATCGGCGGCGATGTTCGCCGAGGCCGCGCACTCCTGGGCGGATGCGGGCAACGAGATCTTCCTGCTGTTCGCCGACCGGGCGGCGGTGCGTCCGCGCGACAAGGACCATCCGCTCGGCTTCGGCCGCGACGCCTGGCTGTGGTCGCTGTTCGCTGCGATCGGCGTCTTCGCGGTCGGCGCGACCGTGTCGGTGTTCCACGGCATCACGCAGCTGCTCGACCCGGAGGCCGAGCCGGCCGGCGACTACGTCATCAACTACATCGTGCTCGGCGTCGCCTTCGTGCTCGAGGGCACGTCGTTCCTGCAGTCGATCCGGCAGGGCCGCAAGCGGGCCCGCGAGACCGGACGCGAGTTCCTGCCCTACGTGCTCGGCAGTTCGGAGTCGACGCTGCGCGCGGTCTTCGCCGAAGACGGCGCCGCGCTCATCGGCATCCTGCTCGCCGCCGCCGGGATCGCCCTGCATCAGGCGACCGGCATCGCCGCCTTCGACGCGATCGCGAGCATCCTCATCGGCCTGCTGCTCGCGGTCGTCGCGATCTTCCTCATCGACCGCAACCGCCGCTTCCTCATCGGCGGCGCGCAGGGCGGCAAGCTGCGCGACTGGATCATCGACCTGCTCGAGTCGCGCCCCGAGATCGACCACGTCACCTACCTGCACGTCGAGATCGTCGGACCGAACCGCCTCTTCGTGGTCGGCGCCGTCGACCTGCTCGGCGACAAGCCCGAGCACGCCGTCGCCGACCAGCTGCGGGCGATCGAGGATGCGCTCGAGGCCGAGGAGATCATCCAGACGGTCGTGCTGACGGTCGCCTCCTACCGCGAGCCGAGCATCCACGACCCGGATGCGCTGCTCGACGGCGACGGACCGGGATCGCCCGCGCGCGACAGCTGAACGGCGCGCACCCGCGCCCGCGCGATAGCACCTGAACGCGACCTGCGCGAGTTGTGTCAGCGCTGTCAGGGTGTGGCAGAGTCCCATCCCGGCGCTGTTCCGGACACCGTTCCGAACACGCTGCGACCACCCCCGCGATGAGCGACCCACGGCCCTCCTGCCACAGGTTGCGAAGCGCCGCCCACCGGCGGAGGTTCTCGCTCCCGATCGACGACGAATCCGGAGAGGACCCGCATGGCACTCGCGCCTGCAGCACTCGCCCTGAGCACGGCGGGCGCGATCCCGACCGCCCTCAGCCCCGCCGGCGGTGTGCACACCGCCACCCAGGGCATCCGCCTCGACCTGACCTGGGTCGACTACCTGATGCTCGCCATCTACTTCGCGGTTGTGATCGGCATCGGCCTGATCGCCCGCAAGCGGGTGAAGTCGAGCGTCGACTTCTTCCTCTCCGGCCGCTCGATGCCCGCGTGGATCACCGGACTCGCCTTCGTCAGCGCCAACCTCGGCGCCACCGAGATCCTCGGGATGGCGGCGAACGGCGCCCAGATCGGCATGTCGACCCTGCACTACTACCTCATCGGCGCGGTGCCGGCGATGGTGTTCCTCGGCCTCGTGATGATGCCCTTCTACTACGCGTCGAAGGTGCGCAGCGTGCCCGAGTTCATGCTGCGCCGCTTCGGCAAGGCGCCGCACCTGGTCAACTCGCTGGCCTTCGCCGTCTCGAACGTGCTCATCGCCGGCATCAACCTGTTCGCGATGGCGCTCGTCATCGAGGCGATGCTCGGCTGGTCGCAGTGGATCGCCATCCTCGTCTCGGCCGCGTTCGTGCTCGTCTACATCACCCTGGGCGGGCTCTCGAGCGCGATCTACAACGAGGTCATGCAGTTCTTCGTGATCATCGCCGGCCTGGTCCCGCTGACGATCGTCGGCCTCAACCGCGTGCACGGCTGGAACGGCCTGGTGGATGCGCTCAACAAGACCGAGAGCGCGAAGCTGCTGCACACCTGGGTCGGCACGGGCTTCGGCGACGAGTCGAACCCGATCGGCGCGAACTGGCTCGCGATCGTGCTGGGCCTCGGCTTCGTGCTGAGCTTCGGCTACTGGACGACGAACTTCACCGAGGTGCAGCGCGCCTTCAGCGCGAAGAACATGTCGGCCGCGCGGCGCACGCCGCTGATCGGCGCCTTCCCGAAGCTGCTCATCCCCTTCATCGTCGTCATCCCCGGCCTCATCGGCGCGGCGACGATCGGCAACCTGCTCGCCGACCCCGACTCGGGCGTGACCTACAACGAGGTCATCCCGAAGCTCATGCAGATGTACCTGCCGACCGGTGTGCTCGGCGTCGCCGTCACCGGACTCATGGCCTCGTTCATGGCGGGCATGGCGGCCAACGTGTCGAGCTTCAACACGGTCTTCACCTGGGACATCTGGCAGCGCTACATCAAGAAGGACATGCCCGACGAGCACTACCTCAAGGTGGGCCGCTGGGTGACCGTGATCGGCGTGATCATCGGCGTCGGAACCGCGTTCATCGCGGCCGGGGCGCAGAACATCATGACCTACATGCAGACGCTGTTCTCGTTCTTCAATGCGCCCCTGTTCGGCGTCTTCATCCTGGGTCTGCTGTGGAAGAGGATGACGCCGAAGGCCGCGCTCTGGTCGTATATCGCGGGCATCATCGCGCCGACGATCGTGTTCATCGCCTACCAGGTGAGCGTCGCGAACAAGGCCCCGATCTTCGCCACCGCCACGTCGGAGACGCTCTACGGCGCGATCATCTCCTTCGCCACGGTGCTCGTCTTCGCGGTCGTCATCAGCCTCGTCACGAAGCCGAAGCCGGTGTCCGAGCTCACCGGCCTCGTCTACGGCGTCGGCAAGATCGACGTCACGAAGGACCATGTCGCCGGCGACACCAAGTGGTACCGCTCGCCGGCGCTGCTCGGAACCGTGGCCCTCGCCGGCTGCGTCGCCCTCTACCTGCCGTTCCTCTGATCCGGACTGCTGAAGGAGCAACTCATGAGTGAGAACAAGCCCAGCGGCTCGGGCAGCACCGACCGCACCCTCACGGCCGAGCAGGAGGAGCTGGTCAAGTCCACGCGACGCTTCGACCTGCGTCGCATCCTCGGCGCCTTGTTCGTCGTCTACGGCCTCATCGTCGGCATCACCGGGCTCGTCACGGTCGGCGCGACGGATGAGCTGAAGCGCACCGGCGGCATCGCCATCAACCTGTGGACCGGCGCGGCGATGCTCGTGCTCGGCATCCTCTTCTTCGTCTGGGATCGGCTCTCGCCGGTTCCCGCCGAGGACATCGTGAAGAGCGAGGAGCAGGAGGACGAGGAGCGCAAGGTCGGCGAGGCCAAGGCCTGACGCGCGTCCGCTTCTCGCCGAGTTGCCCAGTTCTGCCGCGTTCCGGCCCCGGAACCCGACCGAACTGGGCAACTCGCGTATCTACGGCGTCGGGGTGCGCGCGTCGTAGGCGCGGAACGACGGCTGCAGCCGCAGCAGCACCGCGATGAGCCCGATGATGATGAGCCCGCCGAGCAGCGGCGGGAACCATAGCGCCACCGCCGTCGCGAACACGCCCACGTAGAGGTCGCCGACGCGCGGGCCGCCGGTCACGACGACCGTGAACACGCCCTGCAGGCGTCCGCGCATCGAGTCGGGCGACGCCATCAGCATCATCGTCGAGCGGAAGATCGCGCTGAACTCGTCGCTCACGCCCATGCCGATCAGCGCCAGCGTCGCGAGGGCGAGCGCGACCCAGTTGACCGCATCCAGCCCCGGACCGACCTTCCCGAACCAGCCCGTCGCCATCGCCGCGAGCACGAGTCCGAAGCCGGCGACGAAGGCGCCGTAGGCGGTGATCGCGCGGCCCACGGCGAGGCCGTGGTGGTGGATGTGCGCGACCGGTCCGCTGAACACGCTCGCCAGGAATGCGCCCACCGCCATGCCCGCCGTCAGCACGCCGACCGTGATCGAGCCGCCGCCGATCAGCACCGCGCCGACGGCCGGGAACACCGTGTGCGGGCGGCCGAAGGTCATCGCGACGATGTCGACCAGGAACGAGAGGCGGATGTTCGGCGCCCGCTTCAGGAACTGCACGCCCTCGACGAGCGACGCGATCCCGGGCCGGCCGACCTTCTCCAGCGGCGGCAGCTTCGGCAGCGTCAGGATGCCGGCGAAACCGGCCAGGAACAGCACCGCATCCACGGCGAAGGTGATCGGGAAGCCCGCCGCGGCGACGAGCACGCCCGCGACCGCCGGCCCGACCATCACCATGACGCCGATCGAGATGCCGTTGAGGGCCGCCGCGCGGGCGACCATGTCGGCCGGCAGGATGCGCGGGGTCACCGCCATGCGCGTCGTGTTCGAGATCGTCGCGGCGACCGCGTTGACGGTCGTGATGACGTAGAGCGGCCAGACGGCGACGGTGCGGTCGTGGTCCTGCACGACGGCGTCGACCACGGCGATCACGATGAGAGCGAGCGTCGACAGCCAACCGGCCAGCGCGCTGATGATGAGCACGAGCCGGCGGTCGAAGGCGTCGGCGAGCATGCCGCCCCAGAGTCCGGCGACGATCATCGGCACCAGCGAGATGACGCCCACGAGCGACACGGCGAGCGTCTTCGCGGCGGCGCTGCCCGGAGTGATGTCGTAGATCAGCAGCCCGACGGCGACGATCGTGAGCTGCGCGCCGATGCCCGAGATCGCGCCGCCGATCCAGATGCGCGCGAACGCGGGGGACGCCGTGAGCGGGCTCAGATCGACAAAGCGGCGCTTCTTGGCGGGCTGCTCCGACGGGGATGCGCTGCTGTTCTCGTCGGGCTCGCTCACTGCCCCGAGCGTAGTGCCGCGAACGTGCAGGCACTGCAGGGTCGGCCTGCGACGCGTCACACGGTCGGCGCTCGGCGGCGGGCGCGCGTACTCTCGGGGGCTGGAGGTTCCGCCCGCCCATGTGCCGTCTGCTCGCCTACGCCGCACCCCGCCCGGTCACCGCGCAGGAGGTGCTCGGCCGCGACCAGAGCGCCGTCTTCCAGGACATGGCGCTGCTCCACCGCGACGGCTGGGGCACGGTCTGGCTGGATGCCGGCGGCGTGCACGAGCACCGGGATGCGCAGCCGCACGACGCGGAGGCCCCCACCCCATCCGCCCCCGCCCGCCTGCGCCGCCAGGCGTCCGATCGCAGCGGACTCGGTGACGCCGAGCTGACCGCCGCGCTCGCCGACGACCCCGCGACCGCGCGCCTGCTGCACCTGCGCCTCGCGACCGATGGGATGGTGTGCTCGCCGCAGAACACGCATCCCTTCGTGATCGACGGACTCGCCTTCGCGCACAACGGCTCGCTCACGCCGGTCGAGCGCTTCGAGGATCTGGTCGCGCCCGAGCTGCGCGGCGAGATCGAGGGCGAGACCGACAGCGAGCGCTACTTCGCGGCGATCCGCACCCGCCTGCTCGCGGGCGACGGCCTGCGCGAGGCGGTCGTCGGCACGGTCGCCGAGCTGCGTTCGCGCTTCCCGCGGGCGAGCCTCAACGCGATCCTGCTCACCCCGACGCACCTCGTGGCGGTGCACGCGAGCGAGCGGAGCGGCATCCCGCGCGCCGAGCTCGCCGCGACCGGAGTGCCCGAGGCCGACCTGCCGTTCGAGAGCCTCAGCGCCTACTACCTGATGCGCTACCGCCGCGACGCCGACGGCACGACGGTGTTCGCGTCGTCGGGGCTCGACGTCGCCGACTGGGAGCCCGTACCGGCCGAGTCGGTGGCGGTCGTCGACTTGGCTACCCTGGAGCTGGATGTCGTGCCGCTGTCCGCGGCCGTCGGTGCGGAGGCGAAGTGAACGGGTTCCTGAAGTTCTGTGCGGTGGTCGGCACCGGGATCGTGCTGGTGATCGGCGCGGCCGTGACGGTCGCCGCGGTCGCCCTCGGCGTCGCCAGCGTCATCAGCATCTCGACGGGCGCCTCGCTCTGATCGTCACGCCGGTCGTGTCGAGCTCGCCGCGGCGGGCGCCGCGCGGCCGGGGTCGCCGCTCATGACGGCGCCGCGGATGCACGCCGACGAGGTCGACATCCGTCTCGAGGATGTGCGCCGCGCGCTCGACGCGCAGCATCCGCGCTTCCGCGATCTGCCGCTCACGACCCTCGCGGGCGGCGGCACGATCAACCGGGTCTTCCGCCTCGGCGACGAGCTCGTCGTGCGCGTGCCGCTCATCGAATGGGGTGCGGCGGATGCAGAGCGCGAGTCGCGCATCCTGCCTCGCCTGCACGGCGCGCTCCCGGTGCGCACGCCCGAGCTGGTCGCGCTCGGCCGGCCCGCGCCGGGTCTGCCGTGGGCGTGGACCGTGCTCGACTGGATCCCGGGCCGCTCCCTCAGCGCGCACCTCGGCTCGGGCGCTGAGGCCGATGCCGGTGCCGGTGCCGGTGCCGGGGCGGCGTCGGCTGCGGAAGCGCGGGCTGATGAACGGCGCGGCCGTGTGCTCGGCGCGGCGCTCGGGGCTCTCCACACGCTTCCTGTCGGCGACGTCGGCATCCCTCTCTCGACCTCGGGCGGCGATCCGGTCGCCGAGCGCGACGCGATGATCGCCGGCCTCCGCTCGCCGAACGGCCTGATCGACGTCGCGGCGGCGGTCGACCGGCTGGAGCGCGATCTCGCGCATTCTCTGACCCCGCGGGTCGGCGTCGCCGGCACGACCGGTGTCGCGGGCTCGCCGTGCCGCCCGCTGGTCTGGACGCACGCCGACCCGCTGCCCGGCAACGTCCTCGTCGGCGGCGCCACCACCGAGGCCACGATCTCGGCCCTGATCGACTGGAGCGGAGGCGGTCTCGGCGACCCGACCCACGACCTCGTCGCCGGGTGGTGGACGCTCGGCACCGCCGGCCGACGCGCCTTCCGCGCCGCGCTCGATCCCGCCGACGCCGACTGGCACCTCGCCCGGCTGCGCGCCTGGCGCAAGGCGGCCGCCGCGGTCGGCTACTACGCCGGAACGAGCCCGATCTTCGCCGCCGACGCCCGCCGCGCGATCGACCACCTCATCGCCGACGCCGACTGACACGATCCCGTGCGGGCCGGCGGTCCCGGTTCGCGTCGACGCTCCCAGTTCAGGCGAGCGGCGGCTCGAACGGCGACGTGCCGGCGGAGCCGCGCCCGTCATCCGCCGCGTCCCGTCCGCGCGCGCCGCGACCCCTGTCGCCGCCGCGTCCGCGCGACGTGCTGACGACCGCGCCGATGCTCGCCGCGATCACGAGCCCGATGCCCACGAGGTCGAGCGGATGCACGGCCTGGTGCAGCAGCACGAGTCCGGCGGTGGTCGCGAGCGCCGGCGCGAGGCTCATCAGCACCCCGAACGTCGCCTCGCTGAGGCGGCGCAGCGCGATCATCTCGAGGCCGTACGGCACTGCCGACGACAGCAGCGCGACCGCGAAGCCGAGGCCGAGGTGCACGGGATCGACGAGCGACGCGCCCGCGCTGACGATGCCGCCGGGCAGGCTCAGCACCGCGCCGATCGCCATCGCGATCGCGAGGCCGTCGAGGCGGGCGAAGCGGCGTCCGGTCTCGGCCGAGGCGAGGATGTAGCCGATCCAGCAGGCCGCGGCGACGAGTGCGAGCGCGACGCCGAGCGGTTCGAGCCGGCCAAGATCGACGCCGCCGAGCACGATCACGCCGATCACCGCGAGGCCGGCCCAGAGGAAGGCGAGAGGCTTGCGTCCGGCGATGACCGACAGCGTCAGCGGACCGAGCACCTCGATCGTCACGGCGATGCCGAGCGGGATGCGCTCGATCGACACGTAGAAGGCGCTGTTCATCGCCGCGATCGCGCCGCCGAACAGCAGTGCCGTCAGCCAGTCCCGACCGCTGCGCCCGCTGAGTTTCGGCCGCGCGACGAGCAGCAGCACCAGCGCCGAGAACACCAGACGCAGGGTGACCATCCCGAGGGCGCCGACCGAGGGGAACAGCAGCACCGCGATCGAGGCGCCGACCTCCTGGCAGGCGAGCCCGATCACGACCAGTCCGGCGGCGGTCGGCGGGGCGCTCGTCCAGGAGGGCAGCGCGCGGGTCACCGCATCAGTCTTCCGCACGGGTGGCGCGTCCGGACCGCGAGGCTGGATCGCGTGGCCGGATCCAGTGGCCGGATGTCGGGTGCCGCTGGCGGGAAAGCGCGCGACGGCGAGAAGGCGGCATTCCTACGCTGACGGCATGAGCAGCGCATCCACCACCGCGACGCCGACCGAGCCGGCCGGGGCGCCCGTCGCCGCCGGCCTCGACCCCGCCGCTCGCGCCGCCGCGATCGAGCACTTCGCCGCGAAGCTGCGCTACGAGACCGACCCGAGCGACGTCGCCGCCGCGATCACCGCGGGGGAGCGCTTCGTGCTCGTCGACACGCGCGGGCACGCCGCCTGGCACCAGGGGCGGGTGCCCGGCGCCATCCACCTGCCCACCGCCGAGATCGATGACCGGGCGCCGCGCGAGATCCCGCTCGACATGCCCGTGGTCGTCTACTGCTGGAGCCCGGGATGCAACGGCAGCACCAAGGCGGCCCTGCGATTCAGCCGTCTCGGCTACGCGGTGCGCGAGATGATCGGCGGTTTCGAGTACTGGGCGAAGGAGGGTCTGGGCGTCGAAGACGATGGCGGCGCGCTGAACATCCCCCTCGACATCTTGACGGCACCCCGCCCCGGGGTGGACGGTGTCATCAGTTGCGAGTGCTGACGCTCCTCTGAGGGGCGTCGAGACCCCGGCTGCGTCATCCGCATCACCGTTCCACGCCTCATCACCCATCCGGTTCACCGCCGGACGGGCCCCATAGACAACCGTCGCCGCGCTCCGCGGGTCGCCGTGCAGGGACGACTCAGGATGCGCGGCGGCGGTTCCTTCGTTCCGGGCCGGGCGATACCTGCGCCGAGCCACTTCGGGGTCGGACGCCGTGCGGCGGCGGGTTCCGTGCGGGTACGCGGTTTCGGATGGGCGGCGCACCCGTCCAGAGGCGGTTCGGCGAGCTCGTGCTTCCGCAACGACGTGCACGGAAGCCGCTGAGCGGCGGTCTCGAGCGGTATTGCGGCTCGACCGTGCTGCTCAGCGGCTTCCGTGCACGCGACCGATCAGTCGGCGGGCGTGCCCGCCGGCTCGAGATCCGAGGTCGCCCCGGCCGTCGACGTCGACCGCGTCACCGAGGTCGCGTCGGCCGCACCAGCCGCCCCGCCCGCCGCCGCCGCGACCCGGCGTCCCGCCGGCAGCAGCAGCCCGAGCACCGCCGCCCCGAGCAGCACCGCGGCGCCGGTGATGACCGCCGGCTGGGCCGCGGCGACGTAGCCGGTCGGGGTGAGCTCGCCGCCGGCGCCGGTGAAGATCGCGGTCAGCACGGCGATGCCGAGCGCGACGCCGATCTCGCGCACCGTCGAGTTGACGCCCGAGGCCTTGGCGTGGTCGGCATCCACCAGCGTGGAGAGCAGCGCGGTCGACGACGGCGCGAAGACGAGCGCCATGCCGACGCCGGCGATGATGAACGGCGCGACGAGGTCGACGTAGGGCACGGTCGCGCTCATGATCGACGCGATCCAGAACAGCCCGATCGCCTGCAGCAGCATGCCGGCGGTGATGAGGGCGCGGGTGCCGATGCGTCCGCCGAAGATGCCGGCGAGAGGCGCCACGATGACGGGCGCGAGCGTCCACGGGGTGGTCTGCAGTGCGGCCTCGAACGGGCTCGAGCCCTGAACGACCTGCAGGAACTGGATGAGGATGAACACCGCCCCCATCGACCCGAAGCTGAACGCGAAGCCGACCACGTTGACCACCGAGAACGACCGGTCGCGGAACAGCCGCAGCGGCATCATCGGCGCGACCGTGAGGCGCTGACGCACGAGGAACGCGACCAGCAGACCGCCGGCGATCACGAGCTCGGCGATGACCCCGAGCGAATCCCAGCCGTCGTCGTTGCCGCGCACGATCGCGTGCACGAGGGCGAGCACGCCGACTCCGGCGAGCAGCACGCCGGGGATGTCGAGGCGCTCGCGGCGGCCGCGCACCTCGTTCAGCACGATCAGGGCGAGGGGGATGCTGATGATCGCGACGGGCACGTTGATCCAGAAGATCGCCTGCCAGTTCCAGCCCTCCATGACGGCGCCGCCGACGAGCGGCCCGAGCGCGACGCCGAGGCCGCTGACGCCGCCCCAGATGCCGATCGCGAGCGGACGACGTTCGGGACGCACGGCTCCGGCGACGAGCGCGAGCGAGAGCGGCATGACGGCCGCGCCGCCGAAGCCCTGGATCGCGCGGGCGACGATGAGCTGCCACGGCTCGGTGCTCAGCGCGGCGAGGGCCGAGCCGATGCCGAAGATCGCGATGCCGGCGAGGAACACGCGGCGGCGGCCGATGCGGTCGCCGAGCGCCGAGGCGAACAGGATCGTGCCCGCGAAGGCGAGCGTGTAGGCGTTGACGAACCACTGCAGCTGCTCGACGCTCGCGCCGAGCTTCTCGTGCAGCACGGGCAGCGCGTTGGTCATGACGAGGTTGTCGAGGGTCGCCATGAACATCGGCAGGGATGCGGCGATCAGCACGAGCCCGAAGGGGCGCGCGCGGCGGGTGCGCGGGGTCGACGGGGCGCCGGTCGCGCCGGGCGCGCCGCTGGGCGCGGTGTCGAGGGTGTCGGTGGACATCGTTTCTCCTGAGTCGAGAGGGAGTGTCGAGTAGATGCGGGGTGCGGCCGGCTGCGCATCCGGTCGCGGTGTCGGTCGAGAACTCGCGGCGGGCGAAGGGCTCGCTGTGGTTGTAATCAACTGATTACTCGAAACGTAGTAAACGTTTGATAACCTTGTCAACATGAGCCCGCGAACCTCCGCCCGAACTGCCAGCTCCGGTGGCGCAACCGCCGAGATCACGGGTGCGGGCGACGCGGGATCGGGCGCCGCCGCGCCGGCATCCGGCGGGCGGATGAGCTCGGAGGAGCGTCGCGCGCAGATCCTCGCCGCCTCGATCGCCGTCTTCGGCGCCAAGGGCTACGACGGCGCCACGACCGACGACCTCGCGCAGGCGGCCGGCGTCAGCCAGGCCTACGTGGTGCGGATGTTCGGCTCGAAGCAGGGGCTCTTCCTCGCCGCCTTCGAGGTCGTCGCCCAGCGGCTCGAGACCGACTTCCGCGCCGCGCTCGCCGAGGCCGACGCGTCACTCCCGGCCGACGCCGACGCCGACGCGAGCCAGCGCATCCACGCCCGCAAGCAGGCGATGAGCGTCGCCTACCTGCGCCTGCTCGGCGAGCGCGGGCTGCACCTCACGATGCTGCAGGCGTTCCTGCGCGGCGGCGACCCGGTCATCGGCCCCGTCGCGCGCGCCTCCTTCGGCCGCATCTGGCGCTTCATCCGCGAAGAAGCGGGCTTCGACGCCGAGTTCGGCAAGGAGTTCCTCTCCTACGGCATGCTGCTCAACACCCTGATCGGGCTGAGGATGCTCGACAGCGACGGCAGCGGACCCGCCGACGAGCTGCTCGCGATGTGCTTCCCCGACCTGGATGCCGTCGCCGGGGTCGTGCCGCGCGCCGACGAGCGCTGGTAGCGAATCACGCGCCCTCCCCGCGAGACCCTCCGCGGAACGCCACCACTCCAACGTGATCGGTCGATAACTGTCGCTATCGAGCGGTCATAGCGACAGTTGGCGACCGATCAACCCGCGTCGGGCTCGGGTCGAGTCGCCGCGGCCGGCTCCGGGAAGGGGAGCACCGACACGCGCCGCTGAGCGCTGGGTCCGACCTGGGTGTGCCCCGAACAGCGGACCCGTTCCGCGCGCGAGGCGGCGCGACGCTGACACGATGGCGCCATGTCGCGCATCGTGGCGGTCGCCCCGGTTCTGCCGTCGCACTCGTCGGCGCAGTCCGACATCACGGCTGAGCTCGTGCGCGCGATCGGGCTCGACGATCCGGCTCTGCGCACCGAGCGCGCGGTGTTCGAGCGGATGCACGCGAGCGCCGGCATCCGCACCCGGCACACCGTGCTGCCGATCGAGAGCTACGCGGATCTCGGCGGCTTCGACGCGACGAACCGGGTATGGCTGGATGCGGGCGCCGACCTGGGCGAGCGGGCGGTGCGGGCGGCGCTCGCCGACGCGGGCCTCGAGCCCGCCGATGTCGACCACTTCTTCTTCACCTCGGTGACCGGAGCGGCCGCACCGTCGATCGACGCGGTGCTCGCGGGGCGGCTCGGCTTCCGGCGCGATCTGAAGCGCATCCCCTCGTTCGGGCTGGGATGCGTCGCCGGGGCCGCGGGCCTCGCTCGCGCCCACGACTACCTGGCCGGGTATCCCGAGGACGTCGCCGTCGTGCTCGCCGTCGAGCTGTGCTCGCTCACGCTGCAGCGCGCAGACCGCAGCATCGCGAACGCCGTCGCGACGGGGCTCTTCGGCGACGGCGCCGCCGCGGCCGTCGTGGTGGGGGATGCATGGGTCCCGCCGGCGCGAGCATCCACCCGATCCGCCGTGCACACGCCGCCGCCCGCGACCGTGCCGAGGATCGTCGACACGCTCAGCTCGCTCTACCCCGACAGCGAGGGCGTGCTCGGGTTCGAGCTCGGCGGCACCGGCTTCCGCATCGTGCTGACCGCCGAGGTCGCCGGAGCGATCGACGCGAACTTCGCCGCCGACGTGGATGCGCTGCTCGGCGGCAACGGCCTCGTCCGCCGCGACGTGTCGACCTGGGTCGCCCACGCCGGCGGACCCCGCGTGCTCGAGGCCTTCGCCCACACGCTCGACCTGCCCGACGATGCTCTCGACACCGCGTGGGAATCGCTGCGCGAGACCGGCAACCTCTCCTCGGCGTCGGTGCTGCACGTGCTCGCGCGCACCCCGGCGCAGCCGGCCGGCGCCATCGGACTCCTGTTCGCGCTCGGCCCCGGCGTCACCAGCGAGATCGTGCTGCTGCGCTGGGATGCGGTGCCGCCAGCGGATGCCGAGCCGGGGGCGCCCGCGTGACCAGCCTCATCCTGTTCACCGCGCTCGTCGTCGCGACCGGCGTCGAGCGCCTCAACGAGCTGCGCGTCTCGACGCGCAACGCGGCCGCGGCCTTCGCCCGGGGCGGGGTGGAGCACGGGCGGCGGCACTTCCCGTGGATGGTCGCCCTGCACACCGCCCTGCTCGTCGGCGCCGTCGTCGAGGCGTGGGCACTCGATCGTCCGTTCATCCCCGCGCTCGGCTGGCCGATGCTCGTGATCGCCGTCGCCTGCCAGGCCGCCCGGCTGTGGATCATCGCGAGCCTCGGCCCGCAGTGGAACACCCGCGTGATCGTCGTGCCCGGCGCCGGCCGCGTGACCCGCGGACCGTACCGCTGGGCGTGGCTGCCGCATCCCAACTACCTCGTCGTCGTGATCGAGGGGATCGTGCTGCCGCTCGTGCACACCGCGTGGATCACCGCGCTCGCCTTCACGGTGCTCAACGCGGTGCTGCTGCTCGGCTTCCGCATCCCGGTCGAGGATCGCGCGCTGCGGGCGCTCGCCGCGAGTGCGGTTGCGGATGCGGATGCGAGTGAGGTCTCGACTTCGGGCGCGGCTGCGGGCGCGGGCGTGAGCTCGGGCGCGGGCTCGGACATCGTCGAGTCGGCCGACGCTCACGGGACGTCGGATGCCCCGCCCATCGCGCCCTCTCCATCGATCGGTCGCAAACTGTCGCCTGGTCGTGTTCGTGGCGACAGTTTGCGACCGATCGACGGTCAGCCCGCCGATGAGGCAGGGTCGGAGTGATGGTCGAGAGGGATGAGCGGCGGGATCCGCCGAAGGAGCGCACGGAGAGCGGCGCCGGTGGAACGCGCGCCCGCGACCGGCTCGGCAGGGCGGGCGACACGGCTCTCGGCGCAGCCCGCGCCGCGGGGCGCCGCGTCGCCGAAGCAGCGGGTGCCGGCGGAGACCCCGAAGCCGACGTCGACCATGGCCGCGCCGCGCTCGATCCGACCGCCGACGTCGACGTGCTCATCGTCGGTGGCGGCCCCGTGGGTCTCGTGGCGGCGATCGAGGCCCGCCTCGCCGGGCTGACGGTCGCGATCGCGGAGCCGCGCGGCGGCGGGCAGCGGGATCGTGGAGTGCGTCCGGCTGTGAGTACGACGGAGGCCGGCGGGAGCGTCGCCGGCGGCGATGCGCCCCTCCCGGTCGGTGACCAGCGCGGTGGCAGCGTGAGCGGCGTCGACGCGCTCGCTGACGGTGCCGAGGCGGTTGCCGGTCCCGACGCCGGTCCCGCATCCAGCCTCCTCGGCCTCGCGCGCCCCGGCGACCCCATCGACAAGGCCTGCGGCGAGGGACTCATGCCCGGCGCGCTCCCGCTGCTCGGCCGCCTCGGTGTCGCCCCGCACGGCCTAGCCCTGCGCGGTGTGCGCTACACCGACGGCGCCCGCTCGGTCGAGCACCGCTTCCCCGAGGGCGCCGCGGTCGGCCTCGGCGTTCGCCGCACCGAGCTGCACCGGGCGCTCGCCGAGCGCGCCGCCGGTCTCGGGGTCACGCGCATCCCGGTGAAAGCGGATGCGGTGGTTCAGGACGCGACGGGCGTCACCGCCGCCGGCATCCGCGCCAGCTGGCTCATCGCCGCCGACGGACTGCATTCGACGATCGCCCGCGAGGTCGGGCTCGCGCGTCCGGCGCCGCGGCGGCGTCGCCGCTACGGACTGCGCCGGCACGCGCGCGTCACCCCGTGGAGCGAGCTCATCGAGGTGCACTGGACTCCGCGCGCCGAGATCTACGTCACCCCCGTCGACGACCGGCTCGTCGGCATCGCCGTGCTCGCGCGGCAGGGCGTCGGCTTCGACGAGGCGATCGCCGAGGCGCCGGAGCTGGTCGCCCGGCTCGCCGGGCGCGCGCCGGGCGGCGACGTGCCGGCACGCGGTGGGGAGTCCTCACCCGGCGAGTCCTCACCCGGCGCGACCCGCTCCGGGGCCGGTTCCGTCGCGGCCGACGACGCCCATCCCCTCGCCGACCTCGCCGACGTCGAGTGGGCCGACGAGGTCATGGGGGCGGGGCCGTTCCGGCAGCGCACGCGGCGCCGCGTCGCCGGGCGCGTGCTGCTCGTCGGCGACGCCACCGGCTACGTGGATGCGATCACCGGCGAGGGCCTGCGCCTCGGCTTCGACCAGGCGCGCGCGGCGGTGAAGCGCATCCGCTCGGGGGATGCGGTGCACTACGAGGCGGACTGGTTCCACGTGACGCGGCAGTTCCGGCGGGTGACGGGGCTGCTCGCCTGGGCCGCGACCGTGCCGGCATTGCGGCGGCGCATCGTGCCGCTCGCGGCATCCCGCCCCGCCTGGTTCGGCGCCGTCGTCGACCGCCTCGCCCGCTGAGCCGGGGCGCGCCCCGCCGCGACCACTGGCGTCGCCGCCCACCCACGTTTCGCGCGCCCCACTCGACAGGCCAAGCAGTCGACCGGTCGCAACGCGCCGCTATCCGCGCGCCATGACGGCGCGTTGCGACCGATCGATCCGGGGAACGGGGGAGCGAGGAGCGGGGGATGCCGGGGAGCAGGGTCAGCGGTCGATGCCCGCCAGCAGCCCGGTCAGCGCGTCGCGCACCCCGGTGAGCTGCTCGACGCTCATGCCGAGGCTCTCGACGACGCGGCCCGGAACCTTCTCGGCCTCACGGCGCAGCGCGACCCCCGCGTCCGTCAGCGACACCGCGAGCGCGCGCTCATCCGCGGGGTCGCGGCGGCGCTCGACGAGTCCGGCCTGCTCGAGCCGCTTCACGAGCGGGCTCAGCGTCGCCGACTCGAGCCGCAGCGTGGACGCGAGGTCGCGCAGCGTGCGCGGGCTGCGCTCCCACAGCGCGAGCATGACGAGGTACTGCGGATGCGTGAGTCCGAGCGGCTCGAGCACCGGACCGTAGACGGCGACCACGCTGCGCGCCGCGGCGACGAGCGCGAAGCAGAGCTGGCGGTCGAGCGCGAGCGGGTCGTCGGGCGTGGACGTCGGGGTGTGGTTCGCCGTCGAGGTCCACGCCGGCGCGCCAGGCTCGGCATCACGACCAGCTGCGGATGCGGCGCTCTCCGTCGCGGCGGATGTCACGCCGGGTGCGGTGATCTCGTCCGGTGTCGCGGCATCCACGTCCGTCAGCATAGTGTGCGAATCATTAGTACACTAACGATCATGACCAAGGGGAAGCGCTGGTGGGATCGCCTGAACAGGGCGCTGTACCCGTACCTCGGCCCGGCGCAGCTCGGGCCGGGTCGAGGCGGAGAGCGCACCGACGCTCCGCCGCCCGCGATGTGCCCGCTCTGCGGCCAGGCGATGGCGTCGCACGAGATCGAGCGCTCGACCGACGGGCACACGCCGACGCGCCTGCACTGCCCGACGCCGAGCGCGTCGTCCGCCGCCTGATGCGAGCGGGGGCTCAGGCCGCGCGATCCTCGACGAGTCCGAGGGCCGAGAGCAGCGCATCCGCGTCGCCCGCCACCGCGACGGCGCCCGCCTGCTCGGCCGGGGCCCCGTAGCCCCAGGCGACGAGGATCGTCGGAACGCCGTGCGCAGCCGCACCCTCGATGTCGTGCGAGCGGTCGCCGACGAGCACGGGGCGGCTCGCGTCGAATCCGTCGGCGGTGAGGCGGCGCAGGGCCTCCTCCACCACATCCGCTTTCGCGCTGCGCGTCTCGTCTTCGCTCGCGCCGGCGATCTCGTCGAAGAGGTCGGTGATGCCGAAGCCATCGAGGATCGCGCGGGCCGGCCCCTCGGGCTTCGACGTCGCGAGCGACAGCGGCAGCCCCGCGGCCTTGATCGCGCGCAGCACGCGCTCGACGCCGGGGAAGATCGTCGCGTCGTTGACCCCGTGCGCCACGTAGTGCGGGCGGTAGATCGCGAGGGCGTCGCGGGCGCCGGCCTCATCCAGCCCCATGTACTCGCGGAAGGAGTCGAGGATCGGCGGCCCCACCCACTTCATCAGCTCGGCCGGGGTCGGCACCGGGCGGCCGAGCTGCTCGTAGGTCCAGGCGAGCGAGGCGGTGATTCCCGGCGCCGAGTCGGCGATCGTGCCGTCGAGGTCGAACAGCACGGCGGAGTACGGGGAGATGCTCATATCCCGTCCAGGCTAGGCCCGCCAGGTGAACGCTTCCCGCCCCCGACCGGGGCGCGGTGCTGTGCGCCGGCGGACGCGCGGATGCCGGCACGCGCGCCCCTTCCGCCGATGCCCGATTCGCCCCGCCGACGACGCGACTGCAAGGATGGGCGGCGCGTTCGCGGCGGCAGCCCGACGGCATCCACCTGGCACCATCCCCCACTCCGGCACCGACGACGGTCGTCGCCGCGGGTCATCGTCGGACACCCCGGACACCGCCCGGCTCGCGCCCCCGCGCGACTCCGCCCCGCGAGCGCCCCACCCCGACGACCCTGCACGGAAGGCGGATGACATGGCGTGGCGCGTGAAATCGGTGGAGGCCTCGGTCGCCGACTCGGACGACGGCGAGCGCAGCCTCAAGCGCAGCCTCGGCACCTGGGACCTGGCGCTCATGGGCGTCGCGGTCGCGGTCGGCGCCGGCATCTTCAGCGTCGGCGCGCAGGCCGCGGCCAGCTTCGCGGGGCCGAGCGTGATCATCAGCTTCGTGCTCGCCGCCATCACCTGCGGCCTGGCGATCATGTGCTACGCCGAGTTCGCCTCGACAGTGCCGGTCGCGGGCAGCGCCTACACCTTCACCTACGCGACGCTCGGCGAGCCGATCGCGTGGATCATCGCGTGGGATCTGATCCTCGAGATGTTCACCGCCGCGGCGGTGCTGGCGAAGTACTGGGGCGTCTATCTCGCGACGGCGCTCGAATCGATCGGGCTGCCCTTCGCCTCGACGTTCAAGCTCGGCGGCATCGAGGTGAGCTGGCCGGCGTTCGTCGTCGTCGCGGTCTTCACCGCGCTGCTGGCCCTCGGCACGAAGCTCACGACCCGCGTCGGCGCCGTGTTCACGGTCATCAAGGTCGCGATCGTGATCTTCGTCATCGTGGTCGGCTTCTTCTTCGTCAAGGCCGCCAACTACAGCCCCTTCATCCCTCCCGCGAAGCCCACGACGGGCGGCGGCGCGGATGTCTGGACGCAGTCGCTGTTCTCCTTCGTCAGCGGCTCGGCGCCGGCGCAGTACGGCGTCTTCGGGCTGCTGGCCGCGGCATCCCTCGTCTTCTTCGCCTTCATCGGCTTCGACGTCGTCGCGACGAGCGCCGAGGAGGTGAAGAAGCCGCAGCGCACCCTGCCGCGCGGCATCTTCCTCGGGCTCGGCATCGTGAGCGTGCTCTACATCCTCGTGTCGATCGTGCTGACCGGCATGGTGCCCTACACCGAGCTGGCGAAGTCGGATGCGCCGTCGCTCGCGACCGCGTTCCAGCTCGTCGGCCAGCCGTGGGCGTCGGCCGTGATCTCCTTCGGCGCGCTTGCGGGGCTGACGACCGTGATCATGGTGCTGCTGCTCGGGCTCTCGCGCATCGTCTTCGCCTTGAGCCGCGACGGGCTGCTGCCGCGGGCGCTCTCGAAGACCTCGTCGCGCAAGACGCCGGTGCGCACGATCGTGATCGGCGGAGCGCTCGTCGCTCTCACGGCCGCGTTCTTCGACGTGGGGCTGCTCGAAGAGATGATCAACATCGGCACGCTCTCCGCGTTCGTGCTGGTGAGCGTCGCCGTCGTCGTGCTGCGGCGCACCCGGCCGGATCTCCAGCGCGGCTTCCGGGTTCCGCTGTCGCCGGTGCTGCCCATCCTCTCGGCCGCCCTGTGCCTGTGGCTCATGTTCAACCTGACGACGCTGACCTGGGTGCGGTTCCTGATCTGGCTCGTCGTCGGACTCGTGGTCTACCTGCTCTACGGGCGCCGCACGTCGCGCGTCGGCGCCGAGCTGCGCGCGGCCGGCCTGCGCGGGGAGGCGTCGCCGAAGCTCGACTGAGGTCGGCGGGGCGCGGGATGCCGGGTTCCGGTCGGCGGGACGCTGGCGCTACCAGCCCATCGAGCCGGGGATCCCCTTGAACGGGCCGACGACAGCCGAGGTGATCCAGCCGCCGTAGAAGCCGCCGGGCTGGGGGATGACGCGCTCGCCGTCGACCGTGCAGGCATCCATCTGCTCGGGGTAGATCGCGAGGCGGTCGGCGAGGGTCTCGTATCCGGGGAGCGGCGTCGGGTAGTTCCAGGCGGCGCGCTCGGCCGTGACGCCGCCCGCGGTGAGGCTGAAGTAGCGCGCGGACCCCTTGAACTCGCACATCGACGCCCCCGCCGCGGACTGCACGACGCCGTCGGCGACATCCGCGAACCGCACGTAGTAGACGGGCGGATGGCTCGTCTCGAGCACCCGGACCACGTCGCGCGTATCGACGATCCGCTCGCCGCCGAGGTCGATCGTCACGCGCCGGTCGACGTGCTCGACGCGGGGCGGGCGCGGGTAGTCCCACACCGATTCCTGGCCGGGGCCGGGCTTCTCGGGAACGGGGCGGCGCATGGCGTCAGGCTACGCGCGGCGACCGACGGCGGCTCTGGCGGTCAGGTCGGATGCAGGGTTCTGTCATGCCGGACGAGGCCTCTGGACGACGGGTCAGAACAGGCGGGCGAGGTGGTCGTCGAGTCCGCGCATGGCGTCGTAGTCGAGCACGAGGCAGCGGATACCGCGATCCTCGGCGAGCACGCGCGCCTGCGGCTTGATCTCCTGCGCGGCGAAGACGCCGGCGACCGGCGCGAGCAGCGGGTCGCGGTTCATGAGCTCGAGGTAGCGGGTGAGCTGCTCGACGCCGTCGATGTCTCCGCGACGCTTGATCTCGACCGCGACCGACTTGCCCGCGGCATCCCGCGCGAGGATGTCGACGGGCCCGATCGCCGTCATGTACTCGCGGCGCACGAGCGTGTGGCCCTCCCCGAGCAGTTCGATCTGGTCGGCGAGCAGGCGCTGCAGGTCGGCCTCGACGCCGTCCTTCTGCAGGCCCGGGTCGATGCCGAGCTCGTGCTGCGAGTCGTGCAGGATCTCGTGGATCGAGATCACGAGCAGGTCGGCGGTCTTCGCGTGGGTGACCCGCCAGATCTCGCTGACGCCGGCGGCGGCGCGCTCCTCATCCACCTCGTCGATCGTGAGGGCGCACGGCGGGCTCATCCAGTTGAGCGGCTTGTAGCTCAGCGAATCGGAGTGCACGAGCACGCTGCCGTCGCTCTTCAGCAGCAGCAGGCGGGTCGCGAGCGGGAGGTGGGCGCTGAGTCGGCCGGCGTAGTCGACCGAGCAGCGGGCAACGACGAGACGCACCCGACGAGTCTAGGTCGGCGGATGCGGCACGGCGCACGACGGGAGCGCCGGAGCGCGGGGCTCAGCTGTACCGGCCGACGGCCACGCGCTTCTGCTCGACACCCGTGAACCGCGTCCCGCCGAAGCCCGCGAGTGCGCGCGCGACCGGGTCGATGAAGCCGAAGCGGTCGTCGCCGAGCGCGCCGGCCTTCGCGATCGGGAGCTTGTGCGTGTAGGGCGCCTGCTCGTCGTTCGTGACGAGGAACTTCATGTCTGGCCGATCGGTGAAGCCCGGGGTGGTTCCGGCGAGGCGGATGCGGATGATCGAGCGTCCGCGGTAGCGGCTCGGCACCGGGGGAGCGCCCGGCCCGTCGAAGCCCGACGACGTGATCGAGATGCCGACGTAGGCGATCTCGTGCCAGCCGATCCGCACCGTCCTGCCCTGCAGGGTCGCCTGGATGCCGTCGGCGCCGACGGCGAGCCCGGCGCCGCGGATGTTCCGCACGCTCGCGAGGCACAGGGCGCCGAAGAGTCCGACGAGCACGCCGACGATGGCGAGCGCGATCCAGCTCGGGTCGTTCTTCACGACGTCGAGGAGGACCTGCACAGCGCACAGCGCGACGACGACGAGGCAGCCGATGCCGACGCCCTTGACGATGCCCGCGCTGCCGCCGAACGACACGCTGATCGGCTGCGGGGGCCCAGCGGGCTGCGGCGGGACGAGGTGCTGCGGGCCCGAGGTTTGCGGGTAGAGCGGCTGCGGAGCCGAGGGCTGGGGGTAGGGCGGCTGCGGCGGGTACGGCTGCTGCTGCGGGTCGGGCCGACGCCCGAACTCCGGGTCGACGGGCTGGCCGGGCTGCTGCGGAGGCAGGGACACGGTGTTCGGCTCTCTCGAGGTGGATGCCCGGAACATCGCCGGGCGCCCCATCACAGCACGAGCCGCCGCCGGCCGGGAGCGCCGCGCCGGGCTGGCGCGCGCATCCGCTGTGCTTCCGTCACCTTCGCCGGGCGAGGTGCGGTGAGGCCGTGGAGATCCGCAGTGCGGTGCGAGCCATACCCATGGGCGACGCAACTCAGGAGATCCGCCGCCCGGCGAGGCAGGCGCTCCGCCCGAGCGCGGATCTCCTGAGTTTCGCGTCGGTCAGGACGCCGCGCCGCCCGTGCCGGCGCCGGGCGCCGCATCCTTGCCGCTGCGCGCCCGCACACCCGATTCGCGAGCGGCGGGGGAGGCGATCGCGGCGATCACGATGAGCCCGACGACGAGCAGCAGGGCCCGCAGCAGTCCGATCGAGTCGCCGATGACGCCGATGACCGGCGGCCCGACGAGGAACGCGAAGTAGCCGACGGTCGCGACCGCACTCACGCGGGCCGCCGCCTTCTTCGGGTCGTCGGCGGCCGCCGACATCCCGAGCGGGAATCCGAGGGATGCGCCGATGCCCCACAGCACGATGCCGACGATGGTCGTGACGGGGTTGTCGATCAGGATGACGGTCACGAGCCCGACGATCGCCAGCACGGCCGAGCCGATCAGGGCGGGCACGCGGCCGATCCGGTTGACGACGATGGTGCCGCCGACGCGTCCGATCGTCATCGCGATCGTGAAGATCGTGAACATCGCGGCGCCGGCCGCGTGGTCGAGCCCGCGGTCGTCGACCATCGCGAGCGCGAGCCAGTCGTTGGCGCTGCCCTCGGCGAAAGCCATGCCGAGCAGGATGAGTCCGATCGCGAGTGTGCGCGGCTCGAGCCAGATCGCGAGGCGGTCGCGCATCGTCGTCGGCTGGGTCGGCTCGCCGGTCGGGTCTTCGTGGTGCTTCGGGATGAAGCGGGGCGGGATCAGCCCCGCGATCGCGACGATCACCGCGGCGACGCTGAGGTGCACCGACAGCACGACATCGAACTGGGCGACGAGTGCTGCCACGCCGCCGCCGGTGACGGTGCCGAGGCTCCAGGCGGCGTGCATGAGCGGCAGCAGGGTGCGCTTCTCGCGATGCTCGACGAGCGAGCCCTCGACGTTCATGCCGACGTCGCAGATCGACGAGCTGAAGCCGAAGATCAGCAGTCCGACGAACGCGATCGGGAAACTGTGCAGCGCCTCGGCGCCGAGCCCGATCACGACGAGCCCGACCGCCTGGATGACGAGGGCCGCGTGCAGCGAGCGGCGCCCGCCGAGCAGGGCGAGCACGTGGCTCGACGAGAGCAGTCCGATGATCGCGCCGGCGCTGAGGCCGGCGATGAGCACGCCGACGCGCGCCGGATCGATGCCGAGGTCGTCGCGCACGGCGGGGATGCGGGCGACCCAGGTGGCCATCGCGAAGCCGTTCGCGGCGAAGATCGCGAAGGTCGCGTTGCGCCAGGCGGGTACGCGGGGCTTGCCAGCGGTGCTGGTGGGTGCGGCGGTGGGGTCGGTCATGAGCTGCTCCGGCGGAGGTCGTTCTCGGTCGGTGGATCGGGTGGTCGTGCGGCGGGGGACTCGCCTGCCGTGACGCATCGGATGGTCAGCGCGGGCGGTGCCGCGGGCCGGTCCATCGATGTCGAATCGTTTCGATCGAATCGTTTCGAGTACAGTAACAGCCCATGAGCGATTCGGCGACGGGCGGACCCGGCGGACGTGACCCGCGTATCCGCCTCAGCGACGTCGCCGCCCGCGCCGGCGTCTCGAACTCGACCGCCTCGCTCGTGCTCAACGGCAGCGGACCGGCCAGCGCATCCACCCGCCAGCGCGTGCTCGATGCCGCCGCGAAGCTCGGCTACGCCGGACCGGATCCTCGGGCTCGCGGACTGCGCCAGGGCCGCTCGGGCATCGTCGCCGTCGTGACCGAGGATGCGCTCGGCGACGCCTTCCGCGACCCGATCAACCTCGCGCAGCTCGACGGGCTCGCCGACGGTCTCGGCGACGGCGGACCCTCGTTGCTGATCATCCCGGGCGCCGCTGACGACCCAGCGCGCGTCAGCTCCTCGCCCTTCGACGCGGCCGTGCTCGTCGGCTGCGGCGTCGGCATCCTCGACACGCTCGAGCTGCTGCGCCGCCGCCGCGTCCCCGTCATCGGACTCGAGGCGCCGCACGCCGACGGCGTCGCCGCGATCGACCTCGACAACGTGGAGGGTGCCCGCGCCCTCGCCGAGCACCTGCGTGAGCTCGGGCATCATCGCGTCGGCATCGTCACCCTGCCGCTCGGGTCGCGCCGCACGAGCGGCCCGCTCACGCCCGGACTCGAGGCGGCCGCGACCGCGCCGTCGACCCGCGAAAGGCTCGACGGGGTGCGGCAGGTGTTCCCGGATGCGCCGGGCTGGATCGCGAGCGCCAGCTCGATCGCCGCGGGGTACGAGGCGGCGGCGGCGCTGCTCGACGGGCGCGCCGACGACGGCAGCGTCGGATTCGCCGGCGTCGAGTCGTCTGGTGTCAGGGTCGTCGGTGCCGAGTCGTCTGGCGCCGGGGCTGGCGCTGGCAGCGGCTCCGCCGTATCCGCGCGCCCGACCGCGATCCTCGCGCAGAGCGACCTGATCGCGATCGGCGTCATCCGGGCCGCCGAGGAGCGCGGGCTGCGCGTGCCCGACGACCTCAGCGTGACCGGTTTCGACGGCATCCGCGTCGACGGACTCACGGATCACGACCTGACCACGATGGTGCAGCCCGCCCGGGCCAAGGGCGAGGCGGCCGGTCGCGCGGTGCTGGCGGCGCTGGCCGACCCCGACGCGCCGGCGCCCGATCCGGTGCTGTTTCGCACGACCCTGCACCGCGGCGCCACGACGGCCCGCGCCCGCGTCTGACCCGCGACGCAACTCAGGAGATCCGCGCTCGGACGGCGCGCGCCTCGTCTCGAGTCGGATCCCCTGAGTTGCGTCGTTCGGCGGCGAGGGAGGCAGCGCGCCGCCCGGCAGGACGCCGTGCGTCGGTGTCCTCGTGTCGTTGCGTTGTCGCGTCAGTGCGCCGCGGAGCCGCCGACCGGCGTGCCGTCAGGCGTGCCCGAGCCGCACCCATCCGCCGCCGCGGATGCGCCAGCCGAGCGTCGCGAGCCGGGCGAGCATGTAGCCGACCTGCAGGGTGAGCTGCACCCCGATGACCGCGCCCGCCGCGGAGAGCGGCAGCACCGTGACCAGCACGAGCAGCGGGATCGCGACGATCAGGTTGAGCAGGCCGGCGAGCGCGAGGTAGCGGCCGTCGCCGGCGCCGATGAGGATGCCGTCGAGCGCGAACACGGCGCCCGCGAACGGCAGGCCCACGGCCATCGCGAGCAGGCCGCCGGGGATCGCCGCGAGCACCTCCGCGTCGCTCGTGAAGACGCGGCCGAGCACCGGGCTGACGGTGGCGATGAGGATGCCGAAGGCCAGCCCGCCGACGACCGACAGCTCGATCAGGCGGCGAAGGATCGCTCGGGCCCGCACCTCGTCCGAGGCCCCGAGCGCGTGCCCGATCATCGCCTGGCCGGCGATCGCGAGCGCATCCAGGGCGAGCGCGATGATGCTGAACAGCGTCGCCAGCACCTGCGTCGCGGCGAGGGCGGTCGTGCCGTGCGCCGTCGCGGCGACGACCGTGCCGACGATCGCGATGCGCAGCGAGAGCGTGCGCAGGAACAGCCATCCGCCCGCGCTCGCCGAGGCGAGAACGCCGCCGCGTCCGGGCAGCAGCGGCACGGCGACCCGGCGGGCGTGCTTGGCCGCGATCACGACGCACGCGATCGCGATGCCGAGCTGCGCGAGCACCGTGCCGACGGCCGAGCCGACGAGACCCCAGTCGACGCCGTAGATCAGCAGCGCGTTGAGCAGCGCGTTCGCGCCGAAGCCCGCGACGGCGATGACGAGCGGCGTGCGCGTGTCCTGCAGTCCGCGGAACAGGCCGGTCGCCGCGACCACCACGAGCATCGGCGGCAGGCCCCAGACGGCGACGCGCAGATAGGTGGATGCCGCGGTCGCCACGGCCGGATCGGCCCCGAACCAGCCGGTCACTGCATCCGCGCCCACGCTGCCGAGCACGACCAGCGCGACGCCGACGCCGAGCGCGAGCCAGAGCCCGTCGATGCCGGCGCGGAGGGCGCCCGGCTCGTCGCCGGCGCCGAGGCGGCGTGCGACGGCGGGTGTGGTGGCGTAGGCGAGGAAGACGAGCAGGCCGACGGCGGTCTGCAGCACGGTTCCGGCGAGGCCGAGCGCGGCCAGCGGCGTCGCTCCGAGGTGGCCGACGAGCGCCGTGTCGGTCGCGAGGAACAGCGGCTCGGCCACGAGCGCGCCGAGCGCCGGGATCGCGAGCCGCCCGATCTCGCGGTCGTGCGCGGTGCGCAGCGCGATCAGGCGTCGTCGCGGGGCCGGGCTGCTCACGGCATCCACGCTAGGCCCGCCCGGCGACACCGCCGCGCCGGGCGAGCAGGGCGTCGTGCGGGGAAACTCCCGGGCGGCGTGACGGTCGGCGCGGCTAGCGTGAGGGCATGACCGACGCCGCGCTGCCCTCGGGCATCGAGCTCGACGAGCTCGACCCCGCCACCCGCCCGCAAGACGACCTCTTCCGTCACGTGAACGGCCGGTGGCTCGACCGCACCGAGATCCCGAGCGACAAGGCGCGCTACGGCACCTTCTACCAGCTGGCCGAGCAGGCCGAGGAGGCGGTGCGCGACATCATCCAGGAGGCCGCGCAGGCCGAGCCGGGCACCGAGCACCGCAAGTTCGGCGACCTGTTCACCAGCTTCCTCGACACCGATCGCATCGAGGCGCTCGGTGTCGAGCCGATCCGTCCGCTGCTGGCCGAGGTCGCCGACATCGCCGACATCGCGGCGTTCCTGCCGGCCCTCGGCCGCTTCGAGCGCGGGGGCGTCAGCGGCGTGCTCGGCGCCTACGTCGACAACGACCCGGGCGACCCCTCGCGCTACGTCGTGAACCTCGTGCAGTCGGGGCTCGGGCTGCCGGATGAGAGCTACTACCGCGAGGCGAAGTTCGCCGACCTGCGCACGAAGTACCTGAGCTTCCTCGAGCGCATCCTCGGGCTCGCCGGGCTCGACCAGCCGGCCGAGCGGGCGCAGCGCATCCTCGCCCTCGAGACCGACCTCGCCGCCGCGCACTGGGACAAGGTCGCCAGCCGCGACGCCGAGAAGACCTACAACCTGCGCACCTGGGCCGAGCTCGAGCATGCCGCGGCCGGCGCCGACCTGGCCGGCTGGCTGCACGGACTCGACGCGCCCGACGCCGCCTTCGCCGAGGTCGTGCTGCACCAGCCGAGCTACCTCGAGGCGCTGCCCGCACTGCTCACGGCCGACCTCCTCGACGCCTGGAAGGACTGGCTGAGCTGGCAGATCGTGCGCGCCTTCGCGCCCTACCTGTCGAGCGAGCTCGTGCAGGCGAACTTCGACTTCTACGGCACCGCGCTCACCGGCGCCCCCGAGATCCGCGCCCGCTGGAAGCGCGGCGTCAGCTTCGTCGAGGGCTCGATGGGCGAGGCCGTGGGCAAGGTCTACGTCGAGCGGCACTTCCCGCCGACCGCGAAGCAGGGCATGGATGCGCTGGTCGCGAAGCTCGTCGAGGCCTACCGCGACAGCATCCAGAACCTCGAGTGGATGACCCCCGCGACCCGCGAGCGCGCCCTCGAGAAGCTGGAGAAGTTCACTCCGAAGATCGGCTTCCCCGACCGCTGGCGCGACTACTCGAGCCTCGAGGTCTCGGCCGACGACCTGATCGGCAATGTGCGCGCCGCGAACGAGTTCGAGTTCCAGCGCGAGCTCGGCAAGATCGGCAAGTCGCTCGACCGCGATGAGTGGTTCATGACGCCGCAGACCATCAACGCGTACTACAACCCCGGGTTCAACGAGATCGTGTTCCCCGCGGCGATCCTGCAGTACCCGTTCTTCGACGAGACGCGGGATGCGGCCGCCAATTACGGCGCGATCGGCGCGGTCATCGGCCACGAGATCGGGCACGGCTTCGACGACCAGGGTTCGCGTTTCGACGGCGACGGCCGCCTCACCGACTGGTGGACGGCCGAGGACCGCGCGGCCTTCGAGCAGCGCACCGGCTCGCTCATCGCGCAGTACGACGCGCTCGTTCCGCCGCAGCTCGCGGGCGACGCGGGCGGGAGCGAGGCGAGCGGGGGCGACGCCGGCGGCTCGGCCGACGCCGATGCTGCCGAGACGAACCACGTCAACGGCGCCCTCACGATCGGCGAGAACATCGGCGACCTCGGCGGCCTCGGCATCGCCTGGAAGGCCTACCTGCTGTCGCTCGACGGCGAGCAGCCCCCGGTCATCGACGGACTCACCGGAGCGCAGCGCTTCTTCCTCAGCTGGTCGCAGGCCTGGCGCACGAAGCTGCGCGACGCCGAGGCGCTGCGCCTGCTGTCGATCGATCCGCATTCGCCCGCGGAGTTCCGCTGCAATCAGATCGTCCGTAACATCGACGTGTTCTACTCGGCTTTCGACGTCACGTCGGATGACGACCTCTGGCTGGACCCGGAAGACAGAGTCACGATTTGGTAGACACGGTTGCCGCTCGCGGGCGGCGGGAGCGCTCTCGCGCCCGTCGTGCGCCGCGGCACCGTGCCCCCGTGGCCGCCGAGAACTTCATCGGCACCTTCACCGGTCTCGGCGACCTCGCGTACGAGGGCGCCCGCGTCTCGGCGTCGGTCGTCGACCTCGACAGCGGGCGTCCGCTGGTCGCGATCGACGACCGCATCGTGCTGCCCACCGCCGGCATCGGCAAGGTGCTGCTGCTCATCGAGGTGTCGGCCCGGCTGACGCAGCGCGACTTCTCGGGCTACGGCATCCTCGACAAGAGCCACAAGGATGCCGTCGGCGGCCGCGGCGTCTGGCAGCACCTGCAGGCGCCCTCGCTGCCGGTCGCCGATCTCGCGTCGCTCGTCGGCGCGACGAGCGACAACGTCGCGACGAACGCCCTGCTGCGCGAGGTCGGGCTGCCGGCCGTGCGGCGCCGGGCCGAGTCGCTCGGCCTCTCGCGCACCGCGATGCTCGACATCGTGCGGGCGACGCGCGGACCGGATGACGCCCCCCAGCTCTCCGTCGGCTCGACCGCCGAGCTCGCCGGACTCTTCGGCGCCCTCGCGCGCGGCGAGGTCGTCGACTCGCTGACCTCGTCGCGGGTGCTCGGCTGGCTCTCGCTCGGAAGCGACTTCTCGATGGTGTCGAGCGCCTTCGGCCTCGATCCGCTGGCGCACCGCGCGACCGATCACGGCATCCTGCTCGTCAACAAGACCGGGCTGGATGAGGGCGTGCGCGCCGAGGTCGGCGTGCTGCGCGGGCCGCGCACGGCGGTCTGCTACTCGGTGACGATCCAGTTCAACGACGCCAACGTGTGGTCGCGCCTGCGCGTGCTCGACACGATGCGCACGATCGGCTTCGACCTGCTCGAGTACGTGCACTGACGCGAGCCCGGTCGGCCCGGCCCGGAGCCGGGCGTTCCGGGCCCTACGCCCGGCGGAGGAACGCCCGCAGCTGGCGCAGGCTCAGGCCCGGCAGGTAGCAGCCGGCGATCGCGAGGCCGAGGGCGGGCAGGCCCGCCGCATCCTGGTAGCTCAGGTGCATGGTGCGCTCGGCGGCGCCGAACTTGCGCTTGAAGCGCAGCAGCGACCGGAAGCCGTACATCGGCTCGAGCGTGCGCGCGACGAGGCCCAGCACGGCGCCCAGCAGGGGCGCCCCCGCCTCGTCGGGCGAGGAGGCGAGGGGCGAGCCCGAGAGGCTGACCTCCGACACCCCCGACGAACGGAAGTGGGTCACGGCCTCGGCGATGAGGAACTCCATGACGCCGTTCGGGCTCTCGGGCGCGCGGCGCATGACGTCGAGCGTGCGTCCGGTGACCACGCCGTTCGAGCGCACCGGGAGCCAGCTGGTGACGCCGAGCACCGCATCCTGATCATCGACCGCGACGCCGAGCAGCACGTCGGGGTCGCGCATCTCGTCGACGCCGCCGAGCGTGAAGCCGAGCTCGGGCAGGTCCTTCTCGGCGACCCACTCCTCCGAGAGCGCGTCGATGCGCAGCGCGATCGGCAGCGGCAGCTCGGCCCACGTCGACCAGTGCACGCGCAGGCCGGTGCGGGCGGCGCGGTTGACGGAGGTGCGCACGTCGTTCATCTTCTTGCCGGCGGTCGTGAACACGGCCGGGTCGATCACGGCCTCCTCAGCGACGGGCATCGAGTGCCAGCCTCGTCGGGCGAGCGCGGCGCGCCAGTCGTCGTGGATGGAGTAGAACGCGGGCGTCCACGCCTGCGCGTCGCAGTGGGCGAGGAATCCGGCGATGACCGCATCCCGGTGCGCCTCGTCCTGCACGGCGCCGAGCGGATCGGAGAGCGTGACCGCGTGCCCCGCGACGACGCGGTAGGCGACGCCGGTGGCGCCGTCGGGCGCGACCCAGAGCCGGTTGCCGGCCCAGGTGGACATGAATCCGAGCGAGCCGGAGCCGGCGGCGAGCAGGGTGCGGATGCGGTCGGCATCCGTCGCCTCGACCGGCAGGCCGCGGCGCCCGGTGAGCAGGAGCAGCAGGGCGAGCACGACGACGACCCAGAACAGCGGCCCGACCCCCGAGTAGACGAGGTGACCGAGCGGCGAGTGCGGCAGCAGGCTGGGCCGATCGTGGCGCAGGAACAGGGCCGGCACGAAGCGGTCTGGCAGCTCCTGAAGAACCAGCAGGACGGTCGGATGCGGGCGGAACGCGCCCGGTACCGCCGCGGCGACGAGCGCGAAGAGACCGGCGCTGACGACGAATCCGCCGACGACGAGGCCCACGCTGCGCAGCACCCGGCGTCGATCGGTCGCGACCGGGAACACCCGCAGGTTCAGCAGCAGCCCGACGGCGAGCAGCGCGGGCACGACCGTGCTGATCGCGCGCCAGACGTCGAGCTCCCAGAGGTGGCTCGCGCCGGCATCCACTCCCCAGTCGGGATCGGTCGCCGGCAGCACGCCGAAGTAGACGAAGCCGGCGACCGCGGCGGCGGCGCAGGCGAGCGCGAGCACGACGGCGGCGATGCGGCGACCGGCGACGAGGCCGCGGGCGGCGATGAGCATGAGGGCGAGCGGCAGCAGCGACACGAGCATCGGGCCGGGGCCGACGACGCGCACGCTGGCCAGCTCGCTGAGCCCGTCGCCGAAGTCGTCGAGGTCGCGGGGATGCAGCGGGCCGAGGTCGGCGACGGCGATGCCGAGCGGCGACAGCACGCCGTAACGGGTCGCGACGAGCACGGTCAGCAGCGGACCGAGAGCGAGCACGACCGTCGCGAGCGCGAACAGCGTGCGCGTCTCGTGGCGCGAACGACGCCGGCGGGGACGGGGTCCCTGCGCGAGTCGGCCGCCGAGCAGGCCGAGCAGCACGGCCGCCAGCAGTCCGATCGCCGCGGGCTGACCCGAGTAGAGCAGCACAGCCGACGTCGCCGCGATCAGCAGCACGCGCACGCGACCCGACCAGCGGGCGCTCGCGACCGACGTCGCCCAGGCGGTCGCGCCGAGCAGGGGGATGAGCGGGTCGAGCGCGATGCCCCGCGCGGCCCACGACGACCACGAGCCGTGCATCCAGAGTCCGCTGAGGGCGACGCCGAGGCCGAGGGCGGTCGCCGGGATGCCGGTCGCGAGCAGGGCGACGAGAGCCCGGCGGGTGCCGAGGGCGCGCTCCGCCCAGCCGAGACCGAGGGCCGCGACGGCGAGCGCGACCGCGAACTGGTGGGCGTCGCCGATGACCGAGAGCGCGGCGGTCCACGCCCACCAGGGTGCGGGGCGGTCGCCGTCGAAGACCTGGTCGATCCCGGTGCTCAGGGCGTGATGGGGGCCGGGCAGCGCGGTCACGAGGGCGGCGACGAGCAGGAGGCCCGCGACGACGAGCGTCAGCGGACGTGAGCGCACGGCGTCGGCGAGGGCTCCGCGGCTGAGCCGGAGGAGCGGGTGCTGCGGACGTGCCGTGGACGCCGCGGCTGTGGCCGGGATGCGCGCGGCCGTGGTCGGCGCGGGGTCCGTCGCGCTCGAGCCGGTGTCGGCGGGGGCGGACGCGTGCTCGTCGCTCATGCCGCCCCCAGCCCGAGATGCTGCGCGATCGTCGGCAGCCCGTGGGCGAGCGACCAGCGCACGGTCGTCCAGTCGTGGGCGGTTCCGGGCGAGGTGATGCGGGTGACCGACATCCCGGCCGCCTTCGCCGCCGCGGCCATCTGGGTGACACCCGGGCCGTAGCGCGCATCCAGCTCGCCCGACGAGAAGACGGCCGTCGTGTTCGCGTAGGGGGCGCGCGCGGCGAGCACCGTCAGCGGCAGGGCGGCGCGGTACGCGGCGGCATCCCCGTGGAACCCGACCGCGATCGTGTTCGCGACGCTCGTGTTGAACGGCGCGACCTGGCCCGAGATGTCGAGCAGCGCGGTGAAGAGCTCCGGGTGCTGCGAGCCGAGCTGGATGGTGCACGTGCCGCCCTGCGAGAAGCCGCCGAGCGCCCAGGCTCCGTTGACGTCGTCGACGTCGAGGTGGGTGAGGATCCAGTGCGGCACATCGACGGTCAGGTACGTCGCCGAGTTCCCGAGCGCGGAGTCGAGGCACATCGGGTTGTTGTCGGGCCGCGACAGCTGGTCGGGCACGACGATGATCGGCGCGAGGCCGTCGTGGTGACTCGCGTAGCCGTCGGCGATGCGGCGCAGGTCGCCGGCCTGCACCATGTTGTCGGGTCCGCCGGGCTGGCCCGAGAGCAGGATCAGCACCGGCAGAGCGGTCTGGGGTGAGGCGATCGCGCGCGGCGGCAGGTAGACGTAGGCGTGCCGCGCGGCGAAGTGCGAGGTCGTGGCCGGGATGGTGACGGTGCCGATCACGCCGTCGCGCGGCTGGTCGGCGGGTGCGGCGAGATGCGTGAGATCGTCGGCGTCGCCGTCGCGCGGCGCGGTGCCGCCGGGAGCGTGCTGCTTCTGCGCGGCGAGCAGCGAGGCGGGCAGCGGAGCCTCGGCGGGCGCGCCGAGGATCGAGCCGATCGACGGATACTGACCGAAGTCGGCGTTGACGCCGAGGGCTCCGACCGTGACCGCGAGGACGACGCCGAAGGTCGCGATGACGCGGCCGCCCGCGGGCGTGAAGACCATCGTCGCGGCGAAGGCGGCGACGGCGGCGAAGGCGGCCGCGACCCAGGCGCGCGAGACGGGGCTGAGCGAGACCTCGAGCACCTGCAGCTGGTCGGAGAGCAGCCAGCAGAGCGCCGCACCGATGCCCGCGCCGAGCGCCGCGGCGGCGAGCACGATGGTGGCGCGCAGCGGTCGCGAGATGTGAGGTCCGCGGAGGCGGCGGCCGCGCAGTGTCAGCACGATCGCGAGGCCGAGGGCGAGCGCCGCGAGGGCGCCGATGATCCAGGGCAGCGGGCCGCCGATGATGACGATCGACTGCAGCCAGTCGGGCAGGTGGGATCGCAGCCAGGCGCGCATGAGCAGCTTCCGGTTCTCGAGGTGGTGGGTTCAGCGGGTGGTCCCCGCGTCGCCCTGGGGTGTGTCGTGAGTTGCCCACTTCCGCGGCATCCGTCGCGCGACAGGCCGCGGAAGTGGGCAACTCCGGAGAGGGGACGGGGGACGGGGACGGGCGGGTCGGAGCGCCGGGGACGTCAGGCCGCGGCATCGGCGCCGGCCGGCGCCGGGCGCGCCGGGGCGAAGACCCAGAGCCGGTAGAGCGCGAACCGCAGCAGCGTGCCGAGCCCGAGGCCGATGACGTTCGCCGAGACGTTGTCGGCGAGTGCCGAGGTGTAGTGCAGCAGGTCGTGGCTGACGACGAGGCAGAGCAGCGAGATGCCGCTGCCGAGCAGGCTCGCGACGACGAAGCGCGCGGCCTCGCCGGCGACGGCGGTGCCGGCGCTGGTTCCGGCACCGCCGCGGACGGCATCCGATCCAGCCCGGGCGATCCGGGCATCCCGCTCGGCCGCCCGCGCTCGGCGCTCGGCTCCGAAGGTCCAGAAGCGGTTGCCGATCCAGTTGACGGCGATCGCCAGGCTGACCGAGACCGCCTTCGCCCAGAGCGCGCCGCCGGCGACGTGCGCCGGGTCGAGCACGGTCGCCCGCAGCAGGTTGAAGACGCCGATGTCGATGACGAAGCCGACGCCGCCGACCGCGAGGAACGACAGCCCCTGCTTCACGAGCCGTCGGAACGGCGAGCCGTCGAACCAGGTCGCGAGCGAGCGCACGGCGCCGGCGGCGCGGGCCGCGTGCTCGGTCGGGTCGACGACCGGCAGCGACGCGGTCACCGGGGCGCCGCGGCGGGGGAGCGTGTCAGACATGGGCGGCGCGTCCCGACGATTCGGCCTGCTCGAGCTGGGCGACCGCGATGCGGGCGGCGGCCGAGTCGGCCGCGCCGCCGCCGACGACGGTGCGTCGTGCATCTACTCCGGCCCGGTACCGCGCCCACCGCGACGGCAGCGCCTGCACGCCCCACACGGTCACGCGCCACATGGCCTCGAGCACGATGCGGGTGCTCATCTTCGACGTGCCGAGGGTGCGGTCGGCGAAGGTGATCGGCACCTCGACGATGCGCAGTCCGGCCTTGACGGCGTTGAAGAGCAGCTCGATCTGGAAGCTGTAGCCGGCGCTCTGCGTGCCCTCAGGCCCGATCTCGCGCAGAGCCGCGGCGCGGTAGGCCCGGTAGCCGCCGGTGACGTCGCGCTGGCGGATGCCGAGGGCGAGCCGGGCGTACGCCGATCCGCCCTTCGAGATGAACCGGCGCGACAGCGGCCAGCCCTCGACGGCGCCGCCGGTGACCCAGCGCGAGCCGAGTGCGACATCGGCTCCGCGCTCGAGGGCGTCGAGCAGGCGGGGCAGCTGCTCCGGGCGGTGCGAGCCATCGGCATCCATCTCGACCAGCACGTCGAATCCGTTGCGCTGACCCCAGGAGAAGGCGGCCGTGTACGCGGCGCCGAGACCCTGCTTCGCGGTGCGGTGCAGCACGTGCACGCGCGAGTCGGCGAGCGCCAGCCGGTCGGCGATCATGCCGGTGCCGTCGGGCGAGTCGTCGTCGGCGATGAGGATGTGCGCCGCCGGCACGGCGGCGAGCGTGCGGCGCACGATGTCCGCGATGTTCTCGGCCTCGTCGTAGGTCGGGATGCAGATGAGGGTCGTCATGACGGGTCCTTCTCGAGGCGGATGAGCACGGTGCGATGAACGGGGATGGTCTGGGTCTCGACGTAGCCGAGACGGTGCAGCTGGGTGAGGTCGGGCGAGCCGCTGCCCGTCACCTCGACGGCCCAGACGACCCGGTGCCCGGCGAGGCGGTCGCCGAGACGATCGACGGGCCAGACCGAATCCCAGATGCCGGCCTTCTGGTCGAAGGGGGTGCGCAGGGCGACGTCGTCGAGCTTCTGCGTGAGCTGCGGGTAGAGGTGCAGGATCACGCGGGGGCGCTGCGAGGGCTTGACGGTCTGGTCGAAGATCACCGCGTCGCCGGCGGCGGCGTGCGTCGCGAGCGCCTCGGCGGTCTGGCGGAAGTCGGCGCCGCCCTTGCCGTACGCGGAACGCTGGGCGAGGTAAGCCGGCGCGGCGCCGCTGAGCAGGGCCGCGCCGATCGCGGCGGCGGCCACGGCGGCGACGGCGCGGCGGGGCGCCCGGCGGGCGGCGAGCTCGGAGAGCATCCGCACCCCGGCGACCGCGCCGAACGCCATCACAAGCGCGAGCGCCGGCATCGACATCGCCAGGTAGCGCTGGTTGTAGATCGGCTGCGCGACGGCGGAGACGCCGAGCACGATCAGGGTCGGGCCCGCCATCCAGACGGCGATCGCCGCCAGGCGGGAGCGCTGCTCGCGGCGGGCGCGGGCGGCGCCGATGACGGCCACCGCCACGAGGCCCCAGCCGATGACGGCCATCGGGATCGTGATGAACCACTGCGAGACGAGCACGTTGTCGGGCGTCGCGTAGCCGCGGGCGGCCAGGAACCCGACCTGGTGGCGCTGCGTGAAGGTGACGATCGCGATCGGGGTGATCGTGGCGAGCACGATGGCTCCGGCGGTGAACCAGCGGCGCCAGGTCGGGCGCGGCACGCGCAGCGCGAGCAGCAGGGCGGCGTGGCCGACGGCGACCATCGCGAGGAAGACGAAGAGGTGGATGGCGAGCACCCAGCCGACGATGTACAGCGCCCAGAGCGCCCGGGTGCGGCCGAGTCCGGAGTGGGCTGCGCGCATCCGGCTGTCGCGTCGTGCGGCGATCGCGACGAGCAGCACCGTCAGCCAGACCGCGGCGGCGGTGCCGAAGGCGTAGGAACGCCCCTCGATCGCCAGCCGGCTGAACTCGGGGACGATCGCGAGCATCGCGCCGGCGGTGACGCCGACGGCCGTGCCGAAGAGGCGTCGACCGAGCACGACGACGCCGGCGACCGCGGCGGCCGAGGCGACGACGCTGGGGAAGCGCACCGCGAACTCGCTGTCGCCGACGAGGCCGATCCAGAAGTGCAGCAGCAGGTAGTAGAGCCCGTGCACGGCGTCGATCACGCTGAGCTCGCTCATCAGGCTCGGGATGCTGCGCTCGGCCGACATCACGCTGGCCGCCTCGTCACCCCAGAACGACGGGGTGCCCGAGTGCCAGAGGCCGACGACGAGGGCGCCGGCCGCGACGGCGATCGGCGCGGTGACGCGGGAGGCGCCGAGGCGCGAGGCGAGGCCGCGGAGACGGGGGAGGCGGGCGGCGAGACGAAGGGATGAGCGATTCGCGTCGATCTCGCCGCCCGCGGGGACGGCGACCGGCGCCGTGCCCGGGAGCACGCGGACGGCGCGGCTCGGATCGGCGGGGGTCGCCGATCCGGTCTGGTCGGCGCCCACGATCGGGGTGTTCACGGTGCTGGTCACGAGGGGGATGCTGTGACCGTCGTCTGGGTCTCGGCTCCGGTGGGCGGCCCTCGCTCCTGAGAGGGCTGACAGGAAATCCCGGGGCCCTGCAAACGCGGGCCACGGCTCTCTGAGAGCTCGTACACGAACCGGCTCGCAGCGCGCATCCGCCCCTCGCGCGAGCACCCCGGTCGGGGAAGATGTCGGCATGAGGATGCTCGTGGTCGATGACGAGGCCGAGATGGCCGAGCTGCTCGCGCGCGGCCTCGGCGCCGAGGGGCACGACGTCGTCGTCGCGCACGACGGCATCGACGGCCTCGCGACGCTCGCCGAGGGCGGCATCGAGTTCGCCGTGCTCGACGTGAACCTCCCCGGCATGTCCGGCTTCGAGCTGTGCCGCCGCGTGAAGGAGGTCGACCCGTCGATCGCGGTCGTGCTGCTGACGGCGCGGGATGCGGTCGACGACCGGGTGCGCGGCCTCGACTCCGGCGCCGACGACTACCTCACGAAGCCCTTCGCCTTCGCCGAGCTGGCGGCCCGCATCCGCGCCGTGCGCCGCCGCGACGCGCTCGCGACGCCGGTGCGCCTCGAGGTGGGCGACGTCGTGCTCGACCTGCCGCGGCTGCGCGTGCAGGTGTCGGGCGCCGAGCTGCGGCTCAGCCGCACCGAGTTCGACGTGCTGCGCACCCTCGCGGCGCGCGCGGACGCGACGGTGACCCGCGCCGAGCTGCTCGCCGAGGTCTGGGACGCCGACGGGCACATCGATCCGAACGTCGTCGACCAGTACGTGTCGTACCTGCGACGCAAGCTGTCGGCGGCCGGGGCGGGCATCCGCATCCAGACCGTGCGCGGGGTCGGGTTCACGCTGTCGGCGGAGTCGCCGGAGCCGCTGTGAGCGAGCCCCCCGCATCCGCCCCGCTCGCGCCGCCCCGGCTGAAACCGCGTCGGCGCCGCCGCCGGGTCACGATCCGCGCGCGAATCGCCCTCGGCTCGCTGCTGATCGCCGTGCTGATCGCCGTGCCCGCGGCGCTGCTGATCGACGCGCAGCTGCAGCACATCGTGCGCCTCGGCACCGCCGACGGCCTGGCGGGGGATGCCGGCGAGTACGTCGACGACATCGAGAGCGGTGAGACCTCGCTCGATAAGCCGCCGGTCTGGCAGTGGGTCGCGGTCGTGCGTCCGGACGGCAGCACCGCGATCTCGAGCCTGCCGAAGCCGCTGCGGGGCAGGCTGCCCGACCTCGTGCACGACGACGCGGATGACGTGACCCGCGACGGCGGCGTGCGCGAGACGCAGGTGAGGGGCACCGGCTACGTGACGCTCGCCCTGACCGCCGACGGCACGGGCGGCACCTGGACCGTCATCGCCGCTGATGACACCTCGAGCGAGGATGCCGAGCTCGGGCCCATGCGACTGCTGCTGCTGGCGATCGTGGTCGTGCTGGTCGCGGGCGTCGGCGCGACGGGCTGGCTGCTGACGCGGTTCTCGCTGCGTCCGGTTCAGGACCTGCAGCAGACCGCCGAGCGGCTCAGCGTCGGCCGCAGCGGCGAGCTGCTGCCGGTCGGCGCCGTCGACGACGAGATCTCGCGGCTCGCCCGCACCCTCAACCGGCTGATCGAGCGGATGCGCGCCGCCGCGAACCGCGAACGCCAGCTCGTCTCGGATGCGAGCCACGAGCTGCGCACGCCCGTCGCGGTGCTGCGCACGCGACTCGAGCTCGCCGCCGCGGGCGACGCCGACGCGGCGACCCTGCGCCGCGATCTCGAGGCCGCGCAGCGCGACGCCGAGCGGCTCAGCACCCTCGTCACGTCGCTGCTCGAGCTGTCGACGATCGAGGCGCGGGGCGAGCAGCCGCGCGGCGCCGGGCGCGCGACCGTCGGCGACCTGCAGGACGAGGTGGCCGCGGCGGTCGACCGGGCCGGTTTCCGCGCGAGCTCGGTCGAGGTGGATGTGGCGCTCGACTCCGCCGTCGATCACGCCGTCTCCGCGCGCGCGACGGTCGCCCTCGCCGCCGAGGACGCCGGCCGCATCGTCGACAACCTCGTCGGCAACGCCATCCGCGCTCTCGAGGAGCGGGCCGCGCCGGAGGCGGGCGCGGTGCCGGTCGAGACGCACCGCATCCTCGTCGCCCTGTCGATCGGCGCGACCTCGGCCGAGCTGCGCGTGGCCGACGAGGCGGGCGGGCTCCCGCCGGAACTCGAGCGCAGCGCGCTGCAGCGCTTCACCCGCGGTCCGCGCGCCCGCACGGGCACGGGCGCGGGGCTCGGCCTGCCGATCGTCGCGGCACTCGTGGCGGCCGCGTCGGGCGAGCTGCGTCTCGACAACCGTCGCGGCGAGGGGCTCACGGTCGTGGTGTCCCTGCCGCTGACCGCGCCCGAGTAGCCGGGCGGCCCCGTCGTCTCGGCATCGGGTGACCGCTGTCCGACTCTTGTCGGCTGACGCGCGCGCCTGCTAGCGTCATTGCACCGAGCGGATGAATCGTTTCAAAAGGTCGACCACCACCCCTGACCGAGACGGCCGAACCGCTTCTTCGGCGTGCGCGACGACGCGCCCGCGACCCGATCGACGATGATTGGAACTCCTTCGTGACCCCTCGCCAGAGTCCGCCGCGCCGCCGTGCCCCGGGCGTCGCGCCCCGCACGATCACCGCGCTCCTCGCGAGCGTCGCGCTCGCCGTCACCTCGCTCGGCGCCGGCCTCGGCGTCGCCGCCGCATCCGCCGCGCCGGCCGCGCCCGGCATCGCGCTCGAGCGCCTGCAGGTCGAGCACAGCAGCGAGCCGATCGGCGTCGACGTCGTCCACCCGCGCCTGTCGTGGGTCATCGACGCGCCGGCCGCGCGCGACGTCGTGCAGCAGTCGTACCGCGTCGTGGTCGACGGGCCCTCGGGCGTCGCCTGGGATTCGGGCGTCGTCGCCAGCTCGCAGAGCACCGAGATCGCCTACGCCGGCGCCGCGCTCGACGCCGCGACCCGCTACGACTGGAGCGTCGACGTCGTCACCACGGCCGGCGGCGCCCACGCCGAGTCGGCCTTCCGCACCGGACTGCACGACGACGCCGACTGGGGCGGCGCGGCCTGGATCGGCAACCCGCGCACCCCGCAGGGTCAGCGTCTGACCGTCGACGGCGCGAACTGGATCTGGACCCCCGAGGCGGCCGGCAACCCGCCCGCCGAAGACCGCGCGTTCCGGCGCACCCTCACCTCGCCGAGCGGCCGCGACGCCGTCTCGGCCGAGATCGTCATGACCGCCGACGACTCGTACACGCTCTGGGTCGACGGCGCGCAGATCGGCGCGACCGAGCCCGTCGAGAACGGCTGGCAGCAGTCGCGCTCGTACGCGGTCGACCTCAAGAAGACCGGCAGCGTCGTCGCCGTGCGCACGACCAACGGGCCGAACTCGCCCGCCGGGCTCATCGCCGTCATCCGAGTCAACTACGACGACGGCTCGACCGCCGACATCGTGACGGATGCGGGCTGGCGCGGCAGCAAGCAGATCCCCTCCGGATTCGAGCAGCCGGGCTTCGACGACTCCGGCTGGGCGGCCGCGAACGTGATCGCCCGCTACGGCCAGGGCGCCTGGGGCTCGGGCGTGCGCGTGCCCGCCGACGCCGCCGTGCCGGCACCGCTGCTGCGCACCGAGTTCGACCTCGACTCGGCTCCGGCGAACGCGACCCTGTTCTTCGCCGCCGGCGGCTACGCCGACTTCCGGCTCAACGGCGCGAGCGCGAGCGACCACATGCTCGCCCCCGGCTTCACCGACTACGACGACACCGTGCAGTACGACGCGATCGACGTGACGAAGCAGCTCGTCACCGGGCGCAACGCGCTCTCGGTCGAGCTCGGCCGCGGCTTCTACGCGATGACCGGCGGCAACGTGTGGAACTGGCAGTCGCCCGCCTGGCGTGACGAGCCGACCGTGCGGGCCGTGCTGCGCATCCAGCACGCCGACGGCTCGATCCAGGATGTCGTGACCAACGACAGCTGGCGCCGTCACGACGGCCCCACCCGCTTCGACGACCTCTACGGCGGCGAGCTCTACGACGCGCGCACCGAGCTGCCCGGGGCCGACACCGCCGGCTACGACGACAGCGCGTGGAAGAAGGCCGCGAAGACCACCGGCCCGAAGGGCGAGCTCGTGCACCAGCGCCAGCAGCCCATCCGCGTCACCGAAGAGCTGCCGGCCGTGTCGATGACGCAGCCGAAACCCGGCACGTGGGTCGTGAAGTTCCCGCGCGTGCTCGCCGGCAACGTGAAGATCGCCGCCGAGGCCCCCTCCGGAACGCAGCTCGAGCTGCGCTACGCCGAGAAGCTGCGCGCCGACGGCACCGTCAACCAGGACAACAACGGCGGCTTCGCGGCCGGATTCCAGACCGACCGCTACGTCTTCGCCGGCGGACGCCCCGAGACCTGGGCGGCGCGCTTCTCGTACAAGGGCTTCCAGTACGTGCAGGTGACCGGCTGGCCGGGCTCGGGCCAGCCGCCGCTGAGCGCCTTCACGGCGCAGCTGCTGCACAGCGACACCGCCGTCACGAGCGAGTTCGACTCGGGCAGCGCGACCATGAACGGCACCCACCAGGCCGTCGTGAACACGCTGCTCAACAACCTGCACGGCATCCCGACCGACACCCCCATGTTCGAGAAGAACGGCTGGACGGGCGATGCGGCCGTGGGCGCCGAGATGTTCCTCATGAACCTCGACTCGCAGGAGCTCTTCGCCAAGTGGATGCGCGACGTCGACGAGTCGCGCCTGCCCGACGGCTCGCCGATGGTCATCGCGCCGTCGTCGAACAACTGGGGCGACTGGGGTGTGGTACCGCCGTGGCACATGGCCTTCGTCGAGGTGCCGTGGGAGCTGAACCGCTACGGCGGCGACCGGCAGGTGCTCACCGGGCTCTACGACGACATGAAGAAGTACGTCGATCTGGAGTACTCGCGCTCGCCCGGCGGCCTCGCGAACTCGCGCCTCGGCGACTGGGTGGCGCCCGAGGCGAGCCCGGCCGGCGGCGACCCGCAGGAGGACAAGCGCGTCTCGGCGACCGCGACGCTCTACCGGATGCTGACCCTCATGGGCCGCATGGCCGACATGACCGGGCACACGGCCGACGCGGCGACGTTCCGCGAGCGGGCCGGCGTCGTGCAGCTGGCCTTCGACCACGAGTTCTGGGATGCCGCGGCCGGGTACTACCGCGGCGTCGGCGACAACGGCTACCGCCAGACGCACAACGTGCTCGCCGTCGCCTACGGTCTGCCGCTCACCACGGCGCAGGCGCAGAAGGCGGCCGACAACATCGCCGTCGACGTGCGCGCCCGCGGCATGCACCTCAACACCGGGGTTCTCGGCACCAAGAACCTGCTGCCGGTGCTGACCGACTACGGCCACGCGGATGTCGCCTACGCGCTCGCCGAGCAGACGACGTACCCGAGCTGGGGCTACATGCTCGCGAACGGCGCGACGACGATGTGGGAGCACTGGTCGACCGACGCCCGCTCGCTCGGGCACTACTTCCTCGGCACCGCCGACGACTGGTTCTTCCACGACGTGGCCGGCATCACGCCCGGCGACGAGACGGGATGGCGCGACCTCTCGATCGCGCCGAAGGTCACCCGCTCGGGCCTCGACCACGCGAGCGCCTCGGTGCAGACGCCGTTCGGCGAGGTCGCGTCGTCGTGGAAGGTCGGCGCCGACGGGCTCACCCTCGACGCGCGGGTGCCGGTCGGGTCGACCGCGACCGTGCGCATCCCCGCCGCCAGCCTCGGCGCGGTGACCGAGAGCGGAACGCCCGTGGCCGACGCGGCCGGCGTGCGCGCCGCCGCGATGGACGGCGGCGACCTCGTGCTGCAGCTCGGGTCGGGAACGTACTCCTTCCACGTCGCCGAGAACCGCGGCCTCGCGATCGCCTCCGCGACCGCGGCGCCCACCTCGATCGAGCCCGGATCGCCGACGACCGTGACCGCCGTCGTGCGCAACGACGGCGTCGCGAGCGCCACCGGTCGCCTCGAGATCGACGCGCCCGAGGGCTGGACCGTCGGCACCGGAGCGACCGTGACGCTCGCGCCGGGGGAGTCGCGTGAGCTGCGCCTGCCGGTGCTGTCGCCGGTGGATGCGCCCGTCGCCAGCCGCCAGGTCGCGCTGACGACGCGCTTCGCCACCGCCGACGGCCTGCCGCCGCAGAAGGATGTCGCGGTGACGGTCGCGATCGCGGCCGGCGCCGACGGCGCCATCGACCACGTCGACCTCGGCGATGACGCCTCCGAGCAGGCGCACGCGCTCACCGCATCCGCCAGCTCGGGCACGAACACCGAGGCCGGACTCACCCGTCGCTACGCCGGGCACCTGACCGACTTCTCGCAGTTCGAGTTCGACCTGGCGGCCAAGGCGGGGCAGCCGCTGCTGCTGCGGTCGATCGAGACCTACGACCGCTCGCAGACGAAGCGCTACCGCATCCTCGTCGACGGCGAGGTCGTGCACACGCGGCAGAACGCCCGCACGACCGGCGCCGGGACCGAGACCTTCCAGGTGCTCGTGCCGGCCGAGAAGGTGAAGGGCGACACGGTCCGCGTGACCTTCCAGAACCTCGACGACCACACGTACTACGACCCGTCGATCGCCGACGTGTGGTCGCTGCCGGCGCCGGTGGATGCGGCCGCGCCCGTCGTCAGCTCGACGACGACGCCGGCGACGCCCGACGGCGAAGCCGGCTGGTTCCGCACGACGCCGGTCACGGTCGCGCTGGCGGGCGATGACGACCGCCCGGGCGACGTCGCGTTGCAGGTCGGCGTCGACGGCGCCGAGGCGGCGGACTACGACGGTCCGGTCGTCTTCGATGCCGATGGCCGGCACACGCTCGCGGTGACGGCGGCTGACGCTGCGGGAAACCGGAGCGAGCAGACGATCGACGTGCCGATCGACGGCACGGCGCCCGTGACCTCGGCGACGGTGTCGACCGGTTCGCCCGTCGCGGCGCGGAGCGTGCGCGCAGAGGCAGTCCCGGGTGCGCCGGGTGCGTCGGCTGCGTCGGGCGTCTCGGCGATGGCCGCCGTCGCGCCGGCCGCTGACGCCGCATCCGCCGTCGTCGACCTGACCGCGACCGACGCCACCTCGGGCGTCGCCTCCACCTGGTATCGCATCGCCGGCGGAACGTGGACGCCGGGTGTGCGCGCGGTCGTGTCGACGCCGGGCGACAGCCTGGTCGAATTCCGGTCGCTGGATGCGGCGGGCAACGTCGAGACGGCCGGCTCGGTCACCGTGCGGGTCGTCGTGCCGACCGAGCAGGGCGGTCCCGGCCTGCCGGGTCAGCCGGGCGGTCCGGGCACGGTGCCGGGTGACGGCGGGGTCGGCTCGGGTTCTGGTGCGGGGACGGGGGCCGGCGCGGGCTCGGGCGCCGATCGCGCCGGGAGCCTCGCTGCGTCCGGCGTCGACAGCCCGCGGTTCGGGCTCGGCGTCGCCCTGCTCGCGCTCGGCGTGGTCGCCGTGCTCCGAGCACGGAGCCGCCGCCGCACACGCCTCACCTCCTCGTCCTGATCCGCGAGGGGTCGCAGAGGCCCCGAGATCGCCCCGATTCGGGGCGTCTCCGGGGCCTTTGCGACCCGTCAGCTGAACTCGCGACCGGGCGGAGGCGTGGGTGGAGTCGTGAGCGGCGGGGCCGAGGGGTCGTCGCGACCGGGCTGCTCCGTCCACGCCTCAGGGCAGCGGATCGCCCGCCAGCAGTGCCCAGATGCCGGTGTCGGCCCAGCGTCCGTCGGAGTCGCGGAAGTTCTGGCGGAAGTGCGCCTCCTCCCGCATCCCGAGCCGCGCGCACAGCCGGGTGGATGCGGTGTTGAGCGGGTCGAGTTCGGCGACGATGCGGTGCGCCCCGGCCGCGAGGGCGGCATCCCGCACGGCCCGCGCGGTTTCGCCCGCGATGCCGAGCCCGGCGACGGCCGGATGCAGCACCCAGCCCAGCTCGACCTCGCCCAGCTCCGCCGACTTCAGCACCAGATGCTGTTCCCCGACCACGGCGCCGGCATCGGCGATCGTGCGTCCGTCGTCGCCGTGCAGCGCGGCGAGCAGCTCGATGCCCAACACGACGCGGTCCTCGTCGGCGGCGACGGTGTCGACGTCGACGAAGCGGGCGACGAACTGCTCCACCTGCTCCGGCGTGCGCGGCGCGTACGGCAGGTAGCGGCAGGTCTCGGCGTCGCCCTGCCAGGCCTGCAGCGCATCCCCGTCGTCGACTCGCAGCGGACGCAGCCGCGTGCGCGCGGTCACCAGCTCGGGAACACGGATGCGCAGGCTCACCCCGCCGACGCTACCCCGCGCCGCCGCTCAGAAGTCCTCTTCCGCGAAGGCGAAGAGCGACCACGGCTCGAGCGTCTGCGCCGTCCACCGCGTGGGCGTCGCGCTCCCGCGGCGCGATCCGAATTCTCGTTCGGCCCAGTCGAGCACGTCGTCGCCGTAGTAGATGACGTCGGTCTGGTAGATCGAGAGCACGGGCGCGCCCGGTGCGAAGTCGGCCGGCAGGTAGCGGTGGCCGTAGAGCGGCGTCACGCGCGGCCATGCGGCGACGCGGGCTTCGACGACGGCACGGCGCGAGCTCTCGTCGTCGGGTCGATCGCCCCACGAGGTCGGCCAGAACACGTTGTTCTCGACATCGAAGAGCACGCCGTCGACGGGCCAGCGCACCTGCGATCGCACCCCCGAGTTGTCGTCGTCGCGCCAATCGGGCCAGCGCTCGCCGACCGGCAGCGCGAGTGCGAGCAGCGCCCGGTGATCCGGCCCGAAGCGCACCCCGAAGCTCCGCTCGGCGTGCGCGATCTCGTGGTCGCTCAGTCCCGGCGCGAGCTCGACTCCGCTCGCCCGCAGCACCTCGACGGCGCGGGCGGCGCGGCCGCGTCCGTCGGTCACGGGCCGAGCCTAGGTGCGCGACGCATGGAGCCCCTGACCCGGCTCAGGCGTTGCGGCGCAGGTTCCGGTGGAACTCGTCGTCGGGCATGCCGGCGGCGTGCCCGGAGGCGGCCGCGGCATCGGCGACCTCGTCGGCCGACGCGCGACGCAGCGGGCTGACCGGGGCGGCGCTCGCCGCATCCTCGACGCTCACGCCGAAGAGGGCCTCGAGTCCGGCGGCGAACTCGGCGCCGCGGCCCTCGGCCGTCAGCTCGCGGGCACGTACCGATGGGGTGTGCAGCAGCACGCCGGCCAGGTGGCGCAGCGCCTCGACGGTCTTCGCGGTGCCGGCCGGGTCGCCGTGACCGCGCGACTCGGCGCGGGCGATCTCCTCGTCGAGGGCGTCGAAGACGTGCTGGCGCAGCGCGACGATCGCGGGTGCGGCGGTCTGCTCGGCGGCGAAGGCGGATGCGGCCGAGCCGACCAGGTCGCGCGCCGTCTCGCTGAGTCCCATCTCGGGCAGCGGCGCGTGCAGGGCGATGATCTCGAGGTCGAGCAGCTCGACGCCGGGCAGGCGTCCGACGGCCGGATCGACGTTGCGCGGCAGGCCGAGGTCGATCACGAGGCGGCGGTTCTCGTCGGTGACGTCGGCGGGGGCGACGGCGTAGCGGGCGGTGCAGGTGATGACGACATCCGCCGCGGCGATGCCCTCGCGCAGCTCGCTGACGGCGCGCACGCCGTACTTGGTGGCGAACATCTGGGCGCGTCCCGTGGCCGAGTAGACGCTGATGTCGACGGCGCCGCGGTCGTGCAGGGCGGCGATCGTCGTGGCGGCGTAGCTGCCGGTGCCGACGACGAGCACGCGGGCGCGTGACCAGTCGGTGACCCGGCTCGTCGCGAGCTCGAGAGCGAGGCGCGCGATCGAGCGACCGGCTCCGCCGAGGTCGGTGGCGCCGCGCACGGCGCGCGAGGTCGCGGCGGCACGCTGGAAGAGACGGTCGAGGGCGCTGGTCGAGGTCTGCTCGGTGCGGGCCTGGTCGTAGCTGCGGCGCACCTGGCCGGCGATCTCGTCTTCGCCGACGACGACCGACTCGAGACCCGAGGCGACCGCGAAGAGGTGGCGGGTGACGTCATCGGCGGTCTTCACGTCGGCGGCCTCGAGCAGCTCGGCGCCGCTCACCCCGCCCGCGCGGCTCATGACGGCGACGGTGCGCTCGACCGCGGCATCCGCATCCACGCCGTCGACATCGAGGTAGGCCTCGAAGCGGTTGCAGGTCGCGACCACGACAGCGCCCTGGATGCCGGCCTCGGCCGAGATGAGCTCGGTCACCGCCCCCGGCGCGCCGACAGAGAGTCGGTCGAGGAGGTCGAACCCCGCATTGCGGTGGTTCGCCGTGAGGCAGACGAGCACGTGTCTCATGGTAAAACCGCGTGCGCGCACCGTATAGAAAGGCAACCCTTACCGGCAGGGATGCTCAGGTCCCGGGTCAGGCATCCCTAGTCCGGGGCACCAGGGCCCGGGCGGGCCCGCAGGCGCGCGGTGGGAGGATGGGCGCGTGAGTCTGAGCGCCGAGCATCCCCTCGTCGACGGCCGCACCACGCGTTCTCCGCTGGTGCGCGCCCTGCGCGGCGACCGACCCGAGCGCACCCCCGTGTGGTTCATGCGCCAGGCCGGCCGCAGCCTGCCCGAGTACCGCGAGCTGCGGGTCAGCACGAAGATGCTCGACGCCTGCCTCGACCCGGCGCTCGCGAGCGAGATCACGCTGCAGCCGGTGCGACGGCACGGGGTGGATGCGGCGGTCTTCTTCAGCGACATCGTCGTGCCGGTGCTGCTGGCGGGGGTCGGCGTCGAGATCGTGCCCGGCCGCGGCCCGGTGATCGACGAGCCGATCCGCACCGCCTCCGACGTGCTCAAGCTGCGCCCGATCGACCCGGCCGCGCTCGACCCGATCCGCGCGGCCGTGAAGCTCACGGTCGCCGAGCTCGGCGAGACCCCGCTGATCGGCTTCGCCGGCGCCCCGTTCACCCTCGCGAGCTACCTCGTCGAGGGCGGTCCGTCGAAGGATCAGGGTCGCGCCCGAGCGCTCATGTACTCCGACCCGCACGCCTGGGCGACACTGCTCAACTGGTGCGCCGACGTCTCGGGCGAGTTCCTGCGCGCGCAGGTCGAGTCGGGCGCGAGCGCCGTGCAGCTCTTCGACTCGTGGGTGGGATCGCTCTCGCGCCGCGACTACCAGCGCCGGGTCGCCCCGCACTCCGAGCGCGCATTCTCGCACCTGCGGGGCATCGCCGACGCCGACGACCGCACGGTTCCGAAGATCCACTTCGGGCTCGGCGGCGGCGAGTTCCTCGACGTGATGCGCGACATCGGCGCGGATGCGATCGGCGTCGACTGGCGCATCCCGCTCGACGAGGCGAACCGCCGGCTCGGCGGCACGACGCCGCTGCAGGGCAACATCGACTCGGCCCTGCTCGCGGCGTCCTGGTCGACGCTGCGCTCACACGTCGACGACGTCATCGACCGCGGTCGGGATGCCCCGGCGCACGTCGTGAACCTCGGTCACGGGGTCCCCCCCGAGACCGACCCCGATGTGCTGACCCGCATCGTGCGGGTCGTGCACGGCGAGGAGTGAGGCCCGCGTGACGACGGATCACGCGCCGCTGTCCGAGGATGACGCGACGACCTACGTGGTCGGCGCGGGCGTCGGCGGGCTCGTGCTCGCCTGGGAGCTGGCGCGCGCCGGACGCCGCGTGGTCGTGCTCGAGTCCTCCGAGCGCGCCGGCGGCCAGCTGGCGCGCCAGACCGTCGCGGGGCTCGAGCTCGATGCGGCCGCCGAATCCTTCGCGACCCGCGGCGGCACCGTCGCAGCGCTCGTCGACGATCTCGGGCTGACGGATGACGTGATCACCCCGGCTGACACGCCCGCCTGGCTGCGCCGTGCCGACGGCTCGTCGGTGCCGCTGCCCGCGACGAGCATCCTCGGCATCCCCGGTGTGCCGATGGCGACGGATGTGATCGGCGCGATCGGCGGACGCGCCGCCTTCCGCGCGCAGCTCGATTCGCTGCTGCCCGCGCCCGTGGCGGCGAAGTCGGCGACGCTCGGCGAGCTCGTGCGACGGCGGATGGGCGACGCGGTCGTCGAGGGGCTCGTCGCGCCGGTCGTGCGCGGTGTGCACTCGATGCACCCCGACGAGCTGCCGATCGCCCGAGCGCATCCGCGTCTGCTTGCGGCGCTGCAGCACGAGGGCTCTCTCGCCCGGGCGGTGCGCAGTCTGCGCGCGAGCGCCCCGGCCGGCTCGCAGGTCGCGGGTCTGCGCGGCGGAGTGCACCGGATCGTGGATGCGCTGGTCGCCGAGATCGAGCGCTTCGGCGGCGAGGTGCGCACCGGCGTGCACGTCACGAGCGTCGAGCCGCTCGATCCGGACGCCGAGTCGCCCGGTTCTGCCGGGTTCGACGCGCGAAACGCGACCGAAGTCGGCAACTCGCGTCTCACGACGGAGGCGGGGGAGCGCTTCGAGGGGCGGGTGGTGCTGGCGACGCCGGCGCTGCTGCCCGCGGAGGCCCGCCCGGACAGCCGCGCGATCACGCTCGTCACGCTCGTGGTCGACGCGCCCGCACTCGACGCGGCCCCGCGCGGCACCGGAGTGCTCGTCGCCGCCGAGGCCCCCGGGGTGGTCGCCCGCGCTCTCACGCACGCGACCGCGAAGTGGACTTGGCTGGCGGAGGCGGCCGCCGCATCCGCCCCCGGTCGTCACCGCCACGTGCTGCGGCTCAGCTACGACGAGCGCCCCGCCGACCCCGTCGCGCAGGCGCTCGCCGACGCGAGCGCGCTGACCGGAGTGCCGCTCTCCGAGCCGGTGGGCATCGCCGTCGCGACCTGGAACCGGGCGTCACGCGCGGTTCATGCCGTTGACGGAATGCACTTGGTGGGAGAGGCTGGATCCGGCACCGGACTGGCCGCGGTCGTGGCCGGAGCCCGGGAGCAGGCTGGGCGCCTCCTGGGATCGTCCGGGGGCGACAGCACCCCTGCCTAGGCTGGGAAACCGGCTTCGAGCCGAACCCGAACCACCGATTTCCGGGTCGCACCGGAGGGAACGGAGAGCACCGCATGAAGGGCAAGATCCTGTTCATCGCCGGTCTCGGCGTGGGCTACGTGCTCGGCACCAAGGCCGGGCGCGAGCGCTACGAGCAGATCGCCGCCGTCGCGGGCCGATTCTGGGGCAGCCCCCTCGTGCAGAAGCAGGTCGACACCGTCGAGGGCTTCGTGCGCGACAAGGCCCCCGACGTCGCGGAGTTCGCCGGCGAGACCGTGAAGAAGGTCGTCGGCGCCGCCACCGGCCGCGGATCGACCGCCGCCAAGCGCTCGGCCGCCGCGAAGAAGGCCGCGGCGACCCGCCGAGCCAACGCCGCGCGCAGCCAGAGCGATGACTGACCCCGGCATCCCGCGCAGCGACGCCGACGTCCGCGCCGGCAAGCTGCCGAAGCCGCCGCGCAAGCCCTCGCTCGTCGAGCTCGTCAGCGGCCTCCCCGGCCAGGTGACCGACCTCGTCCACCACGAGATCGAGCTCGTCAAGGCCGAGATGATCGGCAAGCTCAAGGCGCTCGGCATCGGCGGCGGCCTCCTCCTCGGCGCCGTCGGCATCCTGCTCTTCATGCTCGGCGTGCTGCTCACGGCGGCCGTGCTCGGGCTCAGCGAGACCGGGCTGCCGGGATGGGCTTCCGCGCTCATCATCGCCGGCGTGCTGCTGATCGCCGCCGCGCTCGTCGCGCTCATCGGCTGGCGCAAGCTCAAGGGCGGCATCCCGCCCATCCCGACCGAGGCGATCGACAGCCTGCAGCGCGACCTCCGTGTCGTGAAGGGCATCGGCCGACCCGACCAGCGCGCCTGACCCACGCGAGTCGCGCGCCCACCGACATCCACGACATCAGGAGGACCCCATGAGCAGCACCGACGACGCCCGCGCCGCCGCCGCCCAGGCCCGCGCCGACCTCGAGCAGACCCTCGACGCGATCGAAGACAAGCTCAACGTGCCCAAGCGCATCGGCGAGGTCACCAAGAAGGCGGAGGTCGCCTACCGCGACAACCCGCTGCCGTTCGTGATCGGCGGCGCCGTCGCGGCGATCACGACGGTCGGGCTCATCGCCTGGGGCATCTTCGGCGGCAAGCGCGACTGAGTGGCACTCCGCCGTCGACCGGTCCGCGTCGGGCTGACCCCGGCGCAGGTTCCACCCTGTTCAGCGTGGGATGATGGGGGCCATGTCGACTGACGCTCCCGAACGGCTCGGCTACGCCCTCTGGGCCGTGTTCCGCCGGGGAGACGCATCCCTCCCCACCCGCTCCACCGTCGAGGAGGCGCTCCCGCACCTCGACCGCCTCGGGGTCGAGCTCCGCGGCCTCTACGACGCCTCCGGCATCCGCGCCGACTCCGACCTCATCGTCTGGCTGACCGGCGACAAGCCCGAGAACGTGCAGGAGGCGCTGCGCGCTCTGCGCCGCACCGACCCCATCTCGGCACTCGTGCCCGTCTGGAACGCCCTCGGCGTGCACCGCGAAGCCGAGTTCACCCGCAACCACTCGCCAGCGTTCATGAAGGGCCTGCCGCCGAAGCAGTGGCTCACCGTCTACCCCTTCGTGCGCAGCTTCGAGTGGTACCTGCTGCCCGACGACGAGCGCCGCCAGATGCTCGGCGATCACGGCCGCAAGGGCTCGGAGTACCCCGAGGTGCAGCCGAACACGGTCGCGAGCTTCGCGCTCGGCGACTACGAGTGGATCCTCGGTCTCGAAGCCGAGGAGCTCGTCTCGCTGGTCGACCTGATGCGCCACCTGCGCCAGACGGAGGCGCGCCGCCACGTGCGGGAAGAGGTGCCGTTCTACACGGGCCGCCTCATCGCCCCGAGCGAGATCCTGGCGGTGTTCGCGTGAGCATCACGAACAACGGCGTCGCGGCTGAGCCCACCGGCGCGAGCGACGGGCTGCCCGTCCCCTACGCCACCGAGGCGGCGGCCTGCGGCCCCGAGCACGTGGTCGAGCCGGTCGCCTACGACGCGATCCTGCTCGCCGGCTTCGGCGGACCGGAGGGGCAGGATGACGTCATCCCCTTCCTGCGCAACGTCACCCGCGGCCGCGGCATCCCCGACGAGCGCCTGGAGGAGGTCGCGCACCACTACCGCCACTTCGGCGGCGTGAGCCCGATCAACGACCAGAACCGCGCGCTCAAGTCGGCGCTCGAGGAGGAGCTGGACCGGCGCGGCATCGCCCTGCCGGTCATCTGGGGCAACCGCAACTGGGACCCCTACATGGCGGACGCGGTGACCGAGGCCGCCGACCGCGGCTTCAGCAAGCTCATCGCCGTCGCGACGAGCGCCTACAGCTCGTTCTCGAGCTGCCGCCAGTACCGCGAGGACTTCGCCCGCACGCTCGATGAGACCGGGCTGGGCGACCGCATCCAGATCGACAAGGTGCGTCAGTTCTTCGACCACCCCGGCTTCGTCGCCCCCTTCGAGGAGGGCGTGCGGGATGCGCTGACCGATCTGCTCGGGCGCGGCATCGCCCGCGAGCAGATCCGGGTCATGTTCTCGACCCACAGCATCCCGACCGACGACGCCGTGCGCTCGGGCCCGCGCGACCGCGACTTCGGCGAGGGCGGCGCCTACGCGGCGCAGCACCTCGCGGTCGCGGAGTACGTGATGCAGCAGGTCGGCGAGCCTGACGTGCCGTGGTCGCTCGTCTACCAGTCGCGCTCGGGCCCGCCCACGCAGCCGTGGCTCGAGCCCGACATCAACGACGCGATCGAGCAGGCCGCGGGCGAGGATGCGAAGGCGGTCGTGGTCGTGCCGCTCGGCTTCGTCAGCGACCACATGGAGGTGCTCTGGGATCTCGACACCGAGGCCATGGAGACCGCCGAGGAGCACGGGATGGTCGCGCTGCGCACGCCGACGCCGGGCGTCGATCCCGCCTACGTGAGCGGTCTGGTCGACCTGGTCATGGAGCGGGTCAACGGAACCCCGGTCGCCGAGCGCCCCTCGGTCACCGAGCTCGGACCGTGGTTCGACGTGTGCCGCCCGGGCTGCTGCGAGAACGTGCGCGCGGGCTTCAAGCCGGCCGCGGCGGGGATCGCCCCGTGACCCTGCGCATCGGAACGCGCGGCAGCGCTCTCGCCCTGGCCCAGTCGGGTCAGGTGGCGACGCGTCTCGGCGACGCGCAGCTGGTGCCGATCGCCTCGGAGGGCGACCGCAGCCAGGCCGCGGGCACGCCGCTGGCGCAGCTCGGCGGAACCGGCGTCTTCGTCACGAATCTGCGCACCGCGCTGCTGGCGGGCGAGGTGGATGCGATCGTCCACTCGCTGAAGGACCTGCCGACCGCGCCGGCCGAGGGTCTCGAGATCGCGGCGATCCCGAAGCGCGCCGACGCGCGGGACGCGGTCATCGGCCGCGACGGCCTGAAGCTCGCCGGTCTGCCGGCCGGGGCTCGCGTGGGCACCGGCTCGCCGCGGCGTCGCGCGCAGCTGGCCTCCGTGCGACCCGATATCGAGGTCGTCGACATCCGCGGCAACATCGACACCCGGCTGGGCCGCGTGGCCGGGACTGCCGTGGCAGCCGCAGCTGACGGCGCAGGAGCCGAGACCGGTTCCGACCGCCGGCTCGACGCGATCGTGCTCGCGGTCGCCGGGCTCGAGCGCCTCGACCGCCTGCACCCGGTGAGCGAGCTGCTCAGCATCAGCGACTGGCCGACCGCGCCCGGGCAGGGCGCGCTCGCCGTCGAGGTGCGCGCGGGCGAGGGCCACAAGGTCGCCAAGCTCGACCACCGCCCCTCGCGCCTGGCCGTCGAGGCCGAGCGCACCGTGCTCGCGGTTCTCGAAGCCGGATGCGCGGCGCCCGTCGGCGCGCACGCCATCCTCGAAGACGGACTGCTCTTCCTCTCGGCGCGCGTCTACTCGCTCGACGGAACGCAGCACCTGACGGCCTCCCACGCCGCCTACCCCGAAGACGAGAAGGATCCGGCCGCCGTGCTCGGCCGCCTCGTCGCCGAGGACCTGCTGAGGCAGGGAGCCGCCGACCTCGCGCCGCTGGGGGCGTCGGGCGCGCTGCACGGCGACGGAGCGGCCGACTCCGCCGACGGAGGTTCCGCGTCGTGACCGACAAGGTGCTCAGCGGCTGGCGCGTGCTCGTGCCGCGCGGCGGCAAGTGGGGCGACGGCGTCTCGGCCGAGCTGCGCACCCACGGCGCGATCCCGGTGATCGCCCCGCTCATCAACTTCGCCAGCACCGACGACCCCGACCGCCTCTCGGCCGCCCTCGGCGAGCTCGAGCTCGGCCGTTTCGACTGGCTCGTCGTCACGAGCGCGACGACCGTGGATGTGCTGGTGAGCCAGCGCATCCGGGTGCCCGAGATCACGCGGGTCGCGGCCGTCGGCGAGACGACCGCCGCCGCGCTCGCGCTCGCCGGCTACACGGTCGACTTCGTGCCCGACAGCGACAACTCCGCGCGCGGGCTGGTCAAGGAGTGGCCGGCCAGCGACATCCACGGCCGCGTGCTCATCCCGCAGTCCGACATCGCCGAGCCGACCCTCGTCGCCGGGCTGTCGAAGCTGGGCTTCGCGGTCGAGTTCGTCAGCGCGTACCGCACGGTCGGCATCCCCGTCGCGGATGCGGTCAAGCAGGAGGTCGCCGCGGGCGGCATCCAGGCCGTGCTCGTGAGCTCCGGCTCGGTCGCCCGCCAGGTGGCCGAGCAGCTGACCCCGCTGCCCGACAGCGTCATCGTCGCCTGCATCGGCCCGCGCACGGCGTTCGACGCCCGCGCCGCCGGCCTGCCGGTGCACATCATCGCCGAGGAGCGCAGCGCCCGCTCGCTCATCGACGCCCTTCTCGACTATGCGGAGAACGGATGACCGAGCCCGCCTTCCCGCGCGTGCGCCCCCGGCGTCTGCGCTCCACCCCGGCCCTGCGTCGCGCGACGGCCGAGGCCCGTCTGCACCCGGCGCAGCTGACCCTGCCGTTGTTCGTCGGCGAGGGGCTGACCGCGCCGAAGCCGATCAGCTCGATGCCCGGTGTCGTGCAGCACAGCCTCGACTCGCTGCGCGCCGAGATCGCGCGCGCCGCCGAGGCCGGCATCGGCGGCGTGATGCTCTTCGGCATCCCCGAGCACAAGGACGCCGAGGGTTCCGGCGCGACCGACCCCGACGGCATCCTCAACATCGCGACGCGCCTCGCGGTCGTCGAGGCCGGCGACGCGCTCGTCGTGCAGACCGACCTCTGCCTCGACGAGTTCACCGACCACGGCCACTGCGGCGTTCTGGATGCCGACGGCCGCGTCGACAACGACGCCAGCCTCGAGCGCTACCGCGACATGGCGGTCGCCCAGGCCGAGGCCGGATCGCAGATGCTCGGCCTCAGCGCCATGATGGACGGCCAGGTCGCCGCCGCGCGCGACGCGCTCGACGTCGCGGGCCGCAGCGACGTCGCCCTGCTCGCCTACACGGCCAAGTACGCCTCGGCGTTCTACGGTCCCTTCCGCGAGGCGGTGCAGTCGTCGCTGCAGGGCGACCGCCGCACCTACCAGCTCGATCCCGCCAACCGCCGCGAGGGTCTGCGCGAGACGCTGCTCGACGTCGAGGAGGGCGCCGACATCGTCATGGTCAAGCCGGCCATGTCCTACCTGGATGTGCTCGCCGACACGGCCGCGGCATCCCCGGTTCCGGTGTGGGCGTACCAGGTCAGCGGCGAGTACGCGATGATCGAGGCCGCCGCCGCGAACGGCTGGATCGACCGCGAGCGCGCGATCCTCGAGAGCCTCGTCGGCCTGCGTCGTGCGGGCGCCGAGGGGCTGCTCACCTACTGGGCGATCGAGGTGGCCGGCTGGCTGCGCGGGCGCCCGAGCGCATCCGGGGTGCTCCCGGTCGGCGCGTACTAGAACTCCCCGCCGCGGGCGATGCCTCGCGCGCTGCCCGGCGATGCCGTGGCACGGATCGGAAGGAGCCCGAGATGGGCGACAACAGCCAGCAGTTCTCCCGCGCGAAGGGCGTCATCCCCGGGGGCGTGAACTCGCCGGTGCGGGCGTTCCGCTCGGTCGGCGGCACGCCGCGCTTCCTCGTCGGCGCGCGCGGGCCGTTCGTGACGGATGTCGAAGGTCGCGAGTACGTCGACCTCGTCTGCTCCTGGGGTCCCGCGCTGCTCGGGCACGCGCATCCGAGCGTCGTGAAGGCCGTGCAGGATGCGGCCGCCCGCGGCCTCTCGTTCGGCGCTTCGACCCCGGCCGAGACCGAGCTGGCCGAGCTCGTTCGCGAGCGCACCACGATCGACGGCACCCGGCTGTTCGACCGCATCCGCATGGTCTCGACCGGCACCGAGGCGACCATGACCGCGATCCGTCTCGCCCGCGGCGCGACCGGACGCGACGTCATCATCAAGTTCGCCGGGCACTACCACGGCCACTCCGACGGACTGCTGGCGGATGCCGGCTCGGGCGTCGCGACGCTCGGCCTGCCCGGCTCGGCCGGCGTGCCCGCCGAGGTCGCCGGGCTCACGCTCGTGCTGCCCTACAACGACCTCGACGCGGTGCGCGCGGCGTTCCTGGCGCATCCGGGCCGCATCGCCGGTGTCATCACCGAGGCCGCCGGCGCGAACGCCGGAGTGCTCGCCCCCGAGCGCGGTTTCAACCGCGCGCTCGCCGCTCTCGCCCGCGAGAACGGCGCGCTCATTATCGTCGATGAGGTGCTCACCGGGTTCCGCGTCGGCCCGGCCGGCTGGTGGGGCCTCGAGGCCGCGCGCGTCGTTCCCGACGGCGCCGGCTGGACGCCCGACCTCGTCACCTTCGGCAAGGTCATCGGCGGCGGCATGCCGCTCGCCGCGGTCGCCGGCCGCGCCGAGGTCATGGACCTGCTCGCGCCGCTGGGCCCGGTCTACCAGGCCGGCACGCTGAGCGGGAACCCGGTCGCCGTCGCCGCGGGCATCGCGACCCTGCGCGCCGCCGACGCCGCCGTCTACGAGCGGGTGGATGCGGCCGCCGACACGGTCGCCTCGGCCCTCACCGCCGAGCTCTCGTCGGCCGGTGTCGAGCATGTGCTCTCGCGCGCCGGCAGCCTGTTCTCGGTCGCGTTCCGCCCGGATGCCGTGCGCGACTACGACGACGCCCGCGCGCAGGAGGGCTGGCGCTACGGTCCGTTCTTCTCGTCGATGCTCGAGCAGGGCGTCAACCTGCCGCCGAGCGTGTTCGAGGCCTGGTTCCTCTCGGCCGCGCACGACGACGCGGCGCTCGACCGCATCCTCACCGCGCTTCCGGCCGCCGCCCGTGCGGCCGCCGCGGCGACCGCGCCGGAGGCCTGAGGATCCCGCCCGGCTGACTCGGCAGCGAGACGGCTGTCGTCAATTGACGATCTCGACCCCGTTCCAGCCGTAGCTGGAGAGCACGCGCGGCACGAGCGCGCCCTGCGCGTTGGTCGCGTAGAACCAGAGCTGGCCGGCGCTGTCGAGGGCGAGGATGTCGGGGCGGCCGTCTTCGTTCAGGTCACCGGGGGCGATCAGCTTCGTGTAGCCGCCCCAGCCCTGGTTGTAGAGGGTGCGCTTCGTCCACGCTCCGGTCGAGTCGGCCGTGTACATCCACAGGTTGCCGCTGTAGTCGCGGCCCAGCAGCTCGGCGCGGCCGTCTCGGTTCCAGTCGCCGACCGAGACGATCTCGGCGAGGGTGTTCCAGCCCGAGCCCGCCCAGATGCGGTTGCCGACGATGCCGCCCTTGCCGTCGCCGCGGTAGAACCACAGGTTGCCGTTGTGATCGCGGGCGACCAGATCGGCGTTGCCGTCGCCATCCACGTCACCGGGGCTGAGGATCGAGTTCATGCCGTCCCAGCCGACGCCGAGACTGCTCACCGAGCCGAACCCGCCCTTGCCGTCGCCGCGGTACAGGCGCAGCTGGCCGGATCCGTCGCGGGCCGCGATGTCGGTCGTGTGGTCGCCGTTGAAGTCGCTGATCATGAAGATGCCGCTCACGGTGTTCCACCCGGCGTTGATCGCGAGACCCGGCAGAACCGAGCCGGCGCCGTTGCCGCGATAGAGCAGCAGCGTGCCCGCCGAGTTGCGGGCGAGCAGGTCGGCGATCCCGTCGCCGTTGAAGTCGGAGCGGTCGGATCCGGTGGCCTCGGCCTTCGCGCGGCCGGCATCCGCCAGGTGGTTCTTGTACGCGACACCCGACGGGGCCTTCGGGGTGAACGTGTTCGTGTCCGTGATCAGCGCGTAAGCGGCGCTCTCGGCCGAGTCGTCAGACGAGACCGACCACCAGGCCCACGGGGCGTAGCCGATGCCCGCGCCGTCAGCCCAGTCGAGGAAGGCGTCGAGGAACTTCGAGCCGCCGTCGCTCTGACCGAACTCGGTGGCGATCACGGGAACGGTCGCCGCGACCGGTGTGATCTCGCTGTTCCAGCAGCTGACGGTGCTGCAGCGCTGGCCGGGGTAGTTGTGCCACGACGCGATCAGCTGGTCGTCGTTGGGGCGGTTCGCGAGCCAGCCGCGCAGGTCGTTGGAGTAGTCGAGACCGCCGAGCAGGATGGGCTGCGCCGCGCCGGCCGCCCGCACGGTCGACACGAGCGAGGCCATGCCGGTGACCGGGTACGTGGAACCCGACAGGCCGGCGCTGGTGTCGGCCTCGACCGGAGCCTGGCATCCGCCGTTCTTCCAGCAGTCCCAGCCGAGCTGGAACGAATCGCGCGAGTACGGCTCGTTGAACAGATCGAACGTCACCGCGCCGTTGCCGCGGTAGGCCGACGCCACCTGCGACCAGAACGTGGACGACTGCGCGTCGGGCATGGCGCGCTGGCCGTCGGCGACGGTGCCGGCGGGACCGCTCCAGTGCAGATCGAGGATCGCGACCAGACCGGCCGCGTTCAGCGTGCTCACGAAGCTCGCGATGGCGCTGCGGTACCCCGACGAGCTGCCGTACTTCGGCTGGCCGTCGACGCCGAGCCAGCAATCCTGGTTGAGCGGGATGCGCACGGCGGTGATGCCCCAGCTCGTCATCGCCTTCGCGGCGGCCGCGGACGCGCCGGCGGAGGAGTATCCCCAGCCCTGCTGGCAGGCGTACTCGAAGCTGGGCCAGTTGACGGCCTTCGCCGACCACGATGCGCCGGTGCGCGAATCCTGCAGCGTGTTGCCGACGACGACCGGGGTGGGCGGGCCGCTCAGGGAGCGACCGGCGTACTTGCCGAAGTTCTGCGTGTAGTAGATCGTGCCGTCGGAGGTCTGCGCGAAGCCGATGCCGATGTCGGTGTAGTCGCCCACCATGTTCTTGTAGTGGCCGGGCGAGTTCTTCCACGCCGTGGTCACCTCGGTGTAGCGGTAGCCGTAGGCGACATTCTCGGCAGCGCGGCTCCATCCCGAGGGGATCTGCTGCGCGTAGTTCGGGTTGTGCGACATGGTCTTCGCGTCGGCCTGCTTCTGCGACCAGTTCGCGGCGACCGTGTCGATGGCCGTGTTGTGGATGAGCGGCGCGAGCCCGACGCCGCGGCGGATGTCGTTCGTCTCGCGCAGGATCGTCTGGATGATCTGCGTCTTCGACGCCGGAAGAGTCGCGGCCGTCGACGGCGGAGCGGTCAGCAGGCCGGCGACGACGGCGAGAGCGGAGGCGACGGCGACGACGCCGATCCTGCTCCACATCCGGGAAGTCGGTCGCGCCGTACGGCGACCGCCCGCTTCGACTCGTCGAGGAGAACGCGACGCGTTCCCCGAAAGTGCGATGGCGTCGACGTTCACGCGAAATCCCCCCGGATGACGCGCGCCACTTCCGTGCCTCGCGGATCCCCCCGACCCGCTCTGCGTCGTTGTCGACAGTATCGAGCGGCCGTCGACGCGGTCGTCCCCCCGTTCGGGGTATTCGGAGCTTGCGTGCGTGTCGCGCGTTGACACCTGCGGATTCCGGCGTATAAGCGCCCTTGCTCGACGGATCTGTGCGTCAGGGAATGATCGCGATCAGCGCGAGCGCGAGGGCGATCAGCGGCGCGACCCCCTGGATCGCCGCCGATCTGGCCAGCTTCGGGTTCGAGGTGATCAGCACGACCGCCGCGAGCACCATGCTCGCGAGCGCGGCGATCAGCACGCCGAAGCCCGCCTGCGCGGCCGAGCTCGACATGATCAGCACCAGGCCGACGCCGACGCCGATCGCGAGGAACAGGTTGTAGAAGCCTTGATTGAACGCCATCGGCTTGACCGTGTCGGCTTCCGCCTGGCTGCCGAGGCCGAACAGCCGCCACGTCTTCTCGCCCGACCAGGCGACGCTCTCGAGGAAGAAGATGTAGACGTGGATGAGCGCCGCGATCCCCGCGAACGCCGCGCTGGCGACGAGCAGGCCGGTCACGCGTCCGCTCCGCTCTCGGTTGCGGACGTCGTCGGGGATGCGGTGGTGGCGTTCACGGCGACCACCGTACGCCCGCGCGTGCCCCCGGCGAGGATGCGCCCGCCCGCATCCACGACCTCGTCGAGCGTGATCTCGGTCGTCAGCCCGTCGATCAGCGCCGGATCGAGGTCGCGCGCGAGGCGATCCCAGACCCGGGCGCGCTCGGCGGCGCCCGCCTCGACCGAGTTGATGCCGAGCAGGCCGACGCCGCGCAGGATGAAGGGGTGCACGCTCGTCTGCAGCTCGGCGCTCTGCACGAGGCCGTAGGCGGCCACGGCGCCGCCGTGCCGGGTCTGCGCGAGCAGGTTGTGCAGTGTCGCTCCGCCCACGCCGTCGACCGCACCGGCCCAGCGCTCCTTCTGCAGCGGCTTGCCCGCCTCGGCGAGCTCGGACCGGTCGACGAAGTCCGTGGCGCCGAGCTCGCGCAGCCAGTCGTGCGCATCCGGACTGCCGGTGACGGCGACGACCTCGCGGCCGGCGGCGGCCAGCAGCGCGACCGCGATCGAGCCGGCGCCTCCGCTCGCCCCGGTCACGGCGACGGGTCCGTCGGGGATTCCGCGATCCTCGAGCGCGAGCACCGCCTGCGCCGCGGTGAAACCGGCGGTGCCGATCGCGGCCGCGCGGCGGGCGGCCTGCGGTGCGAACGCCGCCGGGATCGGCACGGCGAGCGAGCCGTCGATGAGGGCGCGTTCCGCGTACCCACCGTTGCGGGTCTCGCCGAGACCAGCCCCCGTCAGCACGACCTCCGTGCCGGGAGCGAGGCGCGCATCCGCCGACTCGAGCACCCGGCCGACGACGTCGATCCCGGGCACGAGAGGCGACACGCGCACGACGCCGGGGTTGCCGGCGAGCGCGAGACCGTCTTTGAAGTTGAGGCTCGAGAAGAGCACTTCGACGAGGGTGTCGCCCTCGCCCAGCTCGTCGTCGCTCAGCTCGACGAATCGGGGTCCGGCGGGGTCGCCGACGTCCTCGCCGCTACGGCCGGCCTTGGTCACCTGGATCGCGCGCACCATGCGCCCGACCCTACGCGCGCCGGCGCCGCTCAGCCGAAGAGGACGGCGGCCTCGTCGTAGCGCGACTGCGGCACCGTCTTGAGACGGCCGAGCGCATCCTCGAAGGGCACGTGCACGATCTGGGTGCCGCGCAGCGCCACCATGCGGCCCCAGCGCTGCTCGAGCACCGCATCCACCGCCGCCATGCCGTAGCGGGTCGCGAGCACGCGGTCGTACGCCGAGGGCGTCCCTCCGCGCTGGATGTGGCCCAGCGTCGTCGAGCGGGTCTCGATGCCGGTACGGGCCTCTATCTCGGGGGCGAGGATGTCGCCGATGCCGCCCAGGCGCGGGCGGCCGAAGGCGTCGAGTCCGCGCTCGGAGTGCGCGTCATCCATGCTGTCGAGCTTGAAGCCCTCGGCGACGACGATCAGCGGCGCGCGGCCGCGGTCGGCGGCGGCGCGCACCCACTCGGTGATCTCGTCCATGCTCGTCTTGCGCTCGGGGATGAGGATCGCGTGCGCGCCCGCGGCCATGCCCGAGTGCAGGGCGATCCAGCCGACGTGACGGCCCATGACCTCGGCGACCATGCAGCGCCCGTGCGAGTCGCCGGTCGTGCGCAGACGGTCCATCGCCTCGGTCGCGATCTGCACGGCGGTGTCGAAGCCGAAGGTGTAGTCGGTGGCGCTGAGGTCGTTGTCGACCGTCTTGGGCACACCCACGATGTTGATGCCGGCATCCGTCAGCCGCTTCGCCGCGGCCAGGGTGCCCTCGCCGCCGATCGCGATGAGCGAGTCGATGCCCTGGTCGGCCATCATCGCGGCGATGTTCTCGGGGCCGCCGTCGCCCTCGAAGGGGTTCGTGCGCGAGGTGCCGATGATGGTGCCTCCCTGCTTCGAGATGCCCATCACCTGGGGGCGGCCGAGGGGGACGGTGTCGCCGTCGACGACGCCCTTCCAGCCGTTCTTGAAGCCGACGAACTCGAGGTCGTGCTGGGTGATCCCCTTGAGGACAGCGCCGCGGATGACCGCGTTGAGGCCGGGGCAGTCGCCGCCGCTGGTCAGGATGCCGATGCTCACGGGTACATCCTGCCGTCTCGTGCACGTTCGTGCGATTCCGGGGGCGGGTGGTTGCGGGCGGCGCGGGCCGGCAGGGTCGCGGCCGGCGTCGGCGGGCGGGGTTAGGGTCGCCGCGTGAGCGAGTGGATGGGGCGGGTCGCGTGAGCGCCGTCGAGGTGCCGGGTGCGCCCACACCCACGCCCGCATCCGCGGTTCCGCTCTCGACGCGGTACGCCCCGCCGCATCCGATCGATCTGCGGCGCACGCTCGGCACGATCGCCCAGTTCGGCAGCGACCCTGCGTCGCGGCGGGAAGGCGAGGCGCACTGGCTCGTGTTCCGCGCGCCCGCGGAGCGAGCCACGGCTCCGATGGCCGACGCCGGCGCCCCCGCGACCCTCCGCCTGCGGGTGGATGCCGCCGCCGCGACCGTGCACGCCGACGCCTGGGGTCCCGGCGCCGCGTGGGCGATCGAGCGGGTTCCGTCGCTGCTGGGCGCGGATGACGACCTCGACGGCTTCGACGCCGAGCGGCATCCGCTGATCGCCGAGCTGCACCGACGTGCACCGGGGCTGCGACTCGCGCGCACCGGTCAGATCATGGCGGCGCTGCTGCCCGCGGTCTTCTTCCAGAAGGTGACCGGGCAGGAGGCGTCGCGCTCGTGGCGCACGCTCGTCGCCCGGCACGGCGAGGCCGCTCCGGGTCCGGCGCCGCGCGGCATGCACGTGCTGCCGACCGTCGCGGCGTGGCGTCGCATCCCGTCGTGGGAGTGGCATCGCGCCGGCGTCACCCCGCAGCGTCGCGACACGATCCAGCGGGCGCTCGCTGTCGCGGCCGGGCTCGAGCGCGGCGGCGACCAGCCCGTCGCCGAGGCGCAGCGCCGGCTGCGCACGGTTGCGGGCATCGGCGTGTGGACGACCGCCGAGACGGTGCAGCGCAGTCACGGCGCCCCCGACGCGGTGAGCTTCGGCGACTTCCACACCTGCAAGAACGTCGGCTGGGCGCTCACCGGCGCGCGCGTCGACGACGACGGGATGCGCGAACTGCTCGAGCCGTGGCGCGGCCACCGGCAGCGCGTCGTGCGTCTCATCGAGGGATCCGGCATCGGCTACGAGCGCCGCGGACCGCGCCTCACGATCCCCGACCACCGCGCCCGCTGAACGAGGGCCGATCCCGATCGGGGCGCGACGGCCGGCGGCGGCCGCGTCGCGGTCAGACGTGCAGCGCCGCGAGCACCTCGGGCGCTTCGAGCCAGCCCTCGCGATCGAGGAAGTGGCCGCCGCCGGGCACCACGATCGACTCCACGCCGAGGCGCGCGGCGATGCGCTCGCTGTAGGGCGGCGGCACGATCGCGTCGTCGTCGGAGTGGATGCTGCGGATCGCTCCGGCGACCTCGCGGATGCGGGCGATGTCGGCATCCGTCGGCGCCTCGGCGAGGTAGTCGTCGAGCTCGGGGATCGTGTGGAGCTGCTCGCCGAAGCCCGCGACGAGCAGGATGCCGCCGAGGCGCGCATCGCCGGGCAGGCTCGCAGCCCAGCGCAGGGCGGTGATCGAGCCGAGGCTGTGGCCGATGACCCAGGTGCCCTCGTCGACGGCGCCGATCGTGTCGGCGACCGCCGCTTCCCACGCGGCGCGCACCGGGTTCTGCGAGTCGGGCAGCGCGACCACGTCGACGCGGCCGCCGAGCTGCGCCGCCCGCTCCGCGAGCCAGGGGAACCAGTGGGCGCCGGGGTGCGCCTGGTAGCCGTGGACGATGACGATGCGCTCGGGGAAGGTCACCCCTCGACGCTAGCGACGCCCGCCACCCGCGTGCCCGCACCGCGTCGCCGCGCGTCATCTCCCTGTTCCGTGCCTCCGCGCGCTCCGCGCCTGCCCTCGCGTCTGGCCGCTCCCGCGCACCAGGCCGCGCGCATCCACCTCGCCCTTGTCGCGGATCGACAACGGGATCGCCGATCCGTCGTGGAGGGGATACCGTCGCCGGGTGAATCTGTGGTTCCGGCTGCTGCGTCTGCGGCTCACGATGAAGCGTCGCTCCCGACTGACCGCGTTCGATGTGGGGCGCATCCGGATGCGCGTCTGGCCGCGCGACCTCGACCAGCTCGGGCACATGAACAACGGCGTCTACCTGACGATCATGGATCTCGGCCGCTACGACCTGAACCTGCGCTCGGGCCTGTGGCCGGCGCTCATGAAGGCCGGCATCTACCCGGTCGTCGGCGCGCAGACCATCACCTACCGCCGCTCGCTCAAGCCGTGGCAGCTGTTCGATCTCGAGACGAAGCTGATCGGCTTCGACGACCGCAGCGTCTACTGCGAGCAGCGCTTCGTCGTGGATGGCGAGATCTGCGCGCAGGCGGTCGTGCGGGCGCGCTTCCTCAAGCGCACCGGCGGCACGGTCAGCATGGATGAGCTGGGCGCGGCTCTCGGCGAGGACGTGCACAGCCTGCCCGCCCCCGAGTGGGCGATCCGCTGGGCGGCCGACACGGCGCTGCCGTCGAACCGCCGCCCCGCACCGAGCGTCTGGGCCTGACCCGCCGACGAGAGGATGCTCGCCGGCGAGTAACCCGGCGTCACAGGGAATGCCTGATCACCCGCCGGTGGTTACCCTCCGGAGGTCGGCGCACAGCACGAAGCCGGCCGTCACACCACACCGCGCTCGCCCCGGCCGTCCGGGTTCAGGGTCCGAGCGCATCCACGATCTCCGGAGTTCCCCATGCGCACCCGCATCCGCGTCCGCCACCTGCTCGTCGCCGCCACGGCGACCGCCGCCCTGCTGCTCGCGGGCTGCTCGACCGCCGGATCCGGCTCGGGCGGCGACAGCGCCGGCGCCTCCGCCTCGCCGAAGGCGGGCCGCTCGCTCGAGCAGGTGCAGAAGGCCGGCGAGCTGGTCATCGCCACCGAGGGCACCTACCGTCCCTTCAGCTACCACGAGAGCGGATCGGGCCCGCTGACCGGCTACGACGTCGAGGTCGCCACGGCGGTCGCGAAGAAGCTCGGCGTGAAGGCGAAGTTCCAGGAGACCCAGTTCGACGCGATCTTCGCCGGACTGGGTGCGGGCCGCTTCGACGTGATCGCGAACCAGATCTCGGTCAACGCCGAGCGCGAGAAGAAGTACGACTTCAGCACGCCCTACTCGGTGTCGCCCGGCGCGGTCATCGTGCGCAGCGACAGCGACATCACCGGCCTCGCCGACCTCAAGGGCAAGACGACCGCGCAGTCGCTGACGAGCAACTGGTACCAGGTCGCCCAGGATGCCGGCGCGAACGTCGAGCAGGTCGAGGGCTGGGCCCAGGCGCTCGAGCTGCTCAAGCAGAGCCGCGTCGACGCGACCGTCAACGACAAGCTGACCTTCCTCGACGCGAAGAAGAACGGCGAGACGGATGGGCTGAAGATCGCCGCCGACACCGACGACGTCTCGAAGAGCGCGATCACGCTGCGCAAGGGCAGCGACACCCTGACCGCCGCGATCGACAAGGCGCTGGCCGAGCTGGCCGCCGACGGCACGCTCGCGAAGCTCGGCGAGAAGTACTTCGGGCAGGACATCAGCAAGTAAGGCCCCGCGAGGCCCGGCTTCTCCGAGAGGATGAGCCGGGCCTCGTTAGTCTGACCACACCGCCGACCGAGGCGGCCCGTCGTCGAGACCTCGACCGCCGCGCCCTGCCCCCGGCACCGGCCCGGCACGACTCATCCGAACCGACGCCGCGAACCGAAGGGAGCATCCATGGACTGGAACCTGGTCATCAGCTCCCTCGGCCCGCTCTGGGGCGGCGCGCTGCTCGGCACGATCCCGCTCTCGCTCGCGTCGTTCGCGCTGGGACTCGTGCTCGCGCTGCTGCTCGCCCTCGCGCGCATGTCGAGCATCGTGCCCCTCGCGGCCCTCGCCCGGCTGATCATCTCGATCGTGCGCGGCACCCCGATGCTCGTGCAGCTGTTCGTGATCTTCTACGGCCTGCCGTCGATCGGCGTCGTGCTGCCGCCGTGGCCGAGCGCGATCATCGCCCTGTCGATCAACGTGGGCGGCTACGCGGCCGAGGTGATCCGGGCCGCGATCCTGTCGGTTCCGGCCGGGCAGTGGGAGGCCGGGTACACGGTCGGGATGTCGCGGGTCACGACCCTGCGCCGGGTGATCCTGCCGCAGGCGGCGCGCGTGTCGGTGCCGCCGCTGTCGAACACCTTCATCAGCCTCGTGAAGGACACCTCGCTCGCGGCGACGATCCTGGTGACGGAGCTGTTCCGCGAGGCGCAGCGCATCGCCGCGTTCAGCAACGAGTTCATGCTGATCTACATCGAGGCCGCCGCGATCTACTGGATCATCTGCCTCGTGCTGTCGACCGCGCAGGGCCGCATCGAGAAGAGGCTGGATCGCTATGTCGCCCACGCCTGAGTCCGCCTCCGCTCCGCTGCTGCGCACGACCGGCCTGCGCAAGTCGTTCGGGTCGCTCGAGGTGCTCAAGGGCATCGACCTGGCCGTGCCGCGCGGCCGCGTGCTCGTGCTGATCGGGCCGTCCGGCTCGGGCAAGACGACCGTGCTGCGCTCGCTGAACGCGCTCGAGGTGCCGGATGCCGGTGTGATCGAGTTGGAGGGTGAGGCTCTCGACTTCGCGGCCCCGGCATCCAAGAAGGAGCGCCAGCGGCAGCGCGAGACCCTGCGCGACGCGTCGGGGATGGTGTTCCAGCACTACAACCTGTTCCCGCACCGCACGGTGCTGCAGAACGTGACCGAGGGTCCGATCGTCGTGCAGGGGCGCCCGCGCGCGGAGGCCGAGGCGGAGGCGACCTCGCTGCTCGAGCGCGTCGGACTCGGCGACAAGCGCGACGTCTACCCCTTCCAGCTCTCGGGCGGTCAGCAGCAGCGCGTCGGCATCGTGCGCGCGCTCGCGCTCAAGCCGAAGCTGCTGCTCTTCGACGAGCCGACCAGCGCGCTCGACCCCGAGATCGTGGGCGACGTGCTGACGATCATGAAGCAGCTCGCCGAGGAGGGCTGGACCATGGTCGTCGTCACGCACGAGCTCGGCTTCGCCCGCGAGGTGGCGGATGAGGTGCTGTTCCTCGACGGAGGCGTGATCGTCGAGCGCGGCGCGCCCCAGCAGCTGCTGCGCGACCCGCGGCAGCCCCGCACCCGCGCCTTCCTCGACCGGCTGCTGCGCCCGCTCGACTGACCCGCCGCATCCCCCCCGCCTGGCCGCGAGCCGAGCATCCGCCGCTCCGCGACGCCGGCGCCGGGGGATGCGCGGGCCCGCGGGATACCCTCGAATCCATGTCGAGTCCCGCCCCCCAGGGAGTCGCCCCCGATCCGGCGAACCAGGCTCTGCCGACCGCCGACGAGGTCGTCGCCCTCGTGCAGCGCTGGCTCGATGCCAGCCGTGACGCTGCCGCCGATCCGAAGAACGACAAGCACGCGGCCCGCCTCGCCGGGCTGCTGAAGGATCCGGACGGGCTCGGCTTCACGCTCGGCTTCGTCGACCGGGTCGTGCGTCCCGAGGATCTGCGCGTCGCCGGCCGCGAGCTCGAGACGCTCTCGCGCGACATCCCCGCGTTCCTGCCCTGGTATCAGCGCGCCGCCGTGAGCGTGGGCGGCGCCTTCGCCCCGCTGCTGCCGTGGCCGATCATCCCGATCGCGCGCCGGGTGCTGCGCGGCATGGTCGGGCACCTCGTGATCGACGCGACGCCGAAATCGCTCGACAAGGTCATCCACGAGCTACGCGCCGACGGCACCCGCCTCAACATCAACCTGCTCGGCGAGGCCGTGCTGGGCGAGAAGGAGGCGGATGCGCGCCTCACCGGCACGATCGACCTGCTCGGCCGCGACGACGTCGACTACGTCTCGGTCAAGGTCTCGGCCGTCGCCAGCCAGCTCTCGATGTGGGGTTTCGACGAGACCGTCGACCGCGTCGTCCACCGCCTCACTCCGCTCTACGGCGCCGCGCTGCGCAGTTCGACGAAGAAGTTCATCAACCTCGACATGGAGGAGTACCGCGATCTCGACCTGACGATCGCCGTGTTCACACGGCTGCTCGAGCAGCCCGGCATGCAGGGCTTCGAGGCGGGCATCGTGCTGCAGGCGTACCTGCCCGACTCGCTCGCCGCGCTGCAGCAGCTGAGCGCCTGGGCGCGGGCCCGCGTCGCGGCCGGCGGGGCGCCGATCAAGGTGCGCATCGTCAAGGGCGCGAACCTGGCGATGGAGCAGGTGGATGCGCGCATCCACGGCTGGCAGCAGGCCACCTGGGGCTCGAAGCAGCACACCGACACCCACTACAAGCGGATGCTCGCCTGGGCTCTCACGCCCGAGCGCACCGCCGCCGTGCGCATCGGCGTCGCCGGCCACAACCTCTTCGACGTCGCCTTCGCGCACCTGCTGGCGGAGCGCCGCGGGGTGAGCGACCGCGTCGACTTCGAGATGCTGCTCGGCATGGCGACCGCGCAGGCGCAGGCCGTGCGCCAGGACGTCGGCGACCTGCTGCTCTACACGCCCGTCGTCGATCCGAGCCAGTTCGACTCGGCGATCAGCTATCTCGTGCGCCGCCTCGAGGAGAACGCCTCGCCCGAGAACTTCATGGCCTCGGTGTTCGAGCTCGACAGCTCGGCCGAGGCCTTCGGGCGGGAGGAGACCCGCTTCCGCACCTCGCTCGCGGCGCTGCATCCGACGCTGGATGCCGTGCCCGGCCCGAGCCGGACGCAGGACCGGGCGCACCCCGTCATCCCGTCGACGCCCGAGGCGTTCCGCAACGAGGCCGACACCGACCCGGCGCTCGCCGCGAACCGCGACTGGGGCCGCTCGGTGCTCGCCCGCGCCCGCGACTCCCGGCTCGGCGTCGACACGATCGAGGCTGCCCGCCTGACCGGGTCGCAGCAGCTCGAGGAGATGCTCGTCGCCGCCCGATCGGCCGGCCACCGCTGGGGCGCGACCCCGGCATCCACCCGCGCCGACGCCCTCGAGCGCATCGGCGAGGTGCTCGTCGCGATGCGCGGCCGCCTGATCGAGGTCATGGCGAGCGAGACCGGCAAGACGATCGCCGAGGCGGATGTCGAGGTCAGCGAGGCGGTCGATTTCGCCCGCTGGTACGCGGCCCGGGCTCGCGAGCTCGGCGCGGTCGACGGAGCCCGGCACGTGCCTGACGTGGTGACGCTCGCGGCGCCGCCGTGGAACTTCCCGCTCGCGATCCCGACCGGCTCGGTGCTCGCGCCGCTCGCCGCCGGCAGCGCGGTCGTGCTGAAGCCCGCTCCGCAGGCCCGCCGCACGGGGGCCGTGCTCGCCGAGGCGATCTGGGAGGCGGGCATCCCGCGCGACCTGGTGAGCCTCGTCGACCTGGATGAGGAGCGCTTCGGCCGCTCGCTCGTGACCGCCCCCGAGATCGACCGCGTCATCCTCACCGGCTCGATCGAGACCGCGGCGCTGTTCCGCTCGTGGCGGCCCAACCTGCCGATCGTCGCCGAGACGAGCGGCAAGAACGCGATCGTCGTCACTCCCTCGGCTGACCTCGACCTCGCGGTCGGCGACCTCGTGAAGAGCGCCTTCGGGCACGCCGGGCAGAAGTGCTCGGCGGCGTCGCTCGGCATCCTCGTCGGCTCGGTCGCGACCTCGCCGCGGTTCCTGCGCCAGCTCGAGGATGCGGTGCGCAGCCTCGTCGTCGGCCCCGCCACCGACCCGTCGACGACGGTCGGCCCGGTCATCGAGCCGGTGTCGGGCAAGCTCGAGCGCGCGCTCACGACGCTCGCGCCGGGGGAGTCGTGGCTGGTCGAGCCGAAGCAGCTGGATGACGAGGGCCGCCTCTGGTCGCCCGGCGTGCGCACCGGCGTGAAGCCCGGCAGCGAGTTCCACCTCACCGAGTACTTCGGGCCCGTGCTCGGGCTCATGGCCGCGTCGTCGCTCGACGAGGCGATCGCCTGGCAGAACGCGACCGACTACGGGCTGACGGCGGGCATCCACTCGCTCGAACCGGCCGAGGTGGATGCCTGGCTCGAGGGCGTGCAGGCCGGAAACCTCTACGTGAACCGCGGCATCACCGGCGCGATCGTGCGGCGTCAGCCCTTCGGCGGCTGGAAGCGCTCGCGCGTCGGCACCGGGGCGAAGGCCGGCGGGCCGAACATGCTGCTGGGGCTGGGGTCGTGGGTGCCGGCGGACCGTGATGGAGCCGCGGCGAGCACGGGTGGTGCCGCAGGGTCGGGCGCGGCGGCTCGCGCGGACGGTGCCGACAGCGAAGGAATGGATGCGACGAGTCGCGCGGCGAGCGGCGGTGCGGCCGGGGCGGATGGCGCGTCGGGTGCGACGCCCGGCTCGCGTGAGCCGGGTGCGCTGACTCTGATCGTCAACAGCCGGCTGACGCGGGGGAGCGCGGGCGGCGGCGTCGTGCCGGCCGCGGATTCCGCGTATGCGGCCTCAGACGCTCGATCCGGCGTCGGCGTCGGTGCCGGCGCGGCTGATGGCGAGCGTGCTGGTGCTGGTGCTGGTGCTGGTGCTGGTGCTGGTGCTGGTGCCGGTGCTGGTGCCGGCGCGGGTGCGCTCGGCGAAGGCGACGTGCCGACGCCCGCCCGCGGCGAGAGCCTCGCGACGCCGATCGGCGGTCCGACCGCCGTGCGCCGCAACCGCATCGACGACTCGCTGTCGCTCGACGGACTCGACGAGCGCGTCCGCGCCGCGATCGAGGGCGCCCAGTCGGGTCTCGACTACGACGGCTTCGCGCTCGTGCGGCGCGCGGCGCTGAGCGATCAGGCCGCATGGGACGCCGAGTTCGGCGGTGCCCGCGATTCGGCCCGTCTCGGCGTCGAGCGCAATGTGCTGCGCTACCGCCCGACGCCCGTCGTCATCCGCCTCGCCGAGGGTGGCTCGCTCGCCGAGGCGGTGCGCGTGATCGTCGCCGGCGTGCGTGCGCGCTCGCGTCTCACGATCAGCTCGGCGGTGCCCCTGCCGAGCGGACTGCGTCCGCTCATCACGGGCGAGGCGCCGCTGCTGCGCGTCGACCAGGTGATCGCCGAGACGGATGCCGCGTTCGCGAGTCGCCTCGCCGCGCAGGTCGAGCAAGTGCGGGGGATGCGCATCCGCCTCGTCGCCGGGACCGACGGCGCCGCCGCGCTCGACGCCGCCGCGCGTGCTGGTGCCGGTTCTGGTGTCGGCAGCCCGGCCCGTCCCGCTGCGCCGAGTCCCGCATCCCGCACCGCGGTCGCGAACGCGCTCGGCACGGCGCTCGGCGGCTCGCCCGATGTGGCGATCTGGTCGGGTGCGGTGACGACCGCCGGACGCATCGAGCTGCTGCCCTTCCTGCTCGAGCAGGCCGTCTCGATCACGGCCCACCGCTTCGGCAACCCCGCTCCGAGCATGGCCGCCCTGCAGCTCTGATTCGCGGCGTCGTCCGGTCGAGCTCGCGACCCACGAGCCGCCGCTCGCGACTCGCACCGGCGACCCGCAGAACCCGGGTGATCGGTCGCCGGGTGGCGGGTCGCCCTGGTGGAGGCTTGGTCGATGCGCGGGTTCGGCTACGCGAGTCGAGCCGCGGATGCGGTCAGACGGTGCCAAGTGCGGCGCGGGCCAGTTCGAGGGCGCGCGCCGGGTCGCCGCCGAGGGCGCGCACCCGGTCGGCGAAGCCGCGGGCTGCCTGCTCGATCTCGCGGTCGGCGCTGTCGGGCGACCAGGCGACGACGGTGCCGTTGCGTCCGCGGGTCTCGATCACGCCTGAGGCCTCGAGTTCGCGGTAGCAGCGGGCGACGGTGTTCGGGGCGATACCGAGATCTTCGGCCAGTCGCCGAACGGTGGGCAGTCGGGCCCCGGCGGTCAGCTCGCCCGACGTGATCTGCGCCATGAGCTGCACCCGCAGCTGCTCGAAGGGCGGAACGGCCGATCGCGGGTCGATACCCAACATCACCGTCCTCCTTCGCTGCGCTCGCCCGAATCGGTCACGGGAGCGCCTGAGCCTAGCGCCGCCGCGCCAGGCTCGGAGTCGATCCCGCTCGCGGGCGCGAGCCCCTCATCCACTCGCGCCTGGGCGAGCGTCGTCGCCGTCGCGAGCGCCGCGTTCTGCGCCGCGACCTCGGGCCAGAGGCGTCGCAGGAAGTGCGTCTGCGGGTTGCCGCGACCCCAGACGAGAGTGAGCACGAGCACGCCGACCGCGGCGATCAGCACCACGACGATCAGTCCGATCGCGCCGCCGATCCAGCCGGGTGCGCCGCCGAGCTCGACCATCCGCGGCACGACGAAGGCGCAGCCGAGCAGGGAGTAGTAGCCGAGCAGGCCGGGAGCGGAGGCGAGCTGGGTGAGCTGGGTGGACCGCAGCGCGTCGTTCCAGGCGAGCTCGGCGGGCGAGCCGGAGGGCTGGCGTGCGGCGACGATGCGGCGGCCGAAGACCTCGAAGACGATGAGCGCGATGACGCCGATCGCGCCGGTACCGATCAGCGGCAGCGCCGCGGGCAGCGTCGCGGGGGCTGCGACAGCGACGGCGGCGAGGAGCGCGGCGAGCACGCCGCTGCCGATCGTCCCGATGCGCAGCAGCACGAGCTGGGCGCGCGGGATGTAATCGTCGAGCCCCACGGCGGTGGAGCGCGCGAAACGCACCTCGTCTCCGGTGTCGTCGCGCAGGGTGATCGCGGAGGCCGCGATGAAGACGCCGACCACCACGAGAGCGGCGCCCGCGCCGGGCCAGATGTTGACGGCGCTGCCGCTCGCGTTGCCGAAGCCTCGACTCGCCCAGAGGTCGTCGCCGGTCGCGCGGGCGATCGCGTAGCCGATCGGAGCGGACACGATCGCGGCGAGCAGCATCCCGATCGCGTTGGCCCGGGTGAAGCGGGCGATGCGCGACTCGATCACGCCCTGCAGCTGGGGCGGGATCGCGAGGCCGAGGCGGCGGGCGAGCGCGTCGGCCCGGCGGGCTCGCCCGGTCGCGGTGGCGATGCGCAGGAGGAGGACGACGCCGGCGACGGCGAGGGCGATCGAGAAGGCGAGGATCCAGAACATCGGAGGCTCCGTGGTGACATCGACGGCGGATGGATGGGGATGCGGATCGAGCGGGAGAGGCGGGATCCGGACCGACGCGAGAGCGTTTGTCTCGCGTCTGTATCAACGTACTGCTACAAAAGTCCAACGACAAGGCTTTGTGGCGATACAACCGATTCCGTCGTCTCGTCACCCTTTCGCGCACGGATTGATCGCTCCGCGAGTGATTCTCGGCGAGAACCGTGCGCAATCGCCCCCCGAAGGGGGTCGTGTCCTCCATAAGGAGGACATTGCATACTTGTGCATGGAAGCCGAGGTGGCCCGAGCACCGCGGAGATCCTTCCGATCACGTCGAGCGACTCGCGGGGTGCACGTCCCAGCATCCCGCGAGCTCCGTGACCGGCCGCGCCCCTGGCGCGCGCCCGGCTCGACGAGCTGCGCTGAGAAGCCAGGGTGACCCCGACACCCCGGCCCGGCAGCTCGCTCGGGCGCCCGCGCACGCGTTCCCGCGCATCCCGCCCCGCGGAGACCCGCCGCCCCGGCGGTCAGGCGGGGGAGTGCGACTCGAGGAAGCGGTAGACCTCGGTCGTGTCGACGCCCGTGAAGGTGCCGGTCGGCATCGCCGCGAGCAGCGAGCTGTTGAGCCGCGCGCTCGGCCAGGCTTTCGACTCCCACCGCGAGGTGAGCTCCGCCGGCGGCTGGCGGCAGCACGACGGGTCGGGGCATCCGCTCGTCTTGCGCACGCTCGTGTCGCGCCCGCGGAACCACTTCACGTGCGCGAAGGGCGTGCCGACGCTCACCGAGAACGCCCCGGCCGAGCCCGACTGGATGCTCGAGGTGCACCAGTACGTGCCGTTCGGCTTGTCGGTGTACTGGTGGTACGGGCTGAAGCGGTCCTCGACGTCGAACACCTGCCGTGCGCTCCAGAAGCGGCAGACGTACTGTCCTTCGACCGCGCCGAGCGCATCCGTCGGGAAGGCGGCGCCGTCGTTCTCGTAGGCCTTCGAGATCGCACCCGAGGAGTGCACCTTGAGGAAGTGCACGGGGATGCCGAGGTGCCGCGTCGCGAGGTTCGTGAAGCGGTGCGCAGCCGTCTCGTAGCTGGTGGCGAAGGCATCCCGTAGATCCTCGACCGAGAGGGAGCGCGCCTCCTTCGCCGCGGTCAGCAGCGGCACGGCGCTCGCCTCGGGGATGAGCAGCGCGCCCGCCAGGTAGTTCGTCTCGACTCGCTGCCGCAGCAGCTCGGCGTAGTCGCGCGGCTCGGGCTTGCCGAGCACGTGCGCGGCGAGCGCCTGCAGCAGGGTCGTGCGCGGGTCGGCGCTCTGCCGGGTGCCGAGGTAGATGCGGTGGTTCTCGAGATCGGTGACGCTGCGGGTGGATGCGGGCAGATCGCTCACATGGTGCAGCGTGAAGCCGAGGTGGGCGGCCAGCTCGCCGGCCGTGCGCTGCGACAGCGGCCCGCCGGCGTGCCCGACGGCCGCGAGCAGCTCGGCGGCGCGCGCCTCCAGCTCGGGGAAGTGGTTGCCGAGCCTGCGCTGCTCGGCCCGCAGCTCGCCGTTGGCCCGCCGCGCCTCCTCGGGGGTGGCGGCGCGCTGCTCGTGCACGCGCTGCAGCTCGTCGTGGAGGCCGAGGATCGTCTCGATCGCGGCATCGCTGAGCGACTTGCGGATCGGCAGCGCGGCGAGCCCGAGCGAGCCGAACAGCGGTCCGCGCTGCGCCCGCTCGAGCGCGATCTCGAGGGCCGCGCGACGGGTCGGCGGCTCGGGACTGAGCAGCTCGTCGAGTGAGGCGCCGAGCGCGCGGGCCAGCCGCTGCAGCTCGGCGAGCCGCAGCTCGCGCTTGCCGTTCTCGATGACCGAGAGCTGCGAGGGGGCGCGGTCGATCGCGGTCGCGAGCTGCTCCAGCGTCATCCCGCGCGCGAGGCGGGTGTCGCGGATGCGGCGGCCGATCGTCAGCGAATCGAGCATGTCGTCATCGTGCGTCGATGAACTCGTCGTCGAGGTCATGCCGCGACCCTGCCACCGGCGGCTTCTTCTCGCAATCAGAAATCGCATCCTTTTTCTGCCGGTGGATGCGGCGAAGACCGGTTGCGCGGGTCGCAGAGTCGAGGTCAGCAGCACACCAGACCACCCCGGCGCCGACGCCGGGCAGCAAGGAGAAGCGACCATGAGCAGCACCGGCGACACCAGCATCCGCCCCGGCGACCAGACCCAGACCGCGGCCGAGCTCGAGACGCAGTGGAAGACGGATGCGCGCTGGAGCGGCATCCAGCGCGACTACTCCGCCGAAGACGTCATCGAGCTGCGCGGCCCGGTGCGCGAGCAGCGCACGCTCGCCCAGCGCGGCGCCGAGAAGCTGTGGGAGCAGATCCAGGCCAACGGCGCCGACCCGGAGGAGTGGACCTACGCCCTCGGCGCCCTGACCGGCAACCAGGCCGTGCAGCAGGTGCGCGCCGGGCTCAAGGCCATCTACCTCTCCGGCTGGCAGGTCGCCGCCGACGCCAACCTCAGCGGCCAGACCTACCCCGACCAGAGCCTCTACCCGGCGAACTCGGTTCCCGCGGTCGTGCGCCGGATCAACAACGCGCTGCTGCGGGCCGCGCAGGTCGAGCAGGGCGGAACCGGTCCGGATGCGACGCGCGACTGGATGGCGCCGATCGTCGCCGACGCCGAGGCCGGCTTCGGCGGCCCGCTCAACGCCTACGAGCTCATGCACCAGATGATCGAGGCCGGCGCCGCCGGCGTGCACTGGGAGGACCAGCTCGCCAGCGAGAAGAAGTGCGGGCACATGGGCGGCAAGGTGCTCGTGCCGACCAGCCAGCACATCCGCACCCTCAACGCGGCCCGCCTCGCGGCCGATGTCGCCGGCACCCCGACGATCGTGATCGCCCGCACCGACTCGCTCGCCGCGACGCTGCTGACCAGCGACCACGACGAGCGCGACCGTCCGTTCCTCACCGGAACCCGCACCGCCGAGGGCTTCTACGAGGTCGAGAACGGCATCGGACCGGTGCTCGCCCGCGGCCACGCCTACGCGCCCTACGCCGACCTGCTCTGGGTCGAGTCGGCCGAGCCCGACCTCGAGCTCGCGCGCACCTTCGCCGAGAGCATCCACGCCGAGTTCCCGGGCAAGAAGCTCGCGTACAACTGCTCGCCCAGCTTCAACTGGAAGCGCCACCTCGACGACGACACCATCGCGAAGTTCCAGCGCGAGCTGTCGGCGATGGGCTACGCCTTCCAGTTCATCACCCTGGCCGGCTTCCACTCCCTCAACCACGGGATGTTCGAGCTCGCCTCCGGCTACCGCGACCGCCAGATGAGCGCGTACGTGGAGCTGCAGGAGGCCGAGTTCGAAGCCGAGGCTCGCGGGTACACCGCGACCAAGCACCAGCGGGAGGTGGGCACCGGCTACTTCGACCGCGTGTCGACCGCCCTCAACCCCGACTCGGCCACCCTCGCCCTCGTCGGCTCCACCGAGACCGCGCAGTTCCACTGAGCCGCCGACACCGGCCGCGCATCCATCACGTCAAGGAGACGATCATGACCACCTCGCGCATGGAGGTGCTCGGGCCGCAGCACGAGCGCTTCGACGAGATCCTGACCCCGGAGGCCCTGGCCTTCCTGACCCTGCTGCACGACGCCTTCGCCGGCCGCCGCCACGAGCGCCTGGCCGAGCGGATGCGCACCCGCAGCGACATCGACAACGGCCGCGACCTGCGCTTCCTCGAGTCGACCCGGGCGATCCGGGAGGACCCGACCTGGCGCGTCGCCGGAGCCGGCCCGCGCCTGCACGACCGCCGCGTCGAGATCACCGGGCCCACCGACCGCAAGATGACCATCAACGCGCTCAACTCGGGCGCGAAGGTCTGGCTCGCCGACCAGGAGGACGCCACGAGCCCCACCTGGTTCAACGTGGTCAACGGCCAGCTGAGCCTGCGCGACGCGATCCGCCGCCAGATCGACTTCACCTCGGCCGAGGGCAAGAACTACGCGCTGCGCCCCGACGAGGAGACGCCGACGATCGTGATGCGTCCGCGCGGCTGGCACCTGGCCGAGAAGCACCTCCGCTACATCGACCGCACCGGGCAGGCCTCGCCGGCATCCGGCTCGCTCGTCGACTTCGGGCTGTACTTCTTCCACAACGCCGCCGAGCTGATCGCCCGGGGTCGCGGGCCCTACTTCTACCTCGCGAAGACCGAGAACCACCTCGAGGCGCGGCTGTGGGATGACGTGTTCACTCTCGCCGAGGGCGAGCTCGGCATCGAGCACGGCACGATCCGCGCGACCGTGCTGATCGAGACGATCACGGCGGCGTTCGAGATGGAGGAGATCCTCTACGAGCTGCGCGACCACTGCGCCGGGCTCAACGCCGGCCGCTGGGACTACATCTTCTCGATCATCAAGAACTTCCGCGGCCGCGGGGCGACGTTCACGCTGCCCGACCGCTCGAAGGTCACGATGACGGTGCCGTTCATGCGCGCCTACACCGAGCTGCTCGTCGCGACCTGCCACCGGCGCGGGGCGCACGCGATCGGCGGCATGAGCGCCTTCATCCCCAACCGACGGGACGCCGAGGCGACGACACGTGCGCTCGACGCGGTCGCGGCCGACAAGCGCCGCGAGGCCGGCGACGGCTTCGACGGCACCTGGGTCGCGCATCCCGACCTCGTGGCGACGGCGCAGGCCGAGTTCGATGCGGTGCTGGGCGAGCGCCCGAACCAGCTCGACCGGCAGCGCCCCGACGTGCGGGTGACCGCCGCCGATCTGACCGATGTGCGCTCGCTCGACGCGGCCGTGACCGACGCCGGCGTCGCCGCGAACGTGTCGATCGCGCTGCGTTACCTCGAGTCGTGGCTGCGCGGCGTCGGCGCCGCGGCGATCGACGGCCTCATGGAAGACGCGGCCACGGCCGAGATCAGCCGCTCGCAGCTGTGGCAGTGGATCCGCCAGGGCATCGTGACCGCGGAGGGCACCCGGGTGACGCGGGAGCACGTGAGCGGGCTGCTGGATGCGGCGCTCGCGGAGCACCAGGCCGCGGCATCGGCGGCGGGCGGCTCGGGCAGCTCGACGGACGGCTCGCGCTGGGCCGAGGCCGCGCAGGTCGTGCGCGAGGTCACGCTGAGCGACGACTTCCCGACGTTCCTGACGATCCCCGCCTACACGCAGTTCCTCATCGAGCCGGAGGCGCGCGGGCCGCGTTCCTCCGACTCGGCCGCGGTGCAGCGCGCGGCGTCGGCCGAGGAGCTCGTCGGAGCGGAGGCGGCGGCGTGATGCGCGTGCTGCTGCTCGGAGCCCCGGGCTCGGGCAAGGGCACCCAGGGGGCGCGCCTCGCGCGCCTCCTCGGCGCTCCGCACGTCGCGCTCGGCGATCTGCTGCGGGTGGAGGCGTCGACGGGAACCGGGATGGGCGCCCACCTCGCCCAGATCATGGGCCGCGGCGAGCTGGTGCCCGACGAGCTGATCACTCCGCTCGTCACGGGCGCCCTGCGCGCCTCGCTCGGCGGCTTCGTGCTCGACGGCTACCCGCGCACGATCGCGCAGGCGCGCATCCTCGACGAGTTCCTCGAACGACGGGCGGCGAGCGTGGACGCGGTGCTGCGGTTCCGCATCCCCGAGGCCCAGCTGGTCGACCGGCTGCTCAGCCGCGGTCGCGCCGACGACGCACCCGACACGGTGCGCGCTCGGCTGGCCGTCTGGTCCGCTCACGAGGCGGAGCTGGTGGAGCATTACCGCGGATCCATCGTCGAGCTGGATGCGTCGGGCAGCCCCGACGAGGTCTTCGATCGCGCCGCCGACGCGCTGCGCGAGCACGCGACGATCGCGGCCTGACGTCCGGCGCGGCAGCCCGCTCCGGCGCGCGTGTCATCCTGAACCGCGGCCGTCGACCCGCATCCGGAGAGCCCCCGGAGGGTCGGCGGCCGCGTTCGCGTGCGGTGATGGTCGCGCCGCGGCGCCGCCGCGCCGGCGCGCTGCGCTGTGTCGCGGCGGGTCAGCCGAGCTGACCGAGCTGGCCGAGCGCGAGCAGTCCGGCGCCGAGCATGAGCGCGCCGAGCGAGATCGCGACGACGGCGCGCAGACCGCGGTGGCGGCTCCACGGGGCGATCCCGATGGCGCCGGCGCCGATCGCGCTGGCGACGACCATCGCGACGGCGGGCACGTCGAGCAGGCTCGGCGCGGCGCCGGTCGTGCAGCCGAGCGCATCCGGGGCGCAGCCCGGGTCGAAGGCGTGGATGTAGGCGAAGCACCAGACGAGCGCCGCGACGAGGATCGACCACACCAGGTGGCCGTAGCGCACGGGCGGCACGGGCGGCGCCGGCGGCAGCACCACGATGTCGACGGCGGGGGCGGAGGCGCGCTGCGCGCCCTGCGCCACGGCCGCGCCGATCTCGGCGCCCGCGAGGAAGGCCAGATCGGCCTCGGTCAGCGCGCCGTCGAAGGCGGCTGTGTCGTGCGCGACGTCATCCCGAACGGCGTCGTGGTGCTCGACGAGGGCGCCCGAATCGCTCTCGGCGGTGCTGCGGATGGTGCTGGCGGTGCTGGTCGTGCGGTGCGCGGCGTGGTTCCCCCGAACCCCGGTCGTGCTGGCCTTGCTGCGGTCGTCTGGGCGGTTGGTGACGTCCATGGTCGAGTCCCCTATCTCTCGGCCCCTCCGGGATAACCCTCACCCGGATGTACGTACAACGTGAATCCCCAGCCCTGGGGAGGACTTCGCGGTCTGTCGGCGGATGTCCCCCTCGCACTCGGGCGCATCCGGACCGAATCGGGCACTCGGCTGGGCCGCGCCCGCGCCCGCGCCGCCGCCGCACCGTCATCGGCGCCTCGCGCCGCCCGATCCTTCAGATCCCGACGGTCGGCGCCGAGGTCTGCGCCAGTTCGGCGAGGCGCGCGGCCGCGGCGCCGAGCGGGCGTTCGCGTGCCGTCGCGACGCTCACCCGCAGGGCGAAGCTCGCATCCTGCAGCGCGATCCAGTGCACCGCCGCGTCGTCGTCGACGAGATAGCGCGGCACGAAGCCGACGCCGAGCCCGTTGCGGATGAGCGCCAGCACGTCGTTCATGTCGCTCGTCTCGAACTGCACCTCGCGCCGCAGGCCACGGCGTCGCAGCTCGACCTCGACCAGCTCCCGCGATCCGAAGCCGCGGATGAAGTCGACCGAGCGCAGGCCGACCGTGTCGGCGAAGCGGATGCGCCGCCGCCCGTCGAGCTCGTGCCCGCGCGGCACCGCGAGCCCGAGCGGCGACTCGGCGAGCACGTGCACGTCGAGCCGCGGATGATCGGCGGCCGTCGCCGAGAGGAAGGCGACGTCGAAGTCGCCGGCGAGCAGTCCCTCGGCGAGGCCCGCCGTGCCGGTCGGCGCCGGGGTCAGCCGCAGCGCGACGCCCGGGTGGTCGGCGGTGAAGCGGCCGAGCAGCGCCGGGATGTCGAAGAGCGTCACGTTGGTCATGTAGCCGATGCGCACGGTGCCCGAGAGCCCGCCGCCGACGGCCTCGACCACATCCCGCGCGCTCTGGAACGAGTCGAGGATGCCGGTCGCGTGCGGCAGCAGCGCCCGGCCCGCAGCCGTGGGCTGCACGCGGCGGGTCGTGCGCTCGAACAGGCGCTCGCCGAGGTCGGTCTCGAGGGCGGCGACGGTGGCCGAGACGGCGGACTGCACGAGATGCAGCTCGGCGGCGGCCCGCGTGAAGCTGCCGGTGCGCGCGACGGCGGCGAAGACCTCGAGCTGACGGCGATCCATGCCGGTGAGTCTCGCAGCAATTGATCGTTGAAGCCGCTGAATCAGATCGGAACTGAGCGTTGGACTTGCGCAATCGAGGAGAGGATCTTGGCTTCGTGCCCACCGAGTCCCTCGATCTCACCCGCCCGCTCCCCGACGGAGCGACCCTCGCGCCGGACGACTTCGCCGCGCCCGCGCCGGCCGCTGCCGCCGACTCCGCCGCGCACGCTGCCTCTACTGCCCCCGCGTCGGCCTTCCGCGCGCCCCGCCCCGGCCGCGTCTCGCACGGCACGGGCTTCTGGCTCGGCGCCGTCACGTTCCTCGTGATCATGGCGTACACGACCGTGCCGACGACCCTCTGGTCGCTCTACCAGCAGCGCGACGGCTTCACGACGTTCTCGATCACGATCGCCTTCGCCGCCTACGCGGCCGGCGTGGTCGTGAGCCTCTTCCTCGCCGGGCACCTGGGCGACACCCTGGGCCGCCGTCGGCTGCTCATCCCGGCGATCGTGCTCGAGCTCGTCTCGGCGGGAATCTTCCTCGTCTGGCCCGACCTCGCCGGGCTCATCACGGCCCGCGTCATCTCCGGACTCGGCATCGGCATGGCGACCGCGACCCTGACCGCGCACCTGCTCGACCTGCACCTCGGGTCGCGTCCCGACGCGAGCCCCGTGCGCGGACAGATCGTCTCCGGCGTCGCGAACCTCGGCGGCTTCGGCGTCGGCGCGGTCGTGGCCGGGATGCTGGCCGAGTGGGCGCCGGGCGCACTCGTCACGCCGTTCGTCGTCTTCGTCGTGCTGCTGCTACTCGCCCTGGTCGCCGTGGCCGTCGTGCCCGAAACGGCGCGCATTCCGCGCATCCGTGAGCCCTACCGCCCGCAGCGGGTGCGCGTTCCGGTCGGCACCCGCGGACGATTCCTGCTCGCGGGCGGCATCGCCTTCGCGGGCTTCGCCGTGCTCGGCCTGTTCACCTCGCTCGTGCCCTCGTTCGTCGGCGGTGAGCTGCACATCGCCTCGCGGGCGGCCTCCGGCGCGGTCGTGTTCGTGGCCTTCGCCGCGGCGGCGCTCGCGCAGGTCGCCGTGCGTCCGCTCGGCCTGCGCGCGCAGGTCGGTCTCGGCGTCGCGCTGTTCGTCGTCGGGCTCGTGGTGCTCACGACGGTCGTCGCGACCGGCGGCTCGCTCGTCGCGTTCCTCGTCGGCGGCGTGATCGGCGGGGCCGGCTCGGGCGTGCTGTTCAAGTCGGCGCTCGCCGTGGCCGGATCGCTGGCGGATGCGGCGCACCGCGGCGAGGTGCTGGCCGGCATCTTCCTGCTCGGCTACATCGGCCTGACGATCCCGGTCGTCGGTCTCGGGGTCGCCACGCTCTCGGTGTCGCTCGTCGCGGCGCTCACCGGCTTCGCGACCGTCATCAGCGTGATCGCACTCGCGACTGGCGTACCCCTGGTCGTGGCGCTGGGTCGGGCCGCCCGCGCTCGCGGCTGACGTGTCCGGACGCGCGCCTCGGGCTGCCGAATCAGCTCGACGGCGCGTTGGTCGCAGCCTGGGGATATCTCGCCGTACGGGCCACGGCGCACTTCCAGTCGCTCCAGCGCGCGGGGTCAGACCGCAGGTATTCATGGAACAGGACCAGGTCCGCCTCGTCTCCCCATCCGTGGTCCTCACCGAAGTCGGCGACGAGCACCAGCGTCGCGGCGAATGCCGCTTCCAGGGTCAGCTCGTCCGGCAGCTCCGATCGACGTACGGCTTCCTCGAAAGCGCTCCGGGTCTGCAGCTCCCCGCAGTGCCTCAGCACGCTGTCTTCGACAGTCGGGGATGGATCTGCGATCGCCGCAGCGACGGCCGCCTGCCACGCATCCCATCGGGCATCTCCGCTGCGCAGGAAGTCGTAGATGCGACGGATGTCCGTCGACGCCCAATCTTCGACGTCGCCATAGATCTGCACCATATGGAGCGCGGTCGTGAACGCCTCGACGTCGGTCAGAGTCGCCGGCATCTCGGAATCGGGCGGGGTCGGTTCGATCTCCATTGGATCCGGATCAGTGGCCCTCGGGGCGCGGGAGGTTGTCGCGGGCCCAGTCGCCGAGCTGGTCGAGCACGGGCACGAGACGGCAGCCGGCCTCGGTCAGGCGGTAGGTCACTGACACCGGCGGACCCGCATCCACCTGGCGCTCGATGAGTCCGAGGCCGGTGAGGTCGCCGAGTCGGTCGCTGAGCATCGAGTCGGAGATCGCGCCGATGCCGCGGCGCAGCTCGGCGAAGCCGAGGGTCTGGTGGCCGAGCACCGCGAGGATCATGCCGTTCCAGCGCTTGCCGAGAACCCCGAAGGCGCTCACGAGGGCGGCGTCGCAGCGGTGGACGTCGCCGCTCTCGCGCAGCGGCGCGGCGATGGCGGTGTCGTCGGCGCCCGCCTCCGCGGCGCTGCGCGCGCTCGCGGATCGGGTCGTCGACGTGGTGGCCATGCGCCGAGTGTACCTGTGCTACCGTTCCGCGAGTCGCTAGTTTTTTAGAAGTCACCAGAGGAAATGTAGCGATGCGGTGCGGGGCTCGACCCGGCACCGGACGGAACGAACCCCATCCGATCGAGGAGATCACCCCATGTCCCTGTTCCGACTGGACGCCAGCATCCGCACCGAGGGCTCGGCGAGCCGCGCGCTCGGCGACATCGTCGAGGCCGAGTGGCGCCGCGAGCACCCCGACGCGACCGTGACCACCCGCCACATCGGCGTGGACCCGATCCCGGCCACCGCCTGGTCGGACGCGGTCACCGCATCATGGACCCCCGCCGATGCCCGCACCGACGCGCAGAACGCCGCCGTCGCGCTCGCCGCGGAGGTGGTCGACGAGCTCGTCGACGCCGAGGCGCTGCTCTTCGCCGTGCCGCTCTACAACTTCGGGCCCTCGCAGCACTTCAAGACCTGGGTCGACCTGGCCATCGCCGACCCGCGTCTCGGGCCGGGCAGCGAGCTGCTCAAGGGCAAGCCCGCCGTGGTCGCCACCGTGCTCGGCGGCAACTACAGCGAGGGCACCCCGCGCGCCGGATGGGACCACTCGACCGGCTGGATCGAGCGCGTGCTCGGCGACGTCTGGGGCCTCGACCTGAAGGTCGTGCAGCGCGAGTTCACTCTCGTCGGCGTGAACCCGGCGCTCGATCAGTTCACCGAGCTCGCCAAGGACCTCGCCGATCGCGCCGAGGCGAAGGCCGCCGAGCACGGCCGCTTCCTCGCGGCGCGCACCGCGGAGCGCCTCGCGGCCTGAGCCGCGCATCCGTCTGCTCGCGCCCGGTGCTCGTCTGAGTGCCGGGCGCGAGGCGTTTCCGGCGGGTCAGTCCACCTCGCGGTGCACCAGTCGCGACATGACGATCGCCGAGCGGGTGTGGTCGACGGTCGGGGCGATACGCACCTTCTCGAGGGCGTCCTCGAGCGAGGCGATGTCGCGCGAGCGGATGCGCACGATCGCGTCGGCGTCGCCGCTGACGGTGGCGGCATCCACCACCTCGGGCACGGCCGAGAGGATGCGCCGCAGCTCGGCCGGCGCGACGGTGCCGCGGCAGAACAGCTCGACGTAGGCCTCGGTTCCGAGACCGTCGACGGCCGGGTCGACCTGGATCGTGAACGACTGGATGACGCCGTCAGCCACGAGCCGATCGACGCGGCGCTTCACCGCCGACGCCGACAGGCCCACCTTCTGGCCGATGTCGCCGTACCCGGCGCGGGCGTTCTGTCGCAGCAGATCGATGATCCCGTAGTCGAGGTTATCCACCGGGACACCCTACGTCGCGCCCCGTGCGGGGCCGCCCGCTCCGGCGCGCACGACCGTTCCGCGTGCCGCCGGGGCCGCGCGCCGTGGCGTCAGGCGGAGGCGGATGCGGCGGCGCGGGAACGCCGGCGGTGGCCGAAGGCCTTCGTGCGCAGGGCGCCGGTCGCGGGGTCGGCATCCACGTCGATGCGGATTCCGTAGACCTCGCTCAGCAGCTCGCCGCGCAGCACCTCGTCGGCCGGCCCGTCGGCGACGACCCGGCCTTCGCTGAGCAGCACGAGCCGATCCGCGACCACCGCGGCCTGGTCGAGGTCGTGCAGCACGATGCCGACGGTGATGCCGTGCTCGTCGGCGAGCTCGCGCACGAGGTCGATCGTCTCCACCTGGTAGCGCAGGTCGAGGTGATTGGTGGGCTCGTCGAGCAGCAGCACGCCGGTGCGCTGGGCGAGGCTCGTCGCGAGCCAGACGCGCTGCAGCTGCCCGCCCGAGAGCTCGTCGACGCCCGCATCCGCGATGTCGGTCAGTCCGGTCAGCTCGAGCGCCTCCTGCACGGCGGCGGCTCCGTCGGGATCGGCCGAGCGGAAGCGCCCGCGGTGCGGATGCCGCCCGAACTCGACCACCTCGCGCACGCTCAGCCCCGACGGCGCCGGACGCGACTGCGAGAGCAGCGTGAGCGTGCGGGCGAACTCGCGGCGGGCGAGCGTGTCGAGAGCGCGGCCGTCGTCGAGGGTCATGGCGCCGTGCGTCGGCGCGTGCAGACGGGCGAGGGCGCGCAGCACGGTCGACTTGCCGCTGCCGTTCGGGCCGATGAGCGCCGTGACCTGCCCGGCTTCGAGGCGCAGGGCGACATCGTGCACGATCTCGGTGCGTCCGTAGCCGAGGCGCAGGCCGCTCGCGTCGACGCCGAGGCCGGCGCCGGTGCGGCCGGTGGCGCCACCCGTGTCGGCCGGCCCGACCGGGTCGGCGGATGCGGTGCGCATGGTCGGGCTCGAGGAGGTCACCCGTCGAGGTTAGCCAACCCTTACCTGCGGCTCGACCGTGCGTCGGCTGCCCGGTCCGCATCCGTGCGCGCCTCCGCGCCCGTGGCGTCGTGACCTCGGTGCGGCTTCAGCGTGACGCCGCCACCCGGCGGCCGCCGCTCAGCGGCCCGCGCTCAGCGCGGCAGCAGGTACCCGCGCAGGAAGTCGTCGAACGCCGTCTCGAGGTCGAACTCGGGATCGAGCAGCCACTGCTGCTGCAGGCCGTCCATGACGGCGGGGATCACGCGCGAGGCCTGCACGACATCCAGGTCGGCGCGGATGGTGCCGTCCTCCTGCCCGGCGACGAGGGCGGGGATCACGCCGCGCGCGTTGTCGGCGTAGCGCAGTCGGAACGCGGCGTGCGCGGGATGCTCGTCGTCGGTGGCCTCGGCCGACACGATCGTGTAGAGCGACGAGAGGCCCGGCTCGGCGCGCACGGCGCCCATCACGGCGCGGAACTGCTCGATCAGATTGCGCTCGCTCACGTCGCCGGCGGCGGTGCGCACCCGCTCGTCGCGCTCGTCGAGCACGGCCTGAAACAGCGACTCCTTGTCGCCGAAGTGGTGCAGGATGCCGGGCACCGTCATCCCGACGCCGCGCGCGATCTCGCGCAGCGAGCCGGAGTGGAAGCCGCGCCGGGCGAAGACGTGCACGGCCTGGTCGAGGATCTGCCGCCGGCGCTCCTCGGTCTTGCGGTACGGGCCGCGCGGGCCGCGGGGGTGGGCGGATGCGGGCGCGCTGCTCGCGCCCTCCGCTCCGCTCTTCTCCGCGTCGTCCACGCCCATATGATGACGCATCCCTCGCGCGCCGCTCACCCCCGCGCATCCTGTGCCCGCGCTGAATCCCTACAGGGTGTCAGGTATTCGCGCTAGGGTCGAGCCATGAACACCGACGGCGCCGTCACCTTCCCTCCCGGCTTCCTCTGGGGCGCATCCACCGCCGCCCACCAGGTCGAGGGCAACAACCTCAACTCCGACTGGTGGTACCGCGAGCACGGGCACTTCGGCGCCCCCGTCGCCGAGCCGAGCCTCGACGCCGCCGACAGCTACCACCGCTACCCCGAAGACATGCGCCTGCTGGCGGATGCGGGCCTCACCTCGTACCGCTTCAGCGTCGAGTGGGCCCGCATCGAGCCCGAGCCCGGCGTGATCAGCCGCGCCGAGATCGACCACTACCGCCGCATGGTCGGCACCGCCCGCGAGCTCGGTCTCGAGCCGATGGTCACGCTGCACCACTTCACCAACCCGATCTGGCACGGACGCAACGGCGGATGGGCCGCCGACGACGCCGTCGATCGCTTCACCCGCTACGTCGAGGCCGTGCTGCCGGTGCTCGACGACGTCACCCTGGTGTGCACGATCAACGAGCCGAACATGGTGTCGGTGCTGGCCGATCCCACCGTCGCCTTCCCGGGCGCGGGTCTGCCGCCGGGCGTCCCCGGCGTGACCGAGAAGCTCATCGAGGGCCACCACCGCGCGGTCGAGATCCTGCGCGGCGTGGGCGCGAAGGTCGGCTGGACGGTCGCCACCCAGGCCTACCAGCCCGATCCCGGCGCCGAGGCCGTGCGCGACGAGTACGCCTGGTCGCGCGAGGACGTCTTCATCGACGCCGCCAAGAACGACGACTGGATCGGCATCCAGGCCTACACCCGCACCCGCATCGCCGCCGACGGACCCGTTCCGTGGCCGGCCGAGGTCGAGAAGACCCTCACCGGCTGGGAGTACTACCCGCCCGCGATCGGCGACGGCATCGCCAACTCCCGCCGCTGGGCGCCCGGGGTGCCCGTCTACATCACCGAGAACGGCATCGCCACGGCCGACGACAGCCGCCGCATCGACTACACGCGCGGCGCCCTCACCGCGGTGCGCGAGCAGATGGATGCCGGCAGCGAGGTGCGCGGGTACCTGCACTGGAGCGCCCTCGACAACTACGAGTGGGGCACCTACACGGCCACGTTCGGCCTCATCGGCTGGGACCGCGAGACCTTCGAGCGCACGCCGAAGCCGTCGCTCGCGTGGCTCGGCGAGGTCGCGAAGGCGCAGGCGCTGCCGGTCGACTGACCCTCGTCGGCGGAGCCCGACCCCCGTCGCGGCGATGTGCGGGAGCGTGCACGGAAGCCGCTCAGGGGCGCGGTCGAGCCGCATTCCGGCTCGGTGACCCTCCTCGGCGGCTTCCGTGCACATCCGACCGCGTATGGCGGCCCGGAACTGCGGCGACGCGCGCGCCCGATAGGGTTGCTCGGGCTTCTATCCGAGAGGGATGCGCAACACATGTCGATCTTCGTCTGGGTCATCTCCGGACTCCTGTGCCTCGCCTACCTCGCCGCCGGCGGCTTCAAGACCTTCGGACCCGACGCGCGGCTGTACGCCGCCTTCCCCTGGTCGAAGCAGGTCGGCATCGCCAGCACCCGCATCATCGGGGCGCTCGAGCTGCTCGGGGCGCTCGGCCTGATCCTGCCGGTGCTGCTGAACATGGCGACGATCCTGACGCCGATCGCCGCGCTCGGACTCGTCGCCGTGCAGATCGCGGCGATGACGTTCCACATCCAGCGCCGCGAGTACTCGGCGCTGCCGATCAACGTCGTCATGCTCGTGCTCGCGGCGGTCGTCGCGGTGCTGCGGTTCCTCGGGTACTGATCCGGTCCCGAGTCTCATGCGATCCGTTCTCCGCCGGATCCGTTCTCGGCGAAAGCACGCACTACGTCGCGCTGAAGCGGCTGCCGGCGGCGCGAACCGCGTGCTCTCGCCTCGCTGCGCCTAGCGTGAGGGCATGACGCGGGATGCCGAGACCTCCGTTCTGACCGACGAGCTGCTGCAGCGCATCCGCTCGCGAGCCGCCGGCTACGACCGCGACAACGTCTTCTTCGCCGAGGACCTCGACGAGCTGCGGGATGTCGGCTACCTGCGTCCGCGCTCGCTGCTGGCGACGATCCGCGACCAGCGCCGGCTCGGCGCGCACGCCCCGGCGACGGCGCTCGCGATCAACATGCACCTCGTGTGGACGGGGGTCGCCCGCATCCTCGCCGCCCGCGGAGACCGCAGCCTCGACTGGGTTCTCGCCGACGCCGAGGCCGGCGAGCTGTTCGCCTTCGCGATCAGCGAGCCCGGAAACGACCTCGTGCTGTGGGATTCGGCGACGCGGGCGGAGCCGGTGGGCGGCGTAGGCGCGGAGCGCGGAGCGACGGTGGATGCGGCGGGCGCGTCGGCGGCGGCGAGCGCGTCGGCGGCAGCGAGCGGCGCCGGGCCGGCCGGCGTCGCCTGGGCGTTCACGGGCACGAAGGTCTTCACTTCGCTCGCCCCGGCGTGGACGCGGCTCGGCGTGTTCGGCCGCGCCGAGCAGGCGCCGGGCGGGCCGGGCGAGTCCGGCGAGACCGGCGGCCTGTGGCCCGACGGCGGGACCGGCCCGCGCCTGGTGCACGGCTTCCTCACCCGCGACACCCCCGGCTGGCGGCACCTCGACGACTGGGACACGCTCGGCATGCGCGCGACGCAGAGCCGGACGACCGTGCTCGAGGGCGCGGTCGTGCCCGCCGGGCGCGTGTCGCGCATCCTTCCGGTCGGGCCGAACCCCGACCCCTTCGTCTTCGCCGTGTTCGCGAGCTTCCTGCTCTCGATCGGCTCGGTCTACGCGGGGATCGCCGACCGCGCGCTCGAACTCGGCGTCGAGGCCGTGCAGCGGCGCACGAGCCGCCGCACCGGACTCCCGCTCTCGCAGGATCCCGACCTGCGCTGGCGGCTGGCGGACGCGGCGCTCGCCCTCGACGCGCTGGGCCCCGACCTCGAGACCCTCGCCGCCGACGTCGACGGACTCATCGACAACGGGACGCAGTGGTTCCGGCGGCTGACCGGGGCGAAGCACCGCGCGACCGAGACGGCGCGCGTCGTCGTCGATCACGCGCTGCGCGTCGCGGGCGGCTCGGGCTACGCGGCCGGCGGCGAGCTGGCGCGGCTGCAGCGGGATGTGCTCGCCGGCATCTACCACCCGAGCGACCCGGAGTCGGTGCACCAGACCGTCGCCGCGAACCTGCTCGGGCCGCTGGAGTCGTAGGCGGGTCGGTGTGTGCGGTGCTCGCGGTGCGTGCGGTGCTCGCGGAGCGCGCGGTGCTCGCAGCGCCGCAGCGTGGCGGCGTGGCAGCGCAGCGGTGCGGCAGCGTGGCCGCGCAGCGCTGTGGCAGCGGCAACGGCACCTGATCCGCGCCGCCCGTGCTCCCGCTGCTGCCCTGGCGCGGCCCCCGTCGTCGTGACGATGAGGTGATCGGTCGCCAACTGTCGCTATGCCATCCAGATGGCGACAGTTGGCGACCGATCACTCGACTCGTGACCGGTTCGGGCGGGTCAGCCGATCCGGGTGACGCGCACGACCGGGATCACCCGATCCGTCTTCTTCTCGTACTCGCCGAAGCCGGGGGAGCGGCGCACGATCTCGGCGTAGGCGGCATCCCGCTCGGCGCGGTCGAGCACGGTCGCCCGCGCCTCCACCGTGTGCACCTCCCCGTCGCGGCCGAACTCGACGCGCACCTCGGGGTTCGCGGTGAGGTTGTGGAACCAGGCGGGATGCGCGTCGGCCCCCGCCGCGGAGGCCACGACGAGCCAGCCGGCGGCTTCCGGGCTGCTGGCGGTGGTCCTGCCGCCGGCCGTCGCGTCGAAGGAGTCGGCCGGGAACGCCGCGACCGGATGCACCCGGGCCTCGCCCGAGCGGGCGCCGACGGTGTGCAGCAGCACGAGTCCGTCGCCGAAGCCGTAGGTGGAGACGTGCCCGCCGTTCGCGCGGAACTCGTCGATGATGCCGTCGTTGAAGCTCACGACAGCCACTCTGGCACCGCGGATGCGCGCGCCGCTGGGCGCGAGCGCGAACGCGAGCGCGAGCGCGAGCTCGGTCGCGGGCTCGGTCGCGAGCTCGGTCGCGCGGTCGCGCGGTGCCGGCTCGGCACACGGGCCCGCGTCGCGCGATCGGCAGCGTTCCACGGCTCGACGGGTTCGCGGATACTGCTCAGGCGGCACGTCGAGGCGGCGGGCGGGTCTGCCGGCAGCGCTCGCCAGTATCCGCAGCCCGGCACGACCCGGCCCGACCCGACCCGACCCCATCCCCGACCCGACGCGGCCCCACCCGACGAAGCGCGTTCGGTTCGCGGATACTGCTCAGGCGGCAGGTCGAGGCGGCGGGCGGGTCTGCCGGCAGCGCTCGCCAGTATCCCCGGCCCGGCCCGGCCCGACCCGGCACGGCCCGGCCCGGCCCCATCCCGGACCCGACGCGGCCCCACCCGACGAAGCGCGTTCGGCTCGCGGATACTGCCCAGACGTCAGGTCGAGGCGGCGGGCGGGTCTGCCGGCAGCGCTCGCCAGTATCCGCATGATCGAGCAGCAGTATCCGCGGACCTCAGCCGCCGCGGCCGGCCGTCAGCGCTCCGGCAGCCAGCCCGCTTCGCGCATCCACCGCTCGCACGCCTCCGTCCAGTGCACGGCATCGCCGGCGAAGCGCTCGCCCGTGCCGAGCCCGATGCCGTGCGGGCCGTGCGGGTAGACGTGCAGCGCGTGCGGCACCCCGGCGGCCGCGAGCGCGCGGCCGAGGCGGTACGCGTGACCGACCGGAACCACCGCGTCCTCGGCGGTATGCCAGACGAACGCGGGCGGGGCGCCCGGCGTCACGAGCTTCTCGAGCGAGGTGGATGCGCGCAGCTCGTCCGACGCATCCGGCCCCAGCAGCTCGCGGCGCGACCCGGCGTGGGTCTTCGTGACCATCGACACGACCGGGTAGCTGAGGATCGCGAAGTCGGGGCGCCCGAGCGGCGACGGATCGGAGCCGGCGCCGGGTCCGTCGAGCGGCGCGTACGCCGCGTGACCCGCGGCGTGACCGCCGGCCGAGAAGCCGAGCACCCCGACCCGCTCGACACCCGACTCGCGCACGCGGCGGACCTCGGCGCGCACCGCATCCAGCACGCCCGGATGCCGCGTCGACACCGGATAGAGCAGCACCGACGCCGGCATGCCGATGCCCGCGAGCCAATCGACGACCGGCTCGCCCTCGTGCGGGGCGTGGTGCGAGTAGCCGCCGCCGGGCAGCACGATGACGTGGGTCGAGGGGGTCATGCGTCCAGTCTGGCCGCGGCGGGCTGACGGCGGGCGGGATGCGGAGCCTCGGGGCGGATGCCGACGCGGCGCGGGCTGTCGGCGGCGGGGCGCGGGAGCCGGGGCGCGCAGCGAGCAGGGGCGCGCGGCGCGAGCGGTGACGTCGGGGCGCCCGGGCCGGACGACCGCGGTGATGAGGATCGCGACCACGTCGACGCATCAGCGCGGCGGACGACGCGGGGGTGAACATCCCTCCGAACCCTGCCGCCCGCGCCCGCGCGCGTGGGAGGGTGAGCGCATGAGCCCCCGGCCCGTCCTGTTCCTCGGCGACAGCATCACCGATGCGGGGCGCCGCGACGACCCGGAGGGGCTCGGATCGGGATGGGTGCGGCTCGTGCACGACGTGCTGCGCGAGCGCGGCGACGAGCGGCCGATCCTCAACCGCGGCATCAGCGGCGACCGTGCCGTCGATCTCGCGCGCCGCTGGCAGTCCGACGCGATCGACCTCGACCCCGAGCTGCTCACCGTGTACGTCGGGGTCAACGACACCTGGCGTCGCTTCGACAGCGGACTCGAGACCTCCGCCGGCGAGTTCGAGTCGGTCTACGCGGGGCTGCTGCGCGACTCGCTCGCCCACGGGCATCCCGCGCTGGTGCTCGTCGAGCCCTTCCTCGTGCCGGTCACGCCCGAGCAGGAGGGGTGGATGCCCGACCTCGACGGCAAGCGCGCGGCCGTCGACCGGCTCGCCGGCGAGTTCGATGCGGTGTTCGTTCCGCTGCAGACGGTGCTCGGCCTGGCGGCGCGCGTGCACGGGCCGGAGGCGATCGCGGCCGATGGCGTGCACCCGACTCCGCTCGGCGCCGAGCTGATCGCCGAGGCGTGGCTCGCCGCGGTCGGCGTGGGGCCGCGCGCGGCGGACTGACGCCCAACTGACGCCGGGCTGAGGTGCGAGCGGCTCTCGCGCCGCTTCACGCTGCGCGGATGGGATGCGGAAGCGTTCCCGGCCGACGTCAGACCTCAGCGCGGATACTGGCCGGCCGCGGTGTCGCCGTCGCGGGGCGGGTCGGAGCGCCGGCTCGCCAGTATCCCGCCCGGCTCAGCCAGTCCCGCGCGCTCCCCCTCCCGCACTCCCGCCGTGTGCACCACCCCGCGCATCACTGCCGCGCGCAACGCGCGCGCACCGCGTCCGCGCATCCCCGCCTGAATAGGCTTCACGCGTGAAGATCACGGTGCTCGGCGGGTGGCGCATCGAGCACGCCGGCGCCGCGGTGGCCGTGTCGGGGGCGATGCAGCTCGCGCTGCTGTTCCGGTTGGCGGCGGATGCCGGCACGGCGGTCAGCTACCGCGCGCTCGCCGAGGACCTGTGGCCGATCGACACCCCCGAGAATCCGCGCGGCGCCCTGCAGTCGATCGTGTCGCGCCTGCGCACGCAGCTGCCGGCCGCATCCATCGAGTCGACGACCGGCGGGTACCGTCTCGCGCTCGCCCGAGCGGATGTCGACGCGCTCGTGTTCCAGGATCTCGTCGCCGCCGCGGTCGCGACGCCCGATCCCGCCGACACCGTGCGGCTCGCATCCGCCGCGCTCGCACTCTGGCGTGGCGAGCCGTGGCTGCCGTCGCCCGATTTCGACTGGTTCGCGCGCGACCTGCTCGCCGACCGCACGACGGCGCTCGAGCTGGGCGGACGGATGCCGGGCGCGATCCCGGCCGAGGTGGATGCGGCGCGCGAGTCCGGCTCGTCGGTCACTGCCGCGGCGCCGACCGCGCCCGTGGCGCAGACCGCGTCGTCTCGTCCCGCTGACCAGCCGGAGCCGCTGCCGCCGTCGTCGGATGCGCCCGCCGCGACGCCGCCGGCCCATCCGTTCCCGCTCATCCCCGTCCCGCTCACGCCGCTGGTCGGGCGCGCCGCCGAGCTGGTGAACGTCGCCGCGCAGCTGGACGCGAACCGGCTCGTCACGATCCTCGGCCCCGGCGGCGCCGGCAAGACGCGCCTCGCGATCGAGGCTGCGCGCGCCCGCGTCGCGGCGACGGGCGAGCCGGCGCTGGTGGTCGAACTGGCGTCGGTCGCGGCGGCCGAGATCTGGTCGGCGGTGCTCGCCGCCACCGGACGCGAGCTGCGCAACGCCGAGAACCAGCCCGACACGACGCCGCCGCGCGAGCGCGCCCGGCAGGCCCTCGCCGGGCGGCGCGCCCTGCTCGTGCTCGACAACACCGAGCATCTGCTGGATGCGGCGGCCGAGGTCGCGATCACGCTGCTGTCGGCGCTGCCCGAGCTGCGCATCCTCGCCACGAGTCGGGAGCCGCTCGGCGCGCCCGGCGAGGCGTTCGTGTCGCTGGGTCCGCTCGCGCATCCCGACGCCGCGCGACTCGACGGCGGACTCGCGTCGGACGCCGAGCGGCTGCGCGCCTTCCCGGCGATCGACCTGTTCCGCCAGCGCGCTCGCGCCGCCCGCGGTGTCGACCTCGACGACGCGGAGCTCGCCGTCGCGGCGCGCATCTGCCTGCACCTCGACGGGCTGCCGCTCGCGCTCGAGCTGGCCGCGGCGAAGCTGCGCACCCTGACCGTCGACGAGGTGCTGGTCGGACTCGAAGACCGTTTCGCGCTGCTCGCCGGCCCCGGCCGCGGTACCCTGCCGCGCCACCAGACGCTCCGCGCCGCGATCGACTGGAGCTGGAGCCTGCTCGACGAGAGCGAGCGCACGGCCCTGTCGGTTCTGGCGGTGTTCCCGGCGGGGCTCGCAGTGGTGGATGCGCGGGCTGTGTCGTCGACGCGCGCGGCCTCGCCGACCTCCACGGCGTCGGCTGTCGGGTCGGCGACCGACGCAGGCGCGCCCGTGTCGGCCGCGCCTGCGCCGCCCGCGCCAGCCACATCCGCCGCCGCCCCCACGGCCGCGCCCGCGTCCCCGATCGCCGCGCTCGGCATCCCCGACCCGGCCGTCTTCGACGCCCTGGTCGACAAGTCGCTCGTGCAGCGGGCGCGGGGGCGGTTCCGCACGCTCGAGACGATCCGCGAGTACGGCCTCGCGCACCTGATCGACGCCGGACGTGAGCGGGAGGCGCGCGACGCGCAGGCGGTCTTCGCCCTCGGCGCGGCCGCGGCGCACGATGTCCTGCTGCGGGGTCCGCGCATCCTCGAGACCATCGCCTGGTTCGACGCCGAGCACGACAATCTCATCGGCGCGCTGCGGCACCTGGTCGCGACCGAGCAGGCCGACGCGGCGGTCGAGCTGCTCGGCGCGTGCAGCTGGTACTGGATGATGCGCGACCGCAACGCCGAAGCGGCCGAGTGGATGACGTCGGTCGCCCCGCTCGCCGCGCGCGTCGAGGGCGAGCTGGCGACGGTCGTCGCCGCGGCCGGTCGGGTGATCGAGGTGTTCCTGCGGCTCGGCCCGACGGAGGAGCCGGACGTGATCGCCGCGCTGCTCGGGGCGCTCGGTCCGTCGGCCGAGCTGCGCCCGCACGCGGGGCAGGCGCCGGTCGTGCAGGTGGTGGCGTCGTTCATCCTCATGCTCAGCCGCATCGAGCCCGGGTCGGACTGGCGCACCGAGCTGCGCGGCGTCGACGGAGCCGAACTGGGCCTCGACCCCTGGCCGACGGCGCTGCTGCTCGTGGTCGACGCCTCGCTCGCGCACAACCGCGGCGACGTCGAGCAGCTCGGCCGGGTGACCGAGCGCGCCCTCGGCATGCTCAGCGAGATCGGCGACCTGTGGTCGATCGCGGTGGCGCAGCAGATGCGCGCCGAATGGCTGGCGCTCGTCGGGCGCCTCGACGAGGCGCTCGAGGTCACGGATGCGTCGACCGAGAACCTGCGCCGCATCACCTCCGAAGCGGATCTGGCGCAGCAGCAGGATCTGGCCGTGCGCATCCTCGCCCGCCAGGGCAAGCCCGACGCGGCGCGCGCCCGCGCCGAGCAGGTGCTCGACGAGACGCTGTCGAGCGGGGTGCGGCGCGCGATCACGCAGGCCGCCGCGTCGGCGACGATCGCGGCGGCGCAGCAGGGGGATGCGGTCGCGGCCGCCGCCTTCGCCGCGCACCTCGACGAGAGCGACGAGACGCTGGCTCCGTTCGCGCAGCTCGCGGCGGCGAAGTCGGTCGCGCGCACCCACCTCGCGCTGCTGCAGGGCGATGTCGCCGCCGCCGATGAGCAGGCGCGGGATGCGCTCCGCTCGGCCCTCGACAGCCACGACCTGCCCGTGATCGCCCAGACCGCCGTCGCGGTCGCGCGGGTCTGTCTGGCGCGCGGCGACGCGGAGCTCGCGGCGCGGCTGCTGCTGGCGGCGGATGCGGCCCGCGGCATCCCCGACGAGCTCGACCCCTGGGTGCGCGAGGTGCGCGCGGGCCTGCGCGAGCGCGGCATCGCGCCGCCCGGCGACGTGGCTGGCGACCTGCGGGCTGCTGCCGCCCGCGAGCTCACCCGCCTCCCCGAGCTGCTCGCCCCCTGACCTCGCGCGAGACGCGCGAGACGCGCGAGCGCGCTGCCGCGGAGCGCTGAAGGGTCGCAAAGGCCCCGAGAAGTCCCGGATTCCGGGTCCTCTCGGGGCCTCTGCGACCCCTCACGGGGGCTGACGGGCGACGCCGGCTCACACCTTCCGGCGGTAGGCCCACATCGCGAGCGGGAAGAAGATCGCGACGAGCGCGACGCACCAGCCGAGCACCCAGAGCAGCTCGGTTCCGAGCGAGGAGCCGGCGGCCATGTAGTGCTGTCCCGACAGCAGCCCGCGCAGCGCCTCGATCACGTGGGTGACGGGGTTGATCGCCACCCAGCCCTGCAGCCAGCTCGGCAGCGTGGAGGCCGGCACGAAGGTCGACGAGCCGAAGGTCAGCGGGAAGGTGATGAGGAACGACAGGCCCTGCACGGCGCCCGAGGTGCGGGCGACCATGCCGATGAACACTGAAACCCAGCACAGGCACACCGCGAAGAGCACCATCAGCAGGATGCCGCCCACCGCCGACAGCGGATCGGTGTGGAAGCGGAATCCGATCAGCACGCCGAACAGCAGCGTCACGCCGACGGCGATCGCGTGCCGCACGATGTCGCCGAGCACGGCGCCGAACAGGGGTGCGGATCGGGCGATCGGCAGCGAGCGGAAGCGGTCGAAGACGCCCTTCTCGATGTCGGTGTTGAGGTTCACGCCGATCGTGAGCGACGTGAACATGACCGTCTGCACGATGATGCCCGGCAGCACGAAGGGCAGGTAGTTGCTCGTGTCGCCGGCGATCGCGCCGCCGAAGATGAACACGAACAGCACCGTCATGATGATCGGCTGCAGCGTCACGTCGAGGAACTGCTCCGGCTTGCGGAACATCTTCGTGACCGAGCGCTGCGCCAGGATGAGCGAGTCGCGCATCAGACGGCCTCCCCTTCGTTCGAGCTGGCCGATTCGAGCGAGCTGGTGGATGCGGATCCCGCGGATGCGGACCCGGAGGCGGGGCCGGACGCGCCGCCCTGCCCGCGCTGCCCGGTGAGCGAGTAGAAGACCTCGTCGAGGCTCGGCAGCCGCAGCGAGAACTCGACGACCGGCACCCCCTCGGAGGCGAGCGCCTGCACGGTCGCCGGCAGCACCGCATCCCCGCTGACCGGAACCGACACGAGGTCGCCGCCGATCACCTCGGGCTCGCGGGTGCCGACGCGCGCGAGCACCTGCTGCGCGGTCGCGAGGTCGGCCGGATGGGCGACCCGTACCTCGAGCGTCTGCCCGCCGACCTGGCGCTTGAGTCCCTGCGGGGTGTCGTGGGCGATGACGCGGCCGTGGTCGATCACGGTGATCTCCTCGGCGAGGGCGTCGGCCTCCTCGAGGTACTGGGTCGTGAGCAGCACGGTGGTGCCCTGCTTCACGAGCACGCGCACCATGTCCCACACGTCGTCGCGCTTGGCCGGGTCGAGTCCGGTCGTGGGCTCGTCGAGGTAGACGACGCTGGGGCGGCCGATCAGGGATGCGGCGAGGTCGAGGCGGCGCCGCATGCCGCCGGAGTAGGTCTTCGAGGTGCGGCCGCCCGCATCCACGAGGTCGAACTCGGTCAGCAGCTCGTCGGCGCGGGCGCGCGCGGCGCGGCGGTCGAGGCCGAGCAGCCGGCCGATCATCACGAGGTTCTGCAGTCCTGTGAGGTCCTCGTCCACGCTCGCGTACTGGCCGGTGAGGCCGATCGCGCGGCGCACCTCCTTCGGCTCGCGCACGACGTCGTGGCCGGCGACGCGCGCGGTGCCCTCGTCGGGGCGCAGGAGGGTCGCGAGGATGCGGACGGCGGTGGTCTTGCCGGCGCCGTTCGGTCCGAGCACACCGAGCACGCGCCCCTCGTCGACCTCCAGGTCGATGCCGGCGAGGGCCTGCGTCTTTCCGAAGCGCTTGGTGAGGCCGTGAGCCTCGATTGCCTTGGTCATGGCGACAGCGTGCTCCGGCGGCTCTGTCACCCCGCTGTCACGCGCTGTCAGCCGCTGTCACCGACAGCCGACGGCCGCAGCAAGGGCCGTCGGCCGGCAGACCCAGCACCCGCCGTCACTCGTGTTTCGGCAGCTCCTGCACGGCCCACGAGTTGCCGTCGGGGTCGCTGAAGAAGACGAAGCGGCCCCAGCCGAGATCCTCGACGCCGCGCGCCTCGACACCGCGGGCGGTCAGGTCGGCGAGCGCCTGATCGGCTGAGTCGACGACGACCTGGAGCGCGTGCAGCGACCCCGGCGGCATCTCGCTCACGCCGCGGCCGAAGGCGATCGACGCCGCCGAGCCGGGCGGGGTGACCTGGATGAAGTGGGTCTTCTCATCCACTTCGACATCCCAGTCGACGCTCCAGCCGAGCGTCTCGCCGTAGAACTCGCGCGAGCGGTTCAGATCGGCGACCGGGACCTGGATCAGCTCGATGCGGTACTCGACCATGACGACCTCCTCGTCGTACCTGCTTCGTGGTGTCTCGTGCTGGGAACGCTACGCGCGACCACCGACAGGCCTCGCCCGTCCGCCGGGCGCCTCGGAGACCTCGGCGGACACGGGCCCGCCGGGTCCTCCGAACGGAGGACGGCGTCCGTACCCCCGACACTGGGGGCACGCCGAGGGGTGACGAGTGCTCGAAACCGACGCCGCGCACGAATAGGCTCGAACTGCGCGGTGGGGGACCGCACTCCGAACGGCTCCCCGACGCCCTGTGCCTGCCGGGTCTCGCCTCGAATCGAGAGCCGGCAGCGGGCGGGAAGCCTGCCTCGACAGCGGGTCCGCGTCTGACTGACCCGAACACGTCTGAGGACTCTGCTGCCATGCCGTCTGCCCGGAAGCTCATCCGCCCCCTGCGCACCGCGACCGCCGCGCTCGTCACCGGCGCCCTCGCCGCGAGCGCGCTCGTCGTCGTCGGCGCGGCCTCGCCCGCCTCGGCCGCGCCGCTGCCGAACCTGCAGTGCGATCAGAACACGCTCTACGCGGTGTCGACCGCGACGTCGGGTCTCTACGCGGTCAACCTCGCGAACAACGCCGAGATCACGAAGGTCACCGACTACGCCGGCAACAACGGCTTCGGCGTGACGCCCGGAGGAACCGACGCCTGGGCGATCAACACGAGCTCCGGCGCCGGCAACGCGATCGTGCACCTCAACATGGCGAACGGCACGCCCGAGACGATCACGCGCACCAAGGATGCGACCGGCAGCATCATCCGCGGCGCGCTCAACCCGGCGAACGGCATCTTCTACTTCTCGTCGAACAACAGCCCGGCGACGCTCGTGGCCTACGACACCACGAAGCCGGCTGCGACGGCCGAGCTCGGCATCGTCGGCCGGATCACCGGGCCGAACGGCGGCTCCATCGCCACCACCGGCGACTTCGCGTTCAACTCCTCGGGTGTTCTCTTCATCGTCGCGGGCGGAAGCATCTACCGCACCACGACGGCGATCCCGACGGATGCGAGCAACCCGACCGGCACGATCGGCACGGCGCTCGTGACCACGCTCTCGGGCGTCACGAGCACGCCCGGCATCGCATTCTCGAGCGACGGCTACCTCTACCTGACCTCGGGCAGCAACCTGTACAAGATCAACCCGGCGACGGGCGCCCAGGTCGGCCCGACTGTCGCCCTCAAGATCGGTTCCACCGCGTACTCGCCCAACGACCTCGCGTCGTGCAACTACGCCAACACCACGCAGGCCACCGCGACCGTGAGCACGCCGGCGAAGGCGGGCGACCAGTTCACGCTGACCCTGTCGACGCCCGGCAACACCAACCAGGGCACCGCCACCTCGCCGGCCACCACGTCGACCTCGGGCACGAGCGTCACCGCGGGCCCCGTGCTCGCCGTGAAGGGCGACGATTACACCTCGACCCTCACCGCAGGCAACGGCACCACGAATCTCGACGACTACAACGTCACCTGGACCGCCACGAAGGCCGACGGCACGGTCGTCCAGACCGGAACCGGCCCGACCGCGACCTACACCTATCCCGCCGGCGCCGCGAACGGCGACGGCACCGACGTCAGCGTCAAGTACACGGTCGCTCCGAAGGCGGCCGCCGGCGACGACACCGGCAGCACGCCCTCCGGCACGAAGCTCGACGTCGCGGCCGCGAACGGCGTGCTGAAGAACGACGCCCCCGGCGTCACGATCGTCAGCAACACGCAGCCGGCCCACGCGACGTCGACCGTCACGGTCGCCGCCGACGGCTCGTACAGCTACACGCCGGCATCCGACTTCTCGGGCACCGATGTCTTCTACTACACGGTCAAGGATGCGACGGGAGCGACGGCGACCGCGAAGGTCACCATCACGGTCACCCCGGTCGCGACCGCCGACAACCTGGTCACGCCGGCCCAGAAGGGCCAGCCCGCGACGGTCAGCCCGCTCGCGAACGACAAGGGCTCCTTCGGCGCGAACGCCGTCAAGCTGGTCGGCACGGGCGGCGCCGAGGTGACGACGCTCGAGGTCACCGGCGGCACCTGGACGGTGTCGAACAACCAGATCACCTTCACGCCGACGAGCCCCGACTACTCGGGCGACCCGGCCCCGGTGAGCTACACCGTCACCGACACGAACGGGCAGAAGTCGCCCGCCGCCACCGTCACGGTCGGCTACGAGGTGGCCTCGGCCGGTGACACCGTCACCGGCAAGACTCCCGGCCAGGCCGTGAGCGTGGACGTGCTCGCGAACGACTCCACCAACCTCACCGCCGCCAGCGTCAAGCTGGTCGGCGCCGACGCGGACGGCAAGATCGTCGTCGCGAACCAGGGCACCTGGTCGGTCTCCGCCGGCAAGGTCGTCTTCACGCCCATCGCCGACTACACCGGCAACCCGACGCCGGTGAAGTACACCGCGGCGAACGCGGCCGGCACGACGACGCAGCCCGCCACCGTGACGGTCGGCTATTCCGCATCCGCCAAGAACGACCTCGTCGACGGCAAGGCGCTCACGACCGCGGTCACGGTGGATGTCGTCGCGAACGACTCGCAGAACGTCGACAAGACGAAGGTCACGATCGACACCGCCCTCGGCGACGGACGCACCCTCGACGTGACCGGCGGCCAGTGGACCGTGAACCCGGACTCGGGCGCGATCACCTTCACCCCGGCCGACGGCTACACCGGCGACCCGGCCCCGATCACCTACTCGGTGCTCGACACGCTCGGCAACAAGGTCAGCGCGACCGTCACGGTGCGCTACGTCGTCGCAGCGAAGGCCGACAGCACGACCGGTGTCGCGCAGAACACGAACGCGGTCGTGGATGTGCTCGCGAACGACTCGCAGAACGTCGACAAGACCAAGGTCACGATCGTCGACCCGGCGAACTCCGGTGCCCCGGTCACCACGCTGATCGTGGCGAACCAGGGCACCTGGACCGTCAGCGCGACGACCGGCGAGATCACCTTCGCGCCGAACAGCGGCTACACCGGCAATCCGACTCCGATCACCTACGCGGTGACCGACGGCCACGGCGCCACCGCCACCGCGAAGGTCACCGTCACCTACGAGGTGAAGGCGGCCGCCGATGAGAAGCTGAACAACGAGCCCAAGACCACCGTGACGGTGGATGTGCTCGCGAACGACTCGAAGAACCTGCTCGCGTCGAGTGTGAAGATCGTCGGCGCCCCCGGCGCCGGGACCTCGCTGACCGTCGACGGCCAGGGCGTCTGGACGGTCGACGCGACCACCGGCGAGATCTCGTTCAAGCCCGAGACCGGCTTCACCGGCAACCCCGCCGCCATCAAGTACACGGCGGACGACGGAACCGGCCAGAGCATCCCCGCCACCTCGGTGACGATCGGCTACGTGCCCAACGCGGTGAACGACCTCGTCGAGGGCGCCACCCCGAAGCAGCCGGTCGAGGTCGCGGTGCTGTCGAACGACTCCGCCAACCTGAACCCCGCGTCGGTGAAGATCGTCGACCCGGCGAACCCCGGCACCCCGGTCACGACGCTGGCCGTCGCCGACGGCGAGTGGACCGTCGGCACCTCGAACGGCCACATCACCTACACGCCCAAGCCCGGCAACACGGCGAACCCCGCCGCGATCACCTACCAGGCGAGCGACGACCACGGGAACACGAAGCAGGCGACCGTCACGGTGCGCTTCTCCGTGACCGCGGCCGATGACAGCAAGCCCGCCCAGGCGCAGGGCTCGACCGTCGAGGTCGACGTGCTCGCCAACGACTCGGCGAACATCGTGCCGAGCTCGGTCAAGATCGTCGACCCGGCCGACGCCTCGGGCGCCACGACCGTCACGACCCTCACGGTCGACGGCCAGGGCGTCTGGACCGTCGCCCCCGGCACCGGCGCGATCAGCTTCAAGCCCGAGGACGGCTACACCGGCAACCCGACCCCGATCACCTACGTGGCGGGCGACGGCTTCGGCGCCGCCGACACGGCGGAGGTCGCCATCACCTACGTGGTGAAGGCCGTCGCCGACAAGGCCGAAGACCAGGCCGTCACCAAGCCGGTGACCGTGGATGTGCTCGCCAACGACTCGAAGAACCTGCTGCCCGGTTCGGTCAAGATCGTCGACCCGGCCGCGCCCGGCGTCCCCGTGACGACCCTCGACGTGACCGGCGGCCAGTGGACGGTCGACCCCGCCACGGGCAAGATCACCTTCACCCCGGTCGACGGCTACACCGGCGATCCCGCCCCGATCAGCTACGTCGCCGACGACGGCACCGGCCAGAGCATCCCGGCGACCGCGGTCACCGTGACCTACCAGCCGGACGCCGAGAACGACGTCGCCGACGGCAAGGCCCCCGGCCTGCCGGTGAAGGTGGATGTGCTCGGCAACGACACGCAGAACCTGCTGCCCGGCTCGGTGCGCATCCTGCCCGACCCGTCGAACACGACGAACGCGGTCGACACGCTGACCGTGACCGGCGGAAAGTGGACGATCGACCCGGCCTCCGGCGAGATCACCTTCACCCCCGACGCCGACTACACCGGCAACCCGGCTCCGATCACCTACCAGGCGAAGACCGCGAGCGGCGAGGCCGTCACCGCGACCGTCGCCGTGCGCTTCACCGTCGCGGCGAAGGCCGACGAGAAGCGCGGTCAGGCTCAGGGCGCGACCGTGACCGTCGACGTTCTCGCGAACGACTCGAAGAACCTCGAGGCCGACACGGTCGTGATCGACGGCGCGACCGGCGACGGCCGCACCCTCGAGGTCACCGGCGAGGGCACCTGGACCGTCGACGAGACGACCGGGGCGATCTCCTTCAAGCCCGAGGACGGCTACTCCGGCAACCCGACCGCGATCAAGTACACGGCCGGTGACGGCTTCGGCGTCACCGCGTCGGCCGGCGTCGTCGTGACCTACGTGGTCAAGGCCGCCGCCGACTCCAGCCCCGCCAACGAGCTGCGCAAGCCCGTGACGGTGGATGTGCTCGCGAACGACTCGAAGAACCTGAAGCCGGCGACGGTCAAGATCGTCGACCCCGCTCACCCGGGCAGCCCGGTCACGACCCTCGTGGTCGACGACCAGGGCACCTGGACGGTCTCCCTGTCGGACGGCAAGATCACCTTCGCTCCGGTCGACGGCTATGTCGGCAACCCGACCCCGATCAGCTACGTGGCGGGCGACGGCACCGGTCAGAGCATCCCGGCGACCACGGTCACGGTGACGTTCCAGGCGCAGGCCGCGAACGACACCAAGGCCGACCAGGAGGTCGGCAAGCCGGTCACGGTCGACGTCGTCGCCAACGACGCGGGCAGCTTCGGCTCGACCCCCGACGTGAAGCTGATCGGCGCCGAGGGCGCGCTCGTCACCTCGCTGCAGGTGCCGAACCAGGGCACGTGGACGGTGAACTCGGCCGGTCAGGTCGTCTTCACGCCGGTCGACGGCTTCGAGGGCGACCCGAGCTCCGTGACCTATCGCGTCACGGACACGAGCGGCCTGACCTCCGACGCCACGGTCACCGTCACCTACAAGCCCGTCGCGGTCGCCGACACGGCCGACGCGCCGGGTCTGGGCCTCAAGACCAAGGTCGACGTGCTCGCGAACGACCGCGGCGTGATCGACCCCGCCTCGGTCACGATCGTGGGCGCTCCCGGTGACGGCAAGACCCTCGTGGTCGACGGCCAGGGCACCTGGACCGTGGACGAGGACGGCGTCATCACGTTCGAGCCGGCCGAGGGCTTCGCCTCCGACCCGACCTCGATCACGTACGAGGCCATCGGCAACCACGGCACCGTGATCAGCGGATCGGTCGGCGTGAACTACGCCCCGGTCGCCGTCGACGACGTGAAGAACGGCGGCAAGCTCGGCACGCCCTTCACCGTGGATGTGCTCGCCAACGACAAGGGCGCGTTCGTCGCCGCCTCGGTCGTCATCGTCGGCGCCCCCGGTGACGGCAAGACCCTCGTGGTCGACGGGCAGGGCACCTGGACGGTCGATGCCGTGACCGGCGCCGTCACCTTCACCCCGGCTGCCGGCTACACCGGCAACCCGACCCCGGTGAAGTACACGGTCACCGACGTGGACGGCGACACCGCGACCGCATCCGTCACCGTCACCTACAAGCCGGTCGCCGCGGCCGACGTGTCGAAGAACAACAAGCCCGGTCAGCCGGTCACGGTGAACGTGCTCGGCAACGACGGCGGCGCCTTCGACCCGACCTCGGTGCGCATCGTCGACCCGAAGACCGGCCAGCGGGTGACCAGCTACGGCGTGCTCGGCGAGGGCATCTGGTCGGTCGACCCGACCACGGGCGCCATCACCTTCACCCCGGCGGTCGGATTCACCGGCACCCCGGCGCCGATCACCTACGAGGTGACCGACCTCGAGGGCAACACGACCAGCGCGACCCTGAGCATCCAGTACGCGCCGGTGCCGCCGCCGGTTGCGCAGGCGCTCGCGTCGACCGGTGTCGAGGGCGTCGTCGGCGGGCTCGTGGCCCTGCTCCTGCTGCTCAGCGGGGCGTGCGCGCTGCTCGTGGCGCGCCGCCGGACGGCGACCGCCTGAGTCGCAGGTGACGTCGAGATGACGTGAGGGGGTGCGGCCGGATGATCCGGTCGCACCCCCTTCGTCGTCGCGTCCCGTGAACCCCGAGCGGTCCCACCACTCCGTCATCCGACCGCAACCGCGCGTTCACCCGTCGCCCGCCGCGGCGTCTCGTCGGCTTCCTACCTTGGCCCGAACAGGCCCCGGGGGAGGTGCGCACGATGACGGTCATCGCGGTCATTCCCGCGCGCGGGGGCTCCAAGGGCGTGCCGGGCAAGAACCTCCGCCCGGTCGGCGGCGTGCCGCTCGTCGCACGCAGCGTCATCGCCGCGCTCGGCGTCGAGGCGATCGACCAGGTCGTCGTCTCCACCGACTCCGTCGAGATCGCCGACGTCGCCCGCGAGGCCGGCGCCTCGATCGTCGAGCGCCCCGCCGAGATCTCCGGCGACACGGCCGGCAGCGAGTCGGCGCTGCTGCACGCGCTCGGCGAGGTCGACCCGCGCGAGCGTGCGCACATCCTCGTCTTCATCCAGGCCACCTCGCCATTCATCGACACGGTCGCGCTCGCCGAGGCCGTGCGCCGTGTGGCCGACGGCGACGAGGATGCAGTGTTCTCGGCCGTCGAGGACTGGACCTTCCTCTGGCGGGTCGGGCCCGCCGGCGCCGAAGGCCTCGGCCATGACGCCGCCGTGCGGCCCCGCCGCCAGGATCGCGAGGCCGCCTACGCCGAGACCGGCGCCTTCTACGTCATGCGCGCGCCCGGATTCCGCGACGCCCGCCACCGCTTCTTCGGCCGGGTCGGCCTCGCGCTCGTCGACCCGCGCACGGCGATCGAGATCGACACCGAAGACGAGCTCGAGATGGCGGAGGCGCTCGCCGCCGTGCTCGACGCCGACGCCCCCGGCGAGGCCGGCGCGGCGCTGCGGTCGGCGGCGCTGCGGGGGCGGGCGGCCGCCGTCGATGCCGACCTCGACGACTCGGTCCGCGCCGACGGCGGCACCCCGTCCACCTCCGCCCTCGCGGCCGCTCCCACGACGCATGCGGCCGAGCCCGCTGCCGCGCCGACCGCCAGCCGCTTCGCGCCGCCCGTCACGCCCATCCCCGTCGACGCCGTCGTCGCCGACTTCGGCGAGGTCGCCGTCGACGCGCGCGTCGTGCTCTGCGACGACCTCGACGACTACGTGCCCGCCGACCGCGCCGACGGCCGCGGAGTGCAGCAGCTGCGCGACGCCGGCGTTCCGATGCTGCTGCTCTCCGAGCAGGTGCGCCGCGTCACCGAGGCCCGCGCCGAGCGCACGCACGTCGACCTCATCCACGGCAGCGACGACCCCGCCGCGGCCCTGCTCTGGTGGGCCGAGCAGAACCGGGTCGAGCTCGACCGGGTCGCCTACCTCGGCACCACGATCGCCGACCTCGAGTGTCTCCGCCTCGTCGGCTGGCCCGTCGCGACTGCCGACGCCGCGCCCGAGGTGCTCGCCGTCGCGTGCGTCGTGCTCGACGCGCCGCAGGGCCAGGGCGCCGTGCGCGAACTCGCCGACCGCGTGCTCGAAGCGCGGCGCACATCCACCCCTTCACGGGGCGACGCAGGGCGGGACCCGCGTCACCCCGACACGCATGAGTCCCGCAACCCCCCTGAGAGGCAGGAATCGCATGACCGTCGAAATCGGATCGCAGCCCATCGGTGACGGAGCTCCCGTCTACGTCATCGCCGAGATCGGACTCAACCACAACGGCTCGGTCGAGAACGCCAAGAAGCTCATCGACGTCGCCGCCCACGCCGGCGCGCAGGCCGTGAAGTTCCAGAAGCGCACGCCCGAGATCAGCACCCCCGAGCACATGAAGTCGACCCCGCGCGAGACGCCGTGGGGCACCATGACCTACCTCGAGTACCGCTACAAGGTCGAGTTCGACCGCGAGCAGTACATCGAGATCGGCGACTACGCCACGATGCGCGGACTCGACTGGTTCGCGTCGCCGTGGGACGAGCCCTCGGTCGACTTCCTCGAGGACATCAACGTCGTCGCCCACAAGGTCGCCTCGGCGTCGGTCACCGACCTCGGGATGCTGCAGCGCCTGCGCGAGACCGGCAAGCCGATCATCCTGTCGACGGGCATGTCGACGCTCGATCAGATCGACCGCGCGGTCGCGACCCTCGGCATCGACAACTTGATCATCCTGCACGCGACCTCGACCTACCCGCTGCCGGCGGAGGAGGCGAACCTGCGCATGATCACCACGCTCAAGCACCGCTACCCCGGTGTGCCGATCGGCTACTCGGGTCACGAGACCGGCCTGCAGATCTCGCTCGCCGCGGTCGCCATGGGCGCCGTCGTGGTCGAGCGTCACATCACCCTCGACCGCGCTATGTGGGGCAGCGACCACGCCGCGTCGCTCGAGCCGCAGGGCCTCGAGCGCCTCGTGCGCGACATCCGCGTCATCGAGGAGGCGCTGGGCGACGGCGTCAAGCGCGTCATGCGGGGCGAGTTCGCGCCGCAGGCGAAGCTGCGTCGCGTCGGCGCGTGAGCGACGCTGTCGGTGAGGACAGTCGCGTGAGCGACGCTGCCGGCGGCGCCGGCGCATCCGTCCCCACCGGGAAGGATGCGCCGGCGCGCCGCCGCCTGCTCGCGATCGCCGACTCCGACTCCTACGTGAAGTGGGGCGCGTCGCTCGTCGACCGCCTCTCCGACGACACCTGGGACATCGACTTCCTCGTGCTGCGTTCGCCGCTGCAGCCCAGCGCGACCCAGCTCGTCGCAGCCGTCGCCGACACCCGTTGGGCGGCGACCCCGCCCGAGGTGATCGACTTCGCCGACTTCGCCCAGCGCGTCGCCGACGTCGACCCGGATGCGGTCCTGCTCGCCACCCGCGGTCCCGTCGTCAAGGTCATGCTGCGCGCCGCCCTCGCGGTCGCCCGCCGGCGCCCGATCTTCGTGACGGGACTGCCCGGCATCTCGATCCCCGCGACGCGCAAGGCCATCGCCTACCGCTCGCAAAGCGATCTGATGGTGCTGCACAGCGCCCGCGAGATCCGCGACTTCGGCAAGCTCGCCGACAAGATGACGGTGCCGCAGCGCTTCGGCCTCGCGAGCCTGCCGTTCTTCCCGCCGGCCGACGACATCGTCGAGGCGGGCGTGCCCGGCGGCCCGATCGTCTTCGCCTCGCAGGCCAAGGTGCCCGCCGACCGCGAAGACCGGGTGCAGCTGCTGGGATGGCTCGCCGAGACCGCGCGCCGCAACCCCGGTCAGAAGGTCGTCATCAAGGTGCGCGCCGCCGCGGGCGAAGCGCAGACCCACGCCGAGCAGTGGGACTACAGCGCGCTGCTCGCCGAGCTGCCCGGGGGAGCTCCCGCGAACCTGGTCGTCGAGGGCGGGGCGATGTCGAAGCACCTCGCCACCGCATCCGGACTCGTCACCGTCAGCTCGACGGCCGCGATCGAGGCCATCGGACTCGGCGTTCCGGTGCTGCTGCTCGACGACTTCGGCGTCAGCAAGAAGCTGATCAACAAGGTCTTCGTCGGCTCGGGCGTGCTCGCGCCGGCCAGCGAGATGATCGCCGGACGCTTCCGCCGCCCGCACCCGGAGTGGCTCGACGACAACTACTTCCACCCCGCGTCGAGCGACGACTGGGAGAAGCGGCTGCTCAAGCTCATCCGCAAGCGCGACAACGAGAAGCTCAAGGTGCACACGCAGCACGCCGGTACGACCGGCGGCAGCCTGCGCGAGGCCTGGGATCGCAAGCGCGCGCTCGGCAGCTACGACCGCACGCTCTCGGGCTACGTCGCGCTGCTGATCGGCTCGCCCTTCGCGTTCGCGCTGCGTTGCCTCGGCTGGGGCCGGCGCCGGGCGAAGCGCGCGCTGAAGGCGCTGCGGCGGATGCTGCGGCCGAACGGCGTGACTGCGGCGGTTCCGGTGGTGCTGGCTGGTGCTGGTGCTGGTGCCGGCGCTGACTCGAGTGCGACCGCGGGTCAGCCCGTGCTGGTCGCGGTGGAGCTGCCGCCCGCGCGCGAGCCGCGCATCGCGCTCACCTCGGCGCCCGTCGCCGACGTGGCGCCGATCGCGGCAGCTGCGCATCCCGTCGACGACGCGGAGCGCCGCACCGCCTGAGTGCGCTGAACTCCGCTCGCGCGTTCCGCCGCGACCCGGCGTCTCCGAGTACGTGAGTTGCCCGCTTCCGCGGCCTGTCGCCTCACGGATGCCGCGGAAGCGGGCATCTCGGTGTCGCCGCGCGAGTTCCCTGCGGTCTGCGATCGCGAGTTGCCCGGTTCTGCCGGGTTCGGGGCCCGCAACCCAGCCGAACTGGCCGACTCGCGCTACCCGGGCAGGGCGTCGAGCCAGCGGGTGAACGCGCGTCGGGCCGCGTCGGCCAGCGCCGCACCGTGCTCGCGGGCCTGCGCGCGCAGCTCGTGCGGGTCGAGGCCGTGCGCCGCGAGCTCGCCACTGTGCCCGATCAGCCACTGCTCGAGGCGCGCGGGATCCGTCTCGAGGTGGAACTGCAGCCCGAGCACGGTCGCGCCGAGTGCGAAGGCCTGATTCGGGAAGCCGGGTGTCGCGGCGAGGTGCGCGGCGCCGGCGGGGATCGCGAAGGCGTCACCGTGCCAGTGCAGCACCGGCACGTCGGCGACCTCGGCGAGCGGCCCGGCCGCGCCCTCGGTCGTGAGCGTCAGCGGGCTGTAGCCGATCTCGACGCGCCCGGTCGGGCGCACCTCGGCATCCAGCGCGGCGGCGATGAGCTGCGCGCCGAGGCAGATGCCGAGCGTCGGACGGGGAGCGGCGGATGCGGTCGCCGAGCGCGCGATCGGGTTCCGAGCGCGGGACGTCGTCGCGCCGCGCTCGGAACGGCGCCCCGCGCTCGACACGGATCGGTCGGCGCCGAGCCGCTCGCGCAGCAGCGCGATCTCCTCGCCGAGCACCGGGTAGGCCGCGACGTCGCCGACTCCGACCGGGCCGCCGAGCACGACCAGCAGGTCGGCATCCGCAGCGGGTGCCAGGTCGTCGACCCCGACGTCGAGCACGGTGACGTCGTAGCCGCGGTCGACGAGCAGCGGCTCGAGCAGCCCGAGGTCTTCGAAGGCGACGTGACGGAGCGCGACGGCGGTGCGTCGGACGCTCGGTCGGATGCTCGGCATGATTGGCATAGGCCAATGTTACGATGCCGGAGTCTGCGCCGCGCGGGCCGGTCGTGACGGACTGGCCCGCGAGTCGCTGACCGCGATTCTGCAGGCTGCGAGCATCAAGCCCGTCGCCGCGCAGACCGCGGCGAGACAGACCCGCGATCGGTCGACGGCGGCACGGCCGTGAGACAGCACGACCGGCAGGGATCGGATCGCACGACGACAGGAGGTGAGCATGAGCGCAGGCAGCGACGTCGCCCTGCCGCCCTTGCGCGCCGCGATCCGCGGCGCGACCGCCGAGGAGATCTCCGACAGCATCCGCGACCTCATCGACATCGGTGACCTGCTTCCCGGAGCGGCGCTCCCGCCCGTGCGCGCGCTGGCCGAGACGCTCGGCGTGAATCGCAACACCGTCGTCGCCGCCTACCGACGACTCGCGCTGGCCGGCGCCGTCGTCACGGCCGGACGCGGCGGCACGTCGGTCGCGCATTCCTTCGCCCTCCCGGAAGAAGGGACCCAGCGCATCCACGCTGCTCCGGCTGACGTGCGCGACATCGGGCACGGCAACCCCGACCCGCGCCTGCTGCCCGACCTGCTGGCCGCCGCGGCGCGTCTCGCCGCCGGGCCCGCCGTGACTGCCGAGCCGGTCGAGCCGGTCTGGCCCGCCGCATCCGCGGGCGTGGCAGCCACCGCGTCCGAGCCCGCCGCATCCACCCCCGTCGTCTACGGCGCCCCGGCGCTCGATCCCGCCCTCGCCGCCTGGGCCCGCCCGTGGATCGCCGCCGGCCGCCCCGACGAGCCGGATCTCGCCCTCACGGTCGCGAGCGGCGCCGTGGATGCGGTCGAGCGCCTGCTCGCCCAGCACCTCACGCACGGGGACGCGATCGCGCTCGAGGATCCCTGCTTCCTCGCGAGCATCGCCACCTCGCGGCAGCTCGGCCACCGCATCGTGCCCGTGCCGGTCGACGCCGAGGGGATGACGCCTGACGGTCTCGAGCGCGCGCTCGCCGCGGGGGTGCGCGCGGTCGTGCTCACGCCGCGCGCGCACAACCCCACCGGCGCGAGTCTCAGCGCCGCCCGGGCCGACGCGCTGCGCGGCATCCTCGCCGGGCATCCGCGTGTGCTCGTGATCGAAGACGATCACTTCTCCGAGCTCGCGACCGCGCCGTACCGCACGGTCGTGCCGCGCGGGCACCGGCGTTGGGCGCTCGTGCGCTCGGTGTCGAAGTTCCTCGGACCCGACCTGCGCCTCGCGGTCATCGCCTCCGATCCCGCGTCGGGCGAGCGCCTCGCCTCCCGTCTCAGCGGCGGCACCACCTGGGTGAGTCACCTGCTGCAGCGGCTCGCGGCATCCCTCGCGACGGATGCCGGCGTGCGCTGGCAGGTCGCCGCCGCCCGCGAGCACTACCGGGCGCGAAACCGGCGTGCGGCCGAGGTGCTGACCTCGGCGCTGGCCTCGCCGGAGCTGCGCGAGATCGTGCCCGGCGCGCGCGTCCAGGCCGGTGACGGGCTCAACGTCTGGGTGGATCTGGCCCCGGCCCCGGGCGAGAGACCATCTCACGGAGCTGCTGTGACGGATGAGGCGGATGAGCCTCGTCCGTCCCACGAGTCACAGCGACTCCGCGAGATCGTCACGGGGACCGGTGGCGCGCCCACCCCGCCGACCGGCGCCGCCGTCACCGCGGCCCTGCACGAGCGCGGGTGGCGCGCCCGCCTCGGCGCCGACTTCGCCCTGGACGCGGCCACCGGCATCCACGCGATCCGCCTCACCATCCACGAGCTCGACGACACCCAGCTGGCGGCGCTCGCCGCCGACCTGGTCGAGGCCGTGCGTGCGGCGAGCGGTGCGACCCCGCCATCCACGACCACCGCGCCCCGCGGCTCGACCACCCCTTCGAGAGGAGACGTCGCATGACGCTCACCGACCCCGTCAGCTCGACCACGAGCACCGCCGGCAGCACCCCCGCCGACGACCGCCCCCTGCTGCGCACCGAGATTCCCGGCCCGCGCAGCCGCGAGCTGCACGAGCGCCGCCTCGCCGTCGTGCCGCGCGGCGCCGCCTGGACGCTGCCCGTCTACATCGACCACGCCGATGGCGCGTGGATCGTGGACGTCGACGGCAACCGCCTGCTCGACCTCGGCGCCGGCATCGGCGTCACCACGATCGGCCACGCGAACTCCGGGGTGGCGGATGCGGCGAGTGAACAGCTGCGCAAGGTCACCCACACGCTCTTCACGATCACCCCCTACGAGGGCTACGTGCGCCTCGCCGAGCTGCTCGCCGAGCGCACGCCCGGCGGCTTCGCGAAGAAGACGCTGCTCGTGAACTCGGGCGCCGAGGCGGTCGAGAACGCCGTCAAGATCGCGCGCCGCCACACCGGACGCCGCGCCGTCGCCGCGCTCGACCACGCCTTCCACGGACGCACGAACCTGACCAGCGCAATGAACCACAAGGCCGCGCCCTACGCGAGCGGGTTCGGGCCGCTCGCGCCCGACATCCACCGGGTTCCGAACAGCTACCCCTTCCGCGACGGGCTCACCGGCGCCGAGGCGGCGGCCCGCACGATCGCCTACCTCGAGCAGCGCATCGGAACGCGCGACCTCGCGGCCGTCGTCGCCGAGCCGATCCAGGGCGAGGGCGGCTTCATCGTGCCCGCCGAGGGCTACCTCACGGCGCTGCAGGAGTGGGCGACCGCGAACGGCGTCGTCTTCGTCGCCGACGAGGTGCAGTCGGGCATGGGCCGCACCGGCACCTGGTTCGCGAGCGAGCTGTTCGGTCTCGAGCCCGACCTCGTCACGACCGCGAAGGGGATCGCCGGCGGCCTCCCGCTCGCCGGCGTCACGGGACGCGCCGAGATCATGGACGCCGCCGACCCGGGCGGACTCGGCGGCACCTTCGGCGGCAACCCGGTCTCGATCGCCGCGGCGCTGTCGGTGTTCGAGCAGCTGGCGACCGGCGAACCTCTCGCGGCGGCGAACCGCATCGGCGAGGTGCTCACGGCGGGGCTGCGCGCGCTGGCTGCGAAGCACGACGTCATCGGCGACGTGCGCGGGCACGGCGCGATGATCGCGTTCGAGCTGACCGAGCCGGGCACGACCATCCCCATCCCGGGTCTCGCCGGTCGCATCTCGCAGTTCGCGGGGGAGCGCGGCGTGCTGCTGCTGACCGCCGGAAGCGACGGCAACGTCATCCGCTTCCTTCCCCCGCTCGCCGTCACCGACGGCCAGCTCGCCTACGCCCTCGAGGTCATCGACGAGGCGCTCGCCGCGCTGCTCTGACCCGGGCCGGATGCGCAGCCGTTCCCGCTCGCGCTCACCAAGGGCGTGAGTTGCCCACTTCGGTCGGGTTGGGGCCTCCTATCCCGGCAGAAGCGGGCAACTCGCGGAGTGCTGGCTCGGGGAGTTCCCGAGTTGCCCGCTTCGGCGGTGTGTCGTCGCGGGCATGCCGCGGATGCGGGCAACTCGCGGTGTCGGGCTCGGGTCGTGCCGGGGCAGGCTGGGCACGTCCGTGAGTTGCCCGCTTCGGTCGGGTTGGGGCCTCCTATGCCGTCAGAAGTGGGCGATTCGGCGCGCTTCGGCGACCGAGCGGCAGACTGGGGTGGATGCTCGAGCTCACCCTTCCCGTGACCCTGACGGCCCGCGACACCGAGGTCGAGGTGCGGCGCGCGACGCCCGCCGATGCGCCCGCGATCATCGGCCTGCTCGCCGACGACGCGATCAGCGCCTCGCGCGGCGACGTGGCCGCCGACGAGGACGCGCCCGCGTACCTCGCCGCGCTCGAGCAGATCCTCGCCGACCCGGCCAACGACCTCGTCGTGGCGGTCGAGCGCAGCACCGGCGCTGACCCTCAGGGTGACATCGTCGGCACGCTGCAGCTCACGCGCATCCCCGGAATGGCCCGCCGCGGTGCGACCCGCCTGACCGTCGAGGCCATACGGGTGCGCAGCGACCGCCGCTCGTCGGGCATCGGCGGCGCGCTGATGCGCTGGGTCGTTGAGCGGGCGGCGCCCGAACTCGGCGTCGCGCTGGTGCAGCTGACCTCGCACGTCGACCGGGTGGATGCGCACCGCTTCTACGAGCGCCTCGGCTTCGAGCGCTCGCACGCCGGCTTCAAGATCGCGATCCCCGCGCGCTGACCCGGAACCCCCGCGATTCTTCAGTTCGCGTCGCTCTCGATGACCCTGAGGGACGCGAACTGAAGAATCGAGCTCGGGGCGGGGGAGTCAGCGTCGTGCGAGCACGCGTTCGGCCGCGGCGGTCACGGCGCGCGCGGATGCCGTCAGCACCGAACGGTCGCGTCCGGCCGCCCAGCTCGCCGCGCCGCCGACACCGTCGCCGCCCCCATCCGCCGCCCCGTCCCGGAACTCGATCAGCGTCAGCGCCTCGCTGTCGCTGCCCGCGGTGAGCGAGGTCGTGTGCAGCGACAGCACCTCGACGTGGATGCCCGCCGCGCCCAGCACCGAGGTCACCGCTTCGACCGGGCCGACGCCGTCGAGTTCGGCAGCGTGCTCGACCCCGTCGACGCGTACGGCGACCCGGATGCGCCCGGCCGATCCCGAGTCCGTCGTCAGGAGCGTCAGCTCGACCCGCGCGCCCGGTGCCGCAGCACGAGCACCAGTGCCAGCGCCAGCATCCGCACCCGCCGTGACCGCGCCCGGGCGACCAGCACCGGGGCCGGCCTCCCCGGCGCCGCCCCCCGGAACCCCCAGGTACGCCCGCTCGAACACGCTCCACAGCCCCGCCGCATCCACCTCGAGCCCGCTCGCGTCGGTCGCGCGCTGCACGTGCCGGGCGAAATCGATCTGCGCCCGCCGCGGCAGCTCGATCCCGTAGGCGTCGGCGAGCAGGTAGGCCATGCCGCCCTTGCCCGACTGCGAGTTGACGCGGATCACGGCGTCGTAGCTGCGTCCGAGGTCGGCCGGGTCGATCGGCAGGTAGGGCACGCGCCAGTCGAGCTGCGACGACGGAACGCCCGAGGCGATCGCGCGGGCGCGGTGCTCGGCCAGGCCCTTGCTGATGGCGTCCTGGTGGGTTCCGCTGAACGCCGTGTGCACGAGGTCGCCGACGTAGGGATGCCGCGGGTGCACCTCGATGCGGTTCGCGTGCTCGACGACGCGGCGCACCTCGTCGATCTGCGAGAAGTCGATCATCGGGTCGACGCCCTGCGCGTGCAGGTTGAGCGCGAGCGTGACGAGGTCGACGTTGCCGGTGCGCTCGCCGTTGCCGAACAGGCAGCCCTCGACGCGCTGGGCCCCGGCGAGCACGGCGAGCTCGGCGCAGGCGACGCCGGTTCCACGGTCGTTGTGCGGGTGCACCGAGAGGATGACGCCGTCGCGCCGGGCGAGGTTGCGGTGCATCCACTCGATCTGGTCGGCGTAGACGTTCGGGGTCGCGATCTCGACGGTCGCGGGCAGATTGAGGATCACCGGGCGCTCGGGGCGCGCATCCCACCGCTCGGTCACCGCGTCGCAGACCTCGAGCACGTAGCCGGGCTCGGTCAGGTTGAACACCTCGGGCGAGAACTCGAATCGCACGTTCGGCAGGTCGCCGGCGGCGCGAAGCACGTCGTCGGCGGCGGCGAGGATGAGGGCCTTCAGCTCGGCACGATCCCGACCGAGCACGACGTCGCGCCAGGTCGGCGCGGTGGCGGTGTAGAGGTGGACGACGACCTCGTTGCGCAGCCCCCGGATCGACTCGACGGTGCGCTCGATGAGGTCGCGCCGCGCGGCCGTGAAGACGACGATCGTGACGTGCTCGGGTGCGATCGGGGCGGGATCCGGGGTCGAGGTCGACCCGCCGCCGTTCACCGCGCGCTCTCCGCTCTCGGCGAGCAGTCGCACGAAGTCGAAGTCGGTCTGGGATGCGCTCGGGTACCCGACCTCGATCTCGGTGTAGCCGATGCGCACCATGAGCTCGAAGAGGGCGCGCTTGCGGGCGGGATCCATGGGTTCGGCGAGCGCCTGGTTGCCGTCGCGCAGATCGACCGGAACCCAGAGCGGCGCGACCGTCGTGTGCCGGTCGGGCCAGGTGCGCGGCGCGGCGCTCGCCGCGGCGAGCGGCACCTCGACGCGGTCGACGACGCTGCGGTAGCGGTGCGACGGCATGCCCGAGGGGCGCTGGCGATTCCAGGCCGGGGCGGGACGCGCGGCGACGGGAGCTCCCGGCGCGGCGGAAGAAGCGGGTGCAGCGGCGGTGGGAGCCGCGGAAGAGGCGGGTGCGGTGCTGGTCATGTCGGTCGTGTCCTCGTTCGATAAGGGGTGACCGGCGCGCTTCGGCTCCACGTCGGGGAGCCGGTCTGGCTACACCCCGCCGTGGCAGAGAAAGAGAAGCGAGCGCGAGAGCAGCATGCGCCGAAGCTAGCACAACTCCTCAGACAAGTTGCACGCCCGGGCCGGGCCGCGAGGTCGGCTCTGGCTAGGCTCGCCCCTATGCCTCCGACGTCCCGCGCGCGCGAGCCGCGCATCCCTCTCGCGGATCAGGCGGCATCCGCTCTGCTCGACCGCGTGCGGTCAGGGGAGTGGGAGCTCGGGCAGAAGCTGCCCGGAGAGACGACGCTCGCTCCCGAGCTCGGCGTCGGGCGCTCGACCGTTCGCGAGGCGATCCGCCAGCTCGCGGGGCGCGGCATCCTGATGACACGGCAGGGATCCGGCGTGTTCGTCGCCGCCGTCGAGCCGAGCGACGAACGGGATGCGGCCCTGCGTCGCGCCGACATCGCCGCGGTGATCGAGGGTCGCATCGCGATCGAGGCCGAGTCGGCCGCGCTCGCCGCGGAGCGTCGAACGGCGGCCGATCTGCGCGGCATCCGCTCGGCGCTCGCGGGTCGCGACGCGACCCGGCCCGAGGTCGTGCGGGCCGCCGCCCGTGATGCGCTTCCGATGCGCTCGGTGCTCGAGGCGCACGTGGATGCCGACATCGTCTTCCACCGCGCGATCGTCGCGGCGGCGCACAACCCGGTGCTGAACCAGCTCTTCGACGCCTTCGTGCCGCGCAGTCGGCAGGCGATGGTCGACCTGCTGGTGCTGCGCGGCCCGGGCCGCTTCGGCGACGACGCCGATCACGACGTGCACGCCGTGATCGCGCAGGCCGTCGCCGACGGCGCCGCCACGCGGGCCGCGACCCTCGTGCGCGCGCACCTGCTCGCCCTGCGCGACGCCCTCAGCTGACGCTGGCCCCGCCCCAGCACCGATCGGTCGCAAACTGTCGCCTGGAGTGCGCATCAGGCGACAGTTTGCGACCGATCGATCACTGCGGATCGGGAGCAGAGGAGGGAGCGGTCAGCGAAGCCACGGGAGCCGCAGCCCAGCCCAGCCCAGCTCAGAACAGCGGGTGACCCGCGCCGACCTGGATGGTGGGGCCGAGCGCCGCGGCGCCGCGCAGCAGCGACTTCGGGCGGTAGCGGCGGGCCGTGACGGTGGAGGCGTCGGCGCCGGCCTCGGAGTATTCGGCGACGACCGCATCCACCCGCTTGCCGAGCACGGTGACGTAGCCGTCCCAGACGAGCACGGCGCGGTCGAAGCCGCCGGCGGTGGCGCGCAGGAAGTAGCGGGCGGCCGAGGCGCTCTGGCCGACGGTGGGGCTGTCGAAGCGGTGCACGGTGCGCTCGCCGGCGCGCTCGGTGATGACGAACGGGGCGATGCCGGCCTTGGCGGCGACGGCGGAGCCGGAGGCGGCGAGCGCCTCGCCGAGCCCCTGCTCGAGTGCGAACTCGGAGAGCTCGAGCACGGAGACGGGGGCGGTCATGGTCACGCTCACAAGCTACGGAGGACAGACCGCTGCGCCCAGTCCCCAGCTCGGGGTTCACCCTGACGCGGGGTGGTCGTCGGGGTCTCGACAGAACGGGTATCCGCGAGGGTCTCTCGACTGCGATTCCGGGCGAGACGGCGTGCGGCGTCTCGCCCGAGCGGGAGCGGCGGATGCGGTGCCCCGGCCGGGGAGCGTCGGCCGCGATCGCTACTCTGGCCCCATGGCGCAGGTCGTGGTCTCCGGTCACCGCGAGCAGATCGCCGCCCGCCGCGCGGCCCTCTCCGACGCGATCCACGGCGCCGTCATGGCGGCGCTCGACTACCCGGAAGAGAAGCGGTTCCATCGCTTCGTCGGGCTGGATGCCGGCGACTTCATCCACCCGGGGGACCGCGGCCTCGACTACACGATCATCGAGATCTCGCTGTTCGAGGGGCGTTCGGAGGCGGCGAAGCGGATGCTGATCCGCGAGCTGTTCGCGCGCATCCGGGACGAGGTCGGCATCGACCCGCACAGCGTCGAGATCACGCTGACCGAGACGCCGAAGGTCAACTGGGGGATCCGCGGGCGTGTCGCCGACGAGCTCGAGCTCGGCTACCGCGTCGACGTCTGACCGGGCCCGGCGGCTCGGCCCGCACCCCCGGAACCCGCCCCGACGCCGATCCGAAACACCCTCGCAATACGCCCCTGCGTAGTGTCGGGTCATGGGCGACCTGTTCGACGGCTACGGAGCCAGCACGGCCGGCGTCACCGGCACGCGACGACGCGGGGGCAGCGGCGCCGTCGCCTTCGACGAGATGTTCGCTCCCGGTGGCGGCGCTCGCGAGGCCTACCGCGACATCCACGACGCGCTCGCGCGCATGACGCAGGAGGAGCTGCGCGGACGCACGAGCGCCCTCGCCTCCTCCTACCTCGCGCAGGGCGTGACCTTCGACTTCGCCGGCGAGGAGCGGCCGTTCCCGCTGGATGCGGTGCCGCGCGTGATCGACCAGTCCGAGTGGGCGGGCGTCGAGGCCGGGGTGAAGCAGCGCGTCCGCGCGCTCGAGGCCTTCCTCGCCGACGTCTACGGGGCGCAGGATGCGGTGCGCGACGGCGTCATCCCGGCTCGCCTGATCAGCTCGTCGAGTCACTTCCATCGCGAGGCGGCCGGGGTGGTGGCGGCGAACGGCGTGCGCATCCAGGTCTCGGGCGTCGACCTCATCCGCGACGAGCAGGGCACCTGGCGGGTGCTCGAAGACAACGTGCGGGTGCCCTCGGGCGTCAGCTACGTGATCTCGAACCGGCGGGTGATGGCGCAGACGCTGCCCGAGCTGTTCGTGTCGATGCGGGTGCGGCCCGTGGGCGACTACCCGCAGAAGCTGCTGCACGCGCTGCGGGCGGCGGCGCCGGAGGGCGTCGACGATCCGACGATCGTGGTGCTCACGCCGGGTGTCTTCAACTCGGCCTACTTCGAGCACACGCTGCTCGCGCGCCTGATGGGCGTCGAGCTCGTCGAGGGCCGCGACCTCTTCTGCTCGGGCGGGCGCGTGTTCATGCGCACGACCGCCGGGCCGACCCGCGTCGACGTGATCTACCGGCGGGTGGATGACGAGTTCCTCGACCCGCTGCAGTTCCGCGCCGACTCGATGCTCGGCTCGCCCGGGCTCATGCTGGCGGCGCGCCTCGGCAACGTGACGATCGCGAACGCGGTCGGCAACGGCGTCGCCGACGACAAGCTCGTCTACACCTACATGCCCGACCTCATCCGCTACTACCTGGGCGAGGATCCGAAGATCGAGAACGTGCAGACCTGGCGGCTCGAGGAGCCGGGCGCCCTCGAGGAGGTGCTCGACCGCCTCGACGAGCTGGTCGTGAAGCCGGTCGACGGCTCCGGCGGCAAGGGACTCGTCGTCGGGCCGGACGCGAGCCGCGCCGAGCTCGACACCCTCGCGACGCGGCTGCGCGCCGATCCGCGCGGCTGGATCGCGCAGCCGGTCGTGCAGCTCTCGACCATCCCGACGCTCGTCGACGACGGGATGCGCCCGCGGCACGCCGACCTGCGCCCCTTCGCGGTCAACGACGGCTCGGATGTGTGGGTGCTGCCCGGCGGCCTCACCCGCGTCGCGCTGCCCGAGGGTCAGCTCGTGGTCAACAGCTCGCAGGGCGGCGGTTCGAAGGACACCTGGGTGGTGGGGCCGGATGCGGCCTGGCACCAGTCCGCGTCGGCCGACCCGCGCGATCGCGACGTGCAGGCCCTCGTCGCCGAGCAGGCGTCGGTCACGCAGGCGATCCCGGTGATCACGGCGGAGCTGGCCGCCGCGCACGGCGCGCAGCCGCTGCCCGATCACGTGGCCGAGCATCCGCACGACCAGAACCCCGAAGACGCGCCCCGCCGCGACCAGCAGCAGCAACAGCAGCAGGCCGCCGCCGCCGAGGAGGTGAGCGCATCATGATGCTCTCCCGCATCGCCGAGAGCCTGTTCTGGATCGGCCGCTACATCGAGCGCGCCGACGGCACCGCCCGCATCCTCGACGTGCACCTGCAGCTGCTGCTCGAGGACCCGTGGATCGAAGAGGACACCGCCTGCCGCTCGCTGCTCAGCGTCATGGGCGTCGCCGTCGACCCGGCGGTGCCGGTCACCCGCGGCGACGTGCTCTCGATCCTCGCCGTGGACCGCAGCCAGCCGGCCGCGATCGCCTACTCGCTGCAGGCCGCGCGCGAGAACGCCCGCCGTGCTCGCGAGGTCGTCTCGACCGAGCTGTGGGAGGTGCTGAACACGACCAGGGCGCGGATGCCGCGGCGCATCCCCGGCGACAAGGTGCACGAGTTCTTCGCCTGGGTGCGCGAGCGCAGCGCCCTCGCGGTCGGCATCGTCGAGACCGGCACGAGCCGCGACGAGGCGTGGAGCGTGTTCACCCTGGGCCGCTCGATCGAGCGCGCCGACATGACCGCCCGGCTGCTGGCGACCCGCAGTCTGACCGAGGCGTCCGGCCCGTCGTGGACGACCATCCTGCGGTCCGTCGGCGCCTATGAGGCCTACCTGCGCACCTACCGCGGCGTGCCGAGCGCGCGCAACGCGGCCGAGTTCCTGCTGCTCGACCGGCTGTTCCCGCGCAGCATCCTGTTCTCGGTCAGCCGGGCCGAGCAGTGCCTGCGCGAGCTCGAGCCGGAGGTGCGCCGTGTCGGCGTGCCCGACTCGGCGCAGCGGCTGCTGGGGCAGATCCGCAGCGAGCTCGAGTTCCGGCCGATCAGCGACATCATCGCCGACCTGCCGCGGCACATGGATGACGTGCAGTCGGCGACGAGCGCGGCGAGCGAGGCGGTGCGTCAGCGCTACTTCCCGACGAACGCGGCGCCGGTGTGGGTGGGAGAGAACACGTGAAGCGACACCGCATCCGGCATCAGACCGGCTTCCGCTACGCCGGCGAGGCGTCGGCGTCGTACAACGAGGCGCGTATGCTGCCCGCCGCGGGCGGCGACCAGCTCGTGCTGTCGTCGCACCTCGAGATCACGCCGCTCTCGTCGTCGAACACGTATACCGACTACTGGGGTTCGCGGGTCACGTCGTTCGAGGTGCTCGCGGCGCATCGCGAGCTGACCCTGACGGCGACGAGCCTCGTCGAGGTGCGGCCGCGCGAGCACCCGCACCGCGACCTCGACTGGGATGAGCTCGCCGGCGCGGCCGAGTCGCGCATCGAGTACGTGGAGCAGCTGGGCCAGACCGACCGCACGCGTCCGCCGGCGGAGGTCGTCGCGCTGGCGCGGGGTCTGGCGGATGCCGCGTCGGCGCCCGGCGAGGCCGCCCTCGCGATCGCCCGGGCGATCGGCGAGCGCATCGAGTACGTGCCCGGAGTGACGGCGGTCACGACCACGGCCGAAGAGGCGTGGAGCGAGCAGAAGGGCGTCTGCCAGGACATCGCGCAGCTCGCGATCGGCGCCCTGCGCTCGGTCGGCATCCCCGCCCGCTACGTCAGCGGCTACCTGCACCCGGTGCCCGACGCGCAGGTCGGCGAGACCGTCACGGGCGAGTCGCACGCCTGGGTCGAGTGGTGGTGCGGCGGATGGCGCGGCTTCGACCCGACGAACCTGATCGACATCGGCGACCGGCACGTGACCGTCGCGCGCGGCCGCGACTACGGGGACGTGCCGCCGCTGCGCGGCGTGTTCGCCGGACCCTCGTCGAGCGCGATGTTCGTAACGGTCGAGATCACGCGGGAGGCGTGATGCTGCTCTCCTGGCGAGCACCGGTCGACGACGCGGAGCTGTCGCGGCTCCACGCGGAGGCTTTCGCGCATCCCGCCGGGGTCGAGCCGTGGGCCGACCGCCTCGACCGGCATTCGATCGGCTGGGCGACGGCTCGGCAGAACGGGGCGCTCGTCGGCTTCGTCAACGTCGTCGGTGACGGGGGAGCGCACGCCTTCCTCGTCGACACGGTCGTCGCGCCGGCGCTGCAGGGCGGCGGCATCGGCCGCCAGCTCGTCGCGCTCGCCGTCGCCGAGACCCGCGCGACCGGGGCGGCCTGGCTGCACGTCGACTACGAGCCGCACCTCGAGGGCTTCTACCGCCAGGCCGGGTTCGGCCCCACCCACGCGGGCCTGATCGCCCTCACCTGACCGGGTTCTGCGGGATCGCGCGGCGATCCTGGCTTCGCCGCGCCATATCGTGCGGCGCGGCCGAGATCGTGCGGCGCTCTGCCCGCGCTGGCTCGGGGAGTGACGCCGGGGCTGACAGCCGCGCATCCGGCCGTCAGGATGGCCGCATGAGCCGCAGCATCTTCGTCAACCTTCCCGTGCGCGACCTGCCCGCCTCGACGGCCTTCTTCGAGAAGCTCGGCTTCGAGAAGAACCCGCAGTTCAGCGACGAGAACGCCAGCAGCATCGTCTTCGGCGAGAACGTCTTCGCCATGCTGCTGACGCACGACTACTTCGCGACCTTCTCGGCGAAGCCGATCGCGGATGCGCGTGCCGAGACCGCCGCGACCCTCGCCCTCTCGGCCGACAGCCGCGAGGAGGTCGACCGCATCGCCGACGCCGCCCTCGCGCAGGGCGTGGCCGAGCCCAAGGAAGCGCAGGACCACGGCTTCATGTACGGCCGCAGCTTCAACGACCTCGACGGCCACCACTGGGAGGTCGTCTGGATGGACCCGGCAGCCCTCGAGCAGTCCTGACGGTCCGCCGATCGGCATCCCGGCCGGCTGCTCACCTCGGGATGCCCACCTCGGACGGGTCGCCCCCCTCGAACCGACGACCCGTCTCCACGAGGTGATCGGTCGCTAACTGTCGCCAAACCTCGCGGTTGGCGACAGTTGGCGACCGATCGATGACTCCCGAGCGCCGAGAACGGCGCGGGCGGGATCAGCTCGCGGCGGGCACCTTCGCCGAGACGGCGTCGAGGCGCGCGACCTCGTCGGCGCTGAGGTCGAGGGACGCCGACGCGAGCAGTGCGGGCAGCTGCTCGACCACGCGGGCCGAGGCGATCGGCGCCGTGATCTCGGGCTTGGCGCGCAGCCAGGCGAGCGCGACGGTGGCGAGCTCGGCGCCGTGGTCGGCGGCGATCGCGGCGACCTCGTCGACGACGGCGAGTCCGGCGTCCGAGAAGTAACCGGCGACCTGGCCCTCGCGCTGCTGGCCGGCGAAGTCGTCCTTCGAGCGGTACTTGCCGGTGAGGAACCCGGCGGCGAGCGACCAGTAGGGCGTCACGCCGAGGTCGGCCTCGCGGGCGACCGGGGCGAGCTGCGACTCGTAGGGCTCGCGGGTCACGAGGTTGTAGTGCGGCTGCAGCGCGACGGGCGCGGCGAGGCCGTTCTCCTGCGCGATGCGCACCCACTCGCGCACGCGGTCGGCGCTGTAGTTCGACACCGCGGTGTAGCGCACCAGGCCCTCGCTGACGAGCTGGTCGAAGGCGCGCACGGTCTCCTCGAGCGGCGTCGACTCGTCGTCGTAGTGCGCCCAGTAGAGGTCGATCACGTCGGTGCCGAGGCGCTGCAGCGAGGCGCGTGCGGCGGCGGCCACGTTGGCGGACGAGAGCCCGCGGAACTCGGGATGCTGCGACACCTTGGTGCCGATCACGACGTCGTCGCGGCGTCCGCGCTTCGCGAGCCAGGTGCCGATGATCGTCTCCGACTCGCCGCCCGAGTTGCCGTCACCCCAGGCCGAGTAGACGTCGGCCGTGTCGATGAAGTTCCCGCCGCCGGCGACGTAGGCGTCGAGCACGTCGTGCGAGGTGCTCTCGTCGGCCGTCCAGCCGAACACGTTGCCGCCGAGGGCGAGGGGGAAGACGTCGAGGTCGCTGCTGCCGAGACGGGTCATGGATGCGGTCCTTTCGAAGACGCTGGTCAGGCGGATGCGGCACCCGCGCGGCGCGCATCCCATCGCCTCGAGCTTGCTCGCCTCGGCCGCCGTCGCGCTGGCCGCGACCGCCGCATTGCGCGAGATGACAGCGATCACCCAGCAGTAACGGGGCCGAGCGCGGGTCCGTGTTCCGAGCGCGCGGTGTCGTCGCCCCGCGCTCGGCACGGAACCCCGCGCTCGGCGCCGGTCGGGCCGGGCGGGCCGATCAGCTCGACCGCGTCGACTCCGCCTCCACGACCGCGATCTCGGTCGTCGCCGTCTCGACGTCGCGCCCGTCACCGCGCCAGCGCACGGCGAGGTTGAAGCGGGATGCGCGATCCCAGTTCACCCGCAGACCCTTCGCCCGGCGCATCCACACCAGCGCGACGAGCACGGCGGCGAACCCGGACGCGGCGGCGACGCCGAGCGCCCAGCGCGGCCCGAAGGCGTTCGCGACCCAGCCGACGAGCGGGGCGCCGATCGGGGTGCCGCCGGCGAAGATCGCCATGTAGAGCGCCATGACGCGGCCGCGCATGATCGGCGAGGTCGTCGTCTGCACGTAGGCGTTGGCGCTCGTCATCAGGGTGATCGAGCTGAGGCCGACCGTGATGAGCACGCCGGCGAAGGCCCAGTAGCTGGGCATGACGGCGGCGACCGCGCAGGTCACGCCGAAGCCGAGTGAGGCGATCACGGCGTAGCGCAGGCGCGGACGGTCGCGGCGAGCCGAGAGCAGCGCGCCGGTGACCGAGCCGATCGCCAGGATCGACGAGAGCAGGCCGAAGGCATCCGCCCCCGCCCCGAACTCGACGCTCGCCATGGTCGAGGTGAAGATCGGGAAGTTCAGGCCGAAGGTGCCGACGAGGAAGATCATCGCGAACACGACGAGGATGTCGGGGCGCCCCCGCACGTAGCGGAAGCCGTCGCGGATCTGCCCCCGTCGCGCCGCCGCCCGCTTGGCCGGACGCAGCTGGTCGGTGCGCAGCAGCGCGATCGCGAGCAGGGTCGCCGCGAAGGTGCCGGCGTTGAGCAGGAACACCCAGCCCGAGCCGATGAGCGCGATGAGCACGCCCGCGACGGCCGGGCCGATCATCCGCGCGCCGTTGAAGGAGGCGGAGTTCAGGGCGACCGCGTTGGGCAGCTGCCGGTCGTCGACGAGCTCGCTCACGAAGGTCTGCCGGGCGGGCGCGTCGAAGGCGGCGACGACGCCGAGGCCGAAGGCGAAGGCGTAGACCATCCAGAGCTGCGCGACGCCGAACACCGTGATGAGGCCGAGGCCCAGCGCGAGCAGTCCCATGAGCGCCTGCGTCACGAAGAGCAGGCGGCGGCGGTCGAAGCGGTCGGCGATCAGGCCGGAGACGGGCACGAGCAGCAGCTGCGGGCCGAACTGCAGCGCCATCGTCACGCCGACCGCCGCCGCGTCGTGTTGGGTCAGCTCGGTGAGCACGATCCAGTCCTGGGCCGTGCGCTGCATCCAGGTGCCGATGTTCGACACCATCGCGCCGCCGAACCACAGGCGGTAGTTCGCGACGCCGAGCGACTGGAACATCGCGCTCATGAGTCGCTGAGGCGGCGCAGGAGGGGGGTCACCTCCTGCAGGAGCCGTCGTTCCTGGGGGGTGAGAATGGCCAGTCGCTGCGTGAACCAGGCGGCTCGCAGGCGGCGGGTCTCGGTGATGATGGCCGACCCGGAGTCGGTGAGGCGGATGCGCACCCGGCGCGCGTCGTCGGGGTCGGGATTGCGGGTGATCCACCCGGCTTCCTCGAGCCCGTTGATCGTGCGGTTGATCGACGGGGGAGTCACGCCCTCGTGCTCGGCGAGCTGGCCGGGGGTGCGGTCGCCGTGCTTCTCGAGCTGGAACAGCACGCCCAGCTGCGCGTCGCTGATGCCGTCGGCGGCGCGGTGCACCCGGATGCGGCGGGAGAGCCGCTGGATGATCATCCGCAGCTCGTCGGGGTCGGTCTCGGTGACCGGATCGGGGATATCTGCCATCGATCGTTAGCCTAGCTCATTAGCTTGGCTAAATATTGGCTGCGCTCCCGATCCGATGTGCCGCGCTCCTAGGATGAGCGAAACGGGGAGGCCTCATGCCGCGATTCACGGTCGACCGGATCGACGACAGCTACGTCGACGAGCGCGGCGTCACCATCCACTTCTCCGTCTGGAAGGCGATCTCGCCCACCGCGATCGTGCAGCTCGCGCACGGCGTCGGCGAGCACGGCCTGCGCTACGAGCAGACCGCCCAGGATCTGGTGAACGCCGGCTTCACCGTCTACGCCGACGACCACCGCGGCCACGGTCGCACCGGACTCAGGCAGCACGCCGGCGACCACGGCCGGCTCGGCCGGCTCGGCGTCGGCGGGCTGCGGGCGACGGTGGATGCGCTGCGCCAGTTCACCGGCATCATCCGCGAGCAGAACCCCGGCATCCCGCTCGTGCTGCTCGGGCACAGCTGGGGCTCGCTCATGGCGCAGATGATCATCGCCGACACCGCCGGCGACTACGACGCCGTGATCCTCAGCGGCACCGCGTTCCGCACGCTGCGCGACATGAACGGCGGCGACCTCGCGAAGCGCTTCGCGAGCGAGGGCCCGAACGGCTGGCTCAGCCGCGACCGCGCCGTGCAGCAGGCCTTCGCCGACGACCCGCTCACGACGAACGCGACCGTGCTGAAGCTCTTCGGCTTCCGCGACGCGCTGCGCCTGCTCGGCACCCCCAAGGCAAAGCTGCCGAAGGACGTTCCGCTGCTCATCGTCATCGGATCCGACGACACCCTCGGCGGCCCTGCCAGCGTCGAGAAGCTCGCCGCCGCCTACCGCGAGCGCGGCGGGCTGTCGGATGTGACGGTCAAGATCTGGGACGGCGCCCGCCACGAGGTGCTCAACGAGACGAACCGGCTCGACGTCATCGCCGATCTGGCGCAGTGGATGAACGCGCGCCTGCGCTACCAGCCGCCCGCGCGCCGCCGCCGTTGACCCGGCTGGCGCTGACGGCCCAGTCGGACCGGCCGACCCCGGCGCATCCGCCCGCCCGCGAAATAAGCTCGTCGCGTGCACGGTGAGTTCAAGGTCCCTGGCGGCAAGCTCGTGGTGGTCGACCTGGAGGTGGTCGACGAGAAGATCGCCGACTTCCGCCTCGCGGGCGACTTCTTCCTCGAACCGGACGACGCGATCCACGCGATCGACGCCGCGGTGAACGGGCTGCCCGCGACGAGCGACCAGAAGACGATCGCCGCGGCCGTGCGCGCGGCGCTGCCCGAGGGCGCGATCCTGCTCGGCTTCCAGCCGGAGTCGGTCGCCACCGCCGTGCGTCGCGCCCTGCAGACCGCCACCGGCTGGGACGACTACGAGTGGGAGCTCGTCTACCCCGGCCCGCTGGACGCGAACACCCACCTCGCGCTCGACCAGGTGCTCACCGAGGAGGTCGCCGCCGGTCGTCGCAAGCCGACGCTGCGCTTCTGGGAGTGGGCGGAGAACGCGGTGATCATCGGCAGCTTCCAGTCGGTGCGCAACGAGGTCGACCCCGAGCAGGCGCAGGCCGAGGGATTCCACGTCGTGCGTCGCATCTCGGGCGGCGGCGCCATGTTCGTCGAGCCGGGCAACGCGATCACCTACTCGATCTACGCGCCCGCCGAGCTCGTCTCGGGCATGACCTTCGCCGACAGCTACGCCTTCCTCGACGAGTGGGTCATCCAGGCCCTGCAGAGCCTGGGGGTGGATGCGAGCTACCAGCCCCTCAACGACATCACCTCGCCCTCGGGCAAGATCGGCGGCGCCGCGCAGAAGCGCCTCGGGGCCGGCGGCGTGCTGCACCACGTGACCATGAGCTACGACATGGACGGCGAGAAGATGGCGCGCGTGCTGCGCATCGGCCGCGAGAAGCTCAGCGACAAGGGCATCGCGAGCGCCGCGAAGCGCGTCGACCCGCTGCGCAGCCAGACCGGCCTGCCGCGCGAGCAAGTCATCGAGCGGATGATCGACACCTTCCGCGGCCAGCACGGTCTCACCGAGGGTGAGATCACGCCCGAGGAGTACGCCGCCGCGGCGAAGCTCGTCGATGAGAAGTTCTCCACCGACGAGTGGCTGAACCGCGTGCCCTGACGCACGTTCAGGGCGAGCACTGAGCGTTCTCCTCCGGAAGGAGGATGCCCGGGGTGGAACGCCCGACCTACTGTCACTGCATGGACTGGGTGATCTTCTTCGGCATCGTCGCCGTCGCGGTGCCCGTGCTCGTCGTCGCGCAGCGCCGCGGCTGGATCGAGCTGCGGGGCGTCGACCGCCCGAGCGGCTCGACCGGCGTCTTCGCCGTCGCCGACGAGCTCTTCGCCCCGACCCGCACCGAGTCGGCCGCCGCCCTCGAGGCGCAGACCCGCATCGGAGCCCCCGCCCCGGTCGCCGGCGACCCGCCGCGGCTCGCCGCACGACTGCCGCGCGACCTCGACATCCCTGTCTTCCCGTCGCCGGCCTCTGCCACGCTCCCCGCGTCGGCGACCGTGCTCGCCCCCGGCGAGCTCATCCCCTCCGCTGTCCCCGCTGCCGCACCGCGTCGGCGCCCCGAGCCTCTGCTCACCGGCGCGGTGCGCATCCAGCTCGACCTGCCGTCGCCCCCGACTCGTCCCATCGGGCGGCACGCGGCCTGACCCGGTCGTCCCGCCGGGCCCCGCTTCGGGAGCGCGTCGCCGAATCCCCCCAGATTGCGCGGCGATGCGCTCCCGAACACCACTGCCGCGATCGTGCGAACGCCGGGCAATGGACGTCGCGTCCACCTCGGCCGCCGTCCGCACCCCGCGAGCCAGCGCCGCCGCTCGCCGCGATCTACTCTTGCCGCATGGCCGAGACCACGAAGATCCAGATGTACGGCGCCGACTGGTGCAGCGACTGCCGCCGCTCGAAGGCGCTGCTCGACCGCGTCGGGGCCGACTACGAGTACATCGACATCGAGAAGGTGGACGGCGGACCCGAGCGAGCGCAGGAGATCAGCGGGCGCATGAACATCCCCGTGCTGCTCTTCCCCGACGGCTCGCACCAGGTCGAGCCGAGCGACAAGGACCTGCAGGCGAAGCTCGACGAGCTCGCCGCCGTCTGACGCGCGGGGCCGCGGGCTGCGTCAGCGCTCGAGCAGCTCCGCGTAGTCGGGGTGCTTGCCGATCCACGCCGCGACGAAGGGGCACTGCGCGACGACGCGATCGCTCGACCCGTCGCGGATCGCGTCGAGCGTGCCGCGCACGAGGAGCGATCCGAGGCCGTGCTCCTGGATGTCGGGGTCGATCTCGGTGTGCGTCAGCGTGATCACGTCGCCGGTCTGGCGGTAGGCGACGAAGCCGATGTCGTCGCCGTCCTGTGTGAGCGCGAAACGGTCGTCGTCGGGGCGGCGGATCACCTGGTAGTCGGTCACGGGGCGACGCTACGCCCGCCCCGACCTGGGGGTGAGGGTGAGGGGCCAACGTGGAGGATGCGCGTCCGCCCCGTCACTACGATGACTCGGTGAGCAACGTGCTGTCGCAGCCCGAGGAGCCGCCGCGCCGTCCGCGGAACCGCACCCCGCGGCCGTCGGCGAAGGTGATCCGCCGACGCCGCATCCTCGTGATCGCGGGCGCCGTGGTCGTCGTCGTGGCGCTCGTCGCCGGACTCGTGCAGGCGCTCGCGCCGCACGACGACCGCACTGCGGCGAACGGATCGGGGTCGCCGAAGCCGACCGCGTCGGCGACCGCGAGCACGACGCCGAGCGGCTCGCCCAACGCATCCACCCCGCCGAGTCCGCCCGGCTTCGACAAGACGCAGTTCTCGATCGACGACCCGGCGAGCATCTGGGTCGTCAGCGACAAGCTGCGTCCGCTCAACCCGGTCGACTACGCGCCCGCCGACCTGACGGCGATGCCGATCCCGACGACGTGGGGTGCGGTGCCGTACCTGCGCAAGCCGGCCGCGGATGCGTTGACGGCGATGACGCAGCAGTACACGGCGGAGACGGGGCTGAACATCCAGATCCAGAGCGATTACCGCAGCTACCAGTCGCAGGTGAAGGTCTACAACGGCTGGGTCGCATCGAAGGGTCAGGCCGCGGCCGACCTGACGAGCGCCCGCCCGGGCTTCAGCGAGCACCAGACCGGACTCGCCGTCGACCTCGTCGGCAACCCCGCGAAGTGCGGGCTCAACGCCTGCTTCGGCGACACCCCGCAGGGCATCTGGCTGGCGACGAACGCCTACAAGTGGGGCTTCATCCTGCGCTACCCGAAGGATCTCACCCCGGTCACCGGCTTCGAGTACGAGCCCTGGCACTTCCGCTACGTCGGCGTCGAGCTGGCGACCGAGATGCACGACACCGGCGTGCAGACCCTCGAGCAGTTCTTCGGCCTCCCCGCCGCCCCCGACTACGCGCCGTAGTTGGAGCCCGGGCAGGCTCCGGGCTAGATCTCGCGGGCGTTGCGCTCGAGGTCGCCGGTCGGCCACGCGCTGAGCGGGGCGCGGACCGGGCGGATGAAGAACGGGCCGTCGAAGGTCTCGCGCCGGTTCCACAGATCGATGGCGTGCAGACGGTTCGACGCGAGGTGCCAGCCGACGGCCTCGTAGAACGGGATCTTGCTGTCGCCCGTCGTCAGCGTGCCGAAGTCGACGCCGAGGTCGGCGAGCACCGCATCCGTCTGGTGCATCAGTCGGCGGCCGAGGCCCGCACCCTGGCGATCGGGGGAGACTCCGACCAGGCCGACGTCGCCGACCAGCACGGATGCGCCGCTCTCGCGGGCGCGGATGAAACGGCGGGCAATGCCGATGTGGGCGAGTAGCTCACCTTCGGTCGAGTCGTCGGCGTCGTCGGCGAAGCCGAGCAGCCGCAGCTCGGGCCGTGAGCCGGCCCACGCCGCCTGCACTCCGCCGGGGTGATCCGGGAACACCCGCACCAGGAACGCGTGGATGCGGGCGAGCTCGGCGTCGTCGAGCTGCGTCTCCCAGCGGACAACCCAGCGCAGCGGCACGGCGCCGCCGCCGGCGTCCGGCAGCCGCTCGTGGATCACGCCGTCATGACTCACGAAGCCGGCGCCGTCAGCAGCGCCGTAGCCCGAGCTCACGCCCCGAGCGCCCGATCGACGATCGTCTTCGCCTCGGCCTGCACCTCGGCCAGGTGCTCCGGCCCGCGGAACGACTCGGCGTAGATCTTGTAGACGTCTTCGGTGCCCGAGGGGCGCGCGGCGAACCAGGCGTGCTCGGTCTGCACCTTGACGCCGCCGATCGCGGCGCCGTTGCCGGGCGCCTCCGAGAGGCGTGCCGTGATCGGGTCGCCGGCGAGCGTGTCGGCCGTGATGTCGGCGCCGCTGAGCTTGCCGAGGCGCGCCTTCTGCTCCTTGGATGCGGCGGCATCCACGCGCGCGTAGGCGGGCGCCCCGAACTCGTCGGTCAGCTCGGCGTACAGCTGCGAGGGCGACTTGCCGGTGACGGCGGTGATCTCGCTGGCGAGCAGGGCGAGCAGGATGCCGTCCTTGTCGGTCGTCCACGCCGATCCGTCGAACTCGAGGAAGCTGGCGCCGGCGCTCTCCTCGCCGCCGAAGCCGACGCTGCCGTCGACGAGGCCGGGTACGAACCACTTGAAGCCGACCGGAACCTCCCAGAGGCGGCGCCCGAGCGACGCGGCGACCCGGTCGATCATCGAGCTGGAGACGAGGGTCTTGCCGATCGCGGCATCCGCGCGCCAGTCGGGGCGGTGCGCGTAGAGGTACTGGATCGCGACGGCGAGGTAGTGGTTCGGATTCATCAGGCCGGCGTCGGGCGTGACGATGCCGTGGCGATCGGCGTCGGCGTCGTTGCCCGTGAGCACCGCGTAGTCGGCGCGGTGCTGCAGCACGGAGGCCATGGCCGAGGGGGACGACGGATCCATGCGGATCTTGCCGTCCCAGTCGAGCGTCATGAAGCGCCAGGTCGGGTCGACGACCGGGTTGACGACCGTGAGGTCGAGGCCGTGCTTCTCGGCGATGAGCGCCCAGTAGTCGACGCTCGCGCCGCCGAGCGGGTCGGCGCCGATGTGCAGACCCGCATTGCGGATCGCGGCGAGGTCGATGATGTTCGCCAGGTCGGCGACGTACTCGCCGCGGAAGTCGTAGCCGTCGACCGAGCTCGGCTCCGTGCGCTTCACATCGCGCAGGCCGTTCGCGATGTGCTCGTTGGCCCGGCCGGCGATCCAGCCTGTCGCATCCGAGTCGGCCGGCCCGCCGTGCGGCGGGTTGTACTTGAAGCCGCCGTCGCGGGGCGGGTTGTGGCTCGGGGTGATGACGATGCCGTCGGCGAGACCCGGGGTGATCGTGGTGCCGTTCGAGCCGAGGGCGCGGTTGTAGCGGATGATCGCGCGGCTCAGCGCGGGCGTCGGCACCCAGCCGTCCTCCGCGTCGGCGAGAGCGTGCACGCCGTTCGCCGCGAGCACCTCGAGCGCGGTCTTCTCGGCGGGCCGGGAGAGGCCGTGGGTGTCGCTGCCGATGAACAGCGGACCGTCGATGCCCTGCTCGGTGCGGTAGTCGACGATCGCCTGCGTGATCGCGGCGATGTGGGTCTCGTTGAAGGCCGTGTCGAGGCTCGAACCGCGGTGACCGCTCGTGCCGAAGGCGACCTTCTGCGCCGGGTCGGCGACGTCGGGCACCCGCTGGTAGTAGGCATCCACGAGCTCGCGCACGTCGATGAGGTCGGATTCCTGGGCGGGGGAGCCGGCGCGGTCCGTCATGGGGTCAGTCTGGCATCGGCACCCGGTCGGTGTACCCCGGGCAGGGGTGGAAATCCAGCAGAGACTCAAGGATTCGTCCCCCGAAAGCGGAGGCGCGGCGGCTCAGCGGGTCCACTTAGCCTCGAACGCGTGAGTCCGGGGGGACTCGCGAGGGAGTCTTCGATGAGCGACGAGCGTCAGCAGGCCGGCTGGTATCCGGACCCGAGCGGAGCGCGCCAGCTGCGCTGGTGGAACGGTCACGCCTTCACCGACCTGGTCTCGGATGCCGAAGACGAGGAGCAGAACGAGGTCGCGGATGCGCTGCTCATCCCGGCCCCGGTCGAGCCCGTGATCGCGGAGCCGATCGCGACGGCGCCCATCGCGTCGGCGCCGGTTGCGCCGGCCACGCCTGCCGCGGCCCCGTCCGCCGCGTCGACCTTCCGCGCCCCCGAGATGCCGCTCGAGCCGATGCCCCTCGAGCCCATGCCGCTGCCTCTCGACCTCGACCTGCCCGCACCGGCCGCGTCCGAGCGCATCGGCGGCGGACTGCTCGACACCCTCGACACCGCCGCGCTCGCCGACTTCGAGGCGCAGCTCGCCGCCGACTTCTCGGCCGAGGCGCCGGTCGCGCCCGAGCCGACCATCGCGTCCGCGCACCACGAAGCGCCCGCGGCGCCGGCCGCACCCGCTTTCGCCGGCGCCGACCTCGACGCGGTCTTCGACGCGAGCTTCGGCTCGGCATCTGCCGCCGGGGCCCTCACCCTCGACGAGGAGATCGCCCAGCTGCTCGGCGGAACGCGCCGTCGCTGAACCCGACCGCGCCGCGTCGCTAGGCTTCGGGTCATGCCCGCCCAGCCCGACGCGTCCCCGGTCTACAGCTACCTGGGCCCGGTCGGCACCTTCACCTGGACGGCGCTGAACCAGGCGCCCGAAGCCGTCGGCGGCGAATGGCGCAGCGTCAACAACGTCGGCGAGGCGCTGGACGACGTGATCAGCGGCCGCAGCATCGGCGCGATGATCGCGATCGAGAACAGCGTCGAGGGCGGTGTGAGCGCGACGCAGGATGCGCTGGCGTCGATCCCCGGGCTGCGCATCACGGGCGAGTACCTGGTGCGGGTCGACTTCGACCTCGTCGCCCGACCCGGGACGGCGCTCGCCGACGTGACGACCGTCGCCGCGCATCCCGTCGCCTACGCGCAGACGCACCTCTGGCTCGACAAGGCCGTGCCGACGCACGCGCACCTGCCCGCGACGTCGAACGTCGCCGCGCCGACCGCGCTGCTGAACGGGTCGCCCGCCGACGCCGCCGTCGCGCCGCACGGCATCACCCAGCACCTCGCGCTCGACACCCTCGCCGAGCACATCGGCGACAACCAGAACGCGGTCACCCGCTTCGTCATGGTCAGCCGGTCCGGCCGCATCCCCGAGCGCACCGGCGCCGACAAGACGAGCATCATCGTCGAGCTGCCGAGCGACGCCGCCGGAAGCCTCCTCGACATGCTCGAGCAGTTCGCGACCCGCGGAGTGAACATGAGCCTGCTCGAGTCGCGTCCGATCGGCGACGAGCTCGGCCGCTACCGCTTCGTCATCGACCTCGACGGCCACGTGCACGACGAGCGGGTCGCGGATGCGCTGCTCGGCCTCAAGCGCTTCAGCCCGCGCGTCACCTTCCTCGGCTCGTACCCGCGCGCCGACCGCCGACCGGTCGTGCTCGAGAGCCGCTACCGCGACGAGGTCTTCATCGAGGCGCGCGATTGGCTGCGCGGCATCCTCTCGGGCGAGCCCGACGGTGAGGATGCGGTGGAGGACGCGGGGGAGGCGCTTCCGGGTCTGGTCGTGCGCGAACTCGACGACGCCGCCCCGGGCCAGCACGGAGCCGACGACCAGGGGCCTCAGGCAGGCTGACCGGATGAGCGTCGACCCCCGCTACGCCGCGCGATTCCAGCGCGGATTCGACCCGAGCGAGCACGGAGCGGGGGATGCGGCGGGGGCCGCGCCCGCGGCGGGTGACACGCGCAGCGCGTCGTCATCCGGTTCCGGCGCGGCTGATCACGCGTCGAACCCGTTCACTCGCCCCGGCGCCGCGCGGATCGGCGAACCGCCGGTGGGCGCGGCCCCGTCGCCGTATTCCCGAGACGGCGCCGCGTCGCTCGGGACCGCGGCCGGTGCGGCGCCGCCCGACTCGGCCGGCTCAGACTCGCGAGCGTCGGCGCCTCCGTCGATCCCGCCGAGCGCGAGCGAACCCGCGACGATCGGTCCCGCCTCGGCCACGCCGCGCGCGACCCGGCCTGTGCGTCTGGGGCCGAATGGCGAACGCGTCGAGCCGGCTCGCGTCGACGATCCGATCGCCGATCACGCGACGCGCTACGCCGAGGTCGCCGACGAGCTGACCGACGACGAACTCGGCGAGCTGGGGCTCATTCCACGTCATCGCATCAATCCGTGGACCGTCGCGCTCGCCGTGGTCTCGCTCGTCGCTCTCGTCCTCGCCGTCGCGCTCTCGATGAGCACCTATGAGATGCAGGCCGACTCCGGTTACGGATTCGACTCGGATCGCGATGCGGCCGATCAGACGTGGGTCTTCTTCCTGCAGCAGGCGGGTCAGACGCTCGCCGAACCGCTGTATTTCGTCGGCGTTCTCGGCAGCGCCGTGACGATCGTGCTCCTGGTGGTCTTGCGGAGGCGACGATGACGTCGTCACCGCGGCCCTCGCTGCGTGGCGCATTCGTCGTCGGCTGGATCGCCTTCGCGGTCGCCACCGTCGTGATGCTCTCCGGGCTCTCGTTCGTGTGGCAGAGCTCCTACTGGGCGGTTGAGGCGGCAGTCGATCCGAACGCCTTCGCCGACAGCCAGCGCTTCTGGGCGCTCTCGTCAGCGATCGATCCGGCGATCAAGGCCGCGATGACGCTCGCGCCGCTGCTGCTCGTCGCGTTGCTCGCCGGACACGCGCTGCGCTGGCACCGGGCGCAGGTCGTCCGACCGTCGGTCTCGCCGGGCGGGTCGGACGTCGCGTCCGATTAGCTGGCCTCAGGCGCTGACGGCCGCCTCCGGCTGATCGGTGCTGAGCCGGTGCCCGGCGGGCAGCCGCACCTCGAGCGCGAGCGGATCGACCGTGGTGCGGAACGCGACCACCTCGCCGAACACATCCCCGTCGAGTTCGAACTCGTCGGGCTTCTCGATGCGCACCGTGAACTGCTTGCCCTTGAGGTAGCGCAGCGTGCGCACCTCCTTGGTGAGCGACATGAGCTTGCGGCCGGCCTGGCTGCGGCGCAGCACGCCGTTCTCCCACACGATCTTCGTCCAGATCTGCAGCCAGCCGAAGAAGCCCTCGGGCCGCAGGGCGACGATGTCGAACTCGCCGTCGTCGACGGCCGCCTCGGGCAGCAGCAGGATGTTGCCGGGCAGCGATCCGCAGTTTCCGACGAGCAGGGTGTGCACGCTCATCGCGCCGGCGGGGCCGTCGTCGAGCTCGTAGCGGATGCGCAGCCGGTCGCGGTCGCGCAGGGAGCGCACGATCGCATCCACGTAGGCGATCCAGCCGACTTTCTTCTTGAGCTCGGCGTTCGTGTTGACGACCATCTGGGCGTCGATGCCGATGCCGGCCATGACGAGGAAGGCGTGCTCTTCGCGCGAGCCGTCCTCGCGCTCGAGGCGGGCGATGCCGAGGTCGATCTTGCGGTCTTCTCCGGTGAAGGCCGTCTCGATCGAGCCCTCGACGTGCGCCAGGTTCAGATCGAGGTTGCGGGCGAGCAGGTTGCCGGTGCCGCTCGGCAGCAGGGCGAGCGCTGTGTCGGTGTCGCGCAGCGCCTCGGCGACCGCGCGCACCGTTCCGTCGCCGCCCGCCGCGATCACGACCTCGACGCCCTCGGACACAGCCTGGCGGGTGGGACCCTGCCCCGGATCCTCGACGCTCGTCTCGAGCCAGAGCGTCTCGGCCCAGCCGTGCTCGGCCTCGGCGGCGGCGATCGCGGTGCGCAGGCGCTGCTCGTCGACCTTGATCGGGTTGAAGACGATGGCGGCGCGGCGGGGCTTCGGGGCGTCGGAGGGGGCCGGCATGGCTCAAAAGTAGGGCACGCATGCCGCGCCGGGCATGCGCACGAGGCGGAGGCTCAGCTAATGCGGCGTGAATAGACTGAGCGCGTGATCGATCCCCAGCTGCTGCGTGACGACCCCGAGCTGGTGAAGGAGTCGCAGCGCTCTCGCGGCGCCAGCGTCGAGCTCGTCGACCAGGCCGTCGAGGCGGATGCCGCCCGCCGCGCCGCGATCACCTCCTTCGAGTCGCTGCGCGCCGAGCAGAACGCCTTCGGCAAGACCGTCGCGAAGGCGCCCAAGGACGAGAAGGCCGCGCTCGTCGCGCAGGCCCAGGAGCTGGCCGCGCAGGTCAAGGCCGCGCAGGCGCGGGTCACCGAGGCCGAGGCCGACTTCACCCGCATCGTCGGCTCGCTCGGCAACATCCCCATCGCGGGCGTGCCCGCCGGCGGCGAAGACGACTACACGGTGCTGCGGGAGGTCGGCGCGATCCCGACCTTCGACTTCCCGGTGCGCGACCACCTCGAGATCGGCGAGAAGCTCGACGCGATCGACATGGACCGCGGCGTCAAGGTGTCGGGCGCCCGCTTCTACTTCCTCAAGGGCGTCGGCGCGCGCCTCGAGTACGCGCTGCTCAGCTACGGCCTGCAGACCGCGCTCGACGAGGGCTTCATCCCGATGATCCCGCCGACGCTCGTGCGGCCCGAGATCATGCAGGGCACCGGCTTCCTCGGCGCTCACGCCGACGAGATCTACCGCCTCGAGGCCGACGACCTCTACCTCACCGGTACCAGCGAGGTCGCCCTCGCCGGGTACCACAAAGACGAGATCCTCGATCTGACCGACGGCCCGCTGCGCTATGCCGGATGGTCGACCTGCTACCGCCGCGAGGCCGGGTCGCACGGCAAGGACAACCGCGGCATCATCCGCGTGCACCAGTTCCAGAAGCTCGAGATGTTCGTCTACATCACGCCCGAGGATGCGGAGGCCGAGCACGCGCGCCTCGTCGCCGCGCAGGAGCGGATGCTGCAGTCGCTCGGCCTCAGCTACCGCGTGATCGACACGGCCGCGGGCGACCTCGGCTCGAGCGCCGCGCGCAAGTACGACGTCGAGGCGTGGGTTCCCACGCAGGACAAGTACCGCGAGCTCACCTCGACCTCGAACTGCACGACGTTCCAGGCGCGTCGCCTCGACATCCGCCAGCGCGGCGAGGACGGCAAGACGGCGCCCGTGGCGACGCTCAACGGAACCCTCGCGACGACCCGCTGGCTCGTCGCGCTGCTCGAGACGCACCAGCGCGAAGACGGCTCGGTGTGGGTGCCGGAGCCGCTGCGGCCGTGGCTCGGCGGACTCGAGATCCTCGAGCCCGTCCGATGAGCTCGGCGGCGGGCTCGGCTGACGCCGCCGACGCCGCGGCCGGCGCCGCCGGGGCCGCCGGGGCGGAGCGCTGGCTCGTCGCGCTCGACGTCGACGGCACGATCCTCGGCGAAGACGGCTCGCTCGCGCCCGAGGTCGTGGCGGAGGTCGCCCGCGTCGTCGCCGCCGGACACGAGGTCATGCTCGCGACCGGGCGCAGCGCATCCATGACCCTGCCGATCGTCGAGCGGCTGGGCATCGCGCCCGAGTTCCTGGTGTGCGCGAACGGCGCGCTCGTGCTGCGCCGCGATCCGACGGCGCCGGTCGGCTACAGCCGCATGCACGTCGAGACCTTCGCCCCGCGGCAGGTGCTGACGACGATCGGCGAGAACCTCGAGAACGCGAGCTACGCGGTGGAGGGCTCCGACGGGGTGTTCCACTACACGGGAGCGTTCCCCGAGGGCGTGCTGCTGCCGTCGAGCATCGAGACGCCGTTCGAGGGACTGCTCGACCTCGAGTCGACGCGCGTCGTCGTGCTCTCGCCGGGTCACGACACCGAGGACTTCCTGCGGGTCGTCGACAGCATGGGCCTGCACCAGGTCAGCTACAACATCGGCTGGACGGCGTGGCTCGACATCGCGCCCGAGGGTGTCAACAAGGCGACCGGGCTCGAGCACGTGATCGCGGCGACGCCGTTCCCGGTGACGACGAACCTGCTCGTCGCCGGCGACGGACGCAACGACATCGACATGCTCGAGTGGGCGGCAGCCCGCGGCGCCGTCGCCGTCGCGATGGGCCAGGCGCCCGAAGAGGTCAAGGACGCGGCGACCGAGATCACCTACCCGGTCGAGCAGCACGGCCTCGCGCGCGCCCTTGCGGCGCACTTCCCGGGCTGAGCTCCTCGTAGCGCGGTCTCGCGGCCCGCGCATCCGACGTGGCGCAGAGCGGGCGCTCGCGGCGGCTGGGTCAGCGCGGATGCCGGGGCGGCGGCGCGAGGAGCGCTCGCGCCGCCGCGGTTCCGGGCAGCTCGTGCCCGGGGTTCGGCTGGACGGTCATGGGATGCGACCGATCAGCGGGTGTAGAGCGCGTACCGCAGGCGGTCGGCCTCGGCGCGCTCGAGCTGCGACTGACGCAGCTCGATGGGGTTCGCCCGCCACGGCGTGCGGTCGCGCAGCACGAGGGGCCGACGGCTCCAGGTGATCAGCGCGAGACCGAGGCGCAGGGCGAGGCGGTCGATCAGGCCGCGGTGGCGGCGCAGCTCCGGCGCGGTGAGCGTCGGGCGCTGGGCCGTGTGCTGCTCGGCCGAGACGGGCGAGGCGAGCGGTTGCGGCGGGTGGGCGGTGGTCTGAGCATCGTGCGCCGCGGCGCTCGAGTGCTCGGTGGTGGTGTCGCGGTCGGTGGTCGACGCGGACAGGGCGGTATGCACGAGTGTGTCCTCACGGTTCGGCCCGGCGGCGCGCATCCTCGTGGGATCCGCGGTCGTCGGGTCGGATGTCGCGGCGTGGTGCCGCGGGATGCCGCGTGCGCCGGGGTGAAGCCGGAGCGGCGACGGGGGACCGACCACGGGCGAGCGGATGCTCGATCCCGGGTCGGGAGGCGGGGCGAGGTGCGCCGTGATCGCGAGGGTCATCGCCGGCCGGGCGTCGCGCGGGAGTGCGGACGGACGGTCGGCGTCGATCGTCAGGATCGACGGGGCGTCGGCTTCGTGGGCATCGCCACCGCGGAGAGCGGGGCGGAAGGTGCCCCGGTGCTATCCGGCGATGAGGACGCCGACGAAGCCAGCGCGCTGTGCTGCGATTGCAGTGCGGTTCGGCATGAGAACGAACATGGCTGGCTCCTTTCGTGAGTCGGTATCGGTTGCCCACCGTAGCCAGGGTCGGGAGGTGGCGCAACCCCTGCGCGGCGCGTCGCGCGACTTCCGGTGCTGACGCCGCTCCAGCGGATGGATGCGCGCAAGCTTGCATGCAAGGCGTAGAGTCGGGCGCATGGCCGAGCCGAAGACCGCATCCCCGCCCGTGTCGGAGACGGAGGGCAGCGCCGCCGACCGCGCCTACGCGGCGACGAAAGACGCGATCATCCGCGGCGAGCTGGAGTCGGGTGCCCTGCTCAGCGAGGCCGTGATCGCCGGCGAGCTCGGCATCTCGCGCACCCCCGTGCACGAGGCGTTCCTGCGACTCGCGGCGGAGGGGCTGCTCATCCTCGCCTCCCGTCGTGGCGCCGTCGTGCGCCCGCTGTCGCCGAGCGAGGCCGATGACGTGCTCGAGATGCGGGAGGCGATCGAGGCGAGCTGCGCGGCCCGGGTGATCGCGGGTGACCGCGTCGCCGAGGTGCTGCCCGAGCTGAAGGCGTTGCTCGCCGAGCAGCAGGCCGCGGTCGACTCCGACGATCTCGACCGCTTCATCGACGCCGACGACCGACTGCACGCCGCGGTGATCGCGGCGGCGCGCAATCCGGTCGCATCCCAGTTCGCGGGACTGCTGCGCGATCGACAGCATCGGATGCGCAACCTGCTGATCCGGGTGAAGTCGGGTCAGATGGCCGCCGCGCTCAAGGACCACACGAAGCTCGTGCGCGCGATCGAGAAGCGGGACGCGGCCGCCTACGCCGAGACCCTGCGCACCCACGTCAACCGGAACCGCGGCGTGCTGTGAGCGGGCTGCTGACGCCGATCGACGGGAACGATCTGACGACCGAGGCGGGTGCGGGTGCGAGTCCGAACGCCGGTGACGGTCCGACTGCGATCACCGCGGGCCTCGCCACTGATCGCGGAGCCCCTGCGGGCGCCGCGTCCGCGTCAACTCCCGCCGACTCGATCCGGCGGTCCGCGCATCCCGCTCGCTCGTCGCGCCCGGCCCGCCCGCCGCGTCGCGCCTGGCCGCTGCTCTGGGGAGCGATGTTCGCCTGCTCGTGGGGCGGCAACCAGTTCAGCCCGCTGCTGCTGCTCTACGTGCACGAGCAGCACTTCAGCGAGGTCGCCGTGACGGTGCTGCTCGGCGTCTACGTGCTCGGGCTGATCCCCGCGCTGCTGCTGGCCGGGTCGCTGAGCGACCGGCACGGGCGGCGTCCGGTCGTGATCGTCGGCGTGATCGCGGCGCTGATCGGCAGCGGACTGCTCGCCCTTGGCGGACTCGGCTTCGGCTGGCTCATGGCCGGGCGGCTGCTCAGCGGTGTGACGGTCGGCGTGGCGATGTCGGCGGGCATCAGCTGGATGAAGGAGCTCTCGCAGGCGCCCCACGATCCGGGTGCGGATGCGGCGTCTGGTGCCCGCCGCGGCTCGCTCGCCTTCACGCTCGGGTCGGCCGCGGGCGCGCTCGTCGCCGGAGTTCTGGCCCAGTGGGGGCCGATCCCGACGGTGCTGCCCTTCGCCATCCACCTCGTCGTCGCGGTGCCGTTCGTGGTGCTCGTGACGCGGCTGCCGGAGACGGCGCTGGGGGCCGTCGGTGCTGCCCGTGCTGGCCAAGCGGATGCGGGCGCGGATGCGCGAGGTGCGGTCGGCGTCGGCGCGACCGACACCACCGGTGTCGGGTCGGACGTACGCGGTGTCGGCGGCCCGTGGTGGGCTCAGCTGCGCATCCCGGCCGCGTCGCACAAGCGCTTCGTGCGTGTCGTCGCCGTCGCGGCGCCGTGGATCTTCGCGGCCGCGGCGATGGGCTACGGCTACCTGCCGACGCGCCTCGCCGACCAGACGGCGCCGTTCGGAATCGCCTACGCGACCGCCGCGACGGTCATCGCGCTGGGGGCGTCGAGCCTCATCCAGCCGGTCGCCCGCCGCGTGCACTCCCTCGAGTCGGCGCGCGGACTCGGCGTCGGCACCCTCGGCATCGCCGCCGGCCTGGTGCTCGTGACGATCGCGATCGTCATCGGCTCGCCCGTGCTCGGCCTCGTCGCGAACGCGGTGCTGGGATGCGGCTTCGGCATCTCGCTCGTCAGCGGACTGCTCGAGGTGCAGCGCATCGCGGGCGCCCGCGATCTCGCCGGCCTGACGGGCGTCTTCTACGCCCTCGCCTACGCGGGCTTCCTGCTGCCGACGGCCATTTCGGCGCTCGCCCTCGTCATCCCGGCGATCGACCTGCTCGTCGCCGTCGTCGCGCTGGCGGCGCTCGCGATCGTCGTCGTGCGCCTCTCGTCGCGGCGGCACCTGCCGGAGGGGTGAGGCTGCCGGCCGAGTTCGGCCCAGCGCGGGGCGCGACGCGTGATGTCGAGGCGAGCCGGGGTCCGCTGCGGGCCCCGAGGCTCGGCGTGCATCCACTCGAATCGATCGGTCGCCAACTGTCGCCATCGGTCGTTCTGAGCGACAGTTCGCGACCGATCGATTGCGTCTGAGGATGCGCGGGCCGGTCGGGTAGCCTCGGACTCACCTGGAGGGCTGTCCGAGCGGCCGAAGGATCCGGTCTTGAAAACCGGCAGACAGAAATGTCTCGGGGGTTCGAATCCCCCGCCCTCCGCCAACCTGAACGAGCAGTCTGCCCCGACTTCACAGGCCTCGAGGCGATTACCTCGGCTGCCGATCGGTGTGGATGCCCACACTCTGCCCACATTCGAAGGCGATCAGGGCGAGATGGATCGCGCCGTACCCATCAGACAAGCGCCGCGGCCCCGCTCGCGAGCAACTTCTCATCGAGACGGATCGCGACCTCATCGAGGTCGTCTTCGAAGAGATCCGCATAGACATCGAGCGTCATCGTCGCCGACGCGTGCCCAAGCATCCGCTGCACCGCTTTGACGTTGGCGCCGGCGCTGACCGCGAGGCTAGCTGCGGTGTGCCTGAGGTCGTGGGGTGTCATTCGTTCAAGACCCGCCCGCTTAACTGAGGTGCCGAACCAACCGGCGTCCGTCTTCGGTCGAAGTAGGCGTTGTCCCTTGCTACCCGTGAAGACCAAGTCGTTCGCCGTCTTGCCGTCGCAAGCTGCGGCGAACTGTTCAGCCAGAGACGGTGGGAACGGGACCGAACGCTGCTCATGCGACTTGGGGGTCCCGATCACGATCTCGCTTCCCACCTCGACAGCGTTGAGACGCACTTCGAGACGCCTCCGCGCGAGGTCGATGTCGCAGCGTCGCAGAGCGGTGGCTTCTCCCCACCGCAGCCCGCAGTAGCTCAGCGTCAGAATGAACAGCTTCTGGTCGCCGACCTGCTCGGCCAGCTTGGCGACCTGTTCGGCGGAGAGGTAAATATGCGCACGCTTCCGCTTGCGCGGCAGCTTCACTCCGCGGGCGGGATTCGCCGCCAGTCGCCGATCGCGGATAGCCACATCCAGGATGGCTGCTAACACGCCAAATGCGCGGATGACCGTCGTAGCGCTTCGAGACTTCGACAGTTCCGAAACCCATCGCTGGACTTCGCTGTGCTGGACATCCGCGACGGACACCCGGCCCCAGCGGGGTTCGACATGAACGCGCCAGGCGATCTCTATCGAGCGGAACGCGGACGGCTTGAGATGAGTCTGGGTTTCGAGCCAGTCGGCGCCGAGCGTCTCGACTCGAGCGCGAGATGCGCTGACGTCGACGAATTCGCCGCGAGCCTTCGAGACCTCGACCGAGGCCAGGTGGAGCTCCGCCTCCCGCTTGGTCTTGAACCCTCGTTTGTCGGTCTGGCGTCGGTCTGGGGTGCGGTATCGAACGCGGTATCGACGCCCCTGCTTCGTCTCGTAGGGCTCGATCGTGGCCACTGCTACAACTCCCAACCCGCGGAAGTCAGGTACTTCCGAAGTTCGGTGATGTCGTTCTCGATTCCGGCGATGCGGCTGCGGCTTGCGGCGGCGAGTGCTTCCGGGCGTCCTGCTGCGTCTTCGATCGCGTCGGCTTTGCGGAGCCGGTCGAGCTCGCGGCGCTGCAGTTGCAGTTCTCGGAGCGCACGCAACTCGGCGCGATCGTTCCGTTCGGCGGCGCTTGATGCGAGGTGGTCGGAGTTGGGGCTTACTCCGATCCAGGCGTCGAACTCGCCGGCGGACATTCCGTCGAAGGCGGGGCCGAGGTTGGCGAGGTCGAGCGGGTCGTCTGGTCGGGCGATGGGGGCGAGCAGTGCGCTGAGGGGGACGCCGAGAACGCGGGCGATGTTGAGCACGATGCTGACGTCGAGTTTGGAGCGTCGGCCGGCCTCGATGTTCTCGAGGATCGCGGTCGTGATGCCGGTTCCTTCAAGTGCTTCGGCGAGGGCGGTGGGGCTGCGGTAGCCGCGAGCGCGGCGCGCGGCGGCGATCCGTGCTCCGATGCTGCGTTCCGCCGCGTATTCCGCCATTTCAACAGAGTACGTGAGCTTGGGGTTGTCAAAACGACTGGATAGTAGTTACCGTCGATATGACAACGCAGGAGCGTTGTGATTGTCGAAACAGCGGGAGTGAATGATGGATGAGGACTTCATCAAGCCGGACGTGGTCGAGGAGCTGACCGGTATCAGGACGCCGGCGCTGGCGCAGCTGCGCTACCGCGGAGAGGGGCCGCGGTTCTACAAGCCGACTCCGCGGACGGTGCTCTACAAGCGGTCGGAGGTTCTCGCGTGGGTCGAGGCGAGCGCGCAGAGCCGCACCGGCGAGGCTGCGATCGCGTGATCCCGCCGCTGGCGGGACGGAGCGTGGATGTCGTGGGGCTGTTCGCTGCGAAGAAGTCCGTCATGGTGGCGGCTCAGCTCGGGCTCGGCCATCCGGCGACGCGTCTGCTCCTCCACATGGCGCTGGAGTGCTGGGACTTCGACGACAACCCCGCCGGCGCCGATCCGCTGCGCTACTTCGGTAGACGTGAGCTGTCGGCGATCGCGCTGGGCTACCTCGCGCCGGAGAACGGCACGAAGGCCGCGCACCAGGCGGTGAAGCGGGCCACGGCCGAGCTCATCGCACACGGGGCGATCCGCCGACTCCGAGTCGGAGGGAACGGGCGTGCTGCGGAGTACGAGCTGCTGCTGGATGTGCGGCACATGCGCCGGGATCCGAAGAAGCCGATCCCGCTGCCGTTCCTCGCGCACGAAGGAGCCACCGAATGGCACGTCGACGACGCCCGCTTCTGACGCGGGTTGAAGTACGCGCTGCGTACTGCGCAGGGGTACGCGTGCCGTACCGCGCAGGAGTACGCCAGGCGTACTTGCCAGGGGTACGCGCAGCGACCCCCTCAACAGGACAGGAAACAGCAATGAGCAGTTACGAAGCAGGACGCGCACGAGCCGGGAGCGGATCTTCCGCTCTCCGGGTCTTCCGAAGTGAGGAACTTCGGAACTCCCGTAGTCACGAAGAGCCGAAGACCCGAACTACCGGAGGCGCGATGGGCCGGAGTGCGGGAGTCGCGGAGTCGCGGACTTCCGCAGTCGCGAAGGAGCGACGTGCGGGAGCCCCGAAGTCGCGAAGCGCGGAGGTGCGGAACTCCCGAAGTGCGGAGGTGCGGAACTCCCGAAGTGCGGGAGGTCGGTTCTTGGTGATCGCGGGGGTGCTGCGATGAGGATCGTCGCGGTTGCGAACCAGAAGGGCGGCGCGGGGAAGACCACCACGACGATGAACCTCGCCGCGGTCGCGGCGGAGCATTCGAGGGTGCTGGTGGTCGATGTCGATCCGCAGCAGTCGACGACCTGGTGGGCCGACACCGCCGGCGACGCTCTGCCGTTCGACTTCGCCGCCGAGGTCGACGCCGCACATCTGGCGCGGATGCGGGACCTGCCTTACGACGTGATCTTCGTCGATACCCCGGGCAATCTCACCGACTCCGCGATCCTGGAATCGGTGCTCGAGGTGGCGGACTTCGTGATCGTCCCGACTGAGGCGGAGGCGCTGTGCGTGCCGCCGATGGTGCGCACGATCCAGCAGCTGATCGAACCGGCCGGGACGCCGTTCCGGGTGCTGCTGAGCAAGGTCGACATGCGCACGGCCGGGCAGCTCGAGGGCGCCGAGGAGCTGATCGAGACCATCGGGCTGCCGCGCTTCACGAGGGCGATCCGCCGCTACAAGATCCACGCGGACGCTCCCATCGACGGCACCGTCGTCACCCAGTACCCGGAGTCCCGGCAGACCGCGAAAGCGATCGACGACTACCGTGCGGTCGCGCTCGAGCTGATGTCGATCTGGGCCCACGAGGCGCCCTGATGGCCCGCCGCAACCTCGGCGACCTCGTCGGCAACCTCCCCACCCGAGAGCCCGCGTCGGCGACGCCGGTGGAGCCCGCCGAGGTGGCTCCGGAGGCACCCGGCGAGGTGGCCTCTGAGGCTGCCGAGGGGAAGCCGAAGAAGGCCACGGCGAAGCCCGCGAAGAGCTCGCCGACGGCGCCGGATTCGGTCGCGTATTACGCCACGCTCATCCGGAAGGACACTCGGCTGCGGGAGGACCAGATCGAGCGGCTGACGATCCTGGCCCGGCGCCTGAATCGGGCGAAGACCGAGGGGCCGCGGATCACCGAGAACACGATCATCCGCATCGGTGTCGACCTCGCGCTCGACCAGTACGAGCGCGACCAGCCTGGCAGCACGGGGTCGAAGCGGATCTGGGCATGAGCAACCTTCGACCCGAAGTTGAGGTCAATTCGCGACACATGTCGGACGGTGCGCGTGTCGGTCTACCCCCGTATGGGGGTGAACCGATTGGGTGTCTCGGGTGTGCCGGGCTTCTTCGTTTGGTCGTTCGCCGGGTGCGAAGGGGTGAACGAAGGGTTTCGGGGCGCACTTGCCTGTGTTCCCGGCCACCTCTCGCTGCGCTCGCGGTCCAACCTCCGCCCCTCAGCAACAAGTTGATTCGGGACAGAGGTTGGACCGGTCAGGTGGCCGGGAACACAGACAAATGCAAGCGATGGAAGAGAAAAAACTGGCGAACGGAGTGAGCTCGATGGTTCAGGTGACGAGTCGCGATGAGGCGATGCTCGACTGGCTGCGGGTGGTTCGGATGGCCGACATGGAGGCCGTCCGGTGGGCTCTGGTGGGGATGAGTCTCGACACCGTCGAGCGCGCCCCGGTCGGCGTGCGGGCGGCGCAGCTGTGGGTGTCACGGATGCTGCAGGTGGGGCTGATCGATCGGGCCCGGCCGGCGTTCCGGCAGGGGTCGGTGGTGTGGCCGAAGGACACGACGTCGGGTCGGGTTCCGGACCTGTTCCGTCAGACCGCGCGGCACGATCTCGCGGTCTCGGCGGTGTCGGCCCGGTACCTCGCCCGCGGCTACGAATGGCGTCGCGACCGCCGCCCGATCACCCGCCGCGATCACCAGGCGGACGGCGTCGCGATCCTGGGCGGGCAGGCGGAGCTGGTCGAGGTGGAGCTGACGCCGAAGACCCCGATCCGCTACAAGGCCATCCACTCCAACCACGGCGAACGCCTCACCCGCGAGGGCTACACCCGGGTGGTCTATCTCGCGACGCCGGGGGCGTGCCGGTTAGCGATGAAGGAAGCCGACCGGTGGCTGTTCCGCGACGTCCGCCCCCGCGTCGTCGCGGCGCCCGTGATGGACGCCCGCGGCGCCTGGAGCGGCGAGCCGGATGCGCCGTGGGCCGAGAATCTGATGCCGCCGGCGCCCCCGGACGATGCGGGGACGCCGGCGCTCTGGGAGGGGATCGCCTGATGGCTACCTCAGACCAGACGCTCCACATCGACCAGCGTCGACACCCGATCACCGCGCACCCCGTGCTCGGGGTTCCCGAGCACACCAAGAGGACGGTCGAGGGCGTGCGCGGCGACGGCGGTGCGGTAGGCGGATGTGCCGGGGCGGGCGTCGGCGACGATGACCTTCTCGGCGATCGCGGCGAGCAGCACCGGGGTGCGGACCTGTGCGGCGATGACCGCCGGCAGGTAGGGCGGGTTCTCACTCACCACCACCTCGCCGGGTCGTGGCTCGAGCTGACGGAGCGTTGTCGCGACGCTCACCAGACGACCCTCGACGGCGCGGATGGATTCGGCGGCGAGCTCGTCGACACCACGTCGCGCTGCGGCGGCGACCGTCCGGCCGGACTGGGCGGTCTTCGTCGCGGTCTCGACGATCTCGTGTCGCAGCTGCGCATCCGGGCGCGTCCCACCGGTGATCACCACCGGTTCCTCGCCGAGCAGACCTGCGTCGCCCGCGACCCAGAGGATCAGCGGCGCGGCAGCGCCGAGCCGACCCAGCCCCGCCGGATAGCGGGCATCGACCGGCGTCAGGAGGGTGAGTCCGTCGTGGGCGGTGGAGGTGAGTACCGAGGCGACGAGACCCGGGTTCACCAGGGTCCGCACCCGGAAGGCGACCTCGTCCGGGAGACCGGTGTCAGTGCCGTCGAGGCAGCGGCCGATCACCTCGTCAGCGGGCGCCGCTTTGAGGGCGTGGCCGATGTGGCGGTTGCCGCTCAGCCCGGCGCAGGCGAGCGCGACACGGGCGCTGGTATCGGGTTCGGGCAGACGGGCGTGAGCGTGAAGGGAGATCATCACGCGCTCCTCTCGGATCAACTTTTTTGTTTGCCTTCCGGCACCGAGATCGAGTGCGACGGGACGCCGCGAAGCGCCGCCGCGTTCGGGGGAAATAAGCCCGCAGGGCGCGCCCGTAACGCAAGGAGCGCAGTCAAGGACCGAGCTACGATCGACCGCCGGAAAGGTCAAACCCCGGCCCACCGGGCCGGCATCAACACCCGCGCCTGCTCCGTCAGGCGCCGACCGGCCGAAGGCCGTGCGTCCGTCAGCGCGGTGACGGTATGACCGGCACCGCCGCGCCCGCCCGGCAGGGCACCGACGCCGACCCTGTCGGCGGCGGCATCGAACGCCTCGCTGCGATCGTGATCGCCGCGGCCGCGATCCTCACCGTCCTCCCGCTGCTCATCCCCGTCGCTGCGACCCGCATCGCGGGGGAGGGGATCGCGACCCGGGCCTGGTTCTGGATCCGTCCCCGCTGGCAGCTCCCCACCGCTCTCGCCGGCGTGATCGCCGTGGTCGGCCTCACCGCAGTCGAGGTGGTGCTGGTGGTACACGGGGTCGAGGACGGGACGGTCACCAAGTCCTGGGACACCGTGAACGCGGTGGTCCCGTGGCTGGTGGTGAACTTCTTCGCCGGGGCGCTGCTGCTGCCGGCGGCGTGGATGCTGCGCCGCACGCAGATCGCCCGCCTGGTTCGCACGCGGCGAATCTCAGATGTCATGAACCAGGCCCGCATCGAGACCGCCCGCAAGGTCGCCGCCGACGCTACCGCCGCCCACCGGATCGGCATCCGGTTGAACACGGTCACCGGGAAGATCACCGGCGCCACCGACCGCGTTCTCACCGCACCTCACCGGCTCGGCGATCAGGCCGCGTTCGCGGTCACCGTCGCCCCGACGGTGACGACCGCCGCGGACCGGTTCCGTGACATCCGCACCGTCCGCGACTGGATCAACGACCCCGCCCGGATGATCGTCCTCCCCGACACCTCCTCCGCCGTCCGTGCCCTGGTGATCGCGGAGTCCGGGTCGGGGAAGACGGTGCTTCTGAACGGGATGATCCTCTGCGCCCTCGACTACGGCTGGCCGGTGTTCTTCCTCGACGCCAAGGGCGACCCCGCAGACGCCACCCACCTCGCCGCCCTCGCCCGCGCCCAGGGCAAGACCGCCGGCGTCGCGGGGGAGTGGAACCTCTTCAACGGCACCGCCGACCAGATCACCGCGAAGCTCATGCGCCTCATGCCCTCACCGGACGGCGCGAACCAGCACTACCTCGACGAGATCCGCGGCGTCCTTCAAGCCGTCCAAGACCAGACCCCCGTGGCCGGCATCGACGACCTCCGCGACCGCCTCCTCAACCCCGGCGGACATGTCCGGGATCAGTACGACCTGCAGATGGTCAACCACCCCGTCGACCGCGACGGCACCACCGCCGGCGAACGCGCCCTCCAGGCGCTCCTCGTCGCGCTCCGACCGCTCGAGCCGTGGCTCAGCGAGACCGGGTGGACCTACGACCAGCCCGCGGGCGACATCACCATCGTCCCCCTCTCCCCGGTCGACGACGCTCAAGCCCGCCTCGGCGACCTGCTCCTGCTGGATCTGCGGAACTTCCTCGGCACCCGGCTTCGCCGTGGCGACAAGACCCCGGTCCTCGTCGTTGTCGACGAGTTCCCGCAGCTGGTCACCGACACCTCCGACCCCGGCGACACCGCCGGCTCCCTCTTCGAGACCGCCCGCTCCGCCGGCGTCGGGCTCGTGCTGGCGACGCAGTCGCCGGCGGGCCTGTCGAACGACGAGACCCGACGCCGACGTGCGCTGACCTCGGGTGCGGCGCTGATCTTCGGCCGCTCCAAAGACCCGGAGGACGTGGTCCAGTACGCGGGCACGGTCATGCAGATGGAAGCCGCCGGCAGCGCCCAAGGCGACGAGCTCCGCTCCGCCCGCGCCCAGCACACCTGGGTCATTCCACCCCAGGACGTCCGCGAAGCCGCCGACGGCGCCTTCTGGCTCGTCCAAGCCGGAGCCATCGCCCCCTTCCGGGCGCTCCCGCAAGCCAAACCCGTCACCCCGGAACCCGAGCCTGCAACTGCCGACGAGCAGGAGCCGGAGATCGAGCCGGGGAATTCAGACATCGAGACCGATCAGGAAGAAGGAAGCGAATGAGCACCACCGCCCCGTTCCGAGGATCCGCCCGCGCCGCGGGCTACACCGAAACCGACGCACCCCCACCCCCGTTCCAGCCGGAGATCGTCGACGAGGCTTCGGAGTTCGACGAGGCATCGGCGCCCGAGCCGGCGCCGGTCGAGCTCGAGGCCGAGAGCGTCGAAGCGGCCCCGGAACCGGTGAGTGTCGACCTCGCCGACCTCATCGGACCCGAGCAGGTCGCCCCGGCCGCCGAAGGCGTCCGCGGGCTGCTCGGGAAGGTCGGGCTGCGACTGCAGCCGAGCGCCCGCGAGCTCGCCCACCGCGCCGCGGCGGCGCAGCTCGAGCAGCACGAAGCGACCATCCGCCAGGCGACCTTCCCCCGCGCCGTCGGGATCCTCGTCGCCAACCGCAAGGGCGGCGTCGGAAAGACCCCCACCTCGGTCATCCTCGGCGGCGTCCTCGCCTCCATCCGCGGCGGCTCCGTCGCGATCCTCGAGGTCTCCGACGACCCCGGCACCCTCACCTTCCGCGCCGAAGGCACCCCGACCCGCGGCATCGGCGAACTCGTCACCGACGCCGGCAGCATCCGCTCCGCCGGACAGCTCGCCTCCTACACCGCGCCGCAGACCTCGTTCGCGTCGATCATCGGCACCACCGGACCCCGGCCTCGCCTCGACCGCGACGCCGTCACCGGAACCGCCCGCGTGGTCGACAACTACTACGGCATCCGCGTCATGGACTCCGGCAACCAACCCTCCTCCGACGCCTTCGAAGGAGCCCTCGCCGTCACCGACGCGCTCGTCATCCCGGTCCTGAACTCCGCCGAAGCCGTCGGCGAAGCGATCGCGCTGATCGACCACCTCCGCACCCTCGGCGGCCACCACGCCGACCTCGCCGACCAGGCGACGATCCTCCGCCTCACCGACGGACGCACCGAGAACCCGGCCCTGACCGAGAACATCACCACCGTCCTCGGCCAGCACCGTCTGACCCGGATCTACGAGATCCCCTACGACGCCCACATCGCTGAACGAGGACCGATCACCCTCGCCAAGCTCCAGGCGACGACACGCATCGCGTTCGTTACCGCGACGGCCGCGATCATCGCCACCCTCCAGAACCAGCAGATCACCGAGAACGAGTAAGGACCCCCGGAATGCCGAACATCATCCGCACCATCGACAACCCCCTCGACGGAGTCCTGCCGAACTTCACCATCTTCGGAACCGAGTTCACCGAGCTCTGGCAGAAGCTCCTCGCCGGCATCTGGGGACTCGCCATCGTCATGGCGATCGTGTTCCTCATCGTCGCCCTCGCCTCGATGGCGACCGCCTCCGCGAACAGCAACCCGATGGCCTACCAGACCGGTCGTACCCAGGCGATCTGGTGCGCGATCGCACTCGTCCTGCTTTCAGCCCTCGCCGTCATCGTCGGCGGCGTCCTTGCCGTGGTGGGCTAGGACCATGACCGCCACGAGTCCCCGCCCGCGCCGCCGCATCCTCTGGATCCTCATCGCGGCCGTCGCGATCATCGCCCTCGCAATCGCCGCAGCGGTCATCGCCGGCACCATCCGTGCCAGCGAAAGCGACCCCACCATCGCACCCACCGACACCAGCGCCAGCCCCAAGCCGAGCGCGTCAGCAACCGCCGACGCGGAGCCGACCGGCTGCCTCGGCGGCGACACCCGCGACGCCGACATGCTGCTCGCCGCGCAGAAGGCAGCTCCGCACACCAGCAATGGCGCCGTCGAGGTCGCCGCCGCAGCGATGCGCTGGATGTACCAGTACCCCGTCCCCAGCGACGATCAAATCGCCAGTGCCTCGCCCAAGCTCTTCGCATCGTCCGCCAGCGCTCAGTTCCGTGACTTGAGTGCGGCCTACGCCAAGACGAGCAACCCGTCCGCCGGCGTCGTCGAGAACGGCAAGACCTTCTACATCTCAACGATCCCGGGCGTCTGGCATCTCGAGTCGTACACCGACACCACCGCGACGGTGTCGGTCGGCGGAGGCTACGTCGTCGACGGTGAGCTGAGCCCGCAGCTGCGATTCGCGACGACGTCCACCTGGAAGTGGGAAGACGGAAGCTGGCGCCTCGAGTCCGGCGAATTCAAGCGCGCGGTCGACGACCTCTACTCGATCGGAACCACGTTCACCGGAGGTTGCTGATGGCGGACAATCCGTGCACCGACCCGATCAGCTGCGCAGTCGGCGGCGCGACCGACGTGGCGAAAGGCATCGCGGGAGCGGCGAGCTACTGGTCGGATCCGTGGGGCAACACCTTCAAGGCGCTGCAGGATGCGGCGAAGAGCCTGTCGACGGAGCTGCTGCCGACGGTGACGAGCGCGACGCTGCCGGACCTGTCCCTGCAGTGGTTCCTGGACGCGTACAAGATCTCATTCGCTATGGCGATCTTCGCCGCAGTCGCGTTGATGATCCCGCAGATCATCCGAACCGCTCGCGGCCTGCAGTCGGGCAAGGACACGCTCGAGTCGTTGTTCCTCTACTTCCCGCTGTTCCTGATCGGCGCGATCTTCGGGCCAGCGTTCGGCCGCCTGCTGGTGGAGTTCTTCCACGCGCTCTCGACGTCGCTATCGACATGGGGGATCACGAGCTCGGTCGACGAGGTCAACAAGCAGTTCACCCGGATGATCGACGAGACCGACCCGCTGGCGATCGCCGGCGGCGTCCCGGTCGCAGTGGTGCTGATGCTACTCATGCTCCTCGGCCTGATCTGCGTCCTCCTGGTCCTCGTGGTGCAGCTGGTCACGCTCTACTTCGTCGGCGTCCTCGTGCCGCTGTCGCTGGTGTGGATCCTCGACCCCCAGCGGCGCAGTTTCGGCATGAAGCTCGTCGCGGTCTGGGTCGGGATCCTGGCCGCACACCCGCTGCTGTTCTTCCTGCTCGGTGTCGCGTTCACGATGCTCGCCGGGAGCATGGACGTGCTCGGCAACAACGCATCCCTGAAGAAGGTCGTCGAGCTCCTGGTCGCGGTGATCGCCATGTTCATGGCCGCGTTCTCACCACTGCTGCTTATGAAGTTCGCACCCCTCGTCCCCTCCGGACTCGGCGGCACCAACGGGCCCTCGCTCGCGCCGGGATCGTGGGGCCCGTCGAGCCTGAGCGACGCCGCGTCGCGCAACCAGCGCGGCGGCCAGTCCAACGCGCCGATGCCGTCGCGATCGTTCTCGTCGGCGAGCGAGGAAGCGCCTGCCGCGGCGCGCTCGGCCGGCGGTGGACTCGGCGATGCGGCCGCGGCACGTGCTGGCGCGGGCGCTGCGGCCAGCGGAGAGGCGGCTGGCGCAGCGAGCGCGGCCGAAGGCGTCGCCGCGGCCGGCGCCGCCGCCGGGACGGCGGAGACCGCCACCGGTGCGGGTGCGGCGATAGGTGTCCCGACGCTCGTGCTCGCCGGCGTCGCCGCAGGGAGCGCGAAGGTCGCCGAGGCGACCGAGGCCGCGGGCCAGCAGGCCACTGCGGCGATGGATGCCGGGGAGGGCGAGTGATGTCGCAGCCGATCAGCTCGACCGTCGACAGCGACCGCTACATCGGCGGGGAGGCCGCGCACCGCGGCTTCTTCGGCGGCACACAGCCCAAGGGCCGCATCCTCGCCCTCAGCGTCTGCTTCATCGCGATGCTCATCCTCACCCCACTGTTCGGCGTGTGGGGCGTGATCATCCCCGTCGCCGGCGGCGTCGCGGCGGTGCTGCTGACCACCCGCACCCACCGCGGTTCGTTCGCCGACCGGCGCGTCAAGCGCGCTCGCTGGCGCCGCCGCCTCGCCACGGGCACGGATCGCTTCGACCCCTACGACGAGGGGGGGTGGGAGCTCCGTACTGCCGAACACCGGAACTCCCGAGGCCGGAAGGCCCGCGCTTCCGCGGCGCGGAAGGTCGCGGCGATGCGCGCCGTCCCGGACGGCGCCGACGGGCTCGGCTGGCTGCAGCTCACGCCGCGGGAGCCGGGCATCGCCTGGCACGCGCCGGCGGGAGAACCGGAGTACCTCTCGGTCGGGTTCGCCGTGACCGGGCAGGCGGCCGGTCTGGAGTCGCCGGCGGCGATGCGCCGCGCGGCATCGGCATGGGGTGTGTTCCTGGAGTCGAAGGCGTCCGCGTCGAACCTCGCCACAAGCGTGCAGACGATCACCCGGGTGTTGCCGCCGGATTCGGCAATGCAGGAGTTCTGGGTCCTGTCCGCCCTCGACGACGCCGCCCCCGCGGAGGCGATCTCGTCCTACGAGGACGTACTGCGCCTGACGGGGGAGAACGCGATGGTGCAGCGGCACTACATCGTCGTCCGCTGGCACCTGACCGAGCAGTTCCGCGACGCGGCCGCGAAATACGGTGCAGGCCGCGACGGCTGGCGCGGCCTCATGCGGCAGGAGATCGCCTCCACGATCACCGGCCTCACCGACGCCCGCCTGGGCGAGGTCGAGGTCCTCTCCGCACGACGGCTGGCGGCGATGATCCTGCACCAGCAGAACCCGTCCCGCCCGATCGACTACGTCGCCGACGTCGACCCCACCCGCATCGGGCTGACCTCGCACGACGAGTTCTCCGCAACCGTCATCGACGACCTCGACCCAGTCACCGGAGAACCGGTGACCTGGTGGCACCGCACCGCGGCGATCACCTCGGAGAACATGGCCATGGGCTCCCGCACCCCGCTCTGGGCGCTGCCGATGCTCCTCGGCAACGAGACCCAGACCGTGCGGACCCTCTCGTTCCACATCCGCCTCATCCCCAAGGGCGAAGCCTCGACCGCGGCGCGGGCGGACGTCGTCCGCGATGCCGCTGAGATCCGTTCCGCCCAAGAAAAGGGGCGGCTGGTCGCGGACGAGACCGGGTCGAACATGTCCGCGGCGAAGCGCCGCGCGTCGGATCTCGCGCACGGCACCGCTCACCAGGGCGCCGAGTGGGTCGGGTTCGTCACCATCTCCGAACGCACCCGCGATGACCTCATGCGCGCGTCACGGATCCTCGAGGACACCTCCGCGACCCAGCTCGGCGTGAACCGCCTCGACTGGCTCGACTCCTACCAAGCCGCCGCCTCCGGCACCACCTGGCCCCTCGCCCGAGGCCTCGCCCCGGGCCGAACCTCGATCGCCGGCCGGGCGATGAACCGGATGGCCGGCCGCAGCGAGAAGGACGCACTCTCATGACCGACACCACCACCCGCCGCACCGTCTGGGACCTCCCCGTCCTGCGGAACTTCGCGCCGCCCACCGAGCCCGCGCCCGACGGCGAGGCCGGCCCGGCGCTGGTCGAGCAGACTCCGTGGAACCGTCCCGGCAGTCAGCTGCGCACCGCCGTCGGGCGGGCTCGGCGCGGGCACTACGGGCCGGCGCTGTCGGGGGCGCCGACGACGACCCGGCAGGCGGAGATCCTCAACACCGCCACCATCGGCGCACCCACCGGAACGTCCGGGATCGTCACCGGTCGGGACGTGCTCTCGCAGACCTCGATCGCCCACGACCCGGTCACCGCCTACAACTCGATCCCGCGGACGGTGTCGTCGCCGAACGTCGTCATCGTCGGCGACGTCGGCTCCGGCAAGTCCGCCCACACCAAGACCTCCTACGTTCTTCGGCCGCTGCTGCTGAACAAGCGGCGCGCGGTCGTCTTCGACCGCAAGGACCGCGGGGGAGAGGGCGAATATTCCGAGCTCGCGCGCCGGTTCGGCGCCGAACCGATCCGGTTCACCACCGACGGCACCGGCACCCGCCTCAACCTCCTCGACCCCCTCATCGCCCACGGGACCGGAGGGCAAGGCCAGATGCGACTGCTGAACGTCGTCGTCCGCCTCGCCCGCGACGGCGTCGCGCTCACCGAATGGGAAGAAGAAGCCCTCCGCGCAGCCCTCAACCGCACCCGCGCCGACCACGGCGACCACCGGGTGCCGGTGCTCGCGGACGTGCTGCCGAACCTGTCCCGTGTCACCGACCTGCCCGAATACTCGGACCTGTCGCCCGCGGCGATCGACGCCCTCCACCACGCCGGCCTCTCGGTCCGGTTCACCCTGAACTCGCTCCTGCAGGACTACGCCGGGCTCTTCGACGGCGAGACCTCGAAGAGCGTCGACCTCACCGGGAAGCTCACCTCGTTCGATATCTCGCAGCTCGACGAAGACGGCCCCGCTGTCCCGGCCGTGATGGCGATCGGGCACATGTGGCTCCTCGGGCGGCTCCGCAACGACCGAGGGTGGGCGACGAACTGCATCTACGAAGAGGGCTGGCACATCGCCGCCGGCCCCTCCGCCGCGCTCGCGCGCTCCAACCAGAAGCTCTCCCGTGGCCTGGCGCTGTCGAACGTGTTCGTCTTCCACAAGGGCACCGACATCCCTGACGGGTCCCCGTCGATCGCGATGCTCCAGGAAGCGCAGACCGTCCACGTCTACCGGCAGTCGCTCCATGAAGACGCCGCCTGGTGCCAGCGCGTGTTCGGCTTCGCCCCCGACGCCGCCGAGCGCATCACTCAACTCCGCGACGGGCAGCGCTACGACAAGATCGGCTCCCGGCCCGAGATCTGGGTCGAGCACATCCGCTCACCCTGGGAGATCCAGCTCACCAACACCGATGAAGCCTTCGAAGCTGTCGCCCGGGCCTGACCGATGAACCTGATCACCAAGACCGTCATCGCCGGCACCGCGATCCTCGCCCTCCTCGGCTCGAGCTTCGCCCTCTCCTCCGGAACCGGCCAAGCCTCCACCTGCACCACCAACACCATCGACCCCGACGCCGCCGGGAAAGCGGCGGCGGTGTCCGGGTATCAGGGGGCGCAGCTGACCAACGCCGCGCACATCATGAACGCCGCCACTGCCCTCGGCCTCGACACCGCCGGACAGACCATCGGCGTCATGACCGCCATGGGCGAATCCTCCCTCCGGATCCTCGACCACGGCGACACCGCCGGCCCCGACTCCCGGGGTCTCTTCCAGCAACGCGACAACTGGGGCACCCTCGCCCAGAGGATGGACCCCGAACAGTCCGCCACCCTGTTCTTCACCAAGCTCAAGACCATCACCGGATGGGAGCAGCTCGCGCCCTCGCTCGCGGCGCATAAGGTCCAGAACAACGCCGACCCCGACCACTACACCCGCTACTACCAGTCCGCCGCAGCGGTCGTCCAAGCCCTCGCCACCACCTCCGGCGGGCCCGGTTGCACCGTCTCCGACGACAAGCTCGAGCTCGCCCAGAACCTCGTCAAAGCCGCCGACGAAGGCCGACTCCGTGGTCTCACCCCCGACCACATCGAAGAGATCCGCTGGATCGCGCAAGGCCAGAGCGTGCCCGACTGCGACATCGACGTCCGGATCCTGCAGATCATCACCATCGCCCTCGACACCTTCGGCAAGATCGGCGTCTCCGACATCAACCGCAAGTGCACCGGCCAGATCCTCGGCGGCGGCACCAAGTCATCCCACTGGATCAACGGTGGCGGAGGCGCCGTCGACTTCTACAGCCTCGCCGGCACACCCACCACCGGCGCCGACGGCAACGCCATCCGCCTCATCGGTGCACTCGATCCCGTGGTCGCAGCCAAGGCGCGCATCGGTCAGAAGCAGTGCCGCAGCAAGATCGGGGTCGAGCTCGCGCCTGAGCACTTCACCGAATTCAGCGACACCTGCAACCATCTCCACGTGGATGTGGCGTACACGAGTGTCGCTGGCTTGCATGATTGAGCTGCTTCGTTCGATGCCGCTCGCGTGGATCTCGAACTACGACCTCGAAGCCGCAGCGCCGGGTAAACGCAGTATGAGCGCTAGGCCGACGAACCGTACGGCTTCCGGCGCACGTGCACGTCGAGAAACTGGAAGACCGGCTGACTCAGGCGCTGCGCCGCATGTTCACCCGAAGTCCCATCGCGTCCTGAGTCGTCTTGCCAACCACCCCGAGCTGCCTGAGCCGAGCGACGACCTCCGCTAGTGCGGGCGTGACCGTTGAGAACAGTGGCTTGAGACCGGTCGGGCCGGCGAGCTTCGCGAATTCGCCGCGCATCGCGGACAAGACCGTTGCGAGTTCAGTAAGGCCGATCGAAGCAAGATGCGGTTGCAAGAGCTCTAGGACTCGGTCAGAGCTAACGAGCCCTGCCATCATCGTGATGTGAGCCAGGCCCACCGGCAGGTCGGTTGCAATCGCAAAGTCGGCGGCCTTCGACAAGGAGTCGGGGGAAGCACCGGCGCTCAACTCTGTAAGGCGCCCAATGACCGCCGACTTACGCTCGGTCGGGATGGCGTTGCTCGCGAAGAAGCGACCGAGATCAGCCGCTGGGAGAACGACTGGTGTGACGATGCTGCTGAAAGCGCTCGAGGCGATGATCGTAGCTTCGCGACCCGCCCAGTCAGCCGCTCCGATCAGGCTGAAACTTCCCTCCGTGTCATCGATCACATCGTCTGCAATGAGTCGCGCGATGAGGTCGCCGGCTTCCACTGGGACGGATCCGGCGGGGATGTAGTCCGCGAGCGATAGCGACGCGACCAGCGAAGATCTCGTCGTCGGGGAGGAGATCTGTTCGCGAGCACCGAGTACGTCGAGGGCAAGTGCCAGCTTCGTCGCTTCGTCTGTTTCGCTGTCAAGCTCGATCTCCTCGGCTGCATCAAGCAATGCCGCGAGGCTCTCGTCAAGCCCGAATGTGTCGATGTAGCGCTTCACGTTCGAGATCGTCGCTGGGACGCGCCGAGACGCTGCAAGCGCCGGCCACGCCGAGTCGCTCGTTTCTCCTATGTCGGCGAGCTCAACTCCGCTGGCTGCCTTCTGCAACACCGCGCTGAGATGGCTGAGGCTGAAGGGCTTGATTGCCAGGATGTCTTTGACGGTCTGCAGGAGGCCTTCGGATGAAGCGATCGAGACCTCTTCAGCTTCCAAGGACCTGAGGTAGGCACCGAGATCGTCGAGGACGCGGGAGTATACGAATTTCACCTCGCCCCGAAGCTCGTCTAGAGCAAGTCCCTCGATTCGTCCGCCGATCGCAAGTAGAAGATTTTCGCGAGTGACGGCGTAGGCACCTCGCGCCGCGATTGCCTCTCGGAGGTGAGTGCCGAGACTGTGCAGCGAAGGGAGCTCGGCACCCGATTGCGAGGCGAAGCGCGCGATAAGTCGAGCGAGCTCACGCGCGCCCTCGGACACGAATGCTGGTAGTCGTTCGGCGGCGCTTTCCAAATATGAGCGAAGCGCAGGGGACGTGTCGTAGGACAGCTCCTGCCCGAGCGCTCCAAGAGCCACATCGACCAAGCGGTCGCGTTCATCTTCCGCGAGGTCGGCATCGTTGATCATAAATTCGAAGACGCCCGGCCATAGCGGGGTCAGCGTTCGTATCAGGTCGGAGGACGCTTTACCTGAAGAAAGGTATGACAACAGAAACGCCTTCTCGTCGTCACCGTAACGCACGAAGTTTCGGACCAGTGCCTCAGCTCCCTCGGGGTCATTCGCGAGGAGGTAGTCCAGAACCGAGACGTTGTAGGCGGATCTCTCCTCCAGCATGGTTCGCCCTCGGTCGCTCAATAGCGCCCTCACATCCTTGCTTTCGAGCGCGAAGTTGAAGTCAACTTCATTGGGTTCTACGCACTTAATGATAAAATTGATAGCTTCCTTGGTGAGGAGGCCGTCCGCAAAAGTTGCGGTATACAGGGTGAAATGCTGATCGATATAACCGAAACGGACCAGAACCTGGCCAAGTTCCGATTCAATAATCGACCTCAGTGCTTCCTCGAACGAACGCGATCTGCCTCCGTGCTCGACCTTGAAGCCTGGACGATCGCAAAGCTCGGCCATCGTGGCGAATCTTAGGAAGTCGATTTCGGCCCGCGCCTCATCAATTTCTCTGCTTAGCCGATCCCGCTCTGATCTGGCCCAGTCGTCCGGGCTCAGGGAGTCCCTGAGTGCGTGCGCGAGCTGCTCGCGGGAAAATGTGGAGACGAAAGTTTCGTTCCGGACACCTGAATAAGGCTGGTTCGAGACGGGGTGCGTGAAGGTCACTTGAATATCTTCGCCCGCCGCAATTCGCGTCCACGTGGGGGCTGATCTCAACGCTTCGTCCGATAGTGCCGTATTAGGGAAACCTCTGGACACCAAGGTGCCGCCGATGTGCTGGACGTGAGCGTTTAAATACGTATCGAGATCGGCGCCAAGCTCCTTGCTGCGCGCAGATGCAGGGTGCAGCGTTTGCAATGCTCTTCGCTTTTCCCGAATGCCTTGTTGTCGGCGAGCAATATTTTCGTTCACCAACCTGCGGCTGACAGCATATAGGTCGTCGAGATTGCTACTTGCGTGCTTGATCTTCTCGAAATCTGACAGATGGGTATTTTTGTACAGGACCATCGCCAGCATTTGATCCGACGAGAGATCCAGCTTCCTCGGCTTAATCACGCGATCGTGAAAGATGGCGTATTCGTTTACTATGTTTCGGATCAGGCGCATGTCTGCGAGATGTCGTCCGACGCGATAGATGAATGAGTCTGTGACGCCATGATCGGGAACTTGCCCGAGCGCTGACTTCAACAGATTGCGGGCACTTCGGTGGGTGACGAAGGGCACCACGGGGACAACCAGATCGAAGAACTTCGTACGATTTGCGCGAGCTAGCCCCTCAATCACGTGATCTCGGGGTGTCCGCTCTGATTCGCTAGTGTCTCGCTCATCCCCGGACAGCTCCTCCGCAGCGGCGCGGTCGCCAAGCTCCTCGAAGATGCTGTCCTTAATCGCGTAAATGAAGCGGATCCGTCGGCCTTGCAGCTGCTTCGCGCTATTCAGCAAAGTGTTGAGGGACCGGAGCGCCTCAAAGATGTGAGCATCGTCGAATCGATCGATATCTTCGAAGATCACAAGGTCGACTTTGTTGCGCTCGAAGAAATATACTATTTCGTCTAGATACTCGTCGAAGAAAGTTTCGGATCGTGAGGACAGTGCGAAGGTCGTTCCCGCGGCCGTGATCTTGTCGATATAAATGCGGTTGTGAACGACTTTACGCACGCCGATGATGAAGAGAACGCCCGCGACATAGATACCAGGCGCCGCCATCCAGGCCCAGTCGCTCGGCAGGTGGATGAACTTGGTGAGCGCGCTTGCCCAGCCCGATAGAAAAAACACGAGTGCGAGTGGCACCGATACCAAGGCAGCGAGCCCGAACTCTCGCCAAAAACGGAAGCGCGTGATGCGTCGGTAGCGCGAACCGGGCATTTTGACCGGGTCTTGACCATATAGAAGCTGTTTGACGATCTCTTTCTGGATGCGATTAGTTCTGTTCGCGGCGATACCCGCAGAACCCTCTAACCGTGTCTCATCGTCTGCGAACCCGAGGGTTGACATGGAGATGAGCGCGACTGCACCCTTATGCTCAGCCGCAACTTTCTGAAGAATGCTGCTCTTGCCCACCCCGTACCCGCCGCTGAGGGCGATGTTCAGGGGCGCGCGCTCGTCGTCTCTTCGGAGAGCGGTTTCAATGGCACCGAAATAGATGTCGTGTGCTGGCGCGTCGTAGCGCGGTGTTAGCGGTTCGAGCTCCGGAGAGAATGGCAGTTTCGGCATCTTGTCGCTACTCAATGCGAGCCTCCGGTCGAAATATGCGATGGCGCCTATTCCGCCAATGATGGCATGTGCTCGACGAGAGGCTCCGCACTGACGAAGCGGTCGGCGTCCTCCAATGGGGCATCGAAGTAGACAGCACGTTGTCGCTGCCGGCGCTTGGGGTCATCCAACGATCGTCTTCGCGTCACCCGACGCAAAACGTCACAGACGATGTCTGCTGTCGGCGAGCACTGATCGTGGCCTAGCGCTGGTCGCGTTCGAGGCGGGGATCACGGGTTGGCGTGAGCGCCTCCGTCTCGTAGACGTCAAGCCACTCTTCTGTGCCTTCGAACTCAACGGTCGTCTCTGCAGACGGCAGCGGAGTCGCCTCGCGCTCGCTCACGACTTTGACCATAGGGCTTTAGCCCTCTTCGTCGTGTCTATTGCAACACTGCGCTTCGCAACGGAGCCGCCGTGCGACGGCGCTGCGTCTTCCGAGTCTTCTGCCCTTTCCGGCCGCCGATCGTAGCTCGCTTTCGTCGCTGCGTCCCGCCCGGCTGCTCTTTGCAGACTGCGCTTAGCAACCGCATCCGTTCGTGACTTCGCTCCTTCCGCTCGCACTCGATCACCCCGCCGGAAGGGCAAGAAGAACGAGTGGGAGGAACCGACATGGTCGGGTCAAGCGGGGCAGTCACCTGGGACGAGTTCATGGGGAGCATCAACCACAGCAGAAAGAAGGTGTTGGTGGCGAGCCTGGCTCTCGACCCGAAGCTGGCGATGATCCACGGGCTGAGCCAGCAGTGGCGCACCGAGTGGACGAACGCGAACACCGCGGCCCGCATCCGCCGCGCGAGGGCACCCCGCCCGAAGACGCTCGAGCTCGACACGACCGCGCTCCGCCCCTACTCCCACCCGGACGTGGCCGCGCGGATGCCGAAGCCGCGAGCACACACCTGGACAGCCCGCGAGCGACGGCAGCGCCGCGATGCCGCGCGCCGCTACTGGCTCGCGCTGGCCGCCGGGCGCTACCACGGCATGAGCCTGCAGAAGCTCGCGGAGCGGACGCGGGGCCGGATGTCGGCGACGTCGTGGGAGGCGGTGCACGCGCCGGTCGAGCGGACCCCGGATGCGCTGCTTCGCACCTTCATCAACTTGCATCGTCACCGGAGTCGGCGGCCGCTCGGCGCGGATCCGAAGCCGGTCGTCGCGATGTCGCCCGAGCGCGCGCTCGCGATCGCGATCCGAGTGCTCGAGAAGCAAGCCGGATGACGCGGAGCCCAGGCCCGGGCGTCTCGACGTCCGGACCTGGGCTCGGGGAGCGGAGCCGGCGGTGCCGGCGCTGCACCTTCCGACTAGTCGCCGGCAAGATCACGCTGTACCGTGTTCGAACGCATGTTCGAATGGAGGCGTGGCGATGGAACAGTCAGTAGCCGTGTGGTTCGCGAACGATCGCCCCGTGCGCATCGTCTGGAAGGGCGACCGGTACCGGGTGAACGACACCCCGACCGGCTCGAGCCGGGCGACGTGTGGCATCCGGTGATGACGCACCCGATCGAGCGGCGCTGGTCGGGCTGGCGGTTCCAGGCGATCGACGACGCCGGCAACGCCCTCGTCTTCGACCTCCGGCCCGGCACGCGGCGGGGGAGTGGATCGTCCTAGCAGTGCATGACGCTCCCGCAGCGTTGGGCCAGCTGCCCGATGAGCCGCAGTCGCCGCGACTGGGTCGAGCTGCCACCCCCACGACCAGAGACGCAGCTCGAGCGCTACTTCCACGACCGCGGCGAGCGGATGTCCTACGACGCCGTCTGGGACGACGGCCGCGACGTCACCGACGAGCTGCCGCCCGAGCAATGGCCCTGGCCGTCGTCGATGTACTACGCCTCCGGATGGCGGCCATGGCGATCGCTCGACGACCCCGGCACTCGGTATCTTCCGCGAGAGTCGGAGAACAACAACGCCGACGGCCTACCGGCAACGCGCAGCCGCCATGTCCAAGTTGGGGGTCCGGGGGAGGGTGGGCAAGGTCCGGTGGCACGACCCGCTTCGTCGGGGCCGGCTGGGAGCGCGGTGCACCTGTCGTGAGCAGCCGGAGGATCCCGCTGCCTCGACAGCACCCGCGAAGCCGGGTCGAATGGGCTCGGGCTATAGCGTGGCCCCATTTTGAGCGACTGCCGACGCGATCCAGGTCCGAGTAAAGTTCGGGGTATGGTCCGACTGCTGCGTCCGATGCTCGTCGGTGCTATCGCCGTGGCGCTCCTGGCCGGATGCAGTCACCGTCCGGAATCCGCCGGCTACGTGGAGGATGCGCGCGACGCACTCGACCTGCCCGCTATTGGGAAGATTCAGGCCGACGCCACCTTCGGTGATGCATCTTCAGGCGTCTTCTATCGTGCGGTGATCAACGGCGATCACGCTTACGAAGATCTGTCTAACAGATTGAAGGACGAAGGGTTCGACGGGCCCGAGGGGGCCGACGAGTCCGAGTCGACCTGGTACGCACCCAAACGGCTGCATCGAGTGATCGTGATAGTTCAGGACGTCACAGGCGGAGAATCGCTTCCTCTCGAGCAGGGGCGCAAAGAAATCGCGACCGGGGCGGGTGCGTTCGTAACGATCTCCGGCTGAATGTCCCGCCTAGTGGGGGTGGCAGCGAAAGCGAGCTGCCCTCAATCTTGAGATCTCCTAGGAAATCTCAATGAACGGGTCTCGAGTGAAGCGCATCCTCGCCGCAACGGCAGCCGCCGCTGTGTTCGCATCAATGCTGATGGCCTCCGTGCCCGCCGAGGCGGCAATGGACTGTGCGCCCATCGAGGTGATTGCTGCCCGCGGAACGTCAGCACTCCCGCAGGGCGAAAACCTCACCTCGGCCGACTACGAAAACGCACCCTTCAAGGGAACGGGGCCCGAGGCGGACACTGTCGCCAAACAGATCTCGAAGAAGCTTCCGAAGGACGAGAACGGTAAAGCGGTGAAGGTTCCGACGTGGGGCGTGCGCTACCCCGCAGCCGGGACCGCTGTTATCGGCGTCGCGGTCAAGGACCCGGCCTTTGAAATGACATCCGGATACACGCTCGGTGTTCTGGGCGGCGCGCGCTCAACGCGGGATCGCATTAAGAGTCGCACGAAGCTCTGCGCGGAAACCACGGACACCCGATTCGTTCTCGTCGGCTACTCCCAGGGTGCTGACGTCATCGCTACCGCCATCACGGAACTCACCAAGGCTCAGAAGGCGCGCGTCGCCGCAGTCGTTCTCTTCGCGGATCCGCACTTCAATGAGAATGACGTGGTGGCCGACCGCGGCTCCTTTGAGCCGAATCACAGCGGACTGTCCGGCCGGCGCTCCAAATGGTCCAAGCGCATCGACGCACCGGTGTACTCCTATTGCGGCGCTGGCGATATCGCATGCAATTCGATGACCGACTCGCCCGTATACCTCGAGTCCGGCGAAAGGACGTCGATCCGTGTGTTCGACGGTGCTTTCGTCGACAAGAAGAACCCCGGCGACCCCTTCAAGGTTCACGGCAATATCCGCAACACCAACGCTCCCAAGAACGCGGGCACCTGGGTCGCCGATGTCGTGACAGATGACTGCTCTGCTTCGTCGACCACGCAGCCCTCGGTATCGATGAGCGGTCCGACTCAGATGTACGCCAGCGACCAAGCCCGATTCAGCACGGCGGGCAGCAAGATCTCCCTCTGCCAAGCCTTTGCTTGGGACTGGTCGGTGCCAGAAGCCGTCGCGACCTCGCTGGCATACACAGAGCTGCTCCCCGACGGATCGCTGGGTGCCACCCATGGAGGGTCGGTCGCAACCGCGCAGATCCCCTCCTCGACGAACAGGTTCACACCCACCTTCAGCGGTCCCGGGTATCACCCCATCGAAGCGACGCTCCACACGCCCGACTGGGGGGTTCGGTCAGTTCAACGTGAGGTGCTTGTCCTCGCCGACCCGGTCACAGCGCCAGCCGTGCCCGACTACACCAGCTCGCTGACGCTCGACGGGCTCCGATACGAATGGACTCAACCGATCGAACCCGGAGCCGACGTGGAGTTCTACTCCATTCTCGACGCGGCCGGGACTCGCCTCACTTCGAAGCGGCTCACCCCCGACAACGTCAACCAGTCGGGGGAGAGCCACTTCACCTGGACCTCCGCCGTGTCTGGGGACGGGCCCTTCACCCTGGTCGCTGAGAACCGAGTCGGGCACACGGCAGGGCGCCGCGCCACCTTCGCCAACTCGGCCGACTACCGCTATCACGCGAGCACTGACGCCGACGCCAACTCGCTTGTTGTGAAAGGCGATGGCGACCTCGGGGTCACCGACCCTGCCGAAGCGACAATATCGGGAGACATTGTGTTCACGAGCAACGAGGCGACGAACAGCGCCGGCTCGGATGAGCTCGAAGCATCGCTCGAGATCGGCGCAACCGGTTGGACAATCAGCGTCCACTTCGCAGGGTCCCCACTCGAAGGCCCTATGTCGGCCGGCGCCGCCGAAGCACTGCTCGGCGGAGGAACAATCGATCTCACGGTGAACGACACGCTGACGCGAGTGCGTATTTCCTCCGGCACCACCGTCACTCACGATGACCGCTACGTGATCAATTCCAACGCCGACGTGCCTAGTGCCTCAATCACGACGAGTAATGTGTTCGGCAGCATCAAGGATTCGAACTTCGCGTTCTGGACCAACGGCTCCTACGCCGCATTCGGCCTGCCTGCTTGGTCCGAAAATCCTGACATCGATCCCTTCGCATGGAGCGATCTGCCTGTCACGGATATCCACACCTATATCGGCCAGAACGAGCTAGCCAACACGCTTCAGGGCTATCTGGGTCAAGCTCTCGAACCGACGACGACCGAGAACTATTCGATCTATTGGGAAGCGCTCGGCGCCATCGGCGACGGGAAAACCGAAACGCTGCGGTCCTTCGTTCGAAGCGGAGTTATCACCTTCCGCGTGAACGGCGGCGCCGTCAACGTCGTGCGATTTGATGCCACCCAAGCCCAAGCTGAAGAGGCCTTCCCAACCCCTCACGCACCCGTCATCGACGCATCCGCGGTTCCGATTCGCCAGTACCGAGAGACCAACTGGTGGGCGAATGACATCGTCGATTGGGGCCCGGACGGTCGCGGCACGATCGAGATCGCCGTACCGACGAACGGATCTCTCAACGGGGGCACCGACAACCAGGGCATGACTCGCGTCTCGGGCGCCCCATCGCAAACGGGCACAATCGCAGTAGAGATCACCGCCACCAATGCAACCGGCAGCACGACTGCGGTCATCCCCTTCAACGTCCTGCCCAGCTACGCCGACTCGCGCTATTACATCGGCTCGATCGGGCGCCTCCTGCGCCAGAGCAACGGCACACTCGAGATGCTGGACATGCGCCGGGACTGGGTCATGGGCGACAACGCCAACATGGTCAAGTGGCTCCCCGCCGTCTACGAGAGCGGCATCGCTCGCCACTTCCCCGACTGGTACAGCAGCGCCAGCTTCAACGCCGTCGACGCTCACATATACAAGGAAGATGGGACCGAAGTTCCCTTCACCGGTGACCTGAAGGTCACGCTTCGCCACTCGCTGTACGACGACGGCGAGGTCAGCATCTACTCAAACAACCTCCAACTTGCCGACAACACCTCGGCAACGGTTAACGCCCTCTGGAAGACCAACTTGCGGATCACCTTCAGAATGTCCGACGGCTCAGCTGTCAACGAGGTCTGGCACAGCAAGGCGATCTTCACCGATGTAGACAAGAAGCGTTAGCAAGTAAGGCGGCTCTGCCTGTGGTGAAGGCCACAGGGAGAGCCGCCGCTCGAACTCGCGACGACCTTCGAACGAACCGCCGGGCAGTTCGGCGGAGTCAGCGTTTAAGGCTATCGCCGGAGCGAGCGGTCGGTTTCCATCGCAGGCGAAGGCATCGTCGTTTCGATTGCGACAACAGTGGATCCAACGTCGGCCCCCTCGGCGGCTGAGATTCTGCGTGGGGACCTTCTGTTGTGACTGGAGCGATCGATTCGTCGCCGGCAGCGCCGGCCTTCCTCTGATCCGAGCCGGCCCCGACCGGCGCCTTCTGTCCGGGCCCTGCGGGCCCGCTTTCTTACCGTGAAGCCTGCGGCAGAATACGGGCGCCCGGGCTCCGTTCGAGCGGCTGCGCCGCCGGCTCCTCCGAGACTTTCCGACCGCGGTCGCAGGCTCCCTCGCATCGGTCAGAAACTCTCTCCTCCGCCGCCCCGCGGGTTGCACTCCACCCGGTCGCCCTACCGGCGACAAGTCGCCTTCACGGCAAGAAAACGTGAAGGGGATTGGAGAAGCACACATGTTGCGAGGTTTGAAGGTCGGTATCGACGGGGTCCTGTCCTCGGTCGAGATCGACGAAACCACCGCGGATGCGCGGATGGAGGGCATGCACCGGGCGATCGGATGCCACACCTACGACGTCGTCGGCTATACCGACACGATCGACGTCTGGGTCGACGACGAAGGGCTCTACCGCTCGAGCGTGAACGCCGAGCTGTCCGTGATGCTCCGCCGCGAGCGCTTTGCCGGACAGGGCACCTGGTTCGGCACCGGGCTGTTTCTCGGCGTCGACCACAGCACCGGTGAGTCGCGGTCGCTGACGCCGGGCGAGTACGCCCGGATCGTGCAGGACTGGACGCGCAAGCGCGAACCGTCGGAGTACCGGTTCATGGTCGAGTTCCTCCTCCCGACCCGCACCAGAAGATGACGAAAGCCGGAGCCCGGAAACAAGGCAAGTGTTTCCGGGCTCCGGCCCACATCCCCACCAGCCTAACCAGAGCGAAAGACATCGAAACCATGAACGACACCACCACCCAGACTGCGGCGAGCGTGCCGGTCGCGCAGATCGAGCACATCGACCCGACCACCGTCGAGGCCCGGCGCTAGCTAGCTCGCACGAACTGGTTGTCGCTCGTGGTGGCACTGCGGCTTCATCGGCGGTGTCGGCGGTCGCCCGCCTGGTCCTGTCGCAACCGTGTGGTGGTGCACCGGCGCGGCTTGCAGTCGGCAACCCGCGCGCCGATCGGGCGGGCTGCCGGCTCCCCGTCGCGCTGGATGGTGGATCCCGGCGCCGCGGGATGAATGCGGACGCCGGGAGAGCAACTGCTGTGAGCTGCTCACGGGCGCCGGTGCGTGAACGCCGTGCGCCCGCCATGGGTGACGGTACGCCGGACCTCCGGCTTCCTGTGAGGGGTTGACCTTCGCGCGGGGGAGCGCATCCTGGGGGTGCGTCGTGCGTGAAGGTCCGGCGCGGGCCGGCCTGCTGCTGCTCTGGGAACCCGGCGGGCCGGCCGCCGCAGCTCTTGCCCGTTCTGGGGTCTCGGCCCCTTGTACCGTGCGCGGCAGGATCGTCCCCTATGACGCATAGTCGCTTCATAGCCCGGCTCGATCTCAGCGGCGCCGAACGTTTCGGCACCTTGCTGGGCGCGCTCGACGACTACGCAGCGCAGCTGCACAGCGCGGCGCTCGACGTCGACGATCGCGATCGTGTCGAGCTCGAGCGCGCGGCAGTCGTCGCCCGCGAGCTCGCCGCCGAGCTTCGGCTGCAGCAGCCCGCCCTCGAGGGGGACGGCAGCTAGGCCTGTTGCTGGACCGCAGGTCGAATGACCTGCACTCCGCGCACGACCGCCGGCACTTCCTGCTCGAGCTCGCGCGCGATCGCCACACGGGACGAGAGAGGGCGTCCGACGGCGGCGTAGCGGCGCCGGAACGAGCTGAGCAGCTTGTCGTAGGTGTGCGGCGACATGCTGAGGATGTCGGCCGCTTCCCGCCGGGTGAAGCCGGCGACCGCGAGTGCGGCCGCGACGAGCTGCCGCGGCGTGACGCGCAGCTGCGGCAGCAGATCCTTCGCGCGTGCCGGCGCCTCGGGCTCCGGCGACGGCGCCGGTACCGGTGCGACGATCGGCTCCGGTTCTTCCTCGCTGCCGGCGGGTGCCTGGACGAGGTCGCAGTAGAAGCTGCGGTGTTCGATGCCGTGCTCGTCGACGAAGCCGGCCCCGTCGTAGGTCTTCGCGAGGATCCGCGACACCGTCACGTGCGTCGCGGCGCCGGGGCGCCGCTTCGGCCTGATCCACACCCGGCGTCCGGGCCTCAGGCCACCCCACGCCGTTCGCCCGTAATGCTGCATCTCGCCCCAGCGTCGCAGCAGCCGTCTGCGAGCTCGCCGGGCGCGACGCGCCGCTCACGCTTCCCGGCGACGTGGGCCGGATGTACCGTGTTCGAACACATGTTCGAATGGAGGTGCGGGGATGCCTGAGTCTGCTGCGGTGTGGTTCGCGAACGAGCGCCCGGTGCGCATCGTCTGGCACGGCCGCCGGTACAGGGTCAACGACACCCCGACCCGGCTCGAGCCGGGCGACGTGTGGCATCCGGCGATGACGCACCCGATCGAGCGCCGCTGGTCGGGGTGGCGATTCCAGGCCGTCGACGCCGACGGCAACGCCCCCGTCTTCGACCTCCGCCCCGGAGCAGCAGCGGGGGAGTGGATCGTCCTCGCCGTGCACGACGCGCCGCCAGCGGCGCGGCCGGCCGCGCGATGAGCCGCAGCCGCCGCGACTGGGTGCAGCTGCCACCACCCCGGGCGGAGACCCCGCTTGAGCGCGAGTTCCACGACCGCGGCGAGCGGATGTCCTACGACGCCGTGATGCTCGATGGGCGCGATGTCACCGACGAGCTCCCGCCCGAGCAATGGCCGTGGCCGTCGTCGATGTATTACGCCTCGGGGTGGAGGCCGTGGCGATCGCTCGAGGATCCCGGGACCCGGTATCTGCCGCGTGAGCCGGAGGGCACGCCGCCGGCGACGACCGTGTGAGCTGCCAGTGGGCACGAACCGGCGCTACGCGCACCACTACGACCGGCTGATGGATCAGCGCATCCTCGAGGGCATCGCCCGCGACGGCGAGCTGCAGGGTCTCACGAACGAGGAGATCGGCATCGGCAAGTACCCGCTCACTCGGGATCCGAACCCGAGCGACGTGAAGGCGTGGGTGCGCTTCGGCAGCGTGCCGATCGTCGTCGACGCGCAGGTCGTCGCCTGGACACCGGCAGCCATGGCGATCCGGTTCACCGTCGCCGGCGTCGAGTACAAGACGTGGGTGTGGGCCGGTGCCGTCAGCGACGTACGCCCGGCCCGTCAGGGCAGGTAGTACTCGAAGGGCGGGCCCAGCTCCACCGAGAGAGCGCCGTATGGGCCGTTCTCGGTGCGCGGAGAGATCCCGCGCCGGTCTGCAGGCCTGGGCCGCAGACGACCCGATATCTCTCGCAGCTGCCCGCACTGGCCTGCAAACGGGGCTCACGTCTGGCTAGCATTCGCGAATGCTTGACCCGATACCCGACGGGATCATCGGCGAGAACGCGCTGACGTTTATCACCGGTGCCGTCACTCAGAACGCGATCCACGTCGCCGACAACCTCGAGATCTTCCGCTGGCTCATGGCCACCGAGCTCCAGCGCCCCTACAAGCAGGTGCGGCAGTACACCCAGTCCGATCAGAACGCCCGCGACCTGGTCGCTGCTCTCGGCGTCGACGACGAGGTCCGGGCCGCGATGATCGGTGCCCTCGACGACGCCAAGGCTGCCCACGAGAAACGGAACAGGCTCTCGCACGATGTCTGGCTCTGGAACGCCGACGGCTACGCCTACCGCTACGAACCCGTCGACAAGCCCACCGTTGGAGAGTCCAAGGTCGCGATCGCCACGTTCATCCAGCTCGCTGCCGACCTGGTCGCCGCAAGCAGGCAGCTCGTCGCCTGCGCCTTCCTGACACCACCGATCTACGACTCCAGCCCCGACCGCCGCCTCGAGCTCATCGCCGCCGCAGGTGGCACCTTCCACCCAGCCGCCAATGCCGAGGAAGCTCGCTGGTTCAACCCCTGGCGCCGGTAGCGGACCGCGCCGAGCCCGATGGGACACGCCGCTGCCGACCGTCACGAACGTTGAGACAGGTAAAGGCGCACGCTCAAGGCCTTGGTGCGCTTCGGCACGATGCTGGCGATCGCCACCATCGAGTACAAGATCTGGAGGTCGGCGCCGTCATCGATTCAAGATGAGCAGCTAGCGCGAGATGTCGACCGACCCATCCCAGCGGCCCTCGAGCTGGCCGAACGCGAGGCCCTCCCAGGTGCCGGTGAGCAGATGCATGGCGCATCCGCGTAGCCTGAACTTCACCGCAACGAAATCGCGCACGAGCTCAACGGTGCTGTCGAACGACACGAGTTCAGGTTCGGGCTCAATGTCGACTTCACCTGTCAGCCGCACGAGCTCCCACTCGCTGCTCAGAAGGCTCTCGCGAAGCAGGTCGTGGACGTAGCGATTCCTCCGCGTATAGAGCTCGCTCGCGACGCGCAATGCCCCCCGTATCGCCGTGGCGTCGTCGGCGCTGATCGTCGTACTGTCCCGCACGAACTTGCGGCACTCTTTCACCGTCGTCGAGAAGTAGTCGGGCGCCTCGAGCGAGGCCCCGACATTCCGGCGCTCCTGCAGCGCGGCCCACAAGAACCGCAAAGCAGCATCCGTCTCGGTCGTCTCCGCCGCGACTCGGCCGAGCAGGAAAACCCGCTGGTCATCTTGCGGGAGATTGCGCAACGTATCGAGATTCACAGAACCGATCGTGCCGCGCCCGAGCGACAGGTGACGACAGGGCTAGCGTGGCCGCATGGCGAAATGGACAGTCGGGTGGAAGGTGCGCGGCGAGTACGACGTGAACAGGGTCGACGTTGACGACACCACCTCGGCCGAGGCGATCGCGCAGGTCAAAGCCAGCCTCGACACGGAGAAGGATCAGATCGTCGCCCTGATCGTCGAACGCATCTGATCGCCGACGTCACAGGGCGACCGCGGGTGGAACCGGCCCGGTCACCGCGGACGATGACCGGACCGGCTGGGATCACATGTGGTTCTCGAGCCACCACTTCGCGGCGGCCCAGAAGATCGCGCGAAGCACGACACCTCCGAACCACTTTGCAGCGGCGATCAAGAACTCACGCTTCTGACGCTTGGTCTTCATCGTGAACCCCCTCTCTACGACTCTTTCGAGCCTCGAGAGCACGCTCCAGGTGCGCCGCGGTGGTTGCCTTGCGACAGCCGCCGTGACCGGCGTAAACTCCGATTGAACTAACCGGGTGTTGTAGTCACCCAGAGGCGCTGCGAAGCGACTCAGATTCAGAAGTCGGCCCGCCTGCCAGCGGGCCTTCTTCGTTCTCAGAGTCAGTAGGTCTGGAGCTGCCTACCTGAGATCTATTCTCCCAGGCCGTAGATGCGGTTCGCAGCTTCCATTTCGCCGAGCCGCCCTCGTAGACCCGTAATCACGGGGGTGCGGCCCAGAAAATCGGGCCTCAAAAGTGTCATAGGCATATCCGATCTTGGCCGTAATGGCGCACGCAGGCTGGTGCGCGCAACATCACCGTCGCTGCGCTGCGACGAGAGTTCGCGGCTGACGAAGGTCGCTCGCTCCCGCCGCAGACACGTGGATCAGGCTGGCCCCGGTCAACTCCGGGAACCGGATGCCGGCCCGATGAGGATCAGCCTAGGTCGTCGCTGCGGAGGCGCCGATCGGTGCGTTCGAGCGCGACCACGCTGACGACGATCGTCATGACGGCGGCGCCCACGATGGCGGCCGCGGCGATCAGCAACAGCATTCCCAAAATCTAGGCGCAGGGTGAGTCAGGGGCTACCGGGGTAGACCGGAAGCTGTCGCCGGCGGTGCCGGCGCTGTTCTCGTCGATGGAGCCGGCCACGGCCGGCCGGTGCTGTTCGGGCCCTGCGGGGCCCGTTTTCTTGCCGTGAAGCCTGCGGCAGGATACGTGCGCCCGGCCTCCACACAAGCGGCGATGCCGCCGCTCCTCCGAGACTTTCTGACCGCGGTCGCAAGCTCCCTTATTTCGGCCAGAAACTCTCTCCTCCGCGCCCCGATGGGGTTGTGCTCCAGCCGGTCGCCCTACCGGCGACAAGTCGCCTTCACGGCAAGAAAACGTGAAGGGGATTGGAGAGAGACACATGTTGCGAGGACTGCGAATCGATGTGGAGGGGGTGCTGTCGTCGGTCGAAATCGATGACACCACCACGACGCTGCGACTGGATGGGATGAACGCCGCGATCGGCTGCAACTCGTTCGACGTCGTCAGCTACACCGACACCGTCGACGTCTGGGTCGACGACGAAGGTCTGTACCGCTCGACGCTCAACCGGGAGCTGTCGGTCATGCTCCGCGCACGCCAGCCCGATGGGCAGGGCGCGTGGTTCGGAGCGGGCCTGTTCCTCGGCATCGACCAGGCGACCGGCGACAGCCGCTCCCTGACCGACGACGAGCGCGCCGCCGTGGTGCGCGATTGGACCCGTCAGCGCGGCCCGAGCGAGTACGCATTCGCCGCTCAGTGGGTCGGGCCGGTCCGCACCCGATAGATGACGAAGGCCGGAGGCCGGGAGCATTCGCACTGCCCCCGGTTTCCGGCCTGAGTCGCCACCAGATTAACAACTCAGAGGAAGAATCGAAAGTGACTGACACCACCAGCAAGACCACCGCCTCGGCCGAGGCCGTGGCGACCGTGGCGCAGGTCGAGCACATCGACCCCAGCGTCATCGAGTTCGAGGCGAACATCCGCACCGACGTGCAGCTCGACCCCGCCTTCGTCGCATCCATCCGCGCGGAAGGAGTGCTGCTGCCGGTGCTCGCGCGCCGCGGCGACGACGGCACCGTGTACGTTCGCGACGGGCAGCGTCGCGTGCTCGCCGCCCGCGAGGCCGGAACCTCGACGATCCCGGCGTACTTCGGGGCGGGGGAGCTGACCACGGCGCAGCGCATCACGCAGCAGCTCGTGACCAACGACCGCCGCACCGACCTCACCGGCACCGAGCGCGTCACCGCCTACGAGCAGCTGGCCTTCGAGGGACTGTCCGTGGCGAAGATCGCCAAGGCCACCGGCGAGGACAAGGCCACCATCGAGAAGTCGATCACCGTCGCGAAGTCGACCGCCGCGCGCGAGGCGCTGGCCGACACCGCGGTGTCACTCGACCGGGCGCTGCTCATGGCCGAGTTCGAGGCCGACGCCGACGCGCTCGATGCGCTGGCCGAGGCCCGCGAGGACGAGCTTGAGCACCTGGCGGGGGAACTGCGCCACGACGCGAAGGTCTCCGCCCGCGAAGAGGCCGTGCTCGGTGAGTACGTCGGCCAGGGCGTAGCCGCGGTCAGCACGTGGCCCACGGGCGCGCGCCGCCTGCACACCCTCACGGATGCCGCCGACGACGCCGACGACCGCCCCGGCATCACCGACGCCCAGCACGCCGAGTGCCCGGGCCGCGTGGTCTATGTCAACGTGTGGGGCCTCGACGACGGTGACCAGGACACCGAAGAGGTGTGCGTGCAGCCGGAGCTGCACCACGACCGCTACCGCTACAGCAGCGGCGCTCAGCCGAAGGTGAAGCTCGCCGACCTCCCCGACGACGAGGCCGAGGCCCGCCGCGCGGAGCGTCGGACACTGCTGGCCAACAACAAGGCGTGGGATGCGGCGGAGCCGGTGCGCCGCGAGTGGATCGCGACCCTGCTGACCCGCAAGACGCTGCCGAAGGCTGCGGCCCTGTTCGAGGCCGTCACGTTGACCAGCTACAGCTACACCGTCAGCAACGACCGCCACACGCACACGCGCGCGTTCCTGGGCCTCGACCCGAACGGGTTCGGGCACGACCAGATCGCGAAGGTCGCCACGGATACCCCGACCCGGGCCGGGCACGTCGTGCTCGCGACCATGCTCTCCGCCCGCGAGAACCACACCAGCCGAGAGTCGTGGCGCACCCCGAATGCCGAGGATCGCGACTACCTGCTGCAGCTGCAGGCGTGGGGATACACCCTCTCCGCGGTCGAGCGGATCGCCGCGGGCCTGAACGCGGATGACGACCAGGTCGAGAGCGAGGACGCTGCCGAGTGATCGACCGGGCGGGGCAGCCCAACACCTGCCCCGCCCACCCCCGGGGCGCGGTGTGCCAGCTGCGCCGGCACGCGAGGGGCGACCCCCTCGCGCACCCCCGGGAACGAACCGCTGCGCGGGCCGCGCGATCGCGCAGCAGCGGCCGGCGGCCGCCAGCCAGGTCGCCGGCGGCGCCGGCGCTGTTCGCCTCATCGCGCCGGCCAGGGCCGGCCGTTCTGCATCCGGGCGGGGCCCGGTTTTCTTTCCGTGAAGCCTGCGGCAGGATACGGCCGCCCGACCTGCACACAAGCGGCGGCGCCGCCGGTCCTCCGAGACTTTCCGACCGCGTCGCTGCGCTCCTGATTTCGGCCGGAAACTCTCTCCTCCCCGCCCCAAGGGGTTGTGCTCCGGCCTGTCGTCCTACCGGCGACAAAGTCGCCTTCACGGCAAGAAAACGTGGAGGGGGAGGAGCAGAGACCATGACCCAGCCCACCGGCACCATCGCCGAAATCCTGTTCGGCGCACGCCACAGTCCCGCTGACGGGATCAGCAGCCGCGTCGACGAGGTCACCGTGACGCACGAGGGCGGCCGCCACACGGCCGACGAGCGCACGCCCGCCGTGCGGCTCGTGACCCGCACCAACACCATTCCGGGCATGACCCTGCACCACTTCGAGCCGGTCGAGCCGCGCCCGGCCGAGCGCGTCGGCTACATGGCATCCGGCGCGTGGGTCGTCGTCGGCGTCGACCTCGCCCGCGAGCTCGGCATCGCCCCGGCCGCGTACAAGCTGCACGACCGCAGCGAGACCCCGGCCCGCTACGCCGCCCTGAACAGCTGACCCGCACCGATCGAGACGAGGAGATCCGACATGCTCACCATCACCCACACCCACGAAGCCGGAACCCTGATCGAGGGCACCAGCCGCGGCGACGGAACCGCCGACATCCTCAAGGCCAACCGCTGGAGGTGGGGCCGCAGCATCAGCGCCTGGTACGTGCCGAACAGCCGCGACCATCGCCCCAACCACCCCACGATCCGCCGCACCGCGGATGCGCTCACCGCGGCCGGGTTCGAGGTGACGACTGAGTTGGACGAGAGCGTGCGCAGCACCGCCGAGGTCGAGGCGGGGAAGATCGCCCGCCAGGCCGACCGCGTTGCCGCGCTCGAGCAGAAGGTCGACCGCAAGCAGGCGGCAGCGGATGCGGCATGGCAGCGACACGAGGCTGACGCCGCGCGCCTGCCCGAAGGCGGGGAGCCGGTGAAGATCGGCCACCACTCCGAGCCCCGACACCGTCGCGCCCTCGACCGGGCACACGCGAGCATGGGCGCGAGCGTCCAGGCCGACCACGACGCGAACGAAGTCGCACGCCGCGCCGACGAAGCGAGTCACACCACCGGGGCCCGCTACAGCGTCGTCACCGTCGCGAACCGGATTCAGAAGCTCGGCGCCGACATCCGCCGCGCCGAGCGGTCAATCGAGGCCGACTACTACCACCCGGAACGCGGCTACGAGCCGGCAACGCAGGAGCGCAAGGACGCCCGCGCCGTGGCGATCGCGCCACGCCTGACCGAGCTGCGCGACCAGCTCACCTACTGGGAGAGCGTGCGCGCCGAGCAGATCGCCGACGGCACCGCCACCAACTACAGCCGCGACACGATCAAGCCAGGCGACACGGTGAAGGTCGGCGGCTACTGGTACCGGGTCGTGCGGGCGAACGCGAAGACGGTCAGCGTCGACACCGGCCACAGCTGGACGCAGACGACGCCCTACGCGAAGATCACCGCCCACCGCCCCGCCGGCGGCTGAGCCAGCGCCCGGGTCGGCCCCCGCGGGGGCCGGCCGCGAGGGGTGATCCCCTCGCGCACCCCCGTGCAGGAGCCGGCGGCGCCGGCCAGGCGCTCGACGGAGCTCGCGCCCACCAGGTCGGCCGCATCCGCGGCCGCCGCTCTTATCCGAGGGCTTGCCCCCGAATTTTCTGCCGTGGAGCCTGCGGCATTGTGCGGTCGGCCGCCCGCCGTGTAAGTGCTTTCGCGGCATATCCTCCCTCGCGGTGCTCGGTCCGGTATTCCACGGTCACCTGCACTCAGCGTGTCTCCCTGCGGCGACCAAGGTCGCCTCCACGGCAAAAAAACGTGGAGGGGAGGAGATGAGGATGATGAGCACCACAGACCAGGTCACCCAGGCCGTCCAGCAGTTCGCAGCAGCGTTCTCCGATCAGGGCCTCGCGCGTGAGCTCGCGGGTGGGTTCAGCTGCACCGAGGTGGAAGCGATCTTCGCCGTACTGCACACCGCCGGCGCCGCCGAGGCTGCGCAGATGTGGGTCGAGATCCACGCCGAGCACGACGAGCCCGGAGACCAGCACTCCGCGACCGAGACCGAGCCGGAGCCCTACCCCGAACCGATGGTCGACCCCATGGACCTGCTGCAGTGCGACAGCTGCCAGTGAGCGGGGGAGCGGGCATCATGACCTTCGACCAGAGCACGTTCACCCTCGAGCAGGCAGCCAACTACGCCGCCGGCTACCTCGACGGCCTCCGCGACGGCAAGCAACTCCAGCGCTACGCCGAGCAGCTCGTGCAGGACCTCGGCGAGCAGATCGACGAGCTGCACAAGGACGTCACGTACTGGAAGCGCATTGCCAACGCGCCGAAGATCGCCAGCGACCTCACCCCACGCACGCCCACGACGCGCAGCAGACCGCCGTCCACCAGGCCGCTGCGTCGACCGCGCTGCAGCTCGTCGCCGACATCGAGAAGCAGATCGACGGCGCCTGACCGCACGCATGAAGAAGCTGCCGATCGCGCGAGGAGCGGCGACTCCCTCGACCGTCTGAGCGCTTCAACGGGAGTCGGCTGGCATCGGTCACGGCGCGCGCTGCCGCCGCCGGGCAGGGGTCAGCGGCTGAGCCGTCCCGCAAACAGAGGCGCCCGCGACAGCAAATCTGACTCGCTATCTCGGACGACGGTCATCCCCGCCGACGCCACCATCTCTTCTTCGCCTCAGCGACCAGCGCGCCGTCGTACGCGTACAGCCAGGCGGCCGCGACAGCGCGCTCCCGGTCGACGCCTCGGGCGCCGACGAACACCGTAAGCAACCCGATGCCGCCGACGACTACCACCGCAAGGTAGAGCCAGCTGAATTCGGGCACCGTATCCGCGAGCCCCTCGGCCCCCGCCGTGAACTCTCCGGTCTTCGGGTCGCTGAAGTGCAGCAATGCGGAGAAGGTCATATTGAAAAGCGCGGTGATCCACGATGACGCCACGACGACGAGTGTCAGCACCGCGGTACCGACTGTGGCCACGACGGCCGACGTAAACCCAGACCGCCGGGCCTCCACTCGCAGCTGCAGGTGAGCCAAGACCTGCCGCTGCACCGAACGCTCGAGACGCAAAAACGCATCCAGGCGTCGGGGCACGTCGACGAAGCGATCATGGAGGTGTGCTTCGATCTCCTTCGGCGCCAACACCCCTCGGGCCACGAGCACCCGACCCAGCCAGCGCGCGAGACTCGGCACCTTGCGCGAAGCAGGCGTCTGCTCGCTTTGGATTGAGCGATTCACCCCGCCAGGCAACCGCGCACTCGAGCAGGTCGCCAGTCCCCTCTTCGCGTCAGCTGGATCAGCCGCGTTGGAACGCAGTCGCGATCAGTCGTCGGCGAGCGGCAGCGTGATGGCGATGTCGTCGCCGACGTTCGCTGTGCGGGCTCGTTGCACGGCACGGTAGACGGTCGCGACGCCAACCTTGTACCGGCGGGCGATCTCATTCACGGAGTAGTCGCCAGAGTGGAACTCGGCGACGAGGTGCGCCTCGACGGCGGGAGTGAGCTTGGGCTTCTTCCCCTTGAGCCGACCGCGCGCGGCGGCGACGCGCATCCCTTCGCGGGTGCGGGCCCGGATGAGGTCGGCCTCGAACTCGGCGACCATCGCGAGGGCGTTGAACAGCAGTCGGCCGGTCGGGTCTTCGGGATCGTGAATGCTCTCCCCGATCCGCAGCCGCACGCCCTTCTTCGTGAGCTCGTCGACGAGGTCGCGCGCGTCGGGGACGGAGCGGGCGAGGCGATCGAGTTTGGTCACCATCAGGGTGTCGCCGGCTCGAACGGCAGCGAACGCTTCCCGGAGCGCGGGGCGATCCCGGTTCGAGCCGGTGAGGCCCTCGTCGACGTAGAGCTGGTCGGGGGAGACGCCGGCGGCGAGGAGCGCATCGCGCTGCAGTTGCGCATCCTGCTTGTGCGTGGATACGCGGGCGTAGCCGACCAGCACCCCGGTCATCGCCGGTCGGGCTCGCGTCGGATGAACGGCAACCCGGTCAGGATCGTCGCTACCGCGAATACGAGTGCAGCGAAGCAGGCGATCGGCACGGCCACGTCGTCGCCGATCGTCTCATTCGCGCGCAGCGCGAGAACGACGAGCAGTCCGATCATCCCCACAGCGGCGATGCCCATCGCTGCGATTGCTCGAACTCGGATCTGTCTCATTGCACGTCCCATCACCGGAATCGTATGCGGAATGGGTCTTACGAGAGCGGAGATTCCGGGACTCGGAGGCAGCGCCCAGGCCATTCCGGTGGACGATCCCCAAACGGAGGCAATCGACATCGCATCTCTCAGTCGGTTTGGAGATCTTCAATCAGGCTCACGCCTTGGTCGATACGCTTCTCGCGAGCTTTCACGGGTGCGCTCAGCGATTCAAGGGCGGCAGCGGCCGAACCGCCCTCCTTGAACCAGGACAGGACACTGTTCAGCGCAACGCGCGAGATCCGCTCGGAGTAGGGCCGGGCGCTATTGAGCGCCGCAGCACTCAGGGGGAGTCCGTGGTTGATCGCGTTGCGCACCCGACGGAGGCGTTTCCTGAGCACACCGGATTCCTTAGTCGCCTCTTCGAGTAGGCGCCGTTCTGCTTCCGGGTCAGTACTCGCTTCGAGTGCTTCCTCCAGGTCGGCTCGAAGGAGCGCGGGCATGTCGGGGCGCAGGATTTCGTCGCGGAGGGAGACGGCCGCCACGAGCGATATGTGCGATCGATCGCCGTCATACATACGGATGGTGTTTTCCAGGGCTCTGTAGTCCGCGCCTTGTTGCATCCCCCACGGGCCGTCAAAGGGCGCCACAATCTGGCGCGCCAGCAGGTGATCAGTGCGTCTGTCTCGCTCGAAAGACTCGAGCGCGTTTGCAAGGCTGTTGCCGCTGACGCCGAGGGTTACCGAGATCAGCTCCATGGCGTGGTCTTCGAGCGCGGTCGCTACCCGCGGGGTCACGGCGCGGAGATTGTGGAAGAGAACATCTCGGTGATCGGTCAGCCGTGCTTCGCGAAGCGTTGTCAGCGCCTCTGCCAGCGACAGCGGCATGGGCCCTCGAGCGAGTGCTTCGCTGAGCTGATCCGAGGCGTTGGCCAAAATCTCGGCGGTTGCGCCTACGCCGTACTCGTCGACGAAAACGCCGCCACCCGACGCCTGGTTGAGTCCGCCCGAAATGACGGCCGGCTGGCCGTCCGCCATGACCACGCATTTCTGCGTGTCGACCCAGGCGACACCGCCGGCTTCGGCAGCGATCGACACGAGCGCATCTACCTGTTGCCGTGCAGATCGCGCAGCACCCGCGACGGCTCGCTCGCCGAGATCGACGCGGACCAGAACTATTCGACTCTCCGGCCCCAGCGACAGCTGGTGCAAAGGCTCTAGCCAGTGCACGTCTTCGCTGATGGTACGAAGTTCCCCGCGCTCGGGGAAGTCGTTGGGCCCACCGTCGAGAGCGTTCGGGAGCGCCCACTCGCCCCTGAGGAAGGTGATTCGCCCGGCCTCTAACCGCATCCCGGGCACGGCGGCCCGATCGTAGACAAGCCAGACGACCACTCGGCAGATCGGCGGAGCGCTGACGAGGCTCTGCTTGGCCTTCGCTAGGCGATCGGCGACGGAACCTAGCTCGTGGCGGTCATCGGTAACCCACTCGGGCCAATCTCGCCCCACGAGCTCCTCGGCAACCGTGTCCATGATCGAGAACGGACCCTCGGCGGCCTCCCCGACTTGAGAGGCCAGTACGGCGGTAAGTCGCCGCAGCTGACGAGTCGTCGTGCCGGCCCGCTGAGCCGCGTCGCACACGTCTTCGAACGCCGCGCTGATTGCCGGTGAGGATCGCCAGATCGCGTCGAATCTCGCCGCATCCGCGATGAAACGGCTCCGGCCCTTCGTGCCGATCAGCTCATCAGCGATGGGCGCGACGACCCGCGACAGGCGGGCCCCGAGACGCGACTGCTGGAACTCGATCTCGCTCTGCAACGACTTGCAGTTCTTCTTCGCCTGGTCCTGGCCCCATCGGGTGTCGTCGAGTGCGGCCGCATACGCTCCGAGCTCAGACACTGCTTCGCCGAGGGTGTACGGCAGCGGCGCACGATAAGGGAGCGGTAGGACCCTAGCTACAGATCTCAACCATTCGGGAGTCGGATCGTCCACTGTTCCGGACCTCCAGGACCGTGTCTGGAAATGAGCACTCCTAGTCTGCCGCAATGCGGGCTAGCCCCCGGAGGCACTCCCCGGCATCACGATGTCGGCATCCCCACCCGCGGCCGCCGGGACGTTGATGCTCAGTCCACCGCTCACGGTTGCGCCTCTCCCACTGAAATATTGCCGCCGCAAGTGGAGGCACAGGGCATTAGTCAGCTGGGCGCCCGTAACCGGCGACCTCGATCGCGCTCAGATCGTCGGTGGCTAGCTCATATGCGGCGAAGCCGACCTCGCGGCGTCGCGCGGTGATCGCTTCCTTGTACCGAGCGAGCATGCGCGAGTAAGTCGGGAGCATCTCGCCGTGTGAATTGCCGCGGCTGTCGCCCTCGATGATGGGACGGACCTCTTGCCAGCGTTCAGTTCGCACCAGGTGGTCGACATAGCTCGCCATGTGGCCTTCCCGACGATCGTTGAAGTCGAAGCCCTGATAGGAAAGCCTCCTCTCGGTGTCCGCAGAGACAGGGGTTCCGTCCTCCGAGAGGCGCGCGACGCTCGCACCGACGACGCGGAACATGTCGAGGATGTCGCGGACGAGGCGACAATCCGACCGCGACAACTCCACGCTGTAGCCGCGTAGGTCGGCCTCGTACTCGGCGGTGAAACCCTTCTGCAACACCTCCACTCGTCCCTGGTGGTAGTCCGCCTCTCGCTCATCGACGTGCTCGAGGATCTCGTGCAGCAGGGCGAGCACGTGCCGGTCTCGGTCGGCCATGGACTCGGGCGCGGGGAGGTCGCCGGAGGAAGTGACGTCGTCATCGTTTTGGTAGAAGGCGGAGGCGCTCAACACGTCTCTGACGTACTCGCTCAAACTCTGTCGCTCTCGGAGAGCGGACAGCTCTAGTCGGTCCCGGACCTCGTCGCTGACTCGGACATTGATGGTTGCCATGCGGCCAGACTAGCCCCAATGTATGCGTGTATCACGAAAATGTTTACACGTATCACGGGGACGAAGCATCGGGCGCGGGGCTGCAGTCTGGCGACGCTCGGAACGCTAGAGACCCATCTCTAGTGCGGCCGCTGCGCTGCGCGCGATGAAGATCCCAACGACGATCGCGCTCGGATCCAGCTCGCCCCGGTTCTTCAGGTCGGCGAAGATCGCTTGGGCCTCCTGGGTCAACGAGGTGTCGTCGGGGTGCCTCAATAGGCGGACGCGATCCGCCTCGGTAAGAGGCCGATCGGGCACGGGGGCCTGTGGGCGTTCGTACACAATTCGATCGACGCGCTCTCCGGCCTGATAGTCAATGCAGATGGTGCACTGCGACGCGTAGTCAACCGAAGAGGACTTGCTTGGAGACATGAGCCAAGTGTGCGCCTAGGGCTCCGGTATTGCGCTCCCGGAACGGGTTACTGGCATAACCTCAAATATTAGAGTTGCCGAGGTCCTTGTGGTGCCTAGTGATCGGCAGGGCTGGTCGGGCTGGCCGGGTGACGGCGTAGTAGCTGCCGACAGCAGGTGTTTCTCGCTCGAGTTCGTCGAGCAGCAGCTGTTTCGTGCTGACGTCGTAGCCGAGGTCGGCATATTGGCGTTTCGCCTGGACGAGGTAGCTGTAGGCGGTCCAGCGAGAGATCCCGAGGACGGTGGCGGCTTCGGTGACGGTGGCGCCGTTGGCGTACATGGCGATGATCACGAGTTGCGATCGGGTGAGGATGACGCTGCGGCGACGTGAGGGCATCTTGACCAGGCCGCGTCGCTCCTGGGCCGCGAGTTCGTCGGGTTCTGTCAGCGCGAGGTCCCAGTCGAAGCGGCGGTAGTCGCGGCCTGACTGGTCGCGGATGCCGGCGCCGCTGCCGTCGCTGGCGGTGGGCAGGACTGCGGCGACGTCAACGGCGACGATGTCGCCGGGCTTGCGGCTGGGGCGAAGCCAGACGCGTTGGCCGGGTTGGAGGGTGAGCCAGCTGCCGCTGAGGTACCGCCAGTTCGAGCTCACAGCAGTGACCGTAGCCGCATCGCCGATTCGCTCCGCTCGCTTGCTCGAGGTGCCCGCCAGGAACCGATCGCGCGCGGGATGATGTGCGCCGCGACTGCGGCGGCGCCCTGGCCCTGATGTGCCGTCTGGGTCATCGAGGGTTGGGTATCACCGTAGATCGTTGCGCAACGGCGCTGTCCATGAGGGAGTGGGATGGCTTCGCGGACCGCCGTGGCCCGCCGAACATAGACCGTTTATAGGTAAGGCAGAGTAAGCAACAGGTGATCGAAAGTTGCACATTCATGTGAACGTATGATTTCGTGGCGCGGCTGGTTACCGCGTAGGCCCGACGGCGCCTCCGGTCGATCCCTGATGCCGGCGGACGGCGCTGTCGGGCCGTCTCAGCCCTGGCTCCCGCGAGTAGTCGATGCCTGTCCATCTGAACGCGAGATGGCGAGGTTTTAGGCGAGGCCAGCACCCGCACGGAGCTGGAGACTCGGGTAAACCCGAGCAGGCAAGGGTGGCCGCTGCTACGGCGGCGGTCGAACCCGGGATGTCGCCGTAGCATCGTCGAACCGATCCGTGGCATTTGGAGTCTGTTGCAGATTGCGTCAATCCGCCGAATAGGAGCTACCCGATCGGGCTTGTCACCGTCCCCGGATCGGAAACGTTTTGTTCACCCCCTGAACGTGGACTGGTGTGACCGTTTCGCGGGCCGGATCATCGGTCTAGTTACCTGGGGCTCGGGGCTCCCGGTTGCAGCACCCGTCGACGGAGCTGCGGGTGGGTTCGCGGGGGCGAGCCCACCCCATCAACTTGAACTGGAAGCCGCCATGACCGACGCGATCGCCCTCTCCACCGTTCCGACCTCGCTCGAGGCGCTGATGCGCGTCGATGGCGCGCTGGCGGTCGCGCTGGTCGACGCGAGCACGGGGATGCTGCTCGGCGGCGTCGGCTCCGGGATCGATCTCGAGGTCGCCGCGGCCGGGAACACGGAGATCGTGCGGGCGAAGGTCCGCACCGCCCGTGCTCTGGGGCTGCCGGACTCGATCGAAGACATCCTGGTGACGATGTCGACCCAGTTCCACATCATCCGCCCCCTCACTCGGGCGCCCGAGGTGTTCATCTACCTCGTCCTCGACCGAGACCGCGGCAACCTCGCCATGGCCCGGTTGAAGACCAAGGAGATCGAGAACCAGCTGATCCTCTGATCGGTTCCTGGGGTGTCGGGCCCCTTCCGATCAGCTATCAGCTCCGACAGGTGCAGCCTGTCTCTCCGGGCCGGCGCCCTATGTCCTGATCCACACGTGGCGTCGGCCCGGCCCGCCCCAGCGTGAGCCCGGATACCGCTCGGTCGGCATCCGGCTCAGAATGTGCACATGACCGACTCGAGGGAGCCGCGATTGCGTCGCGCGCAGCTCGCGCGGCGTATCGCCGCCGGGGTGACTCTGCTCGCCGCCGGCGCGGCCGCGGCGACCGCGATCCCGGTCATGATCGCCTCCGCCGAACACATCCAGAGCTTTCAGCAGCCGACATCATCGACGGACTGCGAACCGCTGTCCGCGGCCGAGGTGCGCGCCGCACCGGTCGCGTTCGCCGCGACCGCGAACCACATCGAGCACGACACCGTCGCACTGAAGGTCACGTCCCGCTATGCCGGCATCACCGCCGAGCACGTGCAGGTGCCCCAGGGGAACGGCGCCGCTGAGATCCGCTTCCGCACCGGAAAGCACTACCTACTCGCCGCGGAGGACGAGCGGATCCTCGGCTGCGGGATCTCCGGCGAAGCGACCGAGGAACAACGAGCCCTCTACATCCAGGCCTTCGGCTGAGACGCGCGACACTAGCTTGAGCACATGAGCGACCAACCTGCCCAGAACAAGCCCGTCATGGACGGCGCTACCGACGCCACCGCCGAACAGAAGGGTGTGGGCCGCGCCGAGCAGCTCGACGCCGACCGCCAACTCGGCCACGCGCCTGGCCGCTCTGCGAGTGAGCGCGCTGCGGCCGAAAGTGACGCCGATGAGCTCGCTCTCGAGGAGCACTGAGCTAGCAGGAGACCGCCTGCGCCTCGCCGCGGCTGCGCTGCGGCTGATGGGCTGCGTGCTAGCACTGTCTGTCCGCGACACTGTGCTCGGGGGAGTCAATGCAGCAGCTGGTTTCGGGTTCGATCATCGTCGCGGCGATCGCGGTCGGTCTTGCCGTGCTGGCGGTCGTGTCGGCATGGCGATCTCGCGCGCGGGTGGTGGCGTCGAGAGCGCAGCTGGAGTCGTTGCGGGCGCAGCTGGAGGGTGTTCGGGCTGAGCGTGCGCGGATCGAGTCGGTCGCGATGTCGCGGCGTGAGCTGACGAACTTCATCGTCCACGATCTGCGCACCCCGATCAGCGGGATCGTCGCGGTGAGTGAGGCGCTCATCGACGGGATGGCATCTGAGCCAGAGCGGTTCCATCGCCGGATTCGCGAGATGGGGCTGGATCTGGCGGCGATGCTCGACGACCTCGATGAGCTCGCGCGCGTCGAGTCGCCGACGGTCCGTCTCTCGTTGACGCGACTTCCGCTGACGCAACTGGTCAGCGGTGTGGTCGACGACCATCGGCTGCTCCACCCTGACCGCATCATCGATTTCGCTTCCACCGCCCCGGTCATGGTCGACGGTGACGGGACCGAGCTTCGTCGAGCTATGACGAATCTGCTGCGCAATGCCATCGAGCATTCGCCCGGCCGTGTCGAGGTGACGGTGGGCATCGATAGCCGAGGCGCGGTGATCTCGGTCACTGATGTCGGAGCCGGCGTGGGGGAGGGCCAGGGGGAGCTCCTGTTCGAACCCGGCTGGCGGGGCGCTCCCGCGGCAGCCGGCGGATCAGGTCTCGGACTGGCCATAGCTCGGGGTGTCGCGCGAGCGCACGCCGGCGACATCACAGTGACGAATCTGGCCCAAGGATGCCGATTCGATCTGGTGCTGCCCCTGGCGGTCGATCCTGTGACCCAGCTGACCGAGATGTCACGGAACGGTCACGGGGCCATCGGGTCACTGACGGACCCCGAACCCCTGTCACCAACCGGGATCCAACCGACTTAAGGACCGAACAATGCGTTCCAAGACCTCGCTCATCAAGGGCGGCCTCGGCATCATCGCCGTCAGCGCTCTCGCCTTCTCGCTCGCAGCGTGCTCGACGAGCAACAACAGCGGCTCCTCGCCCAGCAAGGAGACCACTAAGTCGTCCGAGACGAAGCCGGAGCCGGTCGTCTCGCTGCCCGACCTCTCGAAGGGCGTCGACACGGAGGTGACCGTCGACCAGGGCTTCGTCGACGCGCTGACGAGCCTCAAGCTCACCCCGGGTGTCGTCGGCACCGCCAAGTTCGAGAACGGGATCTTCTCCTTCCCGATCACCGGCGGCAACGTCGACTACTACGACCCGGCCAAGTCGTACCGTCCCTACGTGCAGGGTGAGATCGACCACAACGGCTCGGGCATCAGCCTCACCGGGGGCGGCAAGGTCGTCGAGCTGACCGACTTCGTCATCGACCCGGGCACCTCCGAGCTGCACGGCAAGGTGACCGTCGACGGCCAGGTCGCCGCTGACGACGCCTTCCTCTTCGACCTCCACGGAGGCACCCTGAAGCCGCTGCGGACCGAGGGCAACAACGGCATCCTCGAGGGCACCACGGTGCACATCTCGGCCGACGCCGCCGACCTGCTGAACAAGACCTTCGGCACCGACGCCGTCAAGCCCCAGTTGCTCGTGGGCGTCGCGAAGATCACCGTCGCCACCAAGTAACACCGGTGGCGACTGGGTGAGCCTTGACTCACCCGATCCCGGTAGGACCCGCCGCGCGATACGCGCGGCGGGTTCTTCCGTTTGCCGATCGACATCGCCCGACCAGTTTTGAGCCGCAGCATCCTCGCGAGCACGCGCGGGGTGCTACTGCCTGAGCGCGTCGGTGCGCGAAGCCCGATGGCAGACAGATCGGTCTAGTATCGATCGACGGCGTCCACGTCGAGGGTCGGCGCCGCACTGTTGCAGGTTGCGAGCGCCGACCCGATTTCAGATCTCAGGGGTGCGCGTGCTCGCTGTGGCGGCATTCACGGCCGCGAATGTCGCTCGCCTCGGACTGGGGGAAGCGTGACAGCGATGTCGTCGCCAGCACTCGGTGCGCGGGCGCGTTGCACAGCCCGGTAGAAGGTCGGGGCCGGCTGTGGGTCAGCGGAGGGCGCGTCAGGCATCGCGGGCCACGAGTGTCGGTGCGAGCTCTTCGATGCGAAGCAGGGTGACGAGGCTGCGGAGCGCCTTGGCATAGCGAGAGCGGATCGTTGAGGGTGCGATTCCCTCCAACGCCGCAACTTCCGCGAGCGAGAAGCCGTCCCAGTTGACCAGGCGTACGATCTCCGCCTCGCTGTCCGGCAGCTCGGCCAGTGCCGCCTGGATTGTGACTCGGAGCTCGACTTCCTCTGCGTCGGTTGTCGGGGGAGCCGAGTTGGAGATCATCACGCCGCGGAGTCGCTCGACCGCTGCACGGTGGCGACCGAGCGAACGTCGCTGGTTCAGGAGCGTGTTCCGGGCGACCACGAACAGCCACATCCGCGCCCCGTCCGGGTCGGAGGGAAGCTGCCTCACTTTCCGCCACGCGGTCTCCATCGCGTCGCCGAGCACATCGGCCGCCGCGGACCGCGGGTCCGTGCGCCGCTCGAGGTAGGCGAGAAGATCCGCGGCGTTGGCTTCGAATGCTCGCCGCATCCGCTCATGCGCGGTCGCCCAATCGCTCATCGGCCGACCCGGTAAACACCCTGCGTGCTGTCGATGACGATCGACTGCGCGTCGAACCCCTGCGATGTCAGGTATTCACCGAGCGCCAGTGCGATGTCGGTCTTCTGGTCAGCGACCTTTGCGCTCAGCGACTCGCGCGTCGCCGTGATCGCCGCTTGATCGGCGGCGACACTCGTCGGCACGTCCGAGGCCCTAGCCGGAGCAGTCGGTGCATCGGTGGGGACGTCCACCGTGACCGGATGATCGGCCAGCCACTGCTGTGCCTTCTGAAACACCGCGCGCGCATCCGTCGAACCACCGTTGACCCCATCGGCGTACCCGGCGGAGAGGATGAAGCTCACCGTCTTCACCGGCGCCGAATCGCCGCTGACCGGGACCGCTTCGGCGACAACCTCGCCCGGCGCCGTCCACCAGAGAGAGTGAGTCGCCGCAGCGGCGACGTTGGCCCGCCGATCACGAGCGCACCCGCGACGACCGCGGAGAAGGTGATCCGACGCCGTTTCTTCGTGCTACGAAGCGCGGCGCTGGCCGCCTCATCGCTCACGGCCATCAGCGCATCCATCCGAGCGGCATCCTGCGTGACCCGCGGCGCCCCGCTGCGGACGAGGTTCTCAAGTTCAATCGTCATGTCGATCTCCAGTCGCTTCTACTGACGACATGTCCGCAACCGCCTCGATTGACGAAGAGTCGTCGAAGATATCTGCCGGAGCATCGCGGGCTGCGCCGGCTGATCTTTTCTTCCGACGCGACGACGCGCGTCCGAGTCGCGCTCACGAGATGGCGTGCGCGACGCAGCGGCGTGCGCCGTGTTGAAATACGCACCACGGTTTGAGTAACTATCAGTGTCAGGTGGCCCGGCGCTGTAGGGATCTCCGCGATCAGGGGCGGGGATAGACGGCGCCGGGCCCACGCGGGAACCAACCGCGCTCTGGGAGCGTACCGCCGGGGAATGCGCGCGCTCCTATCGAGCTCGTCGAGTGTCAGTGGTCGGTGTGTTCTTCGATGCGTTGTTGCGCGAGACGCAGTGAGACGAAGACGCCGAGGTCGCGGCCGTCAGAGTCGAAGGCGTGGAAGAGGCGGTCGTTCTGCTCGATCTTGCCGAGGTAGCGGGATCGGGTGCGATCGCTGAGGGCCCAGAGTCCGGGGGTCACGGCGACGCACTCGATCGAAGCGGTTGAGTCGCTCATGACGGATCCCCTTCGCTGCGGTCCGCCGCCGATGGTACGCCGACGCGCGAGCGCTGCGGAGGGGTTGACGGGCACCGTCAAGGGGTATCCGGGGGACCGGGGCAGGGGTAGCATCCCGGCGTCGGCCGAAGGAGTCCGGTATGCCGTATCCCGCGAGCTCGCAGCTGCGCGAGCGCATTCTGAAGTTGCGTCAGGCGCTGCCGTCTCGCCTCGAGTGCGAGATCGCGGAGCTGGCGGAGATCGAGAACCAGGTCTATCTTCTCGACGCGCAAGAGGTCGAGGACTGGGCGCTCGACGTGGTCGTGCGGATCCGGTTCGATGATCATCTCGGCCGCCATGCTGACTTCGCGCTCCGCTATGCGGATGAACTCGAGACCGAGCTCGCCCGCCACCGCCTTCGGCGCGTCGAGGACTCGGCATTCGCGAAAGCGCAAGGGGGTGTGCTGAATCAGGTGTCGCGCGTAGCGTCGCCGCACACGGACGGTCTCATTGGGGGCCAGAGAGGTCGCGACCGTGAAAACCCGAGAGCTCTCCACGCCGCAGCGCACTTTCGTGCTGCGCTCCGACGCGGCCGGCGTGAAAGCTGAATCCGACATCACCCGCGCCCTCCGCGACGGAGGAGGCTTCGTCGAACTCGAGCTGCTGAACGACCAGACGGCGAGTGTCCTCGTCACTTCCCGGTCCGAGATCGTCGTCACCGACATCCACATCGACGACGACCAAGGTGGTGACACTGCGGCGACTTCGTCGCGAGGGACGAGCATCGACATGCTCGACTGGGAGATGTGACCCCCGTTCGACGGGGGTCAGCTCGTGGCGAGCTGGGTCGCGGTGGCGGCGGCGGACTTGCTCTGCAGGAACGCGCACAGCGCGGAGATGGTGATGAGCTCCATCGCGAGCCGGGACACTCCGGGCGCGTCGAGCTCGACAGGGTCTTCGCGCGGTTCGAAGGTCACGATCCACCGTCCGCCGTCTTCGGAGGGCTGGATGTAGGTGGAGGTGTCGGCGTCGCCGAGGAAGATCGACACGAGGCCGGATCCGTCGTCGGCGTCCTGCTCGAGGATGCGGAACTGGTCGGCGAGGAGGTAGTCGAGCGCGCTGAACTCTTTCAGCCAGCTCTCGAGCTCGTCTTTGCTGCGATGGGGCATCGCGGTCTCCTCCCAACTCCGCTCGTCACCCGCGCGAGCGGAGTGCTCGGCCCACGGTAGCGCGAACCGGCCATCGGCTCGCGATCACCACCGTTCGAGGGACTGTTTACGTGGCTAGCTAGCGTCTAGGCCATCGAGCGAGCAGTCCCTCGAGCGGGTTCAGTGGACGGTGATGATGTGGTCACCGGGCCCGGCCGGCTCCGCGTGATACGGAACGGTTCCGGCGTAGAGGTAGATCGCGGCGCCGGTCTCGTCGGGTCCGAGGAAGACCTGGTAGTCGGCTGCGGTGGAGCCGGTGTTGGCGTCGCTGCGGATCAGGCGCACACGTCGCACGACCTCGCCGTTCTCGTCCGGGAGCAGTCCCGGGTAGGTCGCGATCGGCTGGCCGCCGAGAGTGTCGTGCAGCTGCGCCGAGTACACGGACTGCGTCGTGGTGAAGCTCTTCGCGTCCGTCGGTTCGGTGGAGTCGTCGGTCATCAGGCGCGGCGGCTGCCGCGTCCGCGGCCGGCGATGAGGCCGTAGATCAGGAGCACGATGATCGCGCCGACGATGGCGGCGATCCACGCGCCGAGGGAGAAGAAGCTGGTGTAGACGTCGAGTCCGAAGAAGCCGGCGATCCACCCGCCGAGCATCGCACCGATCACGCCGAGCAGCAGGGTGAGCAGGATTCCGCCGGGCTGCTTGCCGGGGATGAGGAGCTTGGCGATGGCGCCGGCGATGAGGCCGAGGATGAGGAAGGCGATAAAGCCCATGAGTCGTGTCCTTTCAAAAGGTGGTGAGGTTACGCGGTCGCGTCGGCGGTGGATCGGCCGGCGCTGAAGTGGGGGTCGCCGACGAGGGCATGGGCGGTGTCGGTATAGCCGCGGAGGATCCCGACGCGGTGCATCTTGGTCAGCTTCTCGGTGAGACGGTCGAAGTAGGCCGCATCCGCCGGGACGCGGGCGCCGTTGTTCAGGGTGACGTGGATGGTGTTGCCGATCTGCTGGGCCTCGGCGAGAGCGGTCTGGATGCGGCTGTGGTGCTCGAGCGCCTGGCGGACGTTGATGTTCCAGCTGTCGAAGCCGGCGTCGGTTGAGAAGACGAGCTCTGCCCGGTCACGTGTGGCCTGCAGCTGCAGGGCAGCGACGGTGAGCTGGCCGATCGCAGCGAGCATGGTGCGGTCAGCGGGGAGAACGCTGTTCATGAGAACTCCAGAAACAGGGGGGGATCAGGCGGGGGTGATGGCGGAGTAGATCTGCACGAGCTCGGTGTGGGTGAGTGCGGCAGCTGCGGCGGTGAGATCGGCGAAGTCGCCGAGATCCTGGCCGAGGTGGCCGACGACGTGGAAGTGGGCGCCGTGGCGTTCGATCATCCCGACCCAGCCGGCGTTGTCCTCAGCGACCCAGATGTCCCGGTCGGGGGAGGCCCAGTGCAGCGCACTAGTCCGGTCGGTGAGCATCAGCTGCTCGAGTTCGGCGATCGACTGTCGCCGGGCGACGCGCTCGAGCGCGCCGGCAGCGACGAGCCCGGTGATCGGGGCGGCCGGATCATGGTCGAGGATCGCCCGGTGCTCTTCGATGACGATCTCGAAGACCTCAGCCAGCGGAACCCGCGGGAACTCCGCATGCAGGCGCTGCGCGACATCGGCGATCTGCTCGCCCCGCGCCGAGCGCAGGATGTTCGGTTCGTTCATCGGATGACGAGAACCGCCGCCAACAGTCCGGCCGCCGATGCCGACAAAGCGCACACCGTCGCGGTGAGGGCCGTAGTGAGACGAACGGGTCGCGCGATCGCCGACGAAGTCCGCGACGCCAGCGGCACGAAGGTGGCGCGGCGGCGGCGGCCGGCCAGCTGGGAGTGAAGGGGGAGATGAGTAGTAGAGACGAAAGCCATGATGAGCTCCGAATTTCTCTGCGCTGGGCAGGTCTTCGTCGGCGCCGCTCTGCCTCTCGCGCCAGCGCAGATGCTGGGGTGTCTTCGAGACAGAAGCCTGGGGGCGACCGGTGTGGTCAGAGCATGGCAGTAGTTAAAATATTTAGCAAGTCATCTGAGCAACTAGAATTCTCAACTGTTAGATGTGAGAATCAAGCCGAGGTTGGACACGAACTGGGCATCATGACGGACGCTGTGGTGGGTCTCTCCTTCTAGGAGAGGATGACGCTCATGGCCGCCACCGAAGCACCCGAAGTCAGCGAATTGATCCAAGCTCTTCGCGACTACGTCGACGCACGCAACGCGGCCCTGATCGACGCCCGGCGAGAACTCGGCGTGAATGAGCTCGACGCCCGTGCGCTGCTCTTCATCGCCGACAACCCCGGCGTGCGACCGAGTCAGCTTCGCGACTATCTCGGCATCACATCCGCCGGCATCACGACCCTCGTCGACCGGCTTATCTCCCGCGAGACCGTCGCGCGGGAGTCCGACGAGAAAGACCGCCGCGTGGTGCACCTCACCGCGCTGGTCGACCTCGAGAATGAACCCTGGAGCGCGCTCTACCGCTTCGACACAGCGTTCCAGCGTGCCGCGGATGACTATCCCGTCGAGCAGATCGCCGAGTTCTCGGACCTGCTCGGGAAGCTCACGGCCGGGACTACGAGTCGCCTGCCGTAGCGGCCTGCGTCGCGACGAACGACGCCGATTTCGCCTGGAAGAACGCGCACAACGCGGACACCACCGCAAGATCAGCCGACAGGCGCGCCACGTCGGCTGCTGCGAGTTCGAGCTGCTCTTCTCGCGCCTCGAACGTCACCACCCACCGCGGCGAGCCCACCACGATCGGCTGGATGTAAGTCACCGTCGTGGCATCCGTCAGAGTGACGGCGACCAAGCCCGTGTCGCCATCGCCGGCATCCTGAACGATCACTCGCACCTGCGACGCTTGCGGGTAGCCCAGCAGCGCGAACTCCTCAACCCACGCCTCGAGCGTGGTCTTGCTCCGGAACGGCACATCGACCTCCACAATCGTGCGGCCGCGCCGCGGTCACCCCGATTATGCCCAACGGCGACCAATCTCGCCCAGCATTGACGCCCGCCCGCGTCTTCGTGTAGCGACGCCTCTCGCGCCAGCGCACGATCCGGCAATGCGAAGCGCCCGGCCACGTCCCACCGCGCGAACCCAGCAATCGGTAACGACTCCGCCCTCAGCCGGTGCCGGGGAGGCCACCTCTGGACTGAACTGACATAAGATCAATTATTGGATGGCCGGTGCGGGCGGCGGCTTTCAGCGACGAGATGCTGCCCGATGGTGAGGGCGGTCGCGCTCGGATAATTCGAGTTTCGAAGCCGCATGCCTAGATGTCCGGTGATGATCAGGAGTAGCTGCTCGGCGAGTCCTGTCGGGTCTGCTGCGGGGAGCTTGCGTGCGAGCTGTTCCAGTCGGGTTCGGAGGGTGTCGGTGTCGAGATTTACCGCTTCGAGGATCACCGGGGGAGCGTCGGTGAATTCTGCTGCTGTGCCGAGAAACGCGCACCACCGGGCCCCCATTGGTCGATCCGCGAAGTCGTCGATGGCCTCGAATACGGCGAGCAGCCGATCTCGAGGCGCTGTGTAGCGGTCGATTGCTTCATCCCAGACCGTGAGCCACGCAGCGTGTCGGCGGCGAAGTGCTGCGCTGACGAGGTCGTTCTTGCTCGGGAACGCTCGGTACAGCGTCGCGCTGGACACGTCCGCGGCCGCGGTGATGGCATCGATGGGCGTCGAGGCGATCCCGTCGCGGAAGAAGTGTTCTTCCGCGGCGTTGAGGATCCGATCGATCGTCGACGCGCGCGAGCCCATGGTCGCAGTATATGGTCGCAAAATGAAACGCACGTTTTCGTTACGGTCGGTCTCCCTTGTGGCGGTCTGCGCGGTGATGGTCGCGGTGGATTACGGCCTGATACGTCTGGCGTTCGGGTTGTTCCTGCCGGATGTCGCTCGCGAACTCGGGCTGAGCGCCGCGGCCGCCGGCGTGATCGCGGGCGGCGCCGCCGTCTCGTACTGTCTGGCTGCTGCTGCTGCGTTCGCGACCAGGGGCTCCGCTCCGCGGATACTGCTGATCGGCTCCGTAGCAGCAGCTGCTCTTGGGGGTCTTGGGATGGCGGTAGCTACCGAGTCGACGCTGTTCGGAGCCAGCGCGATCGTCGGATCGGCGGCTGCGGGGGCGGCATCCCCGGCGCTGGTTTCGATCGTCGATCGCAACCTCTCTCCGCGCCGAGCGACCCGCGCGCAGGGCGTCGTCAATGCGGGGACCGGCATCGGCGTCATCTCAGCAGCCGCCCTCGCGCTCCTCCTGCTGCCTGACTGGAGGACGGCCTGGGTCCTGAGCGCTGGACTCGCCATCGTCGCCGGCGCCGCGGTCATCGTGCTGGACCGCCCGGCAGTCTCGGGTGAGGTGAGACGCGCGCCGAGAGCCGACAGGGTGTGGTTCCTGTCCCACAGCATCCCCGTCGCCGCCGCGCTCGCCCTCGGAGCCGCATCGGCCGCAGTCTGGAACTTCGGGCGCACCATGATGTCCGACCACGGACTCGAGCCGCAGATGTCGCTCGTGGCTTGGGCCGCTCTAGGGCTGGGGGCTGTCGTCGCGCTGGTCACGGCGGCGCCGATGAGCTCGCTCGCGCCCCGCACCGCGTGGTCGATCGCTGCAGGTGCCGTCGCCGTCGGCACGGCTGCTCTGATGACACTCGCTGGCAACGCCGCCGGCTCGGCCGCAGCGTGCGCTCTGTTCGGGTGGGGCTACACGGCTTCGACGAACGCCCTCATCGCCTGGACTACAGCGATCGATTCCCGATTGGCATCAGCCGGGACCGCGCTGCTCTTCATCGCCCTCGTCGCCGGCCAAGCCGCTGGCGCGACCCTGACCGGAACCATCGTCGAAAGCCAGGGCTACATCGTCGCGCTCGTGGCAGCCGCCGCGATCGCGCTCGTGGCAGGGGTCATTCCGCGGTTTCGGCCTGGCCAGCTCGGGCATCGCCCACAGCCGGTATCCGATGATTTGTCATAATAAACCTTATTGGCGGGGCGACCGGAGTCGATATGGGTGACAATCACTGCATGGCCAGGGGTGCGCCGCAAACTCTGACGAGCTTCATGCCGATGCGCGCGCTCCGCAACGAGCTCGCCGATGTCGTCGACCGAGCGAACTACGGCCAGGAGCGCATCGGGGTCACCCGCCATGGGAGGCTTGCCGCGGTCTTCATTGGGCCCGACGACCTCGAGCTGCTCGAGCAGCTCGAGGACGCCCGCGACGTGGTCGAGCTGCAGCAGGCGACCGCTGACGACGACGGCGGCCGTGTGTCGCTCGGGCAGCTACGCGACGGACTCGCATAACGAGGGCATTTCGGCAGGACTCGCGGCCCCGCCGCCTGCGAGTCCCCAGGTCGCGAGGTGCAGCTGCGCTTGTGACCCCCCTCGCCCTTGTCGAGCTCAAACATCACCCGCGGCGGGCTGGCGCGCGGAAGCTCGCCAAATCCGGTGACGTTCGGCTGGTAAGTGGCGGCGGCCGCCGGAACCTCTTCTTAGTCATCGACAAGGTGGTCGTGGTCCCGGAGCTCCGCGTCGCCCGTTGCTCTGGGTTCAAGACCGGGCCGCGACGCTTGCCCACACTTTGCCCACAATCAGGCCGTAGCGGCGTCCATGGCAAGCTGATCGTGTGATCGGATCAGCCCGAAAAATCGGGCAAAGACCGGAGACGACCCGACCGAGGTGACTGCAGCGCCGGGTTCAAATCTCGCCGTCTCCAGCCAGCCGCGCAGAGGCCTCGCCCAGAGGCCCGATCACTTCGCGATAGAATCTCAAGAGCAACGCGCCGAGGACTAACGAGCTGCCTGGTCCTCGCGGCGCTGGCGAAAATAAAGACGGGAGCGGCCCCGGAGGGCGACTCCCGTCTGTCAGATTTCGAGCTCCTAGCTCTAAACGTGAGGATACACGACGCCGGTGACAACGGAAGACCTGAGCCCGCTGGTCGTCGCTCGCATGAAGGAACTGGCTGACGATCGAACCTCGTGGCACAGGGCGCTTTGGCAGCCAGGCACGATGGTGCTCCTCCAGGAAGTTCGGGAAGCGGTCGAGGCCACGTGGTCGGGCGCTCTGACTTCCGATGAGGCTATGAAGGACGTGATCGCCGGTGCGAAGCGGCAGGCCTCTCGGGACAGGGGTCTCGGCGACCAGAAAGCGCGTGAGCTCTTGGTTGCGTTGCTGGACCAACTACTCCCCGTGGGGAAGGAGCGCAGCAAATCGAGCGCAGCTCTCCAGCAGATTCTGGATCGCATCTCGACCTTGATTGATCGATCTCGTGCTGGCTACTTCCAGCGCTGGATCGAGCTGGTCGGCGCCGAAGGTGTGGCGGCCACCGAGGTGGAGGTCATAGCGAGGCTGCTGGTTGCGCATCTCACAGACGAAGGGCTCCATCGCAGTCATTTGCACGGATGGTTGAGCAACCTGCCCGAGGACGCCCCGCTGGGGGAGGTTCTCCAGGAAGGTCGGCAGATGCTGCTCGAACCCCCTCGGCAGTTCACGTTCCTTGTCAGCGTTGTGTCGGCGCACAAGGACGTTCGTGCGTCGATGAAGGAGCTCTGGCGCGAGGCGGACGACTATCTGAGGGCATTCGAGCAGTCGGCCAACCCGAAGAAGATCGCAACGCCGAGGCTCGGGGCGGGAGCGATCGAGTGGAGTTGCACTGCCCGCGACCCGCACGGCGCGATGGTTGAGCTGCTTGCGTGGCAACAACGCGTAGTGGTCCGGACCCAGCTCGGGCTAGGGGTTGCCGGGAACGTGACCTTCGGGCCGCACGTGATCGATGTTGTGTCTTCTAAGGTGAGGACGCCGCGCGAAGACCTGCGACCGCTCCGGATCCCGACAATTCAACGCAACAGGCTGTTCTCCGGTGGGCTCAAATTCAGCGATCAACTCGATGGAGCGATCGAACTGCTGGCCTCCCACACTGGTGCAGCCAAGGGGGCGTCGGTCGCTTCCGTCTGGGCGGCCGCGGAAGGACTGCTTGGCAGACCCGGCGGGAAGGGAACTGACGTCGCTGATCGGCTCGCGGACATAGTTGCATGCAGTTTTCCTCGGGCCGAAGTGACGGCGCTCGCTCGGAGCTGGGCTGGCCGCGGAGGTGATGATCTCGCCGCACGTCTGACCACAGCATCTAGTGACGAACAAGCCCGCATGATGGCCGACCAGCTCATACGCTCTGGCGATCCGGGATTCATCAAGGAAGCCGATCAGGCGGCGGTGGCTAGGTACGTTCAGCTGAGCAAGAGCCCCGCCGAAGTGTTGGCGCGTGTCCGCAGCTACTATTCGGCGGCGTTCAGACGTCTCTACTACCAGCGCAACTTCGTAATGCACGCCGCTCGATTCGACTCCGTAAGTCTCAGCGCCTCAGCGCGAACCGCCCCGGCGTTGGTAGCTGCTGCCCTTGATCGAATCATCAACGCCCAACAAGGCGAGGTCAGCATGAGTCCACTCCAGCTTGCCGCGCGGGCAGAGAACGAGCTATCGCTTGTCGGTACTGCCGCCGCGCGCCCTCTGCACGCTCTCCTGGACTGAGGAATGGCGGCTACAAGCTCGACGTCCTTGCTGCTGGGCCTCGCCGGCGTTGTAGTGGGTGCTTTGCTCACTGGCCTATTCGGCCTCGTGAGCGCCGCCGTTCAAGGGCGGCGTGAGCACAGGAGGTGGATCAGGGCAGCACGCCTTAAGGCGTATGGCGAGTTCCTTGCTTCGATCGACACTTGGATGCAGTTGTTGTGCACATCCTGGGTGGAGCGCGTAGCGCTCGGGCAGACGACATCCGAGCTGGAAGCGCGCGGTCTCGTCGTGGAGGAGGAGGTACAGCGCGCACAGTCGCGAGTGGTGCTGTTAGGACCCGATCCTGTGCGAGCATGCGCGGCCCAGTATCACCATGCAGTTATTGATCGCATCGAAGCGACGCAAGCCGCCGGCAGTATAGAAGCCGTGGCGAGAATCGATCTGAAGCCGCTCACTGAAGCGCGGGCATTGATGCTTGCCGTCATGAACAGGTCGCTAGGGCTGGGGCCAGACTTCTGAGTCTGTAGCGGGTCCGGGGTCGACGGCCGGGCCCGGAGCGTTCGCCCCTAGAAGGATCGCAGCCAGGCCTGCACCTGATTCGTGGACTCGGCCCGTTCGAGATTGGGGCAACGGTATTCGGCGCCTGCATCGCCGAAGTCCTGTCGGGCATTGACCCGGACCTCTGGGCGGCGGATATCGTCGGCGCGGTCGGGTTCCTGGCTGCGGTGGCCTGCTTCGTTCGATGTCGGCTCTCCTGTGGTCGCACCACCCTCATCGGCGGCCCCGCATAGCCGGCCTGGAGCGCGGCTCGTCTTTCGACGAAGCGCAAGTCTGGCCACGATTCGGCCACAACTGAGCGCGATCGAATCGGGTTCCGGTCATCACTTGACTGCATTTCTGTCGTCGTTTCCACGGGGGCAGGCGGCTCAGCGGCGGCAAGTTTTCGCACACGGCTAATGATTGCGAGTCGTTCTCGAGTTGACTCCTGGGCCGTTCGAGTGCTGCGCATCGAGGCACGGCTTCGGTGCCCACAGATTGCCCACAACTCGCGGCAATCGAGGGCTATGGCTCGTGATCACTGCGACCCAAAACCCCTGAAATTCCAGCGCTTGTGGCATCCTGTGCCTGTAACCGCAGGGCGGGTGCGGTAGTTCGAATCCCCCGCCCTCCGCCACCGAGGAATGGAAGCGCCGGCAAAGCCTGCGAAGGCCCCTGGATCAGGGTCGTGCCGAGACCCTGATCGGCGGTGAAGACGTTGCCCGAGTGCAACGTCTGCGAAGGCGCCGGCGGAGACCAAACCAACGGCGTACTCCGGGGCGCCGGTATTGCGCCTCAGTCGCACGACGAACCCGCGAGTGGCGAGTTCCTCAGCCAGGGCGACGAACAGCACCGTGAACAGCCGCGACAGGATGAGCCGCGCGCCGGCTTCGGCGTAGTCGAGGCTGATCAGCACGATCGGCAACGCGACGTCGATGAAGACCTGCATCGCGCTTCCATCGGCACCGCGCACCCCGCCGCTCTTGCCGAACACCGCCCCGACGAGCAGAGCGGCCGGTTTGCCCGGCGAGGCGCTCGACGGTGCTCACTTCCGCCGCGATGAGAGCACATGTCCCGAAGATGTGTGCTCACACATGTGGACCGCGTACCGTCAGGTCTCTATCTCTACCGGATCGAGGCTCGCGATGAGCACCCATGACGAGCACGACCCGCCCCAGGCGCGACACCGCGCCGAACGCCAACCGCGCCGGCCGCGCCCGGAGGCCACACCTCTGACGGCCAGTACGAAAACCGCACTTCAGCCCCAGCCTCGACCCGCCGCGGCGTCCACAACCGCGGCACCCGACGCGCTCTCCTGATTCATCACGGCGTCCCACCGCAGGAGAGCGCCGGGACCGGACAGCTGATCGCTGATCGCCGTCCGATCCCCGGTGCCGTCGCCAGCCGCTGGCGGCGGCACCCCCCCGATCCGCTTCACACCGCCCAGAAGGGCACACCATGACCAGCTCGCGCCCCGTTCTCGCCCCGGTCTCGCCGCCCGAGGAGCGCATGCTCCTCGGGCTGCGCGGCGTTCTGGTCGGATCCCTTCCGGTCGCGCTGCTGACTGCGGACGGGCCCGACCGGTACACCGTCGAGGCAGTATTCACCCGCCGCCCTGAACGCGAGGAGATCGCCGCGATCCTCGATTACGAGACCCGGGGCCATCTCGCGCTCAACGGATACTCGACGATCGAGCTCGCCGTCTCCGACCGACGACTCGAGATCGCCAACACGAACCTGGAAGAGCTCCGCGACGGCCTCGCATCGGTGATCGCTGCACGGCTCTCCGAGATCAGCGCCCAGGTCATCGCCGACCGCCTCCTGGCGAACGCCCGCACCGCCGACGCCGCCAGGGTCGAACACCGTCGAGCTGCTGCCGTCGTCGCTCTCGTCGAATCGATTTCCTTCGAGAGCAACTAGGCGATACTCCGCTGGTTTCGCACCGGCTGGCGGCACACCCCGCACCCGATCGGATGACTCGAGCCCGGGTCATCTCGAGCGAGAGCGGGCGCAGAGCGCATCGCGCGAGGATGTCATCACGGGTCCGAGCGACAGAGCCAGGTGCGCAGTCCTGAGGACTGACGGCGCGATCGGCGCGAGGTGATCCGGTGGATGCGGCGGCAAGGTCCCAGGGCCTGGTGCGGTAGTGCAGATCCCTGCCCTCCACCATCGTGACTGCGGCTCCCGCCCGACGTCTCGGTCTCTCGGGTGACGGCATCGACTGTCGATGCCCACGCTCTGCCCAAATGCGCGCGCGATCGGGGCGAGATACCTCGCGCCGTCCGGAGTCGAATGAGCGCCGCGGTCCCGTCGCGGTCAGGGCTGGGTAGCTTGGTCGGGTGCGCGGTGCCGACCCCGACGTCTCCTACTCGCGGTCGCCGACGATTCCCCGTCCCTCGCGCTGACGTCCGCGCGCAGCTCCGCGGGTCGAGATGACCGCCGCGGAAGCTGGCAGGATCGACCTCCTATGCTCGGCATCCTTCGGCGGCGCGGTGTGCCCGCTCTCGTTCTCACCTCGCTGATCGGCCGGTTGCCGACGGCGATGAGCGCGCTCGCGCTCGTGCGGCTCGTCGTCGACACGGGCGGGGACTACGCCTCGGCGTCGGCGCTCACTGCGACCTTCGTGATCGCGGGGACGATCGGGCAGCCGTTCCTCGGACGCATCATCGACCGCGCCGGACATCGCTCGCTCGTGCTGCTGCTCTCGGCGGTCGTCACGACGCTCGGGTTCGTGATCGCGGTGCTGACGGTGCAGGGAGTGCCGGCCGTGGCGTTCGTCGCCGTGGCGGTCGCCGGATTCTCGACGCCGCCGATCGAGTCGACGCTGCGCAGTCTGTGGCCGGCGCTATTCCGCGACGCGACGCAGCGCGCATCCGCCTACGCGCTCGACGCCGCCGCCGTCGAGGTGCTGTTCATCATCGGACCGCTGCTCACGGCGACCGGCATCGCCGTGTTCGGTGCGCAGATCAACGTGCTCGCGATGGCCGGCGTCGGGCTGGTCGGCGGGATCGCGTATGCGGCGCGGGCTGTCGTGCGGCGTCCGGGCGAGGTGGATGCGCGGGTCGGCGCGAGGGCCGACGCGGGCGCCGACGCGCACGTCGGCATGAGCGCGGGAGCGGGCGCGGGCGCGAAGCCGGGCGCTGATGACGACACCTCGCGCACCGTGAGTTCAGCACCGACCCGCCACGGCACCCCGCTCTCGTCGGCCCCCTTCGTGCGCATGCTCATCCTCACGCTGACCGCCGCGATCCCGGTCGGCGCGCTGACGCTCACCGCGACCGCTTACGGATCGCTCGCGAGCAACGACGACTTCGGCCCGGTCGCGCTCGCCGCCAACGCGACGGGCGCGCTCGTCGGGGCGCTGGTGATCGCGCGCTTCCCGCTGCGGCGTCCGCCGGCGCGGGCCGCGGCTCCGGTCGCCGTGATCCTCGGCGCGCTCTACCTGCCGACCGCCGCCGCGGGTGCCCCGCCGGTGGTCTGGATCGTGCTCGCCTTCGTCGCCGGACTCTCGCTGCCTCCGCTGCTGACGCAGATCTTCGCCCTCACCCCCGCCCTCGTGCAGTCGCGTCACGCCAACGAGGCGAACGCGTGGGTCGTCAGCGTCTTCGCGGTCGGCATCGCCGCCGGCACGGTGCTCGGCGGGATCACGGTGGATGCGCTGGGTGCGTCGTCCGGCATCCTCACCACCGTGCTCGTCGCCTCGGCCCTCGCGATCGTCGGCGGGCTGCAGGCCGGCTGGGGTGCGGTCGCGCCGCGCGCGGCGGCATCCGCGTCGCACCCCGACTGAAGGTCAGTCCTCGGCCCGGCCCACCGGGCTCACCGAGGCGAGGTCAGTGCTTCGCGCCCGTACCCAGCAGCACGCCGCCGAGGCCGATCATCATGACGCCGCCGGTTCCGCGGATCGTCGCGAGGCGGCGCGGCGAGCGGGCGAACCAGTTGCGGGCGGTGCCGGCGAGCAGCGCCCAGACGAGGTCGGAGGCGAGGCCGATCGACACGAAGACCGCTCCGAAGACGAGCATCTGCGTCGGGACGTCGCCGCGGCTCACATCCACGAACTGCGGCAGGGCGGCCGCGAGGAAGACGATCGTCTTCGGGTTCGTCGCGCCGACCACGATGCCGTGGCCGATGAGGCGCCGACGCGAGACGCGGGTCGCCTCGGCGGCGCCGTCGATCGGGGCCCGCCGGTGCCGGATCGCCTGCACGCCGAGGTACATGAGGTAGCCCGCGCCGACGACCTTGATGACCGTGAACGCGATCTCCGAGGCGGTGATCACCACGCCGAGCCCGAACGCGACGGCGAGCACGAGCGGGATCACGCCGATCCCGTTGCCGACGACGCTGAGGGCGCCGCCCATCCGCCGATGCACGAGCGAGTGCCCGATCACGAACAGCACGCTCGGGCCGGGGATCACGATCAGCACGAGCGCCGCGAGAGCGAAGGCGGCGAGGTGATCGGATGCGGGCATGCGGTCACCCTAGACCCGGATTCGAGCAGCTGGCAGTCTGGGATGACGACGACCGGAGGACCTCGTGCGTGACCTCGTCTACTTCATCGCCGCATCCCTCGACGGCTTCATCGCCGCGCCCGACGGGGATTTCTCGCGCTTCCCGACACAGCCCGACACGCTCGCCGCGCTGTTCGAGCGCTACCCCGAGACCTGCCCGACCCACGTGCGCGCCGCGCTCGGCGTCACGGGGGAGCCGCGCCGCTTCGACACCGTGATCATGGGCAGCGGTACCTTCGCTCCGGGGCTGGATGCCGGGCTCACCGGCGGCGCCTATCCGCACCTGCGTCAGATCGTCGTCACCCACCGCGAGCTCGACCCGGCCGACGGCGTCGAGACGCTGACGGGCTCCACGGCGGAGCTCGCCGCGCAGGTCGCCGCCCTCAAAGCCGAACCGGGCGCCGACATCTGGCTCGCCGGCGGCGGCGACCTCGCCGCGCAGCTGATCGACCAGATCGACGAGCTGCAGATCAAGGTGAACCCGATCGTGCTCGGCGACGGCATCCCGCTGTTCGGGCGCCGTGCCGGGGTTGCCACTGCCGCGACGCCCGCCCCGATCACCCGCGACCTCGCCCTGGTCAGCAGCGAGACGCTGCCCGGCGGGGTCGTGCTGAACACCTACCGCTGATGCCGGCGGACGCCCCGTCGAGCCGGCCGCTCTCGGCGCAGACCCTCAGCGAGACCCATCGGCGGGTGCTCGCGTTCTGGGCGGCTGACTGCGTCGAGCGGGTGCTGCCGTTGTTCGAGGCGGCGGCGCCGCACGAGTCGCGGCCGCGCGACGGGCTGGCGCGGGTGCGCGCCTACGGGAGGGGCGAGCTGGATACGGCGGGCGAGATCCGGCGCCGATTCGAGGCGGGGCGGGCGGCCGGGGTCGTCAGCGCTCCGGCCGCGGTCGCCGCCGCGCGCGCCGTCGGGCAGGCGACCGGGATCGCGCACATGGGGGCGCATGCCCTGGGCGCGGCGGCCTACGCAGTGCGCGCGGCACGCCTCGGCGCCGACTCCGAGACGGACGATCCGCAGCGCGCCGCCGACGCCGAGATCGCGTGGCAGCTCGCCGACCTCACTGTCGAGGCGCGGGATGCGCTGCGTCGGCTCCCCGCGCTCGGCGCCGACCCGGCGGGGCCGCTCGGATCGGGACTGCTCGCCCGCGGCGATCTCGGCGACACGATCCGGGCGCTGCAGGCCGGAATCGCATCCCGCTGACAGGTCCCCGGCGGGCACGCCGCCCGAGAACGCGTCGCGCGGTCGCGACCAGCAGGCGGGGAACGAGCAGCGACGGCGCACGCCGCACATCGGCGAGGTCCGTCGGCCGGCGCACGAGACGCGGCACGCGCGCGTCAGCTCTGCGCGGTGACTCCCGCCTCGGCATCCCGCGCCGCCACGAACGCCGCCACCGCGCGCTCGATGTCCTCGAGCGAGTGCGATGCCGACAGCTGCACGCGGATGCGCGCGGTGCCGCGCGGCACGACCGGGAACGAGAACGCTGTCACGTAGACGCCGAGGTCGAGCATGCGGTGCGCGATGCGGGCCGTGAGGGCGGCGTCGCCGAACATGACGGGCACGATCGGATGCTCGCCCGGCTGCAGCTCGAAGCCGGCGTCGGTCATGGCCGCGCGGAAGGCCGCCGCGTTGCGCTGCAGCCGACTGCGCGCATCCTGCGAGCCCTCGATCACGTCGAGGGCGGCGAGCGTTCCGGCGACGATGACCGGGGCGACGCTGTTCGAGAACAAGTACGGGCGTGAGCGCTGGCGCAGCAGATCGACGATCTCGCGGTGCGCGGCGACGTAGCCGCCCGAGGCGCCGCCGAGCGCCTTGCCGAAGGTGCCGGTGAGGATGTCGACCCGGTCCTGCACGCCGCACAGCTCGGGGGTGCCGCGTCCCGATTCGCCGATGAAGCCGACCGCGTGCGAGTCGTCGACGAAGACGAGGGCGTCGTAGCGCTCGGCGAGGTCGCAGATCGCCTCGAGCGGGGCGATGTAGCCGTCCATCGAGAAGACGCCGTCGGTCACGATCACCCGGAAGCGCGCATCCTCGGCGGCCACCAGCTGCGCCTCGAGGTCGGCCATGTCGCGGTTGCGGTAGCGCAGGCGACGCGCCTTCGAGAGGCGGATGCCGTCGATGATCGAGGCGTGATTCAGCTCGTCGGAGATGATCGCGTCGTCGGCGCCGAACAGGGTCTCGAAGACGCCGCCGTTCGCGTCGAAGCACGACGAGAAGAGGATGGCGTCGTCGGTGCCGAGAAAGCCCGCTACGCGCCGCTCGAGCTCGCGGTGCTGGGTCTGGGTTCCGCAGATGAAGCGCACGCTCGCGAGCCCGTAGCCCCAGGTGTCGAGAGCGTCGTGCGCGGCGGCGACGAGCGTCGCGTCGTCGGCCAGGCCGAGGTAGTTGTTGGCGCAGAAGTTGAGCACATCCTGCCCGTCGGCGTGGATGCGGGCGCTCTGCGGCCCGGAGATCTCGCGCTCGTGCTTCGTCAGCCCGGTGGCCTCGATCTCGTCGAGCTGCCCGGCGAGGTGGCTGCGGAATGCGGTGTACATCAGAGCTCCGTCCAATCGAGAACGACCTTGCCGCCGGACCCGGCGGAGGCGGCCGCGAATCCGGCCTTCCAGTCGCGGGCGGGGATGACCTCGGTGATGACCGAGCCGATCGCGGCCCGCAGCGCGCTCGAGGTCTGCAGCATGGCCGACATCGCGTTCCAGGTCTCGAACATCTCGCGACCGTAGATGCCCTTCACGACCAGCATGTGCGTGACGACCTTGGCCCAGTCGATCGCGAAGGGCGCGCTGGGCAGGCCGAGCATCGCGATGCGGCCGCCGTGGTTCATGTTGTCGATCATCTCCGGCAGCGAGGTCGGTGCGCCGCTCATCTCGAGCCCGACGTCGAAGCCCTCGCGCATGCCGAGCGCGGTCTGGGCCTCGCGGATGCGCCGGGCCGACACGTCGACGACGTCATCCGCGCCGATGCCCTTCGCCAGCGCGAGCCGCGCCGGGCTGATGTCGGTGCCGACGATGAAGCGGGCGCCGACGTGCCGGGCGATCGCGATCGCCATCAGGCCGATCGGGCCGCATCCGGTGATCAGCACGTCCTCGCCGACGAGCCGGTAGGCGAGGGTCGTGTGCACGGCGTTGCCGAGCGGGTCGAAGATCGCGCCGAGCTCGGGCGAGATGTCGCCCTGGTGCACCCAGACGTTGCTGGCCGGGATGGTGAGGTACTCGGCGAAGGCGCCGTCGCGCTGCACGCCGAGGCCGACGGTGCGGATGCACATCTGCCGCCGCCCGGCGCGGCAGTTGCGGCAGGTGCCGCAGACGATGTGGCCCTCACCCGATACCCGGTCGCCGAGGTCGACGTCGCGCACGAGCTCGCCGGTCGCGACGACCTCGCCGTAGAACTCGTGGCCCGGGATGAGCGGAGCCGTGATGGTCGAGGCCGCCCAGTCGTCCCAGTGGTCGATGTGCAGATCCGTGCCGCAGATGCCGGTGCGCAGCACGCGGATCACGACATCATCGGGGCCGGCGACCGGGTCGGGCACCGTCACCCAGTCCAACCCCGCACCGGGCGCCGTCTTCTGCAGAGCGCGCATGCGCCCTGTCTAATCGCGTCGATAGCGCAGAACAACGGCACGGTTCTTCATCGATCGTGAAGTGGATGCTTCACTATCCGATGTGGAGGTCCATCAGCTGCGGCTGCTGCGCGAACTCGCCCACCTCGGCAGTGTGAGCGCGGTGGCCGCCGCATCCGGCGTCTCGCCCTCGGCCGTGTCGCAGCAGCTCGCCGCCCTGCAGCGCGGCTTCCGCACCTCGCTCACGCGCAAGCAGGGTCGCTCGCTCGTGCTGACGGATGCCGGACTCGCGCTCGTTCGCGCCGGCGACGGCGTGCTGGATGCGGTGGCTGCGGCCCGCGCCGCCGTCGACGACTACGAGAGCGACGAGCGCGGCGTCGTGCGGCTCAGCGGCTTCCACAGCGCCGGGCAGGCGATCTTCGGCAGCCTCATCGCCGAGCTCGCCGCGAGCGGCGGACCCGAGGTGCGCTTCACCGACGAGGACGTCGCGCAAGACGACTTCCCGGCGCTCGCCGCCCGCTACGACCTCGTGCTCGCGCACCGACTCGACCACAGCCCGCCCTGGCCCGACGACGGCGTGCGCGTCATCACGCTCGTGCACGAGCCGCTGGATGTCGCGCTGCCGGCATCCCATCGCCTCGCCCGGGCTTCGCGGCTGCGTCCGGCCGACCTGATCGACGAACGCTGGGTCAGCAGCCGGGTCGGCTTCTCGCCCGACGACGTGCTGCGGGCCGTCGCGGCGTCGGCGGAGCGCACCATCGACATCGTGCACCGCGTCAACGACTGGAGCACGGTCGCGTCGATCGTCTCGACCGGCGACGCGCTCGGGCTGCTGCCGCGGTACACCGGCAGCCTCGCGCACGTCGACGGCGTCGTCACCCGGCCCCTCGTCGGCGTCGGCACGACCCGCTCGATCGACGTGCTCGCGCGCCCCGAGATCTTGCGACGGCGTGCCGTGCGCGCGGTCGTCGAGTCGCTGCGGCGGGTGATGGATGCGCTCGCGGCGGGCGGAGCGGGCGTCGCCGGAGCGGGCCCGGGTGCGGGCGCGAGCGCCGACCTCGGCGCGGAGGACGACCAGGATCAGCGTCGCGGATGACGCGGCCGCGCCTCCTCGCGGCCAGAGTGATCCCGTGATCTCCACCGTGCTCGCGAGCGTCTCGCGCCGAGACACCGAGTCCGGCTCTCAGTCGAGAAGTGACCTGCTCCACAGGACGGGCACGGCGACGGTCGACAGGCGGAAGGGCCTGAATCTCACGAGGAGATCGTCGAAAGCGAGCTCGTCGAAGACCACGATCGCTCCGAGTGCCCACAGAACATCGAGTCGAAGGTCAGAATTCGCGTCGTCATTCCACTGGAACGAGTCGACGATGCGAACGACGTGCGGCTTCGCGGCGCTCAACGCGGCATCGAGCTGCGGATTGCTCGTCAGCGTCGACACCACGAGGACCGAAGCGTGGTCGAGCTTCTCGAGAAGGTCGGGCTGATACTGCACCGCAGCGGATTTGCCTTCTTCCCAGTCCGATTTGGTCAGCGACGGCAGGGTTTCGATGAAGGCGGTGACTTCCCGCGTCCGCGGCCCGTAGAGCATGGCCACACCGTACCTTCATCGAGTTGCATCAGATCATGGATCTCGCTTGCTGGCTCAGCTGCGACGACGCCAGCCCAGCGCCGAGCACCCACACCGAACTAGCGTCGGAGCATGCGCGCGATCGTCTACACGTCCACCGGCGGATCCGAGGTCCTGAACCTCGTCGAGCGTGAGGAGGCGCACGCCGGGCCCGGCCAGGTGCGGGTGCGCATCCACGTCAGCGGAGTGAACCCGACCGACTGGAAGCGCCGCGCCGCCCAGACCGCCCCGGCGACCGGCGGCGGTGCGGACGGCTCCGACGCCCCGGCGATCGTGCCGAACCAGGATGGCGCCGGCGTCGTCGACGAGGTCGGCGACGGCGTCGAGGGGCTCGCGGTGGGTGATCGCGTGTGGGTGTTCCTCGCGCAGCACGAGTCGGACGACGGCACCGCGCAGGAGGTCGCCGTCGTCGAGGCGTGGAAGGCCGTGAAGCTGCCCGACGGGGTGAGCTTCGACGTGGGCGCGAGCCTCGGCGTCCCCGCGATGACCGCGCACCGCGCCCTGACCGTGCACGAAGACGGCCCGCGCCGCCTCGCCCCGGGATCCCTCGACGGACGCACCGTGCTCGTCACCGGCGGCGCCGGCGCGGTCGGCCACGCCGCCATCCAGCTCGCCCGCTGGGCCGGCGCGACCGTCATCACGACGATCTCGAGCGACGCCAAGGCCGCCCTGGCGACCGACGCGGGGGCCCACTTCGCAATCGACTACACGCAGGGCGACCCGGCCGCGGCGATCCGCGAGCTCGCCCCCGACGGGGTCGACATCGTGGTCGACGTGGACTTCATCCGCAACGTCGGGCTCGTGGCGGCGGTCGTCGCGACCCGCGGCTCGGTCGCGATCTACGCGAACAGCGGCAGCGACATCCGGATCCCGATCCGCGAGTGGATGGGGCTCAACGCCCGCCTGCAGTTCGTGCTGCTCTACACGGTCGGCGACGAGGCGCTGCGGGCCGGCGTCGAGGATGTGACGGCCGCCGCGGCCGCCGGAGCGCTCGAGGTCGGCGACGCGACCGGACTCCCGCTGACGCGCTTCTCCCTCGCGGACACCGCCGCCGCGCACGACGCCGTCGAGGGCGGCGTCGTCGGCAAGGTTCTGATCGACGTCACCGCGAGCTGATCGGCTCGCGCGTGGACGTCGTCGGGCGCCTGAGTCGGACACGCGGATGGGGCGGCGTCGGCGAGGGCGCAGCGCCGCTGACGTGCGAGCGAGCTCGGGCAACGGGCCGCCCGGTGCGCGAGCACCGGCTGAGTGAGCGTGAGTCGGTCTCGGGGGACGCCTCTCGGGCGGCGCGAGGGCGGATGATCTGGCGCCGAGGCGCGTCGCCGAAGACCATGCTGGGAGCGAGGCCGGTGACCGATTCCGCAGCTGGAACCGACCCCGTCGAATGTCGGTGGTCGGGGTCAACATGAAGACATGGAGAAGCCCCCGCCCGCGCTCGGCATCGGCGTCGCCGACGCCGCGCTGACGGAGCTGGCGGGCGACGCCGAGGGGATCGTCGGGTTGCTCGCCGCCGCCCAGGTGGCCGAGACGCGGATGCTCGCCCGGGCCGGTCAGATCGCCGCGGCCGAGGCGGCGGGGCAGCGCGCGAGCGTGCGGGCGCACGACGTGGCGCTGCGTTCCGTCGCCGTCGAGCTCGCCGGTGTGTTCCGCGTGACCGATCGCACGATGCAGGGGCGCATCGGTGACGCGCAGGAGATCGTCGAGAAGTACCCGGTCGCGCTCGCCGCGTGGGAGAGCGGATCCATCACCCGCGGGCACGTGACCGTCATCGTCGACGCCGGACGCATTGTGGGCGACTCGCTCCGCGCCGAGTACGAGCGCGAGGCGATCGACCGCTGCCTCCGCGACACCCCGAACCGGGTCAGGGCCGGGCTCGAGCTCTACGCCGAGAAGCTCACCCAGCGCTCGTTCACCGAACGACACGAGGAGGCGGCCCGTCGGCGGGCCGTGCGTCTCATCCCCGGACACGACGGGATGTGTGAGGTGATCGCCACGGTTCCCGCGGTGATCGGCGACGGCATCGTCGATCGACTCACGCGGATGGCGCACGCCGTGATCGACGAGGGACGGACCGACTCAGCGGGCGGCCCGGGCGACCGTCGCGGCATCGACGCCGTGCGTGCCGACGTCTTCGCCGACCTGCTGCTCGCCGGAGCCCCGCAGCTCGACCCGACCGCGCACGGTGACGCCGACGGGATCGGCGCCCTCGGTGCGATCCGCGCCCACGTGCAGGTCGTGGTGCCGGCGTCCGCGCTCGTCGGACTCGGCGACGATCCCGCCGATCTCGTCGGGCGCTCGCCGGTCGACGCCGGCACCGCCCGCCGGCTCGCCGGAAGCGCACCGTCCTTGTCGCGCATCCTCACCGATCCGGTCACGGGCGGCGTGCTCGTGACCGATCGCTACCGGCCGACCGCCGATCAGCGTCGTCACCTGCGCGTGCGCGACCAGCACTGCCGCTTCCCCGGATGCCGCCTGGCCGCAACCCGTTGCGAGATCGATCACACGATCGACCACGCCCTCGGCGGACCGACCACGATCGGCAACCTCGCCCACCTCTGTCAGCGGCACCACTCGATGAAGCAGTTCACCCGCTGGCGAGTGCAACAGCTCGGCGGCGGCGTTCTCGAATGGACTTCGCCCACCGGACGCATCTACCGCGAGGATGCGCCCACGGTGGCGGTCGCATTCGCCGGCTTCGATGAGCCCGCGCCTCGCGCCTCCAGCACGATCGAGGTTCCCCGGTCGGCCCCGCCCGATGCGCTCGATCCACCCGGCGCCCTCGATCCACCCGGTGAGACCCGATGCTTCGGTGAGGCCGACGTGTTCGGGCCGCCCGACGAGCATCCCGAGATCCCAGTCGAGCTCCTCGCCGAGCTCTTCGACTTCGGAGACGTGCCGTCAGCTCAGCTGCTGGCCGAGCTGCTCGAGATCGAGCGTGCACTGCTCAACCCGGCCCCGTTCTGACCTGCCCTGCGTGCTCCGGCGAATCGTCGGCGAGTGATCTTGCGTCGTGCCGCGTCGTCAGCGGAGCGCGGGAGACGTCAGCCGAGCATGATCGCGGCGAGCAGGATCGCGCCGCTCGCGATGAACAGCGCCGTGCCGAACTGCATGGTCCGCGACTTGTTGTGACTCGCGGTCTTCACGCTGACCTCGAGGATCGGGCATCCCGACCAGCCGATGAGGCCGACGGCGAGGGTCATGATGACGACGCCGATCCACCAGATGCCCTCGAGCACGGCCGGCAGGTGATCGGGGCGCCAGCCGCTCGCGAGCAGCGGGCCCATCGTCGCGCCGATCGACAGCACGACCGCGGCGAACCAGATCGTGCCGGTCCACATGATGCGCTGCACATTCGGCACCGGCTCCATGAGGTCGTTCGGCACCGGGCGCTCGCCGCCGGGCGACGCGCCGATTCGCGTGTCATCGGACTGCTGCGTCATCCCCGGTTCGTCACTCACGAATCAGGTCTAGCACCGTGGCCGTCGTCACGCTGGCTGCACAAGGGATGCCGATGCGGCACACAGCTTCGCGCGCCGAGACGGCTTCCGCGTTCGGGTCGCGGGAGCCGCCCGACCTCGGGCCCCCGCGGGTCGGGCGCTACGCGCTCGCCAGCGTCTTGGCCATCTCCTCCGCCGACTGCCCACCGCGCCGCAGCACGAGCCCGACCACGGCGAGCGCGAGCAGCGTCAGCACGAACATGACCGCCGAGACGGCCGCGATCTCGGGCCGCAGACCGACGCGCAGCGCGCTGAAGATGTACACCGGCCACGGGGTCGCCCCCGGCACCTGCACGAAGCTCGACACGATCGTGTTGTCGAGGCTGAGCGTGAACGACATGAGCGCCCCGGCCCAGATCGCCGGGCTCGCGACCGGCAGCGTGATCTGGAAGAACCGACGCAGCGGCGGCGCGTAGAGGTCGGCCGCGGCCTCCTCGAGCGACTCGTCCATGCCGTGCATGCGCGCCCGCACGATGAACGTCACGACGGCCACCGACAGCACGCTGTGCGCGACCACGAGCCGCACCATGCCGTTGCTGAACGGGGCGATGCCGAAGTCGGTGCCGAGGCTGACGAACCAGGGGAGCATCGACACCGCATCCACGATCTCGGGCGTGAACAGCGTGATCGTGAGCAGCCCGGTCGCCCAGAGCACCCACTTCGCCTTCACTTTCGACCGGGCGAGCGCCAGCCCGCCGAGGGTGCCGAGGATGGTCGACAGCACGGCCGCGCCGAGCGCCGCCTGCAGCGAGGTGATGACCGAGGCGCGCAGCACCGGGTTCTCCCACGCGGCCCCGTAGGCATCGAAGCCGAAGCCCTGCCACGTCGCGAGCAGCCGGCCCGTGTTGAAGGAGTAGGCGATGATCACGATGATCGGGATGAACAGGAACGCGAACACGAGCACGCCCCACACCGTCAGCCCGACGCCCACACCGTCGCGGCGACGCCGGTTCGCGACACTCGGTGCGGGCCGATCATCCACCGCGCTCATGCCGCACCTCCCGTCAGCACGACGCGTCGCGCTCGTCGGATCCCGAACCTGATCACGAGCGCGACGACGGCGACGATCGCCACGGTGATCGCCGTGAACAGCATCAGCAGCACCGCCATCGCCGAGCCGAGCGCCCAGTTCTGGGCCGTGTTGAACTGGCTGGCGACGAGCTGGCCGATCATGTTGCCCTGCGCCCCGCCGAGCACCGACGCGGTCACGTAGTCGCCCATGAGCGGGATGAACACGAGCAGCGCCCCGCTCGCGATGCCCGGGGCGGCGAGCGGCAGCGTCACCTGGAACAGGGTGCGGATGCGGTTCGCACCCAGATCGGCGCTGGCCTCCCGCAGCGAGGTGCCCGCGCGATCCATCGCCACGTACAGCGGCAGGATCATCAGCGGCAGGTAGTTGTAGACGACGCCGATCTGCACGGCCGTCGACGTGTAGAGCACATCGAGCTTCTCGAGTCCGAGCCCCTGCATGGCCGACGAGACGAAGCCCTGCGGCGACAGCACGATCTGCCAGCCGAGCGTGCGCACGAGGAAGTTCGTCCAGAACGGCACGAGCACGAGAGCCAGTGCGAGCGCCCGGTACTGCGGCTTGAGCTTCACCGCGAGCCAGTAGGCGAAGGGGATCGCGATGATCAGGCAGATGACGGTGCCGACGACGCCGATGCGCAGGGTGTTGAGGAAGGTGCCGAGGAAGGTCGGATCGAGCGCCTCCGCGTAGCGGTCGAACGACAGCTTGTCGTTGGCGTGCGCCGAGAACAGGTCGGGCTTGTAGCCGAAGCTGTACCAGAGCACGAGCGCGATCGGCACGATGAAGAAGAACAGCACGAACGCCCAGGTGGGGAATCCGGCGATCGTCGTGCCGCTGAGACGCTGACGGATGCGCGAGCTGCCGGCCGCTCCGACACCCCGACCGCGCCGGGCGCCGCGCCCGCCGTCGCCCGGCTCCTGCGCGAGCGTCATGATCTCGGTGGTGGTCATCAGCTGCCCGCCTTCGCCATCATCCGGTTCATGATCGAGGTCAGCCGCTCGGTCGCGTCGGTCACGAGCGAGGGCGTGAGCCGCTTCTCGACCTCCTCGGTGAGGAACACCAGCTCGGGGAAGTCGTAGTCGCGCTTCCGCGCCAGCTCCTCCTGCCCCTTCAGCCCGGTCGAGTAGCCGATGTAGTCGAGCTCGCGGTAGGCGACCTCCGGCTCGAGCATCGAGTCGATGAAGGCGTACGCCGAATCCGGATGCTGCGCGCCGGTCGTGATCGCCCAGCAGTCCATCCACAGGTTGGCGGTCGGGGTCGGGAAGACGAACTTCCAGTTCTTCGGCGGCTTGTCGGTCGCGAGATACGCCTGCCGCACGTCGCCGTTGAAGGCCTGGATGAGCGAGAACGTCTGCTGCGGGATGCCGCTCTGCGCTGCGCTCGAGTTGAAGGCCTTCACGTGCGGCGCGAGCGTGTTCACCATGTACTTCTCGCAGGCGTCGAGGTCGGCCTTCTTCGTCGTGTTCGGGTCGATGCCGTTCGCGGCGAACCAGATGCAGCTCACCTCCCACGGGTCTTCGAGCAGCGCCGTGTTGTGGCTGGCGGTGGTCTCGGCGACGTCGAGGAAGTCCTGCCACGAGGTCATCTCGCGGTCGATCACGTCGGTGTCGTAGGCGTAGCCGGTGGTGCCGAAGTCCTTGCAGACCGTGTAGACGTTGCCCGGATCCCACGACTGGTCGCGGTAGGCGGGAAGCAGGTTCGCGAAGTTCTTCAGCTTCGACAGATCGAGCTTCTGCACGAGCTTGTTCTTCGCGAGCAGCGGCACGTAGACGCCGGTCGGCACGATGATGTCGTAGCCGCTCGTGCCGCGCGTCGCGCCGAGCTTGGAGATCATCTCCTCGTTCGAGCCGTAGCTGTCGATCTGCACCGTCACGCCGTTCTTGCGCTGGAACGCGGCGATGTTGCGCGGGTCGTCGTAGTCGCCCCAGCTGTAGACGTTGAGCTGACTCTCCAGCTTGCCGTCGACCGGCGCCGACGCGGCGATGCGGGTCTCGCGGGCGCAGGCGGCGAGCGTCAGCGCGGTCGCGCTCACGGCGAAGCCGCTGAGCAGGGCACGCCGGGTGATCTGCGCGGATGCGGCACGCGGGATGAGCGCGCGCACCTCGGCGCGAGGGTGCGGGCGGGCCGCCATCAGGCCGCCGCCCGCTCGGCCGGGAAGGTGCGCAGGGCCGCCGCATCCCAGTGGAACCACACCTGATCGCCGGTGCTGAGGCTCTCGGCCCGCGCCGGATCGACGCGCGAGATCAGCTCGAGCCCGCTGGGCGTCGTGACGACGTACTGGATCGCGTCGCCGAGGAACGAGATGCCCGCCACGGTCGCGGGCAGCGCGGCGCTCGCCGGACGCGTGGCCGTGACGGTGACCGCCTCGGCGCGGATCGTCGCGGTGACGCGGGTTCCGGATGCGGGCGCGGGCGCCGCCGATCCGACGTCGCCGAGCCGGCCGAGCGGGCCGTCGGCGGCGAGCAGCGTGCCATCGGCCTGCACGGTCGCCTCGATGAAGTTCTGCTTGCCGATGAACCCGGCGACGAAGGCGTTCGCCGGTTCGAGGTAGACCTGCTCGGTCGTGCCGATCTGCTGGATCGCGCCGCCCTGCATGACCACGATCCGGTCGCTCATCGAGAGCGCCTCCTGCTGGTCGTGGGTGACGAAGACGAAGGTCGTGCCGAGCTGCTGCTGCAGCAGCTTGAGCTCGATCTGCATCTCCTCGCGCAGCTTGCGGTCGAGGGCCGACATCGGCTCGTCGAGCAGCAGCACGCGGGGGCGGTTGACGAGGGCGCGGGCGAGGGCGACGCGCTGCTGCTGACCGCCCGACAGCTTGAGCGGACTGCGGTCGGCGAAGTCGCGCATCCGCACCATGTCGAGCGCCTCGGTCACCCGGGCGCCGATCTCGCTGCGCGCAGTGCGCTTCTGCCGCAGCCCGTAGGCGACGTTCTCGGCGACCGTCATGTGCGGGAACAGCGCGTAGCTCTGGAAGACGGTGTTGACCGGCCGCTTGTACGGCGCCGTGTTCAGCACGCTCGTTCCGCCGACGAGGATGTCGCCGGAGTCGGGATGCTCGAAGCCGGCGATCATGCGCAGCAGCGTCGTCTTGCCGCAGCCCGAGGGGCCCAGCAGGGAGAGGAACTCGCCGCTGTGCACATCGAGGTCGACGCCGCCGATCGCGACGTTGCCGCCGAACGACTTCACGATGCCGCGCAGCTCGACGCTGCCGTTCACGCCATTGCCGCTCGGGGTGACGCCGTCGGGGGATGAACCGGCCACACGAACTCCCTTGCTCGCCTTCTGGTGGGGCGACGATATACCGCTCGCGCGACGGAATCGAGAGTTGCGGTGGGATTCCGACGGAGGTATACGAAGGGATGCGCCGGTTCGGGCTACGGAATCCGTCGCTTCGCGGGGGTGCGGCGCGTGCATCCGTGGTGTCGCGCGTCGGCGGGTGGCAGGGTGGGCGCATGTCGAACTCGCGCGGAGGCGGTGCTGTCGAGGGCGGCGCCGGTGCCGTCGCCGGGTCGGGTGCTGTCGCGACCTCGCACCACCTCGCGACCGAGGCCGGGGCTGAGGCGCTGCGTGCTGGCGGCAACGCCGTGGATGCGGCGATCGCCGCGGCGGCCGCGCTGTGCGCCGTCTATCCGAACAACGTCGCGCTCGGCGGCGACCTCGTCGCGCTCGTGCGCGCACCTGACGGGACCGTGACCTTCGTCAACGCGACCGGCCGCGCCGTGCGCGACGAGACCCTCGAGGGGCTGCGCGAGCGGCACGGCGACCGGATGCCCGACCGCGGCATCGACACCGTGACCGTGCCCGGCGGGGTGCGCGGCTGGAGCCTGCTCGCGCAGGGGCGCGCGCGCCTGGGCTGGGACGCGCTGCTCGCGCCGGCCGCGCGGCTCGCCGACGAGCATCCCCTCGCCCGGTCGGTCGCGGCGGCGATCGTCGAGGACGGAGACGCGCTGCTCGCCGATCCGGGGTGCCGGGCGATCTTCGCGCCCGACGGCCGCGGGCTGCGGGAGGGCGAGCCGCTGCGGCAGCCGGCGCTCGCCGCGACGCTGCGCGTCCTCGCGACGCACGGTCCCGACGCCTTCTACGAGGGGCCGCTCGTCGAGGCGTGGGTCGCCGGCCTGCGCCGACTCGGCAGCCGGATCACGGCCGAGGAGGTCGCCGCGTTCCAGCCCGTGCTGGATGCGCCGATCTCGCTCGTGCTCGCCGACGCAGTCGACGGCGAGCACGGTACGGGGCTCGTTGCCGGGCTCGGCGCTCGCTCGCTCGAGATCATCACCAGCCCGCCGAACACGCAGGGCTTCTCGCTGCTGCGCACCCTGCGAGAGCTCGACCGGCTCGCGCGACGACGTCGTTCGGAGGGCGGAGCCGAGCTCGATCCGCTCGGAGCGGGTGCCGGCGAGCTCGGGCGGCTCTTCGCGGAGGGCAACGCGATCCGGGCTTCGGTGCTCGCCGATCCGGATGCGCTGAGCACCGGCGAGCTGCTGACCCGGGCCGGCCTCCGCGGCCGTCACCGCGCGGATGACGGCGGCGCGACCGGATCCGAGACGGACACCGACACGGAGGCTCACGCCCGCTCCGCCGCCCCCGACGCGGACGGGCTCCACCCCATCCGTCCCGCCCGCGGCGACACTGTCGGGCTCGCCGCCGTCAGCGACGACGGCTGGGCCGTGTCGCTCGTGCAGTCGGCCTACTGGAGCTTCGGCGCCGCGGTGCTCGAACCCGAGACCGGCGTGCTGTTCCAGAACCGCGGCACCGGCTTCTCGCTCGACCCCGCGCATCCCGCCGCCTTCGCTCCCGGGCGGCGTCCGCCGCACACGCTCATGCCGGTGCTAGTGCTGGATGCGGCCGATCGATCGCTCGTCGCCGTGCAGTCGACCATGGGAGGGCAGGCGCAGCCGCAGATCCACGCGCAGCTGCTGCTGCGTCAGCTCGGGGGTGCGAGCGTCGGCGCGGGAGCCGGCGCCGGTGTCGGAGCGAGCGCCGTGACCCGGGCCCCGCGTTTCGCGATCGGGGTGCAGGCCGACGGCGACACCCCGTTGACCGCGACCATCGAGAGCGACCTGCCCGATGCGGCGAAGCGCTCGCTCTCCGCGGCCGGCTTCGCCCTGCGCGAGGTGCCGCCGCACGACGAGGACCTCGGCCACGCGAACCTCATCCGCCCGCTGCCCGAGGGCGGTGCGGGGTACACGGACGGGCCGCGCTGGGATGCCGCGAGCGATCCGCGCTCCGACGGCTCAGCGATCGTCGTGCCGCCCCGGCCCTGACCGCGCGACGCCCTCCCGCGCTGTCGCCGGGTGTCGCTAGCGTGCGATCCATGCAGATCCAGTTCATCGCGGGCTACGGCCCGATCGGACCCGACCCGGCGGCGACACGGCGATTCTGGGGCGACGTGATCGGCCTCGAACTCGACGAGATCGCTCCCGACTACTTCCACGCCCGCGATCTCGATGGGGCGAAGGTGTTCGGGCTGTGGCCGCTCAGCCAGGCGGCCGAGGCGACTTTCGGCACCGCTGAGTGGCCCGCCGATGTGGCCGTTCCGCAGTCGTGGGTCGAGTTCGAGCTCGAGTCGCCCGAAGCGGTCGCGGCGGGCGCCGCCGAGCTCGCCGAGAAAGGGCAGCGCATCCTCGTCGGCCCGAAGGTCGAGCCGTGGGGTCAGTCGACGGCGCGCCTGCTCAGTCCCGAGGGCATCCTCGTCGGGCTCTCGTACCTGCCGTCGTTCCACGAGAGCTGAGCCGCCGCGACTACGCGCGCGCGATCTCGACCATCGTCTCCACCCGCTCGCGCAGCCGCACGGCGAGGTCGCCCACCGAGGCGACCGGGGGTTCATGGATCGCCTCGAACAGCGCCGCGAAGACGATCGCGACAGCGAGACGGCCGCGCCGCTCGCCCAGGCGGTCGATCGCGGCGTCGCTGATCGCGGTGCGCAGCTGCGACATCCACTTGTGGATCGCCGGCGACACCTCGGGCCGCGCGCGACCCAGCTCCTTCACCCGGGCGGTGTCGGGCGGCAGGTCGATCGTCGCCGCGAGCAGATCGCACAGGTCGCCCACCGCGCCGGGTTCGCCGCCCTGCGCCGCGAAGCGCTCGAGGGCCTCGGCGTGGATGCGCGGCTCGCGCAGTCCCAGCGCCGCATCCGCCTTCGACGCGAAGTAGTTGAAGAAGGTGCGCGGCGAGACCTCGGCGACCTCGCAGATCTCCTCGATCGTGACGCCGTCGAGGCCGCGCGCGAGCACGAGCGACCGCGCTGCCTCGTGCAGCGCCATCCAGGTGCGGGCCTTCTTGCGCTCGCGCAGCGAGACCTCCTCGACGTCGCCGGCCAGCAGCAGCGCGGCCGTGTCGAGCGGCACGTGCTCGCGCACCGCCGAGGTCGTCGGAGAGGTCTCGCCGCGCATCCCGCTCACCGCTGCACGACGGGCACGGAGCCGGTCATCGGCGCGACGAACGAACCCGACTCGTTGGCGGCCAGCACGGCTTCCTGCTCGAGCTCCTCGGTCGCCTCGCGGTGCTTGTCGGCGCGCTCCTGCAGCGCCGAGCGCTGACGCAGCGGCGGCACCTTGAAGAACCAGGTGAGGATGAACGCGAGCACGATGATCGCGAAGCCCACCCAGAACACGGCCACGGCCGAGTCGTTGAAGCCGCCGAGGAACGCGCGGGTCAGCCGCGGGTCGGCCCCGTTGAGGAACGACGTGTCGCTCGAGCTCGACTGGCTGTCGCTGGTCTTCGCGTCGGCGACCTTGTCGGCGATCTTCGGCGCGAGCTGGTCGACCCAGTAGCCGCGCTGGTCGGCGTCGGACCAGTCGACCGCGAGCTTGCCGTCGACGACGGAGGCGTGGGCCTTGCCGGCGGCGGCTTCGAGGGCGGGCTGCGCGGCGGCCGGCGGAACGGCGGCGAGCACCTGAGCGGTCGCCTGGTCGAGGCCGTCCTGCACCTGCTTCTCGATCGGGGTGACGATCGGGGTCCAGATCTGCTTCATCACGCCCGCGTTCTTCGGGGCGCTCGCGACCGTCGGGTCGAGGGCGGCGTCGAGGGCCGAGCTCAGGTCCTTCTCGTTCGACATGGCGCTCGCGATGTTGCCCGGCAGCGCCGAGAACAGCACCGACAGCAGCACGGCCACGCCGAGCGTTCCGCCGATCTGGCGGAAGAAGGTCGCCGAGCTCGTCGCCACGCCCATGTCGCGCGGCTCGACCGAGCCCTGCGCGGCGAAGGTCAGCGTCTGCATGAGCTGGCCGAGCCCCAGTCCGATCACGAACATCGCGATCAGCAGGTACCAGAGCGGGCGGTCGATGTTCATGAAGGTCAGCAGCACGTAGCCGACGGCGGTGAAGGCGGTTCCCGTGATCGGGAAGGCTCGGTACTTGCCGATGCGCGAGATCATCTGGCCCGACACGATCGAGGCGACCATGAGGCCGAGCACGAGCGGCAGGGTGGCGAAGCCCGCGGCGGTCGGGTCGAGGCCGACGACGATCTGCAGGTAGAGCGGCAGTGTCAGCATGGCGCCGAACATGGCGAAGCCGACGAGGAAGCCGAGCAGCGCGGCCATCGAGAAGGTGCGCGAGCGGAAGAGCTTCATGGGCAGGATCGCGTTGTCCTTCATGAGCGTCTCGATGACGATGAAGGCGACGAGTCCGATGGCGCCGATCACGTAGCAGGCGATCGATCCGACGGATCCCCATCCCCAGGTGCGGCCCTGCTCGGCGACGAGCAGCAGCGGCACGAGCGCGACGATGATCGCGGTCGCCCCCCACCAGTCGATGCGCGGCGCGGAGGCCCGGTCGTGCACCTTCGGCAGGTGCAGGAAGCGGATGACCATGATCAGCGCGACGATGCCGATCGGCACGTTGATCAGCAGCACCCAGCGCCATCCGGTGATGAAGAGGATCTGGTCGGCGCCGGCGAGCAGCCCGCCGAGCAGCGGTCCGATGACCGAGGCGATGCCGAACACGGCGAGGAAGTAGCCCTGGTACTTGGCGCGCTCGCGCGGGGCGAGGATGTCGCCGAGGATCGCGAGCGGCAGCGACATGAGTGCGCCCGCGCCGATGCCCTGGATCGCGCGGAAGCCGGCGAGCATGAGCATCGAGGTCGACATCGACGACAGCACGGCGCCGGCGATGAAGACGCTGATGCCGAAGATGAACAGCGGGCGGCGGCCGAAGATGTCGCTGAGCTTGCCGTAGATCGGCGTCGCGATCGTGCTCGTGATCAGGTACGCCGTCGTGACCCAGGCCTGCTGGTCGAGGCCCTTGAGGTCGTCGCCGATCGTGCGGATCGCCGTGCCGAACACGGTCTGGCCGAGCGACGAGAGGAACATGCCGGCGAGCAGGCCGTAGATCACGAAGAGGATCTCGCGGTGGCTCATGAGGGTTCCGCCGGCGCCGCTGCTGCCCCCTCCGCCGGGGGTGTTCGAGCGGGGTGGTGAGCTGACGGCAGCCGAGGACATGCGCTTCCTTCGAGGTGGGGAGGGTCGTGACGTCGCGCGCCGGGACCCGGTGGTGGAGGGGGTGTCACCGACGCTGGCGACTTGCTTGCATGAAGTGCAAACTTTTAGACCCTGCAAGATTATTCCCGCAACGCCTGTCGCGCAAGCCAGAGTGGGCCGTCGACAGGCGGGATCTGCGGAATGGAGACCGGATCGAAGGTCGCTATCCATTCCGGCAGGGCTCGCCGCGGCGGCCCCTGCCTAGCCTGACCGGGTCACCCCTCTCGGAAAGGTCGTCATGTCCGACTCCCTCCCTCTCGTCCAGCACTGGATCGACGGCGCCGTCAGCGCCTCCGCCTCGGGCCGCACGGCCCCGGTCTTCGATCCCGCCCTCGGTCGTCAGACGAAGTCGGTCGTGCTCGCCGACCAGGCCGAGATCGACGCGGCGGTCGCTTCGGCGGCGGCGGCGTTCCCGGGATGGGCTGCGACGTCGAACGCGAAGCGGCAGCAGGTGGTGTTCGCGTTCCGTGAGCTGCTCAACGCGCGTTCGCGTGAGCTGGCGGAGATCATCACGTCGGAGCATGGGAAGGTCGTCTCCGATGCCGCGGGTGAGGTCGCGCGTGGTCTCGAGGTCGTGGATCTGGCGACGGGGTTCCCGCACCTGATCAAGGGCGGCTACTCCTCGAACGTGTCCACCGGCGTCGACGTCTACTCGATCAAGCAGCCGCTCGGCGTTGTCGGGATCATCTCGCCGTTCAACTTCCCGGCGAT
>NZ_VHQG01000010.1 GCF_006517435.1 Schumannella soli
GCGTCGGGGAGGACGAGCATGTGGTTCTTCGCACCGCCGAGCGCCTGAACCCGCTTGCCGTTGCGAGCGGCGGTCTCGTAGATGTACTGCGCGATCGGCGTCGAGCCCACGAACGAGATGCTGCGGACCTCGGGGGCGTTCAGCAGACCATCGACCGCGAGCTTGTCACCCTGGAGGACGTTGAAGACACCGTCCGGGAGGCCGGCCTCCTTCCACAGCTCCGCCAGCCAGAGCGCCGCCGACGGGTCCTTCTCGCTCGGCTTCAGGATCACCGTGTTGCCCGCCGCGATCGCGATCGGGAAGAACCACAACGGCACCATCGCCGGGAAGTTGAACGGCGAGATGATCCCGACAACGCC
>NZ_VHQG01000011.1 GCF_006517435.1 Schumannella soli
ATCGGAGAAGCGCGGGAGATCGTGGAGTTCTACCCGGCGGCGTTGTCGGCGTGGGAGCACGGGTTCATCACCCGCGCCCACGTCACCGTGATCGTCGACGCCGGTCGTGTGGTGCCGGTGGATCGGCGGCTCGAGTTCGAGCGGGAGGCGATCGACCGCAGCTTGAACGACACCCCGAACCGGGTCCGGGCTGGGCTGGAGCTCTTCGCTGAGAAGCTCACCGAGCCGTCGTTCACCGAACGACACGAGGATGCCGCCCGCCAGCGCGCGGTGCGCCTGGTCCCCGGGCGGGACGGGATGTGTGACGTCATCGCGACGGTGCCGACGGTCATCGGCGACGGCATCCTCGACCGCCTCACCCGCATGGCGCACGCGGTGCAGGACGCGGATGTCTCGCACGGCGCAGCGCGCCCGGGCGGTGCAGCTCACCCGGACAGCGCGGCTTTCGGCACCCGCAACGGCGGTGTGCCTGCCGCGGTGGCGGCAGATCGTCGCACGGTTGATCAGATCCGCGCGGACCTGTTCGCGGACCTGATCCTCGC
>NZ_VHQG01000012.1 GCF_006517435.1 Schumannella soli
TCGAGCATCCGATCCTTGAGAACTCAACAGCGTGCACTATGTCAAATGCCAAATAACCTCGGCTCGGTGACTTCGGTTGCCGGGTGAGAGATTCCTTTGGATTGACGGATTGTCAGTATGATGATCCTTTCAGTCAGATCAAACTCGTCTGGTTGTCGCGTTTTCCCGTGGCGGCTGGGCAAAAGATTTGTCAGCTGGTTTCGACCGGTTGGCTGTCATTCATTTACGGAGAGTTTGATCCTGGCTCAGGATGAACGCTGGCGGCGTGCTTAACACATGCAAGTCGAACGGTGAAGGAAGAGCTTGCTCTTCTGGATCAGTGGCGAACGGGTGAGTAACACGTGAGTAACCTGCCCTTGACTCTGGGATAAGCGTTGGAAACGACGTCTAATACCGGATACGAGCTTCAGCCGCATGGCTAGGAGTTGGAAAGATTTTTTGGTCAAGGATGGACTCGCGGCCTATCAGGTTGTTGGTGAGGTAATGGCTCACCAAGCCTACGACGGGTAGCCGGCCTGAGAGGGTGACCGGCCACACTGGGACTGAGACACGGCCCAGACTCCTACGGGAGGCAGCAGTGGGGAATATTGCACAATGGGCGAAAGCCTGATGCAGCAACGCCGCGTGAGGGACGACGGCCTTCGGGTTGTAAACCTCTTTTAGCAGGGAAGAAGCGAGAGTGACGGTACCTGCAGAAAAAGCACCGGCTAACTACGTGCCAGCAGCCGCGGTAATACGTAGGGTGCAAGCGTTATCCGGAATTATTGGGCGTAAAGAGCTCGTAGGCGGTTGGTCGCGTCTGCTGTGAAATCCCGAGGCTCAACCTCGGGTCTGCAGTGGGTACGGGCCAGCTAGAGTGCGGTAGGGGAGAATGGAATTCCTGGTGTAGCGGTGGAATGCGCAGATATCAGGAGGAACACCGATGGCGAAGGCAGTTCTCTGGGCCGTTACTGACGCTGAGGAGCGAAAGCGTGGGGAGCGAACAGGATTAGATACCCTGGTAGTCCACGCCGTAAACGTTGGGCGCTAGATGTGGGGACCATTCCACGGTTTCCGTGTCGCAGCTAACGCATTAAGCGCCCCGCCTGGGGAGTACGGCCGCAAGGCTAAAACTCAAAGGAATTGACGGGGGCCCGCACAAGCGGCGGAGCATGCGGATTAATTCGATGCAACGCGAAGAACCTTACCAAGGCTTGACATATACGAGAACGGGCTAGAAATAGTCAACTCTTTGGACACTCGTATACAGGTGGTGCATGGTTGTCGTCAGCTCGTGTCGTGAGATGTTGGGTTAAGTCCCGCAACGAGCGCAACCCTCGTTCTATGTTGCCAGCACGTTATGGTGGGAACTCATAGGAGACTGCCGGGGTCAACTCGGAGGAAGGTGGGGATGACGTCAAATCATCATGCCCCTTATGTCTTGGGCTTCACGCATGCTACAATGGCCGGTACAAAGGGCTGCAATACCGTAAGGTGGAGCGAATCCCAAAAAGCCGGTCTCAGTTCGGATTGAGGTCTGCAACTCGACCTCATGAAGTCGGAGTCGCTAGTAATCGCAGATCAGCAACGCTGCGGTGAATACGTTCCCGGGCCTTGTACACACCGCCCGTCAAGTCATGAAAGTCGGTAACACCCGAAGCCGGTGGCCCAACCCTTGTGGAGGGAGCCGTCGAAGGTGGGATCGGTAATTAGGACTAAGTCGTAACAAGGTAGCCGTACCGGAAGGTGCGGCTGGATCACCTCCTTTCTAAGGAGCTTCTGAATCAGCTTCGGCTGGTTCCAGAGCCACTACGGACACACACGTTGTCCGGTGGTTTGCTCATGGGTGGAACATTGACATAGGCGTCGGACAGATCGTCTGGATCTCAGTACGGCTTCTTCGGAAGCAAGGAAAGGGTCTGGTCGGGGCGGCCGGCGCGTGCACGCTGTTGGGTCCTGAGGGACTCGGGTGACTGAGGCTCTTCTGGACCTCTTGCTGACTGGTCAGTGACCGGGAGGCGGGGGTACCGCCCGTAATTTGAGAACTACACAGTGGACGCGAGCATCTTAGATAGACACTTTCGAGTGTCGTCTACAAGATGATCTCATTTATAGATCATTGGTCAATCTGCAGTACTTATGGTGCTGCCGATCGATTCTAACAAAACTCATGTAGTCAAGTTTCTAAGAGCAGACGGTGGATGCCTTGGCATCTGGAGCCGAAGAAGGACGTAGCAATCTGCGATAAGCCTCGGGGAGTTGATAAGCGAACTTTGATCCGAGGATGTCCGAATGGGGAAACCCCGCCAGTGCGTACTTGTGCGACCTGGTGACTCCCGCCTGAATATATAGGGCGGGTAGAGGGAACGTGGGGAAGTGAAACATCTCAGTACCCACAGGAAGAGAAAGCAACCGCGATTCCGTTAGTAGTGGCGAGCGAAACCGGAACAGGCCAAACCGATCATGTGTGATAGCCGGCAGGCGTTGCATGGTCGGGGTTGTGGGACTTTCACGAACTTCTGCCGAAGTTCACGTTGACGTGCGCGATATAGACGAACGGTCTTGAAAGGCCGACCACAGAGGGTGCCAGTCCCGTAGTCGAAATGTGGCGCAGCGATGGAGAGTATCCCAAGTAGCACGGGGCCCGAGAAATCCCGTGTGAATCTGCCAGGACCACCTGGTAAGCCTAAATACTCCCAGATGACCGATAGCGGACAAGTACCGTGAGGGAAAGGTGAAAAGTACCCCGGGAGGGGAGTGAAATAGTACCTGAAACCGTCTGCTTACAAACCGTTGGAGCCTCCCTAGCAGGGGTGACAGCGTGCCTTTTGAAGAATGAGCCTGCGAGTTAGCGGTATGTGGCGAGGTTAACCCGTGAGGGGTAGCCGTAGCGAAAGCGAGTTCGAATAGAGCGTTTGAGTCGCATGCCCTAGACCCGAAGCGAAGTGATCTATCCATGGCCAGGTTGAAGCGACGGTAAGACGTCGTGGAGGACCGAACCCACTTGGGTTGAAAACCGAGGGGATGAGCTGTGGATAGGGGTGAAAGGCCAATCAAACTTCGTGATAGCTGGTTCTCTCCGAAATGCATTTAGGTGCAGCGTTGCGTGTTTCTTGCCGGAGGTAGAGCTACTGGATGGCCGATGGGCCCTACAAGGTTACTGACGTCAGCCAAACTCCGAATGCCGGTAAGTGAGAGCGCAGCAGTGAGACGGTGGGGGATAAGCTTCATCGTCGAGAGGGAAACAACCCAGACTACCGACTAAGGCCCCTAAGCGTGTGCTAAGTGGGAAAGGATGTGGAGTTGCAGAGACAACCAGGAGGTTGGCTTAGAAGCAGCCACCCTTGAAAGAGTGCGTAATAGCTCACTGGTCAAGTGATTCCGCGCCGACAATGTAACGGGGCTCAAGCACACCGCCGAAGTCGTAGAATTCGCATATTTGGTAGGCCTTCGTGGTCCAGCCGTGCGGATTGGTAGGAGAGCGTCGTGTGGCGAGTGAAGCGGCGGAGTGATCCAGCCGTGGACGCCACACGAGTGAGAATGCAGGCATGAGTAGCGAAAGACGTGTGAGAAACACGTCCTCCGAAAGACCAAGGGTTCCAGGGTCAAGCTAATCTGCCCTGGGTAAGTCGGGACCTAAGGCGAGGCCGACAGGCGTAGTCGATGGACAACGGGTTGATATTCCCGTACCGGCGAAGAACCGCCAAAGCTAATCCAGTGGTGCTAAGAGTCCTAATCCGGTTGACGGATCCCTTCGGGGTGAAGCTGCCGGCCTAACGCTCGACCCCATGCTGGTGCGGCTAGCGTATTAACAGGTGTGACGCAGGAAGGTAGTCAGTCCTCGGCGATGGTTGTCCGAGGCCAAGGGTGTAGGCCGAGAGATAGGCAAATCCGTCTCTCATATAAGGCTGAGACCTGAAGGGGAGTCCGCAAGGGCAAGATCTGATGATCCTATGCTGCCAAGAAAAGCATCGACGCGAGGTTCCAGCCGCCCGTACCCCAAACCGACTCAGGTGGTCAGGTAGAGAATACCAAGGAGATCGAGAGAATCGTGGTTAAGGAACTCGGCAAAATGCCCCCGTAACTTCGGGAGAAGGGGGGCCTCAGGCGTGAATGGACTTGCTCCAGGAAGCGCTGCAGGGCCGCAGAGACCAGTGGGAAGCGACTGTTTACTAAAAACACAGGTCCGTGCGAAGTCGCAAGACGATGTATACGGACTGACGCCTGCCCGGTGCTGGAAGGTTAAGAGGAAGGGTTAGTTTCGACGAAGCTCTGAATTTAAGCCCCAGTAAACGGCGGTGGTAACTATAACCATCCTAAGGTAGCGAAATTCCTTGTCGGGTAAGTTCCGACCTGCACGAATGGCGTAACGACTTCCCAGCTGTCTCAACCGCGAACTCGGCGAAATTGCACTACGAGTAAAGATGCTCGTTACGCGCAGCAGGACGGAAAGACCCCGTGACCTTTACTACAGCTTGGTATTGGTGTTCGGTGTGGCTTGTGTAGGATAGGTGGGAGACTTTGAAGCGGGCACGCCAGTGTTCGTGGAGTCATTGTTGAAATACCACTCTGGTCACTCTGGATATCTAACTTCGAACCGTGATCCGGTTCAGGGACAGTGCCTGGTGGGTAGTTTAACTGGGGCGGTTGCCTCCCAAAAAGTAACGGAGGCGCCCAAAGGTTCCCTCAACCTGGTTGGCAATCAGGTGTCGAGTGTAAGTGCACAAGGGAGCTTGACTGTGAGAGTGACGGCTCGAGCAGGGACGAAAGTCGGGACTAGTGATCCGGCAGTGGCTTGTGGAAGCGCTGTCGCTCAACGGATAAAAGGTACCTCGGGGATAACAGGCTGATCTTGCCCAAGAGTCCATATCGACGGCATGGTTTGGCACCTCGATGTCGGCTCGTCGCATCCTGGGGCTGGAGTAGGTCCCAAGGGTTGGGCTGTTCGCCCATTAAAGCGGTACGCGAGCTGGGTTTAGAACGTCGTGAGACAGTTCGGTCCCTATCCGCTGCGCGCGTAGGAAATTTGAGAAGATCTATCCCTAGTACGAGAGGACCGGGATGGACGAACCTCTGGTGTGTCAGTTGTTCCGCCAGGAGCACCGCTGATTAGCTACGTTCGGAACGGATAACCGCTGAAAGCATCTAAGCGGGAAGCCGGCTTCAAGATGAGATTTCCATCCCTTCGGGGGAGAGGCTCCCAGCTAGACTACTGGGTTGATAGGCAGGATGTGGAAGTGGGGACTCAAGACCCATGCAGCTGACCTGTACTAATAAGCCGATAACTTGACAACACATAGTTTTGTTGCTCGCGTCCACTTTGTGGTTCCCGATTTACGGTCGGAAACCGCACACCTGAACATCGTTTCAGGTCTGCAGACACGCTAAATCAATAGTGTTTCGGCGGCCATAGCGAAGGGGAAACGCCCGGTTACATTCCGAACCCGGAAGCTAAGACCTTCTGCGCCGATGGTACTGCGAGGGGGACCTCGTGGGAGAGTAGGACACCGCCGGACTTCTTTCG
>NZ_VHQG01000006.1:0-557 GCF_006517435.1 Schumannella soli
CTCGGCGGTGCGAAGAACCACATGCTCGTCCTCCCCGACGCCGACCTCGACCTCGTCGCCGACTCCGCGATCAACGCGGGCTTCGGCTCCGCGGGGGAGCGGTGCATGGCCGTCTCGGTGCTCCTCGCCGTCGAGCCCGTCGCCGACGACCTGATCGAGAAGATCACGGAGCGCATCTCGAAGCTGCGCATCGGCGATGGCCGCCGCGAACCCGACATGGGCCCTCTCGTGACCGAGGCACACCGCGACAAGGTCGCCTCCTACATCGACATCGCCGCCGCGGATGGCGCGACGGTCGTCGTCGACGGCCGCGGCATCGACGTCGACGGTGAGGCCGACGGCTTCTGGCTCGGGCCGACTCTCCTCGACAACGTCCCGACGACCTCCCGTGCGTACACGGAGGAGATCTTCGGACCCGTCCTGTCCGTCGTCCGCGTCGCCTCGTATGAGGAGGGTGTGGAGCTGATCAACTCGGGTCAGTTCGGCAACGGGACCGCGATCTTCACCAACGACGGTGGCGCCGCCCGCCGCTTCCAGACCGAGATCCAGGTCGGCAT
>NZ_VHQG01000006.1:622-12034 GCF_006517435.1 Schumannella soli
GAGGAGAGACGAACCGACCTCGTCGGCCCCGAGCCCTGCGCGATCAGCTCTCGCGCAGGGCTCGCGTCATGCTCTGCAGCGCGCGGAAGGCGGCGGCCTGATCGGCCTCGCTCATGCCCGCCAGCATCCGCGTCTCGACCGAGCGCACGGCGGCGCTCGCGTCGGCGATGCGGCGGCGTCCGTGCGCGGTGAGCTGCGTCGGCAGCGCCTTGCCGACCGGCGCCTCGGCGGCGCGCTCGACCTCGCCGTCGCGTTCGAGAGCCTGCAGCAGCACGTTCATCGACTGCCGGGTGACGAAGGCGCCGCGCGCGAGCTCGGAGTTCGACAGCCCGGGACGCTGCGCGAGCAGTTCGAGGCAGGAGTAGTGCGTCACCGTCATGCCGAGGGGGCGCAGCACCTCCTCCATGGCGGCCCGCAGCGCGCTCGACGCCTCCTTGAGCAGGTATCCGAGCGAGGTGTCCAAGCGGACGCCGTCGTCGCGCCCGGCCTGGGGGTCCGCGTCGCCTTGACTCATGTCAGTAGTCTGACATAGCGTGAGTGATGTCAGCTAACTGACATGCGCGCGAACGCCTCGAACCGACACATCCAGGAGCACCCCATGCCCGTCACCGGACCCGACTTCGTCTCGCTGCAGGTGCGCGACCTCGACGCCGCGCAGAAGTTCTACGAGCAGTACCTCGGCCTCGAGCGCTCGCCCGCCGGCCCGCCGCACGCGGTCGTCTTCACGACCCGTCCGATCGCCTTCGCGCTCCGCGACATCGTCGAGGGCACCGACCTCGACGCCGCACCGCACCCCGGCATCGGCTCCGCCCTCTGGATGCACGCCGACGACGTGCAGGTCATCCACGACGCCCTCGTCGCCGACGGGCACGAGATCGTGACCGCCCCGTTCGACGGGCCCTTCGGCCGCACCTTCACCCTCGCCGACCTCGACGGATACCGCGTCACGCTGCACGACCGCGCCTGAGCGGGCGCGTCAGCGCAGATCCGCGGTCAGCCCCGCGCGCCGAACCGCAGCGCCGTCCACGCCTCGAGCCGGCCCTCGAAGCCGTCGAGGTCGATGCCGAGCACCGTGCCGGCCTGGCGGATGCGGCTGCGCAGGGTGTGGCGGTGGATGCCGAGTCGTTGCGAGGCGCGTTCCCACGAGCATCCCTCGTCGAGCCACACCCCGAGCGCCTCGACCAGGTCGCCGTCGTGCTGGGCGTCGTGGTCGACCAGCGGGGCGATCACCCGGGCGGCGACCCGCTCGGCTCGCTCGGAATGCAGCAGCCCGAGCACCCCGTCGCCGAGGAAGTCGTCGAAGCGCGCCACAGCCGTGCCCGCTCTCGACGCATGCCGCAGCGCGTGGGCGGCCTCGTCGACGCCGACCCCGAGCTCCGCGAAGGCGACGAGTGACGACAGGCCGACCGGACGACCCAGGCGGCCCGCGACCTCGGTGACGGCGCCGACCCCGCCGGCCTCGACCAGCACGATCGTGCGGCCGGCGCGCTCGGCGTGGAACACCGTGCCGCCGCTCTCGTCGGCGAGCACCTCGAGGGCGTCCCTCAGCTCGGCCCCCGCCGCGGGCGAGTCGAGCAGCGCGACCGTGACCGGGTCGTCGGGGAATCCGCCCCACACCGCGGTCGCCGTCTGCCGGGCCACGGCCGTGCTGCCGGCCAGCAGCAGCTCGAGCAGACCCGCGCGCAGCGCCCGACGCGACTCGTCGAGGGCGCGGTTCTGCTCGAGCGCGAGGCTCGCCAGTGCGATCACGCTCGTCACCAGCTCGGTCGCGGCGCGGTCGAGCGGCTGCTCGTGCTGCAGCACGAGGGCTCCGCGCAGTCCGCCGGGTTGGCCCAGCGTCTGCACGGTCACGCGGGCGCCGTCGGCGTCGAGGCGCGAGGCGGCGCGACGCCCACGGCGCAGCACCGCGACGACCTCGTCGGTGATCGTCGGGAGCAGTCGCGCATCCACGCCGCGCGCCGCCGCGACCCGCAGCGGCCGTGCGGCGCCGTCGAACAGCGCCACGCGGCACGACAGTCGCGACTCGAGCTCGACGAGGATCGCCGCGATGCCGTCGGGCTTCAGCGCGGCGAGCGCGATCGCGCGCTGCGCGCCCAGCGACCACTCCATCGCCCGGGTGCGCTCGGCGGCGATCGCGTCGGCGACGTGGCGGATGATCGCGATGAAGGGGATGCGGTCGGGCACCTCGATGAGCGGGAACGCGCGCTCGACGCACGCGGTCAGCAGCTGCGGCGGGGTGCCGTCGTGCAGGAACTGCGTCGCGAAGCCGAGGCCGACGACCCCGGCGCCGAGGAGCCGGTCGATGTAGGGCCCGTAGTCGTAGCGCTCGGGATGCTCGAGCCCGAACTGCGACCCGTCCGTGAGCAGCAGCGTGCCGGGGGAGAGGAACTCGGTCGGGTCGTCGAGGTCGGAGCTGTGCACCCAGTCGATCGGCGCCGCGCGACGACGGCGGCTGGCCCGGTCGCCGAAGGCGTCGATGCCGTAGGCGGTCGTGTCGGTGGCGCTGCCGCCCGGCCCGGTTCCGGCGAGCCGGAGCCGCAGCTCGCGGGCGGCGAGCAGGCCGTCGATCGTCGGCTCCATCATCTCCCGATTCTCGCGATCCCCAGCGCCGCGACGCTGTCAGAATGTCGAAGCGATCGTAGCCCGCGCGCCATTCCGTGATCGAGTGGTCGTCGGCGACGGCGCACCATGAATGCACAAGGGTGAGCTCGCGCCGTGCGGCGCCGAGGCCCGCACCTCGACCGGCGGAGCGGCCGCCGACGGAAGGAACCCCACGCCATGACCCTCACGAGCGGCTACGACTTCGATCAGGCCACCAGCGCCGACCGCATCCGCGAGCTCGACCGCAGCGTCTTCCACTCCTGGTCGGCGCAGGGCTCGCTCGATCCGCTGACGATCGCCGGCGGCGAGGGCAGCACGGTCTGGGACGCCGACGGCCGCCGCTACCTCGATTTCTCCAGCCAGCTGGTCAACACCAACATCGGGCACCAGCACCCGGCCGTGATCCGCGCGATCCAGGAGCAGGCCGCCGTGCTCGCGACCGTCGCCCCCGCTCACGCTGTGGCCGTGCGCGGCCAGGCCGCCCAGCGCATCCTGAGCCACGCCCCGGCCGGCTTCAGCAAGGTGTTCTTCACCAACGGCGGCGCCGATGCGAACGAGAACGCGATCCGCCTCGCCCGCCTGCACACCGGCCGCGACAAGGTGATCTCGACCTACCGCTCGTACCACGGCAACACCGGCGCGGCGGTCGTCGCGACGGGCGACTGGCGTCGCGTGCCCAACGAGTTCGCGCGCGGTCACGTGCACGTCTTCGGCCCCTACCTCTACCGCAGCGAGTTCTGGGCCGAGACCCCCGAGCAGGAGAGCGAGCGCGCCCTGCGCCACCTCGAGCGCACCATCCAGGCCGAGGGCGCCGACAGCGTCGCCGCGATCTTGCTCGAGACGATCCCCGGCACCGCCGGCATCCTCCTGCCGCCGCCCGGCTATCTCGAGGGCGTGCGCGCGATCGCCGACCGCTACGGGATCGTGTTCATCCTCGACGAGGTCATGGCCGGCTTCGCCCGCGCCGGCGAGTGGTTCGCGCTCGACGGCTTCGGCGTCACCCCCGACCTGATCACCTTCGCGAAGGGCGTCAACTCCGGGTACGTGCCCGTCGGCGGCATCGTCATCTCGGATGCGATCGCGGCGAGCTTCGACGAGCGCGTCTTCCCCGGCGGGCTCACCTACTCGGGCCACCCGCTCGCGATGGCGTCGATCGTCGGCGCGATCGACGCGATGGAGGCCGAGGGTGTGATCGAGAACGCCCGCTGCATCGGCGAGGAGGTGCTCGCCCCGGGTCTCGCCGAGCTGCAGGACAAGCACGCGCTGATCGGCGAGGTGCGCGGCCGCGGCGTCTTCTGGGCGCTCGAGCTCGTCGCCGACCGCGCCACCCGCGAGCCGCTCGCCGCCGGCTACATCGGCCGCGCGAAGAAGCTGCTCCTGCAGCGCGGACTGCTGCCCTTCACGGCCGACAACCGCATCCACGTCGTGCCGCCGGCGGTCGTCACCGCCGACGAGGTGGCGCAGGCGCTCGCGATCTACGACGAGGTGTTCGCCGCCCTCGCCCGGGAGATCTGAGCCGGCTGCGCACGCATGTCGCTCTTGTGCGACATTGACGCCGGTGTCGCTTCTGTGCGACATTGAAGCTGATGTCGCTTCTGTGCGACATGTCGAAGGATGTCGTCCCTGTGTGAAATCGCACTCGTGCGGTATCGAGGGAGCCGTCGTCCAACGGCGGCAGCGGCGGGAGGCACTGTGAGGCTGCGGCAGGATTCGGAGATCGGACAGATCGTCCGGACGAGGCGTATCGAGCTCGGTATTACTCAGAGCGAACTTGCCGAACGCGCGCAGGTTGGACGTCACCTCATCGTGAGGCTCGAAGCCGGCGGAACCGAGATCGCGCTGTCAAAGGTATTCGCGGTGATGGGAGCGCTCGACCTTGCGCTCGATCTGGTGCCAGCACGGCGCTCGGCGGCTCCTGCGGTCGAAGTTCCGTCGTTCGACGCGCCCAGTGCGGAAGACCCTTTGCGCGCGATTCGAATCGCCCTCGAGCGTGTCGCATCGACGGCTCCGCAAGCGGACCCTGGAGCGACGGCGCGCATGTCGGAGGCGCTTCAGCTCGTGCAGCGGGCGGCGACGCGTATCGAGTCGGAGAGGAAGCGCGCGAGTGATCACTGAACTCGAGGTGACACTCGCCGGCCAGCCCGTGGGTCGTCTGGGGCGCCGTTCCGTTGAGGACTATGTGCTCGAATACGACGAGGCGTGGGCATCGGCTGGAGGGGCCGTGCCGTTGTCGCTCTCTCTTCCGCTCGCGCGTCGTCGTCACGAGGGAAGGATTCTCGCGGACTTCCTCGACAACCTGCTTCCCGACAATCCCGACGTCCGGCAGCGGTGGGCGCTCGATGCGGGTCTCTCCACTGCGGAGTCCTTCGGGCTCCTGAGCGAGTATGGCCAGGACGTGGCGGGCGCTATGTCGTTCCGTCCTGCTGGCGCGGAGGTCGTGAGCGCCGGAGAGTCGGTCGGCGACGATCACATAGCCGATCGAATCCGGCGCATCACCGATGACCCCACGGCATGGCATGACGATGCCATCCCCCCGCGAGGTCAGTTCTCGCTCGGTGGTGCGCAAGATAAGTTCTCGCTCGCGCGTTTCGGCGGCGGGTGGCACGAGACGCGCGGTGAGATGGCATCGACGCACCTTTTCAAGCCACGAGTGCGCGGAGTGCCCGACGGAGAACTCGTCGAGTTCGTGGTCATGAGGGCGCTGAGATGGCTCGGGGTGCCGGCCGCTGGTGTATCGATCTTTGATCATGCAGAGACCCATTCCCTTGTGGTGGAACGGTTCGACCGACGGATTGATCCGGCCGGGGAAGCGGGACCCGAATCCAGAATCGAACGACTGCATCAAGAGGACATGCTCCAGGCGTTGGGACTGCCACGTCTGCGACGTTTCGAAAAGGACGGCGGACCGGGTGCCGACGAAATCGGCAACCTGCTTTCGCGGACATCGGGCTCGAGCTCGCGAGAGCAGTACGCGACCGCATTACTCCTGTCGTGGATCCTTCTGTCTACAGACGCCCACGCGAAGAACTACTCGATCTTCATCGACGCTGAGAAGGTCGCGCTAACGCCGCTCTACGACGTGTCGTCGATCGTCCCGTATCTCGTGGGAACAAAGGGTACTGACGTGGCCTCGTTCCGCTCACGGGCGGACGCGGCGTCGCTGGCCGTCCGGTACGGCGCGTCTGACCTATCCGGAAGTGTCGGCCGCTTCGATCTCGAGCACATCGCGCGGCGCGCAGGCCGGCCGGATTCCTGGCTGTTGAACCAGGCGGAGCTATTTGTCACCGTGCTGCCGACCGTGATCTCTGCTGCTGCTGCAGAGTTGCCGACTCGACTTCAGACCGACGTCGTGGCGCGGCTCGTCGAATGGATGCCTTCGCGCTGCCACCAGATCGCCGAGCAATTGGGTCTGCAGATTCTGTGACCTGGTTCGGCCGGGCCTTTCGGTCCGCCTGATCAGATTCTGACAAGTTGCGCATCGGCCCGGCGGCGCACGCCCGTCGCCGTGAACACCGCCAGCGCGACCAGCACGCCGCCGATCGTCAGCGTCATCGCCGTCCAGCCGAGCTGCTGGAACACCAGGCCCAGGGCCCATCCGCCGACCCCCGATCCCAGGTAGAAGGCGATGTTGTAGAGCGCGCTCGCCTGGCTGCGGTGGTCGTGGTCGGCGCGGCGCCCGGTCGCGGCGACCGCCGAGGCGTGCGCGAGGAACTGCCCGCCGGTGAACAGCACGAGCCCGACGACGATGATCGCGACGCTGTCGAATGCCATGAGCACGAGCCCCGCCAGCAGCGCCGCGAGGCCGACGAGGATGGCGCGCTCGGCCCCGACGCGCGGCAGCCACTTCCCGGCGAGGCGCGAGGTGATCGTGCCGGCGCCGTAGGCGAGGAACAGGAGCGACACCCAGCCGGGGTCGAGGTGGAACGGCGCCGCCTCGAGCCGGAAGGCGAGGAAGTTGTAGACCGCGACGAAGCATCCGGTCAGCAGCAGCGCCTGCACGTCGAGCCGCAGCAGCGTGAACCGCAGGGCGCGGCGGATGCGCTGCCGCTGCGTGAGGTGCGCGAACGAGGTGGATGCGGCGCCGCCCTCCGTGGCCTCGGCCGCGACCGGCTGCGCCACGAGCGGGCGCGTGACGGGCGGCGTGGCCGGCGAGGTGGGCGCGAGCAGGATGAACACCAGCGCGGCGGCGAGGCTCACCGCGCCGACGACGAGCAGGGCGCCGCGCCATCCCAGCGGCTCGCCGAGCGGACCGGCGATGAGACGGCCGGCGGCGCCGCCGATCGTCGTGCCGGAGATGTAGACCGCGGCCGCAGCGGCGGCACGACGCGCGGTGAGGTTCTCGTGCACGTAGGAGACGGCGAGCACGGGCACGGCGCCGAGCACCGCGCCGCTGAGGAAGCGGAGTCCGACGAGCGTGCTCAGGTCGGGCACCGCGCAGGCGAGCGCGCCGAGGATGACGGCGCCGAGCACCGCGATGCGCATCGAGAGCAGACGGCCGATCCGGTCGGCGATGCCGGCCCAGCCGAGCACGCCGAGCGCGAGCCCGGTGGTGGCGGCCGAGACGGTGAGTGCCGCATCCGCCGGCGTGACCTTCAGGTCGCGGGCCAGCTCGGGCAGCACGCCCTGCACGGCGTAGAGCTCGGCGAAGGTGGCGATGCCGGCCGCGAGCAGCGCGAGCATCATGCGGCGGTACCGGCGTCGGGCGGCTCGTTCCTCGCCTCCGTCGCCGCGAGCGTCGGTGCTGCGCTGGATGGGCACCGAGTCGGTGGCGGGAGCGGAGGTCACATCCGGTGACGGTAGTCACGCGCGGCACGTATGACTAATGCGAAGTGATGCCGGAGTCATATCCTCAGTGCATGGATGCCCGCGAGGTGCGCACGCTGCTCGGCGACGTCCAGGTGCTCGTCGAGCTGGCCCGCACCGGAACCGTCACCGGCGCCGCCGACGAGCTCGGCATCCCGCAGCCGTCGGCCAGCCGCGCGCTCGCCCGCCTCGCCGACCGCGTCAGCGCGCCGCTCACCGTCCGCCGCGGCCGCGGCGTCGAGCTCACCGAGGCCGGACGCGCCCTCGCCGACGCCGGGGCCGACGCGCTCGAGCTGCTGCACGACGGCGTCGCCGCCGCCCGCAGCGCGGCCGAGCCCTCCGAGGCGCTCGTGCGCGTCGCCTACCAGACGGCGCTCGGCGAGACCTTCCTGCCGCGGGCGCTCGCGCGGCACCGCCAGCGGCGCCCGGGGGTGCGGTTCCGGCTCATCCACGGCGCACGCGAGGGGCTGCTGGAGGCGGTGCGCACCGGCGGAGCCGACCTCGCCGTCGTCGCCGACCCGCCGCACGAGCCGGGCTTGCGCACCGAGCCGCTCTACTCCGAGCCGCTGTTCCTGGTCGTGCCGCGCGGGCATCCGCTCGCCGCCCTCGATCGCCCGGCTCGCCCGGCCGACTTCGCCCGCGAGGAGCTCATCGCGCTCGGCCGCGGATTCGGCCTGCACGATTCCATCCGGCGCATCACGGGCGAGCATGCCGCCGCCGGCGCCTACGAGGTCGACGACTACCGGGTGGCCCGCGGGCTCGCCGCCGCCGGGGCGGGCGTGACGATCCTGCCCGCCGGTTCCGGCGACGACGGCGCGGTCGAGGTGCCGATCGACCACCCGGATGCGCGCCGCGTGATCGGCGCGGTCACCGCCGTCGACGCCGATCCGGCCGTCGACGACCTCGTGCAGTCGCTGCACGCGATCGCCCGCTACCGGTGGCGGCCCGGCCGCTGAGCGCCGCGGCGTTCAGCGCGGGCTGAGAGGATCGCGGCATGAGCGCGCCGATCGTCGTCATGGGCGTGAGCGGCTCGGGCAAGAGCACGGTCGGCGCCGAGCTGGCCGCGGCGCTGCGGGTGCCTTTCGTCGACGGGGATGCGCTGCATCCGCCCGCCAACATCGCCAAGATGGCGGCCGGCATCCCGCTCGACGACGCTGATCGGGCGCCCTGGCTCACGGCGGTGGGCACCACGCTGGCACACGGCGAACCGGCCGGTGTGGTCGTGGCCTGCTCGGCGCTGCGGCGCACCTACCGTGATCGCCTGCGCGAGCTCGCCCCCGCCGTGCGCTTCGTCTACCTCTTCGGCGAGCCGGCGCTGCTGCACGCGCGCATCGCCACGCGCCGGGGGCACTTCATGCCGCCCGCGCTGCTCGATTCGCAGCTCGCGGCGCTCGAGCCGCCGAGGCTCGACGAGGGAGCGATCGCTCTGGATGTGGCCTACCCGGTGCCCGGTCTGGTCGCCGAGGCGCTGCGCTGGCTGGGCCCGCCACGGACCTGATCCGCCGACGTCGTCGCCTCGCGGGAGACCCGAGCTGATCTGCTCGTCCAGCCGGCGCGGAGATTCGGAAAAAAACTTTGTGCTTACATACTGTCATGGGTAGTATGAAGCGCACCGCGTCTCCGAGCAGAGAGTTGTACGTCGTCGTATGACCGCCAACCGATCCTCCACCACCTTCGACCTGATCTCCATGGGTCGGGTGGGTGTCGACATCTACCCGCTGCAGACGGGCGTCGGCCTCGAGCACGTCTCGACCTTCGGCAAGTACCTCGGGGGCAGCGCGACCAACGTCGCCATCGCCGCCGCGCGTCACGGCCGCAGTACCTCGGTCATCACCCGCACCGGTGACGACCCCTTCGGTCGCTTCGTCAACACCGAGCTGCAGCGCCTCGGCGTCGACCCGGTGTTCGTCGCGCCGGTCGCCGGGCTCAACACCCCGGTCACCTTCTGCGAGATCTTCCCGCCCGACGACTTCCCGCTCTACTTCTACCGCGACCCGATCGCGCCCGACCTGGTCATCAAGGGCGGCGAGCTCGACCTCGACGCCATCCACCGGGCCCGCGTGTTCTGGGCGACGGTCACCGGCCTCTCGCGCGAGCCCAGCCGCAGCGCGCACTTCGCCGCGTGGGAGGCCCGCCAGCGCAAGCCGCTGACGATCCTCGACCTCGACTACCGGCCGATGTTCTGGCCGACCGGCGAAGACGCGACCAAGCAGGTCGAGCGCGCGCTCGAGCACGTCACGGTCGCGGTCGGCAATCGCGAGGAGTGCGAGATCGCCGTCGGCGAGACCGATCCGCACCGGGCCGCGGATGCGCTGCTCGAGCGCGGCGTCGAGCTCGCGATCGTGAAGCAGGGCCCCAAGGGCGTGCTCGCGAAGACCCGCGAGGAGACCGTCGAGGTCGCCCCCTACTTCGTGGATGTCGTCAACGGCCTCGGCGCCGGCGACAGCTTCGGCGGCGCGCTCGTGCACGGACTGCTCGAAGGCTGGGACCTGGAGCGCATCCTGCGCTTCGCGAACGTCGCCGGCGCGATCGTCGCCGGGCGCCTCGAGTGCTCGACGGCGATGCCGACGACCGCCGAGGTCGAGGCGATCCTCGCCGGGGTGACCCGATGACCGACCTCGATTTCGACCGCCTGCGCGATCTGCGCGCCACCGACCCGGAGGCCGTCTCGCGCGCCTTCGCGACGCGTCGCCGCCGCGAGCTGCTCGAGGGCGACGGCAGGCTCTTCATCGTCGCCGCCGACCACCCCGCCCGTGGCGCCCTCGGCGTCGGCAGCGACCCGCTCGCGATGGCCGACCGCTACGAGCTGCTCACCAACATGGCGATCGCGCTCGAGAACTCGGCCGTCGACGGCGTACTCGGCACCCCCGACGTGCTCGACGACCTGGCGCTGCTCGGCCTGCTCGACGGGAAGATCGCCGTCGGCTCGATGAACCGCGGCGGCCTGCGCGGCGCGAGCTTCGAGATGGACGACCGCTTCACCGGCCACGACGTGCCGGCGATGGTCGCCGCCGGCCTCGACTTCGCCAAGCTGCTCGTGCGCGTCAACCTGACCGACCCGGGCACCGTCGCGACCCTCGAGGCCACGGCCCGCGCGGTCGACGCCGCCGCGGCCGCGAAGCTGCCGATCATGCTCGAGCCCTTCCTCAGCCGCTGGGTCGACGGTCGCATCGTCAACCAGCTGGATGCGGAGGCCGTCATCCACTCGGTCGCCATCGCCTCCGGCCTCGGCAACACGAGCGCCTACTCCTGGCTGAAGATCCCGGTCGTGCCCGACATGGAGCGCGTCATGGCGGCGACCACGCTGCCGACGCTGCTGCTCGGCGGCGACCCCGAGGGCGACCGCGACGAGACCTACGCCAGCTGGGAGCGCGCGCTCGCGCTGCCGGGGGTGCGCGGTCTCGTGCTCGGCCGCACGATGCTCTACCCCGCCGACGGCGACGTCGCGACGGCCGTGGCCCACGCCGCGTCGCTCGTGCACGGCGTGCGCGTCTGATCCACCCCTCTTCTGTTCCACCCCGTACCTGAGGAAGTCATGTCCGAGAACCTGCCCATCGTCCAGCACTGGATCAACGGTGCGATCAGCGCGTCGAAGTCGGGCCGCACCGCTCCCGTCTTCGACCCCGCCCTCGGCCAGCAGACCAAGTCGGTCGCGCTCGCCGACCAGGCCGAGATCGACGCCACCGTCGCGGCCGCCCAGGCCGCGTTCCCGGCCTGGCGCGACCTGTCGCTCGCGAAGCGCCAGTCGATCGTCTTCAAGTTCCGCGAGCTGCTCGCCGGCCGTTCGCGTGAGCTGGCGGAGATCATCACGTCGGAGCATGGGAAGGTCGTCTCCGATGCGGCGGGTGAGGTCGCGCGTGGTCTCGAGGTCGTGGATTTGGCGACGGGGTTCCCGCACCTGATCAAGGGCGGCTACTCCTCGAACGTGTCCACGGGTGTGGATGTGTATTCGATCAAGCAGCCCCTGGGCGTTGTCGGGATCATCTCGCCGTTCAACTTCCCGGCGAT
>NZ_VHQG01000002.1:0-62128 GCF_006517435.1 Schumannella soli
TCGCGGACCTGATCCTCGCCGGGGCGCCGGCGCTCGATCCGGCCGTCCACGGTGACGGGCCGGGTGTGTTGGGGGCGATTCGTGCGCACGTGCAGGTGACTGTGTCCGCGTTGACGCTCCTCGGTGGGGACGAGAACCCCGCCGACCTTGTTGGCCGAAGCCCGATCGATGCGGGGACCGCGCGTTACCTCGCCGGCGAGACCTCGTCGTGGACGCGACTGCTCACGGATCCGGTCGACGGGACCGCGGTTGCGGTCGATCGGTACCGGCCGTCGCTCGAGCAACGTCGGCATCTGCGTGCCCGGGATCTGCACTGTCGTTTCCCCGGATGCCGCATGGCGGCGATCCGGTGTGAACTCGACCACACGATCGACGCCGCCCTCGGCGGCCCCACCGCTCTCACCAACCTGGCTCACCTGTGCCAACGGCATCATTCGATGAAGCAGTTCACCCCGTGGCGGGTGAGGCAGCATGCGGGCGGGGTCCTGGAATGGACCTCCCCGACCGGGCGCACCTACCGCGAAGACGCCCCCGCTCCGCCTGTCGCCTTTGTGCCATACGGACACCCCATCCGGCACCACGCCCGAACCCCACAACCCGATCGGGATGACCCGCCCGATCCACTCGACCAGCTGGGGGCATCCGTGATGCCCCCGACGACACGATCGAGTGCTTCGACAGCGAATCCGCGCCATTCTGAGTGCATCGCGCGGCAATCGCTTCTCTGCGAGCCGAGTTTCGGCGATCCCGATCGCGGTGCGTCTCGGCGCTGCGGGGCGAGAGAGGTCGCCGGGCGAGCGACGGCCGGGCGACGCGAGCCCGCGGCGGCGCTCGTCATCGCGCCGCGGACCTTCGTGGTGGCCCCGACAGCTCCATCGCGGTGACCCGTGGGGGCTCAAGGGGTCAGGCGGACACTCACCCGGTCGACGATGCTGCGAACGGTCGCAGTGAGCAGATCCGACTCGGCATCGCCCACGCCTTCACGGCGGCGCGGTCGACGCCGACGGGAACCGGGAACGCCAGCACATCGAAGTCCCCTTCGGCCGCATCCCCGAGCAACTCCCTCACCCTCCCGAGCGCCGGGTCGGAATGTGTCAGGTGCAGGTGCGCCCTCAGCTCGGGGTTGAACCCGGTCGTGCCGACCTAGGCGACAGCGTGCGCAGCGATGTCGAGCCACACGTACAGCCACGATCCCTGCGGCTCGACGCGTCCGCCGCGCACCCGCACCGTGCGCAACCCGTTGAACTCCGCCACCGGCCCCATGCCCGCGAGCTCAGCCGGGCAGGTCGGCGACCGGGCTCGAATCGACATTCACCGACGCGAACGGGAACGGCAACCACAGGCTGTACGCGCCATGCGCATCGACCTCGAGCGGCAGCGACCAGAACCAGGCCGCCGCGATCAGCGCACTGGCCGCAGCCACGACCGCGACGACGATCGTGAAGCGGTTGAGGATGACCAGCGCCACCAATTGATCGGCGGCCCGACGCCGCACCCGGCCGATCGCGAAGAGGACGAGCGCGGCGAGCACCACCAACACGATCGGGCTCGGCCCCATCGTCAGCTGCAGGCACCTCTCCGCGGCCGGCGACGCCGCTCCGCCCGCACCGGCGTCACCGGGCGTGGCCGACGAACATCCGCCATGACTTCCGGTCGTGAAGAAGGCATACAGCAGCGCCATCACCCCGGCGACGACCATGAGACGCTGAATCGCGCGCAGCACAGCGGCACCGGCGATCCCGGCGCTCGACCGCGAGAGATCGACGGCGGCCTCGAAACCTGTGCCGCCCTGCGCGGTCGATCCGGCTGCGGATGCCGACATCGTCGCCCGTCCGGTCGTCGCCGTGACCTCGGAATCGGATGCTGCTGACCTGCTCATGGAGCCTCCCCCGGCATCACCCTTTCACTGATCGCCCAGGAAGTGAAGAACACTCCGCAGAGGGGCGCGGGTCACAGGTCACTTGTCTTGGTGAGTTCGTATCGGCCCGACGCCATGCCCGACCCCGACCCCGCGCCCCGCTCGATCGCGGGAGGATGGGCCCATGACGCTGCAGGTCGGATACGCCGCGATGCTCGAGCAGTTCGCCCCGCTCGAGGTGCTCGACCTGGCTGAGCGGGCCGAGCGCGCCGGGTTCCAGGGCGTCATGGCCTCCGACCACTTCCAGCCCTGGGTTCCGCAGCAGGGCCAGGCCGGCTTCGTCTGGAACGTGCTCAGCGCCCTCGGCCAGCGCATCCGCGGTTCGCTCGGCACCGGCGTGACGGCGCCGACGTTCCGCTGGCACCCGGCGATGGTCGCGCAGGCCTCGGCCACGCTCGGCGCCCTCTACCCGGGGCGCCACTGGCTCGGCCTCGGCAGCGGCGAGGCCATCAACGACCACATCACGGGCCAGTACTGGCCCGAGGCAGCGGAGCGCATCGACCGGATGTTCGAGGCCGTCGAGGTGATCAAGAAGCTGTTCTCGGCCTCGCTCGCCGGCCGCGACGCGAAGCACGACGGCCGCTACTTCAAGCTCGAATCGACCCGACTGTGGACGATGCCCGAGGCTGCGCCGCCCATCCTCGTCGCCACCGGCGGACCGATCACCGCCAAACGCGCCGGGCGCACTGTCGACGGCCTCATCACCGAGAGCGTGACCCACGAGCGCGCCGCCCAGCTGCTGACCCGCTTCGCCGAGGGCGCCCGCGAATCCGGACGCGACGCGAGCCGGATGCCGAAGGTGCTGCGCCTGCATCTCAGCTGGGCCGCGACCGATGAGCAGGCCGTCGCGAACGCGCTGCACGAGTGGCCCAACGCGGGCCTGCGCTTCCCGAAATCCGACATCCGCTCGCCCCACGAGCTCGAGCAGATGGCGCGCATGGTGCGCCCCGAGGACTTCGCCGGTCGGATGCTGGTCTCCGCCGACCCGGACGTGCACCGCGCCGAGATCCAGCGCTACGCCGACCTCGGCTTCGACCGCATCCACCTGCACAACGTCGGGCGCAACCAGGCGGAGTTCATCGACGTCTTCGCGCGCGAGGTGCTGCCGGCGCTGCGCGGCTGAGCCGCCACCGCGACAGCTCGCTGTCCTCGTCGGCCGACGAGATGACCGGATGTGACACGCCGTCAGGAGCGATCGCTCGTGTCGTTAACCTTCGCCTGCCATCCTGTTCACCCGCCGTTCAGGATCGGCGACGACGAGGAGGACTCATGGCCAGCACGAAGAAGCTCGAGCGCGACGCGAAGAAGTCGCTGAGGGCCGCCCTCAAGGCCGTCGACGAGGCGCGCGCCACCGCGAAGAAGCTCGGCAAGAGCGCGCGCAAGGACGCGGCGAAGATCGTGGACCAGCTCGAGAAGCGCGCCGTGAAGGCGCAGCGCTCGGCGAAGAAGTCGGTCGCCGGGCTCGACGCGACCCGCAAGGATGCGGCGAAGACCGCCAAGAAGCGCCCGGCGAAGGCCGCCGACTCGGCGAAGAAGAGCGCGGCGAAGGTGCGTACCACCGCGGCGGATGCCGTCGCCGCCGCGCCCGCCGCCGTCACCGCGGCCGTGGAGTCGATCACGAAGCCGACCTCGCCCGCCAGCTCGGAGGCCGCGACCAAGCCTGCGGCGATCAAGCCTGCGGCGACCAAGCCCGCCGCGACCAAGCCCGCGGCGACGCGCAAGCCCTCGGCGACCAAGCCGACCGCGACCAAGCCCGCCGCTGCGCGGAAGCCCGCCGCGACCCGCAAGCCGGCCGCCTCCCGCGCCGCGAAGCCGTCGACCGCATCCCTCACGTCCCTCTCCGTCGCCGAACTGCGCGAGCGCGCCAAGACCGCCGGCAAGACCGGCTACTCGCGGCTGACGAAGCCGCAGCTCATCGAGCTGCTCGCGCAGCGCTGAGACGGCCGTCGCCACCGTGGCCCTGGTCGCGCTGGCGAGTCACCTCCCGTCCACCTCCCGGACACCAGCTCGTCCTACCGTCCTGACGCGTCGAGAGGACCGCATCCGTGACCGCAGAGTCGTCCGCCGCACCGCACGAACCGACCCCGCACGAACCGACCCCGGCCGACCCGGCGACCGCGCGCTCCGCACTGTCGCCGATCCTCGGCAGCGTCGACCTCGCCGCCCCCGAGCGCACCCTGCTCGACGTGCTGCGCGACACGGCGCAGCGGCACCCGGAGGCGTCGGCGATCGACGACGGCGAGGTCGCGCTGAGCTACCGCCAGCTCATGGCCCGCGTCGTCGGCCTCGCGGCGACGCTGCACGAGGCCGGGGTGCGACGCGGCGACCGCGTCGGCGTTCGCATGCCCTCGGGCAGCCACCGGCTCTACGTCGGCATCCTCGGCGTGATCGCCGCGGGCGCCGCCTACGTGCCGGTCGACGTCGACGACCCGCAGGAGCGCGCCGACCTCGTCTTCGGCGAGGCGGATGTGGTGGGCGTGCTGACCGGCGCCGGCGACTACACGCCGAGCGCGCGGCCCGCGACCGCGACCGACGCGGAGCCCCAGGCCGGGGCCGAAGCCGAGGCCGCAACCGCGAGCCCGACGACTCTCGCGCGCGCCGACTCCGCGCATCCCAGCACCGCCGGCATCCCGCTGCTCGACCCGCCGACGCTCGACGACGACGCCTGGATCATCTTCACCTCGGGCTCGACCGGCACGCCGAAGGGCGTCGCCGTGAGCCACCGCTCGGCCGCCGCCTTCGTCGACGCCGAAGCCCGTCTCTTCCTCCCCGACGAGCCGCTCGCTCCCGGCGACCGCGTGCTCGCCGGCCTCAGCGTCGCCTTCGACGCCAGCTGCGAGGAGATGTGGCTGGCCTGGCGCAGCGGCGCCTGCCTCGTTCCGGCTCCCCGCGCGCTCGTGCGCACCGGCATGGATCTCGGCCCTTGGCTCGTCGCCCGCAACGTGACCGCCGTCTCGACCGTGCCGACGCTCGCTGCCCTGTGGCCGGCGGAGACCCTCGAGAACGTGCGCCTGCTCATCTTCGGCGGCGAGGCCTGCCCGCCCGAGCTGGGGGAGCGGCTCGCGGTCGAGGGCCGCGAGGTCTGGAACACCTACGGCCCCACCGAGGCCACGGTCGTCGCCTGCGGCGCCCTGCTCGACGGCAGCGCGCCCGTGCGCATCGGACTGCCGCTCGACGGCTGGGAGCTCGCGGTCGTCGGCGACGACGGACTGCCGGTCGAGGAGGGCGCGGTCGGCGAGCTGATCATCGGCGGCGTCGGGCTCGCCCGCTACCTCGACCCGGCGAAGGACGCGGAGAAGTACGCGCCGCACGAGGGCCTCGGCTGGGCGCGCGCCTACCGCTCGGGCGATCTGGTGCGCTTCGAGCGCGAGGGCCTCGTCTTCCAGGGCCGCGCCGACGACCAGGTGAAGATCGGCGGACGCCGCATCGAGCTGGGCGAGGTCGAGGCGGCCGTGCAGGCGCTCGACGGCGTCTCGGCGGCGGCCGTCGCGGTGCGCGAGACCGACGCGGGCACGAAGATCCTCGTCGGCTACACGGTTCCCGCCGACCCGGAGACCTTCGACCGCGGCGACGCGATCGCCCGCCTGCGCGAGGAGCTGCCGGCGGCGCTCGTGCCGCTGCTCGCGATCGTCGACGATCTGCCCACGCGGGTGTCGGGCAAGGTCGACAAGAAGGCGCTGCCCTGGCCGCTTCCCGCCAGCTCCGGACTGGGCAGTGGGGACGACGCAGGCGCCGACCTCGACCCCTCGGTGCGCGAGCTGGCCGAGGTCTGGCAGTCGGTGCTCGGGGTTCCGGTTCCGGACGCCGACGCGAACTTCTTCGAACTCGGCGGCGGCTCGCTCGCGGCCGCGCAGCTCGTGACCCGGGTTCGCGAGCGCGACCCCGAGTTCACGGTCGCGGGCGTCTACGAGCATCCGCGTCTCGGTGCGATGGCGGAGGCGCTCGAAGACACCTGGGGTGCGGCGGGCAGCGCCGCGGCGGCGGCGAGCCGCGAGTTCCACCGCACGACTCCGACCCCGCGCTGGTTCCAGGTCGCGCAGACGCTGCTCGGAGCGCCGCTGCACATCCTCGCGGGCCTCCGCTGGCTCACCTACCTGTTCACGGCGACGACGATCCTGCACGCGGTCGGGGGCTTCGATGCGCTTCCCGGCATCCCGATCTGGCTGCTCCTGCTCGCGCTTGTGCTGTTCGTGACGCCCTTCGGCCGCATGGCGATCTCGGTCGTCATCGCCCGCGTGCTGCTCGCGGGACTGAAGCCGGGCGATTACCCGCGCGGCGGCGGCGTGCACCTGCGGCTGTGGATGGCCGAGCAGGGCGCGCAGCTCGTCGGCGCGGCCAGTCTCTCCGGCGCCCCGTGGATCAGCTACTACGCCCGCGCGCTCGGCGCGAAGATCTCGAGAGACGTCGACCTGCACGCCCTGCCCCCGGTGACCGGCATGCTCAGCATGGGCACGGGCGCCGCGGTCGAGCCCGAGGTCGACCTGACCGGCTGGTGGATCGACGGCGACATCGTGCGCGTCGGCGGCATCCGCATCGGCGCCGGGGCGACGGTCGGCGCGCGCAGCACGCTCGCGCCGGGCACGCACCTCGGCAAGCGATCGGAGATCGCGCCGGGCTCGAGCGTCTTCGGCCGCGTGCCCTCCGGTCAGCTCTGGGCCGGGTCGCCAGCCGCGCGCATCGGCTCGGCCCGGCACTGGTGGCCCGACGAGCGTCCCGAGCGCCGCAGCCGGTGGATGCTGGCCTACGGCGCCTCGTCGGTCGCCATCTCCCTGCTGCCGGTCGTCGCGATCGCCGCCGGTTCGGTCGTCGTCGCCGCCTTCGTCCGCGGTGCGGCGACGCTCGGCGACGCCGCCCTCGGCGCCCTCGCCGGGCTCGTGCCGGGAACCCTCGTGACCGGCGTCGTGGCCGCGGGCCTCGTGGTCGTCGGCGTGCGGCTGCTCTCGATCGGACTGCGCGAGGGCGTGCATCCGGTGCGCTCGCGCACCGGCTGGCAGGCCTGGGCGACCGAGCGGCTGCTCGATCTGGCGCGCACACTGCTGTTCCCGATCTACTCGAGCCTGTTCACGCCCGTCTGGCTGCGGATGCTCGGCGCGAAGGTGGGCCGCGAGGTCGAGGCCTCGACGGTGCTGCTGATCCCGGCGATGACCGAGATCCGCGACGGCGCCTTCCTCGCCGACGACACGCTCGTCGCGCCCTACGAACTCGGCGGCGGCTGGGTGCGCATCGCGCGGGCTCAGCTCGGTGCGCGCTCCTTCCTCGGCAACTCGGGGATCGCCGGCGGCGGACGCAAGGTGCCGCGCGACGCCCTCGTCGCCGTGCTCTCGGCCGCGCCCTCGAAGTCGAAGGCGGGATCGTCGTGGCTCGGCTCGCCGGCCATGCGCCTGCGCCGTCAGGTCAACGAGGGCGACCTCGCGCGCACCTTCGCCCCGCCGACCCGCCTGCGCGTCGCGCGCGCCCTGTGGGAGCTCGGCCGCATCATCCCGGTGCTGATCACCTGTGCGATCGGCCTCGGCGTCGTGCTGACGCTCGCCGCGATCACCGAGGCCTGGGGTCTCGGCTGGGCGATCGTGCTGTCGGGCGTCGTGCTGCTCGTCGCGGGCGCCGTCGCCGCCGCCGTCAGCACCGTCGCGAAGTGGGGCTTCGTCGGCCGCATCCGCGCGGGGGAGCATCCGCTGTGGTCGTCGTTCATCTGGCGCAACGAGGTGGCCGACACCTTCGTCGAGATGATCGCCGCGCCGTGGTTCGCGAGCACGGCGATCGGCACCCCCGCTCTCAACGTCTGGCTGCGCAGCCTCGGCGCGAAGATCGGCCGCGGCGTGTGGTGCGAGAGCTACTGGCTGCCCGAGGCCGATCTGGTCGTGCTCGGCGACGGATCGACGGTCAACCGCGGGTGCGTCGTGCAGACCCACCTGTTCCATGATCGGATCATGAGCATGGATGCCGTCGCCCTCGACCCCGGAGCCACCCTCGGCCCGCACAGTGTCGTCCTCCCCGCCGCCCGCATCGGCGCGCACGCGACCGTCGGCCCCGCCTCGCTCGTCATGCGCGGCGAGTCGGTGCCCGAGGGCAGCCGGTGGAGCGGCAACCCGATCGGGCCGTGGCGCGAGGTCGTCGTGGCGCCGTACACGGCCGAGCCGGCCGCCCGATGACGGGAAGCCTCCGCGGCGGCGTCGACCCCTATCTGCCGGGCATCGGCGACGACGGCTACGCGGTCGACCGCTACGGCCTCGAGCTCGACTACCGGGTCAGCGTGAACCGGCTGCAGGGCACGGCCGTGATCGAGGCGATGGCGCTGCGGGAGCTGCCGCGCATCCGCTTCGACCTCTCGGGCCTGCGCGCGAGCAAGGTCCTGGTCGGGTCCGGCGCGAGCGGGGATGCGCGGGCGGATGCGGCGAGCGCCCAGCGCGCGCGCCACAGCCGGACTCCGCATCACCTCACCGTGACCCCGGCGTCGCCGATCGCCGCGGGCGAGCGCTTCGTCGTCGTCGTCGACTACGCCGGCACCCCGAGATCGCGCCGCAGCACCTGGGGGCCGGTCGGCTGGGAGGAGCTCGACGACGGCGTCATCGTGGCGGCGCAGCCCTCGGGGGCCTCCACTTGGTTCCCCTGCAACGACCACCCGAGCGACAAGGCGCGCTACGAGATCACGGTCGTGACGGATGCGCCGTACACGGTCGTCGCGAACGGCCGGCAGGTCTCGAACCGCGCCCACGGCGGCCGCCGCACCTGGCACTTCGTGCAGGATCAGCCGACATCCACCTATCTCGCGACAGTGCAGATCGGCCGCTACACCTCGACGAAGGTCGACCTCGACGGCGTCGCCGGGCATCTGGTCTACCCGCCGTCGATCGCGCGCGGCGTGAAGCACGACTTCCGCGAGCTCGACCGGATGATGGCGCTCTACCAGCGCCTCTACGGCCCGTATCCCTTCGACGGCTACACGGCGATCGTGACGGCCGACGAGCTCGAGATCCCGCTCGAAGCGCAGGGCGCCGCGATCTTCGGCGCGAACCACGCCGCCGGCGACGACGCCTGGAACCGCCTCATCGCGCATGAGCTCGCGCACCAGTGGTTCGGCAACAGCGTCGGCGTCGCCGCCTGGGAGCACATCTGGCTCAACGAGGGCTTCGCCTGCTACAGCGAGTGGCTGTGGTCGGAGGAGCGCGGCGGCGACAGCGCCGAGGTCTGCGCTCGCCGGCACTACGACGGCCTCGCCGCGCAGCCGGAGGACATCGTGGTCGGCTCGCCGGGTGCGGCCGACATGTTCGACGACCGCGTGTACAAGCGCGGAGCCCTCGCCCTGCACGCGCTGCGCGGACTGCTCGGCGATGACGCCTTCTTCGCCCTGCTGCGCGACTGGTGCGCCGACAACCGCTACGGCTCGGTCAGCACGGTCGACTTCCTGCACGCGGCGTCGGCGGCGGCGGGATCGGCGCACGGCGGCGCGGCGCGGCAGCTGCTCGAGCGCTGGCTGTTCGCGACGGAGCTGCCGCCGTATCCCGCCTGAGCGCCTGACGGCCTGACCGACGCGCCCGGGGTTCCTGCTGGCGCGGGCATCAGGGGAGCGCGAGGGCGACGACCAGTTCCGGGTCGTCGAGGTCGAACACGTGCCACGCCGCGCTCGACTCCTCGCCGGGCGGGTCGATGCGGGCTCGCGCGCTGCCGCGCAGCGTCGGCAGGAAGCGGACGTGCCGCGGATCGACTCGCAGCCCGCGCCCGTCGGCCTTGAGCACCGCCTCGATGCGGGTCCAGCGGCGCATCGGGTCGCCGCGGCCCGGCGCGATCTTGTCGATCGCGGCGACCCGGTCGGGCCGGGTGTCCTGCAGCTCGGCGTCGATGCCGAGCGCATCCACCTCGATCGACGCGGCGACGATCGTGAAGCCGCCGGTGTGGGTGATGCTGACGGCGGCAGTGGATGCGTCCTTCGCCGACACGAGGTAGGCGGTCGGGCGGCCGTGGTCGATTCCGCAGCGCGAGCAGAGCGCGTCGAGCATGACCGACTCGGGACGTACGCCCGCGAGCTCGGCGACGAGCTGCTTGGCGGCGTCGTGGCCGACGGCGCGACGCTCTTCGGCGTCGTCGGGTGCGGCCAGCACGACGACGCGCACTCCGTCGGGGGCGTCGAGCTCGCGCAGGGCATCCATCCCCGACACCATCTCACGGCGGGGCTGGGAGCGCGGACCCCGGCGCGGGCGCGCTGGCTGCGCACGTCCCTAGAGTGAGCGGGTGCGTTTCGAGCCCGCCCTGCAGATCGCGACCGTCGACGGCATCGGCGAGGTGCAACCCGGAACCGATCTGCCGGCGCTGATCGCCGAGGCGGTGGCTGACGCGATTGAGACCGGCGACATCCTCGCCGTGACCTCGAAGATCGTGAGCAAGGCCGAGGGCCGTCTCGTCGCTGCCGACGACCGCGAGCAGGCGATCACCGACCAGACCGTGCGCCTCGTCGCCTCGCGGCGCAACCCCGAGACCGGGCACGTCATGCGCATCGTCGAGAACCCGCTCGGGCTCGTCATGGCCGCCGCCGGGGTGGATGCGAGCAACGTTCCCGAGGGCACCGTGCTGCTGCTGCCCGAAGACCCCGACGCGAGCGCCCGCGCGATCGTCGCCGCCGTGCTTGAGCGCAGCGGCGTGCACGTGGGCGTCATCGTGACCGACACGATGGGCCGCGCCTGGCGGGTCGGGCAGACCGATGCCGCGATCGGCGCCGCGGGACTGCGCGTCATCGACGACCTGCGCGGCTCGACGGATGCGAACGGCCGCGTGCTCGACGTCACGGTCGCCGCCGTCGCCGACGAGATCGCGGCGGCCGCCGACCTCGTCAAAGGCAAGGCCAGCGGGCGACCGGTCGCGATCGTGCGCGGGCTGGCGCGGCTCGTGCCGGCGGCCGGAGCCGATGATGCCGACGCCGGAGCCGACGCTGACGCCGGAGCGATCGCCCCCGACGAGCTCCCCGGCGCCGCCGCCCTCGTGCGCCGCGGCGAGGGCGATCTGTTCCGTCTCGGCGTCGAGGAGGCCCGCGCCGAGGGCTACGCCGCCGGGTGGGCCGCGGCATTCGCGGGCCGCTCAGCCACGCCGACAGATGTCGGCGGATCCCCAGGGGACTAAAGCACCGGAGCGTGACAGACTCGGCCTCACCATGACGCCGAATCCTCATGACCAGGAGCAGCGCAGCAGCCCCGACGCGCCGGCCCCGGCCGCCAGCTCCGTACCCGACGACCTCCTCACCGCCGAGCAGTTCCAGGCGCTCTCCGACCGCGTCATCGCGGCCGTCGAGACCGTCATCGACGGCAAGCGCGACGCCGTGACCACGGCCCTCACGGTGCTGCTCGCCGAGGGGCACCTGCTGCTCGAAGACGTGCCCGGCGTCGGCAAGACCATGCTGGCTCGCGCGCTCGCGCGCAGCCTCGACTGCAGCGTCAACCGCATCCAGTTCACCCCCGACCTGCTGCCCGCCGACATCACCGGCGTCAGCGTCTACGACCAGACCCGCCGCGAGTTCGAGTTCAAGCCGGGCCCGATCTTCGCGAACCTCGTCATCGGCGACGAGATCAACCGCGCGAGCCCGAAGACCCAGTCGGCGCTGCTCGAGAGCATGGAGGAGCGCCAGGTCACGGTCGACGGCCGCAGCTACCCGCTGAGCGCCCCCTTCGTCGTGATCGCGACGCAGAACCCGATCGAGATGGAGGGCACCTACGCCCTTCCGGAGGCCCAGCGCGACCGCTTCATGGCGCGCATCAGCATGGGGTACCCGGATGCGGCGAGCGAGGTGGCGATTCTGCGCACGCGCGAGACCGAGAACCCGCTCGAGCTGCTGCAGCCCGTGGTCGACCTCGCCGGACTGCTCGCGATGATCCGCACCGTCCGTCACGTCTTCGTGAGTCCCGCGATCGAGCACTACGCCGTCGCGATCACCTCGGCCACGCGCAGCGACCGCGAGCTGCGTCTCGGCGCGAGCCCGCGCGCGACCCTGCAGCTCGTGCGCGCCGCCAAGGCCCGCGCCGCGATCGCGGGCCGCGACTTCGTGCTGCCCGACGACATCGACGCGCTCGCCGCTCCGGTTCTCGCTCACCGCCTCGTGCCGGCCCGCGCGGTCGGCGGATCGGCGGCCCTCGGCTCCGAGGGGCTCGCCGAGGTCGTGACCCGCATCGTCTCGATGATCCCGATCCCGCTCGGCGCGGCGCACTGACCGCGGCCGCTCCCGAACCCGCTCCCCGCGCATCCGCCATGGCCCGCCGCCCCGACCGCACCCGCTCGGTGTGGACGACCGTGCGCGGCACCGTCACGCTCGTGCTGGGCGCGGCCATCCTCGTCGTCGCGTACCTGGGGGCGTGGGGCGAGGCGCTCGTCGCCGGCGTCGCCGGGCTGCTGCTGCCGATCATCGGGCTGCTCGCCGTGCGGCTCACCCGCCCGAAGCTGCGGGTCACGCGCGAGTTCAGCCCGCCGATCGTCTCCGCCGGCAGTCCCGCGCGGGTGGTGCTCGGCCTGAGCAACATCGGCGCCCGCACGACGCCGCCCGGGGTCTGGAACGACTCCCTGCCGTGGCACGAGCGGCAGAGCCCGCAGACCCTGCCCGCGCTCGGCAGCGCCGCCGAGCAGGCCGTCACCGGATCCGCGCGACGTGCGCGCAGCGTCGCCTTCGAGTACGAGCTGCACCCCGAGCAGCGCGGCGTTTACCCGATCGGCCCCGTCGCGGTCGAGCATCGCGACCCCTTCGGCATGGCCCGGTCGGTGACCGCGCAGGGCGGCCGCGACGATCTCGTCGTGGTGCCCGAGGTCGTCGCGCTGCCGCCCGGAGCGCTGTCGACCGCCGAAGCCGAGGGCAACGCGCTGCTCGTGCAGCGGCGCGTGACCGGCAACGACGACGATCTGACCACCCGCGAGTACCGGCCGGGGGATGCGCTGCGTCGCGTGCACTGGCGCGCCTCGGCCCGCCACGGCGAGCTGATGGTGCGGCAGGAGGAGCAGCGCAGCTACCCGAAGGTGCGTCTGCTGCTCGACACCCGGCGCGACGGCTACGGGGATGCGGCGCCCGAGGGGCTCGCCGACAGCCCGGCCGACGAGAGCGAGAGCTTCGAGTGGACGGTGCGGTTCTTCGCCTCGCTCGCCCTGCACCTCTTCGACCGCGGCTTCGACGTCGAGGTGCGCGAGACCGCCGACCCGCAGGTCGCCTCCTTCGGCGACCGCTGGGAGGGGATGCAGCGCGACCAGCGGTTCCTGCGCAGCCTCGCCGGCATCCACCTCGTGACGACGACCTCGCGCGACGCCCCCGAGCCCCCGCACTCCTCCGACTCCCCGGGCCCGGTTTTCGCGCTGCTCGCGAACCCGGCGACCGTCACGCTCGACTGGGCGCGCCGCCAGCGCAGGCCCGGCGAGGCGGCCGTCGCGTGGCTCGTCGGCGGACGCAACGAGGATGCGATCGCGGTGCTGCGCCAGTCGGGGTGGACGGTTGTGAACCCCGAGCTCTGGGACGACCCGGTGGAGGCGTGGCTGCAGGCCCACGAGCAGTACGGGGTGAGCCGTGGTTCTCGCTGAGGCGCGTCGCGGAGACCGCGGCGGTGCGCCCGCCCCGGGGCGGGGCGACGGCACGGGCGGATCCCGTCCTGGCGCCCGCGGTCGCGGCCGCGAGCCCATGCCGGGAACCCGCACCTGGCCGGATTCGCTGCTCGCGCTGCTCGCTCTCGCCGTGTCGCTGGCCGCCCTCAACCCGCTGCTCTCCGGCGTCGTCTGGTGGTTCGCCGGCGCGTTCTTCGCCGCGATCGTGCTCGGCGCGGGGGCGCTCGCCCGACTCGTGCTGCGCGGCACGGTCCTGCCGCCCCTGATCGGACTCGCCGCCGGACTCGTCGCGGTCGAGCTGGTGTTCCTGCGCGGGCAGGCGCTCGCCGGGGTGATCCCGACCTCCGCGGTGTTCCGCAAGGCGGGGGAGCTGGCCGAGCAGGGCACCCAGTCGATCGCGCAGCAGGCCGTGCCGGCCGAGCCGGTGACCGGCATCCTCTTCCTCATCGTGCTCGGCGTCGTCGGTCTCGCGTTCGCCGCCGACCTGCTCGTCGTCGCGACCCAGGTGCGTGCGCTCGCCGCGCTGCCGATGCTGGCGCTGCTCATGATCCCGATGCTCGTGCTGAGCGGCCGGTCCGACGCGTTCGTCTGGATCGCCGCCAGCGCCGTCTACCTGATCCTGCTGCGGCGCGGCGCCCGCCCGACGTCGCGGCTCGCGACGGGGGCGATCGCCGCGCTGGTCGTGGTCGGGTCGCTCGTCATCCCCAGCTTCCTGCCGCCGGTCGGGCAGACCTCGGCCACGCAGGGCGGTCTCGAGACCCGCGTCAACCCGCTCGTCTCGCTCGGCGAGGATCTGCGCCGCGGCACCGCCGTCACGGCGCTGCGCTACAGCACGAAGAGCTCCGAGCCGATGTACCTGCGGCTCGCGACCTACGAGAGCTTCGCGGGCGACACCTGGGCGCCGACGGTGCCCGACGAGCAGTCGCTGCGTCGGCTCGACAGCCTCCCGACCGCGATCGGGCGCTCGGATGACGTGCCCACCGGGTCGGGCGAGGTCACGGTGCGCGTCGACCGCGTCGGCGGGCGCTGGGCCCCCGTCCCCTACGCCGCGACGAGCATCCGCGGTCTCGACGGCGACTGGCGGGCGGATGCCGAGGGGCTCACGGTGCGCTCGGGCGACGGCGAGATCAACGGTCGGCAGTACACGGTCGACTTCGACTACCCGACCGTCACCCCCGAGCAGCTGCAGGCCGACTCGGGATCGGGCCGCTACGACTTCGACGTGCGTCCCTACCTCGAGACGCCGCCCGGCCTCGCGCCCGTCATCGCCGACACCGCCGCTCAGGTGACGGCCGGCAAGACCACCGCGTGGGATCAGGCCGTCGCGCTGCAGGACTGGTTCCGCGACGACTTCAGCTACTCGGAGGACGCCCCCGTCGACGAGGACTACGACGGATCGGGCGTCGACGTCATGCCGGAGTTCCTCGAGGCGAAGGCCGGCTACTGCGTCCACTTCGCCTCCACCATGACGGTCATGGCGCGCACCCTCGGCATCCCGGCCCGCATGGTCGTCGGGTTCCTGCCGGGAGAGCTCACCTCGACCGACGAGGACGACACGCAGAACTTCCGCGTCGACACGCACAAGCTGCACGCCTGGCCCGAGCTGTACTTCCAGGGCTACGGCTGGCTGCGTTTCGAGCCGACGCCGTCGCGGGGATCCGTGCCGTCCTACGCGATCGTGCCGGGCGCCTCGGGCGACGACACCGAGCCGAGCGCCGCGCCGAGCGACACCCCGAGCGACACCGCCTCCGACCCGGCGAACCGCCCCGACCGCACCGACACCCCCGCGCGGTCGGCGGCGCAGGATGCGGCGCGCAGCGCCCAGAGCGTCGCGCAGGTCGGCGGGATCGTGCTCGGCGTCGTGCTCGTGCTGCTCATCCCGCTGCTCCTGCGGCGCGCGGTGCGGCTGCGTCGCTTCTCGCGCATCCGCCGCGGTCGTGATCCCGCCCAGGCCGCGTGGACCGAGCTGCGCGACACCGCCCGCGATCACGGCTGGAACGCGCTCGAGAGCGAGAGCGTCGAGACGCTGACCGGTCGGCTCGTCGACGGGATGCCGGGGAGCGAGGCGGATGCGCTGCGCCGCCTCGCGCGGGCCGTCGAACGCACCGCCTACGCCCCTCCCGACCGGCCGCCGGTCACGACCGATGATCTCGCGGCCGCGATCCGCGCGATCGAGCGCGACACCCCGCCGGTGCTGCGCGTGCGCGGGGCGCTGCTGCCCGCGTCGCTGTTCCGCCGCGTGCTCGCCGCCGCCGACGCCTGAGCGCGAGCGCGGGCCTCCGCTCCGGCCGCGGGGTGACGACACCCCGCGCTCGGGACACGACCCCGCGCTCGGCGATCCTCCGCCGGCGAGGTCAGGCCAGGGGGCTCGCGGCGAGAACCGGGCGACCGGTCGCCGGATCGCTGAGCCAGCTCGCCCGCACCCGGTAGACCTCGACGAGCAGCTCGGGCGTCAGCGTCGCGAGCGGCGCGCCCTCGGCGACCACGCGCCCGGCGTGCAGCACGACGACGTCGTCGGCCCAGGCCGCCGCGAGACCGAGATCGTGCAGCGCGGCGAGCACGGTGACGCCTTCGCCGGTGAGCCGGCGCAGCAGCGTCAGCGCAGCGAGCTGGGCCGCGATGTCGAGGTGGTTCGTCGGCTCGTCGAGCAGGAGCAGACGCGGATGCTGCGCGAGCGCCCGCGCCAGCAGCACGCGCTGCCTCTCGCCGCCCGAGAGCCGGGTGATCTCCCGACCGCGCAGGTGCTCGATGCCGGCGGAGGCGATCGCCGCATCCACCGCGTCCGCCGACTCGCGGTCGGGACCGCCGAGCAGCGCTCCGTAGGGCGTGCGCCCGAGTCCGACGACGGCCTCGACGCTGAGCGGCAGCTCGGTTCCCGCGTCCTGCTCGACGAAGGCGACGCGGCGTGCGCGCTCACGTCGCCCGAGCGCCCCGAGATCGGCTCCGTCGAGGCGCATCGTGCCCGCGGCCGGCCGATCGGCGCCGGCGACGGCGCGCAGCAGGCTCGACTTGCCGGCGCCGTTCGGCCCGACGAGAGCCGTCAGCGCACCCGGGGGAGCGGAGAACGTGGCGGCGTCGACGACGGGCCGGTCGCCGATGCGCACGGTGAGGTCGGCGACGCGGAGGCCGCCGTCCCTGCTCCTGTCCCAGCTCGTCGCGCCCGCCGCCTCCGCGCTCATGCCTCGCTCCGCCGTCGCGCTCGATCCGCCGGTCGATCCGCCCGCATCCGCGCTCATGCCTCGCTCCGCCGACGGGCCAGCAGCAGCGCGAACACGGGCGCTCCGATGAGCGCGGTCACGATGCCGACCGGCAGCTCGCGCGGCGCGAAGACGCTGCGCGCGAGGGTGTCGGCCCAGATCAGGAACGTCGCGCCGACGAGCGCCGAGAGCGGCAGCAGCGTGCGGTGCCCGGGGCCCACGACGAGGCGCACGGCATGCGGCAGCACGAGCCCGACGAAGCCGATCGAGCCGCTGACCGCGACCAGCGCGCCGGTCAGCAGGGCCGTCGCGCCGAGCAGCAGCCAGCGGGTGCGCTGCACCCCGATGCCGAGGCTCGCCGCCGTCGTGTCGCCGAAGCTGAAGGCGTCGAGGATGCGCCCGCTCAGCAGCAGCGGGATGCCGATCACGAGCACCGCGACCCCGGCGATCCCGACCGCCGACCAGCGCGCGCCGGCGAGGGAGCCGAGCAGCCAGCCGAGGATCTCGCGATACGAGTCCTGCTCCGAGCTCCAGAAGATCGCGAAGCTCGTCGCGGCTCCGGCCAGGCTCGACACGGCGACGCCGGCGAGAACCGTGCGGGTCGGCGTGATCGCGCCGAGCGCTCCCGCGAGACCGAGCGTCGCGGCGAGGGCGAGCAGCGCCCCGCCGAACGCCGCGGCCGGCAGCGCGACGGCGACACCGAGCAGGATGACCGTCACGGCGCCGAGCGACGCGCCCGAGGAGAGGCCGAGCAGGTAGGGGTCGGCGAGCTGGTTGCGGGTCAGCGCCTGCATGACCGCGCCCGCGATCGCGAGCCCCGCGCCGACCGCCGCGGCCGTGAGCACCCGGGGCACCCGCAGCCCCCACACGATGCCGTCGCGCAGCGGGTCGAGCGGATTCGCGCCCAGGCCGAGGTGCGACAGGATGCCGCGCAGCACATCGCCGACGGCGAGATCCGCCGAGCCGATCGTCGTCGCGACCACGATCGACGCGGCGAGGGCGAGCACGAGCAGCGGAGCCAGCACGGCGGTGCGGCGGCGGGCGCGGCGGCGCGCATCCACGCCGATGCCCGCGACGGCGCTGCTGCGCCCGCCGCGACCGCTGCTCGCGATGCTCACCATCCGATCCGACTCCGTCCCCTCATCCGGTCTCTCGTCAGCCCAGCTTCAGCTTCGCCAGCTGCGTCGCGACCGAATCGACCGCCTCGACCGAGCGCACGCCCGCCTCGCTCGCCGCGAAGGGCAGCGTGATGTAGCGGTGCTGCTTCACGGCGGCCAGGTTCGCGGTCGCCGGGTTCGCCTCGAGCTGCGCGATCTTGCTCTTCGCCGTGTTCCAGTCGGCGTCGATCAGCACGATCACGTCGGGGTCGGCGTCGACGATCGACTCCCAGCCCAGCGAGGCCCAGGTCTGCTTCACATCGGCGGCGACGTTCGTCAGCCCTGCGGCCTCGAGCACCATCTCCGGCGCGCCCGTGCCGGCGCCGACGTAGGGCGTGTCGGTTCCCGACGAGTACCAGAGGGCCGTCAGGCCGCGATCGTCGCGGTGGATGCCGGCGAGCTGCTTCTTCTGCGCCGCGACCAGCTTCGTCGCGGTCGGCTCGACGCCGAAGATGCGCCCGGCCTCGTCGATCTCGCCGAAGACGTCGTCGAAGCTCAGCTTCGCCGGGGCGCCCTGACTGCGGCACGCGGCCGGCTGCACGTAGCTCGCGATGCCCAGCTTGTGCAGCTCGGCGCGCGTGCCCGCGGCGTCCGCGCTGAACGCCGACTCCCAGCCCGAGTAGACCAGGTCGGGCTCGAGGTCCAGCACCGACTCGGGGCTCGGCATCTGGTCGCTGACGTCGTTGCGCTTCGGCGCCTCCGCCTTCCACTTCGACGGCACGGCCCCGTCTTGGAAGGCGGTACCGACGATGCGGTCGCCCACGCCGAGCGCGAGCATCATCTCGGTCGACGTCGACTTGACGGTGATCACGCGCTTCGGCGGCGTCGCGATCGTCTCGTCGAAGCCGCAGTTGTCGAGCGTCACGGCCTTCGCCGAGGTCGAGCCGGATGCGCCGGTGCTCGCGCTGTCGGCGGGGGCGGCGGATGCGGAGCATCCGGCCAGCAGCGCGATGACGGCGAGACCGGCGGTCGGCGCCAGGGCGGCGGCGGTCAGGATGCGGCGGCGCGGGGTGCGCGGCGCGCGCGCGGAGGTCGGGGAGATGAGGGTGCGGGGTCGCACGGGAGCCTCTCGGTGGCGCCCGGCCGGCGGCGGAGCAGCGCGGGGCTGCGCACCGTGCGGCGGGCAGGGGCGGACGGCGGGCGCGAAACGGCCCGCGGATCACGTGCCGCCCGAGAGTCGGCCGGCGCACCGGACGTCAGAGTGGCGACCGGGGTGAGCCCAGATTAGCGGCGCGGCGCATCCCGTCGCCGGACGCGCGTCGCAGAAAGTGCGTCGCTGCGCGCGGCCGCCGATTTCGCCGATCTCGCCCCGACAGGCGCGGCACGTCGGCGGGGCGGCCGTGCTCGCGAGAGAATGACGCAATGCGCTGGCAGGTCATCGTCCCCGTGAAGCCCGCGGTCCAGGCGAAGACCCGGCTCGACGCCGATCCGCGCCTCGCCCGCGCCATCGCCCTCGACACGATCTCGGCGGCGCTCGAGACGCTCGAGGTCGACCGCGTCATCGTCGTCACGGGGGATGTTCGCCTCGCCACCGAACTGACCGACACGGTCGCCGAGCGGGTCACGATCATCTCCGAACCGGAGCCGACCGGCATCGCCGCCGCGATCGCCCTCGCGCTCGACCAGATCGCCGAGTCGGCTCCCCGTGCCGTGCTGCTCGGCGACCTCCCCGCGCTCACTCCCGACGACCTCGGCGTCGCCCTGCACGCCGCCGAGCGCGTGGCCCGTGGATTCGTGCCCGACCGCGACACCGGCGGCACGACGCTCGTCACCGCCGCCCCCGACACGGAGCTGCTCAGCCGCTTCGGCGACGGCAGCGCCGCCCGGCACGCCGCCCTCGGGCTCGTGCGCCTGCATATACCGCGCGACTCGACTCTGCGCCGCGACGTCGACACCCGCGAGCAGCTCGACGCCGCCGCGGCCCTCGGCCTCGGCGTGCGCACCCGCCAGGCCCTGCAGAACCCCGACGACTGACCCGGAGCTCAGCCCGCGGCGAGCGCCAGGGCGTCGCTGACGAGCTGCACGCCCGTGGGTTCGTCGCGCAGCCAGAGCGGCACAGCGGCCGAGCGGATGCCCTCCGCCTCGAGGCCGGCGACGGCATCCGCGTCGACCTCGTCGACCAGCCACGCGTCGAGCACACCCCGCGCGCCGGCTTCGTGAACCGGATGCGCGGTGTCGGCGACGGCATCCACCGCCCCACCGCGCGCCCCCAGCAGCCGGGCGACCGCCGCCGCGCTCGTCGGCACGCCGATCACGTCGAGGCAGGCGTCGGCCATGCCGCGCACGACCGCGCCGCCGATGATTGGCGAGACGCCGACGACGGGCGCCGGCGTCGCCTGCAGTGCCGCGTGGATGCCGGGGATGTCGAGGATCGTCCCGATCGACACGACCGGGTTCGACGGCGCCAGCAGCACCACGTCGGCGTTCTCGATCGCGTCGAGCACGCCGGCCGCGGGGGAGGACCCGGCGAGGCCGCGGCGCTCGAAGCCGTGCGTCACGACCTTCGCGCGGTAGCGCGTCCACCACTCCTGGAAGTGCACGGTGCGCGCCGCGCCCGACTCCGGGTCGTCGATGCGCACCCAGGTCTCGACCTCGTCGTCGGTCGCCGGCAGCAACTCGACGCCGAGATCCCATCGCGACGTCAGCCGCGGCACGATCGAGCTGAGCGGAACCCCCTCGCGCAGCCACGCCGACCGCGCGATGTGGGCGCCCAGATCGAGGTCGCCGAGCGTGAACCACGGCCATCCGGCGCCCCATTCGCGCAGCTCGGCCGACACGCGCTCGCTCTCGCCGACGCGGCCCCAGCCGCGCACGGTGTCGTTGACGCCCGCGAGCGCGTACATGATCGAGTCGAGGTCGGGCGTGATGCGCAGGCCCACGTGCCACATGTCGTCGCCGGTGTTGGCGACGGCGGTGATCCGCGTCGACGGCGAGTGGATGCGGGCCCAGGCGCGCACGGCGGAGAGGAAGCGGGCGCCGCCGACGCCGCCGGCGAGCACGGTGATGCGAGAGGGGAGAGGTGCAGGCACGGCGCTCACCCTAGGGCTCACGGCGTTCGCGTCGCCGACCGTCGCGGTGATCGTCGCGGGTCGCGTCGGCGCGACCGTCGGCGCGACGCCGCCCGCGCGCGTAGACTCTCCCGCCGTGCCTGCCTTCCGAACCACCCCCTACACCGTGCCGGTTCACGACGTCATGCACCGCCCCGGCGAGATGCGCGAGCGCGAGCTGGTGATCACCCTGGCCGAGCGTCTTGGCGAGGGCGCGGCGACCGTTCCGCAGGGCTCCGAGCTCACGATCGACCTGCGTCTCGAGGGCCTGCATGACGGCATCCTCGTGACCGGCGAGGTGGATGCGACGGCCGTCGGAGAGTGCGGTCGCTGCCTGGACCCGGTGAGCATTCCTGTCGAACTCGAATTCCAGGAGCTTTTCGCGTATTCTCTCGACGAAGCTTTCGACTACTCGGTTCGCGATGATCACGTGGATCTCGAACCGGTGGTGCGGGATGCGGTGGTGCTGTCACTGCCGTTCCAGCCGGTCTGTCGGCCGGACTGCCCAGGCCTCGACCCCGTAACGGGGGAGAAGCTGGAGGTTGCTCCGGAACAGGATCAGCGTGTGGTCACGGACCCGCGCTGGGCGGCTCTGCAGGGCTTCCAGGCAGCACACGATGACGTTTCCGATGCCGCTGGCGTCGAGAGAGAAGAGAGATAAACCATGGCTGTTCCCAAGCGCCGCCAGTCGCGAGCCAACACCCACGCCCGTCGTTCGCAGTGGAAAGCCACCGCGCCGACCCTGGTGAAGACCGTCGAGAACGGCCGCGTCACCTACAGCCTCCCGCACCGCGCCAAGGTGGTCGAGGACTCGGCGGGCACCCCGCTGTTCCTCGAGTACAAGGGCCGCAAGGTCGCCGACGTCTGAGCTGCCAGGTTCTGGAACTCTGACGTCCGCGTCATCGGATTCGGCCGCTGAGAGCGTGAGCGCTCTCGGCGGTCTTTCCGTGTCTCCGGGAGGCGATGCGGCTGCCGCCGTCGCTCCGCCGACGCTCGACTCCGACCGCAGCGAGCTGACCGCCGCGCTGGGTCTCGTCATCGACGCCGACCTGCTGCGCATGGCGCTCACGCATCGCTCGTACTCGTACGAGAACGGCGGGGTGCCGCACAACGAGCGCCTCGAGTTCCTCGGCGATTCGATCCTCGGTCAGGCCGTGACGGTCAAGCTGTTCCGCGAGAACCCCGACCTCGACGAGGGCGAGCTCGCGAAGCGGCGCGCCAGCCTGGTGTCGACGGTCGCGCTCGCGGAGATCGCGCGGGGGATCGGCCTGGGCCGCTTCCTGCTGCTCGGCCGTGGCGAGGAGCTCACGCGCGGGCGCGACAAGAACTCGATCCTCGCCGACACGGTCGAGGCGATCATCGGCGCGGCCTACCTCTCGGCCGGTCCGGATGCGGCCACCGCCCTGGTGCTGCACCTCGAGACCCCGCTGTTCGCCGACCCGGAGCGCTTCGGCGCCGCGATGGACCCGAAGACGAGCCTGCAGGAGCTGGCCGCGCGCCGCGGCCGCGGCCTGCCGCAGTACTCGGTCACCGACAGCGGCCCCGACCACGACAAGCGCTTCACCGCGATCGTGCGCCTCGGCGACGAAGACCTCGCCGAGGGATCGGGTACCAGCAAGAAGCAGGCTGAGATGGCCGCCGCGCTCGAGGCGTGGACGCGCCTGCAGGCGCACCGCTGAGCTCGGCCCTGCTGCACTCCCATGCCTGAACTGCCTGAGGTCGAGGTCGTGCGCGCGGGTCTCGCGCCCGCCGTCTCGGGCGCCGTGATCGAGCGCGTCGAGGTGCTCGACGCCCGCTCGCTGAAGCGTCACGTCGGCCCGGGCGAGGACTTCGTCGAGCGGCTCACCGGGGCGACGCTCGCGCCGCCGTCGCGGCGCGGCAAGTTCCTCTGGATCCCGATCGCCGGCGACGGCGGCACGCGGGGGAGCGGCGACGACGCCGAGGCCCTCGTCGTGCACCTCGGCATGAGCGGGCAGGTGCTGCTGCGCGCACCCGACGCCCCGCGCGACCGGCTCACCCGCATCGTGTTCGACGTGCGGCATCCCGTGCACGGAGCCCTGCGCGTCGACTTCGTCGACCAGCGCATCTTCGGCTCGATGGCGGTGGATGCGCTCATCCCGACGCCGGACGTCGCCGGCGAGCGCGTGCCCAGCCAGGTCGCGCACATCGCGCGCGACCCGATGGATCCCCGTTTCGACGACCGCCGCTTCCTCGCCGCGCTCGCCCGCAAGGACACCGGCATCAAGCGCGCCCTGCTCGACCAGACCCTCGTGAGCGGCATCGGCAACATCTACGCCGACGAGGCGCTGTGGGCGTCGCGCATCCACTACGACCAGCCGACCCGCGCGCTCAGTCGGCCGCGCGCGCAGACCCTGCTCGCGGAGGTGCGTCTCGTGCTCGGCAAGGCGCTCGCCGAGGGCGGCACGAGCTTCGATGCGCAGTACGTCAACGTCAACGGAGCCTCGGGCTACTTCTCGCACTCCCTCAACGCCTACGGCCAGCAGGGCGAGCCCTGTCCGCGCTGCGGACGCGCGATCGTGCGCGAGACCTTCATGAACCGCGGCTCGCACTTCTGCCCGTTCTGCCAGCGCATCCGCCAGACCCGTCCCGTCCGCTGACGGGACAGGGTGCCTCGCACGGCGGTGTCGGTCACCCTGCGCGCCCTAGGCTGACAGCATGAGCGCCGTCGGAGTCGTCGTGTCCATCCTCTGCAAGCCGGGTCGCGGCTCCGAGCAGATCGCGGCGTTCGAGGAGGTCGCGCCCCTCGTGCGCGCCGAGGACGGCTGCCTGCACTACGAGCTGCACGAGGTCATCGGCGATCCCGACCGCTTCGTGATCCTCGAGTGGTGGGCCTCGGCCGAGGCGCTCGAGGTGCACGGCAGCGCCCCGCACACCGTCGAGCTCGGGAAGCGCACGCCGCTGTTCCGCGCCGAGCCGGCGACGCTCACGCGCATCGAGCCGGCGCACCGCATCCCGAGCTAGCGGCCGCGTAGCCGCCTCCCGACGACGAGTTGCCCAGTTCTGTCGTATTCCGAGTGCAGAACGCGACAGAAGTGGGCAACTCGCGAGGGTGGAGTCTCGCCTAGCCGCGCGCGAGCGCCGCGAAGCGGAACTTGTAGGTCGCGTCGAGCGTGTCCTTCAAGCCGGTGACGCCCTTCACGGCGACGACGGTCTCCTGGCCCTGCAGCAGCGGGATGATGCCGGCCGACTTCGCGACGAGGGTCTGCACCGCCTCGATGTCCTTCGTGCGCTCGGCCGGGTCGGAGGCGGTGGCCTCCTTCTCGATCGCGGCGTCGATCTCGGGGCTGGTGAGTCCGTTGACGACCGAGCCGCCGGTCGACGAGTAGCCGGAGCGCAGGAAGTTGTCGGGGTCCGGGTAGTCGGGGAAGAATCCGAGCTGGTAGGCCGGGTAGTCGGCGCGCTGCTTGACGTAGCTGGTCCACTCGGTCGACTGCAGGTCGACGGTGAACAGACCCGACTCCTCCAGCTGCGACTTGATCGTGGCGTACTCGCTCGACGAGTCGGGGCCGTAGTGGTCGCTGGTGTACTGGATGGGCAGGGTCACCGGGGTGCTGACACCGGCATCCGCGAGGATCTGCGTCGCCCTCTCGACCGAGGGCTTCGCGCCGTAGAGGTCGGCGAAGGTCTTCGTGGCGCCGTTCTGGCCGTCGAGCACGAGGCTGTAGGCGGGGGCGTAGGTGCCCTTGAAGACGTTCTTCGCGATGTCGTCGCGGTCGATCAGCGTCGCGACGGCTTGGCGGATGGCGAGCTTCTGCGCGTCGTCGGCGCCGGGCTGCGCATCCTTGTTGAAGACCAGGAAGCGCACCGAGCCGCCGGGGCCGGAGACGACCTGCAGCTTCGAATCCTTCTCCAGGTCGGCGACATCGGTGGAGGTCAGCGAGCGGTACGCGATGTCGATGCCCTCCTTCTGGATGTCGAGCTTGAGGTTCGACGAGTCGGCGTAGGCCTTGAGCACGACGTTCTTCGTCTTCGGCGCGGTGCCGTCGTAGTGCGTGTTGGCGGTGAGCGACAGCAGCCCCTTCTTGGAGTAGTCGCTGATCGCGTAGGGGCCCGAGCCGATGACCTTCGCGTCGGCGAGCAGCTTGTCAGCGGGGAAGACCTGCTCGTCGACGATCGGACCGCCCATGCTCGACAGCACGTAGGGGAAGGTCTGGTCGTTCGCGGTCTTCAGGTGGAAGACGACGCCGAGGTCGCCCTTCTGCTCGATGCTGTCGATGCCCGAGAGCAGCGGCGCGGGTCCGCTGGGGTCGTTGATCTTCAGGATGCGCTCGAACGAGAAGACGACATCCGACGCGGTCAGCGCGTGGCCGTTGCTGAACTTCAGGCCCTTCTTGACCGTGCAGCTGTAGGTCGTGGCGTCGTCGAAGTCGCAGCTCTCGGCGGCCTCCGGAACCGGGGTGGTGTTGCCGGGCTCGTAGCTCAGCAGGTGCTGGTAGATCTGGTTCTGCGGCGTGAAGCTGCCGCGGTCCCAGGCGCCGGCCGGGTCGAGCGAGACGATCGCGTCGGTCGTGCCGATGACGAGCGGCTCGGAGCTGTCGGCGGACGATGCGCCGGACGCGCAGCCGGTCAGCGCGAGCGCGGTCGCGCCCACGGCGAGGGTCACGGTCGCGGCGCGGAGCAGGGGTCGGGTCATGGTGCGGTGCTGTGCTTTCTGGCTGGATGCGGGTGCTGGGTGCTGGGTGCTGGGTGCTGGGTGCTGGGTGCNACTGCGTGTGCTGTGCGGGTTCAGGAGGCGGCGGCCGGGATGCGCGACGTGCGCAGCGCATCCACCTCGCGGCGCGCCGGCATGGCCCGGCCGACCGCGGCCTCGTCGGCGACGTCGTAGTCGACGCCGTCGAAGCGATCGGGGCGGTAGAGCGCCGGGTCGCCGGCGACGGGCGGCGCGCCGGTGACGAGGTCGGCGACGAGCCGGCCGAGGCCCGGGCCGTGCGTGACCCCCGATTCGTTGTCGCCGGCAACGACCCAGAGGTCGGCGGCCTCGGGCACGGGGCCGGCGATGAAGCGGCGGTCGGCCGTCATCGAGACGACGCCCTGCGTCCACTCCGCGGTGTCGGCGTAGTCGCCGCCCGAGGGGATGAGCGCGGCGAGCACCGGCGCGAGCTGCTCGCGCATCGCGTCGATGAGGTCGGTGCGCTGCGGTCGGCGCTCGGCGGTCACGTCCGCCGAGCCGAGCGCCTCGTAGCCGCCGCCGTGGCCGTAGGTGAGGCCGCCGCGGTGCTCGCGCACCCACAGTCCCTGCAGCTCGGGCAGCATCAGCGTCGGGATCTGTCCGAGGCCGAAGGGCTTGGTCGTGAGCCGGGAGGCGAGCACCCGCGCGAACGGCAGGGTGCGGCCGAGCGGGGAGAGCAGCGCGTTCGTCCACGAGCCGGAGGCCAGCACGACCTGGCCGGCGCGCAACTCGGCGCCGGCGGTGGTGCGCACGCCGACGGTGCGCCCGTCCTCGACGAGCACGCTCGCCACCGGGGTGCAGTTCTCGAAGCGCACGCCCGCGCGCGCGACCTCGGCGGCCAGCGCGAGCGCCGCATCCGGGGCGCTGATCTGGATGCCGCCGGGGTGCAGGAAGCCGCCGGTCACGGCCGCGGCGCTGACCCCGGGCACGACCTGGGCGACCTCGTCGGGCGTCAGAAGGCGCGCCCCCGCGGGCTTCAGCGGGTGCCGGTCGAAGGGCAGGATGTGGTCGCGGTACCCCTCGTCGGTGACGCTGAGCCAGACGTTGCCGCGGTCGCGGAATCCGATGTCGGCTGTGCCGGCGAGCTCGCGGTAGAAGTCGATGCCGTACTGCTCGAGATCGCGCTCCGACTCGTTCCAGTACCAGGCGTAGCCGGCGGCCCACAGCCCGACGAAGCCGGCGCCGGCGGCGGTCGTGCCCGAGGCGGGCGTGCCCTCGTCGACGACCGTGACCCGGCGCCCGGCGCGGGCGAGGTGCAGCGCGGTCGAGAGCCCGAAGAGTCCCGAGCCGACGACGAGCACGTCGGGCAGTTCGGCCGACGCCCGGTCGCCGTGCGTCAGATCGGCGACGGGGTGAGCGGACACGGGCGACCTCGGATCGTTCGGGTGGATGCCGCCTCCGGGCGCGACGACCGGGAACGACAGGTGTGGTGTATCGCTCACGCTACTGTCGCGCGCGACCGCACCCGCGTCACGTGACGCCCTGTGACGAGACCGCGAGTCCGGCTCAGAGATCCGTGCGCCAGGCGCCCTCCACCGCGATCGGCGCGAAGCCGACAGCCTCGTTGACGTCGAGCATGAAGCGGTTCTCCTCGGCGTTGAAGGTGATGACCGCCGGGTGGCCTGGACGCTCGCGCTGCAGCTGCTCGAGGTTGGCTAGCTTGACGAGCATCCCGAGGCGGTGGCCGCGATGCTCGCGCAGCACGATCGTGTCCTCCTGCGAGACGACGCGGCTCGTGTCGGGCGCGGTGTCGAAGTAGGTGTAGCCGGCGAGCTCGCCGCTCGGCCGGTGCACGGCCGCCGCGACGATCGTCTCGATGCCCGACTCGGCCTGGTCGCGCTCCTCGTCGACGACCCGCTCGGCCGTGTACGGATCCTCGGGCTCCTCCATCCCAGCGCTCGGCGCATCCGTCGACATGCGCGTCTTGAGTCGCGCGATCTCGTCGAGCCACTCGGTCGGCGTCGCGCCGATCCAGGTCACGGTGTCGTAGTCGGGGCCGGATGCGGTGCGCGCCGCCGCCAGTCGCGCGGCCAGTTCGTCGTCGGGCATCGGCAGGTCGACCGAGCTGACCCGCTCGACCTGTTCGAGGCGGGCTCCCCGGCCGAGCGCGAAGCGCACGCTCGCGTGGTCGGCGGGCACCCGTCCGATCCCGGTCGGCGGCACGAGCACCTCCGCTCCGGCGGCGACCTCGGCGTCGCTCACGACCGGCGCGGCCGCCCAGGAGAGGAGCTTCGACACGCCGGACTCGCGCGCGAGGGTCTCAAGCCCATCGGCGAGCGCCGTGCCGATGCCGCGCCGCCGCGCATCCGCCGCGACCATGACACTGCAGAACCCGGTGTCGGGCGACGAGGCGGGCACGTGGAGCGCCGCGCGGCCGACGACACGTCCGTCGAGCTTCGCGAGCACCATCCGCCGGCGCTCCCAGCGCTGATTCGCCCAGGCGGGGAGCACCTCGCCGGGCTGCGAGGGGTCGGCGGCGCGGCCGAAGGCCTCGCGTTCGATCGCGTTCCAGAGCTCGACGGCGGCGCGGAAGTCGTCGACGTCGGCGGTCGCGGTGTCGAGCGAGACGGGGATGCGCAGCTCGGCGATCTCGACGTCGCCGTCGTGGGTCGCGGGTGCGGGGGTCATCGTCATCCTCCGCCGCCCGGTGGTCGTGGTGGAGCGCGGAGACGTCGAAACGTGACGCGCGGCTCCGGGCAGCCGACCAGGATGCCCGACCCCGCCGCGGAGAGGCAACCCGTCACGGCGGACCAGCAGGGTAGCGTTGACCGATCATCGACTGCGGCCGGCCGGACGCCGCGGCGTGACTCGCGAAACGGGAGCCGCGTGTATCTGAAGAGCCTGACCCTCAAGGGGTTCAAGTCCTTCGCGCAGCCGACCGTGTTCGCCTTCGAGCCGGGCGTGACCTGCGTGGTCGGGCCCAACGGATCCGGCAAGTCGAACGTCGTCGACGCCCTCGCCTGGGTCATGGGCGAGCAGGGGGCCAAGACCCTGCGCGGCGGCAAGATGGAGGACGTCATCTTCGCCGGCACCTCCTCGCGCGGTCCTCTCGGCCGTGCCGAGGTGACGCTGACGATCGACAACAGCGACGGCGCGCTGCCGATCGAGTACAGCGAGGTCACGATCTCGCGCACCCTGTTCCGCAACGGCGGCAGCGAGTACGCGATCAACGGCCAGGGCTGCCGCCTGCTCGACGTGCAGGAGCTGCTGAGCGACTCGGGCCTCGGCCGCGAGATGCACGTGATCGTCGGCCAGGGTCAGCTGGATGCGGTGCTGCGCGCCACTCCGGAAGACCGCCGCGGCTACATCGAGGAGGCCGCCGGCATCCTCAAGCACCGTCGCCGCAAGGAGAAGACGGTGCGCAAGCTCGAGGCGATGCAGACGAACCTGACGCGTCTGAGCGATCTCGCGGGCGAGATCCGCCGCCAGCTGAAGCCGCTGGGCCGGCAGGCCGAGGTGGCCCGCGAGGCGCAGACGATCGCCGCGGTCGTGCGCGACGCCCGCGCGCGTCTGCTGGCCGACGAGGTCGTGACGCTGCGCGCGCAGCTCAGCGAGATGTCGAAGAGCGAGAGCGAGCGCAAGACCGAGCGGCTGGTGCTGCAGGAGCAGCTCGACCAGGCGAAGCTGCGGCAGGGCCGGCTCGAGCAGTCGATGAGCGGCGACGAGGTGGATGCGCACCGCCGCCTCGCCTTCGGGCTCGAGCAGGCGCAGGATCGTCTGCGTTCGCTGTCGTCGATGGCGACGCAGCGGCTGACGCTGCTGAGTCAGCAGTCGGAGCTGCCCGGCATGGCCGCGACCGTCAGCACCGCGATGATCGCGGACGCCCGCGAGGAGGCCGTGCGCCTGCAGGGCGAGGTGACGGTCGCCGAGGATGCGCTGGGCAAGTCCGGCGCCGTCACGGCGACGGCCCGCGCGAACCTCGACGCGCTCGACGAGGAGATCAGCGCGCAGAGCGCCCTCGTCTCCCAGCACGATCTCGAGCAGGCGCGCCTCGGCAGCCAGGTCGAACTCGCCACCTCGCGCCTGACCGCCGCGCAGCAGCAGGTCGAGCGGCAGCGCACCGCGGCCGCGCAGGCCGAGGAGCGCCGCGAGCAGGCGCGCGCCGAGTTCCTCGCGGTCGACGGCGACGAGGCCGCGCCGGAGGGGGATGCGCAGATCCTCGCCGAGCAGGTGACGGTCGCCGAGGCCGAGGCGCAGCGGCTCGAGGGCGAGGTCGACGAGCTGCGGGATGCGCTCCACTCGGCCGAGCGCGAACGCGACGCCCTCGCCGCCCGCGTGAGCGCGCTGACGATGGCCGCCGACCAGCGCAGCGGTTCGGGCGCGATCGCCGAGGTCGACGGCATCCGCGGGCCGGTGTCGGATGCCATCACGGTCGAGCAGGGCTGGGAGGCGTCGATCGCCGCGGCGCTCGGCAGCCTCGCCGAGGCCGTGCTCGCCGACAGCCGGGAGGCGGCGCTCGCCGCCCTCGAGCACGTGCACCGCACCGACGCCGGACAGGTCGAGATCGTCGTCGCGGATGCCCGTGCGGCGGCGGCTCCGGCTGATCTGCCGGAGGGCGCGCGCTCGGCGGTGGATCTCGTCGCGGCGCCAGACGGCATCCGCGGACTGCTCGCCCGCGTCGTGATCGTCGACGACCTCGACGCCGCGCGCGCCGCCTGGCCCGCGCTGCGCGAGCTCGACGGCGTCACGGTCATCACCCGCGACGGCGACGTGCTCGGCGAGCACGTGCTGCGCGGCGGCACCGGGGGAGCGCGGAGCCGGCTCGAGCTGCTGGCTGAGCGCGACGACGCGCAGGAGCGCCTCGTCGCCGTGTCGACCGACATCGAGCGCAGCGGCTTCGAGCTCGGTCAGCGTCGGGAGGCACTCGCCACGGCCCGCACCGCCGCGCGCGAGGCGGCCGCCCGGCAGAAGGAGTTCGACGCCGAGCTCGCCGCGCGCAGCCAGGCGCTCGGCCGCTCGCGCGTGCAGCTCGAGGCCGCCGAGGCCGAGGCCGAGCGCCTCGGCGACGGCATCGCCGCGCTCGCCGAGGCCGTGCGCGAGGCGACGACCGCGGCCGAGCGCGCGCAGGCCGAGCACGACGAGCACGCCGCGACGCCGCGTCCGATCCTCGACGTCTCCGCCCGCGACGGACTGCTGATCGAGCTCGAGTCGGCCCGTCAGAACGAGGTCGAGCTGCGCGTGCAGCTCGAGACCGCGCGCGAGCGCGTGCGGGCGCAGAAGGCGACGGCCGAGCAGCTGCAGAAGCAGCTCGAAGCCGAGCGCGCCGCCGCCGAGGAGGCCGCGCGCGCCGCCGTGCTGCGCCGCCACCAGATCGAGACCGCGTCGGCCGTGCTCGAGGCGCTGCCGCCGGCGATCGACGTGGCCGACCGCTCCGTCGCTCAGGCACGCGAGCGCCTCGCCGTCGCCGAACGCGAGCGCGCGGAGCAGAACGAGGAGCTCAGCGGCCTGCGCGCCGCCGAATCGGGCCTGCGGGAGAAGCTCGCGGGACTCAACGAGAACGTGCACAGCCTCGAGATGCAGGCCTACGAGAAGAAGCTGCACCTGTCGCAGCTGCTCGAGCGCGCCGCGGGCGAGCTCGGCCTCGACGACGACGTGCTCGTGGCCGAGTACGGGCCCGACGTGCCCGTTCCGGTCGACGTGCTGGATGCCGTGGACGCGCGGGGTGCGCGAGGCGAGTCCGGCGACGAGGCGGACGAGGATCTCGACGCGGACGCCGAGACCGACGCCGACGCCGATGGCGAGACCGACGCCGATGGCGAGACCGACGCGGCCGCCGCCGCCGTCGAGAGCTCCGCCGACATCCCGACCGTGCCGTTCGTGCGCCGTGAGCAGCAGGCCCGCCTCGCCGCCGCCGAGCGCAAGCTCGGCCTGCTGGGCCGCGTCAACCCGCTCGCGCTCGAGGAGTTCGCGGCGCTCGAGCAGCGTCACAAGTTCCTCGTCGACCAGCTCGCCGACCTTACGAAGACCCGCAAGGACCTGACGACGATCATCGAGGAGATCGACGAGAAGATGCAGGACATCTTCGCCGCGGCCTTCGAGGACACCAGGGCGGCGTTCAACCGCGTCTTCCCGATCCTGTTCCCGGGCGGCACCGGCAGCATCCTGCTCACCAACCCGGATGACATGCTCACGACGGGCATCGAGGTCACGGTCAAGCCGGCCGGCAAGAAGATCGAGCGGCTGTCGCTGCTCTCCGGCGGCGAGCGCTCGCTGGCCGCGGTCGCCCTGCTGATCGCGATCTTCAAGGCCCGCCCGAGCCCGTTCTACATCATGGACGAGGTCGAGGCCGCCCTCGACGACGCCAACCTCGGCCGCCTGCTGACGATCTTCGACGACCTGCGCCAGAGCTCGCAGCTCATCGTCATCACCCACCAGAAGCGCACCATGGAGATCGCGGATGCGCTCTACGGCGTGAGCATGCGGCAGGACGGCGTCAGCGCCGTCGTCGGCCAGCGCGTGCAGACCGAGGCCGACCGCGAGAGGGCGCGCGCCGAGCTCGGCCGCGACCTCGACTGACCGCGCCGGGCCCGACCACGCCCACGACCTCGGGCATCATGGCCCCATGAGCGCGGCGCCCGACACCCGACCGTTCCCCGGCGTCGCCGGCCGCGTGCGCCGCATGGTCGGGCGCGATCCGCACGAGTCGGAGCGCGCCTCCACCCCGCTCGAGCTGCTCTTCGATCTGGCCTTCGTCGTCGCCTTCGGCATCGCGGGCGAGCAGATGGCGCACGCGCTCGCCGAGGGGCACGTCGCGACGGCCATCGGCGGCTTCGCCTTCGGCATGTTCTCGATCGTCTGGGCGTGGATCAACTTCAGCTGGTTCGCCTCGGCGTTCGACACCGACGACTGGGTCTACCGCGTCACGACGATGGTGCAGATGGTTGGCGTCGTCATCCTCGCCCTCGGTCTCTCCGACATCTTCCACTCGCTCGACGAGGGCCACACGATCGACAACACGGTCGTCGTCGCCGGCTACGTCGTCATGCGCGTCGCGATGGTCGCGCAGTGGCTGCGCCTCGCCGCGCAGTCGCCCGAGCATCGCCGCACCGCGCTCACCTACGCCCTCGCGATCGCGATCGCCCAGGTCGGCTGGGTCGTGCTCGCCGCCGTGCACCTCGCTCTCGTGCCGACCATCATCGGCTCGATGGCGCTGTTCCTCATCGAGCTCTCCGGTCCGGCCCTGAGCGAGCGGCGCGGCGCCACCCCGTGGCATCCGCACCACATCGCCGAGCGCTACGGACTGCTCGCGCTCATCGCCCTCGGCGAGGGCGTGCTCGGAACGGTCGCCGCCGTGCAGCCGATCATCGAGGAGCACGGCTGGTCGGGCGACGCGATCGTGCTCGTCATCGCCGGCGTCGTGCTGACCTTCGGCCTCTGGTGGGCCTACTTCGCGGTGCCGTTCGGGCATCTGCTGCACGGGCGCCGCAGCGGTCGCGCCGCCTTCTCGTTCGGCTACCTGCACATCCTCGTGTTCGCCGCGATCGCCGCCGTGGGCGCCGGGCTGCACGTGGGGGCTTACGTGATCGAGGGCGAGGCGCACGTCGGCTACGGGGCGGCGGTGCGCGCCGTCGCGATTCCGGTCGCGGTCTTCCTGGTCGTGTATCTCGGCATCGCCGACCTCCTCGTCCGGCGCGTCGCGGCTGCCCAGGTCGGCGCGCTCGCGCTCGCGCTGGCGGTGCTCGCGCTCGCCGTCGTGCTGTCGGAGAGCGGCACGCCGTTCGCGCTCGACATCCTGCTCGTCGCCGCGGCGCCGTGGATCGTCGTGATCAGCACCGAGACCGTCGGCCGCCGGCACTTCGCGGCGCATCTGGCGGGCGCCGGGGCCTGACACCGAGCGGACTGACGTGCGCGGTCAGCCGACCGAGCTGAACGCCACCACGAGCACGACCACCACGATCGCGACCACCAGCACGATCGCCGCGAGACCGGCGAGCACGGCGACGAGGATGCGGTTCACCTCGAACCAGGTCTGCGTGCGCGGATCCCAGCGCCGCATCTCGGCGGGCGTGGTCGGGCCCGGAACCGGCACCAGCTCCGCCCCGCGCGCCTGCAGATCGAGCGCGAGCGCGGTCAGCTGCTCGCGGCTCCACAGCAGACTCGTCAGCCACGCCCAGCGCCGTTCGGCCCCGAGGATCATCTGGTGCGACAGCGAGCCGACCGCGCCGACGCTCATCTGCCCGACCGTCACGACGCGCTGCACCTCCGCCACCGAGAACGCCTTCGTCGGCAGCAGGCCCTGCACGATCACGTAGGCGCCGTCGCGGAACTCGATGCGGCTGCGGTTCACCGCGAGCGCCGTCAGCGTCACCGTGAGGCCGGCCAGCACGATCATGCCGACGAGGTAGAGGCTCCACAGTCCGCTGCGCCACTGCAGCAGCGCGAGCAGGCCGAACAGCACGACATAGAGGGCGCCGAAGGTGATGTTGATGCGCCAGTAGCGCGCCGCGACCTCGCGGCTCGGGCGGAAGACCGTGCCGCCGGGCACGAACGGCGAGATGGATGCGGCGGGAGCGGGAGTGGGAGCGGGAGCCGGAGCCGGGCCGGCCGACGGGCCGGGAGCGGCGGGGTGCTGCGGCTGCCCGTCGTGCGGCGGCGACCACTGCGGCTGGCCGAACTGCTGCACGGGAGGCCGCGGCTGGCCGTGCTGCGGTGGGCCGTACTGCGGCTGGCCGTACTGCGGCTGGCCGTACTGCGGCGGGCCGTAATGCTGCGGTGCCGGCTGGTGGGGCTGCTGCGGCTGGCCGTACTGCGGGGCGTCGCTCATCGCCCCAGTCTGACGCAGGACTGCGTCATCACCCGGCCGACCGAGGCGTGGCGGATTCGTCGCCTCGGCGCCGCGTCGCGTGCCCCGTGATCGGGCCGAGCTCGGCGGGCGCGAACCAGCCGTGCATCCGGCCCTCGATCCGCACGGTGTCGTCGTCGACGGTCACCGCGACCGTCAGGGTCTGCGCCGTCTCGATCAGCTGGATGCGCAGCCGCCACACCGCGCCGTCGCCCCTCGCGCCGTCCGCCCTCGCGCCATCCGCCGTCGCGTCGTCCTCCGCGGCCTCGTCCCACCCGGCGCTGACCCCGACCGGGGTCGGCGAGCCCGTGATCACCGACGTCGTGCCCTCGACCCAGCGGCCGTGGCCGGCGCCGAGGCGCTCGACGCCGTGGGCCGTCTCGAGCTCGAGCGTCCACTCGGCTCGGTCGTCGTCGGCATCCGCAGCGGCGTCGACTACCCGGTCGGCGGGGACGGCGATGTCGATCCGCAGGCCGATCAGATGCGCGCCGTCGTCGATCGCGAACCGCCGGCCGAGGAGATCGTGCGCCCGCGACGAGGTCGATGTGCCGGGCTGCGGCGGGAGTCGCAGCCCGCTCAGGCGCGCGGGCTCGTCGGATCCGGCGTCGGGTGCGGTCTCCGTCTCGGGCAGTGCGGCTGCAGCCGGCGCCGCGTCGGCATCCGGCAGCGCGCCGATGCCCGGCAGCAGGTCCGTCCAGATCGCGTCGAGCACCGCATCCATCGGATCGAGTCCCGCGGTCGTGACGACGACCGTCTCGAGCTCGGGCAGCACGACGATGAACTGCCCGAAGGCGCCGTCGGCACGGTAGGCGCCGTGCCGCGAGCGCCAGAACTGGAAGCCGTAGCCGAGCTCCCAGTCGCCGGGCCCGGGCGCGCCGCCGGCGAAGGGGGCGACGTCGGTCGTGGCGATCTGCGGGGAGGTCGCGAGGTCGAGCCAGTCGGCGGGCACGAGCTGGCGCCCACCCCAGGCCCCACGCTGCAGCAGCAGCTGTCCGAGCAGCGCGAGCTCCTCGGTGCGCAGGTGCAGTCCGCTGCCGCCGAGGTCGACGCCGTCGGCACTCGAATCCCAGTCGCGCGTCGTGATGCCGAGCGGGCCGAACAGGCGGTCGGCGACGAAGTCGAGCAGCCGACCGCCGGTCAGCCGCTGCAGGATCGCCGCGACCAGGAAGGTCGTGCCGGTCGAATAGACGAAGCGCTCGCCCGGCTCGTGGTCGAGAGGCTCGTTCAGCACGAAGCACACGGCCTCGGCCGTCTGTCGCGAGCGCACCCCGTCGAAGTCGGGCTCGGAGCATCCGCGGCTCATCGTCAGCAGATGCCGCACCGTGAGCCGCTGCAGCCGCTCGCTCGGCTGGGCCGGCGCGTCCTCGGGCAGCAGGTCGATGACCCGGTCGTCGAGGCCGAGCAGCCCCTCGTCGATCGCGACGCCGACGGCGAGCGCGGTGACGCTCTTGCTGACCGAGTTGAGGGTGTGCGGCAGCTCGGCACGGTACGGGGCCCACCAGCCCTCGCCGACGACCTGCCCGCGGCGCACGACCATCAGGCTGTGCACGCCGCCGATGCGGGTGAGGGATGCGGTGAGCCGCTCGATCGCGGCCGGATCGACGCCGAGCGCGGCCGGGTGAGCCCGCGGGAGGCGACCCGCCGTCGGGTCGGTGCTCGTGCTGGGTGCTGCCGCCGCGCCGGCGCCGCTCATGCTGCCGCCCCGCCCTCCGGGCCTGCCGCGGCGTCGCGCGGAGCGAGCTTGATCCCGTTGACGGTGCGTACCCGCCAGCCGACCGGCGCGGAGTCGCTCACGTCATCGCCCGCCGCATCCGCGCTCTCCAGCAGCGACACCGTCGCGTTCTCGATCGTGTCGACCTTGTAGCCGACCAGGTCGCTGAGCGTGTAGCGGATGATCGTGCCGTGGCAGACGACCACGACATCCTCGCCCGGGTGGTCGGCCGCGATCTGCGCGAGCGCGCGGTGGCCGCGCACCACGACGGAGTCGAGGGTCTCGACGCTCGGCTCGCTCTTGCCGGGCCAGAGCCGCTCGACCTCGGCCTCGCTGCGACCTTCGAGCACGCTGTAGTCGCGCTCGATCAGATCGGGATAGGCGCCGGCGAGCGGGATGCCGAGCCCCTCGGCCACGATCTCCGCGGTGACTCGGGCGCGGGCGAGCGGCGAGCTGACGACGACGGTCCACGGGATGCCCGCATCCTTCAGCACCGGGATCGCGTCGTGCGCCTGCTGACGCCCGGTCGCGTTGAGCGGGGTGTCGCTCGAGCCCTGCAGCAGACCCTGCAGGTTCCAGTCGGTCTGGCCGTGGCGGATGAGAGCGAGCGTGGTCACGCCGGCTCGACCTCCGCGACGACCTCGGCAGCCGGATCGCCGAACTCCGCCTCGAGCGCCTCGCCGCCGAAGGTGTGCACCGTCCAGCCCTCCGTGCCCTGGCTGACGCGCGACGCGGTCGCGTTGCCGAGGAAGCCGAGCTCGCGCCCGGTCAGGCTCATGAGCGCCGAGCGGATGATCGTGCCGTGCGCGACGACGATCACGTCGCGCCCGTCGAAGTCCTTCGCGACCTGCTCCAGGGCGCCGAGCGCGCGCAGCCGCGCCTGCTCGTCGTTCTCGAAGCCCTCGGGGTCGCGGTTCGGCCAGCGGCGCATGGCCTCTTCGACCGGAACGCCCTCGGCGTCGCCGAAGTGCTGCTCGAACCACTGCGGGTAGACGCGGATGAACGGCACCCCGAGCTTCTCGGCGATGAGCTCGCCGGTCTCGCGCGCGCGGATCGCGCTCGAGCTGACGACGGCCGACCAGGCGTGCTCGCCCGCGTCGCGCTCGGCGGCCAGCAGCTCGCCGGCGTCGCGCGCCTGCTGCCGTCCGGTGTCGTTGAGGGGGATGTCGCTCGAGCCCTGCATCAGGTGGGCGGCGTTCCAGTCGGTCTCTCCGTGGCGGACGAGTGCGATCACGCGGGGTAGCTCCTTAGGTCGACCCCATTCTCTCGGATGCGTGGTGAACACCGCCTCCGAGCGGAGAGGACACCCGGATCAGCCGCGGCGGCCGAGCGCGAGACGGGCGGCGACGATCCGGCTCAGCGCCCGGAACTGCAGCACCCCGGCCGCGAGCAGCGTGAGGCCGAATACCGCGAAGGCGAGCCCCGACTGCAGGTCGCGCACGATCACGGCGGAACTCGCCGCACCGGCCAGACCGAGCACGAGACACATCGCGGCCCCGACGCCGCGCCAGAACACGAAGGGCTCGAAGGCGAAGAGCCGCGCCGCGTCGGGGTCGTCGGCGCCGAGCCCGCGCAGCGAGCCGTGCCGGCGCATCCACCACTCCAGCGCCCGGATCATGCGCGCGTTCGTCGCGCCGAGCAGCGCCATGAGTCCGGCCACCAGCAGCTGGCCGACCAGCATGCCGACGATCGGACCGACGCCGGTCACGCCGCTCGCCGCCGACCCGACGCCGATCAGCAGCATGCCGACGCCGAGCACGAGCGCGGCCGCGCCCCAGAGCACCCGCCGTAGTCCCAGGCCTCGGTGCAGTGCGCGGATCGCCGCGAGCGCGTCCTCAGGCTGTCCCGTCTGCCGCTCGGCCGCATCCACGACCTCCTCGACCCGGCGCGGCAGCGGCGCCGTGCCGACCCGTCGCGCGGCGCGGGCCTCGTCGGATGTCATGCGCTCACGCTACGGGGCGCGTCCGCCCGCGTCACGGCGAGCACGGCGGGCCCGACCGGCCCCGCGGCCTAGGCTGGACGCATGGCTTCCTGGTCTCTCGGCGGCGCCCTGCGCGGCATGTTCGCCAAGCGCACGATCGACGACTCCACCTGGGAGGAGCTCGAGGATGCGCTGATCGGCGCCGACTTCGGGCCCGACCTGACCGAGCAGATCGTCGACGAGCTGCGCGCCAAGGTCGACCGCTACCGCACGACCGACCCGAAGGACCTGCAGCGGATGCTGCGCGAGACCATCGAAGAGCGTCTCGCCCGCCTCGACCCGACGCTCAAGCTCAGCGAGCGCCCCGCGGTCGTGCTCGTCGTCGGCGTCAACGGCGTCGGCAAGACCACCACGATCGGCAAGTTCGCCCGCTTCCTCGTCAACAACGGCCGCACGGTCGTCGTCGGCGCCGCCGACACCTTCCGCGCCGCCGCCGTCGAGCAGCTCGCGACCTGGGCGGAACGCGCCGGCGCGACCGTCGTGCGTCCGCAGCAGGCGGGGCAGGATCCGGCGTCGGTCGCCTTCCAGACCGTCGAGCTCGCGAAGAACCAGGGCATCGAGATGGTGCTCGTCGACACCGCCGGGCGTCTGCAGACGAAGAGCGGGCTCATGGACGAGCTGAGCAAGGTGCGCCGCGTGATCGAGAAGCAGGCGCCGATCAGCGAGGTGCTGCTCGTGCTCGACGCGACCACCGGGCAGAACGGACTCGCCCAGGCCGAGGCGTTCATCCAGCACGCCGGCGTCACCGGGCTCGTGCTCACCAAGCTCGACGGCTCGGCGAAGGGCGGATTCGTGCTCGCCGTGCAGGAGAAGACGGGCATCCCGATCAAGCTCGTCGGTCAGGGCGAGGGCATCGGCGACCTCACCGGCTTCACGCCGCACGTCTTTGCCCAGCAGCTCGTCGGCTGACGTCCGCCTCCGAGACCGCGATCGTGTCGGAGGCCCGGCCTAGCCTGCGGGCATGGCCGAGGGAACCGCGACGACCCCGCACACCTACCCGCAGGGCGTGCCCTGCTGGATCGACACCGCCCAGCCGGATCCGCCCGCCGCGAGCCGCTTCTACGGCGAGCTGCTCGGCTGGAGCTTCCACGAGGCGATGCCGCCGGGCGCGCCCGGCAGCTACCTGATCGCGCAGCGGAACGGCAGGGATGCGGCGGCGATCGCGCCGCTGGCCGATGCCGCGACCGGCGGCGCCTCCGCCGAATGGGTGACCTACATCGCGGTCGGCGACGCCGATGCGATGGCCGCCCGCGCCGAGGAGCTGGGCGGAACGCTGCTCGAACCGCCGCAGGACGCCGGCCCCGTCGGGCGCTACGCGACCGTGCGCGACCCGGCCGGCGCCGTCTTCCGGCTCTGGCAGGCCCGCCAGCGGATCGGGTCGCAGATCAACAACGCTCCCGGCAGCTGGAACTTCAGCGACCTGCACGTCGCCGACGTCGCCGCCGCGCTCGGCTTCTACCGCGAGCTCTTCGGCTGGATCGTCACCGACATGGGCCCGGATGCCGGAGCCATGATCGGCGTCGCGGGCTACGGCGATCATCTCGAGGCGACGGTCGACCCCGACATCCGCGTGCGTCAGGCCGGTGCGCCTCCCGGCTTCGCGGACGTGATCGGCGGCGCGACGACCGTGGCCGACGGCGAGAGCCCGAGCTGGCACGTGACCTTCTCGGTCGCCGACCGGGATGCGAGCGCAGCGGACGCCGAGCGACTCGGCGGCGTCGTGCTCGCTCGAGCCGAGGGCGTCTGGGCGTCGACCGCGCGCATCCGCGACCCGTGGGGCGCCGAGTTCACGCTGAGCCAGTTCACCGGGCCGGCGGACTGACCTCGGCGCTCTCGTCGTCGGCGCGCTCGGTCGCATCCCAGCTGGCCAGCAGCTGCAGCGCCTCCCGGCTCGGCTGGTCGAGCGGGTGATAGGCGAACAGGTGCAGCGACGGATCCGCGGGCACCGTGAGCGCCTCGTAGCCGAGCTCCAGCCGGCCGACGACCGGATGGTGCAGCCGTTTCCGACCCGTGCGGTGGTGCTTCACGTCGTGCGCGGCCCAGCGTCGCGAGAACTCGGAGCTCTGGGTCACCAGCTGGCCGATCAGCGTCGACAGTCGTCGATCGTCGGGGTGCGCCCCCGCGTACCCGCGCAGAACGGCCACGATGTCGTCGGAGCTGCGCTCCCAGTCGACGAAGAAGTCGCGCGCGAGCGGGTCGAGGAAGGTGAAGAGCGCGTTGTTGCCCTGCGCGATCTCGCTGCCGAACAGCGGGCTGTAGAGCGCTCGGGCGAGCGGATTCGCGGCGAGCACCTCGAAGCGGTGGTTGCGCACCCACGCGGGGATCCCGGTCATCGACTCGAGCATCGCCATCAACCCGGGGCTGATCGTCCCCGCCGAGGCGCGGGGTGCGGCGACGCGTCGCGTCGGCCCGGCCGTGGCGCGCGCGAGGTCGAACAGGTGCTGCCGCTCGGCGTCTTCGAGCTGCAGCGCGTCGGCGAGGGCGTGCAGCACCGCGTCCGAGACGCCGGAGAGGTTGCCGCGCTCGATGCGCACGTACCAGTCGACCGAGATCGCGGCGAGCACGGCGACCTCCTCACGCCGCAGGCCCGGCACGCGACGGTTGCCGCCTGCGCTGAGCCCGGCGCTCTCGGGCGTGACGCGCGCGCGTCGCGACCGCAGGAACTCGGAGATCTCAGCGCGCAGGTCCATGCCGTCACGGTAGTCCGGGCCGTGGGCGCGAAGGGGGTGCTGACGATACCCCGAACACCCCGCCCTCCCGTGCGTCGGCGCGAGAGGGTGCACTGGACGCCGACGACCACGCGACAGGAGAACCCGATGACGAGCACCGCGATCAGCGACCTCACCCTCAACAACGGCGTCACGCTGCCCCCGATCGGGCTCGGCGTGTTCCAGAGCCCGCCGGCCGAGACCAGCGCCGCCGTCACGACGGCGCTCGAGCTCGGCTACCGCCACGTCGACACCGCCGCCGCCTACGCGAACGAGCGCGAGGTCGGCGTCGGCATCCGCGACTCCGGCATCGCCCGCGACGAGGTCGTGATCGAGACGAAGGTGTGGCCCAGCGACTACGGCCGCGACGAGACCCGGCACGCCTTCGACAAGGCGGCGGCGAAGCTCGGCGTCGACCGCATCGACGTGCTGATCCTGCACCAGCCCGCTCCGGCCGGCTTCGACCGCACCGTCGCCGCCTACCTCGCCCTGCAGCAGCTGCTCGCCGACGGCGCCGTGCGGGCGATCGGGGTGAGCAACTTCATGCCGCACCACCTCGATCGGCTGCTGGCCGAAGTGGATGTCGTGCCGCAGCTCAACCAGATCGAGCTGCACCCCTACTTCACCCAGCCGGAGGTGCAGGCGGCGGATGCGGGCCACGGCATCCTCACCCAGGCCTGGTCGCCGATCGGCGGCATCACCTTCTACCCGGGCCCCTGGGGCGACGACCGCCGCAGCGTGCTCGCCGACCCGACCATCGCGCAGATCGCGGCCGCGCACGGCAAGAGCCCGGCTCAGGTCATGCTGCGCTGGGGGATGCAGCAGGGGCGCTCGGTGATCCCGAAGTCGACCAGCCCGGCCCGCATCGCCGAGAACCTCGCCGTGTTCGACTTCGCGCTCGCCGCGGACGAGCTCGCGACGATCGACGCGCTCGACACCGGCCGCCGCAGCGGTCCGGACCCCGACGGCGCCCGCACCGACCTGTTCGACCGGGTCATCCCCGAGGCCTGATCCTCGAACGACGCGGGAGCGTGCTCAGGCGCGCTCCCGCGCCCGTGCGTGCGCCTCACCAGTGCAGCAGCCCGCCCGGATGCGTGAGCCGCCACTCGGTCGTCGGCTTCGTGATCGTGCCCGTGAGCACGACCGGCACGGACGCCGACCGCGAGCCGGTCGTGTAGACGACGGTGCCGATCCGCTCGCCGTCGCGACCGGTCTTGAGCGCGGTGGTCGTCATCTTCGCGGTGACCTTCGCGTCAGACCAGGTCACCAGCCGCGCCGTGTCGCCGAGCGTCATGGTCGCCGTCGAGCCCCACGCGGTGCGGTAGGTGCCGACCTCGGCCCCGGCGGCGCCGACGATCGTGTCGTGGAAGCCGGCGCGCAGGGCGTTGAGCCAGGCGCGCACATCCTGCACGATCTGATCGCGGCTGCTGCCGAGGATCACGCCGATGACCCGCAGCGGGGTGTCGATGCCGGCGACACTCACGTTCGCGGAGAACAGCAGGTTGACGCCCACGTCGTCGAGCGTGCCCGTCTTGATGCCGTCCACCCCGTCGATGCCGAGCGCCGGGTTCGTCGTCGAGAGCGTCGGAAGCCCCGCGACCTCGAGGCTGTGCAGCCCGACGATCTGCGCGAGCGCCGGATCGGCCATCACGAGCTTGCCGAGCGCGATGAGGTCGGAGGGGGTGCTCGTGTTGCGGGTGTCGAGTCCGGTCGGCTCGGCGAAGGTCGTGCTGGTGAGACCGTGCTTCTTCAGCCAGCTGCGCGCGGCGGAGACGAACACCGGCTGCGAGCCGAAGGCCCACGTCGACACGGCCTCCGCGTAGTTCGAGGCGGAGGCGACGAGCATCGTCGCGATCGCGTCGCGCTCGCTCATCCGCGTGCCCTCGGGCATCGCCGCGATCGTGGCATTCAGCACGTAGTACTTGTCGTAGAGATCGTGGGCGGCTTTGTCGAAGGTGATCGTCGGACCCGTGCCGCCGTCGCCGAGCGGCTTGCGGTCGAGTACGACGAGCGCGGTCACGAGCTTGCTGATGCTCGCCATCGGCTTCGCGGCGTCGCCGCCCGAGGCGGTGAGGATGCCCGACGCTCCGGCGCCGAGGAACTCGTCGGCTCCCGTGACGCTCACCGCGAACTCGCCGACCGGGGTCGGGAACGCCACCGCGGGGGAGGCCGCCACCACGGGAGCCTTCGCGGTGCCCGACGGCATCCCGACCGGGGCTGTCAGGGTCGCGAAGACGTAGCCGCCGGCGAGCGCCGCGAGCACGACGACCGTCACGATCGCGCCGATCGTGCTGCGCCGGCGGCGTCGCCGGTCGCGGGCGCGCTCGGCCGCGTGGACGGCGGGATCGGCGCGACGGCGGGTCTCGGCCTCATCGCTCGTGCGCATGATCCAGGCGAGGCGATCGAGGTCGTCGTGGGGCACTGCGGTGGTCCGTTCGCGTGATCGAGCCGGGCCCGAGGATCGCAGGTCCGGCACCGGATCATAGGCACCCGACGCGGCGACCGTCCTCGGTGTCACCCCTCGTGTCGCGCATCCGCCGACCGATCTGTCCACCCCGTCGACCGCAGCGCGACCGGCTCCGTCGGCGAGCCATCCTCGCGCCGCCCCCGAACGGGGTACAGCGGGTGGGGCGAAACGCCCACCCGGGGCTGGCAAGGGGCCGGGAGGGTGCGGCGAAGCCTCCCGTCGGGAGTCCATGCGCGTGCATGGAGTGTCAGCGTCGAGGCCATGAGAGCACCCACCTCGATCGCCCTGCTGCTGCTCCGCGTCGTCCTCGGCGTGGTCTTCATCGCCCACGGTCTGCAGAAGCTGACCCAGGGCGGGATCGCCGGAACCGCCCAGGGCTTCAGCCAGATGGGCGTTCCGCTGCCTGAGATCGCGGCACCCGCGATCATCGCCCTCGAGATCGGCGGGGGAGCGCTGCTCATCCTCGGTCTCGCCAGCCGCATCCTCGGCGCACTGCTCGCGATCGACATGATCGTCGCCTGGGGCCTCGTGCACGCTGGATCCGGATTCTTCGCCCAGGACGGCGGCTTCGAGTACGTGCTCGTGCTCGCCGTCGTCGGCGCCGCGATCGCGGTCGCCGGGCCGGGGCGCTTCGCCGTGGGTGCCGCCCTCAGCGGCGTCGTGCGCTCGCGTCGTCAGCGGCGCGGCTTCACCCCCGCCCGCGCCTGACCGCAGGGCCCACTGGGCGCACGACCCGAGATGCTCCGTCCCGCTCGTCGGGGCGGAGCATCCGTCGCGTCAGCTTTCGTGCGGCTCGAGCCCGCGATGCGCCCGCGCGAGGTCGCGGTACTGCACCGCATTGCGGGCGATGCGGTCGCGCATCCCCTCGTCGGTGATCTCGCCGCGCACCTTCGCGGGGACGCCCGCCGCGATGTGACCGTCCGGCACCTCGTGGCCCTCGAGCAGCACGGCACCCGCCGCGAGCAGGGCCCGCGCGCCGAGCTTCGAGCCGCTGAGCAGGCGCGAGCCCATGCCGACCAGGGCTCCGTCGCCGATGGTCGTGCCGTGGATGATCGCCGCGTGCCCGATGCCGACGCCGGCGCCGATCACGGTCGGGTTGCCGAGATCGGTGTGCACGACCGAGTTGTCCTGGATGTTGCTGCCCTCGCCGAGCTCGATCCACTCCAGGTCGCCGCGCAGCACCGTGCCGTACCAGACGCTCGCCTCGGCGCCGATGCGCACACGGCCGATGATCGTCGCGTTCGGGGCGATGAACGCGGTCGGGTGGATCTCGGGGTGGTCGCCCTCGAAGGGCAGGATGAGCGGCATGCGGTCAGCCTACGGGCGGGGCGCCGGCCCCCGACCGACGCCCGCGCATCCGGCGTCGGCATCCGCCCCGCGTAGAATCGCGGGACCATGGCCGCTTTCGCCTCACTCTCCGATCGCCTCACCGCGACCTTCCGCAACCTCCGCACCAAGGGCAAGCTCACGCCCGCCGATGTCGACGGCACCGTGCGCGAGATCCGCCGCGCGCTGCTCGATGCCGACGTCGCGCTCGAGGTCGTCAAGCAGTTCACCGGCACGGTGCGCGAGCGCGCCCTCGGCGACGAGGTCAATAAGGCGCTCAACCCGGCCCAGCAGGTCGTGCAGATCGTCAACGAGGAGCTGATCGGCGTGCTCGGCGGGCAGCAGCGCCGCCTCGAGTTCGCGAAGCAGCCGCCGACGGTCATCATGCTCGCCGGACTCCAGGGCGCCGGAAAGACGACGCTCGCGGGCAAGCTCGCGAAGCACCTCAAGAAGGAGGGGCACACGCCGCTGCTCGTGGCGAGCGACCTCCAGCGCCCCAACGCCGTCACGCAGCTGCAGGTCGTCGGCGAGCAGGCCGGCGTCCCCGTCTGGGCGCCCGAGCCGGGCAACGGCGTCGGCGACCCGGTGCGCGTCGCCCGCGACGGCGTCGCCGAGGCGAAGCGCAAGCAGTTCGACACCGTCATCGTCGACACCGCCGGCCGTCTCGGCATCGACGCCGAGCTGATGAAGCAGGCCTCCGACATCCGCAAGGCCGTCGACCCGGACGAGGTGCTCTTCGTCATCGACGCGATGATCGGCCAGGACGCGGTCACGACCGCCCGCGCCTTCCAGGAGGGCGTCGACTTCACCGGCGTCGTGCTCTCGAAGCTCGACGGCGACGCCCGCGGTGGTGCCGCTCTCTCGGTCGCCAGCGTGACCGGCCGCCCGATCATGTTCGCCTCCACGGGCGAGAACCTCGACGACTTCGAGCCGTTCTACCCCGACCGCATGGCGAGCCGCATCCTCGACCTCGGCGACATCCTCAGCCTCATCGAACAGGCCCAGGAGGCCTTCGACGAGGAGGAGGCGCGCAAGGTCGCCGAGAAGTTCGCGACCGACAGCTTCACGCTCGACGACTTCCTCAAGCAGATGCAGCAGCTCAAGAACATGGGCTCCATCAAGGGGATGCTGAGCATGCTGCCCGGCGCCCGCGGCATGCGCGAGCAGCTCGACAACTTCGATGAGAAGGAGATCACCCGCACCGAGGCGATCATCCAGTCGATGACCCTGCAGGAGCGTCACCAGCCGAAGCTGCTCAACGGCTCGCGACGGCTGCGCATCGCGAAGGGATCGGGCACCACGGTGACCGAGGTCAACTCGCTCATGCAGCGCTTCGAGCAGGCGTCGAAGATGATGAAGACCGTCGCCAAGGGCGGGATGCCGCAGGTTCCGGGCATGGGACCGGTGCCCGGCATGGGCGGCGGCCGCGCCTCGGCGAAGAAGGCCGCGCAGGCGAAGAAGAAGGGCGGCTCGAAGAGCGGCAACCCCGCCAAGCGCGCCGCCGAGAACCGCGCCATCTCCGAGGGCAAGCCGCTGGGCGGATCCAACGCCGGCGGCTCGGGCTTCGGCCTCGGCTCGGGGGCGGCTTCGGGCTCGGGCCAGCCGAGCGAGGAGGAGCTGGCGGCGCTGGGCAAGTTCCTGAACCGCTGATCTCCCGCGGGCGCTGACGCGCTGACGCGGGTGCGCTGCGGGGGCCGGATCCGGGATGACCTGGATCCGGACGGAGCGCGTGCTGAGTTAGTCTCAATCGTCCGGGAGGTCACCCGGCGTCTCACCACATCCCTCCGCCTCGAAAGCGAGCCCTCCGTGCGCAGCTCCTCGCGTCTCCTCCTCGTCCCCGTCGTCCTCGCCGCCGCTGTCGGCCTCGCCGGCTGCTCCCTCGGCGGCGGCGCGGGGGCCGACCGCTCCTCCGATTCCTCGAGCGCGAAGTCGACCTCGTCGAAGTCCGACGCCAGCCCCGCCGCCGATGACGCGAAGGGCGGCTGCCCCGCCTCGATCGTCGCCGCGCTCGACGCCCAGACCGACGCCACGGCGAAGACGACCGAGGGCACCGTCGCCGACCTGGCCTTCCCGGGCGACGCCGCTCTCGTGGCCGACGCCTGCGTGCTCACGGTCGACACCGGCTCCGGCACCTCGGTCATGGCCTTCGTCCCCGGCGAGGCCGAGGCGGCCGCCGGCATCCGCACCGCGATCGAGGCGGCGGGCTTCACCGCACTGACCTCGGATGCGGCGAGCACCTTCTACACGAAAGACAAGGAGAGCTGGGTCGTCGCCACGAGCGACACCAGCAACCCGCTCGCCTCGGCGTTCGGCGACAAGTTCTCCGGGCCGATCGTGACGGTCATGCACATCGTCACGGCCTGACCCTCGGGTCGATCGCGCGACGAGCGGATGCGGCGGGGCCAGCGCTCCGCCGCATCCGCTCGCTAGCGTGAGCGCATGACCACCGACCGTCCCGTGCGTATCGGCGTGCAGGTTCAGCCTCAGCACGCGCTCTACCCCGACATCCGCGACACCGTGCGCGCCCTCGAAGACCTCGGCGTCGACGTCGTCTTCAACTGGGATCACTTCTATCCGCTCAGCGGCGAGCCCGAGGGCCTGCACTACGAGTCGTGGACGATGCTCGCCGCGATCGCCGAGCAGACCGAGCGCGTCGAGCTCGGCGCCCTCGTGAACTGCAACTCGTACCGCAACGCCGATCTGCAGGCCGACATGGCCCGCACGATCGACCACATCAGCGCGAAGGGCGGCACGGGCCGCTTCATCTTCGGCACCGGCTCCGGCTGGTTCGAGAAGGACTACAACGCCTACGGCTACGAGTTCGGCACCGTGGGCTCGCGTCTCGACGCGCTCGCCGAGTCGCTGCCCCGCATCGAGGCGCGCTGGGCGCAGCTCAATCCCGCGCCGACCCGCGACATCCCGGTGCTGATCGGCGGCGGCGGCGAGCGCAAGACGCTGCGCCTTGTCGCGAAGCACGCCGACATCTGGCACAGCTTCGCCGACCCGGAGACGCTGAAGCACAAGATCTCGGTGCTCAAGGACTGGTGCGAGAAGGAGGATCGCGACTTCAGCGAGATCGAGCTCTCGAACGAGCAGCGCGAGAAGAACCTGAAGCTCGCCGACGAGCTGCACGCGACCGGCGTCACGCTCTTCACGATCGGCATCAGCGGCCCCGACTACCCGCTCGAGCAGGTGCGCGATTGGGTGCGCTGGCGCGACGAGATCAACGGCTGACCCCCTCACGGGGACGCTCGCGCCGCGCGGCGCCCCGCCTAGTCTCGGTGAGATGACGAATCGTCCGATCCGGATGCTGGGCGCGGGCGCCGCGCTGCTGTTCGCCCTCTCCGGGTGCTCGATGCTCTCGGGCCCCGGCGGACCGCTGACCCGCAGCGCCACCGATGCCGGTGCCGGTGCCGGCGCGGGTACGGCCGATGGCTGCCCGGGCGATGCAGCCGCCACCGTGCGCCGCGCGCTCGAACGCCGCGATCCGTCACGCGACTTCGCGGTGAGCGTGATCCCGCTCGAGGATGCCGGACCCGACGTCTACCAGATCGACGAGGACACGAACGAGGAGAGCACCACCACGATCGGCGCGATCGTCGCCGAGGCGGTCGACGACGCCTGCGCGATCGAGTTCACCGTCGACGAGATCGACAGCTTCCAGCTGCTCTACGTGCCTGACTCCGACGGCGTCGCCGAGGCGATCGCCGACAGCTTGCACGATCACGGCTTCTGGGACGACGACGTCGTCGGCATCGCCGACCTGCCCGACTACACCGACGACCAGTACGTGGTCTCGATCGAGCGGCTGGCGAGCGGCAGCGACACGTCGACCATCGGTCTCGGCGTCGAGAAGGATGCGCGCTACGCCGACGGCGTCATCGTGCTCGCGGTCGTCTTCGGCGGCTGAGCGGCGAAGGTCTCTGCGTCGCGGTCGAGGCCAGCGGTTGGCGCCGGGCGGGGCGGGCTCAGACGGTCGACGGCTCCCCGGTCGCGAACTCGGCCGCGAGACCCGCGACCACGGCCCGCGTGTCGCCGTCGTGCGCTGCGGCGATGCGCCGCTGGCGCTGGTAACTGGCGCCGCGGTCGAGGATGAGCTGCACGTCCGCGAGCTCCCCGGCGCAGTCGAGGCGCTCGGCGATCGGCCTCAGCCGCTCGATCGTCTCGGCCAGATGCTCGGTGACCAGCCGCTCGTTCCCCGCGCGGTCGACGATGACGATCGCATCCAGGCCGTATCGCGCCCCGCGCCACTTGTTCTCGCGCACGAACCACGGCTGCATGCTCTCGAGGTCGCCACCCGCATCCAGCGTCTGCTCGGCCTCCTCGATCAGGCACTGGGCGAGTGCGGTGAGCGCGCCGACCTCACGGAGGGTCGACAGGCCATCGCAGAAGCGGATCTCGATCGTGCCCCACTTCGGCGAGGGCCGCAGATCCCAGCGCAGCTCGGAGTGGTCGTCGATCACGCCCACGTGCGTCAGGTCGTCGACGATGCGCTCGTACTCCTCCCAGGCGCCGAGCTGCGGAGGAAGGCCGGCTGTGGGCAGCTGCTGGAACATGAGCGCGCGGTTCGACGCGTAGCCGGTGTCGATGCCGGTCCAGAACGGGCTCGACGCCGACAGCGCTTGGAAGTGCGGGTAGTACGTCAGCAGCGAGTTGAGGATCGGCAGCACGCGCTCGCGCCGGTCGATGCCGACGTGCATGTGCACGCCCCAGATCAGCAGCTGTCGTCCCCAGTACTGCGTGCGATCGAGCAGCGTCTGGTACCGCTCCTTGTCGGGCGTGACCTCCTGGTGCTGCCAGAGGGCGAAGGGATGCGTGCCCGCGCACATCAGGTCGACGTCGTGCCCGCGGGCCGCGTCGGCCGCGGCCCGCGACTCACGCGCGAGGTCGGCGACCGCATCCGCCACCCGGTCGTGCGGGGCGCTGACCAGCTCGACCGTGTTCGTCAGGAACTCGCCGGTCGCGTGCGGGAACGCGCTGTCGTCGCTCGCGAGGTCGGCGAGGATCTGCGGGGCGGCCGGGGAGAGGTCGCCCGTCGCGCTGTCGACGCACTGCAGCTCCCATTCGATTCCTACGCTGGAGCGCGGCGATCCGGCGAAGCTGAGGGCCATGCGCCGAGTCTGGCAGGCCGGCGCCGCCGGATGGCGGATTCGCGTCTTCGGATGTCGTCGGTTCGCCCTAGCGTTCTGCTGTGAGCACGCAGAGCGCCCCCGCCGCATCGGGTATCCCCTCCACGTCGGCGACGCCGCGTCCGCCGTCCCGCCGCGAGACCCTGCTGCTCGCCGGCGCGATCGTGTTCACGGTGCTCGCCTGGGCGAGCGCCTTCCTCGTGATCCGTGGCGTCGCGCCGCACCTCGCCCCCGGCGGCCTCGCCTTCGGGCGGCTGGTGGTCGGCGCACTGGCGCTCGTCGTGCTGTTCGCGATCTCCCGCCGCTGGGTGACGCCGACGGCGCGCGAGTGGATGCTGCTGCTCGGCTACGGCGTGCTCTGGTTCGGCCTCTACAACGTGGCGCTCAATACTGCCGAGACCACGCTCGACGCCGGCACGACCGCGATGATCGTCAACGTCGGCCCGATCCTCATCGCGCTCGGCGGCGGCCTGATCTTCCACGAGGGCATCTCGCGCTGGCTCGCGATCGGCTTCGTCGTCTCCTTCGCGGGCATCGTGCTGATCGGCGTCGCGAGCGGCGCGCACTTCGGCGACCTCGGCGGGATGCTGTGGTGCCTCGTCGCGGCCGTCACCTACGCCGCGGGCGTGCTCACGCAGAAGCCGACGCTGCGCCGGCTTCCCGGCATCCAGGTGACCCTGCTCGGCGCGCTCATCGGCGCCGTCGTCACGTCGCCCTTCGCGCCGCAGCTGGTCGGCGACCTCGGCCGGGTGGCTCACGACACCCCGCAGTCGCTGAGCCCCGTCGTGCTCGGCATCGTCTACCTCGGCGTCGTGCCCACGGCGCTCGCATTCACGACCTGGGCGTATGCGCTCGGCCGGGTGCCCGCGAGCCGCCTCGGCATCAGCACCTACGTGGTTCCGCCGATCGCGGTGCTGCTCGGCTGGGCCGTGTTCGGCGAGGTGCCGGCTCCGCTCGCGCTCGTCGGCGGCGTCATCTGCCTCGCCGGCGTGGCGCTGAGCCGTCGTCGCGGGCGTCCGCGCGGCGCCGCCGCGCCGGCTCCGTCGGCGGTCGTCGCGGGGGAGCGCGCCCCCGTCTCCGAGGCGGCGGACGCCCCGGTTGGAGCAGAGCGCCGGGATCTGTCAGAATAGGCAGTCGAGCCTTGGCCGTCCGACCCTCTATCCGACGCGCCCGAGGCATCCTTTAGAGCTTCGCGTCCGAGCGTGCACCCCACGAGCACGGCCGCTGTTCGACTTTCAACACTCACCATTCAGGAGAAACGTGGCTGTCAAGATCCGCCTCAAGCGGCTTGGAAAGAAGTTCGCGCCGTACTACCGCATCGTCGTCGCCGACTCGCGCACCAAGCGCGACGGTCGTGTGATCGAGGAGATCGGCAAGTACCACCCCACCGAGAACCCCTCGTTCATCGAGGTCGACTCCGACCGCGCGCAGTACTGGCTCAGCGTCGGCGCCCAGCCGACCGAGCAGGTTCTCGCGATCCTCAAGCTGACCGGCGACTGGGGCACCTTCAAGGGTGACAAGAACGCCGTCAGCACCGTCAAGGCCCCCGAGGGCAAGGTCGAGTTCACGGTCGACGAGCAGAAGAAGACCGTGCTCAAGCCCAAGGCCGAGAAGAAGGCCGAGGAGGCCCCCGCCGCTGCGGAGGCCCCGGCTGAGGAGGCGCCGGCCGAGGAGGCCGCCGCCGACGAGACCGCGACCGACGGCGACCAGGCCTGATCGACGTGCTCGCACCCGCGCTGGAACACCTCGTCAAGGGGATCGTCGATCACCCCGATGACGTCCGCGTGGCTTCGATCGACTCCTCGCGCGGCGAGGTCCTCGAGGTGCGCGTGCACCCCGAGGACCTCGGCCGCGTGATCGGCCGTTCGGGACGCACGGCCAAGGCCCTCCGCACCCTTGTCACGGCGCTCGCCGACGGCCGCCGCGTGCGCGTCGACGTGGTCGACACCGACGAGGCGTGAGCCCCCGCAAGCCGCCCCGCACGCCCCGCACTCAGCTGCGGGTCGCTCGCCTGGTGAAGGCCCACGGCCTCAAGGGCGCTCTCAAGCTCGAGCTCTACACCGACGATCCGGACCGCCGCTTCACGCCGGGCGCCTCATTCGCCCTGCAGGTGCCGACCTCGTCGTCGTGGCACGGCAAGTCGCTCGAGCTCGCCGAGCTGCGTTTCTACAACGGCAGCCCCGTCGCCTTCTTCGTCGGCGTCGACGACCGCACCGCGGCCGAGACCCTCGTCAAGGCAGTGCTCTGGATCGATCAGGATCTCGACGAGGTCACCGACGAAGAGGATGCGTGGTTCGACCACCAGCTCGTCGGCCTCTCCGCCGTGCGCGACGGGCGGACCGTCGGCCAGATCGCGCGCGTCGACCACCTGCCCGCGCAGGATCTGCTCGTCGTCGCGACCGACGCCGGCGAGGTGCTCGTGCCCTTCGTCAAGGCGATCGTGCCGAGCGTCGACATCGAGGCCGGCATCGTCAGTCTGACCCCGCCGGTCGGTCTCTTCGAGGAGATCCCCGACGCGGATGCGGACGCCGACACGGATGCCGAGGGCTCGGCCACCGGCGCCGACTCCGGCTCCGGCGAGGGCGGCAGCCGTCGCCCTCCGCTGCCGCGTCGCACCTCGCGCCGCCGTCCGGCCGCCGCGCCCGCGGAGTCCGGCGCCGCGACGAGCGCCGACGACGCCGAGTCGGCCGGCAGCGACCCCGCCGCGGAGTAGCCCGGCAGCGCCCCCGCCTCCGAGCAGCCGGACCGGGTGAGGTCCGCGCCGCGGCTACGCTGGGCCGGTGCGCGTCGACATCTTCACGATCTTCCCGGAGTTCTTCTCCGTGCTCGACGTCTCGCTGCTCGGCAAGGCCCGCACGAGCGGACTGCTGGAGCTCGGCGTGCACGACCTGCGCGATTTCACGACCGACCGGCACCGCAGCGTCGACGACACGCCCTACGGCGGCGGCGCCGGCATGGTCATGAAGCCGGAGCCCTGGGGGCAGGCGCTCGACTCGGTCGTGACACCCGCATCCACCGTGATCTTCCCGAGCCCGGCCGGCGAGGTCTTCACGCAGCGCCGGGCCCGCGACCTGAGCACCCGCGAGCACCTCGTCTTCGCCTGCGGGCGCTACGAGGGGATCGACCAGCGCGTCATCGACGACACCGCGAGCCGCGCCGAGGTCATCGAGCTGAGCCTCGGCGACTACGTGCTCAACGGCGGCGAGGTCGCCACGATGGCCGTCGTCGAGGCGGTCGGCCGGCTCGTTCCGGGTGTCGTCGGCAATCCGGAGAGCCTCACCGAGGAGAGCCACGAAGACGGCCTGCTCGAGTACCCGAGCTATACCAAGCCGGCCGAGTGGCGTGGCCGGGAGGTGCCGCCGATCCTGCTGAGCGGACACCACGCGCAGATCGCCGCCTGGCGGCGCCAGCAGCAGATCGAGCGCACGCGCCGGGTGCGGCCCGAGCTGCTGCCTGACGAGCTGCGCGAACTCGACTGAGCGTCGCGGCGGCGGCGGCCGCGCGACTCAGCTCGAGCGCGCGGTGAGGATGATCGGACCGTCTTCGGTGATCGCGACGGTGTGCTCCCAGTGGGCGCCGCGGGAGCCGTCGGCGCTACGGAGCGTCCAGCCGTCGGGGTCGGTGAAGATCTCGTCGGTCGTGTGCAGGAACCACGGCTCGATCGCGAAGACGAGGCCGGGGCGCAGCGGCAGTCCGCGCTTGCGGCGGCCGTCGTTCGGCACGTGCGGGTCGCCGTGCATGACGCGCCCGACGCCGTGCCCGCCGAAGTCGAGGTTGACCTCGAGGCCGGCATCCGCGGCGACGTCGCCGATCGCGGCCGAGATGTCGCCGATGCGCTTGCCGACGACCGCCTGCGCGATGCCGGCGTCCAGCGCCTCCGCGGTCACCTGGATGAGGCGCTCGTCCTCCTCGCGCGGGGTTCCGACGATGAGCGACACGGCCGAGTCGGAGACCCAGCCGTCGACGCTCGCCGCGAAGTCGAGGCTCAGCAGGTCGCCGTCCTTCAGCGTGTAGTCGTGGGGGAGGCCGTGCAGAACGGCGTCGTTGACCGAGGTGCAGATGACCTTGCCGAAGGGCGAGGCGCCGAACGACGGGTGGTAGTCGATGTAGCAGCTCTCGGCGCCGGCGGCACGGATCATGTCGTGCGCGAGCGCATCCAGCTCCAGCAGGTTGACGCCGACGGCGGCGGCATCGCGAGTGGCCTCGAGCACGCTGGCGACGAAGGCGCCGGCGGGGCGCATCTGCTCGATCTCGGCGGGGGTGCGCAGTTCGATCACCCGGCGAGCCTAGCCGCCGGCCGATGTCGCGGCGGGGATGATCCGCTCCTCGCTTTGGCGAATGGGACCCTCATCTGGCAAACTGATCGCTTGTGCCCGGCGCGGCTCTGCCACAGGGGAGCCCGGATCACCGGAGCACGCACTCACTTTCCTATTTTTCTACCGCGTGCGACCTGTCGGCGAGCGCAGAGAGCGAACGAACATGTCCCACATCCTCGACGTCGTCGATGCAGCATCGCTGCGCTCGGACATCCCCGACTTCCGCCCCGGTGACACCGTCAAGGTGCACGTGAACATCATCGAGGGCTCGCGCTCCCGCATTCAGGTCTTCCAGGGCGCCGTCATCGGCCGCTCGGGCGAGGGCGTGCGCGAGACCTTCACGGTCCGCAAGGTCAGCTTCCAGGTCGGCGTCGAGCGCACCTTCCCGGTGCACTCGCCGGTCATCGACCACATCGAGATCGTGACCCGCGGTGACGTGCGTCGCGCGAAGCTCTACTACCTGCGCGAGCTGCGCGGCAAGAAGGCCAAGATCAAGGAGAAGCGCGACGCCTGAGTCGCAGCGCTGATCCGATTCGCGCCCACATCCCTCGCGGGGTGTGGGCGCGGTCGTTTAACCGGAGGGGCGGCCTATGCTGGGCGCGGGCCGCACGGCCCGGGTCGGCACGGCCAGGCGTCGTCGCGACCGGAGGGCGTCAGGGCCCACGCGGGCACCAGCCCAGGAGACACGGGGAGCGGATGACCACGGCGGACGAGAACGCGCGCACGCGCGACGAGGTCGACGGCAGCAGCGAGCTGGATGCCGCCGACTACCCGCGTCGGCGCGGCACCGAGCGTCGCACCGCCGTCGAGTCGCGCAAGCCCCGCGGCTGGAAGCTGTTCCTGCGCGATCTCGTCGTCATCATCGTGGCCGCGGTGATCATCTCCTTCCTCATCAAGACCTTCCTCATCCGCTCCTTCTACATCCCCTCGGAGTCGATGGAGCAGACGCTCATCGTCAACGACCGTGTGATCGTGAACGAACTGCAGCCGAAGATGTTCGGGCTGCAGCGCGGCGACGTCGTCGTGTTCAAGGATCCGGGCGGCTGGCTCGACGGCACCCCCAAGACCGAGCAGCCCACCGGCATCGCCGGCTTCTTCAACGAGGTGCTCGGCGTGGTCGGCCTCACCGCACCCGACAGCGACGATCACCTGATCAAGCGGGTGATCGGTCTGCCGGGCGACACGGTCAAGTGCTGCAACAGCCTCGGCCAGATGACCGTCAACGATGTGCCGATCGACGAGCCCTACGTGCAGCTGCCCGCGGGCACCAAGCGCGTCTCGGCCGATGACTTCGAGGTCACCGTGCCGAAGGACGCGATCTGGGTGATGGGCGACAACCGCTACAACTCCAAGGACTCGCGCTACAACCAGCAGAACCCGGGCAAGGGCTTCGTGCCCTACGACGACATCGTCGGCCGGGCCTTCGTGATCAGCTGGCCGACGAGCCGCTGGACCTGGCTCGACGACTACCCGCTCACCTTCGACGGCATCCCCGACCGCTCGGCGTCGGCGAAGCCGCTCGGCGGATGATCACGCCCCCCGTCGATCGCGTGCCGATGACGGTGCGCTCGTGACGGCGCGCTCGTGACGGTCGTCGACCCCGACCTCCGCTTCGAGAAGCGGCTGCTGCGCGAGGGCGCGGAGCTCGTGATCGGCGTGGACGAGGTCGGCCGCGGCGCGATCGCCGGTCCGGTCGCCGTCGGCGTCAGCGTCGTGGATGCGGCGGTCGCGCGCATCCCCGTCGGCTTGCGCGATTCGAAGCTGCTGAGCGAGAAGCGGCGCGAGGAGCTGCACCCGAAGGTGCAGCGCTGGGCGCGGCACCAGGCGGTCGGCGTCGCCTCGAACGAGGAGGTCGACCGGCTCGGCATCATCGCGGCGCTCGGACTCGCCGGCACGCGGGCCCTCACGGCCGTGCTCGCGGAGGGTGTGGCGCTCGGCGCCGCCCGGGTGATCCTCGACGGATCGCACGACTGGCTGACGCCGGCGCTGCGGTCGGCGGGTGCGGCTGCGGGTTCCGGTGCCGAAGCCGGTGCCGGTGCCGGTGCCGACGGTTTCGCCGGGATGACCGTGACGACCCGCGTGAAGGCCGACATGACCTGCGCGAGCGTGGCCGCAGCCTCCGTGCTGGCGAAGGTGCAGCGCGACCGCTTCATGGTCGAGTCGCACGCGCGACTTCCCGAGTACAACTGGGCGTCGAACAAGGGGTACGCCTCGTCCGACCACTACGCCGCGATCGAGCGGATCGGCGCGAGCGACCTGCACCGCTGGTCGTGGCTGCGCCAGCCGACACTGCTCGATCTCTGAGCGGGGTGCTCCTCAACAGGGGCGTCGTCGGCCGGTCATCCACCGATCGAGGGAGTGCGTCGGCGGCGACCCGCGCTCGGATCTAGACTGGCGCGGATGGATGACGAGGATCTCGACGACTACGACCGCGAGGTCGAGCTCGCCCTGTACCGCGAGTACCGCGACGTGGTGGGCCAGTTCAAGTACGTGGTCGAGACGGAGCGGCGCTTCTACCTCGCCAACGAGGTGACGCTCGAGCGCAAAGACACCGAGCACGACTTCTACTTCGAGCTCGCCATGACCGACGTGTGGGTGTGGGATGTCTACCGCGCCGACCGCTTCGTGAAGAGCGTGCGCGTGCTCACCTTCAAAGACGTCAACGTCGAGATGCTCGGCGAGCGCGAACTGGAGCTGCCGAAGGAGCTGGCGATCGACGAGTAGCCGATCCGCCCGCGCTGCTTCACGCGTCGCCGGAGACGGCACCGCTGGCGCGTTCGCGCTCAGCAGGCTCCCCAGAGACCGAGGCGCTCGGATCGAGCGGCGCTCTGCGCATCCTGGAACTCCTGCCAGCGCGCGTGCCGATCCCGATATGCCTCGGCGAAGCCCTCGCGCACGAGCGCCTCGTTGACCAGAGAGCCGCTGCTCGCGTCCGCACTCGACGGCAGCCATAGGTAGCGCAGCAGCCGGCCGTAGCGGTCGGCGTCGCCCTGCGTCGGGTCGGGTTCGAGGCGCACCGCGGACCCGGCGGGCAGCAGCGCCTTCGTGTGCGCGCTCGCCTCAGGGCCCCAGCACTCGACCGGCGAGTTCGGCTTCACCGTCTCCGGGGTGTCGATCCCGGCGAGACGCACGGTCTCCTGGCTGCCGCGGCCCGCTCGCCGCACGACGACGGTGTCGCCGTCGACCACGCGCACGATCGTGGCCGACTCGGCCGCGGAGGGGATCGCGGTGACGGCGCCGCCCGGGAGAGCGGAGCCGGGCGTCGACGTCGTCGCTTCGCCGGGGGATGCGCTCGCCGGGCTGTCGACGTCGCCGTAGTCGGGGATGCCGTAGTCAGGCAGCCGGTCGAGCCTGAGCACGCCGGTGAGCACAGCGATCGCGAGCACGGCGAGAGCGCCGAGCAGCAGCAGGATGCGGCGGGTGCGTCGGCTCATGGGCCTCCCTCGTCGTGCGCTGTCGTGCGGTGCGGTCCCGCGCCGTCGGGATGATCCTGCCGGGCGCCGGCGACACGGGCGAATCGGGACCGGGACGGTGGGCGCCCGGTGAGCCGGCACCGGATCGCACCATCCCCTCACAGCCGTAGATCTCGGCGGTTTCACCCCCTTCCGCACATTCCGACGCTGCGCGGCGGCGCATCGCGCGAGCCTGAGCGCATGGCAGCGAAAGACGAACTCGGGCGGCGCGGCGAGCGCATCGCCGAGCAGCACCTGATCCGCAGCGGCATCCGCGTGGTCGACCGCAACTGGCGGTGCCCCATCGGCGAGATCGACCTGATCGCGCGCGATGGCGACGACGTCGTGTTCGTCGAGGTGAAGACGCGTCGCGGCGTCGGCTACGGGCATCCTCTCGAGGCGATCACCCCGGTCAAGCTGGCGCGGCTGCGTCGTCTGGCGGGGGCGTGGTGCGCCGCGCACCCGGAGGTGCGGGGCTCGGTGCGCATCGACGCGATCGGCATCGTCGCGGCCCGCGATGCGGCCCCGGTCGTCGAGCATCTGCAGGGGGTCTACCGATGAGCGTCGCGCGCACCCGGGCGATCGCCCTGCTCGGCATCGAGGGGGCCCTCGTCGAGGTCGAAGCCGACCTGCAGCAGGGCGCCCTGCCGGGGTTCTCCCTCATCGGACTGCCCGACACCTCACTCGGCGAAGCCCGCGAACGCGTGCGGGCCGCCGCCGCGAACTCGGGGCACCCGCTGTCGCCGCGTCGCATGACGATCAACCTCTCGCCGGCGTCGCTGCCCAAGCACGGCTCGGCCTTCGACCTCGCGATCGCCATGGCCGCGCTCGCCGCAGAGGGCGTGGTCTCGGCCGAGTCCGTCGAGCGGGTCGTGCATCTCGGCGAGCTCGGGCTCGACGGCCGGCTGCGCCCGGTGCCCGGCGTGCTGCCGGCGGTCCTCGCCGCCGCCCGCGCCGGCGTGCCGACGATCATCGTGCCGAGCGGTGACGAGCCCGAGGCGTCGCTCGTGCCCGGCATCCGCGTCGTCGGCATGCCGAGCCTGCGCGAGGCGCTGATCTTCCACGGCGCCGAGGTCGAGAGCGAGCCGGTCGAGCCGATCCTGCGCCCGGCTCCCGCCGACGCGCACGACGCACGGCCCGGCGAGCTCCTGGATCTCGCCGACGTCGCGGGGAACGCCGAGGCGGTCGACGCTCTGCGCATCGCCGCGGCGGGCGGCCATCATCTGCTGCTGCTCGGGCCGCCCGGCGCCGGCAAGACGATGCTCGTCTCCCGACTGCCCGGGCTGCTCCCCGACCTCAGCACCGAGCAGGCGCTCGAGGTCGGCTCGCTCCGCTCGCTCTCGGGCCTGCCTCTCGGCGCCCGCCTGTCGCATCGACCGCCCCTCGAATCGCCGCACCACACCGCGACCACCGCGTCGATCGTCGGCGGCGGCTCCCGCACGATCCGCCCGGGCGCCGCGGCGCGGGCATCGCACGGCGTGCTGTTCCTCGACGAGGCGCCCGAGTTCTCGCCGGCCACGCTCGACGCCCTGCGTCAGCCGCTCGAATCGGGTCGGCTCACGGTGCACCGCGCGTCGGCGACGGCGCACTTCCCCGCGGCGTTCCAGCTCGTGCTGGCCGCGAACCCGTGCCCCTGCGGGCAGTCCGGAGCCCCGGATGCCGAATGCGTCTGCTCGCCGATGGCGCGCCGGCGGTACCTGCAGCGGCTCAGTGGTCCGCTGCTCGATCGGGTCGACATCCGTCTGCGCGTCCACCGGGTCACCGCGGCGCAGCTGCGTCTGGCCGCCGACGAGCCGACGGTCTCCACGGCGGTCGCCCGCGACGCGGTGCTGCAGGCCCGCGACCGGGCCCACCGCCGGCTCGCGAACACGCCCTGGCGGCGCAACGTCGAACTGCCCGGCACCTGGCTGCGCTCGGGCGACGGCGTGCCGGCCGCGGGCGCGACCGCCCCGCTCGAACGTGCGCTCGAACGCGGCGTGCTGAGCATGCGCGGCTACGACCGCGTGCTCCGCTTGGCCTGGACGATCGCCGATCTCGACGGCGTCGACCGGCCGGGAGCCGATCAGATCGGCCGCGCGCTCCACCTGCGGCAGGCCGCGGCATGAGCGCGCTCGGCATCTCGAAGGCCGCGATCGCCCAGCTCGTGCGCGGAGTCGTCGACGAGCGCACGCTCGCCGAGTCCGCCGTCGCCTCCGCAGCCGCGGCCGCGGAGACCGGCGTCGGTCGGGGCTCGGGCGAGTGGGCGCTGCTCGAAGAGCGTTTCGCGCGCGGCGTGTGGAGCTGCCTCGTCGAGCCCGGTGACCGGGTCGCGGGGATGCTCATCGCCGCCCTCGGCGCCTCCGCCGCACTGCGTCCGCTCATCGACGAGAGCGGCGCCGACGGCTGGATCCGGCTGCTCGCCGAACGGGCGGGATCGGAGGATGCGGCGGTATCGCTTGCTGGTGCTGGTGCTGGTGCTGGTGCTGGTGCTGGTGCTGGTACCCGGTCGCCCGACGGCGGCACCGCGACCGCGCGACTCGGCGCGGAGCTGACGGCGGCCGCCGAACGCTGGCGCCCGCGCTTCGCGACGAGGCCGATCGAGCTCGCCTTCCGGCAGGCGGAGCGCTTCGGCGCCCAGCTCGTCGTGCCCGACGACGCGGACTGGCCCGCACGTCTCGACGATCTCGGCCTGCACGGCCCGGTCGCGCTGTGGGCTCGCGGCTCGCGCGAGGTGCTGAGCCGCCTCGACGACTCGATCGCTCTCGTCGGGGCCCGGGCGGCGACCGGCTACGGCGAGCACGTCACCGCCGAGGCGTCGGCCGGCCTCGTCGATCGCGGCTACGCCGTCGTCTCGGGCGCGGCATACGGGATCGATGGCGTCGCGCATCGTGCGGCGCTCGCATCCGGAGGCGACACGGTGGCGGTGCTCGCCGGCGGGCTGGACCGCTTCTACCCCTCCGGCCACGAGGCGCTGCTGCAGCGGATCGTCGAGCGTGGCGTGGTGGTCGCCGAGGTGCCCGCGGGATCGGCGCCCACCAAGTGGCGTTTCCTGCAGCGCAACAGGCTGATCGCGGCTCTGAGCGCCGCGACCGTGATCGTCGAGGCGGGACGCCGTTCCGGTTCACTCAACACGGCCGGCCACGCTGCCGAACTGGGCCGCCCCCTCGGGGCCGTGCCGGGTCCGGTCACCAGCACCGCCTCGGCCGGATGCCACCGGCTGCTGCGCGACTACGGCGCCACCTGCGTCACGAACGCCGATGAGATGGCCGAGCTCGCGCCGCGCTCGGCGAGTGGGCGGGACGGCGGAGGCCTTGCCGGACCCGGAGCCGGAACCGGAACCGGAACCGCAGCCGGAACCGGAGTCGGAACCGGAGCCGGAAGCGGAGCCGGAACCGGAACCGGAACCGGAACCGCAAACGGAGGCGGTGCCGACGGTGGCAGCAGCGGTACGGGGGCGGCCGGGGACCGAGCAGCGGGCGACGGCCGCAAGGATCCGCGGCGCGCGTTCGATGCCGACGGAGCGACCTTGCGCCTCCTCGATGCGCTGGCGCCGCGGGCGGCCCGCACGGTGCTGCAGCTCGCGACAGCGAGCGGACTCGCCCCCGACCGGGTTCGCGCCGTGCTGGGTCTGCTCGAGCTGGAAGGGGATGTGCGACAGGCGGGGAGCGGATGGGTGCGCGTCAGTCGTCGTCGCTAGGGTGGCGGCGTCGCCGGCCGAACCGCGGCCGGCATTCGACGCAGGAGGACTCGTGGTCCGACTCGGCCAGCACCCGGAACCCCGGCACACGATCGCGCACATCAGCGACACGCACTTCCTCGACGGGGCCCGGCCGCTGTACGGCGCGCTCAGCTCGGAGACGACTCTGCAGCGGGCCCTCGCTCAGCTCGAGGGGTCGGGGCTCGACATCGAGGCGATCGTGTTCACCGGCGACCTGGCCGACCTCGGCGAGACCGACGCCTATCAGCGCCTGCGCTCGATCGTCGACCCGGTCGCCGAACGGCTCGGGGCTCAGATCGTCTGGGTCATGGGCAACCACGACGAGCGGGAGCCCTTCGCCGAGCACATGCTCGGAGCCGAGCCGAGCACGGCGCCGCAGGACGCCGTCTACGACGTCGGCGGTCTGCGCATCATCGCCCTCGACTCCACCGTTCCCGGGTACCACCACGGTGAGATCAGCGCCGAACAGCTCGACTGGCTGCGCGACGTGCTCGCCGAACCCGCACCACACGGAACGCTGCTCGCCCTTCATCACCCGCCCATCCCCTCGCCCGTCGAGCTCATGGCGATCCTCGAGCTGCAGGACCAGCCCGCGCTCGCCGAGGTGCTGCGCGCAACCGACGTCATCGGCATCCTCGGCGGACACCTGCACTATTCGACGCACTCCACCTTCGCCGGCATCCCCGTTGCCGTCGCGGCGGCGACCTGCTACACGATGGATGTGCTCGCCCCGGTCGGCTCGCTCAGCGGCGTCGACGGCGGGCAGTCCGTTCACCTCACCCAGGTCTACGACGACCGTGTGGTGCACTCGATCGTGCCGATCGGGTCACCTCCGCAGGTCTCCGGATTCGGCGACCGCGTGCTCGAGCGGCTCGCCCAGCTCAGCCCCGAGGAGCGGCGCGAGGCCTTCTCCAACAAGAAGTCCGTCTGGAAGCTGCCGCCCGAAGACTGAGCCGCCGCCCGCCGCCCGCCGCCCGCCGCCCGCCGCCCGCCG
>NZ_VHQG01000002.1:62159-350654 GCF_006517435.1 Schumannella soli
TCGCCGCTCGCCGCCGGCTGCCGTGCCGGCACCCGGCTGCTGCACCTCGCGCGGCGAGGCACTCGCGCGACGGCAGCGCCGAGCGTCAGCATGTCCGCATGCGACTCGACGCGGCGATCGACGCCTACCTGCGGCACCTCGCCGCCGAGCGCGCCTACAGCGAGCACACGATCGCCGGATACGGAGCCGACCTGCGAGCACTCGCCTCCCACGCCGAGCAGCGCGCGGCCGATGAGATCGAGCACCTCGACCTCGAACTGCTGCGCGACTGGCTCTGGGCGTCGACGCAGGCAGGGCTCGCCAAGTCGACCCTCGCGCGCCGCGCCGCATCCGCGCGCGGCCTCACCCGCTGGCTCCACGTCACCGGGGCGATGAGCTCCGACGTCGGCGCCCGGTTGAAGTCACCGCGCCGCGACAGCCGCCTGCCCCGCGTGCTCGGCCGCGAGCAGATGGATCGCCTGCTCACCGGACTGGCCTCACGGGCCGCCGACGGCGATCCCGGCGCCCAGCGCGACCTCGCCGTCGTCGAACTGCTGTACGCCTCCGCGCTGCGCGTCGGCGAGCTGACCGGACTCGACCTCACCGACCTCGATCTCGAACGCCACACCGTCCGCGTGCTCGGCAAAGGATCGAAGGAGCGCGTCGTGCCGGTCGGGCTCCCCGCCCTGCGCGCACTGGGGACCTGGATCGATGACGGTCGCCGGCGTGTCCTCGCCGCAGCGAGCGACGACGCCGACGCCCAGCGCGCCGTCTTCCTCGGAACGCGCGGTCGTCGCCTCGGGGTCCGCGCGGTCTACGAACTCGTGTCCGGGCTGCTGGCCGACATGCCCGGCTCCGGCCCGGCGGGCCCGCACGCGCTGCGTCACACCGCCGCCACCCATCTGCTCGACGGCGGCGCCGACCTGCGCGCCGTGCAGGAGCTGCTCGGGCACGCGAGTCTCGGCACGACCCAGATCTACACGCACGTCTCGGCCGAACGGCTGCGCCAGGTCTACGCCCGGGCCCACCCGCGCGCCTGACCGCGGAACCTCCCGCGGCGCGCGTCCTCCCGCGAGATCGTCTCGCGGCGGCCGCCCGCGCCGCCCGCCCACGCCGCCCCACCGGCATCGCCGCGCGTCCCGCATCGCGCGACCCGCGACCCAGACCCGCCGCCCGGACTCCGCGGGTTCCGCCCACCCGTGCCGGTCTCGATCCGGACTCAGCGCGCTCGACCCGCCCTCACCGGTCTCGTCCTCGAGTCCGCCGACGACGACTCATCGCATCCGCTGGCGCCGGCACCCGGGCTGCGCTTCATCCCCCGTCCATCGGCAGCAGCACCGCGCGCGGCACCCCGCCGAGCCACAGCAGCGGCGAGACGTACTCGCCGTCGACGCGCACACCCAGATGCAGACAGGCGTCGGAGGAGCAGTGCCCCGGCTGCAGCGTGCCGATCACCTGACCCCGCGTGACGCGGTCGCCCGCGACGACGGCGGGCTCCACCGGCTCGAGGCTGCTGACCACGCCGCCGCCGTGGTCGATCGAGACGAGCGGGCGATCCACGACCACCCCGGCGAAGTGCACCACGCCGTCGGCGGGCGCGAGCACGGGCGAGCCGGCGGGCGCGCCGATGTCGATGCCGCGGTGTCCGGCCGAATACGGAGTCGGCGGCGCACGGAACGGCTCGACGACGGGATGCGGCGCCGCGACCGGCCACAGCCAGGCGCCCGTCACGGCGACAGCCGCCAGCACGCGGATCAGCCGACCGGCCCCCGCGCCGACCGCCCCGCTGACCCCGCCACCCGACGTCCGCCGACCTGCGCGGGCCAGCGCCGGGATGAGGTCGCGCGAGAGGATGCTCATGCGCTCAGCCTGCGTCGCCCGCGCTCCGCGCGCGGCGTCGTGGAGCGCATCGGTGCAGAACCCGTCCTGACCAGGGATTGGGGAGGAGGGACGGCGCCGACCGCCGTCGGCCGCCCGGTCGCCGCGGTGCTATGCTGACCCCTGCATCCCGACTTCGGGGTGACTTCGCGCGCCCAGAGCGCTGCGGCACCGGCTCCCTCTCGACGGCCTCCGTCCGAGCAGAGCCGCGAGCGGCGGCGTGGCATCGCATCCATCAGTCTCCGATCCGTCGGAAGCGGATGCGCGCCGGGCGCCAGGGATCGGGCCGTCGGCCCGGTCGACAACTGAGAACGCGCGAGCGCGGCCCTGGGCCGTGCCCGCCAGAGAAGGAGAACGGCCATGGCCGTCGTCACCATCCGCCAGCTGCTCGACAGCGGCGTGCACTTCGGACACCAGACCCGCCGCTGGAACCCGAAGGTGAAGCGCTTCATCCTTACCGAGCGCTCGGGCATCCACATCATCGACCTGCAGAAGTCGCTCGGCTACATCGACAAGGCCTACGACTTCGTCAAGGAGACGGTCGCCCACGGCGGCACCGTGCTCTTCGTCGGCACCAAGAAGCAGGCGCAGGAGTCCATCGCCGAGCAGGCGACCCGCGTGGGCCAGCCCTACGTCAACCAGCGCTGGCTCGGCGGTCTGCTCACCAACTTCCAGACGGTCTCCAAGCGCCTCGCGCGCATGAAGGAGCTCGAGGAGATCGACTTCGACGACACCACCAAGGGCTTCACCAAGAAGGAGCTCCTGATCAAGAAGCGCGAGCTGGACAAGCTCCACAAGACGCTCGGTGGTATCCGCAACCTCACCAAGACCCCCAGCGCGATCTGGGTCGTCGACTCGAAGCGCGAGCACCTCGCCATCGACGAGGCAACGAAGCTCGGCATCCCCGTGATCGGCATCCTCGACACGAACGCCGACCCCGACGAGCTGCAGTACCCGATCCCGGGCAACGACGACGCGATCCGCTCGGTGGGCCTGCTCACCCGCATCATCGCCGACGCCGCCGCCGAGGGCCTCGTGCAGCGCCACCAGGCCCCCGCGGCCGAGGGCAACGTCTCGGCCGTCGAGCCGCTCGCCGAGTGGGAGCAGGAGCTGCTCGCCGCCAGCGAGACCCCCGCGTCGACCGCCGAGAAGATCGAGGCCGTCGACCAGGGCGCCGACGCCGCCGAGAAGGTCGCCGAGGTCGTCGAAGCCGAGACCCCGACCGAGGAGAACGACGCCGACGCCGAGGCGTCGGCCGACCTCGCCGCTCAGGCCGACGAGACCGTCGTCGCCGAGCACGCCCCGGAGTCGGACGAGGCCGCCGAGGCCCGCATCGAGGCCGAGGCGACCGAGGCCGAGAAGAAGCCGGCCGCGAAGAAGTAGTCCGGGCGTTCTCCGCCTGTTCATCACGACTGAGTAAGGAATAGTCCATGGCCAACTTCAGCCTGGAAGACGTCAAGATCCTGCGCGAGCGCCTCGGCACCGGCATGGTCGACACCAAGAACGCCCTGGTCGAGGCCGAGGGCGACATCGAGAAGGCGGTGGAGATCCTCCGCCTCAAGGGTGCGAAGGGCAACGCCAAGCGCGCCGACCGCTCCACCAGCGAGGGCCTCATCGCCGTCGTCGAGAGCGCGACCGCCGTCACCCTGATCGAGCTCGCCTGCGAGACCGACTTCGTCGCCAAGAACGACAAGTTCGTCGCGCTGGCCGAGAAGGTCGTCGCCGCGCTGGCCGACTCGGGCGCCGAGACCGTGGATGCCGCTCTCGCGGTGCCCGCGGACGGCGGCACCGTCGGCAGCCTCATCGAGGAGCAGGCCGCGACCATCGGCGAGAAGATCGAGCTCCGTCAGGTCGCTCGCATCGCCGGTGACAAGTTCGCCGTCTACCTGCACCGCACCTCGAAGGACCTGCCGCCGCAGATCGGCGTCGTCGTCTCCTACACGGGTGACGACGCGGAGACCGCGCGCAGCATCGCCCAGCACATCTCGTTCGCCGCTCCGACCTACCTCTCCAAGGACGAGGTGCCGGAGGCCGACGTCGCCAACGAGCGTCGCATCGTCGAGCAGATCAGCCGCGAGGAGGGCAAGCCGGAGGCCGCCCTTCCGAAGATCGTCGAGGGTCGTCTCGGCGCCTACTTCAAGCAGGTCGCCCTGCTCGAGCAGGACTACGCCCGCGACAACAAGCTGGCGGTGAAGAAGGTCGCTGAGGATGCGGGTCTGACCATCAACGGCTTCGCCCGTTTCAAGGTCGGCGCCTGATCCAGCCTCGTCAGAAGGCCCGGATGCTTCGGCATCCGGGCCTTCTGCATTGCGGTGGCAGCTGCGGCGGCAGCGGCACGGCGACGAGTCCGCGTTAGCCTGGCAGGGTGAGCGACCCTCAGTCCGGCTTCGGGTATCCGTCCGAGAAGCCCGTACGGAATCCTCCGCAGAATCCGTACGGGAGCCCGGAGCAGAACCCCTACGGAAGCCCGTCGCCGCAGAACCCGTACGCGCCCGGCCCCCAGTCCTCCCCGGGCGCTCCGCAGCAACAGCAGCCCTATCCGCAGCAGCAGCACCCACAGCGTCCGGCCGGCCCGCAGCCCTGGTCGCCGGCCCCCGCGCCCGGCTACTACCCCGCCTCGGCGCCGCGTCGTCGTGGTCTCTCCACCGGCGGAGTGCTGGCGATCGTGCTCGGCTCGGTCGGTCTCGTGGTCATCGCCGGCGTGGTGCTCGTCGCGGTGGTCATCGTCGGCGTCATCCGGGGCGAGACCGCTCGTCCCGTCTACCCCTCGGCGGCGCCGACGTCGCCGAGCAGCGGCGCCTACGACCTCGTCGACCGCCCGGCGTTCACGGCGTATGTGACCCGCGTGACCCAGCTGCGCGACACCTACCTGCAGGCGCGTCGCGACGGCAGCATCCACCAGTGGGTCCCGGCGACGACGACCGGCGACGACTACGCTTCGGCGTTCATCTACCTGCTCACCGACAAGAAGGCCGCCACGAACTTCATGCTGCGCGGCACGACGACCGACGACGACCCGGCGGTGCTCGACGCGAAGGTGGCGGCGTGGGATGCCGAGCTCACCGAGCTCGAGCGCAAGTTCCTGGCTGGGGAGCCGTTCGGGGTGAACATCACGATCAAGCGCTCCGACGGCACGACGTTCCACTACGACGGCGCTGCCGGCCCGAACGGCTGATCCCCGCCCGCGTCCGTCTGCGCGTTCTAGGGTGGCGCCATGACGCGCTCCGCTGGTCTCTCCGCTCTGATCGCCGACGGCGTGTTCCTCGCGCACGAGGCGCAGCTGCAGATCGTCGACCGCTTCGGCGATCACGAGCACTGGGATGTCGATCTCGCGACGCGGCAGTTCCGCTTCACCGGTCCGACGTCGGCCACCCTGCCGCTGCAGCTGCTCGGCTCGGCCGCGCCGGGGCCGCGCAGCTGGCTGTGGGGCTGGGCGAACCCCTCCGGCTACGCACCCGAGATCGTGGCTGCGGCGTCGGCCGCCCGTCAGCTGGGCGATCGCTTCCGCATCCCCGAGCTCGTCGCGGGCGAGGTCGCGTTCGACGACCCGGCCCCGGCGGGAGAGCCGGAGCCCGGCTATCAGCTCGGCTGGGACCTCTCGATCGCGGCGCGCGTCGCGAGCGGGATCTGGTTCGGCTACAGCGGGCGCGTCGAGGGCGGCACGCGGGTGTGGATGCTGCTGGAGGGGCTGACGTTCGATCTGCCGTCGGCGCCGCGCGTGCTGCGCGTGATCGGCGAGGGGCTGAGCTCCACCACCGTGACCGATCACCGGCGCGCGGTCGCGAGCTATGCGACCCTGCGCGGCATCCCCTTCGACGGCGTGCGCCTGAGCCTGCCCGACGGCGTGATCGCGGTCGAGTTCGACCAGCTCGGCCGCGTCGCGGCGCTCAACGGCACGGCGCTGCCAGGGCGGGCCTGAGCGGGCGAGGGGCGCTGCGGACCGGGGCCGTCGGGACCTGGCGCCCTCGCGGGTCGGCGCCGTCGCGGGCCGAGCGCACGGACACGGTCCGGTAGCCTGGACCGACCCCTGACGGAAGGACCCCCGCGATGACCGATCGCCGACGCCGCGTGCTGCTCAAGCTCTCCGGAGAGGCGTTCGGCGGTGGTTCCCTCGGTGTCAATCCGGATGTGGTCTCGGCCATCGCGAAGGAGATCGCGGCGGCCACGACCGACCCCGACGAGTCGCAGCGGGTCGAGGTCGCGGTGGTCGTCGGCGGCGGCAACTTCTTCCGCGGAGCCGAGCTGAGCCAGCGCGGCATGGACCGCGGGCGCGCCGACTACATGGGCATGCTCGGCACCGTCATGAACGCCCTCGCGCTGCAGGACTTCCTCGAGCAGGCCGGCGCCGCGACGCGCGTGCAGTCGGCGATTCAGATGACCCAGGTCGCCGAGCCCTACATCCCGCTGCGCGCCGAGCGTCATCTCGAGAAGGGCCGCGTCGTGATCTTCGGCGCCGGCGCGGGACTGCCCTACTTCTCGACCGACACCGTCTCGGCGCAGCGCGCGCTCGAGATCGGCGCCGACGAGGTGCTCGTGGCGAAGAACGGCGTCGACGGCGTCTACACGGCCGACCCGCGCGTCGACCCGACCGCGACCAAGATCGACGCGATCAGCTACCAGGAGGCCCTGCAGCAGGGGCTCAAGGTCGTCGACTCCACCGCCTTCAGCCTCTGCATGGACAACCGGATGCCGATGCACGTCTTCGGCATGGAGCCGGCCGGCAACGTCACGGCGGCGGTGCGCGGCGAGCGTCTCGGCACGCTCGTCACGGCCTGAGCCGCCTCACCGTGGCGCGCCGCGACGAGGTCTTCCCGTTCAAGGCCACGCATGATCCCGAGAAGGAGCGCCGCGAGCGCGGCCCCCTGCTGCACGGCGATGTCGCGCTCTCGATCCTGCTCGTCGTCATCGGCGCGGCCGGCGTCGGCATCGCGATCGCCCTGGCGCTCGTCGAGGCGGCGCTGACGAGCGGCACGGCCGATGCGCAGTCGCCGACGCTCTTGGTCGCGATCGCGCTCACCGTGGTGGGTCCGGCGCTGAGCTGGGCCGTGGGATCGCTGCTCGTGCTCATCAACGCCGTGCGCCGCCGTCGCGCCTGGCGCGTGGCGCTCATCTCCCTCGCCGTGTCGCTCGTGACCGGCACGGTCGGCGCGGTCTGGTGGGCGGCGCAGACCGGAGTGCTCTCATGACACGACCACTAGGCTTGACCGACGGAATCTGCGAAGGAGTGCTCCCGTGATCAGCGACGTACTGGCCGAGGCCAAGGACAAGATGCTCAAGGCCGTCGAGGTCGCCAAGGACGACTTCTCGACGGTGCGGACCGGCCGCGCGAACCCGGCGCTGTTCGAGCGCATCAACGTGGAGTACTACGGCACCCCGACCCCGCTGCAGCAGCTCGCGAGCCTGCAGAACCCCGAGGCGCGCACGATCATCATCACGCCCTACGACAAGACCGCGCTCAAGGACATCGAGAAGGCCATCGTCGCCTTCCCGAACCTCGGAGCCGCCCCGTCGAACGACGGCAACATCATCCGCGTCACCATGCCGGAGCTCACCGAGGAGCGCCGCAAGGAGTACGTGAAGCTGGCGAGGGCCAAGGCCGAGGACGCGAAGGTCGTCGTGCGCAACCTGCGCCGCAAGACGAAGGACGACCTCGACGCCCTGAAGACCGAGGTCGGCGATGACGAGGTGGCTCGCGCGGAGAAGGAGCTGGAGGCGATCACGAAGACCCACATCGACGCGATCGACGAGGCCCTGAAGCGCAAGGAAGCCGAACTGCTCGAGGTCTGAGCGTGTCTGACGACGACCACTCCGCGCGCGACGACTCCGCTGAGCCGCGGCGCCACTCGCGCGCCGAGTTCGAGGCGAAGGCGCGAGCGAACGTGGCCGAGTTCGAGGCGCAGGTGCGCGCGACGCGCGCGCAGTTCGAAGAGGCCAACGCCCGCATCGAGGCGCGCGCCGGACGCAACCTGCCGTTCGCCATCGGGGTCGGCATCCTGCTCGGCGGTCTGCTGATCGTCAGCCTGATCATCCTCAAGTGGATGTTCATCGTCTTCGGCGCGGTGCTGGTCGCCTTCGCGATCTTCGAGCTCGGCACGGGGCTTCGCCACGCGGGGCGAGACGTGCCCCGGGTCGCCTCGATCGTGGTCGGCGTGGCCGTCATGCCGGTCGCGTTCTTCTTCGGCGTCGAGGGGCTGTGGGTCGCGACGCTCGCGGCGATCGCGCTGGTCAGCCTCTATCGGCTCGCCGAGGTCGCGACCGGGCGGGGGAGTGCCCCGGCGCGCTCGGTCATCCAGGATCTGGTGGCGGGCGCCTTCATCCAGCTCTACATCACCTTCCTCGCCGGGTTCCTGGTGGTGCTGACGCACGAGGAGCACGGCGAGTTCTGGACGCTGACCTCGATCATCGTGGTCGTCGGCGCCGACATCGGCGCGTACCTGTTCGGCGTGCTGTGGGGCAAGCACCTCATGGCGCCGAAGATCAGTCCGAAGAAGACCTGGGAGGGCTTCGCCGGCGCGGCCCTGTTCTCGGTCGTCGCGGCGATGCTGCTCGCCTGGCTCATGCTCGGCGTGCCGTTCTGGGTGGGCATCCCGCTCGGCATCCTCCTGCTGCTGACCGGCACAGGGGGGGACCTGGTCGAGTCGTTGATCAAGCGCGACCTCGGCATCAAGGACATCTCGAGCTGGCTGCCCGGCCACGGCGGGTTCCTCGACCGACTGGACTCGATCCTCCCGTCGGCGGCGATCGCCTACGGCGCCTTCCTGGTCGTGACGCAGCTGGGGCTGACCGGCTGACGCCCCGACCGGCCGAAGCGCTGTCGGGCCGGCTCTCAGCTCACCCGTCGGTGATCGGCGATCGCACGCTCCCAGGCTGCGTCCCGGCTCCGCTCTAGACTGTGCGGGTGAGCTCGACCTTCCCGCATGCCCGCCGGTCGCGTCTCGGCTACGACGTCGACGAGGTGGAGCAGTTCCTCGGTGACGCGCGCAGCTCCTACCTCGGCGAGCCGGGCTCGCGCGAGCTGAGCGCCGACGACATCCGCACCACCGGGTTCACCCTGCGCAAGGGCGGCTACGCCACCGAGCACGTGGATGCGGCGCTCGCCCGCCTCGAAGACGCCTTCGCCGGCCGCGAGAAGCAGAAGGCCCTCGCCGCCGACGGCGAGGATCACCTGGTCTCGGCCCGCGATCGCGCGCAGGAGATCCTCGACCGCCTCGTGCGGCCGCGGCACCACCGCTTCCGCCGCGTGAGCCTTTTCACGGTCGGCTACTCGGCCGTCGACGTCGATGCCTTCGTCGACCGGGTGGCCGCGTACCTGCAGGGTGGGGAGCCCGTCACGGCCGACGAGATCCGCGAGATCGCGTTCCGTCCGCGCCGCGGCGGCTACGACGAGACCCAGGTCGACGTCGTGCTGGATGCGATGGTCGACGTGATCCTCGCGGTGCGCTGAGCCCGCCTCAACCTGGCGAACCCCTGAACCGGGGTGGGCGCATCGGGGCCCCCTCGGGTAAGGTCGATGGATCGTGAGCAGTTCCCGGAGTACCCCTGCGCCCGGCGCGCTCGCTACCCGACCCCGCTTCGGCACCTCGGTGGCCATCCCGCGGCACATCCGCCGCCGCCACTCCCTGCCGCTCTTCGCGGGTCTCGCGACGCTCGCCTTCGTGCTCGTCTCGATCGTCGACCCCTACAGCGGCGCCTACGCCTCGGCCACGGTCGCCCCGGGGCACGACGGCCGCCTGCAGACCTATCAGGCCGGCGCCGCGGGCGGATCCGCGACCCAGCGCGACGGCTACCAGGTCATCAAGCCGCAGCCCGTCGCCCCGGCGGCGCCGAAGGGCGGCCGCGCCGCTCCCGCCGCCGGCACCCCCGACCCGGGCAGCGCGAAGGCGATCGCCCACGACATGGTCGTGGCCCGCGGCTGGGGCGAGGGCGAGTACGACTGCCTGGTCTCGCTGTGGAACAAGGAATCGCACTGGAACGTCTACGCCCACAACTCGGGCAGCGGCGCCTACGGCATCCCGCAGGCGCTCCCCGGTTCGAAGATGGCGAGCGCCGGTCCCGACTGGCAGACCAACCCTGCGACGCAGATCACCTGGGGCCTGGGCTACATCACGGGTCGCTACGGCACCCCGTGCGGCGCCTGGGCCAAGAGCCAGTCGTCCGGCTGGTACTGACCTCCTCCCGCAGACCGACGCCGGGCATCGTCCGAGTCCGCCTGCGTAGACTCCATCGCATGCCCCGCTCGAACCGTCCGCGCCAGCGTCGCGCGGAGGAGAGCGAGCCGCTCGACATGAACCGCGTGCTCGGCGGCATGCGCCGCGTCGAGGCGAAACGCGATGGCGAATGGAACGTGCAGCCGCAGTCCGCCGGCGCCGCTGTGAAGGTCTACACCTGCCCCGGATGCGGTGGCGAGATCGCCGAGGGCATCCCGCACGTGGTCGCCTGGCGCGCCGACGGCATCATGGGCGAGGCCGACGATCTGGCTGCCCGCCGTCACTGGCACAGCCGCTGCTGGAGGATCCGCGCATGACCGACCCGATCGAGATCCGCGGCAGCGTCGATCTGCCGGCCCGCCGTGAGGACGTCGTGCTGCGCACCGACGACGGCCTCGAGCTCGTCGGCGAGCTCGCCCTGCCGCAGGCCGCCCAGCCGGTCGGCACGCTGCTCTTCCTGCACCCGCTGCCCACCGCCGGCGGCTTCATGGACTCGCACATCGTGCGCAAGTCGTCGGGACGGCTGCCGGCGCTCGCCGACCTGGTGGTGCTGCGCTTCAACTTCCGCGGCGTCAGCTCACCCCGGGGCACGTCGCAGGGGTCCTTCGGCGAGGGCGTCGATGAACGGCACGACCTCGGCGCGGCCCTGCGGTTCGTCGCCGAGCGCGGCCTGCCGACGCCGTGGCTCGTCGGCTGGTCGTTCGGCACCGAGGTGCTGCTCAAGCACGGGCGGGATGCCGACATCGCCGGCGCGATCCTGCTGTCGCCGCCGCTGCACCGCACGAGCGACGCCGAGCTGGCCCGCTGGCGCGACTTCCCGCATCCGCTCGTCGCTCTCGTGCCCGAGCACGACGACTTCCTGAAGCCGGCCGAGGCGGCCGAGCGCTTCGCGATCGTGCCGAACCTCGAGCTCGTCGCCGTCGAGGCGGCCAAGCACCTGTGGGTGGGCGAGAAGCAGACGTCTCGCGTGCTGAGCGAGATCGTGCAGCGCGTCAACCCGGCGGCGCTGCCGTTGCCGACCGAGTGGCCGCCGCCCGCGACCTGACCCGCCGAGCGCGGCCGGTCGGCCCGCCCGCGCCCGAACCGTCGACCGGCGAGCCGCCGGCGACATCATCGAAGAGGAGAACCCCCGTGCGCAGCATCACCGTGCAGCAGCTGTCCGAGCTCGACGCCCCGAGCGTCGTCGACGTGCGCGAGCCGGACGAGTACGCCGCCGTGCACGCGGTCGGCGTGATCCCGATCCCGATGCAGTCGGTGCCCGAGCGCCTCGACGAGCTGCCCGAGGGCACCATCCACCTCATCTGCAAGTCGGGTGGACGCAGCGGCCGCGTCGCCGCGTACCTCGAGCAGCAGGGCTACGACGTCGTCAACGTCGAGGGCGGCACCGACGCGTGGGTCGCCGCGGGTCTGCCGACCGAGTCGGGCGCCACCGCCTGACGACCTGGGGTGGAGACCCTCGCTAGAGCTCGTTCTGGCGGGGGATGATGACCTGCTTCACGATGAGCAGCGCCGACGCCGCCACCGGGATCGCGATGAGCGCTCCGAGGATGCCGAGCAGCGAGCCGCCCGCGAGCGCCGCGATAACGACGACCGCGCCCGGCACCTTGACGGCGCGGTTCATGATGTTCGGGCTCAGCACGTAGGCCTCCACCTGCATGTAGATCACGTAGTAGATCGCGACCGCGATGACGGAGGGCGAGCCGTTGAACAGCCACACGGCGAGCGTGATGACGACCGAGCCCGAGATCGTTCCGACGAGCGGGATCAGCGAGAACAGGAAGGCGATGAAGGCGAGCAGCGCCGAGTACTTCGCGCCGACGATGAACGTCAGGAAGATGAAGCTGAGGATGCCGTTGCAGAGCCCCAGCGCGACCTGGCCGACGACGTAGCGGCCGACCGAGGCGGTGATCTGCTCGGAGATGTCGATGAAGCGCTCGCGCTTCGTGGCCGGCACGAGCTGGTAGAGGCCGCGCTTGATGCTGGCCAGCGAGGCGACGAAGTACAGCGTGAGGATCAGCACGATCAGGCCGCCGAAGGCGCCGTTCGCGATCGTGAAGATGGTGCTGAACGCGGCGCCGGTGATGCCGCCGAGGTTCTTGGTGAGCTCGTTCTGAACCGTGTTGAGCGTGTCGTTGTAGTCGAGCCACGGGAGGGTCGACTCGAACCACTTCTGGATCTCGTTGTTCTCGAAGGCCTTGACGATCGACGGGATCTGGTCGATCAGCGTGCCGATCTGGTCGCTGACGACCGGCACGATCGCGAACACGAGCCCCGCGAAGATGCCGAGGATCACGACCAGCACGATGAGGATCGCGAGCCAGCGCGGCAGCTTGCGCCGCTCGAGGAACGAGACGGCCGGGTCGATGCCGAGCGCGAGGAAGAGCGCGGCGCCGATGTAGGTGATGATCGTCGCGAGCGACGAGATCGACGAGCCGATCAGCAGCGCGAGCAGCACCCCCAGCCCGCCGAAGAGCCCGAAGCGGAAGGCGTTCTGGATCTTCATGGGCACTCCTTCTGGGCAGGCGAGCGGGTCGCCGTGGCGTTCAGCGGGTCGAGCTTGTCAGCGCGGCCGATGCGAGAGCCCCGGCTTTCGGCGGGGGTTCAGCTTCAGTCCGCGCTTCCGATCCTCTCAGCCTGACCGAGCATCCCGCGCAGGTTCTCGAAGTAGCCGGCGACCGCGTCGCGCTCGATGCGGATCTTCTCCAGACGCTCCTCGGCGTCGGCGAGCAGCTCGGCCGAGCGCGCCTCGGCCTCGGCGACGATCGCGGCGCTGCGCTTCTCGGCGTTCGCGAGGATCTCGGATGCCGTCGCGCGCGACTCGTCGAGTCGCTTCTTCGCCTCGCGGGTCGAGTCGGCGGTGACCTTCTCGGCGTCGGCGCGGGCGGCGGTCGCGCGCTCGGCGGCCTCGGCCATCTGCGCGTTCGCCTCGTCGAGGTAGGTCTTCGTCGCCGCCGCGGCGGTCTGGTGGGCCGTCTGGTACTCCTTCTCGGCCTCGTCGCGGCGGGCGGTCAGCTCGACCTCGAGATCCGCGCGCGCCTGCTCGGCCTCGCGGGCGAGCAGCGCGCGCTGCTCGTCGGACTCGTGCTCGAGCTGCGCGCGGGTGGTCGTGCCCTCGGCGGCGAGCAGCTCGCGCTGGCGGGCGGTGTCGCGGTCGAGGTCGGCGCGCTCCTTGGCGATGTCCGACTCGAGCTTCGCGCGCACGTCGGCGAGATCGTGGTCGATCTCGGCGCGGCCCGCGGCGATCTCGGCCTCGAGCTCGGCCCGCCGCCCGGCGACCTCGGCCTCGAGGGTCTCGCGGGCGGCGGCGGCTTCGGCGTCGTACGCGGCGCGCTCGCTCGCGATCGCGGCGTCGTGCTTCTCGCGTGCGGTGGCGATCTCCGACTCGGCCGTCGTGCGCTGCGAGGCGAGCTCGCGCTCGAGCTCCGTGCGGGCGTGCGCCAGCTCGGCGTCGAGAGTGGCGCGGGCCTGCGTCGCCTCGGCCTCGAGGGTGGCGCGCTCGCGGTCGACGTCGGCCGTGAGGGCGGCGCGGGCGTCGGCGACCTCGGTCTCGATCGCGGCGCGGGTCTCGGCGGTCTCGGCCTCGAGGGCGGCGCGGACGCGCTCCTGCTCGGCTTCGAGCTCGGCGCGGCCGTTCGCGACGTCGGCCTCGAGCTTGCGGCGGGTGCGGGTGTCGTCGCCCTTGAGCTTGGCGCGACCGCTGGTGAGCTCCTTCTCGAGCGCGGCGCGGGCCTCCCCGACTTCCTGCTCGAGAGCGGCACGCGTCTCCGTGACCTCGCGATCGAGGGCGGCGCGGCCCTCGGTGTCGTCTTTCTCGAGCTGCGCGGTGACCTGTGCGACACGGGCGTCGAGCTCGGCGCCGGTCGTGGTGACGTGCTCGTCGTGCGCGGCCCGGGTCTCGGCGAGGAGCTTCTCGTGCGCTGCCGTCGTCTCGGCGATGTGCCGGTCGTGCTTCGCCTGCGTCTCGGCGAGGTGCTTGTCGTGCGCCGAGGTCGTCGTGGCGAGGTGGTTGTCGTGCTCGGTGCGGGCCTGCTTGAGCTCGGTCTCCTGCGCGGTGCGGGCGTCGCTCAGCTCGGTCTCGAGCTCGGTGCGCGCGGCCTGCACCTCGCTCGCGAGCTCGCTGCGCGTGCGCTCGACCTCGTCGGCCAGCTCGCGACGCGCCGTCGAGAGCTCGTCCGCCAGCGCCGCGCGGGCCGTGTCCACCTCGGTCGCGAGGCTCGCCTGCGTCGTCGACACCTCGGTCGCGAGCGCCGCCTTCGTCGTGCTGACCTCGTTCTCGAGCTCGGCGCGGGTGCTCGTGACATCGGCTTCGAGGGCGGCGCGGGTCGTGACGACCTCGTTCTCGAGCTGGATGCGGGTGATCTCGAGCTGGTTCGCGAGCTCGGCCGAGCGGGCCGAGATCTCGTTCTCGAGGGCCGCGCGCCGCGTCGTGAGCTCAGTCTCGAGCTCGGCGCGGGCGCGGGTCACGTGATCGTCGATCCCCGCTCGCTCGCGGGCGACGTAGGCGTCGGTCTCGGCCGTGTCCTGCGCGACGCGCGCCTCGATCGCGGCGGTCTTCTCGGCGACCTCGGCGTCGATGGCCGAACGACGCTCGGCGATCTCGGCATCCAGGGTGGCGCGGGTCTCCTTCTCGAGCGTCTCGACCTCCGCGGTGCGGCGGGCCACATCGGTGTCGAGCTGAGCCCGGGTGGATCCGAGGTGCGAGTCGTGCGCGGCGCGCTCGCTCGCGATCGCCGCGTCGTGGTCGGCGCGAGCCCGGGCGAGCTCGCCCTCGAGCTCGGCACGGCGCTGGCCGAGCTCGGAGTCGAAGGCCTCGCGCACCTGCGCCAGCTCGTCGGCGACCTCGGCGCGCGCCGCGCGCAGCTCTTCGGCGAGGTCGGCGCGGGCGGTGCGCTGCTCGACCTCGAGGGCCTCGCGAGCCGCGGCGGTGTCGCTGCCGAGCGCGGCGCGGGCCGTCGTCATCTCCTGCTCGAGCGCGGCGCGCTGCTTCGCGGTCTCTGCCTCGAGGGCGGCCCACTTGGCCGTCGACTCGTTGTCGAGCGCCGCGCGGTCGTCGGCGAGCGTGCGCTCGTGGTCGGTGCGACCCTGCTCGATCTCGTGAGCGAGGGCGGCGCGGGACTGCTCGCTCTCCGCCGTGAAGGCGGCGCGCTCGCGCTCGGTGTCGCGGGCGAGCGCCGCGGCGGCGTCGCGCGCCTCGGAGGTCTCGCGCTGGGCGACGACGCGCAGCTCGGCGATCTCGCGCTCGGCCTCGGCGCGCAGGGCGGCGGCCTCGCGCTTGGCGGCGGCGCGCGCATCCGCCGACTCGGTGGCGACGGCGCCGCGGATCGAGGCGGCCTCGCGGATCGCGTCCTGGGTGGCCGACTCGGCCGCGACGCGGGCCGAGGTGCGCAGCTGCTCGGCCTCCTCTTGGGCGTCGTCGAGCAGGCGCGTCGCCCGCTGCTCGGCCTCGCTGACGGTGCGTGCGGCGAGGGCGGCGCTGTCGTCGCGCAGCTTCTGCACCTCGGCGCCGACGCTCGAGCGCAGCTTCTCGGCGTCGATGTCGGCCTGGCTGATCAGGCGGGTCGCCTGCTCCTCGGCCGTGCGCAGGGTCGATTCGAGCTTCGTGCCGAGGCCGCTGTAGGTGGGGCTGCCGACCTCGTCGATCTCGGCCTGCAGATCTTCGACGACCGCCTGGAGGCGCTTGACCTCCTTCGCGGACTCCGTCTTGTCGGTGTTCGCCTTGATCAGGTCGCGTCGGAGAGTCCCGACGGCCTTGTCGACCTCGTCTTTGCGGTATCCGCGCAGCTCGGTGCCGAATCCGGTGTCGTCTGCCGCCACTGTCAGCTCTCCTGTCGTCGGCCGCTGTCGGGCGGGCCGAAAGTCGATCGGACCGTGAAAGTCTAGTGAGGCGGCGCAGCTGGGTTCTCCTCGCGTCCCCGGCGACCGGCGCGGCGCGGCGTCGTGCGATGCCGACGGGCGTATAGAGGCGACTCTCACGTCACTGTCAGCCCGATCTTGGGCTGAGAGCGGAGCGACCGGTATCCTGGGTTGTCTTTGTCTGCTGCTCCGCTGCGCCCAGCGCGCGGAACTCCCTCCACCGGACCGCCGGTGAACCCGTCGGGAGTGGGGCGGGCCACGAGCCGCCCTGCAGCACGAGAGGAGTTCATCCGTGAGATTCGTCCTCGCGATCGTGCTGTTCGTGTGCGCGCTCGCGTCGGCTGGCTATGGGATCGCGCAGCGCACCGTGCTCGCCGGTCCCGACCAGCTGACCGTGAAAGCCGAGGTGCGCTCTGACGCGCCGATCACCATCATCAGCGGAAAGACGCTGAGCTCGGTGGGCGGCGCCCAGCAGCTGACCGTGGGCGGCTCCGGCGAGGTCAACCTCGCCTACGGCCGCACCGCCGACGTCATGGCCTGGGTCGGTGACAGCTCGTACAACACCGTCTCCTACAACGCGGAGAAGGGCGCGCTGACCGGCAAGACCGTCGACGGCTCCGACTCCGATGCGATCCCCTCGGCGGTGGGCAGCGACCTGTGGCTCGATGAGAAGCGCGGCGAGTCGAGCGTGGCATGGCCGCTCAAGCTGTCGAGCGACTACTCGGTCATCGTCACCGGCGCGAAGGATGCGGCGGCGCCCGCCGACGTCAGCATCCGCTGGCCCCTCGACAACTCCGCGCCGTACTCGGGTCTGCTGATCCTCATCGGCATCGCGCTGCTCATCGCGGGCCTGCTCGCGTTCATCTGGGCGCTCGTGCACGCACGGCGTCGCCGCGGTCCGCGACGCAAGCAGCCGAAGCTCCCGCGCGCGCCGCGGCCCAAGGCCATCACCGCCCGCTCGTCGCGAGCGCTGCCCGCCGGCCCCAGCGCACCGCGCGGCGGTCGTCGCCGCGGATTCGTCGTGATCCCCGCGCTGCTCGTCGGCGCCCTGGCGCTGACCGGCTGCACGACGCTCAACGGGCTCACGGGCGCCGGCGGCGGATCGGCCGCGTCGCCGTCGCCGAGCGCCTCCGCCTCGGGCGCCGCCGCGACGAAGCCGGTCGCCGTCCTGCCCGCGCAGCTCGACAAGATCGTCGCGCGGGTGAGCACCTCGGTCGGTCGCGCCGACGCCGCGCTCGACGCCGACCTCGCCTCCGACCGCCTCACCGGCCCGGCGCTCACGACCCGCACGGCGAGCTACAAGATCCGCAAGGCCGACGCCAACCAGACCGCGGAGCCGTCGATCCCGGCGGCGAGCGTCGAGGTCGACCTGCCGCAGCAGAACGCCTCCTGGCCGCGCACCGTATTCGCGGTCGTCGTCGATCCGAAGCAGCCGACCGTCGCGCCGATGTCGCTCATGCTCGTGCAGGAGTCGGCGCGCAGCCAGTACAAGGCCGAGTACGTCATCCCGCTCGAGGCGAAGGCCAAGGTGCCCGACCTCGCGCCCGCCGACCTCGGCGCCTCGCGCGTCAAACCCGACGTGAAGTACCTCAAGATCGAGCCGAGCAAGCTGGTCGACGCCTACGCGGGCATCCTGCTGCAGGACACGGCCGCCCCCGACTACGACTTCTTCGACGCCGACGGCGACGCGCTGCGCACCGCGCTCGGCGCGAGCTACAAGGCGCAGCGCAAGGCGAGCCTGCCGGCGTCGGCCACGATCGACTTCACGCACGCGCAGGGCCCCGGCGAGACGATCGTGTTCGGCACGAACGACTCCGGCGCGATCGTCACGGTCGACCTCAACGACATCGAGACGGTCAAGCCCGCCGAGCAGGGCGCCGCGATCAACCCCGACGGCCGGGTCAAGCTGCTGTCGGGCATCTCGCAGACCACGAAGGGCATCCAGTCGACCTACGACGTGCAGCTGCTCTTCTACGTGCCGCTCGCCTCCGATACCGACCCCCAGGCGAAGATCAAGCTCCTCGGCTTCTCGCAGGTGCTGTCTGACGCGAAGGAGCTGCCATGACCGATCCCCGTCTCGCCGCCGGAGCGAACCTCCGCGGCGCCGTCGACCTGAGCTCGCTGGTGAACCGCGCCGCCGACCCGGAGGGCGCCGCGAAGGCCGCCGCGGCCGCCGACGGCTCGCAGATCGTGTTCGAGACCGACGACACCGCCTTCGAGCAGGTGCTGCAGCTGTCGAGCACCGTGCCGGTGATCATCGAGATCGTGGCCTCGGGACTCGAGCCGGCGCTGCCCGCGCTGGTGCGCAGCTACGGCGGGCGCCTCGCCCTGGCCGTGGTCGACGGCAATCGCAGCCCCGGCATCGCCCAGGCCTTCCAGGCGCAGCAGGTGCCGACGGTCGGCGCGCTCGTCGCCGGCCGCCCGCTCGGCCTCTACGTCGGCGCGGTCAGCGATGCGGATGCGCGCCAGGTGCTCGACCAGGTGCTGCAGGCCGCGGTGCAGGCGGGCGTCACCGGGCGCCTCGAGGCGGGAGAGGGCGACGAGGGCGCGGAGCCTGGCGAGCCGGTCGAGGAGCCGCTGCCGCCGCTGCACCAGGAGGCCTACGACGCGATCGGCGAGGGCGACTACGCCCGGGCGATCGCCGCCTACGAGAAGGCCATCGCGCAGAACCCGCGCGACGCCCAGGCGGTCGCCGGCCTCGCGCAGGTCTCGCTGCTCGCGCGGCTGCAGGGGGCGGATGCGCAGCAGCTGCGCAGCGCCGCCGCCGACGCGCCCGCCGATCTCGACGCCCAGCTCGCCGTCGCCGACCTCGACGTCAGCGGCGGTCACCTCGACGACGCCGCCGACCGGCTGCTCGACCTCTTCCTCGACCAGGACCAGGACGGCCGCGATCGCATCCGCGCCCGACTGCTCGAGTACTTCGAGATCGCCGGCCCCGACGACGCCCGAGTCGGGCGCGCCCGCGCGCGACTCACCTCGCTGCTGTACTGATCGCTGCTGCACTGCGGCGAGCGCCAGCGCAGTGAGCCGAGTCGGCCGCTGACGCGCGGTGCTCCCGCACACGACGGAGGCCGGCACCCCTCGGGATGCCGGCCTCCGTCGTCTCCGACTCGTGAGTCGTCGCGGGCCCTCAGGCGACCCGGAACTGCGGGCTCGCGGTCGCCGCGTCCTCGACCTGCGCCGCATCCTCGACCTGCGCCGCCACGCCCTCGGCCTCCTCGGGCTCGAAACGCAGCCACAGGCCGGCGAGCGGCGGGATCGTCAGCTCGGCCGACGCCGGCTTTCCGTCCCACGGCTCGGCGACCGCGGTGACGGACCCGAAGTTGCCCACGCCCGACCCGCCGAACTCCTCGGCATCCGTGTTGAGCACCTCGACCCAGCGCCCCGCTCGCGGCAGCCCGATCCGGTACGAGCCCGCCGGGTTGCCGCCGAAGTTCACCAGGCAGGCGAGCTGCGAGCCGTCGCGCGCCGTGCGCAGGAAGCCGAGCACGTTGGCCTCGGGTGACGACGTGATCCAGTCGAGGCCATCGGGGGAGGAGTCCTGCTCCCACAGCGCCGGGGTCTCGGTGTAGACCCGGTTCAGCTGCCCGACGAGCTTCAGCAGACCCTGGTGCACGGGCTGGTCGAGGATCCACCAGTCGAGCCCGCGCTGCTCGCTCCACTCGCTCGGCTGGCCGAACTCCGAGCCCATGAAGAGCAGCTGCTTGCCGGGATGCGACCACATGAACGCCAGGTAGGCGCGCACGTTCGCGAGCTTCTGCCACTGGTCGCCCGGCATCCGCCCCAGCAGCGATCCCTTGCCGTGCACGACCTCGTCGTGGCTGATCGGCAGCAGGAAGTTCTCGCTGAAGGCGTAGACGAAGCTGAACGTGATCTCGCCGTGGTGGTGCGAACGCCACATCGGGTTCTCGCCGATGTACGACAGCGTGTCGTTCATCCACCCCATGTTCCACTTCAGGCCGAAGCCGAGCCCGCCCTGGTCGCTGGGGCGCGTCACGCCGGGGAACGACGTCGACTCCTCGGCGATCATCACGATGCCGGGGTTGCGCTTGTAGGCGGTCGCGTTGACCTCCTGCAGGAAGCTGATCGCCTCGAGGTTCTCGCGGCCGCCGTGACGGTTCGGCAGCCACTGGCCGGCCTCGCGGGAGTAGTCGAGGTAGAGCATGCTCGCGACGGCATCCACCCGCAGCCCGTCGACGTGGAACTCCTCGAGCCAGTAGAGCGCGTTGGCGACGAGGAAGTTGCGCACCTGCGAGTCGCCGTAGTTGAAGATCAGCGTGCCCCAGTCCATGTGCTCGCCGAGCCGGGGATCGGGGTGCTCGTAGACGGCTCGTCCATCGAAGTTCGCGAGCGCCCACTCGTCCTTCGGGAAGTGGCCGGGCACCCAGTCCATGATGACGCCGATGCCGGCCTGGTGCAGGGCGTCGATGAGGTGCTTGAGGTCGTCGGGATGCCCGAAGCGCGACGTCGGGGCGTAGTAGCCGGTGACCTGGTAGCCCCAGGATCCGCCGAAGGGATGCTCCGCCAGCGGCAGGAACTCGACGTGCGTGAAGCCGGTCTCGCGCACGTACTCGACGAGCTCCACGGCCGCGGCGCGGTAGTCGAGTCCGGGCCGCCACGAGCCGAGGTGCACCTCGTAGACGCTCATCGCGCCCTGGTGCGGGTCGGTCGCGGCCCGGGTGCGCATCCACGCGTCGTCGTTCCAGGCGTAGAGCGTGTCGCCGATCTTCGACGCGGTCGACGGGGGCACCTCGGTGTAGCGCGCCATCGGGTCCGCCCGGGTGACCCACTGGCCGTCGGGCGTGAGGATCTCGAACTTGTAGTTGTCCCCGGCGCCGAGACCGGGCACGAAGATCTCCCAGACGCCCTGGTCGCTCAGCCGGCGCAGCGCATGGCCGGCGCCGACCCAGCGGTTGAAGTCGCCGACGACGCGCACGGCCTGCGCGTGCGGCGCCCAGACCGAGAACGAGGTGCCGTCGACGTCCTCGTGCGGGCGGTGATGGGCGCCGAGCCAGTGCCAGAGCTGCTCGCTGCGGCCCTCGCCGAAGAGGTACAGGTCGATCTCGCCGACGCTCGGCACGAAGCGGTAGGGGTCGCCGCTCGTCCACGAGGGGCCGTCGGCGTAGTCGGCGCGCACCTCGTAGGCCTGGCCCTCGCCGAGGGCGAAGCCGTGCCAGAGCCCGTCCTGCACGTGATTGAGGGGGACCTCGCTGCCGTCGGCGCGGACGACCGTCACGGCCTGGGCGAGGGGACGGATCACGCGGATGACCCATCCGCCCTCGACCCGGTGCGCCCCGAGGGCGTCGTGCGGGCGGGGGTGCCGGCCCTCCACGAGCGACAGGATGTGGTCGGGGTGCAGCTCGGGCAGCGCGCCCCGAGCGGTCGGCGGAGCCGAGACCGGATCGGGTGCGGCGTGGCCCCCGGCGGCGCTCGGAACGGTCGGTTTCTCGTCGTGCTCGGTCATCAGACCCCTCTCGGGTACTCGATCGCGAGGATGTGGACGGGTTCGGTGAACGCATCCAGTCGCACGTAGTTCTCGGCGCCCCAGGTCCAGCGCTGGCCGGTGATCAGGTCGCGCACCCCGAACTCGGCTTCCTCGTCGAGCCCCAGGGCCGTGAGGTCGAGGTAGACCATGCCCTCGCGCACCGAATGCGGGTCGACGTTCGCGACGACGATGACGCCGTCGCGGCGCCCGGAGCGCACGAACTCGGACTCGATCGTCTTGCTGTAGACGAGCAGCGCGTCGTCGCTCGACCAGTGCACGCGCAGGTTGCGCAGCTGCCGCAGCGCCGGGTGCTCGCGGCGCGCCTGGTTGAGCAGCGTCAGGTAGGGCGCGAGGGTGCGATCCTCGCGCTCGGCGGCGGCCCAGTCGCGCGGCTTGTACTCGTACTTCTCGTTGTCGATGTTCTCTTCGCTGCCGGGGCGCGCGACATCCTCGAACAGCTCGTAGCCGGAGTAGACGCCCCAGAGCGGCCCGCCCGTCGCGGCCAGCGCGGCGCGGATCTTGTACGCCGCCGGCCCGCCGAACTGCAGGTACTCGGTGAGGATGTCGGGGGTGTTGACGAAGAAGTTGGGCCGCATCCAGGCGCTCGTCTCGGTCGAGACCGAGGTGAGGAACTCCTCGAGCTCCTCCTTCGTGTTGCGCCAGGTGAAGTAGCTGTAGCTCTGCTGGAACCCGGCCCCGGCGAGCGAGCGCATCATCGCCGGGCGGGTGAAGGCCTCGGCGAGGAAGACGACGTCGGGGTGGCGTTCGTAGATCACGCCGAGCAGCCACTCCCAGAAGTCGAGCGGCTTCGTGTGCGGGTTGTCGACGCGGAAGGTCGTGACGCCCTGCGCGATCCAGTGCTCGACGATGCGCAGCACCTCGGCGCGGATGCCCTCCGGATCGTTGTCGAAGTTGACCGGGTAGATGTCCTGGTACTTCTTCGGCGGGTTCTCGGCGTAGGCGATCGAGCCGTCGGGTCGGGTCGTGAACCACTCCGGATGCGCCTCGACCCACGGGTGGTCGGGAGCGGCTTGCAGGGCGAGGTCGATCGCGAGCTCGAGCCCGTTCTTCTTCGCCTGGCCGAGGAACCAGCGGAAGTCGGCGAGCGTGCCGAGGTCGGGGTGCACGGCGTCGTGGCCGCCCTCGGCGGCGCCGATGGCCCAGGGGCTGCCCGGGTCGTGCGGGCCGGCGACCGTCGAGTTGTTCGGTCCCTTGCGGAAGACGCGGCCGATCGGGTGGATGGGCGGCAGGTACAGCACGTCGAAGCCCATCGCCGCGATCGCCGGCAGACGCCGGGCCGCCGTGCGGAAGGTGCCGCTCTGCCACGAGCCGTCTTTGCGCTGCTTCGCCCCCTCGGAGCGCGGGAAGAACTCGTACCAGCTGCCGACGCCGGCGCGCTCGCGCTCGACGCGCAGGGTGAGGGGCGCGCTCTCGGTCGTCAGCGAGGCGACCGGGGCGGCGCCGATCTCGCGGGCGAGCCGCGGGTCGTGCGCGACCTTGAGCCGGGCCTCGCCCGGGGAGGAGGTGTCGAGGAAGGCGGCGCGCGCCTCCGTGCAGACCTTGCCCTTGCGGCCCTCGAGCAGCTGGGCGCCCATCGCGAAGACGAGGTCCACATCCTGGTCGACCTCGACCTTGATGTCGGCGGTGTGCAGCCACGTGGCCCAGTCGTCGCTGTAGGCGCGGACGATCCAGCTCCAGTCGCCGAGCTGGTCGAGCTGCGCCTCGGTGCTCCAGCGGTCGCTGCCGGCGGCGCCCATCGCCATGCGCCGTGTCGTCACCGCGCCGTCGGGGGCGGTGAGCACGAGCTCGACGCCGAGCAGCCCGTGCCCTTCGCGGAAGACCGTGGCCGCGAAGGGGACGACCTCGCCGGCGAAGGCCTTCGCATCCCAGCGGCCCTCCGGCTGAGCGGGGGAGAGGTCGCGGATCGGGATGCGGCCGATGCGGGCCGGACGCTCGGGCAGCGGCTCGGCGGATGCGGGAGCAGCCGGGGCGCTTTCCGGCGGTGCGGGGTCAGGCGCCGGGGCGGAGCTCGGCGTCGCGGTCGAGGGGCGCTGGTTTCGCGGGGTGGTCGCCACATCCCGACCGTAGCGCGCGCATCCGTCGCTGTCGCGGGGGTCTCAGACCACAGCCAGGAGGCGACGCGATGGGGGACGATCTCGGCGGCTGGGGTACATCGTTTCGTACCCCGAATTGCGGGTCAGCCCGGATGCCCCCGGTTGTGTTGTACCCCGATTCGGCAACCGATTTCGTGCGAGAACTCGTCATTTTCATGGAAAATGCTGATGAGAACGCGTCGTGTGAGTTTGTACCCCATCCGTTCATACCCCGCCCCTCTACTGGGGACAGCCGCACGCTTGTCCGCATTAGAGGGGACTGTCTACTGTTTGTTTCACGGAGGCAATGATCCGCGCGCCGCACCGGGGGGACCGGACGACGCACTGCCTCTGAACTCGAAGACCCGAATCTCTCCACACCCGAATCTCACGAGGCGCCCGACCTCGACGACGGCCCGAACCGTCGCTCGTCGTCGTGCCCGCGTGCTCGTCGGCGGCCCGAATCCGCCACGGAAGGACACACCATGAACAAGCTCACCAAGGGCGCCATCGCCGGCGCCGCCGGCATCGTCCTCCTCATGGGCGGCGCGGGCTCGCTCGCCTACTGGACCGGCACCGCCTCGCTCGACAACGCGGGCCAGACCATCAACGCGGGCACCCTGACGGCCGTCAAGGTCACCAGCCCGGCCGCCACCGGCTGGCAGGTCAACGGCGCCGCGATCCCCGCGAACTACGTCGCCGTTCCCGGCGACGTGATCACCTACAAGCAGGACGTGAAGATCACCGCCTCGGGCTCGAACCTCAAGTTCACCCTCGCGCTCGCCGACTCCGCCATCACGGCCTCCGGCACGCAGGACACCACGAACCCGAACTTCGCCCTCAAGCAGCGCCTCGCCCAGACCAGCGCCTTCACCATCGGCGCCAGCCCGAAGGTCTCGCTCGTCACCGGCTCGACCAACACCTACAAGGTCGACTCGGCCGGCGACACCACCATCTCGGTGACCGCGACCATCACCTGGCCCTTCGACGGCACCACCAGCGGCAGCACCGTCGCCGCCGACAACCTCGCGAAGACCGGCGCCGTGAGCTTCGGCTCGACGGTCGTCAACCTCCAGCAGGTCCAGTAACACCTCGCGGGGCCGGATGCCCGACCATCCGGCCCCGCGGCACCATCCCGGGTCTCTCGACAGGCCCGCCGCCGACCGGCCCGAATCCGGTCGGCCTCCACCGACCGGACCCGAACCGGTCGGTTCCCGCCTGCAGCAACCCGACCCGAACGGGGCAGCCATGAGCCGCATCGCGCGCACCCTGCGCCGCAGCACGACCACCGTGTCGCGCTCGCGCCGCCGCGCCATCGCGCTGGCCGGGATGCTGCTGGGCGTCGGACTCGTGATCGGAGTCGTGTCGCGTCGTCGCGCGGCCGCGGCTCCGATCCGCGTCGACTCCGCGATCGCGCGACCGGTCGGTCTCGGCCGACTCCGCGATGTCAGCCGAGAGCGCGCGCTCGCGCCCGTCACCGCGCTGGGCGGCCGCGCCGTCGCCGTCGGCCTCCGCGCCGCGGGCCGCACCTCCATCCGCGGGATGCTCGCCTCCGCCGCAGCCCTCGGCATCGCCGTCGTGGTCGTCTCCACCGGCGCCGCCGGCACCTTCGCCTTCGTCAACTCCCAGGCCGAGGCGCGTCCCGCCTCGACCGTGTCGGCCGGCACCTTCTCGCTGAGCATCCGCGACACGAACGACACCCCGATCTCCGCGCTCCCCGTCTCGCCGATGAACCTCCTGCCGGGCGACTCGGTCAGCCAGCTCATCCGCGTCAAGAACACCGGCAACGCCGCCGCGGTCGTCACCGCGAAGCTCGACGTCACGTCGGCTCCTTTCGAGGTGCGCATCAACGGCGGCGTCGGCTCGAGCACGACCTGCCCGACGATCAACGACGCCGTGCTCGGCACCACTCCCACGCCGTCGGCGACGCTGCCGGCCGGGTTCACAGGCACCGTGTGCGTGCTCATCACCCTGCCCGGCAGCGCCACGCAGCAGAGCGCGACCGGCAACGTCAAGCTCACCTTCGACGCGAAGCAGGGCAGCTGATGCGCGCCGCACTCGCTCGCGCCGCCCGCGCCCACGGCGGGCGCCCGCTGCGCCTCGGGCTCGTCGCCGCCATCGTGACCGCGCTCCTCGTCTCGGGCACCGGCGCCTACGCGTACTGGACCACCAGCGCCGGCGTCACGGGCACGGCGAAGTCGGCCACGCTCGTCGTGACGGCGAGCAACTTCGGCGCGATCGGCTTCAGCAACGACAAGATCCCCACGGTCGGCAGCACCGACCTCGTCGTCAGCAGCACGGTGCAGGTGACGAACACCACCGTCACCGCCAGCAGCCAGACGATGAACCTCGATCTCGTGTTCACTGCGACCGGGGACAGCACCCTCCCCGGGGCGACCTCGCTCTCGGTCTGGAAGTCGACGGCGGCGGCGCCGTGCAGCACGACGGTGCCGTCGACCGACGTCACCAACGGCACCTGGGCGGGGCTGACCGCGCAGACCGGCGCGCTCGCCAAGAACGAGACCGGCACCTACTGCCTCGTCAGCCGGGTGCCGCGCGCCACGATCGCGACCGCGGCCGGCGGTCGCTCGATGACGCCCAGCGTCGTCGCGACGCTCAAGGTCGGCGGATTCACCACCGCGGCGACGGCTCTGCAGTCGTCGGTCTCGAGCCAGCGCGTCTACCCGGCCGCGACCCTCGACACCACCCGCTGGATGAAGGTCGTCGTGCAGTCGAACAGCTACTGCCTCGACGTGAGCGGCAGCGGAACCGCGAGCGGCACGAGCGTCATCAACTGGTTCGACTGCCATGGCGCCTCGAACCAGCAGTGGCGGTTCACGCCCGATGCGACCGGCGCCGGCTACTACGAGATCACTCCGCGCAACGCGCCCGCGCTGCGCGTCGACCAGGGTTCCTCGCTCACGGTCGGCGGTCCGGTCTCGGTGACCACCGACAACGGCAGCATCGGTCAGATCTGGCAGGCGCAGACCCTTCCGTCCGGACGGGTGCAGTTCGTCAGCAAGGCCTCCGGCCTGTGCCTGGAGGCGACGTCCGCCAACACGACGATGACGCAGCAGAAGTGCTCCGGGGCGGACAACCAGGCCTTCTCCGTCAGCGGTCTGACCCCGATCAGCTTCCCCGTCACCTGCACTCCGGCCGGAACGAACACGGCGCAGACGGCGACCTGGAGCTGGACGGCGGCGAACGGCTACGGGCCCTTCACCCTGCAGGCCTCGCGCAACGGCACCGTGCTGGCGACCTCGACCGCGGGGAGCGGTGCGGGATCGATCAGCATCGACACCAGCGCGGCGCTGTACAACGGCCTCAACAACATCCTGATCACCGATGCGACCGGAGCGACCGTGTGGTCGGGCGGCGTCACGATGCAGACGTCCACCTTCCTCTTCTGGACCACCCGCACGTTCTCGGGGTGCTCGTGATGCGCGCGCAGCGCAGGACCCGCATCCTCGCCTCCCTGCTCGCGACGGCCGCGGCGGCGGGGGGCGCCGTGGCCGTCGCGTCTCCCGCGCACGCCGACAGCTCGGGCATCGAGCTCAGCGCCGACGGCACCTACTTCGCCCGCACGCTCACGGCGCCGCTGTTCGACCCCTCGGCCGCGATGATCCCCGGCGGCTCGCAGGCGCGCGACTTCTGGGTGCGCAACGCCTCCGGCGCGCCCGCCTATCTGCGCGTGTCGATCGCGGACGTGCACAGCACCGACGCCGACCTCGCCGACGCGCTCACCGTCTCCGCCAGCACCTCCGGCGACGCCGGCACCCGCGTCGCGATCTCCGAGGCCGCGCCGTGCGCCGTGCTGACCGAGGGCCAGGTCATCCCGAGCGGCGGCACGCTGCGCGTCTCGGCGACCGCCGCGCTCGGCGACCTGCAGGGCCAGCAGGGGCAGGGCGCCTCCGCCGACTTCCGGATGCTCGTCAACCTCTCGAGCGTCAACCTCGCGGGCGGCGACCGCTACGCCTGCCTCGCCGACAGCGGCGAGGTGCCCGGGTTCTACTCCGGCGGCACGACCACGGCGGGCGGCTCCCGCTCGGCCGGAACGCGCGATGTGACGGTCACGGGCGGCGCCGCAGCCCCCAGCGCCGTGACGCCCGCGGAGGGTGCGCCGATCGCCGGCGGGTCGAGCGTGGGCGACGACGGACTGCTCGCCGCGGCCTGGAACTCCGCCGACCTCGACCAGTGGTGGATCGTGCTGCTCTGGATCGGCGGCGCCCTCGCGGGCGGCCTCGCCGTCCTCGGCCGCGAGCGTCTCCGCCGCACCCCGCGACCCGCGGTCGCCGCATCCACCTCCTCTTCCACCACCACGACCTCGGGAACCCCCGAGAACGGAGCAGCGTCATGAGCGCCATCGCCAGCACCACCGCATCCGCCGGTCTCGGCGACCTCGCCGCAGCGCCCGGTCGCACCGGCATCGTCGCCGACAAGCCCGAGAAGCGCCGCGGACCGCTGCACTACGTCGGCGTGACCATCAGCGCCGCGCTGCTGCTGTTCGTCGCGATCGTCGCCCTGCTCGTCGTCGCGATCCCCGCCGCGACCGGCTCGACGCCGTACACGGTGCTCACCTCGTCGATGGAGCCGAACTACCCGCCGGGCACGCTCGTCGTGATCAAGCCGGTCGCCGCCGCGAACATCGCGAAGGGCGACATCATCACCTACCAGCTGCACTCGGGCGAGCCCGAGGTCGTCACCCACCGCGTCATCGCCGTGGGCACTAACGACGCCGGCGAGCGCGTCTTCACGACCAAGGGCGACAACAACGACATCGCCGACGCGGCTCCGGTGCGCGAGGTGCAGGTGCGCGGCGAGCTCTGGTACGCCGTGCCGCTGATCGGCTGGGTCAACAACGTCATCAACGGCGGCACCCGCGCCGTCATCATCCCGATCGCCGCCGTCGTGCTCTTCGGCTACGCCGGGTGGATGTTCGTGGGCTCGGTCCTCGACCGTCGTCGTCGCCGCCGGGCCGCCGCCGAGCAGGCCTGACCCGCACCGGCCAGACCCGCATCGGCCGCCCGCGCGGCGGAAGCCCGTGACCACCAGCCCCTAGGCTGTCGCGGGTGAAGGCCATCCGTCGATTCACCGTCCGCGCCGTCCTCCCCGCTCAGCTCTCCGCTCTCGACGAGCTCGCCGCCAACCTGCGGTGGTCGTGGCACGAGCCCACGCAGCGGCTGTTCCGCGACATCGCGCCGCACCTCTGGGACCGGCAGCACCGCGACAGCCAGGGCCGCGACCCCATCGCGCTGCTCGGCGAGGTCGTGCCCGAACGGCTCGACGAGCTGGCCGCCGACAGCGAGTTCATCGCCCGCGCCGAGGCGCTGCGCGACGACCTGCGCCGCTACCTGAGCGAGCCGCGCTGGTACCAGTCGCTCGAGGGCCCCACGCCCGACACGATCGCCTACTTCTCGCCCGAGTTCGGCATCGCCGCGGCCCTGCCGCAGTACTCGGGCGGGCTCGGCATCCTCGCCGGCGACCACCTCAAGAGCGCCTCCGACCTGGGCGTGCCGATCGTCGGCGTCGGGCTGTTCTACCGCGCCGGCTACTTCCGCCAGTCGATCTCGCGCGACGGCTGGCAGCAGGAGTCGTACCCGGTGCTCGACCCCGACGGGCTGCCGATGCGCGTGCTGCGCAACCCCGACGGCTCGGCCGCGCAGGTCACCCTGGCCCTGCCCGAGGGGCGCGCCCTGGTGGCGCGGATCTGGAAGCTCGACGTCGGCCGGGTTCCTCTGCTGCTGCTCGACACCGACATCCCCGACAACGACGAGAGCCTGCGCGGGGTGACCGACCGGCTCTACGGCGGGGGAGGAGAGCACCGCCTGCTGCAGGAGCTGCTGCTCGGCATCGGCGGCTCGCGCGCGGTCAAGCTCTTCACCGGGCTCACCGGCCGCGCCCCGGCCGAGGTGTTCCACACCAACGAGGGTCACGCCGGATTCCAGGGGCTCGACCGCATCAACGACCTCGTGTCGCAGGGCCTCGCCTTCCCCGAGGCGCTGCGTGCGGTGCGCGCGGGAACGGTGTTCACGACGCACACCCCGGTTCCGGCCGGCATCGACCGCTTCGAGGCGGGGCTCGTCGCGCGCTACTTCGCGACCGACCTGCTGCCCGGCGTCGACGTCGCCGACGTGCTCGCGCTCGGCGCCGAGGACTACGACGGCGGCGTCGCCGAGACCTTCAACATGGCCGTCATGGGTCTGCGCCTCGCGCAGCGCGCCAACGGCGTCTCGAAGCTGCACGGCGAGGTGTCGCGCGGCATGTTCGGCGCGCTCTGGCCGGGGTTCGACGCGGATGACGTGCCGATCGGCTCGGTCACGAACGGCGTGCACGCCCCCACCTGGACCGACCAGCGCGTGCGCGCTCTCGCCGCCGAGACCTTCGGCGACGACGACAGCACCCGCGTCGACTGGAGCGACGAGCAGCGCCTCGGCGACGCCGCGATCTGGGGCCTGCGCCGCGACCTGCGCGAGCAGCTCGTCGACGACGCGCGGGCGCGGGTCGGCGCCGCCTGGGACGAGGAGAACCCCGGCATCGGCCGCCCGGTCTGGCATCGCTCGCTGCTCGACCCCGACGTGCTGACGATCGGCTTCGCCCGCCGCGTGCCCACCTACAAGCGCCTCACGCTCATGCTCCACGATCCGGAGCGGCTACGGGCGCTGCTGACCCACCCCGAGCGTCCCGTGCAGCTCGTGATCGCCGGCAAGTCGCATCCGGCCGACGACGAGGGCAAGCGCCTCATCCAGCGCCTCGTCGACTTCAGCCGCGAGGCCGACGTGCGCGAGCGGATCGTGTTCCTGCCGAACTACGACATCGCGATGGCGCAGAAGCTCTACCCGGGCACCGACATCTGGCTGAACAACCCGCTGCGCCCCCTCGAGGCCTGCGGCACCTCGGGCATGAAGGCGGCGCTCAACGGCTCGCTCAACCTGTCGATCCTCGACGGCTGGTGGAACGAGTACTACGACGACCGCAACGGCTGGGCGATCCCGTCCGCCGACAGCGCGGGGGATGCGGCCGAGCGCGACGCCCTCGAGGCCGCGGCGATGTACGACCTCATCGAGCACCAGATCGCGCCGCGGTTCTACGAGCGCGACGGCGCGGGGGTTCCGCAGAAGTGGGTCTCCGACATCCGCCACACGCTCGCGACCCTGTCGCCCGAGCTGTCGGCCGACCGCATGCTGCGGCAGTACGTCGAGGGGCTCTACCTGCCGGCCGCGCGCGCCGAGCGCACGATCGCCGACACCCGCTACCGTCCGGCGCGCGAGCTCGCGGCCTGGACGGCCCGCGTCGCCGAGGCGTGGCCGCAGGTGCACGTCGCCCACGTCGAGTCGGGCGGAGTGGATGCGACGCCGCAGGTCGGCGAGGAGCTGCAGGTGCGCGCCTTCGTCGAGCTGGGTGAGCTGACCGCCGACGACGTCGCGGTCGAGCTCGTGCACGGTCGGGCGCGCGAGGGAGATCAGCTCGGCGACGTCGAGCGGGTTCCGCTCGAGTTCGTCGCGCACGAGCTCGGCGCTCCGGCGACGTACACCGGCACGGTGCGCTTCACGCGCGCGGGCTCGTTCGGCTACACCGTGCGGGTCGTGCCGCGGCACGCTCTGCTCGCCTCGCCGGCGGAGCTGGGTCTCGTCGCGATCGCCTGAGCTCGAGCGGGTTCGGGGATCCGGCCTGGTTCGGGAGCCCGGGCGTGCTCAGGAGTCCGATGCGTCGACGCCGGCGATCGCCAGCGCGAGGATGAGTCCGACGAGCAGCAGCGTGCCCACGATCGCCAGCAGCGACATGACGAGGCCTGCGATCGCGGCGGGCCGCGAGGGGTAGGGGGCGCCGGCGGCGATCATCCGATTCGCCCGGCGCAGCCCGATGATCGACAGCACGAGTCCCGCGATCGCGAACGGCAGCAGCGCGAGCCCGAAGACGCCGAGGATCAGGCCGATCATCGCGGGCGGGTTGCCGCTCGAACGCTCCGCGGAGCCGGGTGCGGAGCCGGTCGCGGATCCGGTCGCCGAGCCGGTGGCGGGCGCCCACGCCCGCTGCGGCGCATCGACCGAGCGGCTCGGCGCACCCGACATGCCGCGCCGCGACTCCGACCAGGAGACGCCGTTCCACCAGCGCTGCACGCCGGCGCGCTCGGGGTCGGCGTACCAGCCGGGGCAGTCGGAGGAGGTCGGCATCGTGCAGCGGGCGATCAACGGGCGATGTCGGCGACGGCGCCGCCGGTGACGGAGAGCAGATCGGCGGGAGCGAGCTCGAGGTCGAGGCCACGGCGGCCGCCGCTGACGAACACGCTCTCCCACAGCTCGGCGCTCTCGTCGAGCACGGTGTCGTGGCGGTTCTTCTGGCCGATCGGCGAGATGCCGCCGACGACGTAGCCGGTGCGCTTCTGGGCCAGCTCCGGGTCGGCCATCGCCGCCTTGCGGCCGCCGACCGCCGCGGCCAGCGCCTTGAGGTCGAGCTTCGTGGTGACCGGCACGATGCCCACCACGAGGCGTCCGTCGACTTCCGCGACCAGGGTCTTGAACACGCGATCGGGCTCGACCCCGAGCGCCTCGGCGGCTTCGAGTCCGAACGACGCCACACGCGGGTCGTGCTCGTAGGCCCGCTCGGTGAAGGGGATGCCGGCCGCGGTGAGCGCGCGGATCGCCGGGGTGCTCATCCGCCGTCCACCGCGACGACGATCCGGGCGACGAGGGTGCCGATCGCGATCACGACGCCGATCGAGCCGATGGCGATGCCCGCGATCGCGAGGCCGCGGTAGGCGCCGGCCGGCGCGTTCTCGCGGATCATCCGGTTCGCCCGCCGCAGTGCGGCGATCGAGAGGGCGACGCCGATGACGCCGCCGAATCCGCTCGAGAGCCCGAGCACGCTGACGACGAAGCCGGCGATCGCGTAGCCGTTGGTGCGGCGGCGGGCGTTCGCGGCGCCGTAGTACTGAACCGGGGCCCCGGGCGAGCCGGGGGCGCCACCCGTCGGGGAGGGAGCCGCGGCGTATGGATTCGGCTCGTAGGGGTTGACCGGGCTCGGCGCGCCGCCGGCGGGCGTGAGAACGAGGTTGACACCGGGGGCGGGCGCCGTCGGCGGAGTCGGCGGGGCGCCGTAGGCCCCGTAGCCGGTGACGGCGCCGCCCGAGGTCCAGCCCGGCGCCCCGCTCGCGGCGGTCGTCGGCGGGTATCCCGCAGGAGTGCCGGGAGTGCCCGATGGCGCGGCGCCCAGCGTCGGCGGGCCGGCCGACGAGCTCGGGATCGCCGGAGGCGCCGTGGTCGGCCGGAACGCCGCCGACGAACCGGGTGCCGGTGCATCGCGCCGCGCATCCGACCAGCCCGCGCCGTTCCACCAGCGCTGGCCGCCCCGGCGCTCGGGATCCGGGTACCAGCCTGGCGAATCGGAGCTGTCGGGCATGAGCACAGACTAGAGCCGGCGCGGCGTCAGCGACTCGCGCTCAGCGCCGCCGTCAGACCCGCCGCGAGCAGAACCAGCACGAGCAGCCCGCTGAGGCACCCGGCGAGCGCGACGCCGGTCAGGGCGAGGCTCCGGCGCGCGATCGCCGCACGTCCCGCGGCGACGAGCAGGTTCGCGCGGCGCAGGCCGCGCAGGGCGATGATGAGCGCGACGGGCGCGATGACCCAGACCGCGATGCTCACCAGCGCGAGCACGAAGCCCGCGACGGCGGTGCCGTTCGAGTCGGGCAGCTCGCGCGCGGACATGCCGCCGAGCCTACAAGCGAGTGCACACAGGTCCGCTCCCCGCGGCCGAGGCGACGAGCTCAGACGGTCGGCGGATGCGCGCGCAGCAGCAGCATCGAGGTCGGTCCGACCGTGAGCTGCTCGCCCGGCACGTGGTCGGCGGCGAGGCCCGAGATGTCGTCGTGCGACGAATCCCAGAGCAGCGTGTAGCCGCCGACGCCCTCGTGCGCCGGCAGCGTCACCTCCACCGGCGCCTCGACGCCGTGCACGATCAGCAGGATGCGGTTGAACTCCTCGAACTCGGGCGTCGACGCCGCGAGGTACTGCAGGGTGCGCTGGCTCGGGTCATCCCAGTTCTCGCGCGACATCGCCTCGCCGGCGGTGTTGTACCAGTCCATCTGCGTCGCGCTCGGCACGGTCTCGCCGAAGCGGCCGAAGCGCACGGGGCGCAGCGCCGGGTTCTCGCGCCGCAAGCGGGTGAGCGTGCGCGTCACCTGCAGCAGCTCCTCCTGCCAGTCGTCGCGCTCCCAGTGCATCCAGGTGAGCGGGCCGTCGTGACAGTAGGCGTTGTTGTTGCCGTTCTGGCTGCGGCCCCACTCGTCGCCGGCCGTGATCATCGGCACCCCGGCGCTGAGCAGCAGGGTTCCGAGCAGATTGCGGATCGCCTTGCGCCGGGCGGCGAGCACCGTGCGGTCGCGCGTCGGACCCTCGACGCCGTGGTTGTAGGAGTGGTTGTCGCTCGAGCCGTCGCGGTTCTCCTCGCCGTTGCCGAGGTTGTGCTTCGTGTCGAAGGCGACGACGTCGGCGGCCGTGAAGCCGTCGTGGGCGGTCACGAAGTCGATCGAGGCGAGGGGCCCGCGCTGCGACGAGAAGACGTGGTTCGAGCCGGCGATGCGGCCGGCCAGCGAGCCGATGCCGTGCTGGGCGGTGCCGTGCGCGCGGGCGTGCGCGACGTCGGTGAGCCAGAAGGTGCGGATGCGGTCGCGGTAGCCGTCGTTCCACTCGGAGTAGCCGTCGGGGAAGTTGCCGACCTGCCAGCCGCCCATGCCGACATCCCACGGCTCGGCGATCATCTTCTGGTCGCGCAGGGCCGGATCGTCGAGGATTGCGCGCAGCAGCGGGTGCTCGCGCTGGAACTCGGCGTTCTCGTCGCGCCCGAGCGTGGCCATCAGGTCGAAGCGGAAGCCGTCGACCTGCACCTCCTCGCTCCAGTAGCGCAGCGAGTCGAGCACGAGCCGCTGGGCGGCCGGCTTCGAGTAGTCGACCGTGTTGCCGCATCCGGTCGTGTCGATGTAATCGCCGTCGGCGGTCTGGCGGTAGTAGCTGCGGTCGTCGATCCCCCGCAGACTCGTCACCGGACCGCGCGGGCCCTCCTCGGCCGTGTGGTTGTAGACGACATCCAGCACGACTTCGAGTCCGGCCTCGTGCAGCAGCCGCACCATGCCCTTGAACTCGCGCAGCACCGCGCCGGTGCCGCCATGCTGCGCCTCGCGCGAGGCGTACGCCGCGTGCGGGGTGAAGAAGTTGAGGGTGTTGTAGCCCCAGTAGTTCGCGAGGCCCATCTTCGTGAGCCGCTGCTCGCTCACGAACTGCTGCACCGGCAGCAGCTCGACCGTCGTGACGCCGAGATCCTTGAGGTAGTCGATTGTCGAGGGATGCGCGAGGCCGGCGTAGGTGCCGCGCAGCTGCTCGGGGATGTCGGGGTTGAGCTTCGTGAGGCCCTTCACGTGCGCCTCGTAGATGACCGTGTGGTCGAGCGGCACGCGCGGCTTGGCGACACCGCCCCAGTCGAAGGCGTCGTCCTGCACGTAGCCGCGCCATTCGCCCGTGCCGGTGCGGGCGAGGCCGCGCGCGTAGGGATCGATCAGCACGGTGTCGGGCGAGAAGCGCTGCCCCTTCGGCCCGCGCACGCGCAGACCGTAGCGGGCGCCGGGGCGCAGTTCGGGGCTCGTCGCGCTCCAGACGTCGCCGCCGTCGCCGTCGGCGTCGCGTGTCATCCGGATCGTCGCGGTCGTCCACGCCGGGTCGCGCTCGTCGAAGAGCAGCAGATCCATCGCGGTGGCGTTGGCGCTCCACACGCGCAGAGTGCCGCCGTCGGGCCCGCTGCGCACGCCGAGATCGCGGAGCAGATCGGGGGAGGGCATGCGATCTACGATAAAGCGGCGCACGTTACGCCCGTGTCACAGCGCGGCCCCAGAACGGGTGCGCGGGGCCCCAGTACGGAGGACGGCATGACGGTCTACCTCGACCACGCCGCGACCTCGCCGCTGCGGCCGGCGGTTCTCGACGCCTACGCGGCGGCGCTGCGCACCGTCGGCAACCCCTCGTCGATCCACGCCGACGGGCAGCGCGCGCGCGAGGTGCTCGAGGAGGGACGCGAGCGGGTCGCGGCCTCGCTCGGCGCGGATCCGATGGAGATCGTGTTCACCTCGGGGGGCACCGAGGCGGTCAATCTCGGCATCAAGGGGCTGTTCTGGGCGCGGAACGCCGGGGGAGGCGCTGGCGCTGGCGCTGCGGCAGCGTTGCCCCGCCCGCGCATCGTCGTGCCGCGCGGCGAGCACCACGCGACGATCGACTCGGTCGAGTGGCTCGAGCGGCACGAGGGCGCCGAGCTCTGCTGGGTCGAGCTCGACGCGACCGGGCGCGTCCGCCTCGACGACCTCGCCCGCGCCCTCGGCGACGGCGGCGACGTCGCGCTCGTGACCGCGCTGTGGGCCAACAACGAGGTGGGCGCCCTGCAGCCGGTCGACGAGATCGTCGCGCTCGCGACCGCGGTCGGCGTTCCGGTGCACCTCGATGCGATCGCCGCCTACGGCCAGGTCGAGGTGGATGCGCACCGCACCGGCGCCGCCGCGATCAGCGTCTCGGCGCACAAGATCGGCGGGCCGGTCGGCGTCGGCGCGCTCGTGCTCGCGCGCGGCTGGGATGTCGAGGCGCTGCTGCACGGCGGCGGCCAGCAGCGCGGACGCTCCGGCACGCAGGACGCCGCCGGCGCGGCCGGCTTCGGAACGGCGGCGGCGCTCGCCGCGGAGCAGCTTGCGGAGCACGCCGCGCGCCTCGCCGCACTGCGCGACCGTCTGATCGCCGGCGTGCTCGCCAACGTGCCCAGGGCGGTGCTGCGCGGGCCGGCGCCGACGGGGACCGCACCCGGCTCGGCATCCGTCGTCCGCCTGCCCGGCAACGCCCACTTCACCTTCGACGGCTGCGAGGGCGACTCGCTGCTGATGCTGCTCGACCTCGAGGGCTTCTCCGTCTCGACCGGATCCGCCTGCCAGGCCGGAGTGCCGGAGCCCTCGCACGTGCTGCTCGGCATGGGCGTCGACCCCGCGACCGCCCGCGGCGCGCTGCGCTTCACGCTCGGCCCCGACACGACCGCCGACGAGATCGACGCGCTGCTCGCGGTGCTGCCGGGCGTCGTCGATCGCGCCCGCTCCGCCGGCCTGGCGCGGCGCATCCCCTCGCTCGGCCGCTGAGCGGCCAGCGGTCCGGGCGGGTCGCGCTTACCCTGGAGTCATGAGGATCCTCGCGGCGATGAGCGGCGGCGTCGACAGCGCCGTGGCGGCCGCGCGCCTCGTCGAGGCCGGTCACGACGTGGTCGGCGTGCACCTCGCCCTCAGCCGCAACCGCGGCACCCTGCGCACCGGCAGCCGCGGCTGCTGCACGGTCGAGGATGCGCTCGACGCGCGCCGCGCGGCGAACCTGCTCGGCATCCCCTTCTACGTCTGGGATTTCAGCGAGCGCTTCGCCGACGACGTGGTCGACGATTTCATCAGCGAGTACGCCGCGGGCCGCACCCCGAATCCGTGCCTGCGCTGCAACGAGCGCATCAAATTCGCCGCCGTGCTCGAGAAGGCGCTCGCCCTCGGCTTCGACGCCGTCGCGACGGGGCACTACGCCGAGATCCGCGAGGATGCCGCGGGCCACCGCGAGCTGCACCGCGCGGCCGCCTGGGCGAAAGACCAGAGCTACGTGCTCGGGGTGCTGACCGCCGCGCAGCTGGACCACGCCGTGTTCCCGCTCGGCGCGACCCCCTCGAAGGACGAGGTGCGCGCCGAGGCCGCCGCCCGCGGACTCACGGTCGCGGCGAAGCCCGACAGCTACGACATCTGCTTCATCCCCGACGGCGACACCCGCGGCTGGCTGGCCGACAAGATGGGCGCCGAGCCGGGCGAGATCCTCGACCAGTCGGGCGCGAAGGTGGGCACGCACGCGGGCGCTCATGCTTTCACGGTGGGTCAGCGCAAGGGCCTCAACCTCGGCGTTCCCGCCCCCGACGGTCGGCCGCGTTTCGTGCTGGAGGTGCGTCCGTCGTCGAACCAGGTCGTCGTGGGGCCGAAGGAGGCCCTCGCGGTCGCCGAGCTGGCGGGCGCCCGCTTCAGCTGGGCCGGACAGCCGCCGGTGGATGCCGAGGCCGGCTTCGCCTGCCAGGTGCAGGTGCGCGCTCACGGCGAGCCGGTGCCGGCGATGGCGCGGGTCGTGGATGCGGGTGTCGACGCCGGCTCGGCCGCTGCGGCCGGTGCGCGCGAGCTGGTCATCCGCCCCGAGGCGGCGCTCGACGGCGTCGCGCCCGGGCAGAGCGCCGTCGTCTACGTCGGCACCCGCGTGCTCGGTCAGGTCACGATCGACCGCACGGTGAGCGCGGCGCCGCTTCCGGCGGCGCTGCCGGTTCCCGTCTGAGCCCGATCCGCTCCGACGGCCGCATTCCCGGTCAGGCGGGTCAGACCGGTGCGCCGAGCTCCGCGTCGAGCGCCCCGAGCGCGGCGTCGACGAGCCGGTGGTCGTCCGTCTCCTCGTGGGCGGTGATCGTGACCACCGCATCCCGCTCGGCGTCGACGACGACGTACTGCCCGTAGCGTCCGTCGAGGCGCCAGGTCGAGCCGCGCTCGTCCCACCCCGCGATCGCGTAGCGCGCGAACGGCGCCGGGGCCCCGGTCTCGACCCAGCCTGAGTGCATCCCGTCGATCCACGAATCCGACACGATGCGCCGCTCGCTGCCGCCGTCGCGCCACAGCCCGCCGTCGCGCAGCACCCGGCCGATGCTTGCGAGCTCCTCGGTGCGCAGTTCGAGCCCGGACCCGGCGACGATCCCGCCGAGCGGGCAGCGGTGCCACTGCGGGTTGTCGATCCCGAGAGGGTCGAACAGACGGGGGAGCAGCCAGTCGCGCACGTCGCCGACGACCGCCCCGAGCATCCGCATCGCGACGTAGGTGCTGGCGTCCGAGTACTGGAAGACGGAGCCGGGGCCGCGACTCGGTCGGCCGAGCATGGCCTGCGCCAGGTCGGCGCCGGGCACCGGCTGGTCGCCGAACCACTCGAAGTCGATGCCGCTCGACATCGTCAGCAGGTGGCGCAGCGTGACGCCCTCGACGCCGACGCCGAGCTCGAGGCCTCCCAGCAGCTCCGGCACGCGGGTGTCGAGCGTCAGCAGTCCCTCATCGACGGCGATGCCCGCGGCGAGGGCGCTCACGCCCTTCGACACCGAGTACAGATTGACCCGGTCGTCGCTGCGCCACCGGTGCCCGGCCGCGTCGTCGGCGCCGAGCAGGATGTGCACGCCGTAGGCGCCGAGCCGGTCGGCATCGACGGCGGTCACGAAGCGGTCGCGGACCCTCTCGGCTGCGCTCATGCGGCCAGTCTCGCCGACGCCGCCGACACGGCTACAGGCCCTCGGCGATCCGCTTGATCGCGGCCAGGCGGCGATCCCACTCGGCGCCGATGCGGTCGAGCTCGCGCGCCGTGTCGCCGAGCCGGGAGCCGAGCACGCTCCAGCGCAGCTCGCGGCCGACGCGATGTGAGTCCACCACGCCGACCTGCTCCAGCACGGCGAGGTGCTTCGCGATCGCCTGCCGGGTCACCGGCAGCCGCTCGGCGAGCGCGGACGCTGAGGCGTCGCCCTCGCCGAGCGCGAGCAGGATGCTCCAGCGGGTGTCGTCGCCGAGCGCGGCGAAGACGGCCACGAGCTGCTCGGTCATGCGCGCTCCGCGGTGGCGGCGTCGTCGCCGGCGGGCTCGGCGCGCTCGAGGCGCTCGGCACCCTCGAGGTAGGCGACCAGCTCGTCGAGCTCGTGCGTCCATCCGCCCCGGTTGCTTTCCAGCGCCGCGGCGGGATCGCTCAGCGCCGCGAAGCCGGTCTCGACGACGGTCAGCACGGTGCCCGCCTCGGGTCCCTCGCCGTCGGACTCGATCGTGAACCGGAACACCGTCGAGCGCACCGGGTCGGGGCGCGCGGTGTCGAGCAGGGCGGGCTCATTGCTCCAGCGGTAGGCGATCGTGTGCGGCGCATCGACCTCGACGATCTCGAAGGGGAATGCGCCGTAGTCCGTCCAGATGAGACGCCCGGAGCCGCCGGTCTCGAGCCGGTCGAGCTCGGTGCTCTCGCTGAACCAGCGGCTGATGTGCTCGGGCTCGGTCACGGCGGCCCACACCCGCTCAGGGCTCGCGTCGATGCGGATGCTGCGCCGCACCGCGAAGGCGTCGTGGTCGATCGCGGCGGGCTCGTTGACGGTCATGCTCATGATCCTGCTCCTTCGGATTCCGAACTGCAACCGATTGATTGCAAGAGAAGGATGCGCGTTCCCGGTGCTTAATGCAACCCTCGGGTTGCACATATGTGCCGGCGCCTGAGCGCGTTCGCCGACTCAGCTCACCCAGGTGCGCGTGAAGCCGGTGACGGTCGAGCCGTCGATGTCGGCCAGCTTGGTCGCGACGAAGCGCCGGGCGGCCTCGCTGGTCTGGATGCGGAACGGCAGCTGCTCGGCATCCAGGGAGCCCACGATCACCTGAGCCGCATCTTCGGGCGACTGCGCTGCGGCGAAGGCTCCCGCGGTGCGCTCCAGGTAGGCCGAGAGCGCCGGGGCGTAGGCGCCGGCGTCGGCGTCGGCGAGCAGCGCATCCCGGTCGACTCCCGCGTTGGCCACGAAGGCGCTGCCCACCGCGGCCGGCTCGATCACGGCCACGCCGACGCCCAGCGTCGCGGAGACCGGCTGCAGGCTCTCGAGGAAGCCCTCGGTCGCGAAACTACGCCGCGCAGTAGGCGTCGTCGAAGGGCTGTCCGACGACGCCGCCGACGCTCGTGACGGTGAGCACGCGGCCGCGAGCCGCGCGCAGGTGCGGCAGCGCCGCCTGCGTGACCCGCACGACGCTGAGGAAGTTCGTCTCGAGTGCGTCCTGGAACTCCGAGATCGGCAGTGTCTCGGTCGTGCCGACCTTGCCGGTTCCCGCGTTGTTGACCACGGCATCCAGCGATCCGTGATCGGCGACGACGCGATCGACGAGCTCCTGCGCGGCGGTCGGATGCGTCACGTCGAGGGCACGGACGTCGAGCTCGACCCCGGCCTCGTCGGCCGCGGTGCGCAGCGCCCGGTCGCGGTTGGCGTCGCGGAGCGTGGCGACCACGCGCCATCCGGTTCGGGCCGCGCCGATCGCGGTGTGCAGTCCGATCCCGCTGGAGGTGCCGGTGATGAGGACGGTGCGGGGGTTCGCGAGGGCGTCGGCGTCGGTCATGCGCTCATGCTGTCACTCGCGGCGTGATCGGTCCCGCGCGCTCGCCCTTCGGGTGTCGTACCCCCGCCGTAGGCTGACCTCGTGGCACGAGGACGCAGCGCGAACGACTCTTCTCCCGAGCAGGTGCCCGCGGCGACGCGGGCGGATCTCAGCGCCGCCAAGCGCGAGGCCGACGAGCTGACGAACCGCATCGTCGAGCTGCGCGAGGCGTACTACCAGCGCGACACCCCCGAGGCGAGCGACGAGGAGTACGACCGCCTGATCCACCGCCTCGAAGAGCTCGAGCGGCTCTTCCCCGAGCTGCAGAGCCAGGACAGCCCCACGCAGACCGTCGGCGGGCGCGTCTCGTCGCTCTTCGACCCGGTCGTGCACGCCGAGCGCATGCTGAGCCTCGACAACGTCTTCAGCGAAGAGGAGTTCCTCGACTGGGCCGCCAAGGTCGAGCGCGACGCCGGCCGTCGCGTCGACTTCCTCTGCGAGCTCAAGATCGACGGCCTCGCGATCAACCTCCGCTACGAGCGGGGTCGCCTGGTCAGCGCGGCCACCCGCGGCGACGGCGTGACCGGCGAGGATGTGACGCCGACCGTGCTGCGCATCCCCGGCATCCCGCAGCGGCTCGAGGGGGAGGGGCATCCCGAGCTCGTCGAGGTGCGCGGCGAGATCTTCCTCGCCGTCGAGGCCTTCGAGCGCCTCAACGTCCTGCTGGCGAGCCTGCGCGATCGGGTCGTCGACGAGGCCCGCGCGAAGCAGGGCTCCGCCTTCGACGAGGAGAAGGCGACGCTCGCCGCCGCCCGCCGCTTCCCGGCGCTCGCCAACCCGCGCAACGCCGCGAGCGGCGGCCTGCGCCAGCAGCTCGACAAGAAGGACGGCATGGAGCTCGAGGCCGGGCTCGCCCGCATCCACGAGCTCTCGCTCTACGTGCACGGCATCGGCGCCTGGCCGAACCCGCCCGTCGCCGCGCAGTCCGAGGTGTACACGCTGCTGAAGGGCTGGGGGCTGCCGACGAGCCCCTACTTCGAGGTGACGGCGGATGCCGCGGGCGCCGCCGCCTACATCCGCCGCTTCGGCGAGAACCGGCACAGCGTCGAGCACGAGATCGACGGCGTCGTCGTGAAGGTCGACGAGCTCGCCCTGCACGAGGAGCTCGGCGCCACCAGCCGCGCGCCGCGCTGGGCGATCGCCTACAAGTACCCGCCCGAGGAGGTCAACACCAAGCTGCTCGACATCGTCGTCAGCGTCGGCCGCACCGGGCGCGCGACGCCGTACGCCGTCATGCAGAAGGTGCGCGTCGCCGGCAGCGAGGTGCGCCAGGCGACCCTGCACAACCAGGACGTCGTGAAGGTCAAGCGCGTGCTGATCGGCGACACCGTCGTGCTGCGCAAGGCCGGCGACGTGATCCCCGAGGTGCTCGGGCCCGTGGCCGAGCTGCGCGACGGCAGCGAGCGCGAGTTCGTCATGCCCGAGAACTGCCCGGAGTGCGGCACGAAGCTCGCGCCCGCCAAGGAGGGCGACGTCGACCTGCGCTGCCCCAACGCGGAGGCCTGCCCGGCGCAGGTGCGCGGCCGGGTCGAGCACATCGGCTCGCGCGGCGCGCTCGACATCGAAGGGCTCGGCGAGGTCGGCGCCGCCGCGCTCACCCAGCCGGACGTTCCCGAGACCCCGCCGCTCGTGACCGAAGCCCGGCTGTTCGGGCTCACGATCGACGACATCATCGGCATCCAGGTCGTCGTGCGCGACGCGGAGACCGGGCTGCAGAAGACCGAGGACGACGGCACCCTGCGCACCCGCACGCCCTTCCAGAAGGTGAGTCTCGAATACCCGCCCGAGGCGGAGGGGATGGATGCGGCCGAGCGTCGCAAGGCCGGACTCAAGAAGGACTTCCGCGTCATCCACCCCTCGGAGGCGGCGAACACGCTGCTCGCCGAGCTCGAGAAGGCGAAGACGAAAGACCTCTGGCGGCTGCTGGTGAGTCTCAGCATCCGGCACGTCGGGCCCGTCGCGGCGCGCGCGCTCGCGCAGTACTTCGGCTCGCTCGACGCGATCCGCGCGGCATCGCGCGAGGAGCTCGCGGCGGTGGACGGCGTCGGCGGCATCATCGCGGACGCCCTGCTCGACTGGTTCGAGGTCGACTGGCACCGCGAGATCGTCGAGACCTGGGCCGCCGACGGCGTGCAGTGGGCGACGCCCGGACACCCCGGCCCGGGTGCCGCGGCCGCGGAGGGCGGGCCGCTCGCCGGCCTCACGGTCGTCGCGACCGGATCGCTCGAGGGCTTCACTCGCGAGGGCGCGCAGGAGGCGATCATCCAGGCCGGCGGCAAGGCCGCATCCAGCGTCAGCAAGAAGACGGACTACGTGGCCGCCGGACCCGGCGCCGGCTCGAAACTGCAGAAGGCCGAAGACCTCGGCGTGCGCATCATCGACGCCGCGCAGTTCGCGCTGCTCGTCGAGGGCGGACCCGCCGCGATCGGCGACCCGGTCGCGGGGGACGACACGGGGGAGAGCTCGGACGCCGAGCTCGGCGCGGACGCCGACGCCGACGACTGAGCAGCCGGCCGCTCGCGTGCTCGGGGCCGGCCGATCGGCGATCGCACGCGGCGTCGACGTGACGGTGCTTCACGTCCGTTAACGAGTTCGAAAGTGCGACGCGCCGTGGTGTTGGCCCCCGTCCGTGTCACGATCCTTGCGTCGTCGACCCCCGGACGGGGGTCATTTTGCGTTTCAATGCCTCTCGCGCGTTACTTTTTCGTGAACTCCCCCCTGATGGGGGCAAACAGATGCGTATCCTGAGAGCCTCGCCACCGGGGTGACTGGGACCGATCCCCGGCGGTGCTTACCCGAGGGGACACCCCTGCCGTGCTGTTCGACGTCACAGCGGTACTCGTCACCTCGACGACGCTGGGAGCCGTCGTCGAGGCCGTCGGCGTGCCGGTGAACCCGACGGCGATCGTCGCCGTCGCGCCCCTCGACCGTGCGCTCGTCGCGGATGCCGGCTTCGCCTCCGGCGGTCGAGCCGGGATCGCACCGGCCGCCGCCGTCGACCCGGCTGCGCTGCCCGCCGGTCTCGCGCCGGCGCCCTTCATCGGCCCGCAGCCGGCGCAGAAGCTCGCGCAGGATGCCCTCGAGCGCATCCCCACCCTGCGCGGCACGACCCTGCTCGCCCAGCTCTCGCTGCTCGGCCGCGACGACCTCGCCACCGTGCTCGGCGACAACCCCAAGCTCGTGCCCCGCCTGCTCAGCTCGCCGCCGCCCGCCACCGCCGTCGCCGCATGGTGGCGCGATTCGAGCAGCGACGCGCACCGCTCGCTCCTCGCCGAGGCGCCGCAGCTCGTGGGCGGGCTCGAGGGGGTGCCGTACACGCAGCGCAGCACGGCGAACAAGCGCTACCTCGACGAGGTGACCGGCGACATCCGCACCCGCCTGCAGAACGGAGTGGGGCGTGCGAAGGCCGCCGAGCTGACGACGCGCCTGCACATGCTCGAGCAGGTGCGCGAGGCGCTCACGCCGACCGCCGACGGAGAGAAGCGGCAGCTCGTGTCGCTCGATCCGAGCGGCGACGGCACGGCCGTCATCGTGGTGGGCGACCTGCAGACCGCCGACGACGTCAGCTTCCTGGTTCCCGGAATGTTCTACGGCGTGGATGCGCGCATCGTGCCGTGGACCACGACCGCCGCCGATATGCAGGCGCAGCAGACGGAGTGGCTGGAGCGGCTCGGCCGCGGCGACGAGACGAGCGCGGTCGTGTCGTGGATCGGCTACGAGACGCCGACGCTCGTCAACGTCGCCGCCATGGACAACGCGCGTGCCGGGCAGAAGGCGCTCACGGCCTCGTTGCGCGGCCTCGCGGCGGCGCGCGACGACCACCCCTACGTCTCGGTGCTCGCGCACAGCTACGGCACGACCGCCGCGATGCTGTCGCTCAGCGAAGACGACGTGACGGTCGACTCGCTGGCGATGGTCGGCTCGCCCGGCGGCCCCGTCGCGACCGTGCGCGACCTCGCCGTGCGCGACGGCGTCTGGGTCGGCGCGGCGCCGTGGGATCCGATCGGCGATGCGGGCGTGTTCGGCAACCAGCCGCGGCAGGCGTCGTTCGGCGCGACGCAACTCGGCGTCGACGGCGCGCGCGACCCGCTCACCGGAGCCGACCTCACCGCGGCCGTCAGTCACAACGACTACTTCACTGTCGGCGGCGAATCCCTGCGCAACCTCGCGCTCGTCGGCATCGGCGAGGGCGCCCGCGTCATCGGCTGACGCGCGAGCGTGACTCCGCTCGCCCGTCCCGAACGCGATCGCGGCCCGACGGCGCCGGGCGGCTGACGCGGATCGGCCGCGGTCCGACGTGCGGCTGGGGCGGCACGTCGGCCCGCGGCCGATGATCAGCGGCTCAGGGGCGGCTAGCCCTGCGTTCCCGCTCGCGTGGTCGCGCGCGCGGCCGCCGGGGCGCTCACGCTGATCGGCACGGAGGCGGTCGTGCGCACGCCGTCCGCATCCTCGACCGTGATCGTCGCGGTCGCGACGCCGGGCTTCGCGAAGGTGTGCGATCCCGAGACGCCGTAGGTCGGCGCGCCATCCGAGCCGACACCGAGCGGAGCGACCGTTCCGGCGACCGGCTTCGACCCATCGCCCCAGTCGATCGTCGCCGTGTACGACGAGGCCGCGGTGGCGTCACCGTGGGCGACGGTCGCGAGCACGCCCTCGAACACCGCGCCGGCCGTGGCCGCGAGACCCGTCGACGGAGTCGCCGTGACCGGCGGCACCGGGCGCTGCAGGGCGACGTCGTCGACCCAGCCGCGCAGGTAGCCGACCTTGTCGGCGTCGCCGCCGTGGCTGTGCGGTGCGAACGACAGCAGCAGCGCATCCACCGTCTTGCCGACGACGGAGTCGGGCAGCTCGGCGGTGACGCGGTTCCAGGTGTCGACCTTGAGCGCCTTCCCCTGGGCGGCCGCGGTCAGGGCCGCGCCATTGGATGCGGTCGGGGCCTCGGCGCTGAGCAGCGTGCCGTCGGTGAAGCGCACGTCGACCGCCACGTCGGCGCTCGCATCCTGCACGTAGTCGCTGAACGGCCCGCCGTCCTGCTGGGGACGCACCCAGTAGGAGAGGGTGTCGCCCTTCTGCACGGCCGTCTTCGAGGCCGACAGGTCGAGCAGCAGGTTCGACGCGGTCGCGCCCTCCTTCGTGCCGCGGCCCGAGTAGACGACCGACGCGATGCCGGTGTGCGGGTCGCCGGTCTGCACCTTGCTCTCCGGTCCGGTCAGACCGCAGCAGTAGCCGCCGACGCCGTCGTTCGCCACGACCTGGCTGGCGGGCGCCTGCGGCTGCCCCGTCTCGAAGCCGCTGCCGGCGAGGTCGCTGACCTGCGCGGCGACCGTGACGGTCACCTTCTGCGTCGCGAGCGTCTGCGTGCCGGCCTTCACCGTGACGGTGACCGTGTGGTCGCCGACCGCGGTGTCGGCGGCGGCGCGCAGCGTGACCGCGGCATCCCCGGCCCCCGTGACGTCGAGGGCGATGGTGCCGGATGCGGGGCTCGCGCTGATGCCCTCGGCGCCGGCGATGCCCCAGGTCACGGGCGAGGAATCGGACTGGTCGATGCGCTGCACGTGCACCTTCACCGGATCGGTCGTGCCGCCCGGCGCCGCCGACAGGTTCGAGGGCACGATCGAGGCGAGGTGCGAGCGCTCGCCGTCGCGCACCGACGGCGGGGCGTCGGCGGCGGCGGTGCCGCGCGTTGTGTTCGGTGTGGCCGACAGCGTGTAGTCGACCTGGGTGTCGCGGGTGATCGCCGCCGCATCCAGGTAGACCTTCGAGGTCTTCTTGCCGTCGACCTTCATCGTCTGAATGTAGGGCTTGTCGAGACCCGCGCCGGGGGAGGAGAGGTGCAGCACCGGACCGTTCGCGCGGTGCAGCACGATCTCCGGGAACAGCGGCGTGGCCGTCGCGAGCTCCGCCCGCGAGGGGTTCTGCGGGTAGATGCCCATCGCGGCGAAGACGAGCCACGACGACATCTGACCGAGGTCGTCGTTGCCGGGGATGCCGTCGGGGCCGTTCGGCTGGCCGTCCTTGGTGTCGATCCAGAGCTGGCGGATGGTCTCGCGCACGGTCTGCTGCGTCTTCCACGGCTGGCCCGCGTAGTCGTAGAGCCACGGGGTGCCGATCGAGGGCTCGTTGTCGACGTTGGCGTGCAGGTTGGTGTCCCACGAGCCGCCCGCGAGCGTCCACTCGTTCGGGACGCCGTTGTCGTTCTCGTCGCCGACCTCGCGGAAGAAGCCGTCGAGGCGCTGCGCGGCGGCCTCGTTGCCGCCCATCGCGGCGAACAGACCGGCCGGGTCGTGCTGCACCATCCACGTGTACTGCGCCGCGGTGCCCTCGACGAAGCCGTCGGAGGAGGCCGGGTCGAAGCCCGACTTCCACGATCCGTCGGCGTTGCGGCCCTGGATGTAGCCGCCGTGGTCGGTCGCCTGCGGGTTGAACTGGTTCTGCCACGACTGCGAGCGCGTCGTGAACTCGGTGTAGTCCTTCGTCAGACCCAGGTGCTGGGCGAGCTGCGCGAGACCGGCGTCGGCGGCGCCCATCTCGAGGGTCTCGTTCGGGCATCCCCAGGCGTTGCAGCCCTCGGGGTAATAGCCGTACTTGAGGAACTGGTCGAGCGAGGGGCGCTGACCGACGACGGCGATGTTCCAGCCGGCGCGCGAGAGGTCGTCCTTCGTGGGAACTCGGGCGGCCTGCGCGAGCGAAGCGTAAGAGCCCTTGAGGTCGAAGTCGGTGCCGCCGAAGGCGACGATGCCGGCGAGCGCGGCGGCCGAGGGGTCGCCGACCATGACGTGGGTCGTGCCGGAGTTGTGGGTCCAGCGATCCCAGACGCCGCCGTTCTGGTCGGCCTGGTTCTTCAGCGACTGGGCGACGTCGCTGCCGCGCTTCGCGTCGAGCAGCGTGACGAGCTGCACCTGCGAGCGGTAGACGTCCCAGCCCGAGAAGGTCTGGTACTGCGCCTGCTGGCCCTTGGTCAGCTTGTGCGTCGCCAGGTCCATGCCCGTGTACCGGCCGGTCACGTCGTTCGCGATCGAGGGGTGCAGCAGCGAGTGGTAGAGCGCCGTATAGAAGGTCGTGCGCTCGGCCGCGGTGCCGCCGCCGGTGCGGATGCGGTTCAGCTCGGTGTTCCAGGCGGTCTTGGTCTGCTTCGCGACCTGGGCGCGCGTGGTGCCGACCGGGTTCTCGGTTGCGAGGTTCTTCTTCGCGCCCGCGAGGTCGACGTAGCTGATGCCGACGCGCATGTTCACCGTGCGGCTCTTCGCGGTGTCGAAGCTGACGTAGCCGCCGGAGCCCTTGCCGGCCGGCGGGTAGCCGCCAGGGTAGGTGGTGCCGCCCTCCGCGCTCGTCGCGCCGGGGGTGAGCGCCGCATCCTGCCAGGTGCCGGTCGTGGTGAAGTCGGTGTCGAACTCGGCCACGAAGTGCACCGTGTAGTAGCTCTTCTGCAGGATGCCGTCGCCGGTGAAGCCGCCGCAGAAGTTGCCGCTCGTGACCGAGCCGGTGATGCGGCGGTGCTTCGCGTCGATCTGGATGTCGGCGTCGCTCGACCCGACGAGCGAGTCGGAGGTGCGCACGAGCATCGTCGCGGGGGAGCCTTTCGGGTAGTTGAAGGTGCCCGAGCCGGTGCGCGTGGTGGCGGCGAGCTTCACGCCGACGCCGTTGTCGAGGTCGACGCTGTAGCTGCCGGGCGACGCGCTCTCGCGAGCGTGCGAGAACGTCGTCGTCATCGGGGTGCCGGCGGCGTCGGCGGCCGACGGCGAGGTCGTCACCTGCTGGGTGATCGGCAGGAAGGGGATGTCGCCGCTGAGCCCGGCGCAGCCGGCGCCGCTCACGTGGGTGAGCGAGAAGCCGCGCACGGTGTTCGCCCCGTACTCGTAACCGCTCGGGCTCGGCGTGCGCATCGTGCCGTCGCTGCGCTTGGTGCTCTGGTCGGGGCTCCAGGCGAGCATGCCGAAGGGGGCGACCGCGCCGGGGAAGGTGTTGCCCGCGTTCGCCGAACCGATGAACGGGTCGACGGTCGCGGCCGGGTCGGTGGTCAGCGGCGTCGCGGCCGACGCGGGGGCGGTGCCGACGAGCACGCCGGCAGCGGCCAGTGCGAGCGCGACGCCGCCGGCCAGCGCGGTGCGCGCGACGCGGGTGGTGGGGGATGACGGGGTGGATGCCTGCACGACCTGCTCCATCGAAGGTGGCTAGTTGAGGATCCCGTCATCAGATCACAGATTGACAGCGCTGTCACCCCCGAAAGGGGGACACGGTCCGTCCCCCGATGGAAGGGACGGACCGGCCCGCCTCAGTCGCGGAACGTCTCGATCGAGGCGCCGAGCGACACGAGGCGCTCCTGCAGCCCCTCGTAGCCGCGGGCGATGATGTCGACGTTGCGCAGCACGCTCTCCCCCTTCGCCGCGAGCATCGCGAGCAGGATCACGACCGCGGGGCGCAGCGCCGGCGGGCAGCTGACCTCGGCGCCGGAGAGGTGCGCCGGACCGCTGACGTCGAGACGGTGCGGGTCGCGCAGCGTCACGCTCGCACCCAGGCGGGTGAGGTCGAGCAGGTGGATCGCGCGCCCCTCGTAGACCCAGTCGTGCACGAGCGTCGTGCCTTCGGCCATCGCGGCGATGATCACGAAGAACGGCAGGTTGTCGATGTTGAGGCCCGGGAACGGCATCGCGTGGATCTTGTCGATCGGCGCGCGCAGCTGCGAGGGATGCACGGTGATGTCGACCAGGCGGGTGCGGCCGTTCGCGGCCGGGTACTCGTCGCTCACGTCGAAGACGAGACCCATCTCGGCGAGCGTGGCGAGCTCGATCTCGAGGAACTCGATCGGCGCGTGCGTGACGGTGAGGGTCGAGTCGGTGACGATGCCGGCCGTGAGCAGGCTCATCGCCTCCACCGGATCCTCGCTCGGCCAGTAGTCGACATCCGCGCGGATCTCGCTCTGGCCGGTGATGCGCAGGGTCGTCGTGCCGATCCCCTCGATGCGGATGCCGAGCAGCTCGAGGTAGAAGCAGAGGTCCTGCACCATGTAGTTGGGGCTCGCGTTGCGGATGACGGTCTCGCCCTCGTGCGCGGCGGCGGCGAGGATCGCGTTCTCGGTGACCGTGTCGCCGCGCTCGGTGAGCACGATCGAGCGGGTCGTGCGGCCGTCGCGGGCGACCTTCACGTCGTACCAGCCGGCCTGCGCATCCACGCCGACGCCGAAGGGGCGCAGCGCGATGAGGTGCGGTTCGACCGTGCGGGTGCCGAGGTCGCAGCCGCCGGCGTAGGGCAGGCGGAAGCTGTCGAAGCGGCCCGACAGCGGCCCGAGGAACATGAGCACGCTGCGAGTGCGGCGGGCGGCGTCGGCGTCGATCGCGTCGAGGCGCAGCTCGGCGGGGGTGATGATCTCGAGGGTCTCGCCGTCGGCGCTCCAGGTGACGCTCGCGCCGAGGCTGCGCAGCACGTCGATGATGCGGTCGACCTCGACGATGCGCGCGACCTTGTGCAGGCGGGTGACGCCGCGGTTGAGCAGCGAGGCGCAGAGCAGGGCGACGGCGCCGTTCTTGCTCGAATTGACGGCGATCGACCCGCTGAGCTTGCGGCCGCCCTGCACGCGCAGGTGCGAGCGCTGCGGGGCGCCGCCGATCGAGACGAGCTGCTGGTCGAGGGCGTTGCTGATGCGGGCGAGCAGCTCGAGGCTGAGGTTCTGGCCGCCTTGCTCGATGCGGTTGACGGCGCTCTGGCTGGTGCCGACGCGCTCGGCGAGCTGCGCCTGGGTGAGGCCCCGACCCTGGCGTGCGCCGCGGATGAGGGCGCCGACTTCGCGCAGGGGCGCGGACGGGGTGACGGCGATCGACCCGGTGGGGGTGGGATCAAGGGCGGGGGAGTCGGACGGGGTGAGCGTGGTGGTGTCGGTCACAGCGCGATCGTAACTCGCATGTGAGATATCGACCGGCTCATCCGCGCGATCTCCGGGCCTGCACTCAGATTCTTGTCTCAGATATGAGATTCGCGCCGGGGTCGGCGAACGGACCGGGCGGTGAGAGACTCACCCTCCGATCGCATGCGCGACGGCGGTCGCGACGATCACGACGATGCCGAGCGCCAGCGGCACGAGCATCGCCTCGGGCGAGTTCTGCAGATCGGCGCGGCGCAGCTGCGCGAGGAAGCGGGTCATGTCAGTCGTCCTCTCCGGACCCGGCGTCGAAGGATCCGCCGGCGGAGCTGCTCGGCGACGGCGAGCCCGACAGCTGGCTCACCGAGACGGCGCCGGCGGAGGGCTTGGTGCCCGGCTCGCGGGCGCTGTACCAGCCGATCCACTCGCCGTCCTGATCGACGACCTCGTAATCGCCGCAGCGGTGCACGCGGTCGGGCAGCCCGACCTTGCCGAAGCGCGTGTCGAAGGGCAGACCCTGACGCGGCATCTCGAGGCACCACGACGGCAGGTCGCCGCCCTTCGCCGCGATCACGGCGTTCGTCTCGTCGTCCGTGGCGACGTTGCGGATGTCGGTCGCCTTCGCGGGGATCCACTCGGGCAGCTGCACCCCGACCCATCCCTTCTCCGCCTCGGCGTGATCGTCGAAGGACTCGCTGTGCACCTTGTGCACGCTGTCCATGACGGCCGAGCAGCCGGTCAGCAGCAGGGATGCGGCGGCCAGCGCGGCGGCACCGGTCACGAGGGCGGCGCGGCGGCGGATGCTGCCGCGGGCGCCGGCGCGGCGATCGGTGCGGGACGGGCGAGGGCTCTGCGGGGTCATGGGTCCATCACAGACGTCGCCCCGCGCGGGCACGTCGGCGCGGGGTCTGAACGGCGTCATCCGCTCGGCTGATCCCCGCTCATCCGCCGGTCCCATCGGGGCGGTCCGGAAAGGGCGGTCCAGTCGTCCCCGGGCGGCCCGCGCTGGGTTGAGGAGTCGGGCGCTGGCGGTAGACTCGCGGCGTCGCGACTGGCGTTCGGATGGGCTCACCATCAGGGAGCGACTGACTCAAGGGATCTGCCGCTCAGGCGAGCAGGACGGCCGTACGCCTGGGCCGTGACCGACACCCCGTTTCAGTTGAGGAGCCCCGTGTCCGACACGTTCAACGCCCCCCTGTCCGACGTCGACCCCGAGGTCGCCCGCGCGCTCGAGCTGGAGCTCGACCGCCAGCGCACCACCCTCGAGATGATCGCGAGCGAGAACTTCGTTCCCCGCGCGGTGCTCGAGGCGCAGGGCTCGGTCCTGACCAACAAGTACGCCGAGGGCTACCCCGGCCGCCGCTACTACGGCGGATGCGAGTTCGTCGACATCGTCGAGCAGCTCGCCATCGACCGCGCCAAGGCGCTGTTCGGCGCCGAGTTCGCCAACGTGCAGCCCCACTCGGGCGCCTCGGCCAACGTCGCGGTGCTGTCGGCGATCGCCCAGCCCGGCGACCGCATCCTCGGTCTCGAGCTGGCCCACGGCGGCCACCTGACTCACGGCATGAAGCTCAACTTCTCGGGCAAGCTCTACGAGGCGCACGCCTACGGCCTCGACCCCGAGACCGAGCGCATCGACATGGATGTGGTGCGCCAGCGCGCGCTCGAGGTGAAGCCGCAGGTCATCATCGCGGGCTGGTCGGCGTACAGCCGTCAGCTCGACTTCGCGGCGTTCCGGGCGATCGCCGACGAGGTCGGCGCGAAGCTCTGGGTCGACATGGCCCACTTCGCCGGCCTCGTCGCCGCCGGCCTGCACCCGTCGCCGGTGCCGCACGCGCACATCGTGTCGTCGACCGTGCACAAGACCATCGGCGGTCCCCGCTCGGGCTTCATCCTGACCAACGACGCCGACATCGCGAAGAAGATGAACTCGAACGTCTTCCCCGGACAGCAGGGCGGCCCGCTCATGCACGTGATCGCCGCGAAGGCGACCGCGTTCAAGCTCGCGGCGGAGCCCGAGTTCAAGGAACGCCAGGAGCGCACCGTGCGCGGCGCCGCGATCCTCGCCGAGCGCCTCACCCAGCCCGACGCGAAGGCGGCCGGCGTCGACGTGCTCACCGGCGGCACCGACGTGCACCTCGTGCTCGTCGACCTGCGCACCTCGGAGTTCTCGGGCCAGGAGGCCGAGAACCGTCTGCACGAGGTCGGCATAACCGTGAACAAGAACTCGGTGCCGAACGACCCGCGCCCGCCGATGGTGACCTCGGGTGTGCGCATCGGCACTCCGGCGCTCGCGACCCGCGGCTTCGGCGACGCCGAATTCACCGAGGTGGCCGACATCATCGCCCTGGCTCTGCAGCAGGATGCCGACATCCCGGCCCTGCGCGCGCGTGTGACGGAGCTGGCGGGGAAGTTCCCGCTCTACCCGGGCCTCAGCTCGCCCACCACCTGGAGCTGAGCGCATGACCGCGATCCGTCTGGATGGCGTCGCCACCGCCGCGGCGATCAAGGCCGAGCTGAAGCAGCGTGTCGACGTGCTGCGCGAGCGGGGAGTCGTGCCGGGTCTCGGCACCCTGCTCGTCGGCGCGGACGGCGCATCGGTCAGCTACGTCAGCGGCAAGCACCGCGACTCGGCCGAGATCGGCGTGGAGTCGATCCGCGTCGACCTGCCCGCCGACGCGACCGAGGCCGGGGTGCACGCCGAGATCCAGCGCCTCAACGCCGACCCCGCCGTGACCGGCTATCTGGTGCAGCTGCCGCTGCCGAAGGGCATGGACGAGCACGCGGCGATCACCGCGGTCGACCCGGCCAAGGATGTCGACGGGCTGCACCCGGCGAACCTGGGCGAGCTGGTGCTCGGCGTCGAGGGCGAGCTCTCGACCCCGCTGCCCTGCACGCCGGCCGGCGTCGTCGAGCTGCTGCGCCGTTACGACGTGCCGCTCTCGGGCAAGCACGTCGTCGTGATCGGCCGCGGTCTGACCGTCGGCCGCCCGCTCGGGCTGCTGCTGACCCGCAAGGGCATCGACGCGACCGTCACGCTCACGCACTCGCGCACGGCCGACCTGGCCGCCGAGGTGCGTCGCGCGGATGTCGTGGTCGCCGCCGTCGGTCAGCCTCACCTCGTGAAGGCCGACTGGATCAAGCCGGGCGCCGCCGTGCTGGATGTCGGCGTCACCCGCGTCGGCGTCACCGAGTCGGGCAAGGCGAAGCTCGCGGGCGACATCGACCCGGGCGTCGCCGAGGTCGCCGGCTGGCTCTCGCCGAACCCGGGCGGCGTGGGTCCGATGACCCGCGCCATGCTGATGCAGAACGTGGTGCTGGCCGCCGAGCGCGCCGCCGGTCTGGCCTAGCCGCCGAAGCCGAGAACCGTCGAGCGCGGGGTTCCGTTCCCAGCGCGGGGTGTCGTCGCCCCGCCGCGGGAACGGAACCCCGCGCTCGGCGCTATCATCTCCGTCAGACCGACGCGCCGAACGTGCAGCCATCCTGCGTGTCGGGCGTCGTCCACGTCGGTCCCAGGTCGGCGGGAGCGGCCGGGCCGAGGTCGACCGTGCACGACGCCACCGTGTACATGACCACGTCGTCGCTCTCGGCGTCGCGAGCCCCCACGAACCCCCAGCTGCCCGAGGCCCATCCGCCCGCATCGGTCGGCTGCGCGGCGCCGGGGTATACCGTGACTCCGGTCGCCGTGCCCGGCATCGCGATCGAGCCGTCGGCGCAGTACGCCTGACCGTGGGTCCACGATCCGCCGAAGGCCGTCGGGGAGAGCGTTGCGGCGCCGGTGGTCTGGCCTCCGTGCAGAGCGACGGCATCGCGATGGGGATCCGGCGCCGTTCCGGAGACCACGCGAGAGGTCGCGGTGATGTGCACGTAGACGGGGTCCGCGGTCGCCGCGAGCTGGTCGCCGCACTCGGCAGTCGCGAGGAGCTTCGTGTCGGCGGCGGTCGCCGTGGTCGGTGACGTGGCGGTCTCGGTGAATTCGACGTGTGCGCCGTCCGGCGTCACGAGCACCGCGGTGATGCGGAAGAGCTCGTTCGGATCGGCGCTCGGCGAAGCGCTCCCGCTCGCGGAGGCGCTGCGGCTGGTCTTCGCGCTGTCGGACGGGGCCGCGGACGGGCTCGCGGCGCAGCCTGCGAGCAGGAGGAGAGAGAGGGCGGCACCGGTGATCAGCACCGGCCGAGAGATCGTCATGTGGACATCGTCGCGCGGCCGGAATGATCGACGCGAGAGGCTCCGATCACGGTCGGATATCGACTGCATTCCGTGGGCGGAATGGATCTCAGCGGTCTCGCTGAGCTCCGATCGACGGGCGCACGACGAAGGTCGTCGGCGCCGTGAACGCGTGCTCGGCGAAGGCTCCGTCGATCGCGACCTGCAGCAGCGAGACCGACTCGAGCGGCACGAGCGCGATGGCGGATCCGCCGAAGCCGCCGCCCGTCATCCGCGCGCCCACCGCGCCGTTCGACTGGGCGACCTCGACGGCGAGGTCGAGCTCGGGCACCGAGATCTCGAAGTCGTCGCGCATGGATCGGTGCGAGGCGTCGAGCAGGTCGCCGATCGCGCGCGGTCCCGCCTCGCGCAGGGTGCGCACGGTGTCGAGAACGCGCTGGTTCTCGGTGACGATGTGCCGCACCCGGCGGAAGGTCTCGTCGTCGAGGGTCTGCTGGGCGCGGGGGAGATCATCCTCGTCGAGCTCCCGCAGCGAGCCGACCCCCAGCTCGCGGGCGCCCTTCTCGCACGAGGCGCGGCGCTCGCGGTAGCCGCCGGAGGCGTGCTCGTGCTCGACGTGGGTGTCGATGACGACGATCGCGAGGCCCGCCTCGGCGAAGCCCAGCCGGATGACCTCGGCGTCGAGACTGCGGCAGTCGAGGAACACGCCGGAGTCGGTCTGGCCCAGCAGGGACGCCGACTGGTCCATGATCCCGGTCGGGGCGCCGACGGCGTCGTTCTCGGCCTTCTGGCCGACCTTCGCGAGCGTCTCGAGGTCGAGGCCGAGCTGCCACACGTCGTTGAGGGCGACGGCGACGGCCGACTCGATCGCCGCCGACGACGAGAGGCCCGCGCCGACCGGCACATCCGACTCGATGAAGATGTCGACGCCGGGCACGGCCGCGAGGTCGGCGCCGAACTCGCCGAGCGCCCAGGCGACGCCGAGCGGGTAGGCCGACCAGCCGCTGAGCGCGTCCGGAGCGAGGTCGTCGAGGTCGTGCTCGGCGAGCTCTTCGCTGAAGGCGGAGGCGATGCGCAGCTTGCGGTCGTCGCGCACGCCGAGAGCGATCACGGTGCGGCGGTCGATCGCGAAGGGGAAGACGAAGCCCTCGTTGTAGTCGGTGTGCTCGCCGATCAGGTTCACGCGGCCCGGCGCCGACCAGATGCCGTCGGGCTCGCGGCCCGTGAAGGCGAAGAAGGCGTCGGCGACGTCGTCGCGGATGTCGGTCATGCGGTGGTCTCGCGTTTCGAACGGGTGCGTGAAGCAGGGATGAGGCGGGAGAGGCGGTCAGACGCCGGCGGGGATCGCCGCGCGGATGGTCTCGGCGGCGGCCTCGGGGCGGATGTCGCCGATCCAGGCTCCCATAGCGGCTTCCGATCCCGCCGTGTACTTGAGCTTGTCGCGGCCGCGTCGCGGCGAGGTCAGCTGCAGGTGCAGGCGGGCGGAGTCGCGAGCGACATTCACCGGCGCCTGGTGCCAGGCGGCGATGTAGGGCGTCGGGTCGCCGTAGATCGCGTCGAGGCCGCGCAGCAGGCGCAGGTAGACGTGCGCGAGCTCGTCACGCTCGGCCGAGCTCGTCGCGGCGAAGTCGGGCACGTGCCGGTGCGGCAGGAGGTGGACCTCGAGGGGCCAGCGGGCGGCGAAGGGCACGAAGGCGGTCCAGTGCTCGCCCGTCAGCAGCACCCGGGAAGACTCGCGTTCGCTGTCGAGGATGCGGTCGAACATGTCCGGTCCGAGCTGCTCGAGCGAGGCGAGCAGGCGCTGCGTGCGCGGGGTGATGTAGGGGTAGGAGTAGATCTGCCCGTGCGGATGGGGGAGCGTCACGCCGATCGCGGCGCCGCGGTTCTCGAAGGGGAACACCTGCTCGACGCCGGGCAGCGCCGAGAGCGCGGCGGTGCGGTGCGCCCACGCCTCGATCACCGTGCGCGCGCGGCTCGGCGTCTGGGTTCCGAACGAGCCCTCGGCCTCGGGGCTGAAGCACACGACCTCGCAGCGGCCGACCGAGGTGCGGGTGCGGCCGTAGTCGAGCGTCGCCAGATCGGCGAGGCCCTCGGGCGCGTCGGCGGCGACCGGCGCATCGACCGGGTCGGTCGAGTCGCCGGCGAGTGCGGGTCCGAATGAGGGGGAGCGGTTCTCGAACACGGCGACGTCGTAGAGGTCGGGGATCTCGCTGGGGTTGTCGTCGCTCTGCGGCGCGAGCGGGTCGAGCGCCGCACTCGGGTTGACGACACGATTCTGCCGGGCCGCCGCGATCGACACCCACTCGCCGGTCAGCACGTCGAGGCGCATGGTGGCCGTCTCGGGGCGCGGATCGATCGTGCGGGTGTCGAGGCGGCGTTCGGACCCGAGGGTCGTGTCGGCGTCGTCGAAGTAGATGAGCTCGCGGCCGTCGGCGAGGCGCGTGGGGTGGATGGCGATACCGGCAGCGGTCACCGTATTACGATATCGAAAGCACGACTTTCATTTTCGACAGGTATCGAAAGCGTCGGACTCCGACCGGCGACGAGAGGACGATCATGGCCGCCTCCGATCGGATCGACCCCGCCGCGCGCCCGGTGGCGGCGCGGCGCGAGCAGCTCACCGCCCTCGTCGCCGAGCGCGGATTCGTGCGCGTCGCCGACGCCGCCGTCGAGCTCGGCGTCAGCACCGTGACGCTGCGCGGCGACCTCGAGGCGCTCGCCGCGGACGGGCTGCTGCGGCGCGTGCACGGGGGAGCGATGCCTCCGGTACCCGAGCACCGGGAGTCGTCGATGGAGCTCTCGAGCGAGCGCCAGAGCGCCGTGAAGCGCGCGATCGCGCGTCGCGCCGCGGCCCTGGTCGCCCCGGGCACGAGCGTGCTGCTCGACGTCGGCTCGACGACGCTCGCGGTGGCCGAGGCGCTCGTCGAGCGCACCGAGCTCACGGACGTGGTCGTCATCACGAACGGGCTCTCGGTCGCCCTCGCGCTCGAGCGGGCGATCCCGCGCCTCGACGTGATCGTGACCGGCGGCACCCTGCGCCCGCTGCAGCACTCCCTCGTGAACCCGGTCGCGGCATCCACGCTCGAGGGTCTGCACGCCGACCTCGCGATCATCGGCTGCACGGGCGTCGACCGTTCGGGGCGCGTCACGAACGTGAACCTGCCCGAGGCCGAGGTGAAGCGCGCCATGCTCGGCGCCGCCGACCGCGCCGTGCTCGTCGCCGACGGCTCGAAGCTCGGCGTGACCCACCTCGGTCGCGTCGGCGCGCTCGCCGACTTCGAGGCGCTCGTGACGGGCGGCGAGGTCGCCGATGCGGCCGTGCTCGACAGCGTGCGCGAGGCCGGCTGCCGCCTATTGGCGGTGGATGCGCGGGGCTGACGCCGGGCCGTAACCTGACGGCATGACCGACGCCCGCGTCCCGTCCCCGCATCCCGATTCGGCTGTGCCCGCGGCGGCGGCCGCGACCTCGGCGCTCGTCGGCGCCTCACCGGTCGCCGCTCTGACCGCGCCGGCGCCGCTGAGCGGACCGCGCTTCGAGCTGCGCAGCGGCGACGCGCGTGCGGTGATCGGCTCGGTCGCCGCGGTGCTGTGCGAACTCGAGGTCGACGGGCAGGCGCTGACCGAGACGGTTCCGATCGACGGCCTGCCGCCGCAGGGCTGCGGCATCGTGCTCGCGCCGTGGCCGAACCGGGTGCGGGGCGCCCGCTGGACTCTGCGGGCCGCCGACAGCGGCGCCGCGGCCGACGCCGAGCTCGAACTCGACCTGACCGATCCGAAGTGGAACGCCGCCTCGCACGGCCTGCTGCGCAACACCGCCTACCGCCTCGTCGCACACACGCCCTCGACCGTCGAGCTCGCGGCGCTCATCCCACCCCAGCACGGCTGGCCGTTCCGGCTCGAGACCCGCGTGCGCTACGCGCTCGAACCCGACGGCCTCGTCGTGACGCATCACGTGACGAACGCCGGGGCGACGCGGGCGCCGTGGGCGGTCGGGGCGCATCCGTACCTCCGCGTCGGCGGCACGCCCGTCGCCGACCTCGAGCTGCGGGTGCCGGCGGGTGTCGCGCTCGAGGTGGATGCGACGCTCATCCCGGTCGGAGCCCGCACCGTCGGCGCCGAGGAGGATCTGCGCGAGGGTCGCCGCGTCGGCGACCTCGACCTCAACACGGCGTTCGCGGTGGATGCGGCCGGCGGTCCGGCGGCGGACGACGACGACGCCGGCAGCCGCGGCGACGCCGGCGATGCCCGCGAGATCGCCCGCCTCACCGCGCCGGACGGCGCCGCGACGCAGCTCTGGGGCGATCCGCCGTTCCGCTGGGTGCAGGTGTTCACGCCCGGCGACTTCCCGCGTCCGCTCGGCGGCCCCGAGCCGACCGGGAAGGCCGTCGCGCTCGAGCCGATGACCGCGCCGGCGAATGCGCTCAACTCGGGCGAGGGCCTCGTCTGGCTCGAGCCGGGCGCGAGCTGGTCGGCCTCGTGGGGCATCCGCCGCATCGCCGCCGCCGAGAAGCGGCACCCCTAGAGTGGGCGCCGTGACGAGCGACGGAGCCACCACCACCCCCACGACGACGTCCGCCCCGCCGGCGTCCGCCGAGACGGACGGTCTCGCAGCCGACGCGGTCTCGCCGATCGGCCGCCGCATCCACCTCTCCGGCGGCGGCGTCGAGGCCGTGATCGGCACGATCGCCGCGACCCTCGCCTCGCTGCGCGTCGACGGCGTGCAGCTGACCGAGCCGATCGACGAGAACGCCTGGCCGGCGTACTGCAACGGCATCTTCCTGGCGCCCTGGCCGAATCGCGTGCGCGACGGGCGCTGGACGCACGACGGCGCGACGCAGCAGCTCGACGTGACCGAGCGCGACCGGAACAACGCCCTGCACGGACTGCTGCAGTTCACCGATCACGAGATCCGCGAGCAGACGCCGACCTCGGTGACGCTCGGAGCGCTCATCCCGGCCCAGCACGGCTGGCCCTTCACCCTCGACAGCTGGGTTCGCTACGAGCTCGTGCCCGGCGGGCTGCGCGCGACCCACGGCGTGCGCAACCTCTCCGGGGTCACGGCGCCCTACGCGACCGGCGTTCACCCCTACCTGCGGCTCGGCGACGTGCCCGTGCGCGAGCTGCGCGTGACCGTGCCCGCGGCGAGCTACGTCGAGGTGGATGACCGGCTCAACCCGATCGGCGTGAAGCCGGTCGACGGCACCCCGGTCGATCTGCGCGCCGGTCGCCTGTTCAGCGACCTCGACCTCGACACCGCCTACGCCGACCTCAGCCCCGTCGACGGTGCGACCGCGTGGATCGAGGCGCCTGACGGATCACGGCTGACGCTCCTGCAGGATCCCGACTGGCGCTGGGTGCAGGTGTTCACCACCGCGATCTTCCCGGCCGGCGGCTGGACGGCCGTCGACCCGGCGACCTCCGGTCCCGACGTCGAGGGCAGCGGCTATCTCGGCGGACCGCTCGGCGATGCGATCGCGATCGAGCCGATGACCGCCCCGCCGGACGCGCTCAATTCGGGCGAGGGGCTCATCCACCTGCAACCGGGCGCCGAGTGGTCGGGATCGTGGGCGCTGCGCTACACGCCCGCGCCGGCCGCCGGCTCGTCGACCGACCTCGCCTGATGAGCGGCGTCGCGCCTGCGCCGACCGAGCGGCAGCTGCGCCGCTGGCGCGGCTACCTCGCCGACGAGCGCGTCGAGGCCTCGCTCTACCTGCAGCTCGCCGAGCGCAAGACGGGCGAGGAGCGCGAGATCCTGCTCGGGCTCGCCGACGCCGAGAAGCGGCACGAGGCGCACTGGCTCGAGCTGCTCGGCGACCGCGTCGGGCGCCCGCGCGCGGGCAGTCTGCGCACCCGCCTGCTCGTGCTGCTCGCGCAGCGCTTCGGGTCGGTGTTCGTGCTCGCGCTGGCTCAGCGTGCCGAGGCGCGCAGCCCCTACGACGACGACGCGGATGCGACCGACCAGATGGCGGCCGACGAGCGCATCCACGGCGAGGTGCTGCGCGGTCTCGCGGCGCGCGGTCGCGAGCGGCTCTCGGGCACCTTCCGCGCCGCCGTCTTCGGAGCGAACGACGGCCTCGTGTCGAACCTCGCGCTCGTGCTCGGCGTCGGCGCGACCGGCGTCGACCCGAAGACGGTGCTGTTCACCGGCGTCGCCGGCCTGCTCGCCGGCGCGCTCTCGATGGGCGCGGGGGAGTTCGTGTCGGTGCGCTCGCAGCGCGAGCTGCTGGCCGCATCCCACCCCGACCCCGAGGCGGATGCCGCGCTGCCGCATCTCGACGTCGACGCCAACGAGCTCGCGCTGGTCTACCGCGCGCGCGGCGAGACCCCCGACGAGGCCGCGGAGCACGCGCGCCGCACCTTCGCGCGACTCGCGGCCGCCGACCCGGCGCTCGCGACCGGCAGCATCGAGACGGTCGGCGACCAGCACGAGGCCGTCGGGTCGCCGTGGCGCGCGGCGACCTCGAGCTTCCTGTTCTTCGCGAGCGGCGCCATCATCCCGGTGCTGCCGTACCTCTTCGGCGCGACCGGACTGCTCGCCGTCGTGATCGCGGCCGTGCTCGTCGGCGTCGCGCTGCTCGGCACCGGCGCGGTCGTCGGCCTGCTCTCGGGCGCCTCGCCGCTGCTGCGCGCACTGCGCCAGCTCGGCATCGGCTTCGGCGCGGCTGCGGCGACCTATCTGCTGGGTCTGCTGTTCGGCGCGGCCGGCATCTGATCGCCGCTCCTCGCCGCGCCGCGATCCGCTCGGTCGCGCCTCCCCGCACCCCGCCGTCAGGTTCTAGCGTGGATGCCGTGCACACGATCATCCTCTGGGTCGGCTTCCTGGGCGGCTGGCTGCTCGTCGCCGGCCCGATCTACCAGGCCGCGCTCGAGCTGCGCGACGAGGAGGTCGACCGCGAGGCGATCGGGCGAGCGCACGAGAGCGTTCCCGAGCCGCGGCCGATCTCGCCCTGGTGGTGGCTGCTGCCGCCCGTCGCCTACCTGAAGATCCGGCGCGACCGTACCGAGTACCAGCGGGTCGTCTTCGACGCGATGCCCATCGAGACGCGCCGGCAGTTCCTCGGGTTCCTCAACAAGGCGACCGGCTGGCTGTTCGTCGCCGGCGGCGCCGCGCTCATCGCGCTCAAGGAGACGTGGGAGCTCGTCGAGCGCTACGAGTGGCCGATCTGGGTGTGGATCGTGCTGGTCGTCGTGATGGCCGCGGGCTCGGTCGTGAACACGGCCGTGCGCATGGCGAACACGGGACGCCAGCTCGGCGAGCAGCCGCCGCAGCGCCCCGAGCGTCGACCGCGCTAGACACGACGCGCTAGACACGACGATGCCCGGAGCGATTCGGGCGCTCCGGGCATCGAGTACCGGTTGGAGCCGAGGCCGCGATCAGGGAGACGGCCGTGCTCGTTCGGGTGAGGCGGTAACCAGCCGCCGAGTTGGGAGACTAGCCGAACGAACGTGAGCGAATAACTAGAACGTTCGGTCCACGCACGCGGACTGCACGGATGTGCGAGCGGCCGCGTCGTGTCGGGTCAGGTGAACGGCGTCAGTCGTGGTCGTCGCCGGCGGGATGATTCCCGGCGGCGCGTCCGCGGCGGCGCTCGGCCCGCGACTGCTCGCGGGCGACCCGCTCGGCGACCGCGTCGATCACGGTCGGCCCGATGATGTCGCCGGCGGGGGTGCCGACGAGCAGATCGTGCTCCTCGAAGAGGATGCCGGCGATGCGCCCGGCCGAGACCCGCGGGTGCGTCGCGGCGAGTCGGTTGACCAGCTGCTCGAAGGTCTCGGCGGCGTCGGTCACGCGATGGATCCTACGCGCGGCCTCGGCGATCCGCGACGGCTGTCGGGGTGATTCCGGGGTTCTGTCGCTCGCTCGCCCCGACATCGCCGGACGTCGCGCCGACGGTGCATCGACCTCGTCGGCTGGCCCTTCCGACGGCGTCGACTGCACATCCCCTCGGCCCTGGCAACCCCTGTCGGCGCCCGAATGAGCGGCGTACAGTAAGCGCGCTCCCGGGGCGACGCGGCCCTCAACGCTCCGCGCGCCCGAGCACGCGTTCATCCCCCGCGCGCACGAGAGTAGGGCGCCCGCGTCAGTGCGGACGCGGGGCGCCCGTCCAAGCTCGTCACCCTCGCGCTGACCTGCGGCGGGCATCCGTTCACCGGATCGCCGCCGCCGCGTCACATCGGCGGCCTACCGTCGCGCCATGTCCCACTGCCCGACCTGCGGCTCCGGCGTCGTCTACCGCTACGACACCGCTCGCCGCTCCGGCTCGCTCTACGCCTGGTTCTGCCTGCAGCAGCCGCACGTCGTCGCCGACCCGCGCACGGCGATCAGCGACCGCCCCTGACGCGGAGACGCCCCGCCTCGTCTCGAGGATCGTGCCGACGCGTCGTTCTGGCGCGCTGATTCCGACGGGATGGCACGATCCTCGAACCGACGTGGGCGCTGAGTAGACTCGACTCCGGAGTGCCGGGAAGTCTGGTCGGCCCGCGCGTCACGTCGTGACCGCGGTGTGTCTTCGTCGTCGGGATCGCATGTCTCTTCTCCGCTCCGAGCGCGTGGGCGCCGCCCTCCTGCTCGTCGCCGCTCTGCTTGGGCTGGTCGTCGCCAACTCGCCGATCGGACCGTCGGCCCTCGGGCTGCAGGAGGCGCATCTCGCGATCCCCGCGCTCGGCATCGATCTCTCGGTCGGTCACTGGATCAGCGACGGCCTGCTCGCGGTGTTCTTCCTGCTCGCTGCAATCGAGCTCAAGCACGAGCTGACGACCGGCGAGCTGAACTCGCCGTCACGGGCGCTGCGCCCGGCGGTGGCGGCCGTCGGCGGCGTCGTCGTGCCGATCGTGATCTTCCTCGTCGTGGTCGGCGCGTCCGGCGGCGGAGTCGAGCTGCTGCGGGGCTGGCCGGTTCCCACCGCGACCGACATCGCCTTCGCCCTCGGGGTGCTCGCCGTCTTCGGACGGGGGATGCCGTCGCGCGTGCGGTCGTTCCTGCTCGCCCTCGCGATCCTCGACGACATCATCGCGATCGTGATCATCGCCGTCGTCTTCGCGCATTCGCCCGACCTGCTGATGCTCGGCGGCGCGCTGGTCGCCGTCGTGGCGTTCGGGCTGCTCAGCACCCTGCTGCGGGGCGACCGCGTCGCATCCCGACCTCGGCGCGTGCTGATCGGGGTCGTGCTCGTCGTGCTGGGCCTCGTCGCCTGGGTGCTCGTGCTGCGGTCGGGCATCCACGCCACGATCGCCGGGGTCGCCCTCGGTCTCGCGATGAGCTCGGCGCCCGCAGGACGGCTGCGTCACCGGCTCGAGCCGATCTCGAACGCGACCGTGCTGCCGCTGTTCGCCTTCTCGGCCGCACTGGTCGTGATCCCCGCGGTCGCGCCTTCGCAGCTGTCCCCGGCGTTCTGGGGCATCGCCCTCGCACTGCCGCTCGGCAAGATCGTCGGCATCTCGCTCGGCGCCATCCTCTCGGCGCGCTTCGTGCCGCGAGCCTCGCGCACACGACCGGATCTGGGCGACGCGCTGGCGGTCGGCGCGCTCGGCGGCATCGGATTCACGGTGTCGCTGCTCATGAACCAGCTCGCCTTCGCCGGCGACCGCACCGTCGCCGACGAGGGGACCCTGGCCGTGCTCGTGGGCTCGGGGGTGTCGATCGTGCTCGCCGCGGTGCTGCTGCGTTGGCGGGTGCGTCGGCGCCGTGCCGCGGCGGTCGCGACGAGCTGAGATCCGCGGTGCCGGAGGCCTCGCCGTGTGTCCCGCGGCGTCCACCATCGCTGAGATGATCGGCGCATGACCCGACGTCCGACCGTTCTCTTCGTCTGCGTGCACAACGCCGGTCGCTCGCAGATGGCCGCCGCGCTGCTGCGCGACGTCGCCGGCGATCGCATCGAGGTGCTCTCCGCGGGCAGCGAGCCGGCCGACCAGGTCAACCCGGTCGCCGTCGCGGCGCTCGCCGAGGTCGGCATCGATCTCGGAGAGGCGTCCCCGCGCATCCTCGCCGTCGACGACGTGCGCGCGAGCGACGTCGTCATCACGATGGGCTGCGGCGACGCCTGCCCGATCTTCCCCGGCAAGCGCTACGAGGACTGGGCGCTCGACGACCCCGCCGGTCAGCCGCTCGAGCGGGTGCGTCCGATCCGTGACGACATCCGTCGCCGGGTCGAAGCGCTCGCGACGGAGCTGCTCGACGCGTAGCCGCGGCAACCGCGTCGCCTATGACCGCCCGCCGCGCGGCGCTCAGGCCGTGGCTTCGGACGCGCTCGCGGCCTTCGGCGCGCGCTTCTTGCGCACCTCGCGCAGCACGATCTGCTCGGGGCAGACCGTGCTGAGGAAGTCGCCGACCGACAGCGCGAGGTTGTCGGCGACGAGGGAGTAGAGGATGCGGTTCGCGTCTCGGCGCTCGCTCACGAGCCCGGCCTGGCGCAGCACGCCGAGGTGCCGCGAGATCGTCGGACCCGAGGCGCTGAACTTCGCGGCGATCTCTCCGGCGGCGAGCTCGCCGTCTTTGAGGTCCTGCAGGATCTGGCGCCGCGTGGGGTGCGCGAGCGCGGCGAAGATGTCGCTCGCGGTGTCGGCCATGTTTGCAATTTAGCACCGAAGCTAGATATAACCGAGCTAGTTAGCCATTTAGCGAAATAGCTCAGGAGCAGATCATGCGCATCGCCATCACCGGAGGCGCCGGGTTCGTCGGCCGCCACCTCGCGGCCCGGCTCGATCCCGCATCCACCGTCATCGTCTCCCGCCGCACCGGAGTCGAGATCGACGACGTGGACGCGCTCGCCGCGGCCTTCGCCGGCTGCGACGCGGTCGCGCACTGCGCCGGCATCAATCGCGAGATCGGCGACCAGACCTTCCAGCGCGTGCACATCGACGGCACTCGTGCGGTGATCGAGGCGGCGCGGCGGGCGGGAGTGAAGCGGATCGTGCTGCTCAGCTTCCTGCGCGCCCGCCCCGACTGCGGTTCGCCGTACCACGAGAGCAAATGGGCGGCCGAGCAGCTCGTGCGGGACTCGGGGCTCGATCACACGATCCTCAAGTCGGGCATGGTCTACGGCCGCGGCGACCACATGGTCGACCACGTCACCAAGGCGGTGCGCACGCTGCCGGTGTTCGGCACGGTCGGGTTCCGCGAGCGCACGGTGCGTCCGGTTCCGGTCGACGACGCGGTGGATGTGCTGCTCGCGGCTCTCGAGGGGCGCATCGCCGAGCCGACGGTCGCGGTCATGGGCGCCGAGGAGCTTCCGCTCGGCGACGCCGTGCGCCGCATCGCCCGCGTCGCCGGCGGCCGCGTGCTCTACGTGCCGCTGCCGGTGTGGGCGATCCGGCTGCTCGCGCAGCTCACCGAGTGGACCATGAAAGTGCCGCTCGTCGCGAAGGCGCAGGCCGTGATGCTCGGCGAGGGCGTCAGCGAGGCGCTGCCGCCCGCGCCGGAGGTGCCCGCCGGCATCCGCCCGCGGCGCCGCTTCGACGACGACCGCATCCGAGCGGCCCTCCCCGACGGCGGCTTCACCTGCCGCGACCTGCGCTGGGTGCGGTGAGTATCGCGTGCCGTCCGCGAGCGCGGATCAAGCGGCGGAGACGGCGCGGGCGCTGCCGGAGAGGTATGCGAGCATGAGCTTTTTCGTGACGTCGAGCTCATAGGACCAGCGGGTCGGCTGCGCCGGGTACGCCGCGGCGAGTCGGACGAGGTGATCGTGGTCGATGAGTCGAAGCGCCGCCCACAGATCGGCGGCGCGCTCATGTCGCGGTGTCGAGGTCCTGTGGCCGAGCGCCGCGTGACCGAGTTCGTGAGCGAGCGTGCAGCGCTCGGCCACGGGCCCGAGCCCTGATCGCAAGAGGATCAGGCGATGATCGTCATACCAGCGTCCAGCCTCCGGGATCGCGCAGGTCTCGACGCGGATACCCATCTGCCGAGCGGCATCCCACGGATCGATCATCAGTCTCCGGCCTCCTCGGGACTCACCGCCTCATCGCCGCGGTCGGCGGCGAATCGCTCTTCGTGTCGATGGTCTCCGATGGCGCCGACATCGTGAAGGGATGCCGTCGCGGGCTGGATGTCGGCGTCGATCCCGGCGAGGAAATCGGACGGTTCGAAGTGGAGCGCTCGTCCCAGGGCCTCGATGTCCGAGAGCGTGAAGCTCTTGCGCAGCATCAGTCGTTCGCTGAGATAACTGTCGCTGAGTCCGGCCACGCGGGCAACGGCGGCACGCGACATGTCGACCTCGTCGATGCGACGGGTGACCGCGCGGGCGGCGGCGACCGCGAAGGGGCTCGGGGCGGGCTCGGCTCTTCTCGGCACAGCCCCGACGGTATCCGAACCGATCCTGGCGGCGGCACTAGAGCACACGTTTCGTTCGGATGTCCCTATATAGGTTGACAAGTCATCTAAATAAGGAAAGCTTGACGCTCGTGAGTTCTCCGATTCCCTACGCCGAACACGTCGCGGCTCGGGTTCGGATGGAGATGCGAAATCAGGGCAAGCCGATCTCCGAGCTCGCCGCGATCCTCGACATGGAGAACGTCCGTGACGCTGTCGCCTTGCACGACGGCGTGGTCGCCCTGTCGTTGAGCGAGGTCGATCTCATCGCCGCGTGGCTCGGGGTTCCGCGAGCCGCTCTGCTGCGACGGATCTTCGACGAGTCGGATCGAGCGTCCTGATCACCGCGTCCGGGCGGGCTCGTCCCTCGCCCGGCCGCGCTCACCCGTGCCCGGCCCGACGCTGCCCGAAAGCGGCGGGCCGGGCCGGATCCTCAGCGGCGCCCGCCCCTCACAAGCTGAGCGACCGCTGATCCGCGCCGAGCACGCCCAGCAGCGCCAGCGCATCCGCGTCGGGCGAGCCGACCGGGGCGCTGTAGAGCACGAGGCGCTGGTCGCGCTCGGCGAGCGCGAGGGAGTCGCAGTCGACCGTGATCGAGCCGACGACCGGATGCTGGAACGTCTTCGTCAGCATCGGCGCTGACCGCACGTCGTGCTGCTCCCAGAGGCGGGCGAAGGTCGCGCTGCCGGTGCGCAGCTCGTCGATCAGCTCGGCGACCGAGTCGTCGTCGGGGTAGCGGGCGAGCGTCTGTCGCAGCTCGCTGACCGCGTGGTGCCGGAACTCGGCTCCGTCGGAGATGCCGTAGAGCGGGCTCGTCTCCGGGTCCGGGTCGAGGAATGCGCGTCGCGCCAGATTGCGGTCGCGCGGCGCGAGCGCGCCGAAGTCCTCCATCAGAGCCACCGTCAGGTCATTCCAGGCGAGTACCTCGAACGCGGCCGACATCACGAACCCGGCCGTGTTCGGCAGGCGCTCGAGCAGCGCGAGGATGCTCGGCCGCACATCGCGCCGCAGCTGCTGCGAGCGGATCGGGGCGGTGCCGGCGAGCGTGTGCAGGTGATCCGACTCCTCGGGCGTCAGCCGCAGAGCTCCGGAGATGCCGGCGAGCACCTCGGCCGACGGACGCGGGGCGCGACCCTGCTCGAGCCGTACGTAGTACTCGGTCGAGATGTGCGCGAGCACCGCGACCTCCTCGCGACGCAGGCCCGGGGTGCGGCGTCGCGGACCGGTCGGCAGGCCGACGTCCGCGGGGCTGCGCCGCTCGCGACGCCCGCGCAGGAACGCGGCGAGCTCCGTTCTGTCCATGCCCACCAGTGTGCGCTCCCGCGCCCGCCGCAGCCTGGTACCGCCGGTACCTGAATGGGATGCGCGGCCGCGACGACGCTCGGAGGCATGACGAATCACGACATCCAGCCCGCCGGCCTGCTCGCCGGCAAGGTCATCTTCATCAGCGGAGCGAGCCGCGGGATCGGCGCCGCCGCGGCCCGGCTCTTCGCCGCCGAGGGCGCGTCCGTCGTGCTCGGCGCCCGCGGCGTCGACGCGCTCGACGGCGTCGTCACCGGCATCCGCGAGCACGGCGGTACGGCGGATGCGGTCGCCCTCGACCTCGCCGACGACGACAGCATCCGCGCGGCCCTCGCCCGCGTCGACGAGCTGCACGGACGCCTCGACGGCGCGTTCAACAACGCCGCCGTCGTGCAGCAGCCGGGCCCGCTCGACCAGACGAGCGACGACGACATCCAGCAGCAGTTCGTCGTCAACTTCCGCGCCCACTGGATCGCGATGAACGCCGAAGCCGAGCTCATGCGCCGCTCGGGCGGCGGCGCGATCGTCAACACCTCGAGCATCGGCGCGCGCCGCGCCAACCCCGCGCTGCCCGCCTACGGCGCCATCAAGCGTGCGCTCGACAGCATCACCGAGACGGCGGCCGTGACGTGGGCGCCGGACGGAATCCGCGTCAACGGCCTGCACCCGGGCGGCACCGCGACCGACATGATCGCCGAGTGGGAGTCGGCGACGCCCGGCGTGACCGCGCAGATCAACGCCTCGATCCCGATGGGACGCATGGCCGAGCCGGTCGAGGTCGCCCAGGTCGCCGCGTTCCTGCTCAGCGACCGCGCTTCGATCGTGACGGGTGCGATCGTGCCGGTCGATGGGGGAGCAGGCGCCTGAGCCGAGGGCGCGGCCCGGCGCGCCGCGCCGACCAGACCCGAGCCGGTGGCGGGCGGGGAGGAGTAGGAGAAGGGGAGGGGTGGGGTGGGCCCGGTGGGGCTCGAACCCACGACCCGCGGATTAAAAGTCCGATGCTCTGCCAACTGAGCTACAGGCCCGATCGCTCCCCAGGATACTGACGATTCGGCGGCTGCCGTGCGCCGGGCGGCGCGGCCGCCGCCGGTCGTACCCTGGAGGGATGGCGGAACGGTTCCACAAGCCGGCGCGCATCCCCAACGACCACTTCGAGTACCACGTGGGCGGCGAGGATCCTGCGGTCACCCTGCGCCGCGCGCACGAGTCGGCGGCGGCCCTGCTCGCCCGTGCCCGGCAGACCACCGACGAGGGAGTCGTCGACCGGCTGCTGACGCACACCGATGAGCACGGGCTCGACCTCGTCGCGCAGCTCTGGGCGGCCGCCGGGCCGCACACGCTGCCGGGCGCGCTGTGGCGGCTCTATCTGCTGCGCACGGCCGTGCGCGACGACGCGAACGGCTCGGCGCTCGCGTACCGCACCGGCGCCGCCGCGCTGAGCACGATCGACCCGGTCGTCGCCGGAGCCTCCGAGCCGACCGGCCCCGAGCAGATCAGCGCGCTGGCCGACGAGATCCTGCGCGGCGTCTTCCAGGGAGACCTCGGCACGGCGCTGGAGCGCGCATCGGCCTACTGCCGCATCTGCGCCGTCGGCTGGGCTGAGCTGGCGGATGCGCGCGACCCGGCCGATCCCGAGCACGCGACGGCGCTCACGGCACGCGCGGCTCGCTTCGACAGCTTCGGCGACGACCTCGACCAGGCGGCGCGGCTCGAACGCCGCGATCAGCTGAACTGAATCCGGCAGAGTCCGCCCGACTCCGAGCCCGCTCGCGTCATGGGGGCGAAGCCGGGCCCGGACACAGAAGAACCGGGCCGCAGAACGCCTCTCGGCGCAAGGCCGCTCGAAGCGGCTGAATTTGGAGCCCGGGGTTACTGCGGCCCGGCCGAGCCAGTGTAACGAGAGCGGGACCGACCTCGCTGATCGAGGGCGTCATCGCCACGGCCCGGGCGTGTCATCCCCGGACGACCCGACACGACGTGCGCCGGCGATCCTCGATCCCACCCGATCAGGGGTGCGGATTCGAGAAGTCCGCACCAAACCCGTCCGCTCCGCACCCCGAACACCTTCATGTCACCGGCTCGCCCGACGTCGGTGCCCACGTACCCGGTGGGGGCGGACGTCCCAGTCGACGCCCCCACCGATCCACCCCGTCGGACGAGCGCCTCACGAGGCGGGAAGGAGTTCGCGATGACCTCGATTCTGGTGTCGCGCTCCGCATCCGACGTTCACGCATCGGAGCGTGCAAAGCTGACCGGCATGGCCGACGACGCGATCCCCGAGACGGGCGCCGACCGAACCCCGCAGCCCGAGACGAGTTCGGAGGAGCTGCTCGAGCAGATCGCCGGCGGCGACCGCACCGCGTTCGCCCAGCTCTACGACCGGCTCTCGGCGCGCGTCTTCGGACTCGTGAAGCGCTTGCTGCGCGACCACTCCCAGTCGGAGGAGGTCACGCAGGAGATCTTCCTCGAGATCTGGCAGGGCGCCTCGAACTACGACCACACCAAGGGCGGCGCGATCTCGTGGATCCTCACGATGACCCACCGCCGCGCGGTCGACCGCATCCGCGCTTCGCAGGCCAGCCGTGACCGCGACACCCGCATCGGCATCCGCGATTGGGAGCCCGACGTCGACGTCGTCTCCGAGAACGTCGAGGTGCGCGTCGAGAACGAGCGGGTCAAGGTCGCGCTCGGCCGGCTCACCGACCTGCAGCGCCAGGCCGTCGTGCTCGCCTACTACGGCGGCTATTCTCACCGCGAGGTGTCGGAGATGCTGCACATCCCGATCGGAACCGTGAAGACCCGACTGCGCGACGGCATGATCCGTCTGCGCGATGAGATGGGAGTGACCTCGTGACCGCCGACGACCGTCGCCGTGACGAACTCGCCGCGCTGACCGGAGCCTGGGCTCTGGATGCGTTGAGTGACGCCGAGCGCGCCGAGTTCGAGAGCTTCCTCGCCGACGCCGATGAGGTGCGCGCCGAGGCCACCGAGTTCGCCGATACCGCTGTCTACCTGGGCCTGGCCGTCGAGCCCGAGAAGCCGTCTGCGGAACTGCGGGCGAGCATCCTGGACGCCATCGCCGACCTGCCTCAGCAGAGTGCTCCGGCTGCGGCGCCGTTGTCGATCGTGCCCGCGCTCCCCGAGCAGGAGTCCGCCGTGCCGAGCCGCATCTCGACGGAGGCGCCGGCTCAGCCGACGCCCGCCGAGCTCAAGGCGCGGTCGCGCTGGTCGGGCGCCCGTGCGGCTCTGGTCTCGGTCGCCGCCGGTCTCGTCGTGGTCGGCGCCGTCGTGGGCGGTGCGGTCGGCCTGCCTGTGCTCCAGCAGAACCAAGAGATCAGCGCCGTCACCTCCGCCTCGGATGTGCAGCGCGCCTCGGCCGATGTCGCCGGCGGCGGCAGCGCCGAGCTCGCCTGGTCGCCGTCGCTGCAGCGCTCGGTGCTCACCACCCGCGATCTCGACGGACTCAGTGCTGATGAGGTCTATCAGCTCTGGTACATCGACGGGAATGGCGCCGCGACCTCGGCCGGCACCTTCCGCGCCGGTCACGACTCCGCGACGACGCCGCTCAGCGGCGACTACGCCAAGGGCGACACGATCGGCGTGACGGTCGAGCCGAAGGGCGGATCGAAGCAGCCGACGACGGCTCCGATCGTGGCCATCACGACCGCCTGAGCCGGTTCAGATGTCATCGACCTCCGTGCGCACGGCTGCGCCTGCGCATGGAGGTCGCTTCGTGCGCTGGCGTGCGGCACTGCGCCGACTGACCGCCTTCGGAGTCGTCGGCGCGATCGCCTTCGTGGTGGATGCGGGACTCTTCAACCTGCTGCGCGCCACCGTACTCGCCGACGAGGTCGTGGTCGCGAAGGTCCTCGCCGCCACGGTGTCGATCGCGGTGGCGTGGATCGGGCATCGTACGCTCGTGTTCCGCCGTCGTCGAGAGCAGTCGCTCGGCCGGGAGCTCGGAATGTTCGTGCTGGCGAACCTGGGCGGCCTGCTCATCGCCGCCGGCTGCCTCTGGGTCTCGCACGACCTTCTCGGGCTGCGCAGCGTCGTGGCCGACAACGTCGCGGGCAATCTGATCGGGGTGGCCCTCGGCACGGCGTTCCGGTTCGCCTGCTATCAGCTGATCGTGTTCCGGGCGCCCGCGTCGGCATCCGACGGCAGTGGCGACGCGGCTCAGCCGAAATCGCCGGCCGCGAATCGCTCGGCGAAGCCGCTCGCCGGCGTTCCGAGCGCGTCCGCGACCGGCGCCGACTGAACGACCCGGCCCGCCTCGATCACCATCAGGCGCGACGCCAGCTGCGTGACGTCGGCGCGGCTGTGCGTGATCACGATCGTCGGCCCGGCGAAACGGGCGAGGTGGTCGGTCAGCTCGTCGCGCATCGCGACCCGGGTCTCCGCATCGAGGGCCGCGAGGGGCTCGTCGAGCAGCAGCAGCTCCGGATCGCTCGCGAGAGCGCGCGCGAGCGCGACCCGCTGAGCCTGTCCGCCCGAGATCTCGTGCGGGCGACGACCCTGCGCGTCCGCGAGCCCGACGCGGTCGAGCCAGTCGCGGGCGATGCCACGCGCATCCCCGCGCGTCGCGCCGCGTGCGCGCGGCCCGAACGCCACGTTGTCGAGCAGGGTGAGGTGCGGGAACAGGAGGTAGTCCTGGAAGACGTAGCCGATGCGCCGGTCGGCCGTCGGCAGCTCCATGCCGGTCGAGGCGTCGGCGAGCGAGCGTGCGCCGAGCCGGATGCGGCCGTCGGAGAGCGGCACGATCCCGGCCAGCGCCTGCAGCAGCGTCGACTTGCCCGCGCCGTTCGGTCCGACGACGGCCAGGGTCTGGCCGGGCTCCACGGTCACACGCACGTCGATGTCGAAGTCGCCGCGACGGGCGCCGACCTGCGCCTCGAGCGCCGTCACGATGCGAGCCCCGGGATCCACCGGTCGCGCAGGCTGACCAGCACGACCAGCGACACGGCCATGAGCACCAGGGCCAGGGCGATCGCCGCATCCGGATCGGTCTGCAGCTGGAGGTAGGTCGCGAGCGGCAGCGTCTGCGTGATGCCGGGGAAGCTGCCCGCGAAAGTCACGGTCGCCCCGAACTCGCCCAGCGCGCGGGTGAAGCACAGCAGGGCGCCGGCGCTGAGCCCCGGCCAGATCAGGGGGAGCGTCACCCGGCGCAGGATCGTCCACCGGCTCGCGCCGAGCGTCGCCGCGGCGACCTCGAAGCGGCGGTCGGAGGCGCCGAGGGCGCCCTCGACCGCCAGCACGAGGAACGGCATCGACACGAAGACCTGCGCGATCACGACGGCGGCCGTCGTGAACGGGATGGTGATGCCGAACCACGCATCGAGCAGCGACCCGATCAGCCCGCGTCGGCCGAGCAGCAGCAGCAGCGCCACGCCGCCGACGACCGGCGGCAGCACGAGCGGCACGGTCACGAGCGCCCGCAGCAGCCGCCGGGGAACCGCGGGCCACGATCGGGTCCTCCCCAGCGCGAGCGCGAGCGGCCCCCCGAGCAGCAGACTGATGACCGTCGACGCCGCCGCGGTCGTGAGCGAGAGTCCGAGCGCCTGCACGACGCTCGCCTGCGCGACCACCGTGCCGAGCTCGCCCCAGGGGGCGCGCACGACGAGGGCTACGAGCGGCAGCACGAGCACCGCCAGCGCGACGAGCGCCGGGATCCAGACGACCCCGGCACTCACCGCGCGTGCCGGACGACGCCGGGGTGCACGCTCAGGCCGCGCCAAACCCGGCCTTCGCGAGCAGTTTCTGTCCGGCGTCCGAGAGCACCCAGTCGACGAAGGCCTTCGCGGCGTCGGGGGAGGGCGCATCCTTCAGCACGGCGATCGGGTAGTCGTTGACGGCGTCGGCGGCTTCGTCGAAGGGAATGCCCTTCACGGCGGCGCCCGCCGTCAGCACGTCGGTGCGGTAGACCAGCCCGGCATCGGCCTCGCCCAGGCTCACCTTCGTGAGCACGCCCTTCACATCCTGTTCCAGGGTGTCGGGTGCGGCGGTGATGCCGGCCGACTGGAACACTTTCACCGCGGCGGCGCCGCAGGGCACCTCGGGCGCGCAGATCGCGATCGTGCGGGAGGCATCGGCGAAGTCGGCGAGCTTGGTGACCTTGCCGGGGTTGTCTTTCGGCACGGCGATCTCGAGCGTGTTCGTCGCGAAGGTCGTCGGGGCGCCCGCGGCGGCGCCGCCGTCGGCCACGGTCGTCATCGTCGCCGGGCTCGCGGCCGCGAAGACATCCGCGGGGGCGCCGCTGAGGATCTGCTCGGCGAGCGCCGAGCTGCCGCCGAAGTTGAGCACGACCTCGACACCGGGATGCTGCTTCTCGAAGATCGTCTTGGCCTCGCCGAACACCTCGGTCAGCGATGCCGCGGCGAAGATCGTGACGGTGCCGCTGAGCTTCGGCTCGGTGCTCGGAGACGCGGAGTCGATTCCGGAGCCGGAGCCGCTCGAACCGGCAGCGCAGCCGGCGAGAGCGAGCGCGGCAGCCGCGAGTCCGGCGACGAGGGCCCAGTACCGGGGTCGGCGGGCGCTCACGACTCGCTCCGGCGGGCGGCATCGGGCAGCTCGATGGCGACGTTGGTCGCCTTGACGGTGGCGACGGCGAGCGAGCCGGGCTGCAGCTCGAGCTCGTCGGCGGCCTCGCGGCTGATGAGCGACACCATGCGGAACGGCCCGGCCTGAAGCTCGACCTGCGCCATGACCGTGTCGCGCACGACCCGGGTGACGATCCCCGTGACGCGGTTGCGGGTCGACGCCTTCGCGGTGGGGAACGCCGCGCCGAGCGTCGAGGCCTCGCCGATCTCCTGCGCGACGCGGGCGAGCTCGGTTCCGGCGATGTGCTGCGGCCCGGAGGCGTCGCGCTCGAGCGTGAGTCGGCCGGATTCTGCCCAGCGTCGGATCGTGTCGTCGCTGACGGCCAGCAGAGCCGCCGCCTCGCTGACTCGGAAGGTCGTCGTCACCATCGGATCTCCGCATTCTCGTCGTGGTGATCTCAAAGTATCCGCGGATGCGGAGATCGACGCGGTTCGTCTGCGGCCTGTAAGAATTGCCGGATGCGGCCGACCGGAAGCCCCGACCCCGACTCGACGGGTGACGCCGACCGCTTCTCCCGCCAGCTCGCGCTCCCCGGTTTCGACGCCGCGACGCAGGCCCGGCTCGCCGCCGCCCGGGTGCTGGTGATCGGCGCCGGCGGCCTCGGCAGCGCCGTGCTGCCGATGCTGGCGAGCATGGGCGTCGGCGTCATCGGCGTCGTCGACGACGACCGCGTGGAGACGAGCAACCTGCATCGACAGACCGTGCATTCTCAGGCCGACGTGGGCCTCGCCAAGGTCGTCTCCGCGGCCGCGACGCTGCGGTCGCTCGCTCCGACGGCCGAGGTGATCGAGCATCGGGTGCGACTCGACTCCGCGAACGCGCTCGGGATCGCCCGAGGCTACGACCTGCTCGTCGACGGCAGCGACAACTTCGCCACCCGCTATCTCGCTAACGATGTCGCCGCCCTGCTCGGCATCCCGCTGGTGTGGGGCGCTGTGTCGCAGTTCTCCGGTCAGGCCGGCTGCGTCGTCCCGGGGTCACCCGACTACCGCGACCTCTTCCCGGTGCCGCCCTCGCCCGGAGCGGTGCCCAGCTGCGCCGACGGCGGCGTCTTCCCGGCCGTCTGCGCGATCGTGGGCGGCATCCTCGTCGGCGAGGCCGTCAAGCTGATCGGCGGACTCGGCACACCGCTCGTCGGCCGAGTGATGCTCGTGGATGCGCTCGCCGGCACCGCCGATGAGGTGCGTTACGCGCGCGATCCGGATCGTGCGCCGATCACCGGGCTGATCGACTACGACGCCTTCTGCGGGCTGCTGGCGGCGGACGAGCTCGTCACGCCGCGCGCGCTGTTCGACGAGCTGCGGAGCGCGACGCCGCCACGACTGGTGGATGTTCGCGAGCCGGCCGAGGTCGCTCGCGCGGCGCTGGCGGGGGCGACGCTGGTTCCGCTCGCGCGGCTCGAGGCGACCGCAGGCACGACCTTGCCGCTCGCGCGTGACGAGGACATCGTCGTGATCTGCCACCACGGCGTGCGCTCGCGCTCGGCCGCGTCGACGCTGCGGGCACTCGGGTTCACCCGGGTGCGCGAGCTGGCGGGCGGCATCGATGCCTGGGCCGTCGACGTCGACCTCGAGATGCGCAGGTACTGATGAGCGAGCGACCCTTCTCGCGCCCCGAGCACTTCCACGTCGCCGCGCGTCCCACGGTGGCCGAGCACGCGGCCGTCGTCGCGTCGCTGGTGCGGGGCACCCTGCCCGGCGGATCCGAGCTCGTGCCTCTCGACGAGGCGCTGGGCCGCGTCACCGTCGAGCCGGTCGCATCGCCGGTCGATCTCCCGCTGTTCCGCAACTCGCACATGGACGGGTTCGCCGTGCGCGCCGCCGATCTCGCTGCGGCACCGGTCACCCTGCCGGTGGCGGCGGTCGTCGCCGCGACCGCCGGGGAGCCGCCCGCGCTCGCCCCGGGCACCGCGATCCGCATCATGACGGGCGCGCCCGTGCCGGAGGGGGCGGATGCGATCGTGCCGGTCGAGCAGGTCGAGTCGCGCGCCGAGACGGTCACCTTCGCCGCGCCGGTCGCCGCTGGCGTGTTCGTGCGTGAGCGCGGTAGCGATCTCCGCGCCGGCGACGAGCTGATCCCGGCGGGACGCCGTCTCGCCTCGCGGCACCTGGCGGCGCTCGCGGCGGCCGGCCTCGGCGAGGTGGCCGTGCGTCCGCGTGCTCACGTCGCCATCCTCACGACCGGCAGCGAGCTCGTCGACGTCGGCGCCGTTCCCCGCCCCGGCGAGATCCACGACGCGAACGCCGTCGCGGCGGCGGCGGCGGTCGTCGAGTGCGGCGGCGTCGTCGCACTGCGGGGTCGAGCCCAGGACGACCGCGCGGTGTTCGACCAGCTGCTCGGCGACGCGGTGCGCGTCGCCGACCTGGTGATCACCTCGGGCGGCATCTCGCAGGGCGACTTCGAGGTCGTGCGCGAATCGCTTCTGCCGCGCGGCGGGTGGGTCGGCACGATCGCGATGCAGCCGGGCGGCCCGCAGGCGCTGGCGATGATCGACGGCGTGCCGGTGATCGGCTTCCCCGGCAATCCGGTGAGCACGCAGCTCTCCTTCGAGGCCTTCGTGGCGCCGCTGCTTCGCGAGCACGCCGGTCTTCCGATGGCGTCGCGGACTCGACGCCGACTGCGGAGCTCGATCGTGTCGCCGGCCGGGCGCCAGCAGCTGCTGCGCGCCCGACTCGCGGGCGACGACGAGGTCGAGCCGGTCTCGGGGCCGGGTTCGCACCTGGTGGCCGCACTGGCGGCCGCGGATGCGGTGATCGTCGTGCCGGCGGAGACGACGGAGCTGCCCGCGGCAGCCGAGGTGGAGGTCTGGGGACTGTGAGCGAACTGAGCCATCTGGATGCCGACGGCCGGGCGCGCATGGTCGATGTCGGCGCGAAGGCGGTCACCCCGCGCGTCGCGACGGCGTCGGCGCGCTTCGTGACGACCCCCGAGGTGCTCGACCTCGTGCGTCGCGACGCCCTGTCGAAGGCCGACGTGCTCGCCACGGCGCGCCTGGCGGGCATCGGCGGGGCGAAGCGCACGAGCGAGCTAATCCCACTGTGCCATCCGCTGCCGCTCGACTCGGTCGCGATCGACTTCGCCTTCGAGGAGGCGCCGCAGCCGGGTGGCGCGGCGAGCATCCTCATCACGGTGACGGCCCGGGTCACGGCCCGCACCGGCGTCGAGATGGAGGCGCTGACCGCGGCCACAGTCACCGGTCTCACGCTGCACGACATGGTCAAGGCCGTCGATCCCGCCGCGTCGCTGACCGAGGTGCGCCTCGAGAGCAAGACGGGCGGTCGGCACGGGGACTGGAGGCGCGGGGGAGTCGGCGGCGTCGTCGCCGATGCCGCCGCCGACGTCGCCGCTCCCGAGCGCAGCGCGACCCCGAGCGCCGACGCCGCGACCCCGAGCGCCGACGCCGCGACCCCAGCGCCGCGCCCCGTCGCGCGCACCGCCGCCGTCATCGTCGCCTCGACCCGGGCGGCGGCCGGGGAGGCCGACGACCGCACGGGCCCGGTGCTCGTCGACTGGCTGCGCGGTCGTGGTTTCGCGATCGACGCGCCTCGCGTGGTGGCCGATGCCGACGTGTCCGGCGCCCTCGACGCCGTTCTCGCCGCGGGACCGCAGGTGCTCATCACGACCGGAGGCACCGGCCTCGGCCCGGGAGACCAGACGCCCGACGCCGTCGGACCGCGATTGACTCGCGCTCTGCCGGGCGTGATCGAGGCGGTGCGCGCTCGCGGACTGCTCAGCACCCCGACCGCGGCGCTCTCGCGCGGGGTCGCCGGGGTGACCGCCGGCGGCACGATCGTCGTGACGCTGCCCGGGTCGATCGGCGCGGTGCGCGACGGCATCGCCGTGCTCGACGGCCTGCTCGACCACCTCGTGCACCAGCTCGCGGGCGACGCCGACCATGGCTGACCGGGCGGCCCGTGTCGTGACGCGGCCGATCGACGTCGCCGCCGTCGAGGCCGCGGTCGCCGCCGACTCCGCCGGCGCGCTCGTCACCTTCCGCGGCGTCGTGCGCGACCATGACGGCGGGCGCGCGGTGACCGCGCTCGAGTACGAGGCGCATCCGGCAGCGGCGGAGTTCCTGCAGCGCGCCTGCGACACGATCGCCGAGCGCTCCGGCGTGCGCGTCGCGGCCGTGCACCGGGTCGGCGCCCTGGTCGTCGGCGACGTGGCGCTGGTGGCCTGCGCCGCGTCGGCGCACCGGGCCGAAGCGTTCCAGGCGTGCGGCGACCTCGTCGACCTGATCAAGCAGACCGTGCCGATCTGGAAGCGTCAGACCTTCGACGACGGCGCATCCGAGTGGGTCGGGCTCTGAGCCGACGGGCGCTGAGCAGGACGGGCTCTGGGCACGGCGGTCGGCCTCGGCGTCAGCCCCGCTCGAAGAGGTAGACGTCGGTGCGCGAGAACCGGGTCGTCTCGCGCAGCTCGAAGCCGGCATCGCGGAACACCGCGAACTTCTCCTGCTGCGTCTCGGAGTGATTGCTGACGACGTACCAGACGTCGTCGTAGCCGCTCAGCAGAGCCGGATCGAGAGCGGTGTTGCGCTCCCACAGCCCCCGCGGCGGCGCCGAGGCGTTGACGTCGCCGAGCCCGGCGAACGCCTGCGGATAGCTCTGCGCGATCACGCGGGAGGTCACGGTCGGATGCCCGCGCAGGCCTCCCCACACGATCCCGGCCGTCGACGAGGGAGCAGATCCGGGTGCGCCGGATCCGGCAGGCACGAGGCCGAGCTCGGCGGTGCGCTCGGCCACGTGGTCGGCGACCTGGTTCCAGTCGCTGTGCTGTTTCGCCTCGGGCATCCGCTGGCCCACGTACGACGGCACCGCGAGCGCCACGATCACGGCGATCCCCGCGATGCGCAGCGCCCGTCGCGGCAGCGCGTCGACGACGACGGCCATCGCGACCGCCACTGCCGGAAGCGAGAAGGTCAGGTAGCGCGGCGAGTAGAGCGGAGTGAGCGCCACCGAGGCGGTGAGCAGTCCGAGCGTGGGCGCGGTCAACAGGGCGATCGTCAGCGCCGCGAGCAGAGGTCGGCGCGCGAAGCCGCGCACCAGCAGCGCCCCACCGAGAGCGATCATCAGCCAGGCGACGAAGGCGAAGGGGGCCGCCTTCGGGAAGAACTGGGTCACGAGCACCGCGTGCGGCGTCGTCGCGTCGAGCGGGTGGATCCAGCTCACCTGGCCCTTCTGCCGCTCCGCGAGCACGGTCAGCGGCCAGGTCGACAGCACGGCCACCGCAGCCGTGATCGCGAATGGGACGGCCTCCCGCCAGCGCAGGCGGCGGGCGAGCAGCAGCACGGTGACCACGGCCGCGTGGGCAACGAGGGCCAGCGCCACGTAGAGGTAGAGCACGATCGACAGCCCGGTCACCACCGCGTAGGCCACCCAGTAGACGCGGCGGCGATGCGGTGAGACGTCGCCGCGATGCTGCAGCGCGCACACCAGCAGGAGCGAGGCGAGCGTGACGAGCATGAGACTGAGGGCGTAGCTGCGGCCCTCTCCGCCGGCCCAGGTGAAGCGCGGAAGCACCAGCAGCACGGCGCCGGTGATCAGGGCGAGTCGGCGGGATGCCAGCCGCTCGACCAGCAGCACCGTCACGGTGACCGTCACGCCGGCGGCCACGATGCTCGGCACTCGCAGCGCGAACGCCGAGTAGCCGACGAGCTCGAACCACTGGTGCAGCAGCCAGTAGTAGAGGGCATGCACCGCGTCGACCTGGCGCACGAGCACGCCGAGCGCCTCGACGTCGCGGGTCGCGGCGGTGACGCTCGCGCCCTCGTCGTACCAGAGCGACGGAACCCAGGCGAAGGCGCCCGAGACGATCGAGGCGATCAGTCCGAGCACGAGAGCGGAGCGCCAGGGACGGCGACGGGTGCGCCGGTCGCGCGACGGATCCGCCGCCGTGGATGCGGCGGGGGACGACTCGGGGAGCGAGGTCGCGACCGCGTCCGCGTCGATCACGACGACCGGCGCGGTCACGTCGCCGCCTCCGAGTCAGAGGCCGAGCCCGACGATGGCGCCGACGCCGACGCCGATGCCGACGCGCTCCGATTGATGCGCGCCGCGCGCCGCCGCAGCAGCCAGGCGGCGATCAGCACCACGAGCGCGATCGCCAGGGCGACACGGCTGACCGTCAACGAGGGGATGAGCGAGCGCGCGGTGAGGGCGAGCACGACCGCGAACCACTCCCAGCGGCGGCTGAGCACGATGAACGGCGCGAGCAGCAGCGCGTACCAGACGTACCGCGGGCTCACCAGCAGCAGCGTCATCCCGACGAGCACGACCTGCGTCATCCACGGCTGCGTCGGGTCGGTGCGCCACACGCACAGCGCTGCGATGACGGCGAGCAGCACGGCCGCGACCGGCAGCGCCGCCGAGCCGGGCAGCACGACAGTGAGGAGGGCGAAGCGCGAGCCGTCGTCGTAGCCCTCCTCCTTGAGATAGCCGGGCAGGTATCCCAGCACGCGGGGTCCGGAGGCGATCACCGCCGGCACGTAGACGGCGGCGAAGGTGAGCACGGCGGCGACGATGACCGCGATCGGGCGCCGACGGATCAGCGGGGGAGCGACGATGACGGGGATGAGCTTGGTCGCGATCGCCGCACCGAGGGCGATGCCGCCCCAGATGCGCCGGCCGCGGCTGATGAGCAGGGTCGCGACGAGGGCGAGCGCCGCGCCGAGCACATCCACGTGGGCGTTGTTGACCGCCTCGATCGCGATCAGCGGACACCAGCTCCAGAGAGCCGCCCAGCGCGGATCGAGGCCGCGGCGTCGCAGCGCGACGAGCAGCCCCGCCGTGACGGCGAGTGCGATCACGAGGCCGCCGATCTGCAGCGGCAGGTACTCGGCCTCGGGCGGCACGAACAGCCGCACCGCCGCGAAGTAGGCCTCGGCAACCGGCGGGTAGATCGTCAGCACCCTCGGGCGGTTGATCGCCGTGCACAGCGGATCGCCATCGTCGACGCTGCGCACCTTCTCTTGGCGGATGCCGGGGCAGCTGAAGCTGCCGTCGGCGTCGACCTCGGGTTCTCCGAAGAGCCAGTCGGGGCGCAGGTCGTCGAGGGCGTCGGAGGCCGGCACGTGGTCGTAGGGCGAGATGCCCGCCTTCTGCACGATGCCGTCCCAGGCGTAGCGCGCCGAGTCGGTGCTCGTCGTCGGCGGGGCGAGCAGCGCCGCGCCGCCGATCAGCAGCGCGCCGCCCAGCACGACCGCTGTCACGCGGCGTGCGGGCACGCGACGCAGCGCGATCACCGCGAGAGCGAACAGAACCCAGGCGATCCCGGTCCACAGCGCGATCGACGGGCGCTCACCCGGCCGCAGCGAGGTGAAGTTCAGGGTCGACCAGCCGATCGCCGCGGCCGTGGCCGCGGCGAGCACGACGGCCACCGCAGTCCTCACCTCTCGATCCTGACCCCTCGGGCCTGCGCATCCGGTCGGGAGACGGCCTCTGTCTGCGAACCGTAATGATTCGCGCCGCCCCTCGGCGCCGGGTCCGTGGTGCACTGGGAACATGGCGGATCTGACGTCGCGCATGGCCGACCGGCTCGAGCCGGTCTTCGCCCGCCTGCGTCGCACCAGCTCCGACCCGGTGAAGTCGACCCGCACCGCCGTCGTCATCGGTCGCCTGCTCGGCGCCGCGTTCACGATCTGCTTCGCGACCGGCGTCTTCAGCCACGTGCTGCAGGACTATCCGAGCTGGATCGTGCTCCCGCGGCCGGTCAGCCTCTATCGCGTCACCCAGGGTCTGCACGTGATCAGCGGGATCGCCTCGATCCCGCTCCTGCTCGCGAAGCTGTGGACCGTCTACCCGCGGCTGTTCGAATGGCCCCCGATCCGCTCGCTCGCCGGGGTGCTCGAGCGGCTCTCGATCGCGGTGCTCGTGACCGCGTCGCTCGTCGAGGTCGCGATCGGCCTGCTCAACATCTTCCAGGTCTACGTCTTCCCGTTCCCGTTCCGGCAGACGCACTACGCGCTCGGCTGGATCGTCTTCGGCAGCCTGATCGTGCACATCGCCGTCAAGCTGCCCCTCATCGCCCGCTACTGGCGCTCCGGTGCGCGCGACCGTCCGCGCGCGGGCGCTGTCGTCAGCCGCCGCGGGCTCGTGGGCATCGTCGGCGTCATGGTCGGCGCGGTCACCGTGACCACCGCGGGGCAGACGGTCGACCTGCTGAAGCCGTTCAACATCCTGGGCCCGCGCAAGCAGAACCTCGGTCCGCAGGGACTCCCGGTCAACAAGACCGCGATGCAGGCGGGCGTCATCGCGGTCGCCAAGTCGCCGGAGTGGGCGCTCGAGGTCATCGCCGGCGACACGACGCGCAGCTTCGACCTGATGGCGCTGCGCGCTCTGCCGCAGACCACGGTCGACCTCCCGATCGCCTGCGTCGAGGGCTGGAGCCAGATGGCGCGCTGGAAGGGCGTGCGGATGCGCGACCTGCTCGAGGCCGCCGGCGCGCCCGCCGAGAGCGACCTCAAGGTGCGCAGCCTGCAGCGCAACGGCGTCACGAGCCGGATGGAGATGCCGGCCGGCTTCAGCGCCGACCCGCTGACCCTCGTCGCGCTCGAGCTGAACGGCGAGGTGCTCGACATCGATCACGGCTATCCGGCCCGCGTGATCGCGCCGGGTCGGCCCGGGGCACTGCAGACGAAGTGGCTCGCCCGCATCGAGGTGGTGTCGTGAGCGCGCCGCGGGTCGGACTGGTCGGCCGCGTTCGCGCGATGCCGGTGTTCGCGGTGTCGCCGTCGACCGAGCCCTATCGCGTCGCTCGGGTCGTGCTGATCGTGATCGGCGTCGCGATCGGGGTGGTGGGGGGCGTCATCTTGCTCAACGATGTCGCGCCCAAGCGCTACGTCGGCCTCGCGACGTGGCTGATCGTCGCCGTGATCCTGCACGATGTGGTGCTCGCCCCTGTGCTCGTCGCCGCCGGGCTGGCGTTCCTGCGCGTGCGCGAACGGCTTCGCATCGGCCGGCTCGCTGCCACGATCGTGCAGGGGGCTCTGGTCGTCGCGGGGGTGCTGACCGCGATCGGCGTGCCCGGACTGCTGGCCAACCGTCGTGGCAGCGCCAATCCGACGATCGCGACGACGCCCTACCTGCTGTCGCTCGTCATCGTCTGGGGCGTCGCGGTCGTCGTCGTCGCCGTGGCCCTCGCGCTGCCGCGGCTGATCGAGCGCCGCGCGCGCAAGAAGTAGCGTCCGCTCACCTGCCACTCCGACTCGAGGCGCAGGCCTGCCTCACCGAGCAGATCGCGCAGTGCGGCGTGACCGACGCGCGCCCAGGGGAACGGGCCGCTCTCGCTGCCGTCGTCGCCGACCGCGATGAACACCGCGGTCTCGTGCAGCCAGGCATCGGCATCCGCCTCGACGATCACCGAGCCGCCGTCGGCGAGCAGGTCGTGGCAGCGCTGCAGGAGGGCGAGCGGATCGCCGCCGATGCCGACGTTGCCGTCCATGAGCAGGATCGTGCCCCAGGCGCCCTCGAGCGGGAGCCGTTCGAACACCGAGCGGCGCAGCGCGGGAGTGCCGTCGGCGGAGGTCATCGCGACGGCGTCGTCCGAGACGTCGATGCCCAGCGCGGCGACGGCGCGATCGGCCGCGGCGCGCACCATGCGTCCGGGGCCGCAGCCGATGTCGAGCAGCGGGGCCGCGGCGTGGTCGAGCACCGAGAGGTCGGCGGCGGTCGCCAGGCCGAGCCAGCGTGCCGCGTCGATGCTGATCTCGGCGCCGTCGCCGTCGATGCGGCGCAGCACGAGCGGTCCGCTCTGCTCGGCGCCGAGCAGCCCGCGGTACGGCTCGTCACCGCCGGTGCCGAACGTGCCGCTCATCGGCGCGACCCCTCGCGGAGTCCCGCGAAGACGCGCGCGGTCCGCAGTCGAGGATGCTCGATCGTGATCGCCCGCAGGTCGTCGACCGTGTCGAGATCGCGCAGCGGCGGAAGGTCGCGCACGCTCAACCCCGCATCCATCAGTCGGCGCCGCTGCACGGCGCCGGTGTCGTCGCGCGACATGGGGACGCCGCGGATCAGATCGCCGCGGGCGCCGGCGACCGACGTCATGCCGAGCGCCCAGAACCCGCCGTCGAGGGCGGGGCCGAACCAGGCGGCGGGATGATCGCCCGCGCCCGTCTCGGTCGCATCCACCTCGTCGAAGAAGGCCGACATGTCCTCGGCGGCGAGCTGCGGAGTGTCCATCCCGACGAGCAGCAGCGCCCCGTCGACAGCGTCGAAGAGGGCGCCGAGACGCGCGTCGAGCCCGCCCTCCGGCTGGGGGAGAACGTCGAAGCCGGTCGCGAGGTCGGCGGTGGCCTCGCCGTCGAAGAACAGCACCCGGCGCGTCGCCGGCAGGTCGCGCACGACGGCGATCGTGTCGGCGAGGCTCGCCGCGGCGACCTCCGCCGCCTCGTCGAGTGTCAACGGCGGATGCAGCCGCGTCTTGACCCGTCCCGGCCGGCATTCCTTGGCGATGAGAGCGACGGTCGTCATCGTGACACCTCCGCCAGCAGTCGCGACATGTCGAGGATCGCGGTCGCCGTGCCCCGCACAGTGCCCGTCACCTTGGAACGGCCGACGCGCGCGGTGTAGCCGACCTCCGTCTCGGCGATGCGCCAACCCGCGGCATGTGCCCGCAGCACCATCTCGAGCGGATACCCGCTGCGGCGATCGAGCAGTCCGAGCTGCTGCAGGTCGCGCGTGCGGGCCATCCGCATCGGACCGAGGTCGTGGATGCGCGTTCCGGTGATGCGCGACAGGCGCCGCGCGAGGAAGCGGTTCGCCATCCGCACGTGCAGCGGCCAGTCGCCCCGACGCGCGCGCGAGCGGTGACCGAGCACGAGGTCGGCGGCGCCCGTATCGAGCAGCTCGGCCATCGGCGGGAGCTCGGCCGGGTCGAGTGAGGCGTCGGCGTCGCAGAACGCGACGAGGGGCGCTGTGGCCGCCAGGAGTCCGGCGTGAGCGGCGCTGCCGAAGCCGCGACGCGGCTCGCTGATCACGAGCGCGCCGGCCGCCTCGGCCACCTCGGCCGAGCGGTCGGACGAGCCGTTGTCGACGACGATCGCACGGTAGCCCTCGGGCAGACGCGCGAGCACGCCCGGCAGCGCCCGCTCCTCGTCGAGGCACGGGAACACCACATCGACCTTGGCATCGCTCACCCTCCGACCGTATTCGCGCCGAGGATCGGGGGGCAGGCGAGAAGTGTTACGGAACGCGAACGGCGGCGACCCGCTCGCGCACCCGCGTCGCCGTGTGCGCGCTGAGTGCGTCACCGCGGCGGCGGTCGTCGCGCCCTAACCTGAGCCTTGTGAGCACCGACAGCCCCGCAGCCGACTCCCGACGGCGCGATCGTCGGGTGCTCCTCGTCGAAGACCAGCGCGACCTCGCCGAGGTCGCGATCGGCTACCTCCGGGCGGCTGGGCTGCTCGTCGATCACGCGTCCGACGGGTTCTCGGCGCTGGCGGCGGTCGCGCGCATCCGCCCCGATCTGGTCGTGCTCGACCGCATGATGCCGGGGATCGACGGGCTGGAGGTGTGCCGTCGACTGCGCGCCGAGCCGGCGACGGCGCAGCTGCCGGTGCTGCTGCTGACCGCGATGAGTGACGAGCAGGCGCGCATCGACGGGCTCGAGGCCGGCGCCGACGATTACCTGACGAAGCCGTACTCGCCGCGCGAGCTCGTGCTGCGGGTGCAGGCGATCCTGCGCCGCACCGTCTCCGAGTTCGCGCCGGAGTCGCCGATCGACCTCGGAGGCTTCCACCTCGATCCCACCGCCCGCACCGCCCGGCTCGACGGCGAGCCGCTCGAGCTCACCACGCGCGAGTTCGACCTGCTGGCCTTCTTCCTCAAGCGACCGAACCAGGTGTTCCGGCGTGACGAACTCCTTCGCGTCGTCTGGGGATGGACTCACGGCGATCTCTCCACGGTCACCGTGCACGTGCGGCGGCTGCGGGAGAAGATCGAGAAGAATCCGGAATCCGCTCGGCATCTGGCCACCGTCTGGGGCGTCGGCTATCGCTTCGAGCATCCGGAGGAAACACGTGGAATCGACTGAGTGGATCGTCGCCGCAGCCGTGATCACGGCGGCGCTCGCCGCTGGAGGAGCGATCGTCACGGCGGTGATCGCTCGACGCGCCCGATCGGCACGAGACCTCTCCGCGGCTCAGCTCGCCGGCCTGCGCGATCAGCTTCGGCTCGAGCGCGGCGAACGGGCCCGCGAAGAGCGGGTGGCCGCGTCGCGCCGTGAGCTGGCGGCCTTCATCGCGCACGACCTGCGCACTCCGCTGAGCGGGATCGTCGCGATGAGCGAGTCGCTCGTCGACGGTGTCGCCGATGATCCGCAGCGCTTCCATGGGCGCATCCACGACCTCGGGCTCCAGCTCTCGGGGATGGTCGACGACCTGTTCGAGCTCAGCAAGATCGAATCCGGCTCGCTGGGGCTCGCGCTCGAGCCGGTGTCGCTGGTGGAGGTGGTCAGCAACGCCGTCATGGACCATCGCTCCCGGTATCTCGATCGCGAGATCCGTCTGCGCGTGCCCGAGGGCGGCGATGTGATGGCGATGGGGGACGAGCGGGAGCTCTCGCGCGCCGTGTCGAATCTGCTTCTGAACGCGATCCAGCACAGTCCCGCCGGCGCGCCGGTGACCGTCTGCGCGGCGGTGCTCGACGGACGACCCGTGATCTCGGTCGTCGATGCCGGCGAGGGCATCCCCGAGGCGGAGATCGCCCGTGTGTTCGAGGCGGGCTGGCGTGGCCCCGGCGCGTCGCCCTCGCCGGTCGGCGCCGGTGCGGAGACGGGCGGCGCGGGGCTCGGTCTCGCCATCGTGAGGGGGATCGCGCGTGCGCATCATGGCGAGGTCAGCGTCCGCAACATTCCGGGGGGATGCCGCTTCGAGCTCAGCCTCCCCGGCGGCGCGGGGATGTCGGCGGCCTGATCGCGCGGCGTCACTCGCCGCGCAGAGGCGCCGTCGCGAACTCGCGCATGCCCTCGTCGAGATCGCGCCGGGCCCGCCAGCCGAGCTCGCGGGCGGCGCGCTCCGACGACGCGGTGATGTGCCGCACGTCGCCGAGCCGGTACTCGCCGGTCACGATCGGCGCGTCGCCGCCGGCGTGATGCGCGAGCAGCTCGGCCATCTCGAGGATCGTCGTGACCCGTCCGCTGCCGATGTTGAAGGCGCGCACCGCGCCCGGCTGCTGGGCATCGGTCCAGTCGAGCGCGGCCAGGTTGGCGTCGGCGACGTCGGCGACGTGAACGAAGTCGCGGCGCTGCCCGCCATCTTCGAACACGCGCGGTGTCTCGCCCCGCGCGATCGCCGAGCGGAAGAGCGAAGCGACCCCGGCATAGGGCGTGTTCTTCGGCATCCGCGGGCCGTAGACGTTGTGGTAGCGGAGTGCCGCGACGCGTCCGCCGGTCTCACGGGCCCACGCCGCGCTGAGGTGCTCCTGTGCCAGCTTCGTCGCCGCGTAGACGTTCCGGGGGTCGAGAGCCGCGTCCTCGTCGAGCAGCTCGGGCGAGAGCACCTCGCCGGTGTCGGGGTGGCGCGGATCGAACTGGCCCGCGTCGAGGTCGGAGCGCCGCCGCGGTGCGGGGCGCACGAGACCGCTCGAGCCCGAATAGGCACCCTCGCCGTAGACCACCATCGACGAAGCGAGCACCAGACGCCCGATGCCGGCCCGGGCCGCCGCGGCCAGCAGCTGGGCCGTCGCGAGATCGTTCGACGCGACGTAGTCCGGCGCGTCGCCGATCTCCTTGCCCAGGCCGACCTTCGCCGCCTGGTGGCACACCGCATCCACCCCGAGCAGGGCGCGGTCGAGCGTGTCGCGGTCGCGCGCGTCGCCGACGATCAGCTCGACGCCGTCGGGCACCGTGGCGGGCCCCTCGTGCACATCGCCGCGCAGCGAATCGAGCACGCGCACCTCGATGCCGCGGTCGAGAGCGGCGTCGACGACGTGTGATCCGATGAACCCGGCCCCGCCGGTCACGAGCAGGCGCATCACGCCTCCGCCCCGGACGTCGCGGGGGAGCCCGTGGTCGGCCGCTCGAGCACCCGTCGCACCGCCTCGGCCGCTATCAGCTCACGCGGAGCGAAGTCGCCGGGGACGCCGGCGACGACCCCGGCGATGATCTCGCGGATGCGGGGCAGCGCCTCGCTCAGGCGCCGGAAGACCAGCTCGGCGCTGACCGTGTCCGGGTCGTCGGCCGATTCGCCCGCGTCGGTGTCGGTGACGATCGCGAGCGTGACCGCGCCGATCCCCAGCTCGGCCGCCAGCGCGACCTCGGGCGCGAGGGTCATGTTCAGCAGGTCGACGCCGTCGCCGCGGTAGCGCGCGGACTCGGCGCGCGTCGAGAAGCGCGGGCCGGGGATGATCCCGATCGTCGCCGTCGGCTGGGCCTCGGGCGCGACCTCCAGCATGATCCGCCGCAGAACCGGATCGAAGGGGTCGGAGAACGGCAGGTGCTGCACGTCGCCCTGGTCGAAGAACGTGCCGGTGCGGCCGTGCGTGTAGTCGACGATCTGGTCGAGCACGGCGAGGGCGCGGGGCGGGTACTCGGCGCGGATGGAGCCGACGGCTGCGGTCGAGACGAGCGCGGTGACGCCGAGCGAGGCGAGCGCCCAGATGTTCGCGCGGGCGTTGATCAGGTGAGGGGCGACGGAGTGCCCGGTTCCGTGACGCGGCAGGAAGGCGACGGTCCGACCGGCGAACTGCCCGATCGACACCGGCGACGAGGGGCGTCCGTAGGGGGTGTCCACCTCCCGTGACTCGGCGTCGTCGCCGAGGAGGTCGTAGAGGCCGGAGCCGCCGATGATGCCGATCGTCGCTGCTGCGGTCATGTCTCGATTGTGGGGCACGCCGACCCGCGGGCGCTGTGCCCGCTCCGGTGTCGGCTCCGGCGTCAGCCTCCGGCGAAGGGCGGCAGCACGTCGGCCGTCGCCCCGAGGGCGCGTCCGTCGTCCCGGCTGACGACCCCGTCGAGGAGCAGCGAGCCGTTCGCCAGCACCCGCTCCATCGCAGCGCCGTGGCGCCGCGACAGCTCCCGGCGCAGCTCACCCGCCGTCGTCACGCCGCAGACGGACTCCTCGCGTCGACCGGCTGCCTCGGCGGCGGCCGCGAAGTAGCGCACCAGCACCGCGGTCTCAGCCACCGATCGCTCCCATGCTCGTCACCGGCCGCACGAAGTCGGCGCGGTCCATCCCGTGGCCCGCCTGCTTCACCCACATCGCGGAGCGCCAGCGGTCGGCGATCGCCTCATCGTCCGCTCCGTCGCGCAGCAGCGCGCGCAGATCGGTCTCTTCGTCGCCGAACAGACAGGACCGCACGGCGCCCTCCGCGGTGACGCGGGTGCGGTCGCAGTCGGCGCAGAACGGACGCGTGACCGAGGCGATGATCCCGACGGTCGCGGGTGCGCCGTCCACCTCGTATCCGCGCACCGCCCACTCCTCGGCGGGCGCCGACGCCTCGTGCCGGCCGACCGGAGAGAGCTCGAATCGGCGGCCGAGCACGTCGAGCAGCTCCGCGGCGCTCACGAGGTCCTCACGGGTCCAGGCGCCGTCGGCGTCGAGCGGCATCTGCTCGATGAAGCGCAGCCGCGATCCGGTGGAGAGAGCCCAGGCGAGCAGGTCGCCCGCACCGGCGAGGGTGTCGCGCAGCAGCACGGCGTTGATCTTCAGTGGGGTGAGTCCTGCCTCGTGCGCGGCGCGGATCCCGGCCAGCACCGCGGGCAGCCGGTCCCGCCGGGTCAGGCGGGCGAAGTGCTCGCGATCGATCGTGTCGAGCGAGATGTTGATGCGGGTGAGTCCCGCGTCGCGCAGGGCTCGTACGCGCTTGTCGAGGCCGATGCCGTTGGTCGTGAGCGAGAGCGGGACGCCGTCGGCCTCGCGGGCGCTGCGTTCGATGATCTCGGCGAGGTCGGCGCGCAGCAGCGGCTCGCCGCCGGTGAAGCGGATGTCGCGGACGCCCAGCTCGCGCACGCCGATTCCGACGAGCCGCGCGACCTCGGCGGCCGTCAGCAGCCGGTCTCGCGGGATCGCGGGGAGCCCCTCCTCCGGCATGCAGTAGACGCAGCGCAGGGAGCACTTCTCGGTCAGTGAGACGCGCAGGTCGCGGGCCACCCGGCCGAAGCGGTCGACGAGCAGCGGCGTGCCGGGTCGATCGGCGACGTCGATCACCCCGTCCTCGGCGGCGGCCGAGCGCCGCACGCTCGGCATCCCCAGTGTCAGAGCGCCCATGTGCCCACCGTAGGCGGCGACATCGCGCACCGCTGTCGCCCACCCGATGCTGTGCGCCACCTGAATGCAATGTCACGAAAAGGTCACGGACCGATCCCTTTCGAGCATGCTCCCGAACCCATGTCACCAACCGGGAATCACCGACCAAAGGAACGAATCATGCGCTCCATCTCGAAGAACTCGCTCGTCAAGAGCGGCCTCGGCATCATCGCCGTCGGCGCCCTCGCCTTCTCGCTCGCGGCCTGCTCGACGAGCAGCGACAGCGGCTCCTCGCCCAGCAAGGAGACCACCAAGTCGTCCGAGACCAAGCCCGAACCGGTCGTCTCGCTGCCCGACCTTTCCAAGGGCGTCGACACCGAGGTGACCGTCGACCAGGGCTTCGTCGACGCGCTCACGAGCCTCCAGCTCACCCCGGGTGTCGTCGGCACCGCCAAGTTCGAGAACGGGATCTTCTCCTTCCCGATCACCGGCGGCAACGTCGACTACTACGACCCGGCCAAGTCGTACCGCCCCTACGTGCAGGGCGAGATCGACCACAACGGCTCGGGCATCAGCCTCACCGGGGGCGGCAAGGTCGTCGAGCTGACCGACTTCGTCATCGACCCGGGCACCTCCGAGCTGCACGGCAAGGTCACCGTCGACGGCCAGGTCGCCGCTGACGACGCCTTCCTCTTCGACCTCCACGGAGGCACCCTGAAGCCGCTGCGGACCGAGGGCAACAACGGCATCCTCGAGGGCACCACGGTGCACATCTCGGCCGACGCTGCCGACCTGCTGAACAAGACCTTCGGCACCGATGCGGTCAAGCCCCAGCTGCTCGTGGGCGTCGCGAAGATCACCGTCGCCACCAAGTAACGACGAGTCGGCGGGACCAGCTCCCGCACGAATCCCGGAAGAACCCGCCGTGCATCCGCGCGGCGGGTTCTTCCATATCCGGAGCCCCTCGGGTCCGAGAGAGGCGACTCATGCCCCGCACCCTCGTGGTGATGCCGACCTACGACGAACGCGACAACCTCCCCGAGGTCGTCGGACAGCTGCTCCGACTCGACCGCGACGTCGACATCCTCATCGTCGACGATGACTCGCCGGACGGCACCGGCGCCCTCGCTGATCAGCTCGCCGAGGGCTCGCCGGGTATCCATGTGCTGCATCACGGGCCGCGACGCGGCCTCGGGGCGGCCTACCTCGATGGATTCGCCTGGGGCCTCGAGCGCGACTACGAGCGCTTCGTCCAGCTCGACGCGGACGGCTCGCATCGCCCCGCCGACCTCCCGCGACTGCTCGAGGAGCTGGATGCGGGGCGCGACCTCGCCATCGGGTCCCGCTGGGCCGACGGCGGCCGGGTTGAGGACTGGCCGCTCCGACGTCGCGTGCTCAGTCGAGCGGGGAGTGCCTACGCGCGCCGGCTGCTCGGACTTCGCACACGCGACGTCACCGGAGGGTATCGCGCGTTCACGGCGTCGGCGCTGCTCCGGCTCGAACTCGAGACGGTGACGAGCCGCGGCTACTGCTTCCAGATCGACCTGCTGCGCCGAGCGGCGCACGAGCACGTCGATGTGGCCGAGGTGCCGATCGTGTTCCGCCAGCGCGTCGCGGGTCGCTCGAAGATGAGCACGCGGATCATCGGGGAGGCACTGGTGCAGGTGACCCGGTGGGCTGTCGCCGACCGCTTCCAGCGCCGCGAGCCGGACCCCAGCACCCGGCGGGGGCCGGGTCGTCACGCGGCGACACCGCGCGATGCGGAGCCCCGACGCGTCTCTAGGCTGGGGGAGTGAGCCGCGCCGACGCCGAGAGCACCGCATCCGACCCCGCCTCGAACCGGGCCTCGACTCCGGCCGAGCTGCCGTGGCAGCGCACGGTCCGCGCGGCGGGACTGCTGGGGCCCGACGGCGTCGCCCGGCCGACGATCTTCGCCGAGATGTCGGCGCTCGCCGCCGAGCGCGGCGCCCTCAATCTCGGCCAGGGCTTCCCCGACGAGGACGGGCCCGCCGAGGTGCTCGAGGCGGCGCGCCAGGCGATCAGCGACGGCGCGAACCAATACCCGCCGGGCCGCGGCATCGCGCCGCTGCGTCAGGCGATCGCCGACCACCAGAAGCGCTTCCGCGGGCTGGACTGGGATGCCGACCGCGAGGTGCTCGTCACGGCCGGCGCGACCGAGGCCCTCTCGGCGTCGCTGCTCGCCTTCGTCGACCGCGGCGACGACGTGGTCGTGATCGAGCCCTTCTATGACAGCTACGCGGCGCTCGTCGGCCTCGCCGGCGGACGCCTCGTGCCGGTGCCGGCGCGCGCGCCGGACTTCCTCCCCGACCCGGACGAGCTTCGTGCCGCGGTGACCGACCGCACGGCCGTCATCCTCATCAACACGCCGCACAACCCGACCGGCGCGATCCTGCCCGACTCGACGCTGCAGCTCCTCGTCGAGCTCGCCGAGAAGCACGACGCCGTGATCGTCAGCGACGAGGTCTACGAGCACCTCGTCTTCGAGCGGCGGCACCGCAGCATCGGCGAGTTCCCGGGCGCCCGCGGGCGGGCGATCACGGTCTCGAGCGCCGCGAAGACCTTCAGCGTCACCGGCTGGAAGATCGGCTGGATCACGGCGGCCCCCGAGCTGGTGGATGCGGTGCTCGCCGTCAAGCAGTTCCTCACCTACGTCAACGGCGCGCCCTTCCAGCCCGCGGTCGCCGTCGGGCTCGCGCTGCCGGAGGCCTACTTCCGCGGCGAGGCCGAGAAGCTGCGCGCGCGCCGGGACGAGCTGACGGCGGCGCTCGAGTCGGTCGGCTTCGCCGTGAACCGTCCGGGCGGCTCGTACTTCCTCGTCGCCGACGGTGCCCCGATCGGCCTGCACGACGGCGTCACCACCGCGCGCCGTCTGGTCGACGAGGTCGGCGTGGTCGGCATCCCGGTCTCGGCCTTCACCGTCGCCGAGCACCGCGACGACTTCGCCTCGCTGCTGCGCTTCACCTTCGCCAAGAGCGCGGCGACGGTCACGGCCGCATCCCGCCAGCTCGAGTCCTTCCGCCCCTAGCGGCACGTTCGACCGCGAGCCCGGGAACGCCGCAGGGCGCCGAACCGAAGCCCGACGCCCTGCGTCGAACGCCTTCCGATCACGCCGCGCGCGACCGGCCGTCGATCATCCGAACTTGCCCGAGACGTAGTCCTCGGTGGCCTGCACGTTCGGGTTCGAGAAGATCGTCGAGGTCTCGTCGTACTCGATGAGCTTGCCCGGCTTGCCGGTGCCGGCGATGTTGAAGAAGGCAGTCTTGTCGCTGACGCGCGAGGCCTGCTGCATGTTGTGGGTCACGATCACGATCGTGTACTCGGCCTTGAGCTCCTCGATGAGGTCCTCGATGGCGAGGGTCGAGATCGGGTCGAGCGCCGAGCAGGGCTCGTCCATCAGCACGACGTCGGGCGACACGGCGATCGTGCGGGCGATGCAGAGGCGCTGCTGCTGGCCGCCCGAGAGGCCCGAGCCGGGCTTGTCGAGGCGGTCCTTGACCTCGTTCCACAGGTTCGCGCCCTGCAGCGACTTCTCGACGAGGTCGTCGGCGTCGGTCTTCGAGATGCGGCGGTTGTTGAGGCGCACGCCGGCGAGCACGTTCTCGCGGATCGACATGGTCGGGAAGGGGTTGGGGCGCTGGAACACCATGCCCACCTGGCGACGCACGAGCACCGGGTCGACGCCCTGGCCGTAGAGGTCGTTGCCGTCGATGCGCACCTCGCCCTTGACGTGGGCGCCGGGGATGACCTCGTGCATGCGGTTGAGCGTGCGCAGGAAGGTCGACTTGCCGCAGCCCGACGGGCCGATGAACGCGGTGACGGTGCGGGGCTCGATCTGCATGCTGACGCCTTCGACGGCGAGGAAGTCGCTGTAGTAGACGTTGAGATCGTTGACTTCGATGCGCTTGGACACGCTGGGCCTTCCGGGGTGCGGTGGTCGGGTCTTAGCGGCCGGACTTCGGAGAGAAGAGGGCGGCGACGATGCGGGCGATGAGGTTGAACACGACGACGAGCAGCACGAGCAGCAGCGCGGCGCCCCAGGCGGCGTCGTTCGACGCGTCGATGTCCTGGCCGGGGAACTTGATCCCCGAGTAGGCGAGCACCGGCAGGGTCTGCATGGGGCCGCTGAACGGGTTCGCGTTGAAGTTGTCGGTGAAGCTCGCCGCGATGAAGATCGGGGCGGTCTCGCCGATGACGCGGGCGATCGCGAGCATGACGCCGGTGATGATGCCCGAGACGGCGGTGCGCAGCACGACCTTGATGATCGTCAGCGAGCGGTTCACCCCGAGCGCGTAGGAGGCTTCGCGCAGATCCATCGGCACGAGGCGCAGCATCTCCTCGGTCGAGCGCACGACGATCGGGATCATCAGCACGCACAGGGCGACCGAGGCCGAGAATCCGGAGAAGGCCTTGGGGCCCACGATGAGGGTGAAGAGCGCGAAGGCGAACAGACCGGCGACGATCGAGGGGATGCCCGTCATCACGTCGACGAGGAAGGTGACGACGCGGCGCAGCAGGTTGGTGGGCTGCGCGTACTCGACGAGGTAGATCGCGGTGAGGATGCCGATCGGCACCGAGATCAGCGTGGCGATCCCGGTGATCTCGAGCGTTCCCACGATCGCCTGCCAGGCGCCGACGCGCTGGGTGACCTCGAGCGTCTCGGCGTTGAAGCTCGATCCGCCGGTCTGGCTGATAAAGCTCCAGTTGAGCTGGCCGATGCCCTTCGACACGACCGTCCAGAGCGTCGACACGAGGGGGATGAGCGCGAGCAGGAAGGCGACGGTGACGAGTCCGCGCACGAGGCGGTCGACGGCCTTGCGGCCGTTCTCGACGAGCGCCGACGCGACCGTGATGGCGATCAGGTAGAGCAGGCCGGTCAGCACGAGCGTGCCCGTGATGTTGAAGCCGCCGATCAGGGTGATGACGCCGGCCGACACGAGGAGCGCGCCGAGCACGACCCAGACGTTGATCAGCCGCGGCAGCTGCCCGGTGGCGAGGGAGTTCTGGATGCCCTGGGTCGGGCGGGTGGGGTCGATGGCCGGGGAGGTCATGCGGTCTTCGCCTTCGGGGTGCGGGTGCGGGTCTTGCGGGTGGCGCCGGGCCCGGTGCGGGCGACGATCCAGCGCGCGATGAAGTTCACGGCGAACGACACGACGAACAGCATGAGTCCGGTTCCGGTGAGGGCGGAGCGCTGCAGGTCGGTGGCGATCGGGAAGTTGGTGGCGATGTTCGCGGCGATGGTCTGCGAGTTCTCGCCTTCGGTGACGAGGGTGAGCGAGAACAGGATCGACGGCGAGATGATCAGCGCGATCGCCATGGTCTCGCCGAGCGCGCGTCCGAGGCCGAGCAGTGTGGCGCTGACCATGCCCGAGCGGGCGTAGGGGAAGACGGAGAGCTTGATCATCTCCCAGCGCGTCGCGCCGAGGGCGAGTGCGGCCTCCTCGTGCAGGCGCGGGGTCTGCAGGAAGATCTCACGGGTGATCGAGGTGATGATCGGCAGGATCATGACGGCGAGGACGACGCCGCCGGCCAGGATCGTCGATCCGCTGCGCGAGACGGTGCCGCTGAAGAAGGGCAGCCAGCCGAGGTAGGTGTTGAGGAACTCCTCGAGCGGCAGCAGGAAGGGGCGGATGACGATGATGCCCCAGAGGCCGAACACGACGGACGGCACCGCGGCGAGCAGGTCGACCAGGTAGCCGAGCGCTCCAGCCAGACGGCGGGGTGCGTAGTGCGAGATGAAGAGGGCGATGCCGATCGCGACCGGCGTGCCGAGGATGAGCGCGATGAACGCGGCCCAGATGGTTCCCCAGAGCAGCGGGCCGGCGTACGCCCAGAAGTTGGCGAAGCCGGCGGTCGGGCCCGAGTTCAGCTCGCTGCTGGTCTCCCAGTTGGCGGCGATGCCGGGCAGGGAGCGGATGATGAGGAAGATCGCGACCCCGGCGAGGATGACCATGATCAGCCAGGCGGAGCCCGAGCTGAGGCCGAGGAAGACCTTGTCGCCGGCGCGGCCCGATCCCTTGCCGGTGAGGGCCCGGCCCCCCTGGCGGGGGGCCGGGCCGGGTGCGCCCTCGGACGCAGAGCTGGTCGCGACGGTCGTGCTGTCGGTCACGGGGATGTTCTCCTGGTCTCTGCGTCTGACGGTGCGATGCTTCAGCTGATTACTTGATGGTGCTCAGCGTCTTGTTGATCTCGGTGAGGATCGAGGCCGGCAGCGCGGCCGATCCGGCGTTCTTCTCCGCGACCTTCTGGCCGGTCTCCGAGGCGATGAAGCCGAGGTAGCCCTTGACCAGGTCGGCCTGCTTCGAGTCCTTGAAGGTCTTGCAGGTGATCGCGTAGGAGAGCAGCGGGATCGGGTAGGCGTCAGCCGTGGTGATCTTGCTGTAGTCGATGCTCTGCGAGAGGTCGCCCTCGACGCCGTTCGACTTGAGCTCAGCGGCGACCTCGAACGCCTTGGCGGCGCCCTCGCTCGAGAACTTCACGAAGTCGCTGCCGACGCCGATCTCCGCGGCCTTGACGTCGCCGATGGCGCTGTGGTCGGCGTAGCCGATCGCACCGGCGGTCGCCTTGACCGTGTTCACGACACCCGAGCCACCCTGCTGCTTCGACACGTTGCCGGCGACGGGCCAGGCGTTCGACGCCTCGTAGGGCCAGTTGGCCTTCTGCGTGCCCACCAGGTAGTTGGTGAAGTTCTGGGTGGTGCCGGAGCCGTCCGAGCGGGCGACGGTGGTGATCGGGCCGGCCGCGAGGGCCTTTCCGCCGTTGTCCTTGGTGATGGCCGCGTCAGACCAGTCGGTGATCTGCAGGTTGAAGATCTTCGCGATGGTCTCGCCCGAGAGCTTCAGGTCCGAAGCGCCCTCGACGTTGTAGATGACCGCGACGCCGTCGAGGTAGATCGGCAGGTTCACGGCGCCGTCGGCGCCGCAGACGGCCTCGGCGGCCGTGGTCTGCTCGGGCTTCAGCGGCGAGTCGGAGCCGGCGAAGTCGTAGGAGCCGGCGGTGAAGTTGGTGACGCCGCCGCCGGAGCCCTGCGACTTGTCGTAGTTGATGGTCAGGCCCTTGGCCTGAGCGGTGATCGCGGTGGTCCACGCCTGCTGGGCGTTGGCCTGGGCGGAGGAGCCACCGGCGGTCAGGGTGCCGGCCAGCTTCGAGTAGTCGGTCGCCTCGGCCGACTTCGAACTGTCCGATCCGGCGTTGCTGTCGCCGGACGTGGCACAGCCGGCCAGCGCGACGGCGCCGACCAGAGCGATGGCGGCGATGCTGCCAGAGCGCGTGAGCTTCACTGTATTCCCTTCGGAATGCGGGTTGAGGACTGAGTGCAGGGCACTCGGTTGCTCACGTTAAGAAGCTGATGTGGACACATTCGGCGGCACGGGTGAACGGGAGGTTAACGGAGGGTCAACGAGCGCCTCGTCCCGCGCTGGGCTGGTCAGCGCCGTCGCTCACGCCGCGGGGCCGTGCACCTCCACCGCGATGACGCCGCTCTGCGCCGGGTCGAGCGGCAGGTGCACGACCGCGTACTCGGCGGTGCCGAGCCCGGAGGCGCGGCGCAGCTCGTCGGGGCGCGCGGCGCCGGCGCGGCGGCCGATCTCGGCCAGGATCTCGGGCAGGACGGGGCCGTGGCTGCAGAGCACGGCCGTCTTCCGCTTGTCGAGTCGCCGCTGCACGACGGCGGCGACGTCGTCGGTGCCGTCGGCGTAAGCGTCCTGGCTGATCTCGTCGGTCTGCGCGACGGCGCGCCCGGTCAGGCGCGCGGTCGGCTCGATCGTCGCGACGCAGCGCACCGCCGTCGACGTGATGAGCTTGCGCGGGCGGTAGGCGGCGATGCCCTGGGCGACGCTCATCGCCTGGGCTGCGCCGCGCTCCTGAAGCGGACGCGTCGCATCCGGACCGCCCCACTCGCTCGGGCTCACGGCCTTGCCGTGCCGCAGGGCGATCACGGCGTAGCTGCGCGCGCGGCCCTGCCGCCACAGCTCGGCGAAGCGGTCGACCAGCTCGATGTCGTGCTCGTAGTCGAGCACCGTGCGGGCCTTGTCGATCGACACCCAGTCGAGCTCGGCGATCTCGTCGTTCGCCTGGAACGTGGATGCGGCGATGGCGTCGTCGCCGACCTCGGCGAGCCAGTAGTGCACGATCTTCGGCCGGCCGTTCGGCAGCGGGTACTCGACCACGCCGACCGGGGCGCCGAGGCCCACGAGCAGGCCCGTCTCCTCGGCGATCTCGCGCACCGCCGTCTCGGGCAGGGTCTCGCCCGGGTCGAGCTTGCCCTTCGGCAGCGACACGTCCTTTTGCTGCGTGCGATGCACGACGAGCACGCGCGGCTCGCCGTTCTTCTCGCGCCAGACGACGGCGCCGGCCGCGAGCACCGGCGAAGGAGCGACCGTCATCGGCTGCTGCGCTTCCGAGCCGCGATCTCGGTCATGAGCTTCGACTGCAGGTCGACGAGCGGGGTGCCGTCGGCGGCGCGGCTGTGCCGCTCCCACTCGCCCTCGGATCCGAGCCACCAGGTGCTCGTCTCGTCGCTCATGGCCTCTTCGAAGAGCGTCTCGAGCTCGTCGATGTGTGCCGGCGAGGTGAGGCGCACGAGCGCCTCCACGCGGCGGTCGAGGTTGCGGTGCATCATGTCGGCGCTGCCGATGAAGAGCTGGCGCTCGCCGTCGTTCGCGAAGCTGAAGATGCGCGAGTGCTCGAGGTAGCGGCCGAGGATCGAGCGCACGCGGATGTTCTCGCTCAGCCCCGGCACGCCGGGCTTCAGCGAGCAGATGCCGCGCACCCACACATCCACCGGAACCCCGGCCTGGCTGGCCCGGTACAGCGCGTCGATGATGGCCTCGTCGACCATCGAGTTGACCTTGATGCGGATGCCGGAGGGCTTGCCGGCGCGGGCGTTCGCTGCCTCGGTGTCGATGCGCTTGATGAGTCCTTTGCGCAGGTGCAGCGGCGCGACGAGCAGACGGCGGAACTTCTTCTCGATGGCGTAGCCCGAGAGCTCGTTGAAGAGGCGCGTGATGTCCTTGCCGACCGTGTCGTCGGTCGTCAGCAGGCCGAGGTCCTCGTAGATGCGCGAGGTCTTCGGGTTGTAGTTGCCGGTGCCGATGTGGCTGTAGTGCCGCAGGCCGCCACGCTCCTGGCGGATGACGAGGGCGAGCTTCGAATGCGTCTTCAGCCCGACCAGGCCGTAGACGACGTGCACGCCGGCCTTCTCGAGCTTGCGCGCCCATCCGATGTTGGCCTGCTCGTCGAAGCGGGCCTTGATCTCGACCAGCGCGAGCACGGCCTTGCCGGCTTCGGCGGCGTCGATGAGCGCCTCGACGATGGGGCTGTCGCCGCTTGTGCGGTACAGCGTCTGCTTGATGGCGAGCACGTTCGGGTCGGCGGCGGCCTGCTCGAGGAAGGCCTGCACGCTCGTCGAGAACGACTCGTAGGGGTGGTGCAGCAGGATGTCGCCGCGGCGCATCGAGGCGAAGATGTCGGGCTTGTCGCTCGGCTCGCTCGGCAGCAGCGCCGCCGCGGTCGTCGGAACCTGCTTCGGGTACTTGAGGTCGGGGCGCGCGATCTTCTGCAGCTCGAACAGCCCGCCGAGGTCGAGGGGCGCGGGCAGGCGGTAGACCTCCTGCTCGGTGATGTCGAGCTCCGACATGAGCAGCGACAGCGTCACGTCGTCCATGTCGTCGGTGACCTCGAGGCGGATGGGCGGTCCGAAGCGGCGCCGCAGCAGCTCCTTCTCGAGCGCCTGGATGATCGACTCGGTCTCGTCCTCCTCGATCTGCACGTCCTCGTTGCGCGTGACGCGGAACTCGTGGTGCTCGAGGATCTCCATGCCCGGGAACAGGTGGTCGAGGTGGTTCGAGATCAGGTCCTCGAGCGGGATGTAGCGCAGGCGGCCGCTCTCGTCATCCGGCAGCTGCACGAAGCGCGGCAGGTTCGGCGGCACCTTGACGCGGGCGAACTCGATGCGCGAGGTCTTCGGGTTGCGCACGCGCACCGACAGGTTCAGCGAGAGCCCCGAGATGTAGGGGAAGGGATGCGCGGGGTCGACCGCGAGCGGCATGAGCACCGGGAAGATCTGGCCCGTGAAGAGCTCGTCGACGCGGATGCGATCGGCCTCGTCGAGGTCGCTCCAGTTCTCGACGTGGATGCCGGCGTCGTCGAGCGCCGGCTTGACCGACTCGCGGAAGGCGCGGGCGTGGCGCTCCTGCAGCTCGTGCGCGAGCCGGCCGATGTCGGCCAGGACGTCGGAGGGCGAGCGGCCGACGTTGGTCGGCACCGCGAGGCCGGTGGCGATGCGGCGCTTGAGGCCGGCGACGCGCACCATGAAGAACTCGTCGAGGTTCGAGGCGAAGATCGCGAGGAAGTTCGCGCGCTCGAGCAGCGGGAGCGTGTCGTCTTCGGCGAGCTCGAGCACGCGCTGGTTGAAGGCGAGCCAGCTCAGCTCCCGATCGAGGAAGCGGTCACCGGGAAGGGTGCCGTCGTCGACGAGCTCGGGCTCGGGCTCGTAGTCGTCGAGGAGGTCCGCCGCGACCGTGGCGTCGCCGTAGGGGCTGTCGCTGTCCATGGGGCAATCCTGCCACCGGGCCGCGTTAACGGGAGGTGAACCGGTTCGGCTCAGCTCGGCTCGGCCGCGTCGGAGGTGAGTCGGGCGGCGATGTCGTCCTCGTCGAGGTTGAAGCGGTAGCCGACGTTGCGCACGGTGCCGATGAGCGAGTCGAGGTCGCCGAGCTTCGCCCGCAGGCGGCGCACGTGCACGTCGACCGTGCGGGTTCCGCCGAAGTAGTCGTAGCCCCACACCTCGCTGAGCAGCTGCTCGCGGGTGAAGACGCGCGAGGGGTGCGTCGCGAGGAACCGCAGCAGCTCGAACTCCTTGAAGGTGAGGTCGAGCGGCTTGCCGTGCACCTTCGCCGAGTAGCTCGCCTCGTCGATCACGACGCCGGAGGCGTGGATCTTCGACCCGGTCGACTCCTGGGCGGCGCGGCCGATGGCGAGTCGGATGCGCGCATCCACCTCGGCCGGGCCCGCGTCGGCGAGCACGACGTCGTCGACGCCCCAGTCGACCGAAACGGCGGTCAGTCCGCCCTCGGTGAGCACGAGGATCACGGGCGCGCCGGCGCCGGCCTGATCGAGCACCTTGCACAGCGCCTTGGCCGCGGCGAGGTCGCGGCGCGCATCTACGAACAGCACCTCGGCGTCGGGGGCGGTCACGAGCGCCGCGGGGTCGGCGGGGATCTGCCGCACGCGATGCGACAGCAGCCCGAGTGCGGGCAGAACATCGCCGTCGATGGTCGGGGTCAGGATCAACAGCTGCGCCACGCGTCCTCCGGGTTCCGCCAAGGTGCCGATTCTATTGCCCCCTACGATGTCCTCATGTCCCGCGTACTCGTCAGCGCCCTGCCCGTCTGGGTCGTCGCGCTCGGAGCGGGCCTCGCGGTCGCCGTCGTGTCGGGCTCGGCATGGCTGACCTGGATCCCCGTCGTCGCGGCCGTGAGCCTGCTCGTCGCCTTCGCGATCCAGCTCGCGGTCGGCCGTCGCGAGGGGCTCGTCACGCGGCTCGGCGTGAGCGTCGTCGGCGCGCTGGTCGTGCTCGTCGCGATCAGCGGGGTGCTCGCGATCGTGCATCCCGTCGCCCTGACCTTCTCCGTCTGAGCGCGGTGGTCGTCCGTCGTGGCGACGCACCGTCCGCGCGGCTCGGCGCCGGCCCGGGCACCCGGTTAGACTGACCGCATGCTGGCTCTCGAACTCTTCTACATCGGGCTTCTGGCGCTGGCCACCCTCGGCATCGGCTTCACCGCCGTGACCGTGCTCTACAACCTCTTCCGCGGCCAGCGCTGAGCGTGTTCGACATCGACGCCGGCGTCCCCGCCGAGCTCGGCCCCCTCTCGTGGCTGCTCGGCGTCTGGGAGGGTACCGGCGTCATCGCCTACAAGGTGGGCGACGAGGTGCGCGAGCACGAGTTCGGTCAGCGGGTGGCATTCACGCACGACGGCCTGCCGGTTCTGAACTACTCGTCGTACGTCTGGCTGCCGGGCGAGGGCGAGGATGCGGCGCCGCAGCCGCTCTACACCGAGTCGGGCTACTGGCGACTCGCCCGCGACCGCACCGACGGCGACGTCGGGCCGGGCATGCTGCCGGGTATCGGCGAGCGACCCTTCACCTCGGCGGAGTCGGTCGAGACGCTGCGCAATGCGCAGGGCTCCTTCGACATCGAGGTCTCGCTCGTGCAGCCCGGCGGGGTGAGCGAGGTCTACCTCGGCACGATCGCCGGCCCGCGCATCGACCTGGCGACGGATGCCGTCATGCGCACCTCGGGCGCCAAGGACTACGCCGCCGCGACCCGCCTCTACGGCCTCGTCGACGGCCACCTTCTCTGGGCCTGGGACATCGCGGCTCTCGGCCAGGACCTGCGCACGCACGCGTCGGGACGGCTGGCGCGCGTTGACTGACGCCGACCCTTTCACCTCCCGGTCGGGCGCCGTCGGCGCACCGCCGCAGCACTACGGCAACCCGATCGCCGAGCAGCGTCCGCTGCGCGCCGGCGAGGCGGTCGTCGACCTCTCGGATCGCGCCGTGCTGACCGTCACCGGCCCCGACCGACTCTCGTGGCTCGACTCGCTCACCTCGCAGAGCCTCAAGGGCCTCGCACCGGGGGAGTCGACCGAGACCCTCCTCCTGGATCCGAGCGGACGCGTCGAGCACGCCGCCCGCATCGTCGACGACGGTGAGACGGCCTGGCTGCTGCTCGACTCCCGCGAGTCGGGGGCGGCGCTCGCGTCCTTCCTCGACCGGATGCGCTTCATGCTGCGCGTCGAGGTCGCCGACCGCTCCGACGAGGTCGCGACGGTCGGGGGCTTCGGCGCCGACCCGCTCCGCGGCCTCGGCTCTCCGCTCGCCGTCTGGCGCGATCCGTGGGCGGAGATCACCCGGGGAGGCCACCAGTACGCGCAGGGCGAGCATCCCGCCGCCGACTGGGACTACAGCGAGACCGTGATCCCGCGCGGGGCGCTCGCCGAGCTGAGCGACCTGGCCGCCGCCGGCACGCTCGCGCTCGAGGCGCTGCGCATCGAGGTCTGGCGTCCGCGCGCCGCCACGGAGCTCGACGCGACGACGCTGCCGCACGAGCTCGACTGGCTGCGCAGCGCCGTGCACCTGAGCAAGGGCTGCTATCGCGGCCAGGAGACCGTCGCCAAGGTGCACAACCTCGGCCACCCGCCGCGTCGCCTGGTGATGCTGCACCTCGACGGCTCCGAGAACGTGGTCGTCGCCGCCGGCGACGAGGTGCGCGCGGGCGAGAAGATCGTCGGCCGCGTGACGGCGGTCGCGCAGCACCACGAGCTCGGTCCGGTCGCGCTGGCCGTGCTCAAGCGCTCCGCGCCCGAGGGGGATGTGGTGGTGCTCGCCGAGGAGGGCGAGGTCGCCGCCGCGCAGGAGGTCATCGTGCCGGTGGATGCCGGCGCCGTCGCCGAAGTCCCGCGCCTGCCGCGCCTCGGCGCCGTGCGCCGCTAGGCCGCGGCCCGACGACCCCGACCCGGCGACGGACGGCGCAGCATCGTGGCACCCACGACAGGACCGGATGACACCTCCGGCGCCGCGACGGCCCGGTCGCGGGCGATCGCCGCGATCGAGCGCCGCCTCCGCCGCCGCCTCGACGTGCTCACGGTCGGGCGCCGCGTCACCGACTCGGCGCCCGCGATCCTGCAGATCGTCGCCGCGGTCACGGCCGCCTACGCGATCGCGCACTTCGCGATCGGCCACGCCACGCCGTTGCTCTCGGTCACGTTCACGCTGAGCGCGCTCGGACTCGCCCGCGACGCACGTCCGCGCCTGCTCGTCGAGACGATCATCGGCATGCTCATCGGCATCGCGCTCTCCGATCTCCTGCTGCTGATCGCGGGGCGCGGGCTCTGGCAGCTCGTGGTCGTGCTCACGGTGACGCTGTTCGTGGCTCGCGCCGCGTCGCCCTCGCCGGGGTTCGCGATCGCCGCCGCCATCCAATCGGCTCTCGTCATGCTGCTGCCGGCCCCGGTCGGCGGACCCTTCACCCGCACCCTCGACGCCCTGATCGGCGCGGCCATGGCGCTGCTCGTGACGGCGCTCGTGCCCCGCGACCCGCGGGGAGCGGCGCGTCGCGAGGGCCGCTCGCTCTTTGCCGTGCTGAGCGAGTCGAGCGGGTCGGTCGCGAGCGCGCTCGCCGACGGCGACACGGCTGCCGCCGCGCTCGCGCTCACGCGGCTGCGCCGCACCCAGCCGATGGTGGATGCGTGGGCCGGGTCGCTCGAGAGCGCGATCGCGGTCGCGCGCATCGCGCCGCTGCTGCGCCGGCATCTGCCCGAGCTGCGTCGTCAGCAGATCGCGCATCGCACGGCCGACCTCGCCGCGCGGCACCTGCGCGTCATCGCGCGCCGCACCGAGTACCTGAGCCGCGACGGGATCGCGCGCCCCGAGCTGGCGGAACTGGTCGCCGAGGTCCAGCAGGCGCTCGACGCGCTGGGCCGGGCGCTCGACACCCGGGCCGGCGCTGCGACGGCCGACGCGGATCCCCGCGAGACGCGGGCGCGCCTCGAGCGGCTGGCGGCGCGACTCGACCCGGCCACGGTGTCGACGAACGCGACCGCTGCCGAGGCGACGATCGTCATCCTGCTGCGCCCGCTCGTCGTCGACCTGCTCGCCGGGTCCGGCGCCGCGGCGGATGACGCCCGCGCGCTCCTGCCCGAGATCTGAGCCTGCCGGCACCAGCCCCGGCGCCGACCCGGGCCTCGTCACCCGGCCTCGTCACCCGACGTCCACCCCGACACCGGGCACCCGACGCCCGGCACGCGCGTCGCGCCCGGGTGTCGTTCGTCAGAACCGCAGCGCAGCGGGGGAGTCGAGCTCGATCCAGCGGTCCTCCGCGCCGAGCGTCGCACGGCTGATCCGATCGGCGGCGACGAGGGGGCCGAATCCGAGCGCGGTCAGGCTCGCGATGTCGTCGATCGGCACCTGGAAGGTGCGGAACGCGCCCAGTTGCGGATCGCCCGGCGCGAACTCGCGGCTGTCGTCGGCGTCGCGACGGTACTTCGCCACGAGCGCCGTCTGGTCGAGCACATAGCCGGTGGCCTGCAGCTCGCCGCCGATCACCCAGCTCGCGATCTTCCAGAAGCGCTGGGGGATGTGCGTGCCGCGGTACAGCGGGTCGTCGGAGGCGAAGACGGGCCCGGTGAACACGCTCACCTTCGCGTCGCTGGCCTCGGTCGCCCCGAGCACGTAGTCCTCGAGGCCGAGCCAGAGCTCGGGCTTCTGGTTGAACGCCGACGACTGCGGGGCGGCGTTCGTGTAGGCGAAGGTGTCGACGTTGGCGCGCTGCGCCGTCGCCGCGTCGCCCCACACCGGGTCGCGGCGCCGCACGAGGTGACCGCGATCGAGGTCGTTACGGGCGTAGACCTCGGGTCCGGTCTGCTGATCGGCGGGGATGCGCGCGTCGAGGTGCCAGTCGTCGCCGCGCCCGAGGTCGACCAGCTGCGCGCCGTCGATGTTCACGGCCGTGAACGCGGCGAGCAGGCGATGCACGTCGAAGCCGATCGAGAAGTGCGTGGAGTCGAGCTGCGTCAGATCGCGCCCCTCGGCCGGCACGGGCAGGGGGAGAGGCTGGGCCAGGAAGTCGACGTCGTATCCGCTCACGTCGCCACCCTCGCACCGGCCTGTGACACCCGGGTGAACTCTCCCGCGATCGTCAGCCGGCGTCGCGCTGGGGTGCCGCAACCGGCGCGACCGCGTCCCAGTCGACCGTGAGCTCGCCCAGCCGCCAGCGCGCGCGGCCGTCGCGCACCGGCCAGCCGGCGGCGCGCATCCCCTCGGCGACGGCGATCCAGCGCTGACTCGGACCGTAGGCCGACAGCGGCGCGGCGCGCGCCCACTCCCGGTCGAGCGTCGTCACGAAGTCGTGCACGCGCTCGCCGGCGACGTTGCGGTGGATGAGGGCCTTCGGCAGCCGTTCGGCGACGATCGACGGCGCGTCGAGGTCTCGCAGCCGCAACGAGACGGTCAGCGTGCGCGGACCCTCCGGCCCGAGCGCCACCCAGCTGCACACCCGTCCGATCTCGTCGCAGGTGCCCTCCACCAGCAGGCCGTCCGGCTGCAGGCGCGCGAGCATCCGCGTCCACGCCGCCGCGACCTCGTCCTCGTCGTACTGCCGCAGCACGTTGAAGGCCCGGATGACGGCGGCGGGGCGCCCGCCGGGCGTCGGCGTCTCGAAGCCGCCCAGACGGAAGCTCACGCCCGGCCGCGCCCGCTCGTTCGCGAGGCGCACCCGCTCCGGCTCGATCTCGACGCCGACCAGCTCGACGTCGGGGCGCACGCGCGCCAGCCGTTCGTGCAGCTCGAGGGGGGTGGTGGCCGAGGCGCCGTAGCCGAGATCCACCACGAGGGGGTCGACGGCCCGCCGCAGCACCGGCTGCACGGCGATCCAGCGGTCGATGCGGCGCAGGCGGTTCGTGTTCGTGGTGCCGCGAGTCACGCGTCCCTCGACGCGTCCGCCCCGCGCTCCGCTCACCACCCGAGAAGGCTAGCGGCGCGCATCCCCGCACCGGCTCCCGCCGGTCACCGCGCCGTCGCCGCCGCTCGGTAGGCTGAGCACCATGACGAGCACGCTCATCCTCCTGCGCCACGGCAACTCCGACTGGAACCAGAAGAACCTCTTCACGGGGTGGGTGGATGTGCGGCTCAGCGAGCAGGGCATCGCCGAGGCCCAGCGCGCGGGCGAGCTGCTCGCCGAGTCGGGCCTGAAGCCGCAGGTGCTCTACACGAGCCTGCTGACCCGCGCGATCCAGACCGCGAACCTCGCGCTCGAGGTCGCCGACCGTCTGTGGATCCCGGTCAAGCGCGACTGGCGCCTCAACGAGCGCCACTACGGCGCCCTGCAGGGCCTCGACAAGGCCGAGACGCTCGAGAAGTACGGCCCCGAGCAGTTCCAGATCTGGCGCCGCAGCTTCGACACCCCGCCGCCGGCGCTCGCCGACGACGCCGAGTGGTCGCAGGTCGGCGACGAGCGCTACGCCGGCCTCGCCGACAGCGAGCTGCCGCGCACCGAGAGCCTCAAGCTCGTCATCGACCGTCTGCTGCCGTACTGGGAGAGCGACATCACGAAGGACCTCGGCGAGGGCAAGACGGTGCTCGTCACGGCGCACGGCAACAGCCTGCGCGCCCTGGTCAAGCACCTCGACGGCGTGAGCGACGCCGAGATCGCCGAGCTCAACATCCCGACCGGCATCCCGCTCGTCTACGAGCTCGACGACGACTTCCGCCCCACCGGCCCGGGCCGCTACCTCGACCCGGAGGCCGCCGCCGCCGGCGCCGCCGCGGTCGCCAATCAGGGCAAGAAGTAAGCCGGGGCGTCACACCCCCATGCGATTCCTCGTCGCGGCCTTCCTCGACGACGTCGCCCTCGACGCCGAGTTCGAGCCGGGCACGCTGCCGCTGCACGTGACCCTGCTCGGGCCCGGCGACACCCACGCCGATCAGGGTCAGCTCGAGGCCGGCATCGAGGCGGCGCTCGCCGCCTTCGCGCCGCTCGAGGTCGAGGCCGGCGACGACGAGCTCTTCGGCGACGCGCACGACATCGAGGTGACGCTGCTCGACGACGAGACGGGCGAGCTGGATGCGGTGCACCGCGCGCTCATCCAGCAGCTGCGTCCGCTCGGCGTCGCACTCGTCGACGCGAGCTACGCCGGCGCCGGGTTCCGTCCGCACGTCACCGCGACCGACGGCGACCGCCTCGATCGCGGCGAGCGGGTCGAGCTGGATGCCGTGGCCCTGCTCGAACGCGACGCGCACGCCGAGGGCGGTCCGGTCTGGCGGCTGATCGCGCAGTTCCCGCTGATCTGACGCGCTTCGTCGCCGAGCGCGGGGCTCTGTGCCGAGCGCGCGGCGTCGACGTCCCGCTCTCGGAACGCGACCCCGCGCTCGGCTACAGCGCGGGCTGCGAGTGCAGCTCGCTCGAGAAGCTCTGCCCGTCGAGCTCGACGTAGACGCGCGACTCGATGAGCGACACCGTCAGCTCCCTGCGGCGGCCCAGCGCGCCGGCCACGTCGTCGATGAAGCCGGGGTCGAAGCTGCGCAGCTCGATCCGCTCGCCGTCGTGGATCTTCTTACCGGCCCAGAGCGCGGCGACCTTCGCGGGATCGCGGTGCGTGTAGACGACCGTGCGGTCGGCGAGCTTGCTGCCGAAGTGCAGGCGCTCGGCGTCGGGTGCGCCGATCTCGATCCAGACGGTGATCGAGCCCGTCGCGTCGCGCACGAGCACGGCCGGCTCGTTCTTCGTGGTCGAGATGCCCTCGCTGAAGGCGATGCCCTCGACGTACTCGAGGGCGTAGGCGAGCACCCGCGTCACGAGGAACTGCTCGGTCTCGGAGGGGTGACGCGCGGCCCGCAGATTGACCGACTCGTAGACGCCGCGATCCACGTCGGAGATCGTCAGGTCGAAGGTGTGGATCGTCGCGCCGGCAGCCATGAGATCGAGCCTAGGTGCGCGGATCGGCCTCGCTCGACCGATCGAGCCGCTGCACGGGGCGCGGGACTCGCGTCGACCGGAGGGCGAGCCGAGAGCTCAGAGGAAGTGCGACCCGAGCTCCAGCACGAGCGCCTCGAACTCGACCGGGCCGCTCGTGTCGACGCGCACGACCGGGCCGAGCGCGAGTGGCTGGAACGACTGGAAGGCCGCATCCCAGTCGCGATGGGTGCCCGGGCGCGACGACTGCCGTGCCGCGAAGCGCTCGCGCGCGAGGTCGACCGGCACCTCGCACCAGAGCTCGACCGTGCGCGGCGAGCCGGCGACCTCGAGGCCGCGGCGCGCGAACTCGAGGTCCCGCTCGCGATCGAGCACCGCGTCGATGACGACGCCGCCCTCGGTCTCGGCCGCGAGCCGCCAGAGCGTGTCCATCGCGATGCCGCCGAGCCGCGCCGAGTCGCCGTCGGGCAGCAGCTCGCCGAAGCTCTCCTTCAGCGCGTCCTTCGCGAGCACCGGGGCTCCGAGGATGCCGCCGAGCTGGCGGGCGAGGGACGACGTGCCCGAGCCGGGGAGTCCGTTGACGAGGATCGCGACCGAGGCCATCCCCTCAGCCTAGGTCGCGGCGGTGCTCACGGATGCGACAGCATCCACGACCGAGACGGGGCCGGAACGAGCGAGGGCGGCCATCCCGCAGGATGACCGCCCTCGTCAGCGTGAGGCGTCGAGTTCGACGCCGGCCGGGATCAGTCCTCGGCCGGAGTCCAGTCGCCGGTCGCCAGGTACTGCACCTTCTTCGCGATCGACACCGCGTGGTCGGCGAAGCGCTCGTGGTAGCGCGAGGCCAGCGTGGCATCCACCGTGTCGGAGGCGCCGCCGCTCCACGTCTCGGCGAGCACCTGGTCGAAGACGCTGAGGTGCAGCTCGTCGACCTTGTCGTCTTCGTTGCGGATGTGCTCGGCGATGTCGACGTCCTGCGTCGAGAGCAGCTCGGTGAGCTTGCGCGCGATCTGCACATCGAGCTCGCCCATGCTCTTGAAAGTGGGGCGGAGGCTCTTCGGCACGACCTTCTCGGGGAAGCGGTAGCGCGCCAGCTGCGCGATGTGACGGGCGATGTCGCCCATGCGCTCGAGCGAGGCGCTGATGCGCAGCGCGCTCACGACGATGCGCAGGTCGCGGGCGACCGGGTTCTGGCGGGCCAGGATCTCGATCGCGAGCTCGTCGAGCTCGTTCGCGGCGGCGTCGATCTTGCTGTCGTCGGCGATGACCGACTCGGCCAGGGCGACATTCGACTCGTTGAACGCGGTCGTCGCGTTGTCGATCGCCTCGGCCACGAGGCCTGCGATCTCGACCAGACGGTCCTGCACATCACGCAGTTCCTGCTGGAAAACCTCACGCATCTGCTGCGTCCTCTCGTTGTCTCGGCAGACTCATCCCCGCCGCGGCCCCAGGCTCGCGCTGTCAGGTTAACGACCGGTGACGATCCTCTGAACTTCGGGGTGAACGGCCCCGGAACGGCGGGAAGCCCTGCGGGGAACGGCTGGGAGCGAGCCTAATGTAGGGGCTATGGACGCGGCTTGGCTCGTGCCCGCCGCACTCGGATTCGGCGTGGTGATCGGCGTGGGCTCGACCGTTCTGCTCGTGCTCGCGGCCCGCCGCGGCGAGCGGGCGCGCGAGGTGCTCACCCCGCGCGTGCCCGACGGGGTGGATGCCCTGATCGAGTCGCTCGATTCGGTCGGCATCGTCGTCGACCCGAGCAACAACGTCGTGTCGGCCTCGCCGCGCGCCCTCGCCACGAACCTGGTCTTCAACGACCACCTCGTGCATCCCGAGCTGCTCGATATCGTCGATAAGGTGCGGCGCGACGGGCTGCCCGCGAGCGACGAGCTGCACCTCACGCGCAGCCGGCTGGGGGAGCAGTCGCTGCACCTCATCGTGCGCGTCTCGCGGCTCGGCGCCCGCTATGTGCTGCTGCTCGGCGACGACCGCACCGAGGCGCATCGGCTCGAGGAGGTGCGCCGCGACTTCCTCGCGAACGTCAGTCACGAGCTGAAGACCCCGATCGGCGCCGTCGGCCTGCTGGCCGAGGCGCTCGAGTCGGCCGCCGACGAGCCGGATTCCGTGCGCCGCTTCGCCGCCCGGCTCAGCGCCGAGGCCGAGCGGCTCGCCAAGATCACCTCGGAGATCATCCAGCTCAGCCGTCTCCAGTCGGGCGACGCCCTCGAGAAGGCCGAGCTGGTGGATGTCGACCACCTCGTGCGCCAGTCGATCGACCACCACCGCGTCGCCGCCGATGCGAAGGACATCGAACTCGTCGTCGGCAAGCGCCGCCACGCGCTCGTGCTCGGCGACCCGGCCATGCTGTCGACCGCGCTCAACAACCTGGTCGCGAACGCCATCCAGTACTCGCCCGAGCACTCGCGCGTCGGCATCGGCGTCACCCTGACCGACGGCGTGATCGAGATCGCCGTGACCGATCAGGGCGTCGGGATCCCCGCCGCCGATCGCGACCGCGTGTTCGAGCGCTTCTACCGCGTCGACACCGCCCGCGCCCGCAACACCGGCGGCACGGGTCTCGGACTCTCCATCGTCAAGCACGTCGCCCAGAACCACGGCGGCGACGTGCGTCTCTGGTCGCAGCCGGGCAACGGCTCGACCTTCACCATCCGCCTGCCGGAGGCCGTCGAGGCCTCCGCCGTCCCCACGGGAGCTACGGGATGACCCGCATCCTGATCGTCGAAGACGAGGAATCGCTCAGCGAGCCCCTCGATTACCTGCTGCGCCGCGAAGGCTACGAGACCGCTGTGGCGGCCGACGGCCGTTCCGCGCTGCAGCTGTTCGAGCGCGGCGGCGCCGACCTGGTGCTGCTCGACCTCATGCTGCCGGGGCTCCCCGGCACCGAGGTCTGCCGCGAGCTGCGCACGACCTCGAACGTGCCGATCATCATGCTGACGGCCAAGGACTCCGAGGTCGACATCGTGGTGGGGCTCGAGCTCGGCGCCGACGACTACGTCACGAAGCCGTACTCGTCGCGCGAGCTGCTCGCCCGCATCCGCGCCGTTCTGCGTCGCCGGGTCGAGGCGGTCGACGTCGACGACTCGGTGCTCGAGTCGGGCCCGGTGCGCATGGATGTCGAGCGTCACGTCGTGACGGTCGACGGCAACGAGGTCGCGATGCCGCTCAAGGAGTTCGAGCTGCTCGAGCTGCTCATGCGCAACGCCGGCCGCGTGCTCACGCGCGGTCAGCTGATCGACCGGGTGTGGGGAGCCGACTACTACGGCGACACGAAGACGCTCGACGTGCACGTGAAGCGCATCCGCTCGAAGATCGAACAGGACCCGTCGCAGCCGACGCTGCTCGTGACGGTGCGCGGACTCGGCTACCGCTTCGAGGCCTAGCCGATCCGACGAGAGAGGGCCGGACATCCACTCGGATGTCCGGCCCTCTTCTGGTTCGGGGTCGCGGCGAGCGCGCGGGTCGCGGTGCGACTCAGCCGTTCGCCGCGGGGTCGGAGGCGGCGTCGCTGGGCGCGCCGCTCACCTCGGTGCCGCTCTGGTCGGTCCCGTCGGCGGGCGTCGACGCCTCGCCCGACGGGGCCGTGCTGGGCGAGACCGAGGGGCTCGGCTTGACAGTGGGGCCGTGCTCCGCGTACTCGGCGAAGGTCGTGTCGAGCACGGGGACGCCGAGCTGCAGACCCTCGTGGCCGGCGTAGACGAAGTAGATCTGGGCGAGCGAGCCGGCCTTCGGGTCGAAGTCCTCGAGCAGCCGCTGCCCCCGCTTGCCGTAGCCGACGTTGTTGGCGCCCGGCTTGAGGTTGAGGGTCAGGTTCTTCTTGTCGCCGCCCGCCTCGTACTGCACGCGCAGGCTGATGTCGAGGTCGGAGTTGTTGACGGCGGTGAGCACGAGGTTCGCGTCTCCCTCGTCGTTCACGATCGCGACCGCGTTGCGCAGGCCGATCTGGCCGACGTTGCCGCTCACGCCATCCGACGGGTCGTAGTGGTTCGTGGTCGCCTGGGGCGTCACGAAGTTGCAGCCCGCGAGGCCGATCGAGAGGCCCCCGAGGAGGGCGATGGATGCCAGCGCGCGTGCCTTCAACAGAACTCTCCAGATATCGCTCGACGGGGCTGAGGTCAGCATATCGGGGCCATCGCGGGCACCGAGGTTAGGCACCCCTAACTGAGGGGTAGCTGTGTTAGAATAGCCAGTCTGCGGAAGGAAAAACTCCATGCTCTTCGAGGTCGGCGAGACAGTCGTTTACCCCCATCACGGCGCTGCAACCATCACCGAAGTGAAGACCAGGAAGGTCCGTGGCGAAGAGAAGCTCTATCTGAAGCTCAACGTCACGCAGGGCGACCTCACGATCGAGGTCCCGGCCGAGAACGTCGACCTGGTCGGCGTTCGCGACGTGATCGGCAAGGAGGGTCTCGACAAGGTGTTCGAGGTGCTGCGTGCGCCGTTCACCGAGGAGCCCACCAACTGGAGCCGTCGCTACAAGGCCAACCTCGAGAAGCTCGCCTCGGGCGACGTGATCAAGGTCTCCGAGGTCGTGCGCGACCTGTGGCGTCGCGACCAGGATCGCGGCCTCTCGGCCGGCGAGAAGCGCATGCTCGCGAAGGCGCGCCAGATCCTCGTCTCCGAGCTCGCGCTCGCCGAGAAGACCGACGAGGAGAAGGCCTCGACGGTGCTCGACGAGGTGCTCGCCTCCTGAGCTCGCTCTGGTTCGCCAGAACAGCCTGAATCGTGATGGATGCGGTGGGCGGATGAGATCCGCCCACCGCATCGTCATGTCGCCGCCCATCGCGCCGTGATCCTCGGAGCCTGCGATCCCCTGAGGGAGACCCCGTGACCGATCAGCCCACTCTCGCCGTCATCGTCGTCGCCGCCGGCTCCGGCACCCGCCTCGGCCAGGCCGAGCCCAAGGCCTTCGTCGAGGTGCGCGGGGTCACGATCCTCGAGCGCAGCCTCGATGCCGTCTTCGACGCGTCGACGCCGGCGCAGGTGATCGTCGTCGCCCCGGCCGCGAAGCTCGCCTCCGCGAAGTCCATCGCGCTGCGCGCGGCCGGACCAGCCGCCGGAGCCGTCACGGTCGTCGAGGGCGGGGCGAGTCGGCAGGCCTCGGTCGCGGCGGGACTCGCGACGGTGCTGCCCGGCGTCGACACGGTGCTCGTGCACGATGCGGCCCGCGCGCTCGCACCGGCCGAGCTGTTCGACCGGGTCGTGCGCCAGGTGCGCTCCACGGGCCGCGGCGTCATCCCGGCACTGCCGGTCACCGACACCGTGAAGCGCGTCGCCGACGGCGTCGTCGCCGGAACGGTCGACCGCAGCGATCTCGTGCACGTGCAGACCCCGCAGGGCTTCCCGCGGGCGGCGCTCGACCACGCCTACGCGGTCGCCGCCGCGGAGCACACCGACGACGCCGCCCTGTTCTCGGCCGACGGCGGCGAGGTCGTCACGGTCGAGGGCGACGCGCGCGCCTTCAAGATCACGACCCCGTGGGATCTGCGCCGGGCCGAGAACGTGCTCGGCGTGAGCCGCGGCATCCGCACCGGCATCGGCCTCGACGTGCACGCCTACGACGAGGAGTCGCCGCTCTGGTTCGGCGGCCTCTACTGGCCCGACGAGCCCGGTCTGAAGGGCCACAGCGACGGGGATGCGGCCCTGCACGCCGTGTGCGACGCCCTGCTCTCGGCGGCGGGTCTCGGCGACCTCGGCACCCGCTTCGGCGCGGCCGACGAGCGCTTCCGCGATGCGCGCAGCGAGGTCTTCGTGCGCGAGACCCTCGCGCTCGTGGCCGGCGCCGGCTTCACGGTGATCAACGTCGCCCTGCAGATCACCGCGAACCGTCCGCGCATCGGCGGCCGCCGCGGCGAGCTCGAGCGGCGACTCGGCGAGCTCGTCGGCGCGCCCGTGAGCGTGTCGGCGACGACCGCCGACGGCCTCGGCATGACCGGCCGCGGCGAGGGGATCGCCTGCATCGCGACGGCGCTGCTGAGCAGCTGAGCGTCCGCGTCCGACGCGACGCCCGCTGCCGCGTCACGCGCCGGGGCGGGCGCATCCCCGCCGGTAGACTCCCCGGGTGACAGTGCGCCTCTACGACAGCCGGGCCCAGGCTGTGCGCGACTTCGTGCCGCTCCGCGACGGCGAGGTCGGCATGTACGTCTGCGGCCCGACGGTGCAGTCGTCGCCGCACGTCGGGCACCTGCGCAGCGCTCTCGTCTACGACCTGTGGCGACGCTGGCTGAGCTATCGCGGCTACGCCGTGACCCTGGTGCGCAACGTCACCGATATCGACGACAAGGTGCTCGTCAACGCGACCGAGCACGAGCCGTGGTGGGCCCTGGCCTATCGCATCGAGCTCGAGTTCACGGCCGCCTACTCGGCGCTCGGCATCCTGGCCCCGACCTACGAGCCGCGAGCCACGGCGAGCATCCCGGGCATGCAGCAGCTCATCGACGAGCTGATCGAGCGCGGCCACGCCTACGCGGCCGATGACGACTCGGGCGACGTCTACTTCGACGTGCGCAGCTGGAGCGGCTACGGCGCGCTCACACGCCAGAGCATCGACGACATGAGCGAGTCGGCGGATGCGGAGACGCGCGGCAAGCGCGACGCCCGCGACTTCGCGCTCTGGAAGGGACGCAAGGCCGAGGAGCCGGCGTCCGCATCCTGGGCCTCGCCCTGGGGCGAGGGGCGCCCCGGCTGGCACATCGAGTGCTCGGCCATGTCGCGCCGCTACCTCGGAACCGCCTTCGACATCCACGGCGGCGGACTCGACCTGCGCTTCCCGCACCACGAGAACGAGCTCGCCCAGTCGAGCGCCGCCGGCGACGCCTTCGCGAGCTACTGGGTGCACAACGGCCTCGTGGCGATCGAGGGTCAGAAGATGTCGAAGTCGCTCGGCAACTCGATCTACGCGGCCGAGTTCCTCGGATCGGCGCGCGGCATCGCGATCCGCTACTACCTGGCGAGCGCGCACTACCGCTCGACGATCGACTACCACGACGGCTCGCTCGCCGAGGCGGAAGCCGCCGTCGACCGCATCGAGACCTTCCTCGAGCGCGCCGAGCGCCGCACCGCCGGAACCCGCTGGGCGGGATCGGGCGTCGGCGTCGTGCCCGAGGAGTTCGCGGCCGCCATGGACGACGACCTCGGGGTGCCGCAGGCGCTCGGCGTGCTGCACGAGCGCGTGCGCGCCGGCAACATCGCCCTCGACGCCGACGATGTGGATGCCGTCGCGCGCATCCACGGCGAGGTCACCGCGATGACCGAGGTGCTCGGCGTGCACCCCAGCCAGTGGCCGGAGGCGGCGAGCGGCGGCGACGCCGCGCTCGGCGCCCTGGTCGAACGACTTCTCGGCGACCGCGCCGCTGCACGAGCGGCGAAGGACTACGCCACGGCCGACCGCATCCGCGAGGAGCTGACCGCGGCCGGCATCACCATCGAGGACACGCCCGACGGGGCGCACTGGAGCATCACATGAGCGGAAAGCCGGGTCGCCCGGGCGGCGCACGCAAGGGCGGCAAGAAGGGACCCACCGTGGGCACCGGGGGCAACGGACGCCGAGCCCTCGAGGGCAAGGGGCCGACGCCGAAGGCCGAGGACCGCAGCTGGCACGTCGCCGGCAAGCGCAAGCTCGCGCAGGATCGACTCGAGGCGGCCCGCGCGCGTCACGGCAAGGGCGGCAAGCCCGACGCCGCGGCTCCGGCCCGCCGTCGCACGCCGAAGCGCGACGACGACAGCGAGCTGCTGACCGGCCGCAACTCGGTGCTCGAGGCGCTGCGCACGAAGGTGCCGGCGACGACCCTCTACATCGCGACCCGCATCGAGATGGACGACCGCGTCAAGGAGTCGATCGCGCTCGCCACCAAGCGCGGCATCCCGCTCGTCGAGATCATGCGCCCCGAGCTCGACCGCAAGGCCGGTCACGACGCCGTGCACCAGGGCATCGCCCTCGCCGTGCCGCCGTACCAGTACGCGCACCCGCTCGACCTCGTCGACGACGTCATCGAGAGCGACAAGAACCCGCTGTTCGTCGCCCTCGACGGCGTCACCGACCCGCGCAACCTCGGGGCGATCATCCGCTCGGTCGGCGCGTTCGGCGGCCAGGGCGTGATCGTGCCGCAGCGCCGCAGCGTCGGCGTGACCGCCTCGGCGTGGAAGACCTCCGCCGGCGCCGCCGCGCGCGTGCCGGTCGCGCTCGCGTCGAACCTCGCTCAGACCATCGACGCGATCAAGGACCGCGGCGTCTTCGTGATCGGCCTCGACGGCGACGGCGATGTGTCGCTGCCGGGGCTCGAGCTCGCGAACCGTCCGCTGCTGGTCGTGACCGGCAGCGAGGGCAAGGGCCTGTCGCGACTGATCACCGAGAAGTGCGACGCGATCGTGTCGATCCCGATCAGCTCGGTGACGGAGTCGCTCAACGCCGGCATCGCCACCTCGGTCACCCTCTACGAGATCGCGAAGCTGCGCGCCGAGCGCTGATCGTGACCGACCGCGCTCAGCTGCTCGACCGTGCCGCCGGCGTGATCGTCGGGCAGGCCTGCGGCGATGCGCTCGGTGCGGGCTACGAGTTCGGGCCTCCGCTCGACGACGCCGTCCCCGTCGTGCTCGGCGGCGGACCCAACACGATGGGCTGGGCGCCGGGGGAGTGGACCGACGACACGGCTATGGCCGTTCCGCTGCTGCGGGCGGCCGCCGCGGGCTGGCGCTTCGACGGCAGCGCCGCGCTCGCCGAGGTGATCGAGCAGTGGCGGGTGTGGGCGCGCACCGCACGCGACGTCGGCATCCAGATCCGGGCGGTGCTCGCCGACATCCCGCAGTCGACCGAAGCGGATGCGCGAGCGGCCGCCGAACGACTGCACGTCGAGCGCGGGCGCTCGGGCGGCAACGGCTCGCTCATGCGGACCGGGCCGGTCGCGCTCGCGTTCCTCGGGGCCGACCCGGGCGAGCCGTCGGCGCTCGCCGCCGCGGCGCGTCGGGTGAGCGAGCTCACGCACTGGGAGCACGACGCGGGAGACGCCTGCGTGATCTGGTCGCTCGCGATACGGCACGCCGTGCTGACCGGCGAGGCGGATGCGCGTGTCGGGCTCGGCGCCCTGCCGGCCGAACGCGCCGCGCGCTGGGCGGCGCTGCTCGACGAGGCCGAGACGCGACGCCCGCGGGACTTCGAGCAGAACGGCTGGGTCGTCGAGGCGCTGCAGGCGGCGTGGTCGGCGATCCATGCGGCATCGGATCCGGTCGATGCGCTCGAGCGCGCGGTGCGCAGCGGCCGTGACACGGATACCGTCGCGGCGATCGCGGGTCAGCTCGTCGGCGCGGCGCACGGCGCCACGGCGCTGCCGCCGGAGTGGAGATCCCGGCTGCACGGCTGGCCGGGGCTGCGCGACGCGGAGCTCGTCGCGCTCGCGGAGCAGGCGGCCGGGCGCGCGCTCGGCTGAGCCGGTGCTCGGGCCGGAGACGGACGCTGAGTCGGAGACTGCCGAGCCGAGCGCACCTCATGTCGGTGGTGCGTCGTAGCGTGAGCGACATCCCGAACCGGAAGGCGCCGTGTACCTGCTGAACGACGCGCTCGTGACGAGCGCCAGCGACCTGAAGCTCGCGAGCGAGTGCGAGTTCGCATTCCTGCGCACGCTCGACGTGAAGCTGGGGCGCGCGACGGCGCTCGATGTCGAGGCGGATGCGATGCTCGAGCGAGCCGCCCGCCTCGGCGATCGGCATGAGCAGCGCATCGTCGAGCAGCTGCGCGACGACCTCGGCGACGACGTCGTGACGCTTCCGCGGCCCGAGAACCCGCGCGACCCCGACGAGCTGCGCCGGCTCGCCGCCCAGACGGTCGAGGCGTTGCGCTCGGGCGCGGGGTTCGTGTACCAGGCCGTGTTCTTCGACGAGAGCGATCCCGAGCTGCTGTTCGTCGGCTTCGCCGACTTCCTCGCGCGGCAGAGCGACGGCCGCTACCGGGTGCAGGACTCGAAGCTCGCCCGCTCGGCCAAGGTGACCGCATTGCTGCAGCTCGCGGCGTACCACGAGCAGCTCGAGCGACTCGGCATCCCAGTCGATGACGAGGTCGAGCTGATCCTCGGCGACGGCCGCTCGAGCATCCACCGCATCGACGACATCCGGCCGGTGTTCGAGCTGCGGCGCGAGCGGCTCCACGCCATGATCCGCGAGCACCGCGCCGAGACGGGGGCGGTGGCCTGGGGCGATGCGCGCTACGCCGCCGACGGCCGCTGCGAGGTCTGCGCCGCCGAGGTCGACGCGCATCGCGACCTCTTCCTGGTCGCCGGGATGCGCGCGACCCAGCGTGCCAAGCTGCGTGTCGGCGGGCTCACCACGATCGACGATCTCGCGGCGGCCGTCGACCAGCCCGCGGGCAGCACCGTGCCCGCCGGCACCTACCGCGCGCTGCAGGAGCAGGCCGAGCTGCAGGTCTCGGCCATGGCCGCCCGGGCCGCAGCGGAGGAGACGGCGGCATCGGCGGGCGGCCCCGACGGTGCTGCGACGGTCGCGCATCCGGTTCCCGCCTATCGTCTGTTCAACCCGCAGATCATCGCCGACCTGCCCGCTCCCGACCCGGGCGACATCTACTTCGACTTCGAAGGCGACCCGCTGCACCAGGAGCTCGCCGCCGACGGCACGACCTCGCAGTGGGGTCTCGACTACCTGTTCGGCTACGTCGACGACAGCGAGCAGTTCACGAGCTACCTCGCGCACGACCTGGCCGCGGAGGCGGTGGCGCTGCGCGCGTTCCTCGACGACGTGAAGCTGCGTCGGCAGGCCAACCCGGGCATGCACATCTATCACTACGCCAGCTACGAGCGCACGCATCTCGCCTCGATCGCCGCGCGCCACGGCGTCGGCGAGGCCGACGTCGACGAGCTGCTCAGCGCGAACGTGCTGGTCGACCTCTACCCGGTCGTGAAGCGGTCGATCCGGGTCGCGAGCCGGTCCTACTCGATCAAGAAGCTCGAGCCGCTCTACATGGGCGACGAGCTGCGCACGCCCGACGGCGTGACCACCGCGGCCGACTCCGTCATCCAGTACGCGCGAAGCCGCGCGGCACTCCAGGCCGGTGACGGCACCGAGGCTCAGCGCATCCTCGACGACATCATCGACTACAACCGCTACGACTGCGTCTCCACCCGGAGGCTGCGCGACTGGCTCATCGCGGTCGCCCGCGCCGAAGCCGGCGTCGAGCCGGGCACCGGAGGTGAGCGCGAGCCCGACGCGGCGCGTCCCTTTCGGCTCGACCCGCTGACCCCGGCGCTGCTCGCCCGCGCCGAGCGGTGCGTGACCGACCACGATGCCGACGGCGCCGCCGCGAACCGTCTCGCCGCCGCCGCGATCGATTACCACCGCCGGGAGGACAAGAGCTTCTGGTGGGCGCACTTCGAGCGGCTCGAGAGCGATCCGGCCGACTGGGTCGGCACCCGCGACGTGTTCGAGGTGGATGCGGCGGCGAGCACGATCGAGCAGGACTGGACCGAGCCGGGGCCGGGCCAGCGCGCCACCCGCCGCCGCGTGCGACTGCACGGAGCCTGGGCCCCGGGCAGCTCGGCGCGCCCCGGTCGGGTCTCCGCGATCTACCGGCCCGCCGTCTACGCGAAGTCGGGGCGGGACCCCCGGCACGCGCTCGACCACTCCGCCGTCATCGACGAGATCGGCGACGACGGATCGGTGCTGCTCGCCGAGACGCTGCCGGGCGCCGCACCCGGCGGATCCGGAGGGCCCGATGCCGGCGTCGAGCCGTGGACCGACCTGCCGATCGCCCTCACTCCCGGGCCCCCGCCGATGACCGAGGGGCACCGCGCGGCGATCGAGGAGTGGGGCGCCCGCGTCGACGCGCAGGGCGACGGCTGGCCGCTCGACCCGGCCAGCGACATCCTGCTGCGCCGTGTTCCGCGACTGCGCGACGGCGGGGCGCTCGAGCCGATGCGGGACGCCGACGACGGCGTGCGTGCGGTCGTCGCGTCGCTGCGGCGCATGGACGACTCGTACCTCGCCGTGCAGGGTCCGCCTGGCACCGGCAAGACCTACCTCGCCGCTCACGTGATCGCCGAGCTCGTCGCGCAGGGCTGGCTGATCGGGGTCGTCGCCCAGTCGCACCGGGTCGTCGAGAACGTGCTCGACGGCGTCGTGCGAGCCGGCTGCGTGCCCGCCCAGGTCGCGAAGGGCATCCCCTCGAGCGAGCGTGCCGGCTTCTACGACGGCCACGGCTTCACCGAGCTGAGCGGAAGCAACCCGCAGGCCGCATTCCTCGCGCGGCATCGCGACGCCGGCCGCGGCGCGGTCATCGGCGGCACCGGCTGGGACTTCGTCAACACGAAGCGCGTCGAACGCCGCGAGCTCGACCTGCTCGTGATCGACGAGGCGGGGCAGTTCTCGCTCGCGAACACGATCGCCGTCGCGCAGGCCGCGCGCCGCATCCTGCTGCTCGGCGACCCGCAGCAGCTGCCGCAGGTGAGCCAGGGCATCCACCCGGCGCCCATCGACGCCTCGGCGCTCGGCGCGATCAGCGCCGGGCACGAGGTGCTGCCGGCCGAGTACGGCTACTTCCTCGCCGCGAGTCGGCGCATGGATGCGGCGGTCACCCGCCCCGTGTCGCGACTGGCCTACGCGGGCGAGCTGCGCTCGCACCCGAGCACCGAGCGGCGGCATCTCGACGGCGTCGACGCCGGGTTCCACGCCGTGCCCGTCGAGCACTCCGGCAACGCGACGGCCAGCGTCGAGGAGGCGGAGGAGGTGCTCGCGCAGGTGCGCGCGCACCTCGGGCTGCGCTGGACCGACGAGGAGGCCGGCCGCGCCGACGACCCGCTCACCGAGAGCGACCTGATCGTCGTCGCGCCGTACAACGCCCAGGTCGAGCTCATCCGCGCGACGTTCGACGCCGCCGGATTCGCGCGGGTGCGCGTCGGCACCGTCGACAAGTTCCAGGGGCAGGAGGCGGTCGTCGCGCTCGTCTCGCTCGCCGCATCCAGCCCCGACGACGCCCCGCGCGGGCTCGACTTCCTGCTCTCGCGCAATCGGCTCAACGTCGCGATCTCCCGTGCGCAGTGGGCTGCGCGACTCGTCTACTCGCCGAAGCTCGTCGACCACCTGCCGTGGAAACCCGACGGCGTCGCCGAACTGAGCCGCTTCATCGAGCTCGTGCGCCCCCGCGGATGAGCAGCGGACCGATCACACGTTCTTGCGCCAGTCCTCCTCCTGCTCCTCCTCGCCGAGGGCGAGCGGAGCCGTGAGCATCGCCGTCGGCGGACCGACGACGGTCACCTCGTCGCGGCGGTGGCGCAGCACGGTGTCGATGTAGTCGGTCAGCGCCTCGGCGACGGGCACCGGGCGACCCGTCTGCTCGGCGAGGTGCCAGCGGTGCTCGAGCAGCTGGTGGAAGACCTCCGCCGGCTCGAGCTTGCCGCGCAGCTCGCGGGGGATCGCCCGCACGACCGGCTCGAAGACCTTCACGAGCCACTCGTGCGCGATCATCTCCTCGTCCTGCTGCGCCCGGTCGCCCGCCGCTCGGTAGGCGTCGAGGTCGTTGAGCAGGCGACGCGCCTGGTTCTCGCCGGCGTCGAGACCGGTCAGGCGCAGCAGCCGGCGGGAATGATGCCCGGCATCCACGACCTTCGGCTGGATGCGCACCCGGGTCCCATCGCCGGTGTCGTCCTGCTGGATCGACAGCTCCTCGATGTCGAAGCCGAGCGCGTTGAGCCGTTCGACGCGCTCGCTGATGCGCCAGCGCTCCGACGACGGGAACGACTCGGCCCCGGTCAGCTCCGCCCACAGCGTGCGGTAGGCGGCGACGATCCCGTCGGCGACGTCGACGGGATCGAGATCCTCGCCGAGCCGCCCACCCGACTGAAGGTCGAGCAGCTCGCCGGCGATGTTGACGCGCGCGATCTCGAGGTCGTTCTCACGCTGCCCGTTCGACAGGCCGCCGTCGTAGAGCTTGCCGGTCTCCGCATCCACCAGGTAGGCGGCGAAGGCGCCCGCGTCGCGCCGGAACAGCGTGTTCGACAGCGAGACGTCGCCCCAGAAGAAACCGGCGATGTGCAGACGCACGAGCAGCACGGCGAGAGCGTCGACGAGTCGGGTTCCGGTCTCGGCGCGCAGCGTCTGCGAGTAGAGCGCGCGGTACGGCAGCGAGAAGCGCAGGTGCCGGGTGATCAGCACCGGGGCCAGCGGTTCGCCGGCGGCGTCGGTGCGGTTCGAGATCACGGCGACCGGCTCCACGCAGGGCACGTCGAGGCGCTGCAGGGTGCGCAGCATGTCGTACTCCTGCCGTGCGAGTTCGCTCGTGGTCTCCTTCACGGCGATGACGTGGCCGGCGAGGTGCACGAAGCGCACCAGGTGCCGCGAGATGCCCTTCGGCAGGGCGGCGATGTTCTCGGCGGGCCAGTCGGCGAGCGGCAGGTTCCACGGCAGGTCGAGCAGGGCGGGGTCGGGCACGGCCGAGGTGATCGAGAGGGCGGGACTGCTCATGCGGAGGCTCCGGGACGCTGATTCGCGCCGTCGCAGTGGCGTGACGGCGAGACGATGACGGGCGAGACGACGACGGCCGCGGCCCCGGGTGGGACCGCGGCCGTCGCGGGATCTCGCCCGATCAGGCGGTCGGCGCCGCGGGGGCGGCCGGAGCAGCGGCCGGCGCGGCCGAGGTCGAGGCGGCGACGGGCGCGTTGAGGCGCTCGCCCGACTCGGCGTCGAAGGCGTGCAGGTGCTGCGGAACCGGGGTCAGCACGATCTTGTCGCCGGCGTTCGGGTGCGAGCGGCCGTCGACGCGGGTCACGATGTCGACGCGCTTGCCGTCGACATCGGCGTGGCCGTAGAGGTAGCCGTCGGCGCCGAGCTCCTCGACCACATCCACCTCGACCTGCAGGCCCGAGCCCGAGGTCGAGATCGTGAGGTCTTCGGGGCGGATGCCGACGGTGACCTGCTTGCCGGTCGCCGAGGTGAGCACGTCGCGCTCGATCGCCGCGACGCTCGAGCCGAACTGGATGCCGCCGTCGACGATGTCGGCGGTGAACAGGTTCATCGCCGGGCTGCCGATGAAGCCGGCCACGAAGACGTTGTTCGGCTTCTCGTAGAGGTCGCGCGGCGAGCCGACCTGCTGCAGGATGCCGTCCTTGAGCACCGCGATGCGGTCGCCCATGGTGAGCGCCTCGGTCTGGTCGTGGGTGACGTAGACCGTGGTGACGCCGAGGCGGCGCTGCAGCGAGGCGATCTGGGTGCGGGTCTGCACGCGCAGCTTCGCGTCGAGGTTCGACAGCGGCTCGTCCATGAGGAACACCTGCGGCTGACGCACGATCGCGCGGCCCATGGCGACGCGCTGACGCTGACCACCCGAGAGGGCCTTCGGCTTGCGGCCGAGGTAGGGCTCGAGGTCGAGCAGCTTCGCCGCCTCGAGCACGCGGTCGGCGCGCTCCTGCTTGCTGACGCCGGCGATCTTGAGCGCGAAGCCCATGTTCTCGGCGACCGTCATGTGCGGGTAGAGGGCGTAGTTCTGGAAGACCATCGCGATGTCGCGGTCCTTCGGCGGAACGTCGGTGACGTCGCGATCGCCGATGAGGATGCGGCCGTCGTTGACCTCTTCGAGGCCGGCGAGCATGCGCAGAGTGGTCGACTTGCCGCAGCCGGAGGGACCGACCAGCACGAGGAACTCGCCGTCGGCGACCTCGAGATCGATCGCGTCGACCGCGGGGCGGGTGCCGCCCGGGTAGAGGCGGGTGGCCTTGTCGAAGGTCACAGATGCCATGGGTGTATCTCCTTCACCGGCAGGTACGTGCCGGACGATCCGTAGTGAATGGAATGGTGGTGACCACGTCGGCGAACGTCGGTGGTCACCTGGGGTTCACCATAAAGCACGGATCTCGTCGACGCCACGGATGCGCAGCACGTCCGCGCGGTCCGCTCACCCGGAACGTCCGCACTGGACGAGACGGTCTACCCGTGCGCGCCGCTAGGCTCGCAGCGCAGCCGGAACCGGGAATGCTCCCAGGGTCGGGTGCCTACGATCTCCGCGTCGCGCGTGCACTCTCCGCCGCGTGAATCGCCGTCCGCCGCTCCGCGGCATCTACGAGGAACGATGACCGACCCGCACGAGCCCGCCGACCGCGAGAACGAGAGCGCGCCCGCGGAGCCGGACGGCGCCGCCGTCGAGCCGCGCACCCCGGTGGAGCCGCCGCTCGACACCGCCGCGATCCAGACCGCCGCGCGCGCCGCCGCCCGCGAGCGCGCGAGCGAGATCCGCACCCAGCAGCGCAAGAGCGACCGCCGTCGCACCTGGCTGCTGCGGGGCGGCCTGGTCACCGGGATCGTCGCCGTCGTGGTCGTCGTCACCTTCGTCATCATCAGCTTCGCCAGCCCCTCGCAGCGCGGCCCGCGCAACATGCTCAGCGACGGCATCCGCATCGGAGCCGATCTGAAGGCGCTGCGCACGGGATCGCTCGGCCCGGGCGAGTCGCCGACGGAGGCGCGCGATCAGGATGGCGCGATCCCGATCCGTCTCTACGTCGACTACTTCCAGCCGGATTCGGCCGCGTTCGCGAAGGCGAACTCGAAGCAGCTGCGCAGCTGGGTGAGCGACGGCGCGGCGACCCTCGAGATCCACCCGATCGCGCTGAGCAGCAAGTCGGGCTCCGACCAGTACGCGCTGCGCGCGGCGAACGCCGCCGGCTGCGTGGCCGAGTTCTCGCCCGACGCCTTCCTCGATTTCCACGTCGCCCTGCTCGCGGCGCAGCCCTCGCAGGAGAGCGGGGGCATGTCGGATGCGCGCATCCTCGCCGTCGCGAAGAAGGCGAAGGTGCAGTCGATGTCGGATGTGACGAGCTGCGTCGAGTCGCGCCGCTTCGGCAAGTGGGTGCAGGCGGCCAGCAACCGCGCCGTCAACGGACCGCTGCCGGGCACGAAGGTCAAGGCCGTCTCGGCGACACCGCTCGTGCTGCTGGGCTCCGCGCAGTTCGTGCCGAGCAGCTATTCGAACTCGAAGGAGCTCGCGCGCGCCTTCGTCGAGGCGAACGGCGGCGACTTCACGCAGGACGAGTCGGCGAGCCCGTCGCCCTCGCCGAGCGCCAGCAGTTCGGCCCCGGCCGCCGGCTGAGGTCGGGTGCGCTCCGCCGCCGATAGGATCGGCGGCATCGCCTCCTTAGCTCAGTTGGCCAGAGCACCGCTCTTGTAAAGCGGGGGTCGTCGGTTCGAACCCGACAGGGGGCTCGGCGAAAAGGCCCGGTCGGTACCCGTGTTCCGACCGGGCCTTCGTCCTGCTCCGGTCACGCGTGGGGCGCGGTGCCGCTCGGATCCGTTCAGCGCGGCAGCGGGCGGAAGCGGCGCAGCCGCAGGCTGCCCAGCACGACGAACACCGACGAGAACGCCATCGCGGCGCCGGCGAGGATCGGGTTCAGCAGCGCCAGCATCGCCAGCGGGATCGCGGCGACGTTGTAGGCGAAGGCCCAGAACAGGTTGCCGCGGATCGTGCCGAGCGTGCTGCGGGCGAGGCGCACCGCGTCGGCGACGGCGAGCAGGTCGCCGGAGACGATCGTCAGGTCGCTCGCGGTGATCGCCGCATCCGTTCCGCCGCCCATCGCAAGGCCCAGGTCGGCGGCCGCGAGGGCTGCCGCGTCGTTGACGCCGTCGCCGACCATCGCGACGACGCGGCCCTGCTGCTGCAGCTCGCGCACCGCATCCAGCTTGCCCGCGGGCGTGACGCCGGCGCGCACGTCGGCGATGCCGACCTCGGACGCGACCGCGCGCGCGGCGCCGAGGTTGTCGCCGGTGAGCAGCACCGGGGTGAGGCCGAGGCGGCGCAGCGCCGCGACGGCGGCCGCGCTCGTCGGCTTGATCGTGTCGGCGACGGCGACGAGTCCCCGCAGGCGTCCGTCGGCCGCGACGGCGACGACGGTCGAACCTCGGCCCTCGAGCTCGGCGGCGCTCGCCGCCAGCGGAGACGTGTTTATCGCCCACTCGTCCGCGAGCCAGCTCAGCCGCCCCGCGAGCACGAGCGAGTCGCCGACGACACTCTGCACGCCGAAGCCCGCGTGAGCGGCGAAGTCGGTCGCGACGGGATGCGCGGCATCCGCCCCGGCGATCGCCCGCCCGATCGGGTGCTCCGATCCCGCCTCGGCCGCGGCGGCGAGTCGCAGCACCTCGGCGGCGTCGACACCCGTGGCCGGCACGACCTCGGCGACCCGCATGCGGCCCTCGGTGACGGTGCCGGTCTTGTCGAGCACGATCGTGTCGACCTTGCGCGTCTGCTCGAGCACCTGCGGCCCGCGGATGAGGATGCCCAGCTGCGAGCCGCGCCCGGTTCCGACGAGGATCGCGGTCGGCGTCGCCAGGCCGAGCGCGCACGGGCAGGCGATGATCAGCGTGGTCACGGCCGCGGTGAAAGCGATCTCGATCGAGCCGCCCGACAGCATCCAGCCCGCGAAGGCCACGACGGCGAGCCCGATCACGACGGGCACGAACACGCTCGACACCCGGTCGGCGAGCCGCTGCACCCGAGCCTTGCCGGTCTGCGCATCGATCATGAGCGCGCGGATGCGGGCGAGCTCGGTGTCGGCGCCGACGCGGCGGATCTCGACCACGAGCCGCCCGCCCGACGAGATCGTGCCCCCGACGACGCGATCTCCGACGGTCACCTCGACCGGAACCGGCTCTCCCGTGAGCATGCTCGCGTCGACCGCCGAGGCGCCCTCGACCACGACGCCGTCGGAGGGCACCTTCTCACCGGGGCGCACCACCACGCGGTCGCCGATCGCGAGCTGCGCCACCGGCACGCGCGTCTCGACGCCGTCGCGCAGCAGTGCCGCGTCTTTCGCGCCGAGCTCGAGCAGCGCCCGCAGCGCCGCGCGCGACGCGACGCCGGCGCGGGCCTCGATCCAGCGCCCGAGCAGCAGCAGCACGGTCACGAGGGCCGCGACCTCGAGGTAGATCTCGTCGGCGCCGGCCTCGGGGCGTCCGATGAGCGTGAAGCTCATGTGCATGCCGGCCATGCCGGCGCCGCCGAAGAACAGGGTGTAGAGCGACCAGCCGAAGGCCGCGAGGATGCCGAGGCTGATGAGCGTGTCCATCGTCACGCCGCCGTGGCGCAGACTGACGGCGGCGGCGCGGTGGAACGGCCAGGCGCCCCAGACGACGACGGGGCCGGTGAGCGCGAGGGCCAGCCACTGCCAGTTGTCGAACTGCAGCGCGGGGATCATCGACAGCAGCGCGACCGGCACGCCGAGGGTGGCGCTGATCACCAGCCGACGCAGCAGGGCGCCGGCGTCGCCGGGGTCGTGCTGGTGGCCGCCGGAGTCGCCGGGCCCGGCGTGCTCGTCGTGTCCCGCGTGCTCGCCGTGCGGGGCGGGGATGGCGTCGACCGGCGCGGATGTCGTCGGCTCCGGCACCGGGATCGTCGCCCGGTACCCGGCCGCCTCCACCGTCTGCAGCAGGCGGCGCGCATCCACCGAGTCGTCGGTGCCGTCGCTCACGACGTGCGCCGTCGACAGCGCGTAGTTCACGGTCGCCTCGACACCGGGCAGCTTGTTGAGCTTGCGCTCGATGCGGTTCGCGCACGAGGCGCAGGTCATGCCGGTGATGTCGAGACGGTGCTCGACCGCGGTCATGCGCGCTCGCCGCCCTCCGCGGAATCGGCGGCCGAGTCGGTCGCCGCGCCGGCGAGCGCGTAGCCCGCCTCCTCGACGGCCGCACGGATGCGCTCGGTCGCCACCGGCGCGGAGCTCGCCACGGTCACGCGCGAAGCGCCGCCGACGACGAGCTCGACGTCGACCGTCGAGACCTCTGCGATCTCGCCGATCTCCTCGGTGACGCTCGCGACGCAGTGCGCGCAGGTCATGCCCTCGACGAGCACGGTGCTGGTGATGGTCGACATGATGGGTTCCTCTCGGGGGTGGATAGGGGAGTCACGAGCGCACGAGCCGCGCGATCGCCGCGCTGGCCTCGCGGATCTTCTCTTCGGCGACCGGTCCGCCCTCCGCGGTCGCCTCGGCGACGCAGTGGCTCAGGTGATCGTCGAGCAGCGCGAGCGCGACCGTCTCGAGCGCCTTCGTGGCGGCCGAGACCTGGGTCAGGATGTCGATGCAGTAGACGTCGTCCTCGACCATGCGCGCGATGCCGCGCACCTGGCCCTCGGCTCGGCGCAGGCGCTTGAGCAGCGCATCCTTGTCGTCGACGTAGCCGGGGGAGCCGTGGCCGTGCGCCGTGTGACCGGCGGGGGAGTCCGCCGCGGAGTTCGCTGCGGTGGTCGTGGTGTCCGCGGGCGTCGCGCTCATCGCGTCTCCGATCATGTCTGCTGGTCGTGCTCGATACCAATACGGGGTAGGGGTATTGGAACAAGACGAGTATGCGCGACCCGCGGCGTTCGTGCACGCGCGGGCCGCGCATCTCAGCGTTCTGTCAGCAATACCCCTCGGGGGTATCGCCGACCGGCCGCATCAGGGTCGCGTCAGGAACTTCTTCGCATCGATCGGCTTTCGGCGGCCGGCCCGGCGCCGTGCCGGCTTCGACCCGACGTGCAGCCAGCCGAGCAGCTTCTCGCCGTCCGCAAGACCGTGCGCCTTCGCGACGGCCTTGCTGCGGGTGTGCGAGCCCGTACGCCAGAAGACGCCCCAGCCGGCCTCGTCGAGCAGCAGCGACAGGTTGTGCGCGACGCCCGAGGCGACGGCCTCCTGCTCCCACTCGGGCAGCTTGCCCCGACGCGGCGCGCTCACGACCGCGATCACGAGCGGCGAGCGGTGGGCCTTGCGCACGTACTTCTCGACGTCGTGACCCTTCTTGCCCTCGGCCTTCGCCAGACCGATCCCGATCAGGTCGCGGTCGGCGCCGCGCAGCTCGATGAGCCGCCACGGGCGCAGCGACTTGTGATCGGCGAGGGTGGATGCCGCATCCACCAGCCGCAGCAGCTCCTTGCGCTTCGGGGCGTCCTCGCCCACCGACGAATACGAGCGGCGAGCGAGGAGCGCCTCGAAGGCGGTCACGTCGCGGACTCGGCGGGAGCCTCCGCCGGGGCGTCGGCCGACGCCTCCGCGCCCTCCTCCTGGAAGCCCAGGGCGAGGGAGTTCATGCAGTAGCGCAGACCGGTCGGAGTGCCGAAGCCGTCGTCGAAGACGTGACCCAGGTGCGAGCCGCAGTTCGCGCAGCGCACCTCGGTGCGCACCATGCCCAGGCTGCGGTCTTCGATCAGCTCGACGGCCTCGGGGTTGACCGAGTCGTAGAAGCTGGGCCAGCCGCATCCGGAATCGAACTTGGTGCCGCTCTTGAACAGCTCGGCGTTGCAGGCGCCGCAGGTGTAGAGGCCGGCGCGGTGCTCGTCGAGCAGCTCTCCGGTCCAGGCCCGCTCGGTGGCGGCCTCGCGCAGCACCTTGTAGCGGTCGGCGCCCAGCGACTCCTGCCACTCGGCGTCGGTCTTCTCGACCTCGTAGGCCATGTCGTTCCCTTTCGTCGGACGTACGACACATTCAACCGCGTGTCGGGCGCTGCTGTTCCCACCGGACCCGGCGCGGAGGCGGCGCCCGGATGGCGTGGATGCGGTTCGGAGCGCGCGGCAGGATGGGGGGCATGCCCGCCACCGCCGACTCCTCTCGCGAGCCGGATCGTGCCGGTGCCGGTGCCGGTGCCGGTGCCGGTGCCGGTGCCNNNAGCGCGCTCCCGCGTCGACCTCCGTCGAGTCGACGTCCTCCTGGTTCCGTCGCGCGGCGCGCGAGCTCGGCCCGCACAGCGCGCGGCACGGGGAGTGGGCCGCCGCGATCGCCGACGACCCCGAGGTGCTGGCCGTGCTCGACGTGCTGCCGCCGGCGGAGCGGCATCCGTCTCTCGTGTTCGCCGTCGCGGATGTGCTCGGCGCTCCGGCGGGAGAGTATGCGCAGCTGCGCGACTGGATGCTCGCCCACGCCGAGACGCTCGCCATCGCGGCGCGCGGCCGCCGCACCCAGACCAACGAGGTCGGTCGCACCGCGCCGCTCGCCGCTGCGCTCGCCCGGATCGGCGCCCCGGTCGTGCTGCTCGAGCTCGGCGCCGCGGCGGGGCTGTGCCTCGCCCTGGACCGCTGGGCGATCCGCTTCGAGCGCGAGGATGCGGGCGCGGCCGGCGATGCGGGCGTCGCGGGCGTCCACGGCGTCGGCGGGGCGGAGCGCGCGGCGGGCGTCGTCGGATCCGGTGCGGTGACGCTGCTCGGCTCGGGCGAGCCGCTCGTGCGCTGCACGGTGTCGGGTCGCGGCGCGCTCCCGACGCGCCTGCCGAGCATCCTCGCCCGGCGCGGCGTCGATGTCGCCCCGCTCGACGCCGCCGACCCGGCCGATGCGCGCTGGCTCGAGGCGCTGACCCCCGTCGATCGACCCGATCGTCGCGCCCGGCTGCGCGCGGCTCTCGAGGCGGTGTGCGCCCACCCGATCGACGTCGTGCGCGGGGATGCGGCGGAGCTGCTCGCCGATCCGTCGCGACTGCGGGCGCTCGCCCCGACCGTGCCCGCGGGCGCCGAGCTCGTGATCGTCTCGCTCGGCACCCTCGTCTATCTGCGGCGGGAGGTGCGCGCCCGGTTCCTCGAGGCGGTGCGCTCGATCGGCGCGCGGTCGATCACCCTCGAGGGAGCTGCCGCGCTGCCGGAGGTGACCGCGCGCCTCGCTGGTCGCGCGGACGCGCATCCCTCCGGTCCGATGCTGGCGCTCGACGGCGAGCCGATCGCCCTGACGAGCCCGCACGGCGATCGCCTGCGCTGGCTCGGATGACGTCGCCCGCGCGTCGGCCCGAGGAGCATCGTCCCCGAGGAGCATCGTCCCCGAGGAGCATCGTCCCCGAGGCGCATCGGCCCCGAGGCGCATCGGTCTCGAGATCGGTCGTCCCGATCGCGGGGGCCGGATCCCGGCTCGACGGCGGGGCGGGAACCGCGTCCAGCCGCCCCGCACTAGCCTGACCGGATGATCCCCTCGCCGTCACCGGAGACCGCCGCCGCGCCGGCTGGCATCCCGGTGCCGGCGGCGACGGAGGCGTCCGCGAGCGCTGCGACGGGCGCCCCGACGACCGCGCTGACCGACGCCGAACGCCGGGTGCTCGACTTCGAGCGCGAGTGGATCGGCCGCGGCGGCGCCAAGGAGGCGGCGATCCGCTCGGAGCTGGGCCTCACCTCGGCTCGCTACCATCAGCTGCTGCACTCCGCGATCGATCGCCCTGAGGCGCTCGCCGCCGATCCGCTGCTCGTGCGGCGACTGCAGCGGCTGCGCACCGCCCGCACTCGGGCTCGCGCCGCTCGCACCTTCCGCATCGAGCCCACCGACAGCTGAGGACCACCCCGCCCCGATGAGCACCGCACCCCGCGACCGGTTCGACGACGTCCCGCACGACCTCACGCGTGTCGGCGCCCACCGCGGACCCGCTCCGCGCGGCCGGGCCTGGGTCGTCTTCGCGTGGGCGGCGCTCGCCACCGGGCTGCTCGTCGCTGTCGGCCTCTTCACGCTGTCGCGGGTCGACTCCCGCTTCTCGATCGAGCTGCCGTTCGGCTCCGGCGACTCCGCGGCCGCGCCCGGCGCCAGCTCCAGCGCGGTCGACGAGAGTCCCGCGATCACCGAGCCCGGCTCGGTCGACCCGGCGATCGCCGAGACCCTGCGCATCTCCATCCTCAACGCCAGCGCGACCGACGACGCCCAGGACGCCCTCGCGACGAAGCTGAAGGATGCCGGCTGGACCGTCTCGGGAACCGCCGACGCCGACGAGCGCGACAGCAAGGCGACCGTCGTGTACTACTCCGGCAAGGAGTACGAGGGCGTCGCGAAGGGGATGGTGAAGATCCTCGGCACCGGCTCGATCCGGCTGTCGTCGGCCTTCCCCGGCGCGCCGATCACGATCGCGCTCGGCGATGACTACAAGCTGGCCGGCTGAGCCTCGATCCAGCGCTGACGGGCGCTCGTGTTACGCGAGTGTTTAATCTGGGTGCCGATCGTTCGCTCAGGCCCCCTTTTGCCCGGTTCGCCGCGGGATCGGCGCCTTCTCGGAGCTAGCATCGGCGCACGGACGGCCTCACAGCACCGCGCACCATCGCCGTCCTGCGCGACCAGCACACGAGGAGAGGCGATGGCCAACGGCACCGTCAAATGGTTCAACGCGGAGAAGGGCTACGGCTTCATCACCGTGGATGACGGCGGACAGGACGTGTTCGTCCACTACTCCGCGATCGACATGAGCGGCTACAAGGTGCTCGAGGAGGGCCAGAAGGTCGTCTTCGAGCTCGGCACCGGGGCGAAGGGGCCCCAGGCCGAGGCGGTTCGTCCGGCCTGACACGACGTCGCGAGCGGGCGGTGCCGAGGCGCCGCCCGCTTTCGTGTGCGCGGGCTCGTCCGCGCCCGTCATCCCGCGTCGCGGTGGCTTGCACTCCCTCAGGGCGAGTGCCAGAATGACTCCTGGCACTCCCTCGTTCGGAGTGCTAACCCATGAACCACTGCTGCCGGTCACGACCGTGTGTGCGCCACCGCGTGCGCACTCGTGCTCAGCAGGCCGACGTCCGGGAGGGACGAGAACTACATGGCGAAGATCATCGCATTCGACGAGGAGGCCCGCCGCGGCCTCGAGCGCGGCCTCAACACGCTGGCCGACGCCGTGAAGGTCACGCTCGGACCGCGCGGCCGCAACGTCGTTCTGGAGAAGAAGTGGGGCGCCCCCACGATCACCAACGACGGCGTCTCCATCGCCAAGGAGATCGAGCTCGACGACCCGTACGAGAAGATCGGCGCGGAGCTCGTCAAGGAGGTCGCCAAGAAGACCGACGACGTCGCCGGCGACGGCACCACCACCTCGGTCGTGCTCGCCCAGGCGCTCGTGCGCGAGGGTCTGCGCAACGTCGCGGCCGGCGCCGACCCGATCAGCCTCAAGCGCGGCATCGAGAAGGCCGTCAAGGCCGTCGAGGCCGAGCTCGTCGCGACCGCCAAGGAGATCGAGACCAAGGACGAGATCGCCGCCACCGCGAGCATCTCGGCCGCCGACAGCGAGATCGGCGAGCTCATCGCCGAGGCGATCGACAAGGTCGGCAAGGAGGGCGTCGTCACCGTCGAGGAGTCGAACACCTTCGGCACCACGCTCGAGCTGACCGAGGGCATGCGCTTCGACAAGGGCTACCTGTCGCAGTACTTCGTCACCGACCCCGAGCGTCAGGAGGCGGTCTTCGAAGACCCGTACATCCTGATCGTCAACTCGAAGATCTCGAACATCAAGGATCTGCTCCCGGTCGTCGACAAGGTGATCCAGAGCGGCAAGCAGCTGCTCATCATCGCCGAGGACGTCGACGGCGAGGCGCTCGCGACTCTCGTCGTGAACAAGATCCGCGGCATCTTCAAGTCGGTCGCCGTCAAGGCCCCCGGCTTCGGCGACCGTCGCAAGGCGCAGCTGCAGGACATCGCGATCCTCACCGGCGGCCAGGTCATCAGCGAGGAGGTCGGTCTCAAGCTCGAGAACGCCACCCTCGACCTGCTCGGCCAGGCGCGCAAGGTCATCGTCACCAAGGACGAGACCACGATCGTCGAGGGCGCCGGCTCGGCCGACGCCATCGCGGGCCGCGTGAAGCAGATCCGCCAGGAGATCGAGAACACCGACTCCGACTACGACCGCGAGAAGCTGCAGGAGCGCCTCGCCAAGCTCGCCGGCGGCGTCGCCGTCATCAAGGCGGGCGCGGCCACCGAGGTCGAGCTCAAGGAGCGCAAGCACCGCATCGAAGACGCCGTGCGCAACGCGAAGGCCGCCGTCGAGGAGGGCATCGTCGCCGGTGGTGGCGTCGCGCTCATCCAGGCCGGCAAGACCGCCTTCGAGAAGCTCGAGGTCACCGGTGACGAGGCGACCGGCGCCAAGATCGTGCGTGTCGCGATCGACGCCCCGCTCAAGCAGATCGCCCTCAACGCCGGCCTCGAGCCGGGCGTCGTGGTCGACAAGGTGCGCAACCTCCCGACCGGCCAGGGCCTCAACGCGGCGACCGGCGAGTACGTCGACCTGCTCGGCGCCGGCATCGCCGACCCGGTGAAGGTGACCCGTTCGGCGCTGCTCAACGCGGCCTCGATCGCGGGCCTCTTCCTCACCACCGAGGCCGTCGTCGCCGACAAGCCCGAGAAGGTCGCGGCTCCGGCTGGCGACCCGACCGGCGGCATGGACTTCTGATCCACTGATCAGACGGTCTGAGCCTCGGCTCGCACTGCTCAGAAGCGGGCGGTTCCCTTCGGGGAGCCGCCCGCTTCGGCGTTCCCGCTCGCGTGCCGGAGCTCGAGCCGCGCCGAGTCGCGGTAGGAGTCGCGTCACCGTGGGAGTCGCGTCTCCGTGAGCGTCGCGTCTCCGTGGACGTCGCGGCTCAGTGCGCGTCGAACCGATGCTCGTGCGGATGCGCGGCGAGCTTGTCGACGAGACCGCCGGCGACGAGACGGTGCGCCTGCGTGCTCGGCTTCCGGTGCGCCTGGGCCGTGACGAGCGCACCGAATTCGACGCCCAGGTCGCCGCGAGGGAATCGCGCGAGCACCGCATCCACGAGGTCGGCGGGCAGCACGTCGGGGCGCGCGCCGCTGATGTCGAGGCCGGTCGCGATCTCGAGCAGGTGCCCGTCCGGGTCATCGACCGGCACCTCGGGCCAGTTGTGGCGCACGATCACGTCGGCGAGTCGATCGCGCCGCGCCGGGGCCCACCCGGCGCCGGCCGTGACCGCCCAGGCCACGTGACCGCCGGCTTCCTCGTACGAGGGCACAGCGGCGTCGAACTCACGGGCGAGCCCGATGTCGTGCAGCAGTGCGGCGACGCAGAGCAGCTCGGCGTCGTCGGGGGCGATGCCGAGGCGTGCGCCGAACGCGAGCGCCCAGTGCCACGAGCGCCACGAGTGCGCCCGGACCGCCGGAGAGGCGAAGCGGTCGAGCACGTCCACGGCGGCGCGCACCGCGGCGGTGTCGGGCGGCGTCGGCAGTGCGGTGCGGGCGGCGTCGGGATCTGGGCGCACGGCGGGGTCCATGTGCTCATCCTGCTGCCGCCCGCACCTTCTCGGGGCCGCGCGGGGACGCGCGCGGTCGAGTTCGGCAGGACTTCGACCCTCGGCGTCTCTTTCGGGTCGAGACGCCGGCGAGGTCAGCGGAACATGCGCTGCGTCGCCGACTCCGCTTCCTCGTAGCTCCGCCCGGCGATGTCGAGCGCCTGACTGAGCTTCTGCAGCGAGTTCTGCACGCCCGTCTGGGCCGTGCGCCAGTCCTGCGCGGCGCTGGCGAACGAGGTCGACGCCGCGCCCGTCCACGAGCGCTGCAGCTCGATCACGCGCGAGTTGAGGGAGTCGACGTCGCCGCGGATGCGGTCGATCGCCGACCGCACGGCGGTCGCCGTCTGCTGGACCATGTCACTGTCAACCGTGTAAGTAGCCATGGCTCGAAGCTAGGCCGACGGCGCGTCCGATCCGGGGCCGTCGCCCGCATCCGTGGACTTCTCCTCGTCGACGGCGCGGGGGAGGAGAGGCAGGCTCACCCGGAAGGTCGCGCCCCCACCGGGCGTCTCGAGCACCTCGACGTGGCCGTGGTGATTGGCGACGATGCCGGCGACGATCGCCAGCCCCAGTCCGCTGCCTCCCGTGTCGCGGGTGCGTGAGGAGTCGGCGCGCCAGAAGCGCTGGAAGATCTTCTCGCGCAGCTGCGGCGGGATGCCTTCGCCGTGATCGACGATCGAGATCGATCCGTAGCCGCCGGCCGCATCCACGTCGACGACGAGCTCGATCGGGCTGTCGTCGGCGGTGAAGCGCATCGCGTTGCCCATGAGGTTCGTGATGACCTGCCGGATCTTGTCGCCCTCGGCGAGCACGATCGGGCCGACCGCAGGCAGCGGCACGGGAGGCACCTGCAGCGGCGGGATCTCGGCCGTGGCGTTCGTGCGCGCCTGACCGCGACGGCGACGCAGGCGCGCGAGCGCGGTGCCGGCGAGGGCGATCGGGCTGGTCACGGTCGCCGGCTGCCCGGCTTCGAGCGCACCCGCCGCGACCGCGGGGATGCTCGCCGGCAGCGTCAACAGGGTATCCAGCGTGTGGTCGGGCACGACGACCGTGATCTTGCGATTCGGGTTGGAGGCGCTGGCGTCGAGTGCCGCATCCTGCGCGAGCGGAAGCAGGTCGACCTCGGCCAGCTGCGGCTCGCGCGATTCGTCGAGGCGTGCCAGCTCGAGCAGGTCGCTCACGAGCGCGCTCATCCGGATCGCCTCGCGTTCGATGCGATCCATGGCCTGGGCGACATCCTCGGGCTTCTGGATGGCGCCCATGCGGTAGAGCTCGGCGTAGCCGCGCAGCGAGACGAGCGGCGTGCGCAGCTCGTGGCTCGCGTCGCCGACGAAGCGCCGCATCTGCTCGATCGTGCGCGCGCGGTCGGCGAAGGCCGAGTCGATGCGCGCGAGCATCGTGTTGAGCGAGCGGTTGAGGCGGCCGACCTCGGTGTTCGGGGTCGCCCCGCCGAGGCGCTGGCTGTAGTCGCCGGCGGCGAAGCGCGCGGCCGTGCGCTCGACATCGCGCAACGGGGCGAAGGTGCTCGTGACGAGCAGCTGGCTGAGCGCCCAGCCGAGCGCGATGACCGCGATCGCGAATGCGAAGAAGATGACGGCGTAGCGGCCGACCGTCGCATCCGTCGAGGCCACGCTCACGGCGATGAGCAGGGTTCCCGGCGTCGAGCTCGAGCCGGTGTTGAACTGGCCGCTGTAGGCCTTCACGCGCCACTGGCTCTTGTGGTCGACGCTGTAGACGTTGATGCCCTCGTGGTGATCGGCGATCGACGTGAGGTCGACGCCCTCGAGGTCGGGCCCCGCATCCGCCTGACCGCTCGCGATGTTGATCCACTGGGTCGTGCCGCTCGAATCGACGATGCGGATGTAGTACGGCGACGAGTCGGAGAGGTACGGCTGGCTGCCCGAGGGCCCGAGCTGCTTGTTGCGGGTGTCGTTGTAGACGTTGTCGAGCTGGGTGTCGGCCTGCTCGAAGAGGTAGGTGCGCAGCACGTTCGCGGTGCCGACGCCGGCGACCGCGAGACCGAAGGTCAGCAGCAGCACGGTGACGCCGGTGATCTTGGTGCGCAGCGAGATGCCGTTCCACCAGTGATCGAAGGAGGCGTGCATCGAGGCCACGGTTCAGACCTCTTTCAGGGGATGCGCGGCGGGCGACGCGACGGCGGACACTGCGGGCAAGGCTACGCCCCTGCGACCGTGAGGAAGCAGGGGCGGAACCATGGAGCGGCGATGAGGGGCCGGTGGACCGATCGGCGATCGGGTCCCGGCGATCCGATCAGACCTTGGAGGCCTTGAGCATGTAGCCGAAGCCGCGCTTGGTCTGGATCATCGGCTCGCTCGAGTGCTGGTCGAGCTTGCGGCGCAGGTAGGAGATGTAGCTCTCGACGATGCCGGCGTCGCCGTTGAAGTCGTATTCCCACACGTGATCGAGGATCTGCGCCTTCGACAGGACGCGGTTGGGGTTGAGCATGAGGTAGCGCAGCAGCTTGAACTCGGTGGGGGAGAGCTCGACCGACACGTCGCCGACGGTGACCTCGTGCGTGTCCTGGTCCATCGAGAGCTCGCCGGTGCGGATGATCGCGTCGTCGTCGTCGTGCATGGTGCGGCGCAGGATGGCCTTGATGCGGGCGACGATCTCATCGAGCGAGAAGGGCTTGGTGACGTAGTCGTCGCCGCCGACGGTGAGACCGGTGATCTTGTCCTCGGTGTCGTCCTTCGCGGTGAGGAACAGGATCGGCGCCGTGTATCCCGAGGCGCGGAGGCGCTTGGTGACCCCGAAGCCGTTCATGTCGGGGAGCATGACGTCGAGGATGATGAGGTCGGGCTCCTCCTCCAGCACCGCCGAGATGGCCTGGGCGCCGTTGCCGACCGCGCGCACGGCGAAGCCGGCGAAGCGGAGGGAGGTGGTGAGTAGGTCGCGGATGTTGGGCTCGTCATCGACGATGAGGATCTTGGGTCCGTCGGTCATGCAGTCAGTATCTGACCATTGCCTGGAGCATTCCTGGGAGCGCTGCCAGTCCGAGCCGGACGTCCGGTGCACGCCACGCCACCGTCGATGTCGTCGGCGCGTGCGAGCATCCCCGCATCGGATCGGCGACAGGAGGCGGGGATGCGGGGCGAGGCGACCGTGCTGCACGCCGACCTGGACGCGTTCTACGCCTCGGTCGAGCAGCGCGACGCTCCGCAGCTGCGCGGCCGGCCCGTGATCGTGGGCGGCGGAGTGGTGCTCGCCGCGAGCTACGAGGCGAAGGCCTTCGGCATCCGCACCGCGATGGGCGGACGCCGGGCGCGCGAGCTGTGCCCGCAGGCGATCGTGGTGCCGCCGCGGATGGACGCCTACGCGGCCGCGAGCCGGCAGGTCTTCGACATCTTCCGTGACACGACGCCACTGGTCGAAGGGCTCTCGATCGACGAGGCCTTCCTCGAGGTCGGCGGCCTGCGGCGACTCGCCGGGGAGCCGGAGCAGGTCGCCGCCCGACTTCGCGAGCGGGTGCGCGCCGAGGCCGGTCTCGCGATCTCGGTCGGGGTCGCCCGCACGAAGTTCCTGGCGAAGGTCGCGAGCGCCGTGAGCAAGCCCGACGGCCTGCTGGTCGTGCCGCCCGACCGCGAGCGCGAGTTCCTGCTGCCGCTGCCGGTCGAGCGGCTGTGGGGTGTCGGGGCGGTGACCGCCGAGAAGCTGCGTCGGCTCGGCATCCGCACGGTCGGTCAGCTGGCCGAGCTGGAGGAGGCGAGCGCCGAGCGGCTGCTGGGTCGCGCGGCCGGCGCGCACCTGCACGCGCTCGCTCGTCTGCGTGACCCGCGCCCCGTCGAGACGGCACGACGCCGCTCGTCGATCGGATCGCAGCGCGCGCTCGGCGCCGCCCGGCGGCGATCGCCCGAGGAGCTCGACGTCATCCTCAGCCAGATCGTCGATCGACTCGCCCGGCGGCTGCGCGACGGCGACCGGGTGTGTCGCACGGTCGTGCTGCGGCTGCGCTTCGGCGACTACGCGAAGGCGACCCGGTCGCAGAGCCTCGGCCCGGCGACCGATCGCACCGGCGTCATCCTCGGCGTCGCCCGGCGGCTGCTCGCCGAGTGCGCCCCCGAGATCTCCGCGCGCGGACTGACGTTGATCGGGGTGTCGCTCGCGCAGCTCGGCCGGGCGAGCGAGCAGCAGCCCGAGCTGCCCATCGACTGGGACGACGGCGCGCGACTCGACACCGTGCTCGACGCGGTGCGCGATCGCTTCGGCGCCGCCGCGGTGTCACGCGGCACGCAGGTCGGCCGAGATGCCGGCTGGTCGACGCCGGTGCTGCCCGAGCACGAGTGAGTTCTAGGCCCCGGGCTTCAACACGCGGTAGACGACGTGCGTCACGAGCGACTTCGGCGTGATCGACACCTGCTCGAGCGGGATGTGGCCGAGCCCCTCGAAGAGCCGCTCGCCGTGCCCGAGGATGACGGGCGAGATCTGCAGGTGCAGCTCGTCGATGAGCCCCGCGGCCAGGTACTGGTTGATCGTCGAGACCCCGCCGGCGATGTGGATGCGGCCGTCGTCGCCGCGCTCCCGCACCGCCGCCTGCGCCTGCTCGAAGGCCGAGTGGATGCCGTCGGTCACGAAGTGGAAGGTCGTGCCGCCCGCCATCTCCAGCGGCTCGCGCTCGTGATGGGTGAGCACGAACACGGGCGCGTGGTACGGCGGCTCGGGGCCCCACCATCCGGTCCACGGCTCGCCGTCGACGGGCCATTCGCCGCGCACGGGCCCGAACATGTTGCGGCCCATGATGTACGCCGAGGCGCCGACGATGTGCGCCTGCTCCTCGGCGTTCTCCTCCGGCGTCTCGAACATCCACCGATGGAGGGCCGGGCCGGGGAGGTCGCCCATCGGGCTCTCGAGGGTCTGCCCGCTGCCGGCGCCGTAGCCGTCGAGCGAGAGGGACATGGTCGCGTGCACCGGGGCTGCCATGTCGCGAGGCTATCGCCGACTACGCGGCGGTCGCGAGGTCCCCGGCGTCGAGGATCGTGTACGAGTACCCCTGCTCGGCGAGGAAGCGCTGGCGGTTCTGCGCGTAGTCCTGGTCGATCGTGTCGCGGGCGACGAGGGTGTAGAAGTTCGCGGGAAGCCCGCTCTCCTTCGGGCGCAGCAGACGGCCGAGTCGCTGAGCCTCCTCCTGGCGCGACCCGAACGATCCGGAGACCTGGATCGCGACGGTCGCCTCGGGCAGGTCGACCGAGAAGTTCGCGACCTTCGAGACGACGAGCACGGTGAGCGTGCCGTCGCGGAACTCCTGGAACAGGCGCTCGCGCTCGTCGATCGGGGTCGATCCGGTGAGCTGCGGGGCGTTCAGGGTCTCGGCAAGTTCGTCGATCTGGTCGAGGTACTGGCCGATCACGAGGATGCGCTCGCCCGCGTGCTTAGCCACGAGGTCCTTGACCACCTGCAGCTTCGCGGGCGCGGTCGCGGCGAGGCGGTAGCGCTCGTCGTCGGCGCTCGCCGCGTATTCGAGGCGCTCGTCCTGCGGAAGGTCGATGCGCACCTCGTAGCAGCTGGCGGGGGAGATGTAGCCCTGGGCCTCGATCTCCTTCCACGGGGCGTCGAAGCGCTTCGGGCCGATGAGCGAGAACACGTCCGACTCCCGGCCGTCCTCGCGCACGAGCGTGGCGGTGAGGCCGAGGCGGCGGCGCGCCTGCAGGTCGGCGGTCAGCTTGAACACCGGTGCGGGCAGCAGGTGCACCTCGTCGTACACGATGAGGCCCCAGTCGAGCGCGTCGAGCACGGCCAGGTGCGCGTACTCGCCCTTCCGGCGCGCGGTCAGGATCTGGTAGGTCGCGATGGTGACCGGCTTGATCTCCTTGACCTGCCCCGAGTACTCGCCGATCTCGTCCTCGGTCAGGCTCGTGCGCTTGAGCAGCTCGGCCCGCCACTGCCGTGCGCTGACGGTGTTGGTCACGAGGATGAGCGTGGTCGTGCCGGCGGCCGCCATGGCCCCGGCGCCGACGAGCGTCTTGCCGGCGCCGCAGGGCAGCACGACGACGCCGGAGCCGCCGTCGAAGAAGTTGTCGACCGCCTTGCGCTGGTAGTCGCGCAGGTGCCAGCCCGACTCATCCAGCTCGATCTCGTGCGGGGTTCCCGGCGTGTAGCCCGCGTTGTCCTCGGCGGGCCAGCCGAGCTTGAGCAGCTCCTGCTTGATCTGGCCGCGCGCCCAGGGCTGCAGCGTCCACTCGCTCGGGGTGCGACGAACGCCGAGCAGCGGCCCGACCTTTGCGTTGCGGGTGATCTCGCTCATCACGGCCGGGTCGGTGGAGCTGAGGATCAGCTCGCCCGGGATCGTGGTCGATGTGCCGTCGGGGTTCGCCTGCTCGACCTCGGGGTCGCGCGAGATCACGAGTCGTCCGTAGCGGGCGACGGTCTCGTCGATGTCGATCGACACCGTCTGCGGCACGGGGAACTTTGCGTAGCGGTTCAGCGTCTCGAGCATCTGCTCGGCCGTGTGGCCGGCGGCGCGCGCGTTCCAGAGTCCGAGGCGCGTGATGCGGTACGTGTGGATGTGCTCGGGTGCGCGCTCGAGCTCCGCGAAGACGGCCAGCTCGTGGCGGGCATCCTCGGCGTCGGGATGCGCGACCTCGAGCAGCACGGTGCGGTCGCTCTGCACGATCAGGGGTCCGGACATGACCTCCCAGAATAGTCGCGCCCGGGGTGCCTGCGCTGGGAGCGCGGAGCTCAGTCGAGCGGGACGACCGCGGTGATCGACCTGAGCGGCAGGGTGCGCTCGAGATCGGCGCGAGGGTCGCGGGCGCGCAGACGTCCGCCGGCGACCGAGGTGGGCTCGAGGCGCAGCTCGACGTCGGATCCGTCGGGCATCCGCACGGTCACGACGACCGGGGTGCGGCCCTTCGCGGCGAGCTCGAGCTGGCGTGCGATCCACGCCGCTCCGTCGGTCTCGTCATCGGATCCCGTCGCCCCCGAGGTCGCGGCGCCCGAGTCGCGCAGTCGCTTCACCAGCTCGACCGCGGGATCGCGGCTCCCGCCGGAGGCCGCCGGCGCCAGGGTCGTGCGGCGCGACGCCGGCTGGATGACTCCCGCGGCGTCTTCGAGCACGGCCGGATAGCGCGCATCCACGATCGACCAGAACAGCACGCTCGCCTCGACCCGGCTGACCGCGCGGTGCTCGCCCGAGCGGATGAGCGCGAGCGAGCCGAGCGAGGCATCCACCGTCAGCTGGCGCAGCAGCGCCGCGTCGTCGCTGCGCACGTAGCTGCGGGCTCCCGCGTCGGCGGGGCGATCGGCCTCGGCGATCGCGCCGACCCGCAGCGCGCCGAAGCGCTCGGCGGTGTCGCGCACGAGGTAGTCGAGCGGCTGCGGGATGCCGGTGAGCGAGATGCCGGACAGGAAGTCGCGGATCGTGTCGCCCGTCTCGCCGCGCGCGAGGGCGCGGCCGAGCGAGGCGGCGGTGATGCGGTAGGTGGAGGCGAGGCCACGGGCCTCGACGTCGGCCATCGAACGCAGGCGGCCGTCGAGGTCGGCGCGCAGCGGGCCGGGCGCGATGATCGAGAGGTCGTGCTGCAGGTAGACCTGCTCGACGTGCTCGGGGAACAGCGCGGCGACACGGTCACGCGCGGCGGCGACGCCCTCGATCAGCAGGGCGCGCCCGGGGCCGGAGGGCGTGGCGTCGACGGTGATGCCGAGCAGACGGGCGTGCGCGCGGGCCGATTCGACCCGGCGCAGCATCCGCTCGGCGGAGCCCGGGTAGAGCCAGGCGAGATAGTGCAGCAGCCCGTCGTCCCACTCGGCGGCGGCGCGCTCCTCGAGCAGGCGGCGCACGTCGGGCGCCAGTCGCGCGATCCAGGCGGCGGCGAGCGTCGACCAGCGTTCGGCGTCGTCGAGACCCAGCCATTCGGCTCCCGCCGCCGTGACGGCGAGCACGGCGCCGTCGTCGCCGATCAGCTCGGCACGCTGCGCCAGGTCGAGCAACGGGGTCAGATCATCCTGCTCGGCTCCGATCGCCGCCGAGAGGCGTCGAGTCTCGGGCAGCGCGATCCCGCCCTTCGCGAGGCGTCGGGCCGGCTCGCGCTGCAGCTCGGCGACGAGCTCGGTGACGCGGCCGGTGGCCGCGAAGGCGCGTTCGCCGGCGAGCCGGTCGACGGCGTCCCGATCGGCGTCGGCGACCGGCACGAGCGCGCCGGGAGCGGGCGTCCAGATCAGCTCCTCCGCGCTCGGCAGGTCGAACGAGGGCCACGCGGCGAGCTGCTCGGCCACGCCGTCCCACGGTGCCACGCGATCGGACTCGACGGCCGCGAGACCGAGCTCGGCGAGCACGGCCGCGCGATGGCGCACCTCGGTGCTGTCGCTGCCGATGCGGTCGGCCAGCTGCTCCACCGTCGGCGCCCGCCCCGCGGCGGACAGCTCGGCGGCGCCCGCCAGCACCGCGAGCGCGTGCCGGTCCAGCCCCTCGAGCGCGCGCTGCACGCTCGGACGCTCGAGCAGGGCCTCCGCCAGATCGAACCAGTCGCGAATCCCCGCGGAGCGCACCTCGCGCTCGCGCAGCAGACGCAGCAGGGCGTCGTCGTCGAGCGCGCGCAGCCGTGCCGCGAGCGCGAGAGCGGAGCTGCTAGCGGCGGGCATCCTGCTGCGATTCGCGGCGGCGTCGCAGCCCGGAGACGAAGATGAAGGCGATCAGCAGCACGAGGCCGATCGCGAGCGCGGGCAGGGGCAGCCAGCGGGCGAACTGCCCGGGGCCGCTCGACAGCGACACCTTGGTCAGCGCCAGGATCAGGATCACGACGATGTCGACGATCGCCACTCCGAGCACGGTGGCGGCCATGACGCCGAGCGCGCGTTCGATACGATTGGAGCGCACCGGGGTGTCTTTCGGCATCCCATCAGGATAGGCCCGTTCGGGGCCGCCCCATTCCCCCCAGATCGAGAGGCTGCCGCGATGCCCACCGGCAAGGTCAAGTTCTACGACGAGGAGAAGGGCTTCGGCTTCATCGCCGCCGATGACGGCCAGGAGGTCTTCCTGCACGCCTCGGCTCTGCCGAGCGGCGTCACCAACGTGCGTGCCGGCACCCGCCTCGAGTTCGGCATCGCCGACGGGCGCAAGGGAGCCCAGGCGCTCTCCGTGCGCGTGCTCGACACGCCCATCCCGCTGTCGAAGATGAACCGCCGATCGGCCGAGGACATGGCTGTCGTCATCGAAGACCTCGTGAAGCTGCTCGACGGAATCGGCGAGGGCCTGCGTCGCGGCCGCTACCCCGACAAGAGCCACGGTGGCAAGCTCGCGGCCGTGCTGCGCCGCGTCGCCGACGATCTCGATGCCTGAGGCGACCGCGATGACCAGCCGAGTGGATGTGGCCCGCGCCGCCCTGAGCGAGATCACCCCCGACGCGCAGGTCGGCGACCTGACGAGCGAGACGACCGACGCCGACGGGGTGACGACCCTCACCTTCGCGGCGACGATGCTCGGCTACCCGGGATGGCACTGGACGGTCAGCGTCGCCCAGCTCGACGGCGAGGAGCCGACGGTGCTCGAGGCCGAGCTGCTGCCCGGCGAAGGCGCTCTCATCGCCCCCGACTGGGTTCCGTGGTCGGTGCGCCTCGAGGAGTACAAGGCGGCGCAGGCCGCCGAGGCCGCGGCGCGCAAGGCTGCGGGCGAGTCGGATGACGACGAGCACGGCGGCGAGCACGACGACGATGACGATGCTTTCGATGACGACGACGAGGAATCGGACGCCGACGACGCGGATGACGACGACTTCGACGATCATGACGACGAGCACGGCGAGGACTTCGGCGACGACGTCTACGACGGGCTCGACCCGGAGGCGGCGGCGCAGCACGTCGACGACCGCGACGACGACGCGGATGAGGATGCGGACGAGTCGGACCCTGAGGACGAGTGATCTCCGCGGCGCGGCTGCGCTAGGCGGTCGGCTGCTCGGGTGACGAGGCCGCCGCCTCGGCCGCCGCGTCCGCCACGCGTCGACGCAGGCGCCCGCGGCGCAGCTGGGTGTACACCAGGCCGCCCAGTCCCAGCGTGATGCCGACCACGGCCGTCCACAGCCAGACCTCGTGCCCGCCTTCGACGAGCGGGCGCAGGCCGATCAGCAGACCGCAGAGCGCGAGGATCCACAGGGCGAGCCCGACGAGGATCGCCGCGCGATCGTCGGTCTTCAGGGGCGCGGGGTCGGGCCGGCGCTCGGCGCTGGGAACGTAGAAGCGCATCCGCTCACTCCTCCGGCGCCGCGGCGCCCTCGCGGTCGGCATCGGGTCTGCGCCCGGTCGACCGCATCCGTCGTGTCAGTCGCGCCCGACCGGCGCGTTCTCGAGCACCCAGTCGATCGTCGCGGTCAGCGCGCGCACGTCGTCGGGGTCGATCGCCGCGAAGGTCGCGATGCGCAGCTGGTTGCGGCCGAGCTTGCGGTAGGGCTCGGTGTCGACGACGCCGTTGGCGCGCAGCGTCTTCGCGATCTTCGTCGCGTCGATGCTCTCGTCGAAGTCGATCGTCGCGACGACCTGCGATCGGTGCGCCGGGTCGACGACGAAGGGCGTCGCGACCGACGACGCCTCGGCCCAGGAGTAGAGGTGCTGCGACGACTCGCGGGTGCGGGCGTCGCTGAACGACAGGCCGCCGCCGGCGTTCATCCAGTCGATCTGCGACTCCATGAGCAGCAGCGTCGTCAGCGCCGGGGTGTTGAGGGTCTGCTCGAGCCGCGAGTTGTCGACCGCGTTCTTGAGGCTGAGGAACTCGGGGATGTAGCGGCCGGATGCGGCGATGCGCTCGATGCGCTCGATCGCCGCCGGCGAGACCACGGCGAACCAGATGCCGCCGTCGCTCGCGAAGTTCTTCTGCGGCGCGAAGTAGTAGACGTCGGTCTCGCTCACGTCGACCGCGACGCCGCCGGCGGCGCTCGTCGCATCCACGACCGTCAGCGCGCCCTCGACTCCGCCGGTCACGCGCCGCACCGGGGCCATGACGCCGGTCGAGGTCTCGTTGTGCGGGTAGGCGAAGACGTCGGCCTCGATGCCGGCCTCGAACTCGCTGCGCGATCCGCCCGGGGCCTTCGCCGACCAGGGGGTCTCGAGCCACGGCGCCGAGGCCGCCTTGACGAACTTGCCGCCGAACTCGCCGAAGTCGAGGTGGGCGCTGCGCTTCTCGATGAGGCCGAAGGCGGCGGCGTCCCAGAAGGCGGTCGAACCGCCGTTGCCGAGCAGCACCTCGTAGCCCTCGGGGATGTCGAAGAGCTCGGCGAGACCGGCGCGCACGCGACCGACCATCTGCTTGACGGGGGCCTGACGGTGGGAGGTGCCGAGCACGGACGCGTTGGCGACCAGGTGGTCCAGCTGCTCGGGGCGCACCTTCGCCGGGCCGCATCCGAAGCGGCCGTCGGCGGGGAGGAGCTCGGCGGGGATCTCGATGCTCGACATGCTGACGATCCTAGGCCGCGGCGCGACGCCGTCCGGCCGGTCGACTGCGGCGGGATCGCTCCGCCACCGTGATGCCGCCGTGTCGAGGTCGCCCCGCACGCCGTGCCGGTTTTCTGTCACCCGTGACCGGTAGGGTGAGAACCGATTTCAGCATCTGTCGATCCCGATCAGCGGATGCGACGGACACCGGCTCAAAGGGACAGCGATGACCGACCTCGTCGACACCACGGAGATGTACCTCCGCACCATCCTCGACCTCGAAGAGGAGGGGATCGTCCCGCTGCGCGCGCGCATCTCCGAGCGCCTCGGCCACTCCGGCCCGACCGTCTCGCAGACCGTCGGCCGCATGGAGCGCGACGGCCTCGTGCGCGTCGAGGGCGACCGCCACCTCGAGCTCACCGCCGACGGCCGCAGCCGTGCCCTGCACGTCATGCGCAAGCACCGTCTCGCCGAGCGTCTGCTCGCCGACGTGATCGGCCTCGACTGGGCCTACGTGCACGACGAGGCCTGCCGCTGGGAGCACGTGATGAGCGAGCAGGTCGAGCGCCGCCTGCTCGAGATCCTCGACCACCCGACCGAGTCGCCCTACGGCAACCCGATCCCCGCGCTCGAGGAGATCGGCGGAGCGAAGTCGAAGCCGTTCCTCGAGGGCGTCGTCAACATCGTCGAGCGCGTGCGCGACGAGAAGGATGCCGTGACCGGCACCATCCGCCGCCTCGGCGAGCCCGTGCAGTTCGAGCCGGAGCTGCTGCAGCAGTTGCTCGGCGCCGGCGTCGTGCCGGGCGCCACCGCGACGATCGCCTCGGAGGGCTCGTACGTCAGCATCCAGGTCGACGGCTACGGCGACGGGCTCGAGCTGCCCAACGAGGTCGCGATCCACGTCTACGTCGCGGCCTGACCGGGCGAACGCCGGATGACCATCCGGTGACGTGTGTCGCGTCGTGACGCGCAATCCCGGCAATCCGGGCGTGTCGGACGTACTCTGGTGTCCTCGCGTTCCGTGAGGAAGGAAGAGGAGGGCCGCATGCGCGCTCGGGGCAGCATCCAATCCGTGGATGCCCGCGCCGTGTTCCGCATACGGCACACCGTCCGTCCGAGTGTGCCCTGTCACACTCGTGAGCTGTAAGGCGCTGTCGTTCGCGACGGCGCCTTTTCTCGTCTTCGGGCACCTCTCCTCCCCACCGGCCGCGTGGCTGGATCACCTGCACTCCATGCGGGTCGACTCGAGAGGACGCCCATGCGCACCCTGGTACTCAATGCCGGATACGAGCCCCTGGCGGTCGTGTCGTTCAAGCGAGCCCTCGTGCTCGTGATGAGCGGCAAGGCGGCCATCCTGGCCCGCGACGACGGGCACCCGGTGCTCTCGCGGTCGGGGGAGTGGGATCGGCCGGCGGTCATCCTGCTCACCCGCTACGTGCGGCTGCCGCACGGGCGCAGCGTCCCGGTCTCGCGCCGCGGAGTGCTGCGGCGCGACTCGCAGCGCTGCGGCTACTGCGGCCTGTCGGCGTCGACCATCGACCACGTCATGCCGCGGTCGCGCGGGGGAGCGGACAGCTGGGAGAACCTCGTGGCGTGCTGCCTGAAGTGCAACAACGTGAAGGGCGACCGCACCCCGCAGGAGATGGGGTGGACGCTGCGGTACCAGCCGAAGGCGCCGCACGGCTCGGCGTGGATGGTGCGCGGAGTCGAGCGTCCGCAGGACGAGTGGAGCCCGTTCCTCGCCGACGCGGCGTGAGGTCGGGCGCCGGTCACGGCGCAGCAGCAGCTCGTCGTCGATTCCTTCGGCGTGCGTTCGTCAGGTCGACGCCGCGGGATGCGCGTGCCCGCTTGTGTGGGGACGGATCCGTTCGTGTTTGCTGAGCATCCATCGCGATATCGACGGTTTTCGCCTGTTCAGGGTGCGGACTCGTGGCCGGAAGCCCGCCCCCGCAGTGGGGTCTAACGTTTTCGTTACCTCGGCGTGACAATCGGTGGATGGTCGTCTACCCTCGAAAGGTCGCTTACCCGGAGGCTGTGCTGTGACGGAACCCGAGATCCCCGATTCGCTGGGGTTTCTCTTCGGTGGCCTGACTGAGTCGGGAGCCGGAACCGAGAAGAACAAGACCACGCCGGACGCGCTCGCATCGTCGAGTGCTTCCGCACCCGCTGAGCGACCCTTCCCCTCGCGTCGCGAGCTGCGTGCGCAGCGGGAGGCCGCCGAGCGCGCCGCCGCTGCCGGCCTCGCCGACGCCCCGGTCGCAGCCGAGGCAGCCGCGCCTGTCGCGACCCCGGCCCCGAGCGTCGCCGCCCCGGCCGAGATCGTGCCGACTCCGGCGCAGTCGGCTGAGGCCGTGCTCGCCCAGATCGTCGGCGACCAGCCGGCCGCCGCCGAGATCGCGGCGGCTCCGGCCGTTCCCGCCGCGCCGGCGGAGGTACGCTCCCATGCCGAGTCCGCCATCCCCGCCGCCCGTCCCACGCACGTCGAATCGGCTGCTCCGCTCGTCGTCGCGACGAGCATCGACCCCGTCGCCGCGACGCCGGCGACCGCGTCGATCGAGATCGTGACCCCGGCCGTCGTCGCCGCGACCGCCACCGCCGTGCGCGACCGCCGCGTGAAGCGCACCCAGGGTGTCGCCCGCGCCGCCGCCGCGCGCACCTCGTCGAGCACCTCCGCTGGCTCGTCGTTCAGCAAGCCCGCCAAGCGCGGACTGCGCCAGCGCATCACCGCGACCGGCACGATGCTGCTCGTCGGCGGCATCTTCGCCTCTCTCGCGCTGCCGGCCTACGCCTTCGACGACGAGGGCAAGCCCACCGCCGCGACGCAGGCCGCGCTCGAGGGCGACACGCAGAAGCTGTCGGTCGCCGCGGATGTCGCGCAGGGCTCCGTCGGCCGCGACGCCTACGGCGTGACCAAGGCCGCCGACCTGCGCGCCCTCTACGCGAACGCGCTGCGTCAGAAGAACCTCGAGGCCTACATGGCGTCGGGTGCGAAGGCGCAGGGTGACGACTACCCCTACGCCACCGACCTGACCCGCAACGAGGGCGGCGGCCTGTCGCCGTTCCGCTACTACTACCGCGAGTGCGTCGACTTCGTGGCCTGGCGGCTCAACCGCGACCAGGGCGTCACGCAGGCGCCGTGGAAGTGGGACTGGTCGAACCTGACCCCGAACGGCGGCAACGCGAGCCAGTGGAAGTCGGCTTGGCAGGCCCACGGTTGGCCCACCGGCAACACCCCCGAGGTCGGCGCTGTGGCGTGGTTCAACTACAACCACGTCGCCTACGTCAGCGGCATCCTCGCCGACGGCTCGGTCGTGCTCGAGGAGTACAACATGGGCGGCAAGCACCAGTACGGCCAGCGTGTTCTGCAGGTCAGCGAGATCCCGCTGTTCCTCTACGCGCCGCCCGCCTGATCCGTCGCTGTGCTCGGTTGGCCGTTAGCGGCTAGCGGATAGCCGCTGTTCGCGTGATCGCCGACAGGTGACGGTGGTGACTGTCACCGGCGGGTGGGATGCTGACCTCCGTGGCGCCGTGCGGTGCCGGGAAGAGAGTTCATCATGGCGATCCTGAACCCGTACTTGAACTTCCGCGACAACGCGCGCGAGGCGATCGAGTTCTACCACTCGATCTTCGGCGGCGATCTGACGATCAGCACCTTCGGCGACTTCAAGATGCCCGGCATCGAGGAGGCCGAGTACGACAAGGTCATGCACTCGCAGATCTCGAACAGCCCGGCAGGCTTCACCCTCATGGCCTCCGACACCCCCGCCTACATGCAGTACGCCCCGGCGAGCGCGTTCAGCGTCTCGCTCAGCGGTGATGAGGAGGAGCTGCTGCGCGGCTACTGGGAGAAGCTCTCCGAGGGCGCGACGATCTCGATGCCGCTCGGCGAGGCCCCCTGGGGCGGCCTGTTCGGCATGCTCGACGACAAGTTCGGCACCAGCTGGCTCGTCAACATCAACGCGCCCGGCCAGGCCTGATCGGGCCTGCATCCGGCTCGACCTCGGAGGGCGCTCGTTGCGGCGGGCGCCCTCCGTTGCGTCCGGCCATGAGCGCGATACCGCTGCGCGCCGCCTCGGTAGAGTGGATGCGCCGGCCTCTGTAGCTCAATGGAAGAGCAGCTCCGTCCTAAGGAGAGGGTTGGGGGTTCGAGTCCCTCCAGGGGCACCAAGCATGAGCAGTATTTGTGTTCATAACCAACTTGTTGCAGAGGTCACCATTCACCGATGGTGGCCTTCTTCGTTGCCCAGGAGGCTTTTGCGGCAGGTCATCCTGTCGCGCGCTACTAGAACCCACCCCCGGGGTCGCTGCGTCCCAGGGTGCATCAGTACGGGATCTGGCGTGATTCGCAACCCCTGTCGGATGTGCCTGATGGTGTTGTGTTTCTGACCATATTCAGTGTCGGATGCCGCTGTCATAATCGTTGGCACAGATGCTGACAGATCGCGAAATCGCCTCCCTGATTCTCCTCGCCGCCTTCCTAGCGTTGGCGATGCTCGTTCGAGGTGTACGAGTCGAGGTTCCCAAGATGGCGAAGCTGCTGTTTTCGCGACAGCTGCTTCCGATTTTCCTGGGCTACTTCGGCTTCGCGACTGTCGTGATCGCGACCTTGCATTGGGTCGGCTGGTGGCAGCTCGATTTGTTGAAGGACACGATCCTTGTAGTCCTTCTCGTGGGGTTGCCTCTACTCTTTCGCGCTGCCAACGCGAAGGACGGAGTCGTACTGCTTGGTCGAACCTTTGCCGATACTCTTGGCATCTCGGCGCTCGTCCTGTTCTACGTCAACCTCGTGTCGATGCCCCTAGTGGCGGAACTGGCGATACAGCTCGTTGTGATTGTGCTTTCAGTCACTTCCGTATTGCTGAAGTATCGGGCGGGAGGCAAGCCGATCGCGCGCGTCCTCGATGTGATCCTCGGGTTGATCGGGCTCGGGATGCTGGTTTTCACAACGTCTCAGCTGATCGCGAACTGGAGCAGCCAAGACCTCGGTCTGATAGCTCGCACCCTGGCGCTCTCTATCTGGTATCCGTTCGCGCTGCTGCCGTTCATCTACGCCACGAGCTTTTACTCACAAGCCCAGCTGCTGTTCGTCATGCTTCCTTTCTTCAATGACCGCGAACCTCTTCCGTTGAGAGTTCGAGCCGCCATTCTCGTTGGACTCCGATTCAGCACACGGTTGGCCGGTGCGTTCACGGGGGAGTGGCGTGCACGGGTAGGGAAACTCACGACCGCACAAGAAGCGCGCGCGGTCATGCGGGAGTATCGCGCTCATATGAAGGGGCGAAAGCGCTTGGACAAGGAGCTCAAGGGCGTGCTTCCAGAGGAGGCGGTAGTGGAGGTGGCCGATCTCCAGGCGGCAACTGACGAAGAACCGTTCATCCGCGCTTCCTTCGATCTCCTCAGGGAGAGCGTCGTCGTGATGGTCACTGTCGCCGGCCTGCGACGAGACACTCAGCAGGAGAACGGCCTGGACCGGAACCAGGCCATCCTCGTTGGGCACTTCGCCAAGTCAATAAAGCTTGTGAAGGGCCTCGTTCGCCAGCTGTCCGATGGTCACGACGGGGACCTGCAACTCCCGATCTTCCGCGAGGTGCTCGAATCGATCGCAACCGTCAACTATCTCCTCGGTGACGATGGATCGGGAGCTCGTTTCGACTCATACGTCAACGACAGCATGATCGCGGAACGCGAGTTCAAGAAAGATGTCGATCGGCAGATCGCGCAGAGAGGCCGACAGCTTCCGATCGAAGAGCGCATCTTGTCGTCCATCGCCGCATCGTTTGCCGCTGCGGGCGTCAGTGAGGATGCGCTGCCTAGTCGTGGTGCAAATGGCTGGCCATCCGCGGAGAAGCGCGTTCACGCGCTCGGGCCAACTGCGTACTCGGCGTACCGAATGGGTTCGAACGTCGTACACGGTGCCTTCGCGGATATCGAGAAGAGCCACCTAGTGAGGAAGGGGACCGGATTCGAAATTGTTCTTGACCCGGTGAGGTTCCGACCTCAGCCTCTCTTGACGATTGCGCTACTCATGAATGACGCCATGCTCGGCTACATCACCGCATGGGTGCCCGAAGCAAGAGAGTCGTTCTCGAAACGGCTCATGAACCTGCGAAAGAAGCTGCACGACGTGGATACCTGGCATGAGATCTACCTGCAGAAGGACGACTAGCTAGTGGATCCGGTCATGTTTGACGCGATCAGCGTGAAGGCTCATAGTGATCGGTCCTCATGCCGCGACTCACGACCCTCAGCTACGTCCGTCAACGCGCCGCACTTCAGCGCGAGTGGTTCGACCGTGATGCTCGAGCCTTCGTCGTTCTGAGTCCGGCCGAACAGATTTGTATCCACACCTACTTCGAGCCGGCGAAGAACCTTTCGCCCCTTGAAGTTGCCGAGCATCGCCGCAGTGTCTCAGCACAAACCCCTTCTTTGCCGCAACCAGCTGGCCGCGCCTTCGCGCGCATCAAGCCGTTCCTTGACATGCCGGCCGTCTCTTCGACGTCGACGTCGCGACTGGCGACTCCAAGACGATCGAGCGAGTGGGGGAGGGGCGTTCGGTCGAATTGTTGAGCTTGGTGAATCCGGATGTCAGTGCCGAACAGGTGGCCAAAATCATCCTCCGACTCGCGGAGCAGGGCTCACCGCCTGGCTTCACGCCACCCGCGGGCGAATCACGACGCCGTGCTTTCTGAGTGCCGCGATGATCGTCTTGTTGTCGAAACCGAGTTCGGCGCCGATCCGAGCGCTCGACCATCCTTCGGCGTAGCGATCGATTGCTTGAGCGACGTCCGCCGGCTTCATCCCGCGCGACACGTCGACACCTCGCCGGGCGAGGTGTTGGGCCACGGTCGTGCGGCTCATCTTGAACTCGCGCGCGACAGTCCGCCTGTTTCGAAGTTCTCGGTACCGCTCAACTAAGGTGTTCACTTCACGCTCTCGCAACTGTCGGGCCGAAGCAGGCGAAGAGGCACGATCGCGGCTATGCCTCCGCGACCGAGCCGAACGGCGCAGCAGTTCTAGAGGTGAATCGCCTACTACGACATAGTTTGAATAGTTGTGCAAGATCCGCACTTCGGCTTCGTGCGATCGGGTCGTGACGGACGGAAGGCGGGCATGCTCGGCAGACGGGATGAGCGCCAGCTGGCCGTGTCGATCGACGAGGGGCGCGGTCGTGTCGTCGTGCTCGTTCACGGGATCGCCTCGTCGTCGGTGACGTTCCAGAACCTGGTGCCGCTGCTGACCCCGAACCACCGGGTGATCGCGATCGACCTGCTCGGATTCGGTCGCTCCCCGGCTCCGGCTGACGCCGAGTACACGGTCGCCGAGCACGTCGACGCGATCGCGCGTGCCATCGACCGACTGCACCTCCGCGCGCCGTTCACGCTCGTGGGACACTCGCTCGGCACGATCCTCGGCGCACGCTACGCGGCGACGCATCCCCGGCGCGTGCGGCACCTCGTGATGGTCTCGCCGCCGCTGTACGTCGACCCGGCGCAGCTCGGCGATCCTCTGCTCCGGGCCCGGGTGAGCGTCTACCTTCAGCTCTACAAGTTCGTGCGCGAGAACCAGGCTTTCACTCTGCGCAACGCCCGCCTGGTCGAACGGATGCTGCCGATTCCGAAGGCGATGGACATCAACGTCGAGACCTGGGTGCCGTTCATCAAGTCGTTGGAGAACTGCATCGAGTCCCAGACGACGATCACCGACCTGGTCAACACCCCGGCGCCGGTCGACATTCTCGTCGGCGCCCTCGACGAGTTCCACGTGCCAGGGAGCCTCGACGGGCTCGCGCGGCTCTCGAACGTCACGACACGGGTCGTTCCGGGCAACGACCACCTCATCCGCGAGAGCATGGCGCGGCAGGTCGCCGCGGCGATCGACCCGGCCTGAGCGATCGGCCGGGTCGACAGCGAGCACGGCACCCGAAGGGAGCACCTCATGGTGGGATCAGAGAACGAGGCGAGGATCACCGCGGCCGAGTTCCGGGGTGGTGCGGGTACCGCCGCGTGGCGCGTGACAGCGACCGGGCCGCAGGCGGTCTTCCGGGCGGTGTCGCTCACGCAGGCCGCGTCGCTGGTCGGGCCGGCGGTCGAGGCGGCCGAGCGACTCGGCATCCTCGCTGACATCGACGTACGGCCCGAGGGCGTGATCGTGTGCGTGCCGGATCGCGACTTCGGCGGCATCTCGGCCGCCGCGATCGCGTTCTCGGCCTCGGTCTCGACCGCCGCCGCGAGCCTGGGGCTCGAGCCGGATCCGGCGCGCATCCAGTCGGTCGGCATCTACGTGGCGCAGCATTCGGCGACAGATGCGCGGCCCTTCTTCGCGGCCGCGCTCGGGTACGAGGACCTCGGCGACGGTGATGCGGTGGACCCGCTGCGGCGTGGGCCGCAGCTGGCGTTCAACCCGATCACCGGCGACGTGCCGCGCCGCGGCCGAACCCATTTCGACGTCTCGGTTCCCGCCGATCAAGCGGAGGCGCGCGTCGCCGCGGCGCTCGCGGCCGGCGGTCGTCTGGCCGACGACTCGCACGCGCCGGCGTGGTGGTCGCTCGCCTCGCCCGACAACCACGGCGTCGACATCGCGGCCTGGTCGGACGACGTCGGCGACTGATCCCGCGACGGATCCGATGCGGCGGGAATGTCCGCTAGCCTGAACAGGTTCATGCAAACGCATCGAATTTGGAGGACATCATGCAGTTCGGCATCTTCACCGTCAGCGACGTCACGACCGACCCCACGACGGGCCGCGCACCCGATGACACCGAGCGGGTCCGCTCGCTGCTGACCATCGCGCAGCACGCCGACGAGGCCGGACTCGACGTCTTCGCGACGGGGGAGCACCACAACCCGCCGTTCGTCGCATCCTCGCCCGTCGCCATCCTGAGCTACCTCGCCGGCGTGACGAAGAACATCACGCTGTCGACCTCGACGACGCTCATCACCACGAATGACCCGGTGCGCATCGCCGAGGAGTACGCGATGCTGCAGGTCATCAGCAACGGCCGTGCCGACCTGATGATGGGGCGCGGCAACACCGGCCCGGTGTACCCGTGGTTCGGGCAGGACATCCGCCAGGGCGTTCCGCTCGCGGTCGAGAACTACGCGCTCGTGCGCCAGCTGTGGGAGAACGAGGTCGTCGACTGGTCGGGCCAGTTCCGCACGCCGCTGCAGGGCTTCACCTCGACGCCGCGCCCGCTCGACGGGGTGCCGCCGTTCGTCTGGCACGGCTCGATCCGCACGCCCGAGATCGCCGAGCAGGCCGCCTATTACGGCGACGGCTTCTTCCACAACAACATCTTCTGGCCTATCCAGCACACCCAGCAGATGGTCGACCTCTACCGTCGCCGCTTCGAGCACTACGGCCACGGACGCGCCGATCAGGCGATCGTCGGCCTCGGCGGGCAGATGTTCGTGCGCAAGAACTCGCAGGACGCCTGGAACGAGTTCCGCCCCTACTTCGACAACGCCCCGGTCTACGGCCACGGCCCGTCGATGGAGGACTTCACTCAGCAGACCCCGCTCACGGTCGGCTCGCCGCAGCAGGTCATCGACCGCTACGGCGCGATGAAGGATGCGGTGGGCCACTACCAGCGTCAGCTGTTCCTCATCGACCACGCCGGCCTGCCGCTGAAGACGGTGCTCGAGCAGATCGACTTCCTCGCCGAGGACATCGTGCCCGAGCTGCGCAAGATCAACGAGGTCGGCCGACCTGCGGATGTGCCGAGCAACCCGCCGAGCCACGCCGAGCGCGTCGCCGCTGCGCGGGCCGCCGGAACCGCCGGTGCGGATCACGTCGAGGGCGAGGACGTGTGGACGGGTGCGTCGCCGTCGGACGACGGCGCTGCGCCCGCGACGGCGGCGACCGCGGCCGCGTCCGGTGCGGCGCCGGCGAAGCAGGGCGCCGCGTTCGGCCTCTGACCCCGACTCGCGCCTCGCCTCGCACGACGCGCGCCTCCTCCTCACCGGCGAGGCGCGCGTCATCCGTCGGGGCGTCCTCACACGGCGCGGGAGCCGCTCCGCCGTGCGGCGGAGTCGGGATTCCCTCACCCGGGGGAGTCGCCCGACGCGGTCGAGGAGTGGGATGAGGTCATGGCTGAGAACCCCCTCAAGTTGACCGCACCGGCCGATCCAGTCGAGAGGCAGCGCGCACGCAACGCCGCGCATCCCGAACGCGGTCCGCTCTTCCCCGCCACCGTTCCGTGGCGCGCGGTGCTCGTGTTCCTGCTGGTCGCGCTCGGCGGGGCGTGGCTCGTGATGCTGCCGGTCTGGCTGTCGGGCGACGGGCTGACGAGTCCGCTGTTCGGGGTGCTGACGAGCGCGATGATGTTCACGCCGACGCTCGCCGCGTTCGTGGTGGTGCTGTTCGTGCGGCGCCCGCCGAGCATCCCGCGCCTGCTCGGACTGGGGCCGCTGCGTCCGGTGAAGCGCACGCTCGGGATGGTGCTGCTCGCCTCGGTGCTGCTGAGCCTGCTACCGCTCGCGGCGCTCTTCCTGGGCAGCGCGATGGGGCTCGTGAAGCTCGACCTGGTGCACTTCAGCGCGCTCGAGGCGACTCTCGAGCTGGCCGGTCAGCCGCACTCGCCCGACGTCGTCTCGCGGGCCGTCGTGATGCAGCTCGCGCTCATCCCCGTGATCATCGTCATCAACGCCCTCGCGACCTTCGGCGAGGAACTCGGCTGGCGCGGCTGGCTGCTGCCGAACCTGCGTCCGCTCGGCACCCTCCCGGCGCTGGGGCTGAGCGGCGTCATCTGGGGCGTCTGGCACGCGCCGATCATCCTGCTCGGCTACAACTACCAGCGCACGGATGCGCTCGGCGTGCTGCTGATGACCGGATGGTGCGTGCTGCTCGGCGTCGTCGTCGGCTGGATGCGGCTGCGCTCGGCCTCGGTGTGGCCGGCCGTGTTCGCCCACGCGGCGCTCAACGCGACAACGAACATCTACATGATCTTCGTCGACCGCGACAGCGTCGCCACGAGCACGTGGGGTTCGATCCTCGGCTGGTCGGGCTGGATCGTGCTCGGGCTGACGATCGTGGTGCTGCTCGCGACGGGGCAGCTGCGCAAGCAGCCGCTGCCGGGGCTGACGCTGGCGGAGAGCCGGGCGGATGGGGCGGGTGTCAGGTCCGGATCTGCTGACTGACCGGTTGCCGGCCTGAGGTCGCGGGTGGACACTGTCCACATGACCTCCGTGACCCCCTTCATCTGGTTCGACGACGACGCCGAGCAGGCCATCCAGCTCTACACGAAGCTGTTCCCCGACGCGGCGGTGCTCGAGGAGAACCGCATGCCGGACGGCGCGCTCTTCTATGCGACGTTCCGCATCGCCGGGCAGACGGTGATGGCGCTCAACGGCGGGCCGCACTTCGTGAAGAACGAGTCGTTCTCCTTCTTCGTCTCGGTCGAGACGCAGGAGGAGGTCGACTTCTACTGGGATGCGCTCACCGCCGACGGCGGCGCCGAGTCGCAGTGCGGCTGGCTCAAGGACCGCTTCGGACTGTCGTGGCAGATCGTGCCCTCGGCGCTCATGCGCTACCAGGCCGACCCCGACCGCGCGCTCGCCGCACGGGTGAACGCGGCGATGATGCGCATGCAGAAGATCATCGTCGCCGACCTGGATGCGGCGGCCAATGGCTGACCAACTGCGGCGACCGCGGCGAGCTCATCGGATGGGGCCGCTCGACGAGGTCGCGCTGTGATCGGGCGGACGACGCGGCCGGATCGGGCCGGTCAGCCGACCGCGGCATCCTCGATCCGCGTCACGATGCGCTCGCTCGGGATGACGGCGCCGGCGGCGATCGCGACGGCCTGGGCGGTCGCGCCGGTCTCGCTGTCGAGGAAGCGCATCCGGGAGTTGCGGGGCGATGGCCGGTGCCGGTCCGCCCAGTTGCCGAGCGCCAGCAGGATGAGCGAGAGCTCGCGCCCGGCGGCGGTCAGCAGGTACTCCTCGCGGCGCCGCCCGCCCTCGGGCTTGTAGTCGCGGCGCTCGAGCACGCCGCCCTCGACGAGGGAGCCCAGACGCGCGGCGAGCACGTCGCGGGGGATGCCGAGCGAGCTCTGGAAGTCGCCGAAGCGCGTCACGCCGGCGAGGGCGTCCCGCACGATCATGATCGTCCACTTCTCGCCGAGCACGTCGAGCGAGCGGGCGATGGGGCAGCGGTCGTCGCCACCGAGGATGCCGAGCATGGATTCATCTTAGTTGAGTTTGAAAAGCAGATCCAGGTGTAGCGTGAGGGCTCGCGGACGACAGCCTGGTCGCGCCGCATCCTCGGATCGACAGGAGAGACCATGACCGACCTCAGCGGAGCCGTCGTGCTCGTCACCGGCGCCAACGGCGGACTCGGGGCGGAGTTCGTAACGCAGGCGCTCGACCGCGGCGCGAGCCGCGTGTACGCGACGGCGCGGCGTCCGCGCGACTGGGCCGACGAGCGGGTGATCCCGCTCGCGCTCGACGTGACAGACCAGGCGAGCGTGGATGCGGCCGTCGCCGCCGCATCCGACGTCACGATCGTGGTCAACAACGCCGGCGTCGGCGGGGCCGCGTCGCTGCTCGCGGCGTCGGTCGAGGAGGTCGAGGCGCTGTTCGCGACGAACGTCTTCGGCGCCCTTCGTGTGGCGAAGTCCTTCGCGCCGGTGCTCGGCGCGAACGGCGGCGGCGCTCTCGTCGACCTGCACTCGGTGCTCAGCTGGATCGCGCTCGCCGGTGGATACTCGGCGTCGAAGGCGGCGTTCTGGTCGATCACGAACTCGCTGCGCGTCGAGCTCGCGCCGCAGGGCACGCAGGTGCTCGGCGCGCACCTCGGCTATACCGACACCCCGATGATCGAGCACCTCGACACCGAGAAGAACGCGCCGTCCGATGTGGTCGCGGCGATCTGGGATGCGGTCGTCGCGGGGGAGCACGAGGTGCTCGTTGATCAGGTCAGCCGCGACGTGCGCGCGAAGCTGTCGGGGCCGGTGGAGGGGATGTACCCGCAGCTCGGGTGAGCCCTGGTCGTGGCGCCGAGCGGTGCGGCACGATGAGGTCATGAGCGAACCCGACGCCCCTGTCAGTGCCGACGTCGTCATCGTCGGCGGAGGGCACAACGGACTGACCGCCGCGGCCTACCTCGCCCGGGCCGGGCGCAGCGTCGTCGTGCTCGAGCGGCTCGGGCGCACCGGCGGCGCCGCCGTCAGCGAGCAGGCCTTCGCGGGAGTGGATGCGCGACTCTCGCGCTACTCGTATCTGGTGAGCCTCCTGCCGCGCACGATCATCGACGACCTGGGGCTCGACATCCGGCTGGCGCGGCGGAGATACTCGTCGTACACGCCGGTTCCAGGCGACGCCGAGGGGCTGGGCTTGCTCGTCGATCGGAACGACGCCGACGCGACTCGCGCATCCTTCGCCGACATCGGCGCCGCTGAGGATGCCGAGGCCTACGCAAAGCTCGGCGACGATCTCGGCGCGCTGGCCGAAGCACTCTGGCCGACCGTGACCGAGCCGCTGCGGCGCCGTTCGGCGGTGCGGACCGCACTCGCGCGTGACGACCTCTGGGACGAGGTGTTCGAGCGTCCGATCGGCGAGGCGATCGAGCGGCGCTTCGCGAGCGATCTGGTGCGTGGTGTCGTCGCGACCGATGCGCTCATCGGCACCTTCGCCGGCCTGCACGACGCGAGTCTCGACCAGAACCGCTGCCTGCTCTACCACGTGATCGGCGGCGGAACCGGCGACTGGGATGTGCCGATCGGCGGCATGGGCGCCGTGACCGACGAGCTCGCGCGGGTCGCGCGGGAGGCCGGGGCGCGGATCATCACGGGCGCCGAGGTGCTGTCGGTCACGCCCGACGGCGAGGTGCGGTACCGGGTGGGCGAGCACGGGGTCGAGCAGACGATCTCGGCCGAGAAGATCCTCAGCGGGGCCGCGCCTGAGGTGCTCGACCGCCTGCTCGCCGCCGGCGGCGCGACTCCGGCGACCGGCGCCGCGCATCCCGAGGGAGCGCAGGTGAAGGTGAATCTGCTGCTGAGCCGGCTTCCCCGACTGAAGGATGCGGCGGTCGCGCCCGAGGCGGCCTTCGGCGGCACCTTCCACATCAACGAGACCGCCACTCAGCTCGAGGCGGCGCGCGCGGCTGCGGCCGAGGGCCGCATCCCGAACCCGTTGCCGGCGGAGATCTACTGCCACACGCTCGCCGACCCGTCGATCCTGAGCCTCGAGCTCGCCGCGAGCGGGGCGTACACGCTGACCGTCTTCGGGCTGCACGTGCCCGACCGGCTGGCGAGCGCGGCGGCCGGTGGAAGCGAAGCGGCACACGACGAGCTGCGCGACGCGCTGCAGGCGGCGGTACTCGCATCCTTGAACTCGGTGCTCGCCGAGCCGATCGAGCCGCTGCTGCTGACGGATGCGGACGGACGCCCCTGCGTCGAGACGAAGACGACGCGCGACATCGAGCGCGCGCTCGCGATGCCCGGAGGCAACATCTTCCACGGACCGCTGTCGTGGCCCTTCGCGTCCGACGACGAGCCGCTCGACACCCCGGCTCAGCGCTGGGGCGTCGCGACGGCCCACGAGCGGATCCTGCTGTGCGGGTCGGGTGCGCGGCGCGGGGGAGCGGTCAGCGGCCTCGGCGGCCACAACGCGGCGATGGCGGTGCTGGAGGAGTTGACCATTGCTCGCGCTACTCTTTCGTCGTGAAGGTCTTCATCAGCTGGTCCGGAGCCACGAGTCGAGCGGTCGCAGAAGCGCTCGCCGAATGGTTGCCTAAAGTCGTGCAAAGCATCGACCCGTTCGTATCTGCTAAAGACATCGATAAGGGTGCTAACTGGACCGTTGAATTGGCGCGTGAACTCGAGGACGCGGAATTCGGCGTGATCTGTCTGGCTCCCGACAACCTGTCTTCCCCGTGGCTTAATTACGAGGCCGGAGCGATTACGAAATCGGTACATTCACGAGTTTGTCCAGTGCTTTTTGGGGTCGAGAAGTCCGACGTCAAGGCTCCGATCGCGCAGCTTCAAATGACTGCGATCGAGCCTGAAGATTTCAAGCTCTTGCTCGCATCTATGAATAAGGTCGCAGGCGACGCTGTTCCATCGGCGGCGCTAGATGAAGCGATCGAAGTTTGGTGGCCGAAGCTTCAGCAGCGGCTCGAGTTGATCAAACTCCCTGGCAAGCCAACTCGTGGAGCTGTGGAGAGTCCAGAGCCCGTGAAACCAGAAATCGACATCTCGGAGATGATCGAGGAGTTGCTCCATCGAGTCAGAGACGTTGATACCCGTGTCGCCCGAATGGAGAAGCGAACCGCGGCTCCGCGTACGGTGAGCCCGTCGCGGCGCGACAGGCTTGAGCCGGCAGCTAGTTTCTTGAAGAAGGAGCTAGAGGCCGAGGGAATAGCTGTCTTCCAATGCGAAGCGACGCCACAAGGAATCGATGCATTGCTCGGATCCGACTTGCCCTCGCCCCTCCCGACTCGTGTTTTCGATGCAGCCTTCGAAGTCGCGCAGCACGAGAAGGTTCGCGTGCGGTTGTTGGCTTCTAACCGGACTGCCAGTTTTGCCCGCGATGGATCAACCGACGAAGCTCCCTTCTGACCTCTGGAGAAGTAGATGGGTCGCGATGGTGCGGATTGGTGCCGCCTCGGGCGGTCGCAACAGTGATAGTTCTGCCTTATCCAGGTCCGGTACTTAGCTGACAACTGCACCTCGCTCCTCGGCTGTAGGCGACCTTAAACACTCATCCAATATGAGCAGGGATCAGGAGGGGGACGCGTGCCGATCGACCTTGCCAGCAGGATGCCCGCGCAGGCGCTCATGGAGAAGCTGCATGCCCTCGAGCAGGACGGCGCCGTGCGCTGGCTGCCGTTCGGCATCGCGTATCCGTCGCGCGACTGGCTGTCGTGGTTCAAGGGCGCGCGCGGCGAGATCGAGGTCGCGCGGCGTCTGGCGAAGCTCGGCGATGGGTGGACGGTGCTGCACTCGGTGCCGGTCGGCTCGAACGACAGCGACATCGATCATGTCGCCGTCGGACCCGGCGGCCTGTTCACGATCAACACCAAGCGCAGCCCGGATGCGCGGGTCTGGGTCGGCGGCGGCACCTTCCTGATCAACGGCAGCAAGAAGCCCTACCTGCGCAACTCGACCCACGAGGCGCGTCGACTGGAGAAGCTGCTCGCCGCCGTCGGCGTCACGGCCACCGCCACACCGGTGATCGCGGTGTCGGGCGTGAAGTCGCTGACCGTCAAGTCCCCTCCGCGCTGGAACGGCGAGCCCGTGGAGGTCGTCGAGACGCCGGCGATCGCTCGACGTCTGCGCCGCCGTGCCCGGCTGGATGCCGACCAGGTCGGGCGCATCGCGGCGGCGCTCGCACGGCCCGACACCTGGGCCGCAAGCGAGCGGGTGTCGATCGACCTCGCGGCCCTGCGTGACGTCTACGACCGGCTGGACCGCGGTCTTGATCGCTGGAATCTGCTGGTGCTGCTCGTCGGCATCCTCGTCGCAGGTGGGATCGCGGCGCTCGCCCTCTCGATGGCGGGCGGATACCCGCAGTTCATCGCCGGGGTCGTGTCGAAGCTGTTCTGACTCGCCGGTGTGCAGCGCGGCTCAGCAGTGCCGGCAGCGCCGACACCCCAGCACCACCCGCGCCACGAGGTGCTTGCGGGATCGACGTCATCGCGGATCGCGCGTTCGGCGCCGAGATCGCCGTCTCACCACCCCGTCGCGACGAGGATGATCGTCCAGACGATGCCGAGGGCGAAGGACAAGGTCGCGCCGAACAGGCCGAGCCAGAAGCCCCAGTAGCCGAGCCTCGTGCCCGAGCGGCGCGGACCGGACAGCACACCCAGCACGATCGCCGCGATCCCGAGCACCAAGGTGAAGTAGTCGACGATCGGCACCCAGCAGAGCACGAGCGACACGATGCCGAAGGTCAGCGCCAGCGCGCCCATGACGGGGCTGCGGCGAGGGGGCGCGACCGGCGCCGTGCCGGTGTGCTGGTCGGGCGGCGGGTAGGGCAGGGAGCTCATTGTCTGATCCTGGGTCGTCGTCGGCGGTCGACGCTCGCCGGGCCTGCAGGCGAGCCGTTCTCATCGATGACGTTAGCGCGCGCGTCCGTCGAACGGATGCTGTGCACTGCCTCGAGAGTGCCGCCTAGACGAGATCGCCGCGGGCCGCGCGGTCGTGGTCGTCCGGGTCGAAGAAGATCTCCGCCTGCGCCGCGCGGTTCAGCAGGGCGGTGCAGTCCGAGCTGCTCATCCGATTGACCACGTCGCGCAGGCTGTGCTGCGCGCCGTCGACCTCGTACGACCAGACGGCTCGGTACCGGCCGCCGAAGGAGCGGCGACCCGACGACGGGGTCCCGCACCACCACCCGAAACCGCCGAATCCCCGAACGAAGCCGGCGCCGCGACCGCGAACGCGGGCACCACACGCACCCACGGTGTCGCGACGGCGCACGCGCATCCTGCTCTGCGACGCGGCGCGCAGCGCGGGGAGCGGTCAGCGGACTCGGCGACCACGACGCGGCGATGGCGGTGCTGGAGGAGCTGGACATCTGAGAGCCGGCGCTCTTGGGGCCTCAGTCGAACGCGACCCCCGTGAGGCGCGCTGAGAGCTCCCACATCCGGTTCGCATCAGCGTTCCGCCGAAGAGGCGGGAACAGCTCCACGGAGGCCGCCGCCCCGCTGAGCTGGCCCGCTCCGACCGGCGCGTACATGGTCCCCTCGTCGAGGGTCGGTGTGGTGGCGGCCATCAACGCCGGCTCCGCCGCGCTCTCCGGGGTGCCGACCAGAACGCCTCGGGCCGAGAGGAAGCGGATGATCCGCACGCCCGCAGTGTCGCCGGCGCGCCCGATCTCCGGGCGTGCGGCCAGAAGGCTGGTCGGCGCGACGCCGGGGTGGGAAACCGCGCTTGTGATGCCCCACCCGGCCTCCGCACTGCGCCGCCCCAGCTCCACCCCGAGCAGACCGATCGCGAGCTTGGACTGTGCATACGCCCGAGCGACATCGTAAGAGCGCTCCCAGTTCGGATCGTCCCAGTCGATGACGGCACGGCGCGCCGCGACCGACGTCTGCGACACCACGCGGGCCCTCCCCTCCTGCAAGAGCGGCATGAGTTGCGCAGTGAGGGCGAAATGCGCCAGATGGTTCACGCCCAGCTGCAGCTCGAAACCATCGGATGTCACCCGGCGGTGCGGGGGTTGCATGACGCCCGCGTTGTTGATGAGCAGATGGATCGGCGTGGCGCGGTCGAGCAACCCGGTGGCGAGGGCCGCGACCGAGTCGAGTGAGGACAGATCGAGCTCGGGAAGATCGATCCGCGCGTGCGGCGACGTGGCGCGGATCGTCTCCGCCGCAGCAGTGCCTTTGACGGGATTACGAACAGGAAGTATGAGGTCGGCTCCCGCGCCGGCAAGTCTCGATGCGATCCGAAGTCCTATCCCGTCGCTGGCTCCTGTGATCAGCGCGACCGCGCCGCGAAGATCGGGGAGGTCGATTTCTTGATGGTGGCGCATGGAGTTCTCCGCTCGAGTCGAATCGTGTGAAGCCACCATCGCGCCGGAGCTCGCAGCTCAGCCAGGACTCGGCGATCCGAGGTTGGAACCAGGGATCGCCGGGGCGTGGCTCTGGGAGACGCCGACCGGCACGATGGATGCCGAACGAAGGAGCAGGGATGCAATTGGATCGAGCAGCGCTCGCGGCGTTCCTCCGGAGCAGGCGGTCAGCCCTGCAACCCGAGGACGTCGGGCTTCCCCATGGTCGACGGCGGCGCACGAGCGGGCTGCGGCGGGAGGAAGTGGCGGCGCTCTGCAATATGTCCGTCGACTACTACGCCCGCCTCGAACGCGAGCGCGGGCCGCAGCCTTCGGATCAGATGCTGGCGTCGATCGCTCTCGGTCTGCACCTGGAACCGGCGGAGCGTGACCACCTCTTCCGACTCGGCGGCCACCATCCGCCGACACGTGACGCGACGGACGAGCACATCTCTCCGGGCATGCTGCGCATCCTCGATCGCCTGGAGGATACGCCCGCCGAGATCGTCACCGAGTTGGGCGAGACCCTGCGGCAGACCCGACTCGGGCTCGCACTCACGGGCGACACAGCCAGTCTGCGCGGCCCGGCGAGAAGCCTCGGTTATCGATGGTTTGCCGATCCGGGCTCACGACGCCTCTATGCCGCAGAGGATCACGAGTTCCTCTCCCGGTTGTTCGCATCGGGACTACGCGAGCTGACCGCTCGGCGCGGACCCGCTTCCCGAGCAGCACGTCTCGCCGAAGCGCTGCGGGCTGGCAATGACGAGTTCCGTTCGCTCTGGGAACGACACGAAGTGGGGCTGCAGCCGCGCGAGACGAAGCGATTCGTGCACCCCGAGGTGGGCGGACTCGAACTCGCTTGCCAGACCCTGGCAGATCCGGTGCAGGGGCACCTCCTGCTCGTCTACACAGCGGCATCGGGCAGCGACAGCGCCGACAAGCTGAGGCTGCTCGAGGTCGTCGGAAGTCAACGAATCTGAGAAGCGGACGAAGGCAGCCCTCCGCCTCGACGTGACAGGTTGGACGCGCGGTCACCTGGCCTGGACGCGCGGTCACCTCCGCGTCGCCGATCACCGCCAGGATCGAAGCATGTCAACCGACCTCTCTCCCGCCACCCGGCCGCACGACCTGACGCGCGCCGAGCCGACGACGGGACCCCGCACCACCCCCGAAGCCGCCGCATCCCCGAACGAAGCGGGCGCCGCGAACGCCGGCGCCACCCGCACCCACACCGCCTGGGCGAGCGTGCTCGTCATGATGGCGACGAGCTTCACGCTCGTCGTCGCCGAGTTCCTGCCGCCGAGCCTGCTGCCGCAGATGGCGGCGTCGCTGAATGTCAGCGAGGGTCAGGCCGGGCAGGCGGTCACGATGACCGCGCTCGCCGGATTCCTCGCCGGGCCCGGCATGGGCATCCTCTTCCCGCGCCTCGACCGCCGCACCCTGCTCGCCGGCCTCGCGCTCGCCGCGACCGTGTCGAACATCGTCGTCGCGATCTCGGGCAATCTGGTGCTGCTGCTCATCGCGCGTCTGCTGCTCGGCGCCGCGCTCGGCGGCTTCTGGGCCATGTCGCTCGCGGTCGCCGCGAAGCTCAGCGCGCCCCGGCACATGGGCCGCGCGGTCATGCTCATCAACACCGGCACGACCATGGCGACGGTTGCAGGCGTGCCGCTCGGCCTCTTCCTCGGAACCCTGACGAACTGGCGCGTCGTCTTCGTCGTGATCGCCGCGATCAGCATCGTCGTCGCGGCCGCGCTGCGCTTCGTGCTCCCGTCGGTCGCTCCGGCGGCGGGCGTCGGCATCCGCATGCTGGGCCAGACCCTCGCGACCCCCGGCATCGCCTTGGCGCTCGTCGGCCACGTGCTCGTCGTGATGGGCCACTTCGCCGCCTTCACCTACGTGCGCGGCGCTTTCGCCCGCACCCCCGAGCTGGATGCGGGCGGCGTCGCCACCCTGCTCGCGCTGTTCGGCGTCGGCGGTCTCGTCGGCAACATCGTGATCGGCCTGATCATCGACAAGCACCTGCGCCTGATGCGCTTCCTGGTGCCGGCGCTGACGGTGATCGGCGTCGCCGCGATCGCGCTGTTCCCGAACCAGCTGCCCGTGATCGGCGTCGCGGTCGTCGTCTGGGGCTTCGGCTTCGGAGCCTGGCTGACGGTGATTACGACCTGGCTCGGCCGCGTCGTGCCCGAGCGCATGGAGGCCGGCGGCGGTCTGCTGGTCGCCGGATTCCAGCTGGCGATCACCCTCGGCGCGGGCATCGGCGGCATCCTCGTCGACAGCGTCGGCGTGACGGCGGCGTTCCTGCTCGGAGCGGCAGCCGGTCTCGTCGGACTCGTGCTCTTCGGCACAGCCCGCACGAAGATCCACGCGCCGGTGAGCGAGCGCAGCTGAGGTCAGCCCGCTGCGCGGCGGGCGCGAGCTCGAATGGATGCGGTGCCCGGCCGGGAGGTCGGGCGCCGCATCCTTCTGTGCTCGCCCGTACAGGTCGATCGAGGGCAGAGCCGGTCAGCCAGGTCGGCGAGCGCCGGATCAGTCGACGATCAGGTCGCCGCGGGCGGCCTGGTCGGGATGCTCCGGGTCGTAGAAGATCTCCGCTCGCTGACCCTCGAGCCCGGTCTGCCAGGTGCGGTAGCTGTGCTGGTTGTCGCGGAAGGTATATCGCTGCCCGTCGACGACGTACTCCCAGCGCAGCTGGCACGCGCTGCGATTGCGTCGACCGCCGCTGCGTTCGCACGCGATCGACGTGCCCTCGACGCTGGTCTGCTTGGCGATGATGTCCGCGGCGTGCTGGCGCTGCCACACGTTCTGAGCGATCGCCCCGCCGATGACGAGCACGATGATGACGATCGCGATGACGATCGAGGTGGCCCGCTCGCGCGGGCTGCGCGAGGTGAAGCGGTGACGCCCGGATCGTCCCGCGCTGGAGAAGCGGGTGCCCGACACGTGGCCACCGGAGCGAACATTCATCAACTCCATCCTGACGCATCCCGCCGACACCCGGTGACGGACCGCGGCGGTGCGCGGTGCGTCAGGCGGCCGGACGCCGCCGCGACTCGCGCCACTCCGCGGGCGACGCGCCCACGTGACGACGGAACGCGCGGCTGAATCCCGCCTCCGACTCGTAGCCGAGCCGGCGCGCGACCTCGGTCACCGTCAGCTCGCGCCGGGGGAGCAGGTCGAGCGCCGCATCCATCCGCGCCGAGGCGAGGTAGCCGGCCGGCGAGCTGCCGACGACGTCACGGAACCGGGCGGCGAATGCCGACCGCGACATCGCCGCGATGCGGGCGAGCTCCTCGACGGTCCAGGCGCGGTCGAGCTGCGTGTGCACGGCGGTGAGCGCACGGCCGATGTGCGCATCCACGCTGCCGGTCAGCCAGTGCGCGGGCGCGCAGCCCGACTCGGCCCAGCGCCGCACCGCGACCGACGCGATCGTTGTGACGATGCGGCCGCAGATGATCGCGTCACCGCCGCGCAGTGACGCGATCGGCTTCGAGCGGGTCGCGCACATGCTCTCGATCAGCCCCACGATGGGGCGCTCGTGGATGTCGAAGTCGCGCACCAGCAGCAGGTCGGGCAGGGCGTCGAGCGCGGCCGAGCGGCGGTCGCCCGCCGGCGTCACACCCACCTCGACGAGCTTCGTGGGGGTGTGGGCGCGCAGCGTGCGCAGCCGCGGGTGCGCGAAGAACACGATGTCGCCGGCGGTCAGCTCGAGCGGCGTCGCCTCGGCGACCTCGAGCACCGCGCTGCCCTCGCGCAGGTAGATGAACCCGGCCTCGCCGCCGGAGAGCACCGACCCGGTCGCGAGCGACTCGTGCGCGGACTCGATGACGGTCCATTCGAGCGACGCGAGCGCGCGGTCGAGAGCTTCGGCGCGCTGGGCGGCATCGGCGGCGGATGACGGACCGGCGAGAGCCGGCGCACTGGCGACGGGAGAGGGCGTGACGGCCGCGGCGCGCTGCGCCAGGGTCGGGGTGACGGGTCCATCCACGGTGATCGTCATAGGGAGGGGAGCGCCCGTGCGGCGGCGATTATTCCGAGAGCGGATCCGCTGACGGCGTCGCCGGCAGCGCCTCGTCGCCCTGCGCGGACGCCGCGGGTGCCGCGCCGCCGGATCTCTCGCGCGGCGGTTCCCACCCCGGATTCGACCCGATGACCTCGCTCGTCGGGAGGGTCCGCGCGACCAGATCGCGGCAGCGCGCCTCCGCAGCCGCGTCGTCGCCGGCCCACCAGAGCTGCGCGAAGACGGTCCCATCCGGCGAGAACTCGACGCGGAACCGGGCTGCGCCGTCGTCCGGGTCGGCGTCGGGCCCGGCGTCGGCCGTCACGGCCGCATCCACCTCGAACTCCAACCGGATCGCGTCGTTGAAGCGGGCCTCCTCGACGAGCCGCAGTCCGCCGGCGCGCGCCCGCCGCAGCGCCCGCGGCGCCTCGGCCGCGATCGCCCGCGGCCCGCTTCCGTCGGACTGCGCGGAGCGCGCGGCGGCGAGCGAGGGGATGCCCGGGGCGAGCAGCAGCATCTCGAAGGCCATGCGCACATCCTTGACCGTGCCGACCCGGATGCCTAACGTCGGGGGCGTCGCGGTGGCGCGTCGCGGGGCCGCCCCGCCCGTCGTCCCTCCGCGCCGAGGAGGATCGGATGACCGACGCACCCGCTGACGACGACCGCGCACCCGACCTGCCGCACTCGCTCGCGGACTCCGCCGCGCGTCCCGCCGCGCATCCCTCCGCGCACCCGGACCCGCTCGCCTGGCTGCTCGCCGACGACGGCCCCGACGCCGCCGACCCGGCCGTGCGCTGGCAGGCGCTGCGCGACCTCAGCGACGCCGCCCCCGTCGAGGTCGCGGGCGTGCGCGCCCGAGCGTCGATCGAGGGCTGGGGGGATGCGCTGCTCGCCCGTCAGGAGGCGTCCGGCGACTTCGGCGGCGTCGGCGACGAGGGCGAGCGGTGGCGCTACGACCTGTACTCGCTCATCCAGCTGCGGCTGCTGCGGCCCGACCCGGCGGATGCGCGCATCCGCTCGGCGATCGAGCTCGTGCGCGACCGGGTCACCTGGGGGCCGTGGCACGCCGAGAGCCCGTTCTTCTCGGGGGAGACCGAGCCGTGCATCAACGGCAACGCGCTCGCGATCGGCGCGTACTTCTCGGGAGCGAGCGAGAGCGCGGACGGCCTGCCGATCATCGAGGGCACGATCAGCGAGCCCCTCGCCGCCCGACTGCTCGGCGAACAGCTGCCCGACGGCGGCTGGAACTGCGAGGCGCCCGATGGCAGCGCGGTCAGCTCGTTCCACAGCACGATCTGCGTGCTCGACGGCCTGCTCGAGTACGAGCTCGCCGGGGGCGTGCAGTCGGCGGACGCGATCGCCGCGCGGCACCGCGCCGAGCAGTACCTGCTCGAACGGCGGCTGTTCCTCGGACTGCGCTCGGGCGAGGTCGTCGACGCCGCGATGACGCACTTCGAGTTCCCGTACCGCTGGCGCTACGACGTGCTGCGCGGGCTCGATCACTTCGTGCGGGCGTACCCGGGCGGGGCCGCGACCGTCGGCGGCGGCGCCGCGGCGGGCGGTGGCGCCGCGGTCGTCGGGGGTGCCGCGAGCGGCGACGGCGAGGTGGATGCGCGCCTCGCCCCGGCGCTCGACCTGCTCGAGCGGCGTCGCGGCCTCGACGGTCGCTGGACCCTCGGCCTCGCACCGGGCGGCGAGGGCGCCGACGTCGACGCCGTGCGGCACTTCGGCGAGGAGCACGAGTATCAGACGCCGATGGAGTCCGGCGGCGGAGCCCCGAGCCGCTGGAACACGTTCCGCGCACTGCGAGCGCTGCGCTGGGCGGGCCGCGGCTGACCCGCTGCCGCGGCTGATCCCCGCCGCCGGGCGACCTCGAGCCGAGGCGACCGTCGGCCGAGGCGAGGCGGCTGCCCGATGATGCGGATGATGACGCGGATACTGCCCACGGCAGGTAGCGACGGCGCCGACGGGCGCGGCGACGCGGCTGACCAGTACCGCGAGACGGTTCATCCAGCATCGGCGAACTGATCGGCGCCGAGCAGAACGGGTCGCAGCGGAGGAGCGGAGGAGCGGCCGTCGCGGCGATGCGACGTCACGGCGATGCGGATACTGGCGACAGCGGGTGGCGACGGCGCCGGGTGCCGTGGTCCTGCGGCTGACCAGAAACGGGCGACGCCTCGGCCAGTATCGGCGAGCTCGACTCGACTCGACGCGGCTCGGAGCCCGAGCCGGAGCCGGGGCCGGAGCTCAGCGACGGCGCGAGCGCACCGCATCCACCGCCGCGGCCAGGAACAGCGCCGCCGAGACGATCGCCGCGCCCACCCCGACGGCGCCGGGCGCGAGCACGCCCTGCGCTGCGGTGGATGCCGGCGGCGCCGCGGTCAGGTAGCCGAGCGCGACGATGCCGGTCACCACGCCGACGAGCACGAGCAGCGCCTCCCGCACGAGCCCGACCACGAGCCGTCGGTCGCCCGCACCCGAGAGCAGGCGGAAGTTGACCGTCAGACGCCCGTCTTCGAGGTCGCGGCTGATGCGCTCGACCCGGCGCGGCAGCCGGCGCACCGCGGGCATGACCCCCAGCGCTTCTGTCGCGAGCGTCGCGCGCAGCGACTCGGGCCGCATCTGGTCGCGGATCATCTCGTTCGCGAGCGTGCGCGCCTCGGCGAGCACGTCGAATGACGGCACCGTCGTGCGCAGCGTGCCGTCGAGGATCGCGAAGCCGCGCCCCGCGGCGATGAGGTCGGGCGGCACGTCGAGTCCGTGCCGGGCCAGGATCTCGACGAGCGCATCCGCGGTGCGCACGTCGATGCGGGCGCCCGGCCCGAGCTCGTAGCTGAGGAACGTCGCCAGCTCGCGGCGGAACCCGCGCTCGTCGGCGCGCGGGCCGAGCTCGACGAGCGACAGCAGCGCATCCGCGAAAGCCTGCGAGTCGGACTGCAGGTAGGCGATCACGATCTCCTGCGCCGTCTCGCGCAGCCGTCGATCGAGGCGGCCGACCGCGCCGAAGTCGACGAGCGCGGGGCGTCCGTCGGGCAGCACCATGACATTGCCGGGGTGCAGATCGGAGTGGTAGACGCCGTCGATCACGACCTGCCGCACGAAGGCGCGCAGCACCTGCCGCATCGCGGTGTCGAGCGTCGGGTCGTCGGCGCCGCTCGTGCCGGAACGCGCGGCGTAAATGCGGTGCCCGACAGTTTCGCCGTCGAGGTACTGCATGACGAGCACGCGGCGCGTCGAGAGCTCGGCGTGCAGCTCGGGCAGCGCGACCTCGTCGGCGTGCGGGCCGACGAGTGACGTCGCCCGCAGCGCGGTCAGGTTCGCGGCTTCAAGGCGGAAGTCGATCTGCCGCAGCAGGTCGGCGGCGTACTGCTCGGCGACGCGGTGCATGCCGAGGTCGCGGGCGACGGTCGAGCCGCGCACGAGCGTGCGGGCCACACGCAGCGCGATCGCCACGTCGCGGCGCACGGCGGGCTCGATTCCGGGCCGCTGGATCTTCACCGCGACGACGGATCCGTCGGGAAGCACCGCACGGTGCACCTGGGCGATGGATGCGGCGGCGATCGGCTCGGGGTCGAACTCGCCGAACACGTGCTCGAGCGGGGCGGCGAGCTCGCGCTCGAGCAGGGCTCGCACCTCGGCGGCGGGAGCCGGCGCCACCTCGCGCTGCAGACGGGCGAGAGCGTGCGTCCACTCGAGCGGCAGCAGGTCGTCGCGGGTCGAGAACAGCTGCCCCATCTTCACGAAGGCGCCGCCCGCTTCCTCCAGAGCGCGGCGCAGTCCTTCAGCCTGCACCGAGCGTCGCTCCGATCCGCCGGGCGAGCGGCCGAAGTCGAGACGCCGGATCGGCAGCAGTCCGTTGCGTCGCGCGATGCGCACGAGCTCCGCGAAGCGGCGGCCGGTGCTGAGCGCCCCGCCGTCACCGCGCCGGCCGAAGCGGCCCGCGCCGCCCTCCGCATCCGCCTCGCCCGACCGCTCGCTGCGATCCGCGAACGATCCCATCGTCGGCATGCCGCCCGGGCCGCGTTCCGTCATGGGGTTACCTCAGCACACTCCGTCGATCTCATACTCCGCCGATCTCCGACCGCGCGTCTCAGTGGAACAGCCGGCGCAGCACGTTCGTATCGGCGAGGTCGACGAGTTCGTCGCCGCGCCCCGACATCACCGTGCGCAGTGCGTACAGCGCGAAGCCCTTCGCCTGCGCAGCGGTGATGGTCGGCGGGATCGAGAGCTCCTGCCGGGCCGTCACCACGTTCACGAGCGCCGGACCGTCGTGCTCGAACGCCGCGCGCAGCGCGCCGGGCAGGTCGGCCGGGTTCTCCACCCGCTCGGCGTGCAGCCCGATCGCCGCTGCGACGGCGGCGAAGTCGGGGTTGTCGAGCTCGGTGCCGAAGTTGACGAAGCCGGCGGCCTTCATCTCGACCTCGACGAAATTGAGGGAGGAGTTGTCGAAGACGATCACCTTCACCGGCAGCTTGTTCTGCCGCAGGGTCAGCAGCTCGCCGAGCAGCATCGCGAGCCCGCCGTCGCCGGCCAGCGCGACGACCTGCCGCCCGGGGAACGCCGCCTGCGCGCCGATAGCCTGCGGCAACGCGTTCGCCATCGACCCGTGCGCGAACGAGCCGATCAGTCGGCGCCGGCCGTTCATGCGCAGGTAGCGCGAGGCCCAGACCACGGGCGATCCGACGTCGGGCAGGAACACCGCATCCTCAGCCGCCAGCTCGCTGATCAACCGGGTCAGGTACTGCGGGTGGATGGGGGTGCGGCCATCGTCGGAGGCCAGCTCGTCGAGGCTCTCGCGGGCTTTCCGGTAATGCTTGGTCGAGGCGTCCAGGTGGTGGGACGAGCGCTTCCCGGTCAGCAGCGGGAGCAGCGCGGGGACCGTGTCGCCGACCCGGCCGACCAGGCCCAGGTCGACCGGGGTGCGACGCCCGATCTGCTCGCCGCGCGCATCCAGCTGGATCACGGACGCCTTCGACGGGAAGAACTGCGGGTAGGGGAAGTCTGTGCCGAGCATGAGCAGGGCGTCGCAGTCCTCCATCGCCCGGTATCCCGACGAGAAGCCGAGCAGGCCGGTCATGCCGACGTCGTAGGGGTTGTCGTACTCGACGAACTCCTTGCCGCGCATTGCATGCACGATCGGCGCCTGCAGCGCTTCGGCGAGCTGGATGAGCTCATCGTGCGCGCCCTCGACCCCGGCGCCGGCGAGGATCGTGACCTTCTTGGCCTTGTTGAGGATCGTCGCGGCCTCGGCGAGCTGCGCGTCGGTCGGCCGCATCATCCGCGGCGTCGTCACGATCGGCGCCGACGGGCGCCGCTTCGAGGCCTCGGCCAGCAGGATCTCGCCCGGCATGATGACCACCGCGACGCCGCGGCGCTCGAGCGCGGTGCGCATCGCGATCTCGAGCACGCGCGGCAGCTGCTCGGCCGTCGAGACGAGCTCGACATAGACGCTGCACTCGCGGAACAGCTCCTGCGGGTGCGTCTCCTGGAAGTAGGTGGTGCCGATCTCGCTGCCGGGGATCTGCGCGGCGATCGCGAGCACGGGAACCCGGCTGCGGTTCGCGTCGAAGAGCCCGTTGATCAGGTGCAGGTTGCCGGGGCCGCAGCTGCCCGCGCACACGGCCAGCTCGCCGGTCAGCGCCGCCTCGGCCCCCGCCGCGAAGGCCGCCGCCTCCTCGTGGCGCACGTGCACCCAGTCGATCTCGTCGCGGGTGCGGATCGCATCCGTGAAGCCGTTGAGCGAGTCGCCCGGCAGGCCGTAGACCCGGCGCACACCGGAGAGAGCGAGAGTGTCGACGATCGAATCCGCGATGGTAGGCATGCTCCGACGGTAGGGATGCGCGACGCCGTGCCGCCGGGTGCGCCGACGACTCCCAGCGCACGTGCGGCGGCGGACGATCGCTCGTCTCTGGTCGCCCGCGGAGCGCGCCCTGCGCATCGACTGGATGCCGACCTCCGCTCCTTCCAGCGAGGCGGACAGTGGAGTCCATCCCGACCCCGAGGAGGACCCCATGGCCTACATCAGCGCCGGAACCGACGGCGGCGAGCCCGTCGAGATCCACGTCGAGGAGCACGGATCGGGTCAGCCGGTCGTGCTCATCCACGGCTATCCGCTCGACGGCGCTTCGTGGTCGGCTCAGCAGCGCGCCCTGCTCGACGCCGGTCACCGGGTGATCACCTACGACCGCCGCGGCTTCGGCCGTTCGACCAAGACGGCCGGCGGCTACGACTACGACACCTTCGCCGCCGACCTCGACGCGGTGCTGACCCAGCTCGAGGTGAAGGACGCGATCCTGGTCGGCTTCTCGATGGGCACCGGCGAAGTGGCCCGTTACCTCGCGCGCTACGGCACGGACAGGATCGCGAAGGTCGCCTTCCTCGGCTCGCTCGAGCCGGCGCTGCAGAAGAGCGACGACAATCCCGACGGCGCGATCGACCAAGCCTTCATCGACGACTCCATCGCGCAGGTGAAGAAGGACCGCGAGGAGTGGTTCCAGGGCTTCTTCGCCGACTTCTTCAACCTCGACGAGAACCTCGGCGAGCGCATCAGCCAGGAGCAGCTAGATGCAGCGCTCGCCTCCGCCCGCAAGAGCGGCGAGGTCGCGGCCTGGGCGGCGATCCCGACCTGGGGCACCGACTTCCGCGACGACCTCGCGGCGATCACGGTGCCGGCGCTGATCCTGCACGGCACGTCCGACAACATCCTGCCGATCGACGCGACCGCACGGCGGTTCCATGCGGCGCTGCCCGAGGCCGACTACATCGAGGTCGAGGGCGCTCCGCACGGCCTGCTGACGACGCACGCCGACGAGGTGAGCCGCGCGCTCGTCGCCTTCGCGGCGCGCTGATCCGCGTCACCGCGACGCGAAGCCCGCGGGCGTGCGCGAGGATCAGAACATGGCTCACGCACGCCCCTTCGCCCAGGTCGACGTCTTCGCGAGCAATCCCGGGCTCGGCAACCCCGTCGCCGTCGTGCTCGACGCGGCCGGGCTGCACGACGAGGAGCTCGCCCGCTTCGCGCGCTGGACGAACCTCAGCGAGACGACCTTCGTGCTGCCGCCGACGCCGCAGGGCCGTGCGGCGGGCGCCGACTACCGGCTGCGCATCTTCACGCCCGGCGGCGAGCTGCCCTTCGCCGGGCATCCCACGCTCGGCTCGGCGCACGCCTGGCTCGAGAACGGCGGGGTGCCGCTCGGTGCGGTCGGCGACGGGACGATCGTGCAGGAGTGCGGCGCCGGTCTCGTGACCGTCCGGCCGACCAGCAGCGACAGGACGATCGGGGAATCGTGGGATGACGCACCCGCCGCGCGGTCGGGCCTCGCCTTCGCCGCCCCGCCGCTGCGCAGGTCCGGCGCCGTCGGGGATGACGACCTGGCGCAGATGGCCGCCGCACTGAGGATCGGCGTCGACCGCATCCGCGACGCCGCGTGGGTCGACAACGGCCCGGGCTGGGTGGCGGTGCTGCTCGATTCCGCCGACGAGGTGCTCGCGATCCGCCCCGACCTGCTCGCGTTCCGCTCGCACATGATCGGCGTCGTCGGTCCGCACGCGGAGGACTCCGCCGCGGCGCAGAGCGGTGCCGCGATCGAGGTGCGCGCGTTCTGCGGGCCGATCGGCGTGACCGAGGATCCGGTGACCGGCAGCCTCAACGCGGGCGTCGCGCAGTGGCTCATCGGCGCCGGAGCCCTGCCCGAGAACTACCGTGCGACGCAGGGCACGGCGCTCGGCCGGTACGGCGTGGTCGACGTCACGACGACCGTCGACCGCGACGGATCGCGCCAGATCTGGGTCGGCGGGCCGAGCACGACCGTCATCCGCGGAACGGTCACGCTCTGAGCACTGCGCAAGCGGTCCGGAGGCCCACGAGGGTCAGCCGCCGATGAGCGCCTCGAGCGGGCCGCGCGCGAAGAACAGCACGAAGCCGGCCGCGACGATCCAGAGCAGCGGCGAGATCTCCTTCGCCCGCCCCGTGAAGGTGCGGATGAGCACCCAGCTCACGAAGCCGACGCCGATGCCGTTCGCGATCGAGTAGGTCATCGGCATCACGATGATCGTGAGGAACACCGGCAGCGACTTGCTGAAGTCGTCCCATTTCAGCTCGCGGATCTGCGCGACCATGAGCGTTCCCACGACGACGAGCGCGGCCGCCGCGACCTCGAGCGGCACGACGCTCGTGAGCGGCGTGAGGAACATCGCCGCGAGGAACAGCAGGCCCGTCACGATCGAGGCGAGGCCGGTGCGGGCGCCCTCGCCGATGCCGGCGGCCGAGTCGACGAAGACGGTGTTCGACGACGTGGATGCCCCGCCGCCGACGATCGCGCCGACGCCCTCGACGATCAGGGCGGAGCGCAGGCGCGGGAAGTCGCCCTTCGCATCCGACAGCCCGGCGCCCTTCGCGAGGCCGGTCATCGTGCCCATGGCGTCGAAGAAGTTCAGGAAGAGCAGGGTGAAGACGAGCATGATCGCCGACAGCGGCCCGATGCGCTCGAAGGCGCCGAAGCTGACGTGGCCCACGAGACCGAAGTCGGGCAGCGAGACGACGCTCGACGGCAGCTGCGGCACCGTGAGATTCCAGCCGCCGGTCTTGTTCGTGACGCTCGAGCCGACGTGGAAGATCGCCTCGAGGATGACCGCGAGCACGGTCGTGCCAACGATGCCGATCAGCAGGGCGCCCTTGACCTTGCGCGCGACGAGCACGCCCATCACGACGAGGCCGATAAGGAAGGTGACGGTCGGCAGGGTCGCGATGGATCCGGCCTGGCCGAGCTGCACGGGTGGCGAGTTCGCGCCGCTCGAGCGCACGAAGCCCGAGTCGACGAGGCCGATGAAGGCGATGAAGAGGCCGATCCCGACGGTGATCGCGACCTTGAGCTCCTGCGGCACGGCGGCGAAGATCATCGCGCGCAGCCCCGTGGCGGCCAGGATCACGATGATCACGCCGTTGATGAGCACGAGCCCCATCGCCTCGGGCCAGGTGACCTGACCGACGACGTTGACCGCGAGGAAGGAGTTCATGCCGAGGCCGGCGGCGAGCGCGAAGGGCAGGCGCGCGATCGCGCCGAAGGCGAGCGTCAGCAGGCCCGCGGCGAGCGCGGTGGCCGCGGCGACCTGGCCGTTCGGCAGCCATCCGCCGAGCACGTCGGTGGCGGCGCGGTCGGCGCTGAAGCCGCCGATGATCAGCGGGTTGAGGATGACGATGTACGCCATCGCGAAGAAGGTGACGAGTCCGCCGCGGATCTCGCGCGGGATGGTCGACCCCCGCTTCGTGATCTCGAAGAAGCCGTCGACGCGACGACCGAATCCTGCGGCGGTGGCTGACCTGGCGATGACGGACCTCCGGGGTTCGTGACTCGGGGGAGAGGCGGAGCAGGCCGAGCCGGTGGGCTCGACCTGACGAGCGTAGTCCCGCGGCGGACGCTCGGTTCCCGGCGGTACGCGCGCCCGTGCCCCCGCGCGATAGTCGTCCGGGCGCCGTCTGTCCACCCCTCGACAGCGCATCGGGCTCGGGGCGAAGGTGCTCTGATGTCTTCTTCGTCTTCCGACGGCTCCGCGCTGTCGACCACCGCCCTGCTCGACGAGCTCGCCGTGCGCTTCCCGGCGGTTCCGCGCGGCCGTGTCGAGGCGATCCTGGTGGAGGAGCACGAGATCCTGCTCGGCGGGGAGCCGGGGGATGTCATGCCCGAGCTGCTGCGGGAGGCCGTGCTCGAGCGCGTCGAGCGCGAGGCGGGCGTCGAGACCGGACCCGACGGCGACGCGCTGCCGGCCTGAGCCGCCGCATCCCCGTCCAGCCGGACCCGCTGCCGCGCATGCCGACGGCCGCCCGCCGGTGAGGGGCGGCGGCCGTCGATGCGATCCCCCGATCGCTGCGTTCCGGCGGTCGGGCGTCTAGTTGACGCGGCGCCAGAGGGTCTCGGTGCTGTGCAGGCGGGGCTCGCGCAGCAGGCGGGTCACCGCCTCGGGGTACTCCTCGAGGGCGATCGGCATCTCGATGGTGCGTTCGAGCAGGTGGAGGTACTGCCGCACCGACATCTTGAACTCGGCGACGATGCGCCCGTTCTTCTCGCCGCCCGCGACGGGATTCTCGGTCTCGAAGGCGAGCACGCGGTGCTGCAGCTCGTCGAGGGCCGCGGTGTTGAATCCGGCGCCGTAACGTCCGCCGGCGGGGCGGACCATCATGTCGGTCATGAGATGAGACTCCAGACTCCGGCTGCCGCCGCTACGAGGGCGAGCGCTCCGGTGATCACGCCGGCGATGACGCCCGGCTCGGCGGTCCAGCGAGCGGGTCGCTCGTCGGTCGCGGTGTTCGCGACGTCGTCGAGCAGCGCCTCGGCCAGCGGGGTTCCCGCCGCGTGGCGGGTGAGTTCTGCGACGCTCATGAAGAGACCTCCTCGGCGGCGGGGGCGGGGACCGCTCCGCGAACTATTTACTAGAGAAACTAGTAACTAGCCGAGCGAGTTCGCAAGTGCATGCGCGGACATCACGGTGAACAGCCCGCGAACACCGTCCGCCCGGTCCGTCCGTGGAGCCGATCCGGCGACGAGCGCCGACTACTCGGCGTCGATCGCCTCGACGGCTTCGCGCATCCGCGTCAGGAACTCGACGACCGCCTCGGACTGCTGCGGCGTCAGCGACTCGGCGACTTCGAGCATTCGCTCGTGCATACGTCCGAGCGTGTGGCGCACCTCGTCGTCACTCGACGGAGTCGCGACGACGATGATCGAGCGACGGTCGCTGGGATGCGGGTCGCGGCGCACGTGCCCGCTCTTGACGAGCCGGTCGATGAGCACCGTGGTCGAGGCGGAGGAGATGTCGAGGCGGGCCGCGAGCTCCTTCGGCGTCACGATCTCGCCGCGTCGGCCGGCCTCCAGCAGGAAGCGCAGCGCGAGCAGATCGGTCTCGCCCATGCCCATCGATGCGCGGGTGCGTCGGCGCATGGCGACCTCGGCGGAGCGATAGCGGCGCAGCGCGTTGAGCACGTCGACGCTGGTCGGCGCGTCCTGCTCGCCGTACCAGTAGCCCGAGATCCGCTCCACGCGTCCGCCTGTCATCGTCTGGCATTCAATCCGCCGGTCGCTAGTTTGTCTAGCCAATCCCCGTCGGGCGGCGGCGCGCACAGGCAACGCGCAGAGCGCTGCCCCGAGCCGTCCAGACGGTGCGCCACGTCCGCGTCTCGTGCGAGCCGCCTGGGAGAGACCTCCATCGCGTTGACCCGGTGAGGGCGGTTTCGGAATCGTGGCCGACTCGACGACGCGTTCCCGTCCGCCGACCCCGCGACCGCGGATGAGGGCGGTGGATGCGCGCCGATCCGATACGCAACGCACGATCCATACGGAACCGAATGGAGTGACCATGCTCACCATGACTCCCGCGGCCAGCACCGTGGTCAAGACCCTCATCGCCCAGAACCCCGAGGTCGAGGACGGCGGCCTGCGCATCGACGCGGGCGGCGCCGAGGGCGTCGACTTCGCCGTCTCGATCACCGAGGTGCCCGAGCCCACCGACTCGGTCGTCGAGTCCGACGGGGCGAAGGTCTTCCTCGGCGAGAGCGCCGTGATGGTGCTCGACGACAAGGTGCTCGATGCCAGCGTCGACGACGCCGGCGCTGTGCAGTTCGCGATCGCCCAGCAGGGCTGACCTCGATCGCGCGCACCGCGCACGACACGACGGCGCCGCATCCCCGCACGAGGGGATGCGGCGCCGTCGTCATGAGCGGGTCGTCCCGGCGGCGTCCCCGGGCCGGGGATAGGGTCGAGGCATATCGCGAATCGCGACTTGCGGCCGCGGATCCCCGGATTCGCGGGTGAGTCGCCCTATCGTGACCCGTGTGTGGCCAGCTGATCGACGAGGTGCTCTCGTGGCGGACGACGACGGCGACGTGCGCGCCGAGCCCCAGCTGACGGCTCCCCACGCCCTAGGCGTCGGCGGAGAGGACTGGGCCTCGGGCAACGTCGCGCAGCCGAGCTGGACGCTCTGGCGTGACGAGCTCGCCGAGGTCGGCGGGCGCTCGCCGCTGCTGCATTTCGTGGACGCGCGCTCGACCCGCATCGAGCTGAGCACGACGCATCCCGGCGGCCTCGCCCGATTCATCACGGGCGCCCCGACCCTGCTGTCGAACCTCATCCGCGACGACGTCGCCCTGCGTTCGGCCCGCGTCGCCGCCGATCAGATCGCCGCGAAGGGCCTCGAGCTCTCGACGACCCGCGGCATCGACGCCGTCTGCCTCGGCATCGGCATCGCCCGCTGGACCAACGGCGGAGTCGAGTACGGCGGCCCGATCCTGCTGCGCCCGCTCGCGATCCGTCGCGCCGGACGCGACTTCGAGCTCAAGCTGCGCGGCGGCCCCGCGCTCAACCCGGCCTTCGCCCGCGCGCTCGAGCAGCAGTTCGGCATCTCGCTCGACGCCGCGGCCTTCGTCGCGCTGACCGACGCGGCCGGCACCTTCAAGCCGAACGCGGTCATCGATCAGCTGCGCGGCCTCACCGGTCACCTCGGCGACTTCTCGGTCGCGCCGCGGCTCGTGGTCTCGACCTTCGCCGACGTCTCGCACCGTCTGCTCGCCGACGCCGCCGACCTGACGCATCCGGTGCTCGACGCGCTCGGTGGCAACGCGAGCGCCAAGTACGCGCTGGGCGAGGCGAACGCGGCCGTCGAGCCGAGCGACCCCGACCGTCGCGACCCCTCGACCGACACGCTCCTGCTCGACGCCGACGCCGAGCAGGAGCGCGTGATCGCTCAGATCGAGGCGGGCAACTCGCTCGTCGTCAAGACCATGCCGGGCACCGGCGGTACCCAGACGATTGTCAACGCGATCGGCGCCCTGGTGAGGCAGAACAAGCGCGTGCTCGTCGTCAGCCCGCGCCGCGCGACCCTGCACGGCATCGCCGACCGGGTCGCCGAGGTCGGCCTCACGGGGCTCACGGTCACGCCGCGCTCGCTGCGCCGTGACGTGATCACCGCAATCACCCGCAACGAGAAGGCCCAGAAGCCGGGGCTCGGCGACATCGACGAGGCGCTCGTGCGCCTGCGCGGGGTTCTCATCGACTACCGCGGCGCCCTCGGCCGGCCCGACGGGGTTCTGGGCGTCTCGGTGCTCGACTGCGTGACCGAGCTCTCGCGCCTCGCGCTGCTGCCCGATCCTCCGTCGACCTCCGCCCGACTGCCGCGCACGACGGTCGAGGCGCTCGCGCTCGATCGTTCGACCGTCGCGCAGACGATGGTGGATGCAGCCCGCCTCGGCGAGTTCCGCTACGGCCCCGACGACTCGCCCTGGTACGGCGCGAGCTTCGCCGACGGCGAGGCCGCCCAGCGCGCGCACACCGTCGCGCAGCGCCTGCACGACGAGGAGCTGCCGCGGCTGCTGGTGCGCGCCGGCGAGCTCATCGGCTCGACCCGCATGCGCCCCTTCGAGTCGGTGGCCGAGCTCGGCACGTACCTGAAGCTGCTGACCGACCTGCGCGACACGCTCGACCGCTTCCAGCCCTCGGTGTTCGACCGCTCGCTGAGCGAGCTGATCGCCGCGACCGCGCCGCGCCGCGAGTCGCCGACCATGTCGAGCGGCAACCGCCGCCGGTTGAAGGCCCTCGCCCGCGAGTACGTGCGCCCCGGCATGCACGTCGGCGATCTGCACGACGCCCTGACCCGGGTGCAGCAGCAGCGGATGCTGTGGCAGCGCTACGTCGCCGCCGGCGTCACGCCCGAGGTGCCGGTCGGCATCGCCGACGTCCAGGTCGCCTGGCAGCAGGTCTCGCAGGATCTGGCCGAGCTCGACATCCCGCTCGACCGCTCGGGCGACACGCGGCTCGCGACCCTGCCGATCGACGAGCTCGGGTCTCTCGTCGAGGGTCTCGCCGCCGAGTCGGACGTGCTCGAGAGCATCACCGAGCGCAGCGAGCTGCTGTCGACCCTGCGCCACCTCGAACTCGACGTCTTCCTCGGCGATCTCGCTCAGCGGCATGTGCCCGAGGAGCGGGTCGCGGCCGAGCTCGAGCTCGCCTGGTGGCGCTCGGCGCTCGACGGCCTGCTCGAGTCGGAGCGCGCCCTGCTCGGCGCGAACACCGGCGTGCTCGAGCGTCTCGAGGCCGATTTCCGTCTGGTCGACGAGGCCCACGCCTCCGGCAGCGCGCAGCTGCTCGCCTGGCAGCTCGCGGAGGACTGGAAGATCGGGCTGCTCGACTGGCCGGAGGAGGCGGACGCGCTCAAGCGCACGCTGCGCGGTGGGGCGATCTCGGCATCCACCCTGAACCGCGCCGCACCGCACCTCGCTCGCGTGGTCGCGCCGGTCTGGCTCGCCTCGCCGTACGAGGTGCCGGGCATCAGCGACGAGCTCGCCTTCGACGCGGTCGTGCTGGTGGATGCCGGCGCCGTGACCCTGGCCGAGAGCCTCGGCTCCATCCGCCGCGCCAAGCAGATCGTGGCCGTCGGCGACCCGGTCACGCAGACCCCGTCGCCGTTCACGACCGCGGTGCTGCAGCCCGACGACCCGGCGCGCACGGCCCCCTTCGACGTCGACGAGCTGCACGGCCGCTCGGCGCTGGCTCAGCTCTCCGAGCTGCTGCCGGTGCTGTCGCTGACCCGCAGCTACCGGGCCGGCGGCGACGACCTCGCCGAGCTCGTGAACCGCAAGTTCTACGGCGGCCGCATCGACTCGCTGCCGTGGGCCGGGTCGTTCCTCGGTCACAACTCGCTCGCTCTCGACTACGTCGAGAACGGCACCGGGCTGCCCGACACGGTCACCGGCGCCGTCGAGAGCGTCGACGCCGAGGTCAACCGCGTCGTCGATCTCGTGATCGAGCACGTCACGAGCCGCCCGCGCGAGTCGCTCATGGTCGTCACCGCGAACGAGCGGCACGCCGTACGCGTGCAGCAGGCCGTGCTCGCCGCGGTCGCGGCGCGGCCCGAGCTGACGGATGCGCTGCTCGGCGACCGCCCGGAGCCCTTCGCCGTCACGACGATCGACCGCGCCCTGGCGCAGAGCCGCGACCGCGTGATCTTCTCCCTCGGCTACGGCCGCACCCCGCACGGGCGCGTGCTGAGCGACTTCGGCGCCCTCGGCCGACCCGGCGGAGAGCGTCTGCTCGCGGTCGCGATGACCCGGGCGCGCCGCTCGCTGCTCATCGTCACCTGCTTCCGCCCGGCCGACGTCGAAGAGGGGCGCATGCAGCACGGCGCCGTCGCGCTCGCTGAGATCCTCGACGAGATCGCCGACCGCCGCGATGACCCGCCGCAGGTCGATGCCAGCGATCCCATGCTCGTCGACCTCGCCCGCAGGCTCGCTGAGCGCGGGCTGCGCGTCTCGCTCGGCCACCGCAGCAAGCTGGGACTCGTCGTCGCGAACGGCGGCACCTGCGTCGTCATCGACACCGACGCCGCCCTGCTCGGCCGCAGTCTGCGCGAGTCGCTGCGCCTGCGCCCCGAGGTGCTGCGCCGACTCGGCTGGCACTACGCGCGCGTGCACGCCTTCGAGCTCTTCGCCGACCCGGACGGCGTCGCCGACCGGGTGGCGCGCCTCGCCGGCGTGGAGACGGGCGGGCCGATCACCGAGGAGATCGCGGTCGTTGGCTGACGCTCCTGACGAGGATGCGCGCGAGGCCGATGGGTCCGGGAACGCGAGTGCGCCTCCGGTCAGCGCTCGTCGTCGCCGTCGCGTGACGACCGCGCCGCCGGCCGGCAGCGATCCGCATCCGGCCCCCGAACCGCCGCGCGGCAGCGGAACCGAGAACGACGCCCGCATGCGCGCCGAGAAGCCGCCGCACTACTGATACCCGCCTCCGGCACGACGGACCCGCGGCAGACAGCACGAAGGCCCGAGAGCATCAGCTCCCGGGCCTTCGTCGTGACGCGTCGTGACGTGACGCCGTCGGTGTCAGCTCACCGGCTTCGCCTCGGGCGCACCGCTGTCGTAGGGCGGGTGGTCGTCGGCCCCGCGTTGCGCCGAGTTCTGAGACGACAGCAGGTCGCGGATCTGCACGAGCAGGTCGATCTCGCTCGGCGGCTCGTCGGCCGGCGGCGCCTCCTCTTCCTTCTTCTTCGTGAAGGAGACCTTCTTCAGGTAGTTCATCGGCGTGATCAGCGCGAAGTAGACCACGATCGCGATCAGCAGGAACTGGATGACCGCGGCGAGCACCGATCCCCAGGAGAGCACGACCGCGGGCACGTCGCCCGCCTTCTCGCGCAGCGTGATGCCGGCGCTGTTCAGGTCGTCCGCGTTGAACAGCAGAGTGATGACGGGGTTGAAGATGCCGTTCACCAGGGCGGTGACGATCGCGGTGAACGCCGATCCGATGACCACACCGACGGCGAGGTCGATCACGTTGCCGCGAAGGACGAAGTCCTTGAATCCCTTGAGCATGCCGGACCTTTCCACGGGGGAGGGGAGACCCGGCCGAAGCCGGGTCAGCTGGAGGAGGAACCCGACGACGACGATCCGCTCGACCCGGAGGACGAGCCGCCCGACGACGACGAGGACGAGGAGCTCGACGATCCCGACGACGACCCGGAGGACGACGAGGTCGAAGGCGACGAGCTGCTGCCCGACTTCACGCTACTGCGGCTGTCGGTGCGGTAGAAACCCGAGCCGTTGAACGTGACGCCGACCGCGCTGAACAGCTTGCGCAGCTTTCCGCCGCAGGACGGGCAGACCGTGAGCGAGTCGTCGGTGAACGCCTGCTGGATGTCGAAGGCGTTGCCGCACTCGGTGCAGCGGTAGGAGTACGTGGGCACGGAAGACCTCGGGATGCGACGGAAGCGGAGCGAGACGGTTCAGGAACGGCGGAGCTCGGTGATGCCGCCCGGGGTCACGACCCCGTCGACGGGCACGTCGTGCCGTTCGCTCGGCACGGTGTCGACGAGCTCGTCGTCGAAGATCACAGCATAGACGGGAGGGCAGCCCTCGACCGATCCGAGGGTCTTGTCGAAGTAGCCGCGGCCCCATCCCATCCGCATGCCCTGCCGGTCGACGCTCGCCGCCGGCACCAGGATCAGGTCGACCTCGTTGATCGCCAGCGGACTCAGCAGCTCGCTCGTCGGCGTCGGCATGCCGAGCACGTCCTCGTCCTCCTCGGCTCCGTCGTAGGTGGCCCAGTCGAGCAGGCCGTCGGCGCGGGAGATCGGCAGCAGGATGCGCACACCCTCCGCATCGGCGTCGCGCAGGAACCCGCGCGTGGTCGGCTCGTCGGGGGTGGAGAGGTAGGCGGCGATCGAGCGGGCGCCGGTGCGGTGCAGCAGCTCGGTCAGATTCGCGGTCAGCGCGGCCTCGTCCTGCGTCCGCTCGGTCGAGGTGCGGATGCGGCGGCGCTCGCGCAGCTCGGCGCGCAGGGCGCGCTTGGCCTGGTCGATGTCGTCGGGCACGACCCGATTCTAGTTCGGTGTTCCACGTCGACTTCGGCGGCGTGGCGGCCGCGGCCCGATAGCATCGGCGAATGGCCATCACGAAAGCCGTCATCCCCGTCGCCGGACTCGGAACGCGCTTCCTCCCCGCGACCAAGGCGATGCCGAAGGAGATGCTCCCCGTCGTCGACCGTCCGGCGATCCAGTACGTCGTCGAGGAGGCCGTCGGCGCCGGCCTCAACGACGTGCTCATGGTCACGGGTCGCAACAAGACCGCCCTCGAGAATCACTTCGACCGCGTGGGCGAGCTCGAGCAGGTGCTGACCGCCAAGGGCGACGTCGACAAGCTCGAGAAGGTCAAGCACTCGACGGACCTCGCCGACGTGCACTACGTGCGCCAGGGCGACCCCAAGGGTCTCGGCCACGCCGTGCTGCGCGCCAAGATGCACGTCGGCGACGAGCCCTTCGCGGTGCTGCTCGGCGACGACATCATCGACGAGCGCGATCCGCTGCTCACCCGGATGATCGACGTGCAGCAGCAGCGCCACACCACCGTGGTCGCGCTGCTCGAGGTCGACCCGGCGCAGACGCACCTCTACGGCATCGCGACCGTCGAGGCGACCGACGAAGACGATGTCGTGCGCATCACGGGACTCGTCGAGAAGCCCCCGCAGGGCGAGGCTCCGTCGAACCTGGCCGTGATCGGCCGTTACGTGCTGCGCCCGGAGGTCTTCGAGATCCTCGAGCAGACCCCTCCGGGCAAGGGCGGCGAGATCCAGCTGACGGATGCGCTGCTCGAGCTCGCGGTCGAGCCCGACCTCGGCGGCGTCTACGGGGTGGTCTTCCGCGGCCGCCGCTACGACACCGGCGACAAGCTCGACTACATCAAGGCGATCGTGCAGCTCGCCTCCGAGCGCGACGACCTCGGCCCGAAGCTGCGCCCCTGGCTGCGCGACTTCGCGCAGGGTCTCGAGGGCTGAGGACGCCGGCGACGACATGGCGATCCCCACGCTGCGTGACGGCGCGGTCACGATCAGGCCGCTGCGCCTGCGCGACGCGCGGTCGCTCGAGGCGGAGCTGATCGGCAACCGCGCCTGGCTGCGGCAGTGGGAGGCCACGAACCCGCTGGGTCCGGTGACCACCGACACCCGCTCGAGCATCCGCTCGCTGCTCGCGAATGCGCGGGCTGGCGGCGGCATCCCCTTCGCCATCGACGTCGACGATCAGTTCGTCGGACAGCTCAACGTCTCGGGCATCAGCTACGGCTCGCTGTCGTCGGCGTCGATCGGCTACTGGGTGGCCGAGCGCGCGGCGGGTCGGGGGGTGACGCCGACCGCGGTCGCCCTCGCGACGGATCACTGCTTCTTCGGCCTGGGGCTGCACCGCATGGAGATCTGCATCCGGCCGGAGAACGCGCCGAGCCTGCGCGTCGTCGAGAAGCTCGGCTTCCGCTACGAGGGGCTGCGGCGGCGCTTCATCCACATCAACGGCGACTGGCGCGATCACTTCTGCTTCGCGCTGACGGTCGAGGAGCTCCCGCAGGGCGTGCTGCGCCGCTGGCGCGAGGGGCGGGTTCCGGCGTCGGCCGGCCGGGTTCCCGACGAGGATCGACTCGCGGCTCAGCGGCCGCTCCGATTCGGCTAGTCGGGTCGACGCGTCGCGGCGACGGGGAGTCGCGGACGTCCCCTGAACGGGGGTATCCCTCAACCTCAGGTTGAAGCCCGCGCGCCTCACCGAAGCCACAGCACCGCGCCCGTACTCTCCCGTCATGGAACTCACCGGCCTCGGCACCGCCCTCATGGTGGCCGTCGCCGCGCTGCTCTGGTTCGCGTACCTCATCCCGACCTGGACCCGCCGCCGCGAGTACCTCGCGACCGAGCGCAACGCCGCGCGCTTGCAGCAGGCGATCCGCGTCATGGCCGAGGCGGCCGAGACGCCGGAGGAGGTGCGACTCGAGGCGACGGCGCGCGATGTCGCCCACCAGGCGCGCCTGATGCGCGAGCAGGACCGCCAGCGTGTCGCCCGCGAGGAGGCCGAGCTGGCCGCCGAGCGCCGCAAGGAGTCGCCGCAGATCGTGAGCGCTCGCCGCAGCCGCGGTCGTCTGCGTCGGGTGCGTCTGATCAGCGCGACCGGGATGCTCGCCGGTCTCGTCGTCGTCGCCGTGCAGGGACTCGTGCTCGCGACCGGGGGTGCGACCGTGGCGGGATGGACGGTGCTCGTCGTTTCCGGCCTCGTCGCCGCCACCTCGATCGGCACGCTGCGCACGCTCGCGCGACGCCGGGTGGCCGCTCCGAGTCTCGCCGACTCCGCGACCCCCACGCGACAGCAGCTGCGCGATTTCGCGATGGAGCAGAGCGCGGCTCCGCGTGTCGCGTCGGGCTGGACCCCCGTCCCCGTGCCGAAGCCGCTCTACATCGGCACGCCGCAGCGTCAGCTCGCCGAGCCGAGCGTCGACGCGCAGCGTCGGATGCGTGCCGCGGCCGCCGAGGCCGAGCGTCGCCTCCGCGCCGCCCACACCGAGCCCGAGGTCGTCGCCTTCCCGTCGCGGGCTGCCGAGCAGTCCCCGGCAGCGCGCGCCGAGCGTCCCGCGGCGTCCGCTGCCGCCGCGCCGAACGCCGCCCCGGCCGCAGCGCCGAGCCGCTGGTCGTCGATGGGCGTCGTCGGCGACGTCGACCGCTCCGGCCTCGACCTCGACGAGGTGCTGCGCCGCCGTCGCGCCGCGGGCTGATGACCGACTCGCTCGCACGGCACGACGACTACGACGGTCCGCCGTTCGACGAGTCGACGATCGCGCGAGATCCTTTCACGCAGCTGCGCGGCTGGCTCGCCGACGCCGAGGCGGCCGGGCTGCCCGATCCGAACGCCATGGTGCTCGGCACGGTCGACTCCGACGGCGCGCCGAGCAGCCGCACGGTGCTGCTCAAGGGGCTCGCGGGCCCTGACGGCCCGGCGCTCGAGTTCGTCACGAACGGCCTCTCGCGCAAGGGCCGGGCTCTCGCGCTCGAGCCGCGGGTCAGCCTGCTCTTCCCCTGGTACGCGCTGCGCCGTCAGGTCATCGTCGACGGGGTCGCGCATCCGGCCCCGCCCGAGCTGAGCGACGGCTACTGGGCGACCCGGCCGCGCGGTTCGCAGATCGGCGGCTGGGCGAGCCGGCAGTCGCAGCCGGCGGCGGATCGCGCCGAGCTCGAACGGGCCGTCGCCGATGCTGAACGGCGCTTCGCGGGGGTGGATGCGGTTCCCCGTCCGCCGCACTGGGGCGCCTGGCTCGTCGTGCCGCGCTCGGTCGAGTTCTGGCAGGGCAGGCCGTCGCGGCTGCACGACAGGCTCGTGTTCGAGCGCGATCTGCCCGACGCCGTGCACGCCTCCGCGGGGGAGTGGCGGCTGCTGCGACGCCAGCCCTGACCGGCCTGCGCGGGCCGATCGCGATCACTTCCGATCCCTCGTGATCGGGATTGATCACACCCCGTTCTGCCCCGAAAAGACGGGGCGGCCGGCGCCTCGGATTCGCCGAGTCGGCGGTGCTACTGTCGCCCCCATGACGCGCGTGGGATACATCTGGGTCGGCCCTCTCGAGCACAACGCCGACTTCCAGCGCGACCTGCTGCGTACGAAGCAGGTCGACCGCGTCTTCGAAGACGTCAGCGCTCACACCTCGACCCCGATCCGCGGCGAGCTGACCTCGGCGCTCGAGGAGGTCGGCCCCGGCGACACGCTCGTGGTCTGGCGTCTCGACCGCCTCGGGTCGACCATGTCGTCGGTGCTCGCGCTGCTCGAGCTGCTCGGCAAGCGCCGCGTGGGCGTCGCCACGATCGCCGAGGGGCTCGACACCTCGGGGGATGGCGGAGAGGCGCTCCTCGCGACGATCGCCGCCTTCACCCAGCTCGACCGCTGCCTGACCCGCGAGCGCACGATGGCCGGCGTCTACGCGGCCCGTGCGCGCGGTCGCGTCGGCGGTCGACCCCGCGCGCTGTCGTCGACGAACGTCGAGCGCGTGATCATGATGAAGGAGCAGGGGGCCACCGTGCGCGAGATCGCGCAGGAGATGGGCACCTCGCGGGCCACCGTGTACCGCGTGCTCGAGACCGCCGGCGCCGGTCGGGATGCCGAGGAGCGCCGTGAGCTGACCGTGCGCTTCGCCGCTCCGAACCTCGACGGAAGCGATTCGCTCGCCACCGAGTGAGCATCGACACGCCCGGGCCGACGCCGGGGCGTGGTCTCGTCATCCCGCGTCCTCGTGCGGCGGTCGGGAGCTGAAACGATCAGAAGTGATCTGTTTCGGACAGGTTTGTGTACGCTGACTCCGTGATCGCAGCGCAGCGACGGCAGCTCATCCTCGAGACCGTGCACCGGGACGGTGCCGTGTCGATCCGCGCGCTCGCCGAGCTGCTCGACACCTCGGCGGTCACGATCCGCCGTGACCTCGACTATCTCGACTCGATCGGCCGGCTCACCCGCTCGCACGGCGGCGCCGTCAGCGGCCAGCCGCTGCGCGAGTCACCGTGGTCGGAGAAGGTCGGGCAGGCCGCCGAAGCCAAGGCCGCGATCGGCCGGGCCGCCGCCGAGCTCGTCGGCGAGGGCGACGTGGTCGTCATCGGTCCCGGCACCACGACGGCCGAACTCGCGCGCGCTCTCGCCGGCCGCGCCGGACTGACGGTCTTCACGAATTCGCTGCTGGTCGCTGACATCCTCGTCGACTCGCCCGGAAACGAGGTCGTCGTGACCGGCGGGACCCTGCGCGCGGGCATCCGCGCCCTCGTCGGCGACGGCACGACGCGGATGCTGCGCGGGCTGCACGCCGACTTCACCTTCCTGTCGGGTAACGGCATCGATCCCGAGTTCGGGGTCTCGACCCCGAACCTCACGGTGGCCGAGTCGGATCGCGCGATGGCGGCCGCCGGTCACCAGGTGGTGGCCCTGCTCGACCACACCAAGTTCGGCGAGCGCGCCGCGATCCAGACCCTCGCGCCGAGCTCGATCGACCGGCTCATCACCGACCACGCCTCGCCGCTCGAGGCGACCGCCGCGCTCTCCGCGGCCGGCATCGCCGTGACTGTGGTGCCGTGATGCGGGCCTGTCGATCGACGCTCCCGGGTCGTTTCGGTTGCGAAACGGCAACGGCGATACCGGCCACTGGACTTATGAACACGGTTTTGGAACAATCGCCCCGGACACGTTCTCTTCTGAGATTTCATGTTCCTTTCTGAGCGGATCGGCATCCACGCCGCTCTCGCCAACCCGGCAGTCACATCAACAAGGAAGTTGGTTCCCATGGCACTCCAGCGCACCTCGCGCAGCCTGGTCGCCGCCGTCGGCCTCGCGGCGACGGTCGGACTGATCCTCACCGGTTGCACCAACACCGGCACCGACACGAAGGGCTCGTCGTCGGGTTCCAGCGAGCAGACGGTCAAGGCGAGCGACGGCCCGACCTGCGACCTCGCCACCTACAAGGGCGAGAAGATCGACCTCAAGGACGCCGTCGTCGGCTTCTCGCAGTCGGAGAAGGAGGACAACCCCTTCCGCATCGCCGAGACGCAGTCGATCAAGGACGAGGCCGCCAAGGTCGGCGTCAAGAAGTTCATCTCGACCAACGCCCAGTCGACGCTGTCGAAGCAGATCAGCGACATCCAGGACCTGATCTCGCAGGGCGCCAACGTGCTCATCGTCGCGCCCCTCAACAGCGACGGCCTCGAGCCGGCCCTGTCGGCCGCCCGGGCGAAGAACATCCCGGTCATCACGATCGACCGCAAGCTCAACGCCGAGGCCTGCAGCGATTACGTCTCGTTCCTCGGATCGGACTTCGTCGAGCAGGGCAAGCGCGCCGCCGACCAGCTCATCAAGGGCACCGGCGGCAAGGGCAAGGTCGCGATCCTGCTCGGCGCCTCGGGCAACGGCGTGACCACCGACCGCACCAAGGGCTTCGTCGACGAGATCAAAGCCAAGGGATCGGGCATCGAGATCGTCGCCCAGCAGACCGGTGACTTCGCCCGCGACAAGGGCCAGTCGGTGACCGAGCAGCTGCTGCAGTCGAACCCGGAGATCACCGCGATCTACGCCGAGAACGACGAGATGGGCCTCGGCGCTCAGGCCGCGATCATCGCCGCCGGCAAGACCCCCGGCAAGGACATCCAGATCTACTCGATCGACGGCACCAAGAACGCCGTGTCGCAGATCGTCGCCGGACAGTACAACGGCGTCATCGAGTCGAACCCCCGCTTCGGACCCCTCGCCTTCAAGACCCTGAAGTCGTTCCTCGCGGGCGACCCGGTCGGCCAGGACATCATCATCGAAGACGGCGAGTACGACCCCGACAACGCCGCCAGCAAGGTCGACGGGGCCTTCTGATCCCCAGCCGGCTCGTCGCATCCTCTCGCCCCGTCGTTCCGACGGCGTCGGGCGAGGCGGATGCGGCGGGCCGGCTCCCGTGCGCGGTCGGCTCGGGCATCCCCGCACGTCGCCCGAACCGCACCCGAACCCGGGACGCCCCGCGAGGAGCATCCCGACCCGAGGAAGAAAGGTGAGGTCGTGACGGAGTCGTCCACCTCGAATCCGGCCGGCGCCGACGTCAGCAGCGCATCCGCCGGAACCCCGGTGCTGCAGGCGCGCGGCGTCTCGAAGCGCTTCTCGGGCGTGACCGCCCTCGACGGCATCGACTTCACGGTGCTGCCCGGCGAGGCGCACGCCCTCATGGGCGAGAACGGCGCCGGCAAGTCGACGCTGATCAAGGTGCTCACCGGCGTCTACCAGCCCGACGACGGCGAGCTCGCCCTGCACGGCGAGCCGGTGCGCTTCGCCCGCCCGCTCGACGCGCAGAAGTCGGGGGTGTCGACCATCTACCAGGAGGTCAACCTGATCCCCCTGATGTCGGTGGCGCAGAACATCTTCCTCGGCCGCGAACCGCGCGGCTTCCTCGGACTCATCGACCACCGCCGCATGTACGCCGACGCGCGCGAACTGCTCGGCACCTACGGCATCCAGGTGGATGTGCGTCGCCCGCTGCGCAGCCTGGCCCTCGGCGTTCAGCAGATGGTCGCCCTCGCCCGCGCGGTGAGCATCAACGCCCGCGTCGTGATCATGGACGAGCCGACCTCGTCGCTCGAGACCGCCGAGGTCGAGACGCTGTTCCGCGTGATCGGGATGCTGCGGGCCGAGGGCATCGCGATCGTCTACGTGAGCCACCGCATGGACGAGATCTACCGCGTCTGCGAGAAGGTCACCGTGCTGCGCGACGGCAAGGTGGTGCACGTCGGCGATCTCGCCGAGCTGCCCCGCGTCGAGCTCGTCTCGAAGATGCTCGGCCGCAGCGTCGACGCCGTCGCGAAGGGCGGCGCGACCTCGTTCAGCGAGGACTCGCACGTCAGCGAGGCCACCCCGGTGCTGACCGCGACCGACCTCAGCCGCCGCCACCAGATCGACGGCGTCGGCCTCACCATCCGCCCCGGCGAGGTCGTCGGCCTCGGCGGACTGCTCGGAGCCGGCCGCTCCGAGACCCTCAAGGGCATCTCGGGGGTCATGCAGCTCGACCGCGGCTCGGTCGTGATCGACGGGCAGACGGTGCGCTCCGGTTCCGTGCCCGCCGCGATCCGCGCCGGCATCGTGATGCTGCCCGAAGACCGCAAGGCCGAGGGGATCATCCCCGGCCTCTCGGTGCGCGACAACATCGTGCTCGCCGCGCTGCCGCGCCTGTCGAAGGCCGGATTCAGCTCGCGCAAGAACCAGGATGCGGTTGTCGACGTCTTCATGAAGCGCCTGCGCATCAAGGCGTCGAGCCCCGACCAGGCCGTCTCGGAGCTCTCCGGCGGCAACCAGCAGAAGGTCATGATCGCCCGCTGGCTCGCCATGAGCCCCAAGGTGCTGCTGCTCGACGAGCCGACCCGCGGAATCGACGTCGGTGCGAAGGCCGAGGTTCAGGCGCTCATCGACGAGCTCGCGAAGGAAGGACTGGCGATCGTGCTGGTCTCGAGCGAGCTCGAGGAGGTCGTCGAGGGCGCCGACCGCGTTGTCGTGCTGCGCGACGGTCAGGTCGTGACCGAGCTGACCGGCGACCAGGTCGACGAGAAGCACCTGCTGGATGCGATCGCCGGCGACGGCGCCGCCTCGGTCGTCGGCGCGGACGAGCCGACATCCACCACCACCGACACGGAGGAGCCCGCATGAGCTCGGTGACCATCCGGCTGCCCCGCCAGGGCGCGGGCCTGGCCCTGCTGCAGAAGTACGGCGTCTACCTGGCGATCGTGCTGATCCTCGTGGCGAACCTGCTCGTCACCCCGAACTTCTTCACGGTCGACAACCTGCGCACCCAGCTCGTGCAGGTCGTGCCGGTGCTGATCGTCGCGCTCGGCATGGCGCTCGTGATCGGCACGGAGGGCATCGACCTGTCGGTGGGCGCGTCGATGGCGATGGCCGCGGCGGTGCTGCCGCTCTACATCGGCTACGGCTTCGTGCCGGCGCTCATCATCGCGCTCGTCGCGGCGCTCGTGATCGGTCTCACCAACGGCGTGCTGGTCGCCTTCGTCGGCGTGCAGCCGATCGTGGCGACCCTGTCGCTCATGGTCGCCGGCCGCGGCCTCGCGCTGCTCGTTGCGGGAGAGCAGCTGCGCCCCGTCATCGACCCGAGCGTGCTCGCGCTCGGCCGCGGCACCGTGTTCGGCGTGCCGTGGGCCGTGCTCATCGCGGCGGCGCTCGTCGCGATCATCGCGGTGCTCGTGAACCGCACGACCTTCGGCAAGCAGCTGGTCGCCGTCGGCGGCAACCGCCGCGCCGCCGAGCTCGCCGGCCTGCCGGTGAAGCGCATCCTTCTCGTCATCTACCTGGTCTGCGCGGTGCTCGCCGCGGTCGCCGGCATCATCGGCACCGCGCGTCTCGCGGCGTCGGTGCCCTCGACGATCGGCAACCTGATCGAGCTGTCGGCGATCACCGCGGTCGTCGTCGGCGGAACGCCCCTGAGCGGCGGCCAGGTGAAGATCGCCGGCACGGTCGCGGGCGCCCTGCTGCTGCAGATCATCACCGCGACGCTCGTGAAGCACAACGTGCCCGATGCGTACTCGCAGATCATCCAGGCCGCGATCATCGTCGTCGCCGTCTACATCCAGCGTGGAAAGGTCTTCACGAAATGACCGCCATCGAGCCCAGCGCGGGCCCCGCGTCGTCGTCGCAGCTCGCCCGCGAGCGTGCGGTCGGGGCGGTGCAGTCCTTCGGCGCGCCGATCGTGCTGGTGATCGTCGTGATCGTGGCGTCGTTCTCGTTCCCGACGTTCTTCACCGCGACGAACCTGACCAACATCCTGCTGCAGTCGTCGTTCCTGCTCATCGTCGGCATCGGCATGACCTTCGTGATCGTGACCGGCGGGATCGACCTCTCGGTCGGCTCGGTGTTCGCCCTCGGCGGTGTGCTCGCCGCCTATGCCTCGCAGTGGGGATGGGTGGCGGCGCTGGTCGTGCCGCTCGTCGTCGGCGCGCTGATCGGGGCGATCCAGGGAGCTCTGGTCGCCTGGGGCGGCATGGCGCCGTTCATCGTCACGCTCGCCGGCCTGCTGGCCGTGCGTGGCATCGTGCTCGCCATCACGAACGGCGGATCGACGACGCCGCTCATCACGGATCCGGTGCTCAAGGTGATCGGCCAGGGCGGCCTCGCCGGCATCGAGTGGCCGGTGATCATCGGCCTCGTGCTGCTGGTGATCGGGATCGTGCTGCTGACCCGCTCGCGCACCGGCCAGGGCGTCGTCGCGGTCGGCGGCTCGGAGAACGCCTCCACTCTCATGGGTCTGCCGGTCGCGCGCGTGAAGATGTCGGTCTACGTGCTGAGCGGCATCATGGCGGCGCTCGCCGGAGCCCTCAACGCGGCCTACACGTCGTCGGGTGTGCCGGTCGTCGGCGTCGGCATGGAGCTGTCGGCGATCTCGGCCGTCGTCATCGGCGGAACCCTGCTGACCGGCGGCAAGGGATCCCTCATCGGCACCCTCGCCGGCGTGCTGCTGCTGGGCGTGATCCAGAACATCATCAACCAGGTCGGATCGCTGACCTCGTCGGTGCAGTCGATCGTCTCCGGCGGCTTCCTCGCGGTGGTCGTCATCATCCAGACGGTGCTGTCGCGACAGCAGCGGCTGTAGTCGGCGGGACTGCGGTCGGCGCGGCTGTGGTCGGCGCGGTGCGCGGGGGAGGATGACGGCATGCTCCCTCGCGCTCTCCGTCCCGCCGTCGCCTGGTTCTCGCGCACGAAGCTGTTCCGCACGGTCGGCCCGAGCGTCATGCCCGGCTTCGAGAGGGCGCTCACCGTCGCGACCGGCGGCCGCGTGATCTCGAGCGGACTCATCGTCCCCTCGCTCGAGCTGCACACGACGGGCGCCCGCAGCGGCGAGCGGCGCTCGGTCAAGCTCATGTGCTGTCCGACGCGCGGCGGCTGGTACGTGACGGGCAGCAACTTCGCGCGCTCCGCGCATCCCGCCTGGACCGCGAACCTGTTCGCCCATCCCGACGCCGCCATCACGATCAACCTCGTGACGATTCCCGTGCGGGCGTCGCTCGTCGCCGAGGATCGCCGAGAGGAGGTCTGGGCCGAACTGGAGGCGAACTGGCCCGGCTACCGCGGCTACGAGCGAACGGCCCAGCGCGAGCTGCGCATCTTCAGGCTCGAGCCGGCGCTGGAGCGGGAGGCGGTCTGATCGGGCGGTCTGCAGGGCTGCGGATGGTCGGCGGCGCCCGATCGGGATGCTAGGCTTTTCGAGTTCCGGGCCCATGGCGCAGTTGGTAGCGCGTCTCGTTCGCAATGAGAAGGTCGGGGGTTCGAATCCCCCTGGGTCCACCATCGGAGACACCGAGAACACCACAGAAGAGCCCCGCTTCGGCGGGGCTCTTCTGTGTTCCGGGACTCTCCGCGATCAGCGGTCGACGAAGCTCATCTGCGACGCGTTGTAGCGGTCGCCGGCGACGCCGAGGATGCCGGCCAGCGCATCCAGGCGCGCGATCTCGTCGGCCGACAGGGCGACCTCGGTCGCGCCGGCGTTCTCGGCGAGGCGCTCGAGTCGGCGCGTGCCCGGGATCGGCACGATCCACGGGCGCTGCGCGAGCAGCCACGCCAGCGCGATCTGCGCTGGAGCGCCTCCGCGGGCGGTCGCGAGCGCGCGCACCTCGTCGAGGATGACCTGGTTCGCGGTGCGGTTCTCGGTCGAGAACCGAGGGATCGTCGCGCGGATGTCGCCCTCGCCGAACGCGGTCGACGCATCGACGCCACCAGTGAGGAAGCCCTTGCCGAGCGGACTGAACGGCACGAAGCCGATGCCGAGCTCGCCGAGCGTGCGCAGCACCTCACCCTCGGGATCGCGCGTCCACAGCGAGTACTCGCTCTGCAGAGCCGTGACCGGATGCACCGCGTGCGCCCGGCGGATGGTCGCGGCCGACGCTTCCGACAGTCCGAAGTGCAGCACCTTGCCCTCGGCGATCAGCTCGCCCACGGTGCCCGCGACATCCTCGATCGGCACGTCCGGGTCGACCCGATGCTGGTAGAAGAGGTCGATCCGATCGGTGCGCAGGCGTCGCAGGGAGGCCTCGGCGACGGCGCGGATCTGAGCGGGGCGGCTGTCGAGCCCGACCGAGCGGCCGTGGTCGAGACGCCAGCCGAACTTCGTCGCGATCACGACGCGGTCGCGGATCGGCTCGAGCGCCTCGCCGACCAGCTCCTCGTTCACGAAGGGTCCGTAGACCTCGGCCGTGTCGATGAAGGCGACGCCGACGTCGAGCGCGCCGCGCAGCACCGCGATCATGTCGTCGCGATCGCCGGGATTCGGGCCGTAGCTCTGCGACATCCCCATCGCCCCGAGTCCGATCGCCGAGACCTCGAGGCCCTGTCCGAGAGTGCGTGTGTGCATGGTCACATCTCACTGGGTCGGGGCGCGACGAGGGAGGTTCTGCTGAGGGGTGTACCGACGGAGCCTCTCAGCCGCGGCCGCGACGGCGTAGCGTGCGCCGCGGAAGGAGCATCCATGAACATCGAACCCGCCCGCCCCACGACGAAGAACCCGCCGGAGCAGTTCGCCGGCGACGTCTGGGTCGACCCGATCATCGCGCCCCGCGACGGTGACCAGCGCGCCACGCTCGCCCGCGTGCGTTTCGCGCCCGGAGCCCGAACCGCCTGGCATTCGCACGCGCGCGGCCAGTTCCTGCACGTCACCGCCGGAATCGCCCGCTTCGGCACGCGCGACGGCGAGATCGTCGAGCTGCACGCGGGGGACACGCTCTACACGCCGCCAGGTCAGGAGCACTGGCACGCCTCGGCGCAGGGCACGTTCATGGAGCATCTCGCGCTGCTCGAGCTCGCCGACGACCCCGCGACGACCACGGTCTGGGCGGAGCACGTCACCGACGCCGAGTTCGAGGGAGGAGCGCGGTGAGCGGGCCGGAGCGACCCGGCGCCTCCGAGCAGCCGCGGCAGGTCGGCGGGGGACGTGCCGGCATCGGCGACATCGCGCCGAAGCTCGCCGAGCTGACCGACGACGTGCTGTTCGCCGACGTCTGGAACCGCGACGGGCTGAGTGCGCGCGACCGCAGTCTCGTGACGGTCGCGGCGCTCGTGACCGGCGGGGATGCGGCGCAGCTGCGATTCCACCTCGGTCGCGCGGTCGAGAACGGCGTCAGCCGTATCGAGCTGATCGAGGCGATCACCCACCTCGCCTTCTACGCCGGCTGGCCGAAGGCCATGACTGCGCTCGGCGTCGCGCGCGAGGTCCTCGGCGCTGACTGAGCGTCGGATGCATCGGGTGCGTCGGGTGTGTCGGCGAGGTCGCGGAATACGGCGACCCGTGCGCCGGGTTGGGATCTCGCGTGAAGCTCTTCGACAGCGCCGAACTCGGCGCCCTCCACCTCCGCAACCGCATCGTCATGGCCCCGCTCACGCGCACCCGCGCGGGCGAGCACGGCATCCCCAATGACCTGCTGGTCGAGCACTACCGCCAGCGCGCCAGCCTCGGTCTGATCATCACCGAGGGCACCTGGCCGGTGCAGGAGGGGCGCTCCTACCTCGGTCAGCCCGGCATCGAGACCGACGCGCAGATCGCCGGATGGCGTCGCGTGACCGACGCGGTGCACGCCGAGGGCGGCACGATCGTCATGCAGCTCATGCACGGCGGCCGCGTCTCGCACCCGTCGATCTCGGCCACCCCGCGCATCGTCGGGCCGTCGGCGCTCGCCGCCCCGGGTGAGGCGCACGCCCCCGAGGGCAAGGTCGCGATGCCGGTTCCGCACGAGCTCAGCCACGACGAGGTGAAGCAGGCTGTCGCACAGCACGTGCAGGCCGCGCGCAACGCGATCGCGGCCGGACTCGACGGCGTCGAGGTGCACGGGGCCAACGGCTACCTCGTGCACCAGTTCCTCTCGCCGGCCTCGAACCAGCGCACCGACGAGTACGGCGGCTCGCCCGAGAACCGCGCCCGCTTCGCCGTCGAGGTCGTCACCGCGGTCGCCGAGGCCATCGGCGCCGACCGGGTGGGTATCCGCCTCTCGCCCCAGCACAACATCCAGGGCGCCCTCGAAGAGGACGACGCGGATGCGCTCGCCACCTACACCGCGGTGGCTGCGGGCATCGCGCCGCTCGGCGTCGCCTTCGTCGACGTGCTGCAGGCCGACATCGCCTCCGAGCTCGTGCAGACCATCCGGACGACCGCAGGCGCCCCGCTCATCGTGAACACCGGATTCGCCACCGTCACGACCCGCGAGTCGGCTCTCGCGCTGCTCGACGCGGAGCACGGTGACGCGGTCGCCGTCGGCCGCGCGGTCATCGCCAACCCCGACCTCGTGCACCGCTGGCAGCACGACGAAGAGCTCAACGAGCCGCGCCCCGAGCACTTCTACGGTGCGACCGGCGAGGGCTACACGGATTACCCGACGCTCGCCGAGGTGCGCGGCGCGGCGTAGTCGATCCGGCATCGCGAAGGCGGGCCAGCGCGATCCGCTGACCCGCCCTCGCGGTCGTCACGCGACCGCGTGCGAGCGGGCCGCGGAAATCACGGGAGACTAGGGGCATGACCATCCGCACCCTCGACCTGCGCACGACCGGCATCGACGGCTTCGAGTTCCCGCGGGCGGCGACGAGCTTCGGCTCGGCGACCGCGGCGGCGCAGCACATCATCGACGACGTGCGGGCGCGCGGGCTGGATGCGGTGCGCGAGGTCACGGCCCGCTTCGACGGCGTCGAGCTCGAGTCCATCGCGGTGCCGGCTGAGGCGATCAGCGCGGCCTGGGAGGCGACGACGCCCGAGCTGCGCGACGCGATCACCCGGTCGATCGAGCGGGTTCAGGGCGGCCATGCGGCGCAGCTGCCCCAGCCGCGGCGCACCGAGTTCGCCCCCGGCGCCGTCGTCGAGCAGCGCTACCTGCCCGTGCAGCGCGTCGGCCTCTACGCTCCCGGCGGCCTCGCCGCCTACGCCTCGAGCGTGATCATGAACGTGGTGCCCGCGCAGGTCGCCGGGGCGCCGTCGATCGCCGTCGTCTCGCCGCCGAGCCGTGAGACGGGGCTGCCGCCCATCCAGGTGCTCGCCGCCTGCGCGGCGCTCGGGGTGACCGAGGTCTACGCCGTCGGCGGGGCCCAGGCGGTCGCCGCCCTCGCCTACGGACTCCCGGATGCCGGCGGCGGCGCTCCGCTGCGCCCGGTCGACGTGATCACGGGACCCGGCAACGTCTTCGTCGCCGCCGCGAAGAGCCTCGTGCGCGACATCGTCGGCATCGACTCGATCGCCGGACCGACCGAGATCCTCGTGCTCGCCGACGCGACCGCCGACGCCGACCTCGTCGCCGCCGACCTGCTCAGCCAGGCCGAGCACGACCCGAACGCCGCCTCGGTTCTCGTCACCGACTCCGCCGAGCTGGCCGCCGCCGTGACCGAGCGTCTGGATGCGCGTGCCGCCGTGACCGCGAACGGCGACCGCGCCCGGGAGGCGCTCGACGGCGAGCAGTCGATGATCGTGCTCGTCGCCGATCTCGACGCCGGCATCGCGCTCGCGAACCGCTACGGCGCGGAGCACCTCGAGCTCGTCACGGCCGACCCGCGCGCGACGCTCGAGCGCATCACGAACGCGGGCGCGATCTTCCTCGGTCACTTCTCGCCGGTGTCGCTCGGCGACTACGCCGCCGGCTCGAACCACGTGCTGCCGACCTCGGGCACCTCCCGCTTCTCGTCGGGGCTCTCGGTGCAGCCCTTCCTGCGTCCCGTGCAGGTCATCGACTACGACGAGGCGGCGCTGCGCGAGATCGGCGACGTCGTCACGACCTTCGCCGACGCCGAGGGGCTGCCCGCGCACGGGGAAGCGGTCACGGCGCGCACGCGACGCGGCTGAGCCGGCGCGGCCGACGGCGCATCCCGCGGACCGCACCCGGCGACTCGCATCCCGCGACCCGCATCCCGCGACCTAGGATCCGAGCATGAGCAACCTCGAGCACGAGCCCGGCGAGGTGCTGCTCGAGTGCCCGCCCGCGAGCGGCATCGAGATCCTCGAACCCCGTGCGGTGCCGCTCGGCGGACCGCGCGCGATGACGGTGAACCGCACCCTGCCCCAGCGCGCCCGCAGTCTCATCGGCGCGTGGTGCTTCGTCGACCACTACGGGCCCGCCGACGTGGAGCAGTCGGGCGGGATGGTCGTGCCGCCGCATCCGCACATCGGACTGCAGACGGTCAGCTGGCTGTTCGAGGGCGAGGTCGAGCACCGCGACTCGGTCGGCTCGCGCGCCAACGTCAGCCCCGGCTCGCTCAACCTCATGACGGCCGGCCGCGGAATCCAGCACTCCGAGTACTCGACCTCGACGACGACCGTGCTGCACGGCGCGCAGCTCTGGCTCGCCCTGCCCGGCGGCGAGCGTCATCGCGAGCCGGCGTTCGAGGCGACGGATGCGGTGCGCTTCGACCTCGGATCCGCGCGCGTGAGCCTGTTCATCGGCGAGCTCGACGGGCGTCATGCCGCTGCGACCGTCTTCTCGCCGCTTCTCGGCGCGGAGGTGCTGCTGCCCGCGGGCGCGAGCGTGCGCGTGCCGGTGGATGCGCGCTTCGAGCTCGGCGTGCTGGTCGACACGGGCGAGCTGCTCGTCGACGGCACGCCCGTCGCGCCCCGCGAGCTGGCCTACCGCGCGCCGGGCGGCGACGTGCTCGAGCTCGCAGCGGGCGAGACGGATGCGCGGCTGCTGCTGCTCGGCGGCGCGCCCTTCGGCGAGCAGCTCGTCATGTGGTGGAACTTCGTCGGCCGCGACCACGACGAGATCGCCCGTGCCCGCGCCGACTGGGACGCGCGAGTCGCGGGCGCCCCGACCCGCTACGACGTGATCGACGACGACCGGGCACCTCTCCCGGCGCCTGTTCTGCCGCCCGTGCGGCTGCGTCCGCGCGACTGATCCGGGGGCGACTCCGCTCCCCACTAGGCTGACGCTCATCCCCGCGTCCCGTCGTCCGGAAGCCCGTGTCATGCGTCGTCTGCTGCTCTCCTCCTCCGCCTTCGTGGTTGGCCTCGCCGCGGTCGTCGCCGCCGGCGCGCCGGCCGTCGCCGACAGCACGTCGCCGGCGACCTGCCTGAGCGACTGCACGGCTGTGTTCGACACGGCGGGTGCGGCGCAGTTCACCGCTCCGGCCACCGCGACCTCGCTGACGGTGACGGTGGATGGCGCCGCGGGTGCGCCCGCCTCGCAGGCCATCACGAACGACCCCACCGCCGTCGGCGGCGCCGGTGGCAGCGCCGTCGTCGACCTCGGCGCCGACTGGGCCGGCGCCACCTTCGACCTGGGCATCGGCGCCACCGGCGCCGGCAGCTCGGTCTCGGCCGATGGCGACCTGCTCGCGCTCGCGGGCGGTGGCGGAGGCGGCGGCTACGTCGGCCGACTCGACCTGCCCGGTCAGATCTTCGGCACCTACCCCGGCGGCGCCGGGGCGTCCCCGACCGCGTCGGGCGTCACGCCCGGCGAGACCGCGACCGCCTTCGGCGCCAACCCCGCCAACGGACACGGAGCGACGGCCGCGCCAGGCGCCGGCGGCACCGGCCTCGCGCCCGGATCGGCGGGATCGGCCTCCAACGGCACCGGATCTGTGCCCGGCGGCGCGGGCGGCTCGAGCGACATCGTGGTCGGCGGAGCCCCCGTCACCCACACCGGCGGAACCGGAGGCGGAGGATACGCGGGCGGCGGCGGCGGTGCCGTGACGCAGGTCGACGCCGGCGATGACATCATCGACGACCTCGTCGCGCCCGGCGGCGGCGGCTCCGGCTTCCTCGCCGCGGGGCTCACGGCCACCGCGGGAGAGCCCAACGCGGGCAGCGGCTCGGTGACCTTCACCTGGTCGTTCTCGCCCACCGCATCCACCACGTCGACGACCGTGCACCGCGGCGACGCGGTCACGGTCGACATCGCGGGGCTGCCGGCGAACGTCGCCTTCGACGAGGTGCTCGACGGCGCGACCGTCGTCAGCGGGACCAGCGACGCGAACGGCGCCGCGACCGTGACCTTCACGGTGCCGGCGAGCCAGGCGGCCGGATCCTTCCCGGTGCAGATGGTCGTGGGCGGCGTCCTCGCCGCGAGCACCTCCGCGGTGACCGTCGTCGTCGACGGCGCCGCGGCGCCGTCCGGCTCGACGCCGCCCGCCGCGCTGGCCGCGACCGGCTCCGACCTCCCGGTCGGCGGGATGACCGCCGCCGCGCTGCTGATCGCCGCCGGCGCGGCGCTGCTGGTGTCGCGACGTCGCGCCGTCGCCGCGCGCAGCCCGCGCTGAGCGAGCCGCCCCGCGCGTCCGCGCGTGGACTCCGCATCACCCGCCAGGAGCTGGCGCTGCTCGCCATCACGGCGGTCTGGGGCTCGACATTCCTCATCGTGCACCTCGCGATGGAGCACTCCGGGCCGATGTTCTTCGTCGGCCTGCGCTTCCTCACCGCCGGGGTGATCAGCGCGATCGTGTTCCACCGGGCGCTCGCCGGCATCCGCCGCATCGAGCTCGTGGCGGGCGCGGCGATCGGGCTCGCGCTGTGCCTCGGCTACGGACTGCAGACCGCCGGACTGCAGACCGTGTCGAGCAGCGAGTCCGCGTTCATCACGGCGTTCTACGTGCCGCTCGTGCCGCTGCTGCAGTGGGCCGTCTTCCGTCGGGCGCCGAAGCCCCTCGTGCTGCTCGGGGTGGCCCTGGCCTTCGTCGGCCTGCTGCTGCTCGCGGGCCCGGACGCCCTGCAGATCGGCCTCGGACCTGGCCAGGTGCAGACGCTCGTGAGCACCCTCGCGATCGCGGCCGAGATCATCCTCATCGGAGCCTTCGCCGAGAGAGTGGATGCGCGTCGCGTGACGATCGTGCAGCTGCTCGCCTGCGGGCTGTTCTCGTTCGTCGCGATGCCGATCACGGGGGAGCGCATCCCCGAGTTCTCGTGGATCTGGCTGCTCGCGGCGGTCGGGCTCGGCGCGGCGAGCTGCGTCATCCAGCTCACCATGAACTGGGCGCAGCGCACCGTCTCGCCGACGCGCGCGACGATCATCTACGCCGGAGAGCCCGTGTGGGGCGGCATCGTCGGCCGCTCGCCGGCGACCGGCTCGCGCCCACCGCGCTGATCGGGGCGGCGCTGATCGTCGCCGGCATCCTCGTCAGCGAGCTGAAGCCGCGCCGCCGCGGCGACCGCGCGCCCCTTCCGTCCGACTGACCCGCGCCCGTAGCCTCGGAGGATGACCGCGCGCATCGCGAACGTCACCATCCACGCCGAGAACCCGACCGAGCTGGCCCGTTTCTGGGCCGCGGTGATGGGGTATCCCGAGCCGACCGGGTGGCCCGACGAGGAGGTCGCCGAGCTGAAGGCGGCCGGGCTGAGCGACGACGACATCGCCGCGCGTGCCGAAGCGTGGGACGGCGACCGCGCGCATCAGCGCTTCTACTTCACCCGCTATACGCGCGAGCGTCGGCAGCGCAACCGCCTGCACATCGACGTGACGCCCTTCGACGACCGCCGCGCCACGCGAGACGAGCTCGCCGTCGAACGCGATCGACTCGTCGCGCTCGGGGCGAGCGTCGAGAAGGAGCTGCTCGGATTCTGGGGCCCCTACGAGGAGTACGCGATCATGATGCGCGACCCCGAGGGCAACGAGTTCTGCCTGCAGTGAGCAGCCCGCTGAGAGACGGAGAACGGCAGTGATCAACGGACAGATCTCGCACTGGTGGCGGTCGACGGGCGGACCCGACCGCCGAGCGTCGCTGCCCGGCGCGACCGAGGCCGACGTCGCCATCGTCGGCGCCGGGTACACGGGACTCTGGACGGCGTACTACCTCAAGAAGGCGAAGCCGGCTCTGCGGGTGGTCGTGATCGACGCCCAGCACGTCGGCTACGGCGCCTCCGGACGCAACGGCGGGTGGCTGACGAACTCGATCACCGGCGGCCGCGAGCAGTTCGCGGCCAGCCACGGCCGCGGCGAGGCGGAGCGCTTCCAGCTCGCGATGAACGACACCATCGACGAGGTCATCCGGGTCGCCGCCGAGGAGGGCATCGACGCCGACATCGTCAAGGGCGGCGAGTACAACGTCGCCTACACCCCGGCGCAGGAGGCCCGGGCCCGCGCCGCGGCCGCCGCCGAGGCCGCGTGGGCGCACGCCGACGTGAGCCTGCTCGAACGAGAGGAGTCGCTCGATCGGCTGCGCATCGAGGGCACCCGGGCGGCGACCTGGCATCCGCACGCCGCGCGCATCCACCCGGCCAAGCTCGTGCGCGGGCTCGCCGACGCCGTCGAACGGCTCGGCGTCGAGATCTACGAGGGCACGCGGGCGCTCGAGATCCGTCCGCACCGCGTGATCACCGATCGCGGCGATCTGCGCGCCGAGTTCGTGGTGCGCGCGACCGAGGGCTACACCGCGGGTCTGAAGGGCCTCCGTCGGCTCTGGCTGCCGATGAACTCGTCGATGATCGTGACCGAGCCGCTGCCGGCGGACTTCTGGGATGCGGTCGGCTGGGAGGGGCGCGAGGTCGTCGGCGACTACGCCCACGTGTACATCTACGCGCAGCGCACGGCCGACGACCGCATCGCGATCGGCGGCCGGGGCGTTCCCTATCGCTGGGGATCGCGCACCGACGTGAGCGGCGAGACCGCGCGCGACACCGTGGTGCATCTGCGGAAGGTGCTGCGCCGCCTGCTGCCCGAGACGGCGGGCACGCAGATCGACCACACTTGGTCGGGCGTGCTCGGCGTTCCGCGCGACTGGACGGCGACGGTCGGGCTCGACCGGGCGAGCGGCATCGGCTGGGCGGGCGGCTATGTCGGAACCGGCGTGGCGACGACCAACCTCTCCGGCCGCACCCTCACCGAGCTGATCCTCGGCGAGGACGGCCCGCTCGCGGGGCTGCCGTGGGTCGATCACCGCGTGCGGCTGTGGGAGCCGGAGCCGCTGCGCTGGATCGCGACGCACGGACTGTATGCCGCCTACGGCATGGCCGACCGCAGCGAGTCGCGGGGGAGGGCGACGACGTCGCCGATCGCGACGGCGGCGGATGTCGTGACCGGGCGGCACTGACGCGTCAGCGCAGCATCCACCCGCGGTCGTCGACGAGCAGCAGCGGATCGCCCGCGGCGTTGACCGCGCGGCCCGCCCCCTCGAGCAGCTCGCCGACCATGGCCGCGGGGATGCGCACGTCGTGAGCGCGGGCCGCCGACACGAGCGAGGCCGTGTCGAGGTGCGTTCCGCGACGTTCGGCGAGCTGGCGGATCAGCTCGAACTGCGCGGGGTCGAGGTCGAGCAGCACGTCGCCGCGCCAGGCGAAGCCGGAGCGGGTGTCGAGCACGAGATCGTCGATGCGCAGGCTCCCGGCCGCGAGCCCGCGGCGCCGCGCGGCGGCGGCGACCCGCTCGACGACCTCCTCGACGCCGAAGGGCTTCGTGACGTAGTCGTCGGCGCCGGCCGCGTAGGCGGCCATGCGGGTGCGGTGCTCGTCGCGCCCGGTCAGGAAGATCACGTGCGCGCCGTTGCCGGCCGCGCGCATTCCCGCGACGACCTCGGTGCCGAGGCGGTCGGGCAGCATCATGTCGAGCAGCACCACATCGACCTCACCCGATCGGGCGATGGCGTCGTCGCCCCGGTGCGCGACCTCGACCTGCCACCCCTCGAGCTCGAGACCGAGGCGGTCGATCGGGCGACATGTCCCCAGTCTTCGACGGAGCCCTGTGCGTGCCGTCATCCGCCGGGAGTAGTCCGCTGGACGCGAGCCGGGAATGCGCCGCGCCCCCCTGACGATCCGGCGGGATGCCGGCGCGCCGTGCTCGTTCGGCCGTGCCACCTCGGTCAGTCGCCCGATGCGAGACGCGCGCGGAAACCGGCCTGGTTGTGCTGCGGAACGGTGCCGGGCTCGCCGAACAGGAGCACGACCTCGGCCGTCGCCTCGCCAGGGTTGTGCGCCGAGTGCGGCACGCCGGCGGGCACGTAGGCCGCGTCGCCGGCTGCGAGGTCGTGGCCGACACCGTCGATGTCGACCTCGAGGCGTCCCGAGACCACGAGGTAGAGCTCGTCGAGGTCGCGGTCGGTCGACTCGTCGTGGCGATGCTCGCCCTCGGAGGCGCCGGGCTCAAAGCGCCAGAGCTGCACCGACGGGCCGAGGCGGTTCGTGTCGGGGAAGTACCAGTCGACGCCGACGGGCACGCCGCCGTCGTGCAGCGGGTAGGCAGTCTGAAGCTCGCCGCGACGCTGGATGCTCATGCCAGGCGCTCCACGAGCGCGTCGAGCATGGGAGCGTCGACGCGGGCGAAGCCGGCGCCGCGCAGCGCGCCGAAGTACAGGCCGTCGCTGACCAGCAGGATGATCTCGGCCTGCACGGGATCGGGCACGACCCGCGTCACGAGGTCGTGCCAGCCCTGCTCGGCGCGTCGGAGCGCAGCGGTCGCCGAGTCGCCGCCGAGGCGGGCGAGGGCGACCATGACCCGGTCGAGCTCCTTGTCGGTCTCGATCGAGCCGCGCAGGAAGCGCTCGATCGTGCGCTCGGGGTCGGATTCGAGGTCGCGGATGTCGTCGGCGGCGAGCCGGTCGAGGTGCTCGCCCAGCGCATCCACCAGGGCGGCCTTGCCCGAGAAGTGGTGCAGCAGTCCGCCCTTCGACATGCCGGCGCGGCGGGCGACGGCGTCGAGCGTGAAGCCGCTCTCGCCGGATTCGAGCAGCAGGGCGACGGCGGCGTCGATCAGGTCGTCGCGATGGGAGTCCCGGGGCACCCGCTCAGTCTACGCTGGCAAACTATACCGACCAGACGGTACAGTTTCAGTCATGAGCTCCACGACCGACACCGCATCCGCCCCGCTGACCGACGACGCTCCCCGCGCCGGACGCCGCGGCTGGGCCGCGCTCGTCGTGCTCATGCTGCCGACGCTACTCATCTCGATCGACAACACCGTGCTGAGCTTCGCCCTGCCGACGATCGCCCGCGACCTCGAGCCGAGCGCCCAGGCGCAGCTCTGGATCGTCGACGCCTACCCGCTCGTGCTCGCCGGCCTGCTCGTCGCGATGGGCAACTTCGGCGACCGCGTCGGACGGCGGCGGATGCTGCTGATCGGCTCGAGCGGCTTCGCCGTCATCTCGGTGCTGGCCGCCTTCGCGCCGAACGCCGAGCTGCTCATCGCCGGCCGCGTGCTCATGGGCTTCTTCGGCGCCATGATCATGCCCTCGACCCTGTCGCTGCTGCGCTCGATCTTCCTGCACCGCGCCCAGCGCCGCCTCGCGATCGCGATCTGGGCGACCGGCTTCTCGCTCGGCTCCGCCATCGGCCCCATGGTCGGCGGCCTGCTGCTCCAGCACTTCTTCTGGGGCTCGGTGTTCCTCATCGCCGTGCCCGTGCTGCTGCCGCTGCTCGTGCTCGCGCCGATCCTCGTGCCCGAGAGCCGCGATCCGAAGCCCGGCCCGGTCGACGTGATCGCGATCGTGCTCTCGGTGCTCACCGTCGCCCCGATCGTCGGCGCCGTGAAGACGCTCGCGACGCAGGGGGCGCTCTGGCTCGTCGCCGTGCTCGTGCTCGTCGGCGTCGTGAGCGGCGTTCTGCTCGTGCGGCGCCTGCTCGGCAGCCCGACGCCCATGCTCGACGTGCGGCTCTTCCGCCGCGGCGCCTTCTCGGGCGCGATCCTCATCAACCTCGCCTCGGTCATCGCGCTCGTCGGCCTGATCTTCTTCGTCACGCAGCACCTGCAGCTCGTGGTCGGGCTCGACGCCTTCACCTCGGCGCTCGTGCTCGGACCCGGCGTGCTCGCGCTGATCGTGTTCAGCTTCGTCGCGGTGCGGCTCGTGAAGCGCGTCCGCCCCGGCTACGTGATCGCCGGCTCGGTGCTCGCGGCGGGGCTCGGCTATCTCACGCTCGGTCTCGGCGGATCGGGCGTCAGCGTGACGCAGATCCTCATCGCCTTCGTGCTCGTCGGCGCCGGCATCGGCGCGGCCGAGACGCTCTCGAACGACCTCGTGATCGCCAACGCTCCCGCTGACAAGGCCGGCGCCGCGGCGGGCGTCTCCGAGACGGCCTACGAGCTCGGCGCCGTGCTCGGCACGACGATCCTCGGTGGACTCGTGACGGCGCTGTACCGCGCCGAGCTGCACCTGCCCGACGGCCTGAGCGCCGCGCAGGCGGGGTCGGCGCGCGAGACGCTGGGCGGGGCCATCCACGTCGCCGAGGGCCTGCCGGCCGAGCTGGGGGATGCGGTGCGCGAGGCCGCGCGGTCGGCCTTCGACCTCGGCGTGGTCTCGACCGCCTACGCCGGCGCCGCGCTCATGGTCGTCGCCGCGACGCTTGCGCTCGTGACGCTGCGCCGCGCCCGCGCCTGACGCCGCGACCGGCGCGCGACGCCCGCGCGTCTCGACCGGAACGGAACAGGAGAGGGCCCGACACGCGGAATGCGTGCCGGGCCCTTCGCCGTCGGCGCTCAGCGCACCGGGCGGATCATCCCGCTCACTCGGGCAGGCGGATCATCTTGCGGTTGAGGAACTCGCCGATGCCGACGGCGCCGAGCTCGCGGCCCGTGCCGGACTGCTTCACGCCGCCGAACGGCAGCTCGGCGGCCTCGGCGCCGACCACGTTGATGAAGACCATGCCGGCCTCGATGCGGTCGGCCACGCGCAGGGCCTGCTGCTCGTCGGGGGTGAACACGTAGGAGCCGAGCCCGAAGTCGGTGGCGTTGGCGATCTCGATCGCCTCGTCCTCCGAGTGCACGCGGTAGAGCGACGCGACCGGTCCGAAGAACTCCTCGCCGAAGGCGGGGTTGGCGCGGTCGATGTCGGCCAGCACGCCGGGGAAGAACTTCGTGCCCTCGCGCGGCTGCGGGGCGAGCAGCGCCGTGGCGCCGTTCTCGAGCGCGCGCTTGACCTGGCCGTCGAGGCGCTCGGCGGCGGCCTCCGACGACAGCGGTCCGAGCTCGGTGTCGTCCGAGGTCGGGTCGGCGGGGGCGACCTGCGCGATCGCGGCGGTGAACTTCTCCGCGAAGGCGTCGTAGAGGTCGTCGATCACGATGAAGCGCTTCGCGGCGTTGCACGACTGGCCGCCGTTGTCGAGGCGACCGGCGACCGCGGCCTCGACCGTGGCATCCAGGTCGTCGCTGCCGAGCACGATGAACGGGTCGGATCCGCCGAGTTCGAGCGCGACCTTCTTGAGGTGGCGTCCCGCGATCTCGGCGACCGCGGCGCCCGCGCGCTCCGAGCCGGTGAGGGAGACCCCGCGGATGCGACGGTCGGCGATGATCGGCTCGATCTGCTCCGTCGACGCGAACAGGTTCACGTAGGCGTTCACCGGGATGCCGGCCTCGTGGAAGATCTGCTCCTGCACGAGCGCCGAGTCGGGGCACTGCGGGGCGTGCTTGAGCAGGATCGGGTTGCCCACGATCAGGTTCGGTCCGGCGAAGCGGGCGACCTGGTAGTAGGGGAAGTTCCACGGCATGATGCCAAGCAGCGGGCCGAGCGCGGCCTTGCGCAGCAGGGCGCGGCCGCCCTCGACGGCGATCGGCTCGTCGGCGAGCAGCGCCTCGGCGTTGTCGGCGTAGTACTGGTAGATCGCCGCGGCGAACTCGACCTCGCCGACGGCCTGCGCGCGCGGCTTGCCCATCTCGCGGGTGATGATCGCGGCGAGCTCGTCGACGCGGGCGAGGTGGATCTCCGCCACCTTCGCGATCGCGGCGGCGCGCTCGGCGACGGTGCTGGTGCGCGCCCAGGTCGACCAGGCGTCATCCACCTGGGCGATCGCGGCCTGCACCTCCTGGTCGCTGGCGAAGGGCACCTGGGTGCCGGTCTGCCCGGTGAAGGGGTCGACGACGGTGAATCCGGTCACGTTCTCTCCTTGCGCTGGTGGTGTTCGAAGGTCGTTCAGGATGCGGGGATGAGGGTGTACTTGACCTCGAGGTACTCGTGGATGCCCTCGGCGCCGCCCTCGCGGCCCATGCCCGACTGCTTCACGCCGCCGAAGGGGGCGGAGGCGTTCGAGACGAGACCCGTGTTGAGGCCCATCATGCCGGTGTCGACGCTCGCGATGAGGCGGTGACCGCGGGCCACGTTCTCGGTGAAGGCGTAGCCGACGAGGCCGTATTCGGTGCTGTTGGCGATGCGCACGGCCTCCTCCTCGTCGCGGAAGGTGACGATGCCGAGCAGCGGAGCGAAGATCTCCTCGGTCAGCATGCGGGCGTCGCTCGTGAGCCCGGTGACGACGGTCGGCTCGAAGAAGGTGCCGTCGCCCTCGATCGCCTTGCCGCCGGTGAGCACGGTGGCTCCCTTGGCGACGGCGTCCTCGACGAGCGAGGCGCTGTTCTTCACGGCCTTGTCGTCGATCAGCGGGCCGATGTTGACGCCCTCCTCGGTGCCGCGGCCGACCTTGAAGGCGGCGACGCGGTCGCGCAGACGGGCGCCGAACTCCTCGGCGACGTCCTCGTGCACGATGAAGCGGTTCGCCGCGGTGCAGGCCTGGCCGATGTTGCGGAACTTCGCCAGCAGGGCGCCCTCCACGGCCTTGTCGAGATCGGCGTCCTCGAACACGAGGAACGGGGCGTTGCCGCCGAGCTCCATCGAGGTGCGCAGCACGTTCTCGGCGGCCTGCTTGAGCAGCTGCACGCCGACGGGGGTCGAGCCGGTGAAGCTGAGCTTGCGCAGGCGCGGGTCGGCGATGATCGGGGCCGAGATCTCGCGCGAGCGGTCGCTCGAGATGACGTTGATGACGCCTGCGGGAACTCCGGCGTCGATCAGCAGCTTCGCGAAGAACTGCGTGGTCAGCGGCGTGAGCGCGGCGGGCTTGATGACGACCGTGCAGCCCGCGGCGAGAGCGGGGCCGACCTTGCGGGTGGCCATCGCGAGCGGGAAGTTCCACGGGGTGATGAGGAACGCGGGGCCGACCGGACGGTGCGAGACGACGGTCGTGCCCGTGCCCTCGGGGTTGAGTCCGTAGCGGCCGGTGATGCGCACGGCCTCCTCGCTGAACCAGCGCAGGAACTCGCCGCCGTAGGTGACCTCGCCGTCGGCCTCGGCCAGCGGCTTGCCCATCTCGAGCGTCATGAGCAGCGCGAAGTCGGCGCGGCGCTCCTGCAGCAGCTCCCACGCCTTGCGCAGGATCTCGCCGCGCTTCCGCGGGGCGGTGGCCGCCCAGGAATCCTGCGCGGCGACGGCGGCATCGAGGGCGCGGATGCCGTCCTCGGCGCTCGCCGCCTGAAGGGTCGCGAGCACCTGGTTGGTCGCGGGGTCGCGCACGTCGAAGGTGCGTCCCTCGCTGCTGTCGACCCACTCTCCGCCGATGAGGAGGCCGGTGGGGACGCTGTCGATGAGCTCGCGCTCGCGGGCGGTGAGGGTCGTGGTCGTGTCGGTCACGTGCGGTGTCTCCTTCGCGGGATGGGCGTCGACGCCCGGCGGGGATGGCGGGAGCCCGCCGACGGCGGGCTCCCGGGTGGTGTCTAGTTGGCGGCGATCGCGTCGACGACGACGTCGAGCGCCTCGTCGAGCAGGGCGTCGCTGATGGCGAGCGGCGGCAGGAAGCGCACGACGTTGCCGTAGGTGCCGCAGGTCAGCAGCACGACGCCGGCCGCGTGGGCGGCGGCGGCCACCTTGCCGGTGAGTGCCGCATCCGGCTCTCCGGTCGCCGCGTCGACGAGCTCGATCGCCATCATCGCGCCGCGGCCGCGCACCTCGGCGATGCGTGGGTCGGCGCCGGTGAGCTTGGCGCGGATGGCCTGCTCGATCTCGCGGGCGCGCTGCAGCAGGTCGCCCCGCTCGTAGAGCTCGATCGCGGCGAGGGCCGCCGCGCAGGCGATCGGGTTGCCGGTGTAGGTGCCGCCGAGGCCGCCCGCGTGGGGTGCATCCATGATCTCGGCACGGCCGGTGATCGCCGACAGCGGCAGGCCGCCGGCGATGCCCTTCGCGGTGACGACGAGGTCGGGCACGATGCCCTCGTGCTCGCTGGCGAACATGGCGCCGGTGCGGCCGAAGCCCGACTGCACCTCGTCCGCGATGAAGACGACGTCGTTCGCCTTCGCCCACGCGACGAGCGCGGGCAGGAAGCCCTCGGCGGGCACGATGAAGCCGCCCTCGCCCTGGATGGGCTCGATGATGATCGCGGCCAGGTTGGCGGCGCCGATCTGCTTCTCGATCTGGGTGATCGCGATCTTCGCCGCCTCGGCGCCCGACAGGCCGCCGTCGCGCAGCGGGTAGCTGAGCGGGGCGCGGTAGACCTCGGGGGCGAAGGGGCCGAAGCCGCTCTTGTAGGGCATCGACTTGGCGGTGAGCGCCATCGTCAGGTTGGTGCGACCGTGGTAGGCGTGGTCGAAGGCGACGACGGCCTGCTTGCCGGTGTACGAGCGCGCGACCTTGATCGCGTTCTCGACGGCCTCGGCACCGGAGTTGAAGAGCGCGCTGCGCTTGGCGTGGTCGCCGGGGGTGAGGCGGTTGAGCGCCTCGGCCACCTCGACGTAGCCCTCGTAGCCGGTGATCGTGAAGCAGGTGTGCGTGAAGGCGTTGACCTGCGCAGTGACGGCGGCGGCGACCTCGGGGGCGGCGTTGCCGACCGTGGTGACGGCGATGCCCGAGCCGAGGTCGATGAGCGAGTTGCCGTCGACGTCGACGACGACGCCGCCGCCGGCCGCGGTGATGTAGACGGGCAGCGTGATGCCGACGCCGTTCGCGACGGCGCTCTGCTTGCGGGCGTGGATCTCGCGCGAGCGCGGGCCGGGGATCTCGGTGACGAGGCGGCGCTCCTGGGGGAGCCCGGGGCCTCCGACGGTGGATGCGGTGCTGTCGACGAGCGTCATGCGCTGGCCTTCCTCGTGGTGGTGTCGGTGGTGGTCGCGGTGCGGCGGTCGCTGTTCACGCTAGGCCGGGGCCGCGGGGGATGCGATGGACGACTCGGCAGATTCACCGGCACCTCTGCCGAAACGGCAGGGCAGGGCTAGGGTGTGCGCATGCCGGTGACCGTCGACGACCTCCTGCGCGAACGCGAGTTCGCCCTCACCGCGCTGGTGCGCTCGGCCGAGCCCGACGCCGGACTGGTGTGGGCATCCAGCTCCGACCTCGCCGATCCCACGCCGTTCCTCGCCGAGCGGCAGCTCGTGCTCACGACCGGCAGCCAGTTCGCGGCGCACGAGCCGGGCGCGGAGCTCGGCGAGGTCATCGACGCCTACGTCGCGCGGCTGGCCGCGATCGGCGTGGTCGGCATCGGCTTCGGCACCGAGGTCGTGCGCGCGGGCACGCCCGACGAGCTCGTCGACGCCTGCCGTCGGCACGGGCTGACGCTGCTCGAGGTGCCTTACCGCACGCCGTTCCTGGCGATCAGCCGCTGGCTCGCCGCCCGCCTCGAGCGCGAGGCCCGCGCGCGCGACGAGTGGGGGCTCGCGGCGCAGCGGGCGATCTCGGCGGCCGCGCTCGGCGCCGGCGGCGTGGCGGCCGTGCTCGACGAACTCGCTCGACGCCTCGACGCCCGCGTGCTGCTCTTCGGCGAGAGCGGTGCCGTCCGCTCGGCCCATCCGCGCTCGGCGATCCGGCGCGACAGCGACGTGGATGCGCGGATCGCGGCCGAGGCCGCCCGCCTGCTCGCGGCGGGGCGTCGCGCCGGCAGCGAGCTCGAGGTCGACGGCGCGCACGTCTGGTTCCAGACCCTCGGCGCCGGTGGCCGGCTCGACGGCGTGATCGCCGGAGTCGCGGCGACCGGCTCAGCGCCGCCGGACCGGCCCGCGCGGGCCGTGGTCGCAGGCGCCGTGGCGCTGACCGAGGTCGCCGCGGGCGCCGCGCGCGAGGCCGTGCGGCTGGCACGCGCCCTGCGTCGGCGCGCGCTCGTCGCCCTGCTCGCGGGTCGGCGCGACGACGCCGTCGGCCTGCTCGCCGAGCTCGGCGCCACGGTGCCGAACGGCGCGGTCACGGTCGTAGTCGCGCGTCTCGACGACATCGCCGCCGATCGGGCGCTCGCCGTGCTCGGCGACGCGCTCGCGGCCGAGCTCGACGGGCGTCTGGTGCTCGTCGCCGAGAGCCCCCGGGCGGAGGCTCTCGCCCCGCGGCTCACGGGGCTCGGCGCCGCGGTCGGCACGGCCGCGCAGCTCGGCGTCGACGCGCTCGAGGCCGGAGTCGCCCGCGCGGGCACGGCGGCGCGGCGCGCGGCCGCGGGGGAGAGCGTCGACTGGGCGGCGCTGCCCGACGAGCCACTCGGGCTCGCGATCGGCGCCGGCGGGCTGCGCGAGCTCGCGGCGGCGCGGCTCGGCCCGCTCGAGGACGACGCCGCCTCGGCCGAACTGCTGCGCTGCGCTCGGGTCTGGCTGCAGAACAACGGGGCGTGGGATGCCGCGGCGCGCGAGCTCGGCATCCACCGGCACAGCCTGCGCGACCGCATGACGAAGCTCGAGCAGCGTCTCGGGGTCGACCTCGCGCGCTTCGATGCGCGCGCGGAGCTCTGGATGCTGCTGCGCGCCCGCGACGCCGGAACACACTGAGGAGAGACCTGCCGCTCGCATCGAATGCGAATTCGTATATGATTTCGTGCACGATACGACGAAGGAGTCGGCCCATGACAGCGACGTCACCCGAGACCACCGCCAGCGGCGAGACCCGATCCGCCCGCGAACGCCGCAGGGTCGCCGTCGCGACCGTGATCGGCACCACCGTCGAGTGGTACGACTTCTTCATCTACGCGAACGTCGCGGGGCTGGTGTTCAACACCCTGTTCTTCGCGCCGGTCGGCCAGCAGCTCGGCACCCTCATCTCCTTCGGCACGGTCGGCGTGAGCTTCCTGTTCCGCCCGCTCGGCGCCTTCCTCGCCGGCCACTTCGGCGACCGTGTCGGCCGCAAGCGCATCCTCGTGCTCACGCTCTTCGGCATGGGCGCCGCGACGACGCTCATCGGCCTGCTGCCGACCTACGCGACAGCAGGGATCGTCGCGCCGATCCTGCTCGTGCTGCTGCGCATCCTGCAGGGCCTCTCGGCCGGCGGTGAGTGGGGCGGCGCCGTGCTCATGGCCGTCGAGAACGCGCCCGCCGGGCGGCGCGGCCGCTTCGGCGCCTTCCCGCAGATCGGCGTGCCGCTCGGACTGCTGCTCGCCTCGGGCATGATCGCGCTCGTCAGCGGCGTCATCGCCCCCGGCGACGCCTGGACCGAGTGGGGCTGGCGCATCCCCTTCCTGGTCAGCTTCGTGCTCATCATCGTCGGCTACCTCGTGCGCCGCGGCGTGGATGAGAGCCCCGTCTTCCAGCAGATCGCCGAGCGCGGCGCGCGCACCCGGGTGCCGATCCTGCAGCTGCTGCGCCACCACACCCCGCTCGTGCTGCTCGCCGCGCTGACCTTCGCCGGCAACAACGCGGCCGGCTACATGACCACGGGCGGCTACATCCAGAACCTCGCCACGAACCCCGAGGGGCCGATCCGCCTCGCGCTGCCGCCCGTGCAGATCGCCGTCGCGATCTCGGCCGTCGCCTGGCTCGTCTTCACCTGGTTCGGCGGCAGCATCAGCGACCGGATCGGCCGGCGAACGACCTACATCGTCGGCTGGATCCTGCAGCTCGCGACCGTGTTCCCGATGTTCGCCCTGGTCATGACCGGCGACATCGCGCTGCTCGCCGTCGGGCTCGCGCTGTTCACGATCGGCAACGGCCTCACCTACGGGCCCCAGGCCGCGTTCTTCTCCGAGATGTTCCCGGCGTCGATCCGCTTCTCGGGGGTCTCGATCAGCTACGCGATCGGCGCGATCCTCGGCGGCGCCTTCGCCCCGACGATCGCGACGGCGCTCGTCGGCGCGACGGGCTCGGTCTACTCGGTGGGCGTGTACCTGGCGGGGCTGACGGTCATCGCCCTCGTGGCGACCCTGCTCATCCGCGACCGCCGCGGCATCGACCTCGGCCCCGACAACGAGGCCGAGCAGGCGAAGAACCCCTTCATCTGGCGCTCGCGCGCCTGAGCCGCGGCCGTGCACGAGGGGCCCCGATCCGGTGGTGGATCGGGGCCCTCCGCGTCAGCGGGTGAGCGCGAGCTGCTCGTGCATGTAGGGGTGCACGACGGTCGGCGAGACCCGGCAGTCGAGCAGGTGCACGCCGTCGACGCCCCGTGCCAGCCAGCGCTCGAACTCGGCGAGATCGTCGAGGGTGCGGATCGTGGATGCGGTCGCGCCGACCGCGCGCCCGAGCCCGGCGAAGTCGACCTCGCCGATGCGCATCGGCTCCTCGGCGAGACCGAGGCTCGCGGCGCCGTACTGGTGCACCTCGGCGCCGTAGACCTCGTCGTGCACGACCACGATCGCCCCGCGGCGGATGCTCGCCACGGCGCTCTGCAGGTCGGCCAGCGCCATGAGGCCGCCGCCGTCGCCGGTCACGAGCACCGTGAAGGCGTCGGGCGCGGCCGCGGCGGCGCCGATCGCGCTCGGGAAGCCGAGTCCGATCGACTGGTACGCGGTGCCGACGAGCGTCAGCCGGCGGGCGGACGGGACACGCAGATACGACGGAGCCCAGCCGATGAAGTGGCCGCCATCCTGGGCGATGAGCCGGTCGTCGGGCAGCAGCGTGTCGAGGCGTCGGAACAGGCTGCGCGGATCGAGGCGGCCGTCGGCGGCGAGCGGCGCGCCGTCGGGGCGGTCGGCCCAGGCGCCCTCGGCCGTGCCGGTGGGCCAGTCCGCCGAGAGCGCCGCGCCGACGGCGCGGCGCTCCGCGACCGCGCGCACGAGCGCCTCCGCCAGGGCACGCGCGTCGCCGACGATCAGACGATCGACCCGCGGATGCGTCGCCACGGGCTCGAGGTCGAGCTGCACGACGGCGGCGGCGTCGCCGAAGGCGGTGCCGAAGCGCATCGTGAACTGGTTGAGCCCGGCGCCCACCACGACGACGAGGTCGGCGGCGGCGATCGCGGCGGCGCTGCGCTCGGAGGCGAAGCCGCCGGCGACCCCGAGGTCGCCGACGGAACCCTCGAGCAGGCCGCGGGCCGGGGCGGTCGTGGCGGTCAGGGCGCCCACGCTCGCGGCGAGAGCGGCGATCGCGGGGCCGGCCTCCGCGTCCACCGCGCCGAGTCCGGCGAGCAGGAGCGGGCGACGCGCGGCGAGCAGGTCATCGGCGAGCTGACGGATCGCGTCGACGTCGAGGGGCTGCGCAGGGGCGTCGAGCCCGAACTCGAGGCCGGCGGTCGCCGCGTCGTCCACCGCGCTGCTGGACTCATCGGGGCTGCTCGACACCGGGCGTCCCGCCAGGTCGTAGGGGATCGCGAGCACGACCGGCGTGCGGCCGTGCACCGCCAGCGCGATGGCCTCGGCCGTGCGGCGCGCCGCGTCGTCGGCGCCGACCACGATCGTCGGCACGTCGACCGCGGTCGCGACGGCGACCTGGTCGATGTCCCACGGACGCGCCCCGCTCGTGGGCTGGTCGCCGGTGACGAGCACGAGCGGCACCCGCGCGCGGCGCGCCTCAGCGAGCGGGGTCACCGCGTTGCTGAAGCCGGCGCCGTAGGTCGTCGTCGCGATCGTCAGGCGTCCGCTCGCGCGGTGGAAGGCATCCGCCGCGGCGACGCCGCCCGCCTCGTGCCGCACGGCCGTGAACCGCAGCAGCCCGCCGCGCTCGACCGCGTCGAGGAAGTGCGCGTTGCCGTTGCCCATCACGCCGAACACATCGCTCGCGTGGCGCGCGAGCTCAGCGGCGACGAGGCCGGAAATGGTGACGGCATCCCGACGAGGCGATGCAGACCGGGATGAGGGCGACAGGGATGACGATGACAGGTGTGACGATGACACGGAGGACCTCCGGGAGACAGAACGCTGAGATGGCCTTCTCTGTCTCGCGCGACCCGCGGGTCGGCTCATCGCCCCTTTTCCGAGCGCCGGCGCGACCGTGACGGGGCGCCTGACACCTCCAGAGTACGCCCGGATCGTGTTTGAGCACGCGCTCGATGTTCCGCGAACGACAACTCCCGTTCACTGTGCCCACATCGCGCGCGGCGCGGGAGCGGGAGAGTGTGCGACATGACCACTGCACCGGAGCAGGGCGCGGCGACGCAGGGCAAGCGACGCCTCGGAGTCCCCGCCGTCACCTTCCTCATCGTCGCGGCGTCCGCGCCGCTCACCGTGATCGCCGGCGGCGCCACGACGACCTACAGCGTCACGCACGTCGCGGGCGTGCCGCTCGGCTACCTCGTGCTCGCGGTCGCCCTCGGCGTCTTCGCGATCGGCTACGCCGCCATGTCGCGCTTCATCACGAACGCCGGCGCCTTCTACAGCTACATCGCACAGGGGCTCGGCCGCCCGGTCGGGCTCGGCTCGTCGTTCGTGGCGCTCGTGTCGTACAACGCGATGCAGGTCGGCATCTACGGCATCTTCGGCTTCCAGGTCTCGTCGTTCATCGCCGAGAAGACCGGAGTGCACGTCCCGTGGTGGGTGAGCGTGCTCGTCGGCATCGTGCTCATCGGCATCATGGGCGTCAACCGGGTCGATTTCTCGGCGAAGGTGCTCGGCGTGCTCGTCGCGCTCGAGTTCGTCGTGGTCATCGTCTTCGACGTCGTCTCCTTCGCGCAGCCGACCGGGGGAGCCGTGACGGCATCCCCGCTCAGCCCGACCGAGCTCTTCGTGCCCGCGGTCGGCGCCGCGTTCTCCTTCGGCATTGCCGCGTTCATGGGCTTCGAGTCGGCCGCGCTCTACAGCGAGGAGTCGAAGGACCCGAAGCGCACCATCCCGCGCGCGACGTTCATCGCGCTCATCGTGATCGGCGGCTTCTACGCGCTGTCGTCGTGGGCGCTCGCCCTCGCGATCGGCGTGCCCAAGATCCTCGACCCGAACGGCATCAGCGCCGAGGAGGCCGGGCCGCCGCTGTTCTTCGGCTACGTGGCGCAGCATCTCGGCACGATCTGGGTCGACATCATGGGCGTGCTGTTCATCACGAGCGTGTTCGCGGCGCTCGTGAGCTTCCACAACGCCGTCGCGCGCTACACCTTCGCGCTGGCCCGCGAGGGCGTGCTGCCCGCCGGGCTCGCGCAGACCCGCCGCTCGGGCGCCCCGTGGGCCGGCTCGCTGACCCAGACGGTGACCGCGGTCGTCGTGATCATGATCTTCGCGGTCGCCGGCATCGGCTCGGCCTACGGCGAGGCGTTCCCCGTGCTCACTCTGTTCTCCTGGTTCCCGAACGCCGGCGCCATGGGCCTCGTGCTGCTCATGACGCTCGTCTCGGCGGCGGTCGTCGGCTATTTCCGCCGGGATGCGCGCGGCGTCGGAGTGCTCACCCGTGTGGTCGCGCCCGTCGTCGCCGTGCTGCTGCTCGGCGCCGTGTTCGTGCTGATCCTCGCCAACTTCACGGTGCTGCTCGGCCAGACCGAGCCCGATGCGACGACGTTCCTGCTGCCGGCGCTCATCCTCGTGCCCGGCGTCGGCGGCGTGATCGCGGGACTCGTCATCCGCCGCGTGAACCCGGCTCTCTACGGCCGCATCGGCCGCGGCGAGGCCTCCGAGTCGGCGCCGGTGCCCGACGCGACGGCGGCGAACCTGCTGAGCTGATCCGAGCGCAGCGTCACGGGGCGGTCGTCGAGAGAGCATCCCGTCGGCCGTCTCCGGCTGTCTGTCGCGGGAGGCGCCGTCAGAGGCGCCCTCAGCGGCGGGCGCTCTGCCGGTGCTCGCTCGGCGCGAGGCCGAAGGTCGCCTTGAAGATGCGCGAGAAGTGGGCCGCGTCGTGCAGTCCCCAGCGTGCGGCGACGGCGCCCACCGAGCGGTCGGCGAACACCGGGTCGAGCAGGTCGCGTCGGCAGCGCTCGAGCCGCTGGCTGCGGATCCAGGCCGCGACGGTCGTGCCCTGCCCCTGAAAGAGGCCGTGCAGGTGCCGGGTCGAGATGTAGTGCGCCGAGGCGATCTGACCGGGGTCGAGGTCGGCGTCGCCGAGGTGGTCGTCGATGTAGGCGCGGATGCGGCGCACGAGCGCGGCGTGCGGGTCGCGCGGGTCGCTGCGCTGGTCGAGCTCGTCGCTGAGCAGCGTCGTGACGAAGTCGAGGGCGCCGTAGGTGAGCCGGCTGGCCGTCGCCCGACTGCGCTGCTGCGCGGGATCGGCGGTGCGCCGCAGCAGCGGCCCGACGATCGCGCCGACGCCCCGGTCACCGGGGAAGCGCACCGAGGTCAGCTCGCCGACGCTGTCGACCGGCAGGTCGACGAGCCGACGCGGGAACATGAAGACGAGGATGCGCGTCGCCTCGTCGAAGATCAGCGAATACGGGCGACCGGTGTCGTAGATGGCCAGATCGCCGGGTTCGAGCACCGCCTCGCGGCCGTCCTGCACGAGCAGCCCGCGCCCGGCGAGCTGCATCGTCACCTTGTAGCGGTCGGCGCCGCCGCGGGCGATGAGATCGGGGGTGCGCTCGACGGTGTGCGCCGTGGCTCCGATGTCGACCACGTGCACGTCATCCAGCACCGAGCCGTGCATCCGCCCGTGGAAGGCGTCGGGGCGGTCGCTCGTCACCTGCAGCGGCACGAACTGATCGACGGCCGTCGAGCGGAAGGCCTCGTAGTCGAGGTCCGTCGGCGCTGTCGGCGTCACCAGGGATGTCGGGTTCATCGCTGTCGTCTCCGTCCGCGAAGAGGGGCGCGACGTCGTCGTGCGCTCCGTTCCCGGGATCATAACGCCGTCGTCCGCGGTGACCCCGGCCCCGATCCGGGTCACAGGGACGGCACGAGCGGGCGTGCGCGCACCGTCAACCCGGATGCGCGCGAGGTCAAGCCGCGAGCGCCGACCTCGCGGCCGTGGCGCGGCTCAGTAGCCGTTGCGGGCGAGGGCGACCATCGCGCGGATGGCGCCGATCGCCGTGAGGAGCGTGGCGACGCCGATGATGATGATCAGGACGTGGACCATGCGGGAACCTCCGGGAAGCGCGGGCCGCGGCGGGGTGCGCGGCGTCGGGACCAGGCTACCGGGCTGCGGTGGCACCGGTGCGCCGGTCTCGCCGAGCTCGGATGAACACGCCGGACGGTCAGGCCGACGCCTCCGGGTCGTCGCTCCACTCGGCCATGACGCGCGCCTCGGCCGCCTGGATGTCGAGCTCGCTGAGATCCACCTCGACCAGGGCGCGGATGCGGGCCTCGCGATCGCGCAGGTACTCGGCGTCGGCCGACGACGGCACCTCGGCGAGCCGTCGGTCGAGCGCCTGGGACACCTCGGCCCACGCCTCGGTGCGCGCCTCCTCGATGACCGCGTCGATCGCGTCCGCGTCGTCGGCGACGATCGCGAGCGCGTTCGCCAGCAGACGCAGCTGCTGCGGTCCGCGCCGGTGCAGCTCGTCCTCCTCGACGAGTTTGCCGCCGGGGAAGCGCCGACGGGCGGGCGCCTCGGCTCCGGGGGCGCGACGCGGAGCGCGGTCGGCCTCGATGCGCTTCGCCTGGTCGACGTTGTGCCGGGCGAGCAGCAGGTACTCCTCGCGGGCTCCGAGGCGCAGCACCTCGAGGTCGTAGTCGCGGCGGTCGCGCAGCGCGGCGACGATGAGCAGGTTCTTCACTGCCATGCGCACGGCCGAGCGGGCGAGCAGCAGACCGTCGGCGAGCACCTGGTCGATCGGTGTCGGCGGCAGCGGAGCCGGCGGCTCGAAGGTGCCGAGATCGGCGCGACGGCGGCGGCGGAACCAGGCCATCGGCACTCCTCTCGATCCTGCGGCCATGCAGAATCCCAGGCTAGTCGTCGGCGGACGTCACCATTCATAGCCGAGTCGGGGTATGCCGCATAGCTCCGGCATAGCCGCCGTCCCTAGCTTCCGGAACCGGGAGCGCAGCGCTCCGCACCGCATCCGGCGTCCCGCGCCGTGACCAGACCTCCCGGGTCTGGAGAGGAGAACCATGTTCGGCAGGTACCTGCGTCGCGAACTCGGCAACCGCCGACGGCAGACCGTGATCATCGCGATCGGGATGGCGCTCGCCGTCGCGCTCGTGATCGTCGTGAACGCCGTCTCGGCGGGCGTGAAGGACGCGCAGTCGCAGGCGCTCGCCTCGGTCTACGGCGTCGGCACCGACATCACGGTGACCGCGACGCCGCAGCGCCCCTCCACCGCGGGCGGCGCCGGACCGCAGCAGTTCGACTTCGGCGCCGACTCCGGGGCGACCTCGAGCGACGGCGAGAGCCAGTCGGTCAGCCAGTCGCGCCTCGAGGTGTCGCGCGGCAGCGGAACGCTCACCGCGGCGAACCTCGCCACGGTGCAGAAGACGAGCGGCGTCAGCTCGGCGACCGGCGTGCTCAGCCTCAGCAACTCGACGTTCTCGGGAACCCTGCCGATGTTCCAGCAGGGCCAGTCCGGCCAGCAGGGCGGCTTCGGGCCGCAGAGCGGCTCGGGCTCCGGCACGTCGGACTCGGCCCCCACCGGCGGCGCCGACGGCGCGGGCGGCAGCTCCTTCGGCATCGACTCGTTCACGGTGCTGGGCGTCGACCCGACCGCGGATGCCGTGGGCCCGCTGTCGGCCGTGACACTGAGCGACGGCGTCGGGCTCGCGAAGACGGATGTCGGCAAGGACGTCGCCGTGCTCGACAGCAGCTACGCCACCACCGAGGATCTGAAGGTCGGCGACACGATCACCCTCGCCTCGACCTCCTTCGAGATCGTCGGCATCGTCGCCTCCACCGACTCCTCATCGGAGACCGCGTCGAACGTCTACATCCCGCTCGATGTCGCGCAGACCCTCAGCGGCGAGACGGATGCGCTGACGAGCATCTACGTCAGCGCCGACTCCGCCTCCGACATCGACACCGTGCAGGCCTCGCTCGAGAAGAAGCTCAGCGATGCGACCGTCAGCACCCAGGCCGACCTCGCCTCGACCGTCTCCGGCTCGCTCGCGAACGCCGGCAGTCTCGTCGCGAACCTCGGCACCTGGCTGTCGATCCTGGTGCTCGCGGCGGCGTTCCTCATCGCGATCCTGTTCACGATCTCGGGCGTCACGCGGCGCACCCGCGAGTTCGGCACGCTCAAGGCGATCGGCTGGTCGAACCGCCGCATCGTCGGCCAGGTCGCGGGCGAGAGCCTCGTGCAGGGGCTGATCGGCGGCGCCGTCGGCGCAGTCGTCGGACTCGCCGGCGTGCTCGTGGTCAACCTCGTCGCGCCCACGCTCAGCGCCTCGGTCGGCTCGACCCGCGGCGGCTTCGGCGGGATGGGCGGCGGCGCGGCCGCCGGCGCGGCTCCGACCGCGGCCGCGTCGGCGGCGAGCGGCTCCGGCAGCGGAACGGACGAGGCGGCCGGCATGACCGGCGGCCCCGGCTTCGGCGGCGGGATGGGCGGATCGAGCGCGAGCACGACCGACATCGCCCTGCACGCACCGATCACGGTGTGGATCATCGCCTCGGCCGTCGGCCTCGCGGTGCTCGGCGGACTGCTCGCCGGCGCGATCGGCGGATGGCGGGCCTCGCGCCTGCGCCCCGCCGAGGCGCTGCGCTCGGTCGCGTGACCGCCGCATCCACCCCTCACCTTCGACGCAATCGAACCTCGACCCACTGACTCCGAGACGGAGAACCGCATGTACGAGCTGACCGACGTGACCCGCGTCTACAAGCAGAAGAAGCGCACCGTGACGGCGCTGAAAGACGTCACCCTGACCATCCCCGACGGGCAGATGGTCGCCATCCAGGGGCCGACCGGCGGCGGCAAGTCGACGCTGCTGCAGATGCTCGGCGCCCTCGACCGCCCCTCGTCGGGCGCGATCGCCCTGGACGGGAAGCAGCTGACGAAGCTGGGGGACGCGAAGCTCGGCGCCGTGCGCGGCAGCGATATCGGCATCGTGTTCCAGGGCTTCAACCTCATCCCGACGCTGACCGCGCAGGAGAACGTCGAGACCGCGCTCGTGCCGCAGCGGGTGCCGGCGGCGGAACGCGCCCGCCGTGCGCGTGCCGCGCTCGAGTCGGTCGGGCTGGGCGAGCGCACCGATCACCTGCCCGGCGAGCTCTCGGGTGGTCAGCAGCAGCGCGTCGCGATCGCCCGCGCGCTCGTGAAGGAGCCGCGCGTGCTGCTCGCCGACGAGCCGACCGGCAACCTCGACGAGGAGACCCGCGACGAGATCATGGAGCTGCTCGAGGGGCTGTGGCGCGACCGCGGCCTGACGCTCATCATCGTCACGCACGACTCGGCGGTCGCCCGCCGGGCGCAGCGTCGGCTGCACATCAAGCAGGGGCACGTGCGCGACGTGGCCTGAGCGCCGCGAGGGCGTCCGGCACGCGTCAGCGGCGCGGCCGGGCGCCCTCGAACTCGAGCAGCGCGAGCTTCGCCTCGGTTCCGCCGAGGTACTGGCCGATCGTGCCGTCGGTGCGCACGACGCGGTGGCAGGGCACGACGATCGGCAGCGGGTTCGTCGCGCAGGCCGTGCCGACGGCGCGAACGGCCTTCGGGCTGCCCGTCGCGGTGGCGACCTCGGCGTAGCTCTCGGTGCGGCCGAAGGGGATGTGCGGCAGGTGCTCGACGACCGAACGTCGGAAGCCCGCTGTGAGCCGCAGATCGAGCGGCAGGTCGAAGCTCCGGCGGCGTCCGGCGAAGTACTCGTCGAGCTGGCGCGCGACGTGACCCGTCCGGGCGGGACTGCGCAGGATGCGCGGGCTGACCTTCTCGGCCAGCGTCGCCAGCACCCGCTCGTGATCTTCGATCGCGAACGCGACGCGCACGAGGCCGGCGGCGGTCGCCGCGAGCAGCAGCGATCCGTAGGGCGAGTCGATCTCGCGGTAGGCGATCTCGTCGAGCCCTTCCGCCGCGGCGGCCCGCTCGAGTCGGGCGTGCAGGGCGGCGAGACGGGCGGGGTCGTCACCGTCGGGATCGGGGGATGCGGGCGCGCGCAACGCCGCCACCAGAGCCGCGTCGGCTTCGGTCGTGTCGTCCGCGGTCGTCCCGGCCACGTCATCCACGGTCGTCTCGTGCTCGGTCTTCTCGTGCTCGGTCATCGTCCTTCTCCGTCCGTCGTTCTCGTGAGCGGAGCCGTCTGCGTCGCGGCGCCGAGGCGCTCGCGCAGGGCCTTCACTCCGTCGGAGGCCGCCTTGCGCGCGGCGGCGGGGGTTCCGCCGATCACGCGCGCGACCTCCTCGTGGGGGAGTCCGACGAGGTGGTGGTAGGCCACCGCCTGCCGCTGCCGGTCGGGCAGCGCCGCGACCGCGCGCAGCAGGTCGAGGTCGCCGAGCGGACCGGATCGTGCCGGCGCCGGGCGGTCGGCGATCTCCTCCGCCGGAACGGCCCGTCGGGCACGCGCCCGGATCAGGTCGATCGAGCGGCGGTGTGCGATCGTCACGAGCCAGGCCTCGACGTTCGCGTCGCCGGGCAGCTCGTCATAGCCGCGCAGCGCCGAGAGGAAGGTCTCGCTCCAGGCGTCGTCCGCGTCATCCCCGCCGACCAGCGCCCGGCAGACGCGCAGCACGGTCGGCCCGTGCCGCTGCACGATCACCTCGAAGGGCTCTGTCGTCATTCCCACACCCGGTAGTCGTCGGCGGCGGCGCGGATGTGAGGTCGGGGCATTCAGCGGATGGCCGGGTCGAGTGGGCGGTGGCGTGCGGCGACGTGCCGTGCGGCCTCGGTGCGGTTCGCGGCGCCGAGCTTGCGCAGGATCGCGGAGACGTGCACGCTCACCGTCTTGCGGCTGATGAAGAGACGGTCGGCGATCTGGCCGTTGCTGAGCCCCTCGGCGACGAGGCCGAGCACCTCGACCTCGCGAGCGGTCAGATGCTCGGCGGTGCCGGCCGTCGCCGCCGACATCGCATCGTCACCCTCGTCCTTCGCGGCGACGGCGCGCGGGAACGCCTCGACCGTCACTCCCGCCGCGTGCAGCAGTTCGACGGCAGCTCCGCCGATCGCGCCCGCGTCGAGGGCTCGCGCCTCGGCGAGCAGCTCGTGAAGCGCGGCGACGGCTCGCGCGCGGGTGCGGTCGTCCCCGTCGCGCAGCAGGGCCTCCGCGGCGCCGAGGCGCACCCGCAGCACCACGGCGATCGGGGCGCCGCACTCCGGGTGGGCCGCGGCGGCGAGGGCCGCGTCCCAGAGCGCGAGGTCGTCACCGGCACCCGAGGCGCCGCCCAGCCAGGCCTCGGCCGCGCCGAGCCAGATCGTCGCGTTCGCGCCGTAGCCGTCGAGCTCGAGCCGGTGTCGCAGCGCGGTCTCCTGCTCGGCACCGGCGTGCGCGTCGCCGTCACGGCGGCGCAGCGCCGAGAGCGCCCGCGCCGCCGCGAGATCGGCGGGCAGCGCCCAGCCGGCGATGCGCTCCCGTTCGGTCGCGAATAGCGGGGCGAGCGCGGCCAGCGCCGCCTCCGGGTCGCCGAGCGCGAGATGCAGCTCGGCCAGATCGGCGGCCAGCGCGAGCCGCTCCTGCAGGTTCGAGTTGTCGGCGGCGGGGATGTCATCGGCCAGCCGCGATGCCGCTGCGAGGTCGCCGCGGTTCACGGCCGAGCGCAGCAGTTCACGGCGCAGGTAGGCCGCGAACTGGCTCGGCGGATCCTGGTCGAGTGCGGCCGAGGCGAGCGCGTCGGCGCGGTCCCACTCGCCGAGCGCGTAGAGCGGCTCGGCCGCGTTGACGGCGAGGATCGCGCCGGTCGAGCGCTCGACGCCGAGCTCGCGCGCGACCCGGTGCCCTTCCTCGGCGACCTCGAGCGCCTCGGCGAAGCGGCCGTGCACGTAGAGCGCATCCGACCAGTTCGTGTAGTACCGCAGTCGCGCCGAGGGGTCGGCCGCGGCGATCGCGCGCGCGAGCTCGAAATCGCGCTCCGCCTGCGCGAACTCGCCGTGCAGGGCGCGGGTGCCGCCGAGGATGGTCGCCGCGATCGAGCGCACCCGCGTCGCCTCCTCGGGGGCGATGTCGAGGGCCGAGCCGGCCAGCTCGATCGCCGCGTGCGCGTCGCCGGTGATCATCGTCTCGGCGGCGAGCTCGACGCGGATCGAGGCTTCCAGTCGCGCGTCCGTTCCGGCGGGCAGCCGCTCGATCTCGGCCAGGGCGGCACGGTAGACGTCGAGCGATCCGGCCCGGTGGTCGTGCGTCAGCACCGTGCCGCGGATGCGCAGCAGTCGCGCCCGCAGCAGCGGGTCGTCACCGGGCACGGCGAGGGCGCGGTCGATCGCCGCGAGGGCGGGCGCGGTCGCGCCCGAGCTGCGCCAGGCGGACGCGACCCAGCTGAGCAGGGTCGCCAGGTCGGCGCCGGCGGTCGCGGCCGGGTCGCTGACGCGCGGCCACAGCGCGACGGCGCGCTCGCCGATGCGCGCGGCGGTCGCGTAGGCGCCGGTCTCGCGGCTGCAGGTCATCGCCTCGATCGCGTCGGCGAAGGCGCGCTCGTCGTCGCCCGCCGCGATGCGGTGCTCCGCGATGCTGACGACGCGCGCGGCTGTCGCACCGCCGACCTCCTTCAGCCGCTCGAGCGCATCCGCGTAGGCCGCGTGGGCGCGCAGCAGAGCGCCCGGCAGCACCTCCTCGAGCACGGCGTCGCGCACGAGCGCGTGCCGGAACACGTAGGTCGCGCCGTCGACGCGCAGCACGCCGACATCGCGGGCGCGGCGGATCGCCTCGTCGAAGTCGTCGCTGTCGAGCGGCGATACCGCTTCGGCCAGCGCGTGGTCGACGCGCGTGCCGCCGACCGCGAGCAGCCGCACGAGCGAGCGGGCGGTCTCGTCGAGGGTGCCGTAGCGCGCCAGCAGCACGGCGCGCAGCGGGTCGGGCACCTCGGCGGCCGCGACGTCGGTCGTCGCCAGCTCTTCGACGTAGAAGGGGATGCCCTCGCTGCGGCGGTGCAGCTCGGCCAGCGCCGCCGGGGTCGGCGTCCGACCGAGCACCTGCGCCGCCTGCTCCCGCACCTCGGCTCGGCTCAGTCGGCCGATCGTGAGCCGCTCGACCCGACGGCTGCGCTCGAACTCGGCCACGAGGGAGCGCAGCGCATCCCGCGACCACAGCTCGTCGTCGCGGAAGGTCAGCACGAGCAGCAGTGGAACGTCGTCGACGACCCGCGCGACCAGCCGCAGCAGGTCGAGAGTGCCGGGATCGGCCCAGTGCGCGTCTTCGATCACGAGCAGCAGCGGGCGCTGCTCGGCGAGGGTCGCGAACAGCCGGATGACGACGTCGCCGAGCACGTTGACCCCGCGCACCGCTCCGGTCGCGGCGCGGCCCTCCTCGTCGAGTCGATCGCCCTCGAGGAAGGCGCGGATGAACGGGGCGCCCGGCCCGGCGGCGTCGAGCACCGCATCGGAGCCGAACTCGAGCGCGAGGCAGCGCAGCAGCTCGGGCAGCGGGGCGTAGGGAGCCGACTCGGCGGCGAGGTCGACGCAGTGGCCGGTCGCGATGACGGGGGCCGGAGCGCCGGCGGCGAGCGCGGCGGCCGCGGCACGGTGCCGGGTCTCGGCGATCAGGCGCGATTTGCCGATCCCGGCCTCGCCCGCGACGAGCGCGATCCGCGTCGAGCCCGCTCGCGATTCGGCCACGAGGGCGTCCAGGCGCGCCAGCTCGGCCTCACGGCCGATCATGCGGGGCGCCGCGCGATTCACCTGCTCATGGTGCCACGCACCCCCGACATCCTCCGGGGCGGGCGGGTGGCCGCCGGCCGCACGTCCTCGCGCGACGGAGCGGGGCGGGGATGCCCGTGCCGGCGCATCCCCGCCCCGCTCGTCGTCACCGGCGCCCCGGGCGCCGCGGTGCCCGGCGTTCAGCCGTGCACCGCGTGTCGGCTGCACTCCGACACCGCCCGAGGAGCGGACGTCCGGTGCGTCGGCGCGAGCAGCGAGCGCAGCGCCGCCGCGCCGCCGGACAGGAGGTGCTGACGGCCACGGTGGCGCTGTGTCGGAACGGCTCGCTCGCGGGCGATGCGGGCGCGCTCCGCCGCGAGCTCCAGCTCGTGCTCGTGGTGCTCACGGAGGTGGGAGAAGGAGAACTCGGTCACGATGCTCATGACGACCACGATCCGCTCTGAGGCACGGGCGCGGCATCCGGAGGATGCCCTATTCGAGCGGCCTGCCTACCTCAGATCCGTCAGGTCGAGCGCTTACCCTTCACGGGTGGTCCTGACGCGCGAGCCGACGGTCGCGCCCTCGCGTCGGCGCACCCCCTGGCGCGCGCTCGTGATCCTCGCCGGAATCCTGGTGGTGCTGATCGGCGTGCGCGTCGCCACGCCGGGCAGCGGCATCAGCCTGACCGACATCGCGCAGGACTTCGTCACGCTCTCGCTCAGCGTCGTGATCGAGTCGCTGCCCTTCGTGATCCTCGGCGTGCTCATCTCGACCGTCGTGCAGCTCTGGGTGCCCGACCGCTGGTTCTTCGCCGTGCTGCCGCGCAACGGCCTGCTGCGCCGGGGCGTCCTCTCGCTGCTCGGCGTGCTGCTGCCGGTCTGCGAGTGCGGCAACGTGCCGCTCGCCCGCGGCCTCGTCGTGCGCGGGCTCAGCGTGCCCGAGGCGATGACCTTCCTGCTCGCGGCGCCGATCCTCAACCCGATCACGATCGTCACCACCGTGCAGGCCTTCGGCTGGAGCGACGGGATCGTCGTCTGGCGGGTGCTCGGCGGCTTCCTCATCGCGAACGCGGTCGGCTGGCTGCTGACCCGGCATCCCGACCCCGACTCGCTGCTGACGCCCGATTTCCGGGCGGCCTGCGCCGCGCACGCCCACGACGTCGACGACCGCGCGCACCGGCTGCGCCGCGGCGCCGGCATGGTGACCGCCGAGATGAGCGCCGTGCTGCCGGCGCTGTTCGTGGGCTCGGCGCTCGCCGGGCTCATCCAGGTCGCGATCTCGCGCGAGGCCCTCGTCGCGCTCGGCGGCGACCCGGTGCTCAGCGTGCTGGCCCTCATGACGCTCGCCTTCGTCGTGGCCATGTGCTCGAACGTCGACGCCTTCTTCGTGCTGTCGCTCGGCTCGACGTTCTCGCCGGGCGCGATCGTCGCCTTCCTCGTCTTCGGGCCGATGATCGACGTGAAGATGCTCGCGCTCATGCGCACGACCTTCACGGCGCGCACGCTCGTCGTGGTCACGGCCGTGGTCGCGCTCGCCGTCGCCGCCCTCGGATTGGGGTTGAACCTTGCGCGCTGACCGTCTCGTGGCCCGGTGGATCGGACCGCTGCTCGCCCTCGTCGCCGTCGTCGCCACGCTCTGGCTCGCCGCGACCGGCAAGCTCGCGCTCTACATCCACCCGCGCTACACGGTCTTCGCGGTCGTCATGGCGGTGATCGGCGGCGTCGCCGTGCTGGCGGGGTCGTTCTTCCTGCTGCGCAAGGACGCGAAGGATGCGCGCGCCGCGGTTCATGATCACGCCGACCACGACCACGCCGACCACGCCGACCACAGCGACGCCGCGCACGACCACGACCACGACGAGATCGGCCCCGGCCTGCTCGCGCGCCCGCGCCTGCTGCGCTCGCTGACCGTCGGACGCGTGCTGATCATCGCCGGAGCACTCGTCGCCCTGCTCATCCTGCCGCCCGCCGCGCTGACCTCCGCGACCGCGCAGAACCGCGCTCTCGCGACCTCCGCCGACGCCCTGCAGGCGCCCGCCGCGAACCTCGTCGGCACCGACACCTCGAAGTTCACGGTCAAGGACTGGGCCTCGCTGCTGCGCTCCGGCGGCGAGAGCGCCGTCGCCGGGCAGACCGTGCAGATCAGCGGCTACCTGCTCGACAACGGCGATGCGGATGTGGTCTACGTCGCCCGCCTCATGGTCACCTGCTGCGCCGTCGACGCCCAGCCGGTCGGCGTGCCCGTGTACCTGCCCGACTGGAAGAAGGACCACAAGGCGAACAGCTGGGTGAAGCTGACCGGCAGGTTCCAGCAGAACCCGAGCGGATCCGGCGCCGTGCCGGTCGTGATCGTGCCGAGCGAGTTCGCCGGCATCTCCGAGCCCGACCAGCCCTACGTCTACTGATGAGCGCCGAGCATCCCGCGCCGGGTCATCCACCCGACGACGCCATCGCGGCGGCCGCCGCCCGCGACGCCGACGAGTACCACCTCGACCTCGGGCCCGAGCGCCGCCCGCTCGGCTGGCGCGGCACGCTCGCGATCGCCCTCGCCGGACTGCTCGTGGTCGTCGCGGGGCTCGCGCTCGGCAACGCCCTGCGCCCGCCGGGCATCGTGCGGGCCGACTTCGACGGCGCCGCGCTCATCGAGCAGCAGGGCGCCCGCGTCGTGCTGCACCTCGACCGTGCCGTCGACCGGCTGGCGACGAAGGATGTGACGGTCAGCCCGGCGGCGTCGTTCAGCGTGCAGCGCTCCGGCGCCGCCGTGACGCTGACCTTCCCCGAGCGGCTGCGCTACGGAACCGACTACCGCGTGAGTCTGCGCGTGCCCGACGGGAAGGGCGGCACGTCCGCGACCGTCGAGCAGAGCATCCGCACCCCGTGGCCGAACGTCTACACCCTGCTGCGTGACGCTCCCGACCCGGATGCCGACCAGATCCTGTCGCGCTCGGTCGACGGGGGAGCGACGAAGGTCGCCTTCTCGGCCCCGCGCATCGCGCAGTACGCCGTGCTTCCGTCCCAGCTGGCGGTCGCCACCCTCGGCGACGCGGGTGACGCGACTCTGCAGCTTGTGACCCTGCCCGAGGGCTCGAGTGACACGATCACGACGCCGCAGCACGCGTCCATCGACCTGCTGAAGAGCTCGGGACCGAGCGGACTGCTCGGCTACACGCTGACGACGCCGCCGGGGGTCGAGCCGGCCCTCGATCACGTGCTCGAGTTCTACGACCCGACGAGCTCGTCGGGCATCGGCACCGCCGTGACCGGCCTCGACGGCGAGCCGCTCTCGGTGCTCGACTACGTCTGGGTGCCGGGCACGACCTCGCTCGTCGCCCAGGCGACCGACCAGTCGCTGCTGCTGATCGACCCGACGAAGTCCGCGAAGCCGGTGCCGCTCGGGGCCCACGGCGAGCTGCGCGGCTTCCTGCCGAACACGGCGACGGTCGTGGTCGCCGACCCCGACGGCGGCTCGACGATCGACCTCACGACCGGCGAGACGACGCCGCTCGCGGTGCCCGAGGACGGGCAGCCGGCGGAGGACTACCGCGGCGAGGTCACGGTGCTCGACCGCGCCGGGCGCTACGTCGAGGTCGTCTCCTCGCCCGATTTCACCCGCGGCGCCACCGGCTTCCGGGTCGTGCTCGCCGGACCGGATGGCGGCAGGGTGCTGTACCAGCCCGCCGACGACGGCTCGCGCATCCGGCAGGCGTGCCTGTCGCCGAACGCGCAGTACCTCGCCGTCGAGGTCGTCTCGCCCGAGGGTCGCAGCGACGACTACCCGCAGACGCCGTCGTTCACGGCCATCTCGACGAACATCGTGGATGTGTCGTCGGGCGCGGTCGCGCGCGGACTGCCCGGCTTCGATCCGTCCTGGTGCTGAGGATCAGCCACCCGCGCGGGTGACCATCGTCACCCCGACCGCGCCCTCGAGCTCACGTCGCGTGAGCGTCACGGTGACCGCGCCGAGCTCGGCGAGCGAGCGCACGTGCGTGCCGCCGCAGGGGATGCGGGCCTCGCCCTCGGGCAGCTCGGCGACCCACCAGCGACGGTCGGTGAGGCCATCGCCGTCGCGGTCGATGCGGATGCGCGCGCCGCTCGTCGTCCATTCGGCGAGGATGCGGTCGACCTCGTCGCCGAGCGCCGCCAGGTCGGCCAGCGACTCGGGGTCGAACCCGGCCTTGCGCACGCTCTTGCCGACGCGGAACTCGTCGACCGAGCCGCCCTCGGTGATCGTCGAGGTCTCGATCGCGGTGCCGTCGAAATCGGGGGAGCCGAGCGCATCCGTGCGCCCCTCCTTGCGCCAGGCCCCCGCGAGCGCGCGGTTCAGCGCGAGGGACGCCAGGTGGCAGGCCGTGTGGCCGACGCTGAGCGCCTGACGGTGGTCGCTCTCGACCGCGATCAGGGCGGTGTCGCCCTCGGCGACCGCCGCATCCGCCGCCACCAGGTGCACCGCGACGAAGGCCCAGCCCTCGGTGCCCTTGCGCACGGGGATGTCGGCGCCGACGAACAGCTCGGTGGCGTCGGTCGCGCCGACCACGCAGTCGAGCACCTCGAGGGCCTCGCCGCCGACGACGAAGGCCGCACGGTCGGGCCCCTGGTCGGGCCAGCCCGCGTCGACCGGGTGCACGGGGGTGCGGTCGACGATCACCGCGAGCCGGTCGCCGTGCGGCTGCGTGTGCAGCACGGATGCCGTCTCCTCGATGGATCCGGACGCGTAGGTGACGATGGTGTCGCGCAAGGGAAGAGTCACCCGGCTCACGCTACCCGCGCGGATCGCGGCAGGCGGTGATCGGGACGATCGGTCGAGTCGAGCGGATGATCCGCCGCGCGGTGATACTGGGGCGATGATCTCGACGCGGCTGGCCGGCGAGCTGCGCGAGGCCGGGCTGCGCTGGGATCCGATCTCGGGCGATGCCTTCCAGATCGCCGGGGGCGAGTTCGAGGGCGACGTCTTCACCGTCAGCGACATGACGATCGAGCCGCACCACTACGAGACGGGCACGGTTCTCGGCTTCAACGGCACGACCGAGTGGGCGCTCGACTCGGTCGCGCTCGAGGATGCGCTGTGGCTGCCGCGCGAGGATCAGCTGCGTGAGCTGCTGCGCGGCTCCTTCCTCGCGCTCGAGCGCCGCGTCGACATCACCCGCGTCGCGATCGTCGAGTACCGGGTCACGATCGAACTTGCCGGGTCGCGTCACGATTTCCGTGCCGACGACGCGGCCGAGGCCTACGGCCGCGCACTTCTCGCGCTCATCCGCGCCGCGGGCTGAGCCGCGCGCGCTCGGGGAGATCTCCCGTCGTCGCGCGCGTGATCCACGGCTGCAGCGCCGTCTCGGCCGCGGCACGGTGGTCGGCGGCGTCGACCGGCTCGCTCGCGATGACCTCCACGACCTGGCGGCCCCAGAAGACGGCCTCGAGCAGGGTCGTCAGCCGCGCCGGATCCGCGTCGGATCGCAGCTCCCCGAGCTGCACGGCCTCGCCCAGGTGGCGGCGCAGCGCCGCGACCCAGTCGTCATCGGCCGCCCAGTCGGGCGCTGCGGCGCCGCGGGCCGAGAGCCGACCCCAGAACCCGACCACGACGTGCGCCTCGTCGCGGGTCTCCTTCGTCAGCGGCAGCATCTCGGTCACGATCGCGTCGACCGCCGCCAGCCCGCGCAGGCCGTCGGCCGTCGACGTGATGCGGCGGTTCGTGCGGGCGACGACCGCATCCATCGCCGCATCGATCACGGCGTCGAAGCCCGAGAAGTAGTGCCAGAGCGCTCCCGTGGCCACCCCGAGCTCCTGCGCGACGGCGCGACTCGTGGCCGCCGCGTAGCCGTCACGCGCGGTGACCCGCAGGAAGGCATCGACGATCTCGTGGCGTCGCACGTCGTGGTCGACCTTCTTCGGCACCCGCCCATCCTGCCCGACGCCGCCGGCGCGGGGAGCGTCGCCGTGGGGTGACGCGCGGGCGTCCACGAGCTCGGCGCTCCCGCGCACGTCGAGGTCAGGTCGGCGGGGTCGCCTCGTCCGTCGGATGGCGTGGGCGGTCGTCACCGGAGTCGGCCGCGGCGTCCGTCCCGGTCTCGCGGAACGCCGCCGGGCCGCCGGGTTCCGCGGCCGGAGCGCCCGGGTGCCCTCCGGCGACCGCGAAGGCCGCGCCGCCGAATCGGCCCGTCCCCGGGCGGCCGACCGGCCGCGAGCGACGGCGCCGGCGGACGATGACCAGCACCACGCCGCCGATGATCGCGAGCGCGAGGAGCCACGGCGTCAGGGCGCCGAGCACCACCAGGAAGCCCGCCCAGAAGGCGAGGAAGGCGCCCCATCCGGCGGCGAGCCCGTCGAGGAAGCTCTGCGGCTTCGGGGTCGGAGCCGCGGCGGGCGAGAGCAGGTCGAGGCTGATCGTCGACAGCGCGACCTGGTCGTCGAGTCCGCGCTTCTGCGCCTGCAGCGCCTCGAGCTCGGCCTGGCGCTGACTGAGCGCGGTCTCCAGGGCGACGAGGTCGGCCGTGGTGCCCGACTTCGCGAGCAGTGCCGTGAGCCGGTCGACCGAGGTCTGCAGCGCGGCGATGCGCGCATCCGTATCGCGCACGGTCGCCGTGACGTCGTCGCTCGTGAGCTCGATCGATTCGAGATGGCCGAGCTTCTTCAGCTTCGGCAGCGTCGCGTCGAGCCGGTCGGCGGGGATGCGCAGCGTCAGCTGCGCCGAGGCGGGTGCATCGGCGCTCGCCGCCTGCTCCTGCCGACCGTCGACCCGGCCGCCCGCGTCCGTCGTCAGTGCGACGGCGGCGTCGGCGGTCGCGCCGGGGTCGTCGACCGTGAGCGTGATGCTCCCGGTGGTCACGACCGAGCGTGCCGGGTCGGCCGTGACCGGCGCGACCGCGGGATCCGAGGTGCCCGACGCGGCGGAGCCGCCACCCGCGACGCCGCTCTGCGTCGAGCCGTCGACGCCCGAATCCTGCGCCGAGGAGTCAGGGCCGCGCTGCCCGGAGTCGGCCTGATCCGCACGCGAGCCGGACGAGCCGGCGGAGCACCCGGCGAGGGCGACGACGAGCGCTGCGGCGCCGAGAAGAAGGGGAATTCGCCTCATGTCGCTCAGGATGCTCGCGAACCGGGACGCGCACCAGCCAACGTTTCCGGCTCGTTATGCGTCGTGGGGAGCACGCGTCTCGACGCCTCCGGTGCGGGTCTGGGCGCACGCTGGACGCCCTCTGGCAGGGGAGTGCGGATCGGCTCGCGACCGCGATCCGGTTCCTAGCGTGGAGTCACGACGGTCGCCCCGTGCCGTCGCACCGCTCGAGCGAGGAGGACGCCCATGGGACTTCTGGATGACGCCAAGGACGCCGCGCAGGCCGCCGGCGAGAAGGTCAGCCGCACCGTCGAGGACGCCAAGGAGCGCATCTCGGATGCCGCCGAGGAGCGCCAGGCCGACGCGAAGGTGAAGCAGGCCGAAGCCGACCGCGACCGCGTCAAGGCGAAGAACGACTTCAAGGAGGGGCTGCGCGACTGACGCGCGCCCCTTCGCCGGTCACTCCGGCTCCGCGATGCCCGCCCGACCCCAGGTCGCGGCGGGCATCGTCGTGTCGAGGTCGGTCAGCCGGTCCGAACCCCGCTCGGTTGAGAGCTGCTGCCGGGTTCGGTCCGGCTCGGCCGCGTCGCTCGCGCCTACTTCGGCTCGTGCAGGTCCGGGTCCATGCCGGTGCGCTCGCCGGTCTCGAGCGAGGCGATCGCGGCGAGGTCGTGCGCATCCAGCTCGAAGTCGAAGACCTCGAGGTTCTGACGGATGCGGTCGATCGAGTTCGACTTCGGGATCACGACGAGACCCTGCTGCAGGTGCCAGCGGATGACGACCTGCGCGGGCGAGCGGCCGTAGCGCGCCCCGATCTCGGCGAGCACCGGCTCGGCGAGAACCGTGCCGCGCCCGAGCGGCGCCCACGACTCGGTGAGGATGTCGTGCTCGGCGTCGAAGGCGCGCGTCCTGTGCTGCGGAAGCCGCGGGTGCAGCTCGACCTGATTGATGACGGGCTTCTCGCCGGTCTCGGCGATCAGCCGCTCGATGTGGTGCGGGTGGAAGTTGCTGACGCCGATCGACTTCACGACGCCCTCGTCGCGAAGCCGCTGCAGGGCGCGCCAGGTGTCGGCGTAGAGGTCCTGTGCCGGGCAGGGCCAGTGGATCAGGTAGAGGTCGATGTAGCCGAGGTCGACCTCGGCGAGGCTGCGCTCGGCGGCGCGGAGCGTGGCGTCGAAGCCCTGGTCGTCATCCCACACCTTCGTCGTGACGAAGACCTCCTCGCGCGGCACGCCGGAGGAGCGCACGCCTCGCCCGACCTCGGCCTCGTTCTTGTAGAGCTTCGCTGTGTCGATGTGGCGATAGCCGAGGCGCAGGGCGCCGTCGACGAGCTGCTCGGCGATGCCGGTGTCGACCTTGTACACCCCCAGACCGAGCTGCGGGATGCGGTGGCCGTCGGCGAAAGCGAGGGAGGGCGTGGTCACGCGTCCACGCTAGCGCGGTGCCCTGCGGCGCGTCCTTGCGCCTCCTACCTTGTTGTGCCACGATATGAGACATATTGATACCGGTACCAATCGGTGAGAGGACGGACATGCTGGGCTTCAACGAAGAGGAATACCTGGGTCAGGTGCGGAGCACGATCGCGTTGCGCTCGCAGATCGAGGAGCTGGCTGAGCGCGTCAGCGCGGGTCGCTGGAAGAACATCTACTTCATCGGCGCCGGCGGAACCTACGCGGCGGCACTGCCCTACGAGCGCTTCTTCCAGACGCGTTCCGACCTTCCCGTGCGCGCGGTCATCGGCAAGGAGTTCGTGCTCGCGCCGGATCCCCAGTTCGGCCCCGACTCCGTCGCGATCTTCGCCTCCGTCTCGGGTACGACCGAGGACATCCTGGACTGCCTCGAGTTCGCTCGGGAGCGGGGCGCCCTGACGATCGGCTTCACGGGATATCCCGAGAGCCCCATCGCCACCGGGGTCGACGAAGTGCTGCTCTCGGCTCCCAAGGCGTGGCCCTTCGACGTGCAGTTCCTGCTCTTCGCCGCCAAGCTGCTGTCGCTGCGCGGCGAGTTCGACGGCTACGACCGCCTCGTCCGCGATCTCGAGGCGCTGCCCGAAGCGCTGCTGGCGGTCACCGAGCAGGCCGACCCCATCGGGCAGGAGTTCGCCCAGAAGCACGCTCAGACCGACTACCACTTCCTGGTCGGCTCGGGCAACCTGTGGGGCTTCACCTACCTCTACTCGATGTGCATCCTCGAGGAGATGCAGTGGCTGCGCACCACCCGAGTGCACGCGGCGGAGTTCTTCCACGGCTCGCTCGAGCTGATCGAGAAGGACACCAGCCTGCTGCTCTTCGTCGGTGAAGACGAGACCCGACCGCTCATGGATCGCGTGATCTCCTTCGCGAACAACTACAGCGACGATGTCACTGTCATCGACACCGCGGCCTACGAGCTCCCCGGTGTCAGTGACGAGTTCCGCGGACTGCTCTCGCCGATCGTCGCCGATGCGGTCGTCGACCGCTTCAGCAAGCACCTCGCACAGGCGCGCGACCACTCGCTCGACCTGCGCCGGTACTACCGCGTCGTGGAGTACTGAGGACCAGATGAGCACAGTGCGCGTCCTCGGCTTCGGGGACAACATCGTCGACCGCTTCGTCGATCGCGGCGTCGAGTATCCGGGGGGCAATGCGGTCAACGTCGCCGTGTTCGCCCGTCGGCTCGGCGCCGAGGCGGCGTACCTCGGGGTCTTCGGCGACGATGAGCACGGCAGCTTCGTCCGCGGCGCGATCGAGGACTGCGGGGTCGACACCTCGCGGTCCTCGGTGCGTCGCGGGCCGAACGGCCTCACCCGCATCGAGACCGTCGACGGAGAGCGTCGATTCCTCGAATGGAATGAGGGCGGTGTCACGCTCAGCGACCCCGTGAGGCTGAGCGACGACGACCTCGACTACGCGTCGAGCTTCTCGCTCGTCCACTCGAGCGTGTACTCGGGCACGGTCCCCGAGCTGCCCAAGCTGGCATCGACTCCGGTTCTGCGTTCATTCGACCTCTCCGCGGAGCCGGAGTTCCGCACCGCCTCGTACCTGAGCGAGGTGGGGCCGCATATCGACCTCGCTCTGGCCTCGCTGGGCGACCTGGGTTCGAGCGAGACCTGGGGCGAAATGCGACGTATCGCGGCGTTCGGCCCGCGGCTCGTGCTCGGCACCCGCGGTGCGGCCGGGGCCGTGCTGTTCGACGGGGACGACTACTACTACTCCGACGCCGCACCCGTGCCGGGACCCTTCGTCGACACGATGGGCTGCGGCGACGCCTACCTCGCGGCCTTCGTGGTTGAATTGCTCGGATCCGGCTGGCGGAGGAACGCGCGCCCGACGGGTGCGGCCCTTCATCGCTCGATGCGTCGGGCCGCCGAATCGGCCGCGCGCCAGTGCACGGTCGACGGTGCGTTCGGTCACGGGCGCCGCTTCGAAGCGGATGCGGCGCTCGACCCGCTGCCGCAGTTGGCGGCGGGAGACGGCGGCTGAGACGACCGGCCGTCACGAGGGGGAAGGCGACGCGATGTCGATCCAGCGTGACGGCGGTGCCTCGCCGACGATCTCCGAGGTCGCGGCGGAGGCCGGGGTGGGGCGCGCGACGGTCGCCCGCACGCTCGGCGGATACGGCTCCGTGAGCCCGAAGACCCGCGAGGTGGTGCTCGCCGCTGCCCAGCGGCTCGGCTATCGCCCCAACTCCGTCGCTCGCAGCATGTCGACCGGCGAGACCCGCACTCTCGGCGTGGTTCTCGCGGATGTGGGGAACCCCTTCTTCGCCGGCGTGCTGCGCGGGATCGCCGATGCCGCACGCCGCGCCGACTATGACGTGCTGGTGCTCAGCACCGACGAAGATCTGGCGCAGGAAGCGGCCGCCATCGACGTCCTCGTCGACAAGCGCGTCGACGGCGTCATCCTCGCGCCGGCAGCGGGGCGGCAGGCGCGCATGCCGCAGATCGACCTGCTCGAGCAGCGCGGCATCCCGCTCGTGCTGCTCGACCGCCTCGTCGACGCGGTGACCGCCGATGCGGTGGTGATCAACAACCGCGAGGCATCACGCGAAGCGGTCGCGTCGCTGATCGAGGCGGGCCACCGGCGGATCGGCTTCGTGTGGGGGCCCGTCACGACCGAGCCTGCCGCGGGCGCTGACGACCTCCGTCGCATCCTCGACAGCGCGCTGTGGAGCGACGGCGAGCGACTGCTCGGCTATCTCGAGGCGCTCGAGCAGGCCGGCATCCCCTTTGACACGTCGCTCGTGACCCACGTCGCGAAGCACGAATCGCAGGCCACCCGCGCCGTGCTGGGGATGCTGGCTCTGTCAGACCCCCCGACGGCCATCTTCGCGACCGAGACGGATGCGCTCACGGGCTCGTTGCGAGCGCTGCGGCAACGCGGGCTGCGGTGCCCCGACGACGTGTCGCTCATCGGCTTCGACGACAGTTCGTGGGCGAGCGTGATGACGCCGGCGATGTCGGTCGTCGCGCAGCCGATGCACCAGCTCGGGAAACTGGCCGCGGAGTGCCTCCTCGCTCGGATGGCCGGTGGCGTCGCGCCCGTCGCCACCCATGTCCTCGAGGCCGACTTCGTTCGACGCGACAGCGTGGCGCCACCCCCGGCGAACTGAGTATCGGCAGCGCGAGACCTCGTTCTCGTCTCGGGGATTGATACCGGTACCAGTTTTTCGTATAGTCGACGCACCCGGCCGTTTCGACGGTCGCCGAACCGATCCAATGACGGGTCTGACGGGCGATGAGCCCGCTCGGCCCCCCACGACGGGAGTCGAGCGTGAACCCCACCAGAGCGACCACTGCGATCGCGGCCACCGGAATCCTCGCCCTGGCGCTCACCGCGTGCTCGGCGAGCGGCGGCAGCGCCGACATCACGGCGAAGCCCGACTTCTCCGGCAGCCTGAGCATCCTCACCGCCGGCGCCGGCGATCCGATGGCACCCTACTTCGAGGGGGTCGTGAAGGATTACCAGGCCGAGCACCCCGATCTGAAGATCACACTCGCCCAGGAGACCGACGACAACGCGATCAAAGACAAGGAGAAGGTGCTCATCGGCTCGCAGTCGCTGCCCGATGTCTACTTCACCTACGCCGGCAACTGGGGTGAGAACTTCGCCGTCAACGGGCTCGCGGTCGACCTCAGCAAGCAGATCGCGCCGGGAACCGAGTGGGGCGACAGCTTCGGCACCGCCGCGCTCGACTCGTTCCGCTACGAGGGGAAGTACTACGGGGTGCCGTTCTACAACGACGCCAAGTTCATGGGCTACAACAAGCGCATCTTCTCCGAGCTCGGCCTCGAGGTGCCGTCGACGTTCGACGAGCTGATCTCCGACTGCTTCACCATCAAGGCCGCCGGCCAGGTGCCCATCGCCTTCGGCAACAAAGACGGCTGGCCCGGGCTGCACTACCTCGGACAGCTCGTCGCCTACAACGTGCCGCGCGACACGATCGACGCCGATCTCGCCCCGAAGACGGCGAGGTACGACGACCCGGGCTATGTGACGGCGATGGAGCAGTTCCAGCGGCTGGTGACCGAGTGCACCGGTGACGGCAGCAACTCCAACGGCGTGACCTACACGACGGCCCAGCAGCAGCAGGCCACCGGCAAGGCGGCCATGTACTACCAGGAGCTCATCGAGTTCGACTCGGTGAACACGAGCGACAGCCAGCTGAACAGAGATGGCTTCGGGATCTTCCAGCTGCCCGCGCCCGACGGAGCCAAGGGCGACCCGGGCACCCTGCAGGGAGCGCCCGAGGGCTACATGATCAACGCCAAGAGCAAGAACGCACCCGTCGCGCTCGACTTCCTCAAGTTCCTCACCAACCGCGAGAACGCGACGACCCTCTCCTCGCCGCCGTACGGCCAGCCGAGCGCCGTCAAGGGCGTCGTGACCGAGGAGGTCGCCAGCCCCGCCGTCGCCGAGGGCGCCAAGCTCGTCGACGATGCGGAGTCGTCGTTCGCGTGGCTCGACATGGCGAATGTGCCCGAGGTCGCCGACTCGTGGGTCGCCGTCTCAGAGGGACTCGTCTCGGGCAGCCTCACTCCGAAGGCCGCACTCGCCGCCGTTCGTGCCGCGGCCGAGAAGGCGAAATGACGGCCCTGCAGGCCCCGACCGAACTCCGCCCGACCTCGCTCGAGGAGGTCGGGCGGGGCCCAGCCCGCGTCTCTCGGCGGCGAGGGCCGGTCAGACCCGGCACCCGCGCGAGCGCGGGCGGCCTGATCTGGCTGCTGCCGGCGCTCGCGGTGCTGGCCGTCTTCGTCTACTGGCCGCTGACCCAGAACATCCTCTTCAGCTTCCTGAAGTGGAACATCTACAGCGGCGAGCAGACCTTCGTCGGCGGTGACAACTACGTCGCCCTCGCCGAGGATCCGATCTTCTGGAAAGCACTGGGCAACAACGTCTGGTACGCCGTCATCTCGATCGTGTTCCAGGTCTTCGGCGCCCTGGTGCTCGCCGCGATCGTCGAGAGCGTGCGCCGCGAGCGCTGGCGCAAAGCGCTGCGGGCGATCTACTTCATCCCGTCGGCGATCTCGCTCACAGTCGCGGGCCTGCTCTTCTACTTCATCTACCAGCCGCAGACGGGCCTGCTCAACGTCTTCTTCGACAACCTCGGTCTCGGGCAGTTCTCGCAGGCGTGGCTCGGGCACGAGAGCACAGCGATCTTCGCGATCATCGCGATGAGCCAGTGGCAGGGCTTCGGTTACAGCGTCCTGCTGTTCTCGGTCGCGCTGCAGCGCATCCCACAGGAGCTCTATGAAGCCGCGCAGATCGACGGCATCGGCCCCGTCCGTCGCTTCTTCAACGTGTCACTGCCGCTCGTCCGCGAGATGACCGGCCTCATGATGATCGTCACCATCTCCGGCGCGTTCCAGGTCTTCAACGAGGTCATGGTGATGACCAGCGGTGGACCCAACAACTCCAGCCAGGTGCTCGGCACCTGGCTCTATCACGCGGGCTTCGTCACGAACGACTTCGGGTCGGCAGCCGCGATCGGCGTCGCGATCTTCGTCATCACGCTGCTGCTCGCCGCCGCGCAGCTCGCCTACTCACGGAAGAAGAGGGTCGAATGGTGATCGTCGCCCGGCTGGGCCGAGGGATCAGGGCCGTACTGGTCTGGGTGATCCTGATCGCGCTCGCGATCGTCGTCATCTACCCGCTCGCGTGGATGGTGATGAACGCGCTGAAGACGAACGCCGAGCTGTTCGGCGACCCGTTCTCGCTGCCGTCGTCGCCGCTCTGGCAGAACTTCGCGACGGCATGGCGTCAAGGCGTCGGCGACTTCGTCGGCACCAGCGTCTCGCTCACGGTGCTCGCGACGCTGCTGACCGAGCTGATCAGCGCCTGGGCCGCCTACGCGCTCACCCGCGTCAACATCCCGCTGAACCGCACCATGACGGTGCTCGTGCTCGCCGGGCTGATGCTCGCGCCGACGGTCGCGCTGATCCCACTCGTCAAGATGTTCCAGTCGCTCGGTCTCTACGATTCCTTCGCCGGGCTGCTGATCCTCTACACGGCTTTCCGCATCCCCTTCACCGTCTTCCTCATGCGCGCCTACATGCTCGATCTGCCGCGTGAGGTCGACGAGGCCGCCGCGCTGGACGGCGCATCGCGTGCGGCGACGTTCTGGCGCATCATCCTGCCGATGAGCATGCCCATCATCGCCACCACCATCGTGCTCAACGTGCTGCAGAACTGGAACGAGTACCTCTTCGCGATGATCTTCACCAGCGGATCGGGCGTGCAGACCCTCCCGGTCGGCCTGTCCGATCTGATGTCGAAGAACGGCACGCAGTATCCCGTCGTCTTCGCCGGGATGGTCATCGCGGCGGTGCCGATGGTCGTGCTGTTCTTCGCCTGCCAGCGCTATTTCGTTCGCGGGCTCGCCGGGGGAGTGGGCAAGTAGCCCCCGTCCGGCGGCACGACCGCCGATGCTCTCGGCCCCGCGATCACTAGAGTCGGAAGCACCGTGAAGTCCTATCTCGACCTGCTGCGAACCTCGGGGGTCGGGCGCATCATCGCCGCCCAGCTGACCGCCCGCTTCCCCTCCGGCATGCTCTCGCTCGCCTACCTTCTGCATGTCGAGCACCTCTTCCACTCCTACGGCGCCGCCGGCCTCGTGCTCGCGACCACCAGCGTCGGCCAGGCCATCTCCGGCCCGCTGACGAGTCGTTGGATGGGGCGCTGGGCGATGCGCCCGGTGCTGATCCTGACGACGCTCGTCTGCAGCGCGACGATGATCGTCGTCGCGCTGCTGCCCGCAGGCGTGCCGCTGCCCGTCTACATGGCCGTCGGCCTGCTCGGCGGCCTCGCCTTCCCGCCCGTGCAGCCGGCCGTGCGCACGATCTACCCGAAGATGGTCACCGCCCGCCAGCTCACGCCGCTGTTCTCGCTGGATGCGTCGGCGCAGGAGATCATCTGGGTCGCCGGGCCGGTCGTCACCACCTTCATCGCGACGCAGATCTCGACCGTGCTGGCGATCCTCATCGCCGCCGCCTTCTGCCTCGGCGGCGGAGCCTGGTTCATCTTCTCGCCCGAGGTCGGGCGCGTGCGCATCCCGCGCTCGAAGCGCGCCTTCGGCAAGGTGCTCACCCGGCCGACCGTGCTCGTGGTCACGGTCGTCGGCTTCGTGCTGATCGGCGCCTGCGCCGCGATCGAGGCCAGCGTGGTCGCGTCGTTCGGCGAGGGCAGCGTCGAGTCGGGCGCTGTGCTGGCCGTCTTCGCGCTCGGCTCGCTCGTCGGCGGTCTCGCCTTCGGCCACGCCCCCGTGGGCCGCTGGAGCCTCGCCCGCCGCATGATCGTCTTCGTCGTCGGTGCCGTGTTCTCGGTCATCGCGTGGGAGTTCTGGTCGCTCACCGCCGCCGTGCTCATCGCCGGACTCGCGGTCGCCCCGGCCCTCGCGGTCATGTTCGCCGCGGTGTCGTCGAGTGTGAAGTTCAGTGACACCGCTGAGGCCTACGGCTGGGTCGGCACCGGCCAGCTGATCGGCGCCGCAGCCGGCTCGGCGATCGCCGGCGTGATGATCGACCACTTCGACGCCAAAGGCGGCCTCGCCGCCGCGGCCGGGTTCGCCGTCTTCGCCTTCCTCGTGCCGGTGATCTTCGTGAGAGCGCTGCCCGACCTGCGGGGCCGCGACGCCTCGCCGATCCCCGACACCGAGCCGGTGCAGACGCTGCGTCCTTGAGTCCCGGCGATCGTCGGAGTCTGCTGCAACGGCCCGCACCGCCGCCGGTCCCGCTCCGACGGGTGGCGGCCGACGCGGTGATGTCCGACGCCATCAGTAGCGTTCGCGGGGGAACCGATCCCGCGTCCGCGTCTAGCGCTTAATCACTCACAGGGTGTGGAGAAACGCCGACAACTTATTCACATCTGTGGACGACACGCCCACAAGATATTGGGGTCGATCCGGAATGGACCCCGATATATAGTGGTCGAGCCGCCGGCCGCAGGCAGGGATCCGGGCTCGCGAGCGGCTTCCGAACCACCGAAGACCGGGTCAGCGCGGCAGCATCCGCACCGCAGGATCAGCGCCACCCGATCAGCACTTTTCGCACCACAGCTCAACTGCAGAGCACCACCACGAGCACCAGCCACTGGGGACGCGTCTCACGACGCAGAAGGAGAACGAGATGGCCATCACCGTCGTTAAGCGCAACGGAGAGCGCGAGCCCTACGACGCGAACAAGATCAACCTGGCCATCGAGCACGCGAGCCGCGGACTCGACGACAGCATCACCTGGGTCACCCAGATCGCCAGCGAGCTCGAGCTGACGCTCTTCGACGGCATCACGACACAGCAGCTCGACGAGGCCGTCATCCAGGTCGCCCTGCAGAACGTCAAGGACGACCCGCAGTTCGACACGGTCGCGGCCCGCCTGCTGCTCAAGACCATCTACAAGCGCGTGCTCGGCGACTACGACACCGACGCCGAGCTCAAGGCGCTGCACGCCGAGCACTTCGTCGCCTACGTCAACCAGGGCGTCGACGAGCTTCTGCTCGACTCGCGCTTCACGACCGGCATCTTCGACCTCGATCGCCTCGCGGCCGCCCTCGAGCCCGAGCGCGACAAGCTGCTCAAGTACATCGGCGCCGTCACCCTCAACAACCGCTATGGCATCAAGGCCCGCGACAACGAGCCGCTCGAGGTTCCCCAGTACTTCTGGATGCGCATCGCGATGGGCCTCTCGCTCAACGAGCCCGACGCCACCAGCCACGCGATCGCCTTCTACGACAAGATGTCGAAGCTCGAGTACCTCGCGGCCGGCTCGACCCTCGTCAACGCGGGAACCTCCTACCCGCAGCTCTCCAACTGCTTCGTCATGGAGATGCAGGACGACATCGAGCACATCGCCAAGAGCGTGCGCGACGTCATGTGGCTCACCAAGGGCACCGGCGGCATCGGCCTCTCCGTGTCGAAGCTGCGCGCCCAGGGCTCGCCCATCCGCTCGAACAACACCACCTCGACCGGCCCGATCCCGTTCATGCACACGATCGACTCGGTGCTGCGCGCGGTCAGCCGCGGCGGCAAGAAGTTCGGCGCCCTCTGCTTCTACATGGAGAACTGGCACCTCGACTTCCCCGAGTTCCTCGACCTGCGTCAGAACTCCGGCGATCCCTACCGCCGCACCCGCACCGCCAACACCGCCGTCTGGATCTCGGACGAGTTCATGAAGCGCGTGCAGAACGACGAGGACTGGTACCTCTTCGACCCGCTCGAGGTCAGCGACCTCGGCGAGCTCTACGGCAAGGCCTTCTCCGAGCGCTACGCCGAGTACGCCGCCAAGGCCGAGGCCGGCGAACTCAACATGTTCAAGAAGATCCGCGCCCGCGAGCAGTTCAAGGCGATCCTGATCTCGCTCCAGACCACCAGCCACCCGTGGCTGACCTGGAAGGACACGATCAACAACCGCGCCCTCAACAACAACACGGGCACGATCCACCTCTCGAACCTCTGCACCGAGGTCTGCCTGCCGCAGGACGTCGACAACGTCTCGGTCTGCAACCTGGCGTCGATCAACCTGCCGCGCCACCTCGTGCGCGGCGAGGACGGCCAGCTCGGCTTCGACTGGGACCTCATCGCCGAGTCGGCGCGTCTGGCCGTGCGTCAGCTCGACAACCTGCTCGACATCACCCTGTCGAGCGTCGCCGAGGCCGACTTCTCGAACCAGCAGAACCGCGCCATCGGCCTGGGCGTCATGGGCTTCACCGACATCGTCGAGCGCCTCGGCATCTCGTACGAGTCGGAGGAGGCCTACGACCTCATCGACGAGATCATGGAGCACGTCTCCTACGCGGCCATCGAGGAGAGCGTCAAGCTCGCCGAGGAGCGCGGCTCGTACCCGAACTTCGCCGGCTCGCGCTGGTCGGAGGGCCTCGTGCCCTTCGACTCGATCGCCCTCACCGAGGCAGACCGCGGCATGGAGATCAAGGTCGACCGCACCACGCGCCTCGACTGGGACGCGCTGCGCGCCAAGGTCAAGGGCGGCATGCGCAACGCGACGCTCATGGCGATCGCGCCCACCGCATCCATCGGCCTCGTCGCCGGCACCACGCCCGGCCTCGACCCGCAGTTCTCGCAGATCTTCAGCCGCGCCACCAGCAACGGCAAGTTCCTCGAGATCAACCACAACCTGGTGAACGCCCTCCGCGAGGCGGGCATCTGGGAGCAGGTGCGCGAGCGCATCCTGCGCAGCCAGGGCGACATCCAGAGCATCGAGGCGATCCCCGACGAGATCAAGAACGTCTTCAAGACGAGCTTCCAGCTCTCGCCCTACGCCTTCCTCGACGTCGCCGCGCGCGCGCAGAAGTGGGTCGACCAGGCGATCAGCCGCAACATGTACCTCGAGACGCGCGACCTCGGCGACATGATGGACATCTACTACGGGGCCTGGGAGCGCGGCGTCAAGACCACGTACTACCTGCACGTGAAGCCGCGTCACACCGCCGAGCAGTCGACGGTCAAGGTCAACAAGACCGAGGACCTGGATGCGCAGAAGACCGCCAAGCGCGGCTTCGGCGCCGCCGCCCCCGCCGTCGCGGGCGCCTCCTCCGAGGCTGCTCCGAGTGCGGCCCCGGCCCGTCGCGGATTCGGTGGACTGGGCAAGTGAGCGCGATGAGCGACAGCGTCTTCGGCGGATCGACCGGCACCTGGGACTACGAGGTGCCCGTCGACCCGATGGACGAGCTGCAGTGCGAGAGCTGCCAGTAGCCGGCAGCACGCACCCCCACGACACGTAGAACCGCGAAGCGAGAAAGAAGACTCCCGACATGGCCATCCTCGGCACCGGAATCAAGGAAGGGCTGCTGCTCAAGCCCGTCACCTACAAGTGGGCGATGGACCTCTACGACCAGGCGGTCGCGAACACCTGGTTCCCGAACGAGATCCAGCTCGGCGAGGACATCGCCGACTTCAAGAAGATGACCGACGAGGAGCGCCACGCGATCACGTTCCTCATGTCGTACTTCAACCCGAACGAGCTGCTGGTCAACAAGGCCCTGGCCTTCGGCGTCTACCCCTACGTCAATGCTCCCGAGGCGCACCTCTACCTCGCGAAGCAGATGTGGGAGGAGGCCAACCACTGCATGTCGTTCGAGTACGTGCTCGAGACCTTCCCGATCGACCGCAACGAGGCCTACAACTCGCACGTCGACGTGCCGTCGATGGCGAAGAAGGAGGAGTTCGAGGTCAACTTCATCCGCCGCATGACGGAGGAGACCCTCGACATCACGACCACGAAGGGGAAGCAGGACTTCATCCGCAACCTCGTGGCGTACAATATCATCCTCGAGGGCATCTGGTTCTACTCGGGCTTCATGGTCGCGCTGTCGTTCCGTCAGCGGAACCTGCTGCGCAACTTCGGCTCGCTCATGGACTGGATCGTGCGCGACGAGAGCCTGCACCTGAAGTTCGGCATCAACCTGATCCTGACGGTGCTGGAGGAGAACCCCGACCTGCAGACGGAGGAGTTCGCCGCCGAGATCAAGCAGATGATCGTCGACGCCGTCGCGATGGAGGAGGAGTACAACCGCGACCTCCTGCCGAACGGCATCCTCGGCCTCAACGCGAACTACATCAACCAGTACGTGAAGTACCTGGCCGACCGTCGTCTCGAGGAGCTCGGCTTCGAGCCCGAGTACAACGTGTCGAACCCGGCGAAGTGGATGGCGGCGGCGAACGACACGCTGCAGCTCGTCAACTTCTTCGAGTCGACGAACACCTCGTACGAGTCGAACGCCTCGGCGACCGTCGCGTCGAAGAGCGAGTGATCGCGGCCGGCTGAGCGTCGCGTCGCGCAGCCGACAGCACGAAGGCCCCGACCATCACGGTCGGGGCCTTCGTCGTGCACGGCGCCCGGTGTCGTGACGACCGGCGCGCGGGGCAGCGCTCAGGCCTGCTGCACGTCGCCGTCGTGGTCGTGGATGCCCGAGAGCTTGAAGGCGAGGCGACCGTGCGCGAATCCGCCGCCGGCGCGGATCGCCGTGGCGACCCATCCCGCTTCCGCCAGCTCGTCCTGGGTGGCGCCCGCGGCGACCGCCTTCTGGGAATGCGCGTCGATGCAGTAGACGCACTGCGTCGTGATGCCGACGGCCAGCGCGATGAGCTCGCGGTACTTCAGCGGGATCGCGCGGCCCTCCTTCGCGAAGACGGCGTTGTCGAAGTCGCTGAAGGCTTTGAGGATGTCGGGCGTCGACGCCTTGTAGTCGGCGGTGTAGGCGCGGTCGCCTTCGCGGTCGTAGAACTCGGTCATCGGCAGGGTCTCCTCAGGGATCGGGACGCGGGGCGGATCCGCCATCCCATCCCACCGCACCCGCTGCGGACGTGCTTCCGGTGTGACCCCGCGTGACGTGGCCCGGGAACCCTCGGAGTGGTGTGAGATGGAATCATGTTCATCGAGGGAAAATACGGCATCCTCTGGAACCTCGCGGTGGTCGCCGGGTTCAAACGCAAGCGCAACGGGTCGATCGATCTCTACTTCCCGGTCGCAGGCGGAAACCTCACGGTCGGCACCTCCCACCCGCAGTACCGCCAGATCGACCAGTTCCTCCGTCAGCACACGATCGGCGCGGATCAGCCGAGCTGATCCGCGAGGTCAGCCGGCGAGGGCTTTGCGGATGCGCTGGATCGAGACGGGCCCGGCGGCGCCGAGCTGCTGCGCGAAGAGCGAGACGCGCAGCTCCTCGAGCATCCAGCGCACCGTCCGCAGCCGCTCAGGCACGGCGGCCGTGAGCGGCAGCGTGCCGCCGGCTTCGCGGTAGAGCGCCGTCGCGTTCTCGACCTCGTTCTGCCAGACCCGGTCGCGGCCGGGGTTCTGCACGAGTGCGTCGACGCGCACGGCGATGCCGCGCAGGTAGACGGGCACGCGGCGCAGCTGGGTCGCGCCGGTCACGCCGATGAAGCCGGGATGCACGAGCGCCTCGAGCTGCGTGCGCGCGTCGGCGAGGGGCGACATGAATGCGAGGCTCGAGTTCTTCGAGATCGCCTTGTCGGCGGCGCGGGCCGCGTCGAGCACGGCCGCGGCGGTCGCGACGACGCCGAACACGGCATCCAGCAGCCCGGCCGAGATCTCGTCGCGCAGCGCCTCGAACTCCGCGCGGGTGCGCGGGGCGCGGGCTCCGACACGCTCGTCGATGGCGGCGGCCAGCGCGTCGTCGAGCAGGGCGCCGGTCGAGCGGTAGGGGCTCGTGGCGAGCGCCATCTTCTCGGGGCCGGTCAGGTGCTCCTGCACGTAGGAGAGCGGGCTCGGCAGCGCGAGGGCGAGCAGACGGCGGATGCCGGCGGCGTGCGCGCCGGTCGCTTCGCTCTCGGTGCCGAAGAGCTTGATGGCCACGGTCGAGCCCTCGTCGACAAGCGCGGGGTAGGCGCGGATCGTGTTGCCACCCTGCTTCGTGTCGAGCACGGCCGGCAGCGTGTCAAGGTCGAAGCTCGTGAGCCCGGTGCGCTCGAGATCGCTGCGCGGCGTCGTCGCGGCTCTGGCGACGCTCGTGCGGGCGCGCTCGCCGAGGCTCGTCTTGAGCTCGTCGAGGTCTTTCGAGCGGCGCACGCGACGGCCGCGCTCATCCACCGCGGAGTAGTTGACGCGCAGATGCTCGGGCAGTCGGCTCGCATCGAAGTCATCGGGGGAGACGGGGGTATGCGCGAGCTTGCGGATGAGCTCGGCCAGGCGCTCGGTCAGGCGTCCGTCGGGCGTCGACGGCAGCTCGGCGACGAGGCGGCGCGCCCAGTCGCCGGCGGGCACGACGTTGCGGCGGATCGCCTTCGGCAGCGTCTTGATCAGCGCCGTCACGAGCTCCTCGCGCATGCCCGGCACGAGCCAGTCGAAGCCGTCGGACTGCACGCCCGGCAGCAGGGCGAGCGGCACATCCACCGTCACGCCGTCATCCGCCGCACCGGGCTCGAAGCGGTAGCGCAGGGCGAGGCGCTGGTCGTCGCTGCGCCACTCGCTCGGATAGAGCGACTCATCCACGTCCGGTTCATCGTCCGGCAGCAGGTCGGCCCGCGTCATCGTGAGCAGCTCGGGCTGCTCCTTCCGCGCCGTGCGCCACCAGCTCTCGAACTCGCGCACGGTCGCGACCTCGCGTGGCAGCCGGCCGTCGTAGAAGTCGACGACGGCCTCGTCATCGAGCAGGATGTCGCGGCGGCGCGTGCGCTCCTCGACTTCGGCGAGCTCGCGGCGCAGACGGCGGTTGTCGCGGTCGAAGTCGAAGGCGCGATCGCGGGCGATCTCGTTGGGCCACTCGCCGGCGACGAAGGCGTGGCGGATGAGCAGCTCACGCGCGTACGCCCGGTCGATGCGGGCGAGCTGCACACGCCGGCGCGGCACGATCACGACACCGTAGAGCGTGACGCGCTCGTTGACGACCGCGGCGCCCTGCCGCTTCTCCCAGTGCGGATCGGCGTGGCTGCGCTTCACCAGGTCGCCTGCGAGCGCCTCGGCCCACGCCGGGTCGATCGCGGCGACCGTGCGCGCGAAGAGGCGGCTGGTCTCCACGAGCTCGGCGGCCATGACGGCGGCCGGCGGGCGCGACGACAGCGCCGAGCCGGGGAACACGGTGAACTTCTGTCCGCGCGCGCCGAGGAACTCGCGGCCGCGACGGTTGCGACCGTTTTCGTCGCGGGAGTCCTCGCGGGACGCCTTGCCTCCGGCGTTCGATCCGGTCGTGCGGTCGTCGCGGATGCCGATGCGGCTGAGCAGGCCCGCGAGCAGCGCCTTGTGGATGGCGTCGGCGTCGGAGCCGGTGGTGCCGTCGGAGTCCGCGGCGCCGGTCTTCGCGGCGCCGGTCTTCGCAGTGCCGGTCCTGTCGGCGACCGTCGTGCCGGAGGACTCGGCGCCCGCGACGGCGTTCTCGGCGTTCTGGCCCCGCCCGCGACCACGTCCTCGGCCGCGCCCGCGCGCATCCGGCCCCTGCTCGTCGCGCGCTCCGCGCCCGCGACCGCCACCGGCACGGCTGCCCTCGCTGCCCTTGAGGTCGAGGGCGCGCAGGATCTGGCGGTTGAGGTCCTGCCACTCGCGCACGCGCAGGTGATTGAGGAACTCGTCGCGGCACATGCGGCGGAAGGCGTTGCCGCTGCGGTCCTTCTGCTCGCGCTGGAGGTGGTTCCAGAGGTTGAGCATCGACACGAAGTCGCTCGACGGGTCGCGGAAGCGCGCGTGCAGCTGATCGGCTTGCGGGCGCTTCTCGAGCGGGCGTTCGCGCACATCCTGGATGCTCAGCCCCGCGACGATCGCCGTCACCTCGCGGGCGACGCCGAGGCGGCGGCCCTCGACGAGCATGCGGCCGAAGCGCGGGTCGACGGGCAGGCGCGACAGCTCTCGCCCGATGCGGGTGATCTGACGGGCCCCGCCGTCACGGCCGGGATGCACGGCGCCGAGCTCGGCGAGCAGGTCGAGGCCGTCGGCGATGCCGCGCGAGTCCGGCGGCTGCAGGAAGGGGAAGGCGTCGATCTCGCCGAGGTCGAGCGAGATCATCTGCAGGATGACCGCCGCGAGCCCGGTGCGCAGGATCTCGGGGTCGGTGAACTCGGGGCGGCGGGCGAAGTCCTCTTCCGAATAGAGGCGGATCGCGATGCCATCGCTCGTACGGCCGGCGCGGCCCGAGCGCTGATTGGCGCTGGCCTGGCTGATCGCCTCGATCGGCAGCCGCTGCACCTTCGCACGCGGCGAGTAGCGGCTGATGCGGGCGGTTCCGGCGTCGATCACGTACTTGATGCCGGGAACCGTGAGGCTCGTCTCGGCGACGTTGGTCGAGAGCACCACGCGACGACGCACCCCGGCCGGTCGGGCGCCGAAGACGCGATGCTGGTCGGCGGCGCTGAGCCGGCCGTAGAGCGGAAGCACCTCGGTGCCCGACGACTCGCGGTAGCGGCCGCGCACCGCATCCTCGGCGTCGCGGATCTCGGCCTCGCCGCTGAGGAAGACGAGCACGTCGCCGGCCGGCTCGCGGTCGAGCTCGGCGAGGGCGTCGAGGATGCCGTCGGTCTGATCGCGGCCGCCGTCGGCGCCGGAGGACCCGCCCGAGCCGCCTTCGTCATCCTCGCTGTCGTCGCTGTCGTCGCTCGCCGTCGCGGCGTCGGCGACGAGCGGCCGGTAGCGGATCTCGACCGGGAAGGTGCGCCCCGAGACCTCGACGATCGGCGCGGGCCGGCCCTGCACATCGGCGAAGTGCTTCGCGAAGCTCTCGGGGTCGATCGTCGCGCTCGTGATGACGACCTTGAGGTCGGGGCGTCGCGGCAGCAGGCGGGTGAGGTAGCCGAGCAGGAAGTCGATCGTGAGGCTGCGCTCGTGCGCCTCGTCGATGATGATCGCGTCGTAGCGCTTCAGGTCGCGGTCGCGGTTGATCTCGGCCAGCAGCACGCCGTCGGTCATGAGCTTGACCCGGGTGGACTTCGAGGTCTGATCGGTGAAGCGCACCTGGTATCCGACGACGGTGCCCAGCTCGACGCCGAGCTCCTCGCTGAGCCGCTCGGCGATGCTGCGCGCGGCGATGCGGCGCGGCTGGGTGTGGCCGATGTGCTCGCATCCGGCCTCGAGCAGGATCTTCGGCAGCTGCGTCGTCTTGCCCGAGCCGGTCTCGCCGGCCACGATCACGACCTGGTTCTCGCGCACGGCCGTCAGCAGGTCGTCGCGACGCGCGCTCACGGGCAGCTCGGACGGGTACGAGATCACGTACGGAACCGCGGCGGGCGACGTGGATGCGTCAGCAGACGCGGCGGGGGAGTCAGGCGAGGAGGTCATGGGCAGCCTTCCATCTTAGCGTCGCGTCCGAGTGCGACGCCCCGCCCGGCGAGGGCGGAGCCCCGACCTCTAGCGTGGAGAGCATGACTTCCTCCGTGCCCACCATCGAACTCAACGACGGCATCCAGATCCCGCAGCTCGGCTTCGGCGTCTTCAAGGTCGACCCCGCCGAGACCGAGCGGATCGTCACCGATGCGCTCGAGGCCGGCTACCGCCACATCGACACCGCCGCCATCTACGGCAACGAGGAGGGCGTCGGCGCCGCGATCGCCAAGTCGGGCATCGCCCGCGACGAGCTCTTCGTGACCACGAAGCTCTGGAACGACCGCCACCAGAAGGCCGCCGCCCACGCCGCGATCGACGAGAGCCTCGCGAAGCTCGGGCTCGAGCACGTCGACCTCTACCTGGTGCACTGGCCGACACCGGCGAAGAACGACTACGTCGAGGCCTGGCAGGCGCTCATCGAGATCAAGGAGCTCGGCAAGACCCGCTCGATCGGCGTCTCGAACCACCAGGTGGCGCACCTCGACGAGATCATCGCCGCGACCGGCGTGACGCCGAGCGTCAACCAGATCGAGCTGCACCCCGGCTTCTCGCAGCTCGAGCTGCGCACCCACCACGAGAAGCTCGGCATCCGCACCGAGGCGTGGGGTCCGCTCGGTCAGGGCAAGTACGACCTGCTGTCGCGCGGCCCGGTCGTCGCCGCGGCCGAGGCGCACGGCGTGACGCCGGCGCAGGTCGTGATCCGCTGGCACCTGCAGATCGGGAACATCGTGTTCCCGAAGTCGAACTCGCGGGAGCGCATCGCGCAGAACTTCGACGTCTTCGGCTTCGAGCTGAGCGACGGCGAGGTCGCCGCGATCACGCTGCTCGACGAGAACAAGCGCGTCGGCTCGCACCCGGACGACGTGAACTGACGTCATCCGACGGCGAATGGGGTGCGCTGCCCGGGCGGGCGGCGCACCCCTTCGTCGTGGGGAGGGCTGTGCGGGCTAGAGCGCGAGCTCGATGCGCTCGCCGCGGGGCGTGGCCGCGAGCAGCTCGGCCCGACCGGCGGAGGCGAAGGCCGCTTCGAGATCGGCACGGCTCTCGCTGAAGTGCTGCCAGTCCTCGCAGTGCACGCCCACGACCGCGTCGGCGCCGAGGAGGCCGGCCGCCTCGGCCGCATCCGCCGACGTCAGAGTCAGGTTGCCGTCGACCGAGGGCACCCGCGCGGCGCCCGCGTTGAGCACGGCGAGGCGGATGTCGGGGAAGTTCTCGCTGATCTGCTTGACCAGGCCGAGCGACAGGTTGTCGCCGCTGACGTAGACCGTCGGCTCGCCGGCCTTCTGCAGCACGAAGCCGACGACCGGCACCTGCTCGGCCGCGCCCGGCCGGTGCTGGGCGGGCACGATCGTCACGGTCACGTCGCCGAGCTGGTGCTTCTCCCAGTCGTCGTAGCCGACGACCGAGCCGCCCCACAGATCGCTCGCGGCCGCGCGGGTGCTGATCGTGAGCGGCCCCGAGGCGATGAGCTCGAGGCCCTCCCAGTCGAGGTTGTCCTTGTGCGCATGGTGCGAGAGCAGCACGAGATCGACGACGCCGACCTCGGCGCGGGTCAGCCCCGGCCCGTGCGTCTTGACGAGGGTCGCCGTGCCCGCGTCGCCGACGTAGGTCTGCGGCGGGTCGAAGGTGGGATCGGTCACGATGCGCAGACCGGCCCACTCCAGGAGCACCGTCGGTCCGCCGATGTAGGTCACAGCCGTCGTCGACATGGCCTGAGCCTAGGGCGCTTCGCGGTCGCCCCGCCGGGAACCGGCTGGATGCGCCGGGGCGGCGCGCTGCACGAGGTGGGGAAGCTCACCGCAGCGACAGCGCCTGACGGGGGCACAGGGCGACGGCGACGCGGGCATCGGCGAGCTCGGCCGCGCCGACCGGGATGTCGGAGCCGTAGCCGAGCGCGCGCGGATAGCCCCACTCGTCGAGCTCGAGCAGATTCGACAGCAGCTCGGCGCACAGCCCGCGGGCCGCGCAGGCGGTCCAGTCGACATGGAGCGTGGCGGCGGATGCGCCCGCACCGGCGGGTCGGGCCTGCGTGGCGGGCGCGGTCGGGATGCCGAGCCCGAGGCGGGCGCTCATCGCTCGGCCTCGCAGGTCCCGTCGAGGTGCGCATCCACGTCGCTCGCGAACTCGCGCAGCGTCGAGGCGACGAGGCGCACGGTGCCGTCGGGGTGGTGGCAGGCGCCCCGGCCGTCGACGAGGGCGCTCACCCGGGCGATCTCGGCCGGGAGCCCCGGATGCCGTTCGCGGCGCGCGAGGCGATCGAGCAGTCCGGCGATGCGCGGCAGGCCGTTGACGCAGGGGCCGCACTGTCCGGCGGTCTCGGCGGCGAGCATCCCGGCGATGCCGGCGGCCGTGCGCAGTCCGCAGCGGCCGTGCGGCAGCACGTGCAGGATGCCGGCTCCGGGCGTCGCGCCCCACGGCGCGAGTCCGGCGCGATCGAGCGGCGCGTCGAGCGCCGAGCCGGGCACCCAGCTGCCGTGGTAGCCGCCGACGAGCACGGCGCGCGCGCCGGGACCGAGCCCCGCGGCCCGGACGCCGGCGTCGTCGAGTCCCGCCGCGGCCAGCACCGCCCCGAGTGGCGTTCCGCCCGCGATCTCGAGCACCGTGAGCGGGGTGCCCGGCGCGCTGACCGTCACGAGTCGCGTGCCGGTGTCGTCGGCGGTTCCTCGCGAACGGAACCACGCGCCGCCGAACCGGGCGACGAGGGCGAGATGCGCGAGCGTCTCGACGTTCTGCACGAGCGTCCGACGACGCCGGTAGCCCGCGATCGTGAGACGGACGGGGTGGTCGCGCGGCACGGGACGCCGGCCTTCCAGGTTGGCGACGACGGCCGAGGCCTCGCCGCCGACGAAGTCGCCGCGCGCCGCGACGAGCTGGATGCGGGCGCGGCCGGCGTCGGCGCGACGGGTCAGCACGGCCTGCAGCGCCGGATGCAGCTCGGCGTCGGCGACGAGACGGACCTCGCCGGCATCCACGGCGCGGGCGGCGAGCAGCAGCCCGTCGATCACGAGATCCGGTGCGGAGCGCAGCAGCAGGCGGTCCTTGGCGCTCAGCGGCTCGCCCTCGCTGCCGTTGCCGACGACGACCGGACGCCCCGAGCGGCCGGCACGCGTCGCATCCCGAGCCGAGCGGAGCTTGCGGTGCACGGGGAAGCCGGCGCCGCCGCGGCCGGTGAGGCCGGCGAACTCGAGCTCGGCGAGCAGCCGATCGGGGGAGATGTCGGGCAGCGGGCCGAATGTCGCCAGATGGTCGCCCGCGTCGGCCGGGGCCGCGGCCAGCAGTCGGCGCACGCCGGTCGGGGCGGCCAGGTCGGAAGAGGGTCGCTCTGAGCCGACGCGGGGCGTGCCGCCCTCGACCGGAGCATCGAAGGGCGAGGTCGGGGCGCGGTCGAGCAGGGTCATCGGGGGCCTCCGATCGGAGCGGCGGGGATGCGGGGAGCGGACGCACTGGAGACGGGGGCCCGCGAGACGGACGCCGGGGAGAACGCCGCGGGAGAAGCCGACGCGGGCGAGGCCGGCGCCGAGACGGCGATGGCGCCGTGCGGCTGCCGGAACCCCGCGCTGAGACGCCACGCGAGCGACGCGGCGACGGCGCCGACGCAGACGACCGTGAGCGCGATCATCCAGGGCGTGAGCGCATCCGTCCCCGTGCCGAGGCCGTGCGCGAGCGCGATCGGCCACAGCGCGTACGTCGACAGGTGCACGGCGCGGAATGCGCGGGCGCCGATGCGCCGCCGCAGCAGCGCCGTGATCGTGACCGCGAGCATCAGGTCGATCGCGACCGTGCCGAGTCCGAGCCAGAACGGCCGGTAGTCGCCGACGAAGGGCACGACCAGGTCGACGAGCTTCAGCTGCGCGGAAGGGTCGAAGAGCAGCGACACGACGTGGATGCCGATGAACGTCGTCGCGAGGATCCCCACGTTGCGGTGCAGGGTGGCGATGCCGAACCGCGGGAGTCCGATCGCGGGGCGTCCGGAGCGGGTGAGGATGCCGAGCACGACCGACCCGGTCATGAGCAGCAGCCCGATCGCGCCCGTCGCGCGGCCCAGGGCCCAGAGCGCCTCGTCCATGTCAGGCTCCCGTCGGGTCGTCGGCGACCTCGAGCGGCCAGCCGCCGAGCACGAGCACGCGGCCGTCCGCATCCACCAGCCGGGCCGGCAGGCCGAGCGCCGCGAGCCAGGGCAGGGCGGCCATGCCGCGCACGATCGCGGCGGTGCTCAGCGTGTTCGCCTCGACGCAGCTGCGTGCCGCGACCGAGACGCTGCGCCAGACCGCCTCGGCCGGCAGCCCGGTGCGCGGATCGAGGATGTGGTGCATCCGCTCGCCGCCGCGCGTCCAGGCACGGTGCTGGGTGCTCGACGTCGCCACGGCCCAGCCGCCGCGCAGACTCACGGTCGTCATCGGGTCGCCCGGGCGGTCCTGCGCGCGCACCTGCCAGCCGCCGACCGGACCGGGTCCCGCCGTCGCGATGTCGCCGCCGAGCGCGACGAGCACCGAGCATCCCAGCGTGCGGTGGATCTCGGCGGCCACGTCATCGGCGGTCAGCGCCTTGGCGGTCGCGCCCAGGTCGAGTGCGAGGTGGCCGGGCAGGCGCAGGCGGTCGCCCTCGAGCACCAGGCTGCGCCAGCCCGGCCGCACGGTCGCGACGGCGCGCACGAGGCGGCCGTCGTCGTCGGCGACGAGGCGGATGTCGCGGTCGTAGCCGACGGCGACGAGCGCCTGGCCGAGCGTCGGATCGACATCGCCGTCGCTGCGCTCGGCCGCGGAGATCGCGGCGCGCACGAGACGGGCGAGCAGCGGGCTGACGCGGGCTCCCGACGGCAGCTCGGCGGCGAGGCGATTGACCTCGGAGTCGTGGCGGAAGCGGCTCGCCGCGTGATCGACGGCGGCGGTCAGCCGGTCGGCGATCGCGATCGCGGCCGCGTGCTTCGCGGGGTCGTCGACGACGACCCGGGCGGTCGTCGACCAGAGCGGCCAGTCGCGGGAGGCGAAGGTCTGCTCGGCGCCGACTGCGCTGGTGGTCGATGTCGGGAGGCCGGACCGCGAGGTGGACGAGGTGGTCATCTCAGGATCCGCTCGTGGTGGCCTGCGAGTCCTGGCCGGAGCCGGACGTCACGGGGGAGTCGGTGGAGGAGTCGTCGGCGGAGGTGTCGTCGGCGGAGCTCGAGCTGGACTCGCTCGAGGAGGTGTCGTCGGTGCTCGAGGAGTCGGAGGAACCGGATGTCGACCCGGCGTCGGTCGACCCGGAGTCGGTCGAGCTGGAGTCCGTCGAGCCGGAGTCCGTCGAGCTCGAGTCGGTCGAGCTGTTCGCGTCGGATGCGGTCGCGCCGATCGCGGTGGTGCCGATGACGAGGCCGAGGGCGCTCGACACGACCACGATCGCCGTCGCGAGCCGCGCGCGCAGCCAGCCGCTGCGTCGTGCTCCACCGGGGTCTCGAGCGTCCATGGGGTCTCCTTCCGTGGGAGCCCCATCGCATCCCAGCGCTCTATGCCGATCCGAGGTGCTTCCTGTGCCCCGTCTGAACGCACCTGAGAACATGACCAGGTCCGGCGCCGGTCGACCGACGCGGCGCAGCGCCTAGCCTGGGCAGATGGCCGGAGACCGCCTCGCCGAAGCCCTCAGCCCCTACCTGCGCGCCCACGCCGGCAACCCTGTCGACTGGTGGCCGTGGGGCGAGGAGGCCTTCGCCGAGGCCGAGCGCCGCGACGTGCCCGTGCTCGTGTCGATCGGCTACTCGACCTGCCACTGGTGTCACGTCATGGCGCGCGAGAGCTTCTCCGATCCCGCCATCGCCGCGGTGCTGCGCGACGGCTTCGTGGCGATCAAGGTCGACCGCGAGGAGCATCCCGAGGTGGATGCGAGCTACCTGGCCGCGGCGAGCGCCTTCACCCCGCAGCTGGGCTGGCCGCTGACCGTGTTCACGACGCCGCGCGGCCGGGTCTTCTACGCCGGAACCTACTTCCCGCCCGAGCCGCGATCGGGTGTGCCGGCCTTCGGCCAGGTGCTCGGCGCCGTATCGGAGGCCTTCCGCGAGCGGCGCGCCGAGGTCGAGACGAGCGCGGCGGCGGTCGCCGAGGCCGTGCGCGCCTCGGTGCCGCCGGAAGCAGCTGAGTCGGCGGGCGCGGCTGCTGGAGAAACGCAGCTCGCGGCCGCGGCGGCGGCGCTCGCTGCTCACGAAGACACCGCGTTCGGCGGCTTCGGCGGGGCGCCCAAGTTCCCCGTCGCGCCCGTGCTGCTCTTCCTCGACGGACGGGCGGATGCCGGCGACTCCGCGGCCGTCGCGCTCGCCCGCCGCACCCTGCACGCGATGGCCGCCTCCCCGCTGCGCGACCCGGTCGAGGGCGGGTTCTTCCGCTATGCCGTGCAGCGAGACTGGAGCGAGCCGCACTACGAGCGGATGCTGACCGACAACGCGCTGCTGCTCGACCTGGCGACGCGGCTGGCCGTCGACGGCGTCGGAGACGGCGACGGCGAGGCTGCGGGCGACAGCGCTGCCGGCGACCCGGTCGCGCGCGAGGTCGCTGAAGGGGTGGCGGGCTTCCTGCTCGACGTGCTGCGTCGACCCGACGGCCGCTTCGGCGCGGCGCAGGACAGCGAGAGCGACGTCGACGGCGTGCGCTCGGAGGGCGGCTACTACGCCCGCGATGCCGCGGGACGCGCTCGACTGACCCCGCCCGCGATCGACGACAAGTCGGTCACCGGATGGAACGGGCTCGCGATCGGCGCGCTCGCCGAGGCGGGCCTGCGACTCGGACGCCCCGCGTGGATCCGCGCCGCCCGTGATGCGGCCGACGCCGTGCTGCCTGGTGCGACCGACGAGCGCGGGGTGCTGCGCCGCGCCGCCGCCGGCGACCACCTCTCCGATGCGGTCGCGACGCTCGAGGATGTCGGGCTCCTCGCCGGCGGGCTGCTCCGACTCGCGGCGGCGCTCGCCGCCGGGCCGCTGCTCGAGGCCGAGCCGACGCTCGTCGCGGAGCCCGATCCGGTGCCCGACGACCACATCCCCTCATCCGCCGATCCGGCGCGCTACCTCACGCGAGCCCGCGAGGAGCTCGAGCGCTGCCGACGCGACGGCGAGATCGTGCCGCCCTACGGCGCCGATCCGGTGCTCGCCGGACGCGGGCTCGACCTCGCGCTCGACCTGGGCGAGGGGGCGTCGCCGTCCGGGCGCTCGGCCGTCGCCGACGCCGCGCTGCGTCTCTACGCCCTCACAGGCGACCGCGAGCACGCGCGCCTCGCCGAGCTGGCGCTCGCGCCCGCCGTCGATCCCGCCCTCGCCGCGCCGATCAGCTTCGGCGCGGCGCTGCACGCGCTCGACCGGCTGAGTCGCCCGCTCGCTCAGCTCGTGATCGTGCTGCCCGACGAGCCGCACGACGACGACCGCGCACTGCTCGCCCGCGCCCGCCGGTGGCGCGCACGCGGCGGTGCGCTCGTCGTGGTCGCCGCGCGCGACGTCGATCGGCTCGTCGAACTCGGATTCGAGCTGCTGGCGGCGCGCAGCCTGCGCGCGGGGCGGGCGACCGCGTACCTCTGCGAGCACTTCGCCTGCGCGCTGCCGGTCACGACCGCGCCCGAGCTGGATGCGCTGCTCGGGCCCTGAGGCGGGAGCCGCGGCTTCGGGATCGGGTGTCGCAGAGTTGCGACAGCTCCGCGATGATGAGGGGACATCCGATCTCTAGCGTGAAGAACATGATCCGAACCAAGCTCGCCACCCTCGCCCTCCTCGCCGCCGCGACCGTCGCCCTCACCGGCTGCAGCATCGGCATCACCGGACCCGACGACGACAGCACCGCCGGCGCGAAGAAGTCCGCGACCCCGAGCCCCTCGAAGGCTGACGACGACGCCGATCGCGCTGACGACACGAAGTCGGGCGGCGCATCCGGCACGCTCGGCTCGGCCGGCATCTCGAACGGGCCGTGTGCGGGCAAGTCGTTCGAGGTCACCGAAGACGACGCGGTGCTCGTGCTGAACGGAGCCTGCGGCGATGTCGTGATCAGCGCCGACGGCGTCTCGCTGAACTTCGACGGGGCGACGTCGTTGACGCTCACCGGCGACGACGCCACAGTGATCACGAACGGGCCGATCGGCGCCGCGCAGATCGGCGGCAGCGGCAACAGCGTCAACGGCTCGGAGTACGAGAGCGTCGCGATCTCCGGCGACCTCGCGACCGTGCTCGGCACCCGCATCGGGGCCCTCACGGTGAGCGGCAGCTACAACACGGTCAACTGGGACTCCGGCGCCACGGGCGCGAGCAGCGACACGGGCGTGGGCAACACCTTCATCCGCTGACGTCCGACGCCTCACCCGGCACCTCAGAACGCTGAGGGGTCGCATAAGCCCCGTCCCGCCGCGGATCACGTCGCGGGAAGGGGCTTCTGCGACCCCTCACGAGATGCTCCGGGCGGCGGCGGCGGTCGGCGGGCGGGATGCGGCGCCTCAGCGCATCCGCGACTACAGCGGCAGGCGCAGCCGCACCGAGGTGCCCTCGCCGAGCCGCGAGCGCAGCGCGACGCTGCCGCCGTGCCGCTCGACGATCGTGCGCACGAAGGGCAGACCGAGTCCGCTGCCGGCGACGTCGCGGGTGTGACTGCCGCGGGCGAGCTCCTCCCAGACGAGGCCCTGCTCCTCGGCGGGGATGCCGCGGCCCGTGTCGGCGACCTCGATCGTCACCCCGCCCTCGTCCTCGGCTCCGCGCAGCTCGATCCGGTCGCCCGGCTGCGAGAACTTCAGCGCGTTGGCGACGAGGTTGTAGACGGCGAGGAACAGCAGGTCGACGTCGCCGCGCACGGGCGGCAGCGGGCGCGGTGCGCGCGGGAAGCTGACCGCGAGCGAGCGATCCGTCGACTGGGGGAGCTCGCCCACCGCATCCACGACCTCGCGGCCCAGCGCCTCGAGGTCGACGGGCGCGATCTCGAGCTGCGCGTTCTCGATCTCGCCGAGCTTGCGCAGGTCGGCGAGCAGTCGGGTCAGGCGCTGAGCCTGCGCGTCGAGGCCGGCGGCGACCTCCGTCTCGGGCAGGTTCGAGAGCCCGAGGCGGATCGCCGTGACCGGGTTCTTGAGCTCGTGGTCGAGCCGGTCGACGAAGCGGCGGCGCTCGGCGCGTTCGCCCGCGACCGCATTCTCGCGGCTGCGCAGCTCACGGCGACGCAGCGCCGCCCGCACGGCGATCACGAGCAGCAGCACGACGGTGACGAGCAGTCCGAGCTGCACCCAGATCCACTCGAACTGCCAGGTGACGACGATGCGACGCCGATCGCCCGCCGCGACGCCGACGACCGTGCCGATCAGACCCAGGGCGAGAGGGATGAGCGCGAGCCACCAGCGCTTCATGCGCGGGTCCCCGAAGCTCCGCCTGCGCCGCCCGCTCCGCCTGCGCCGCTCGGCCCGCCGCTGCTGCGCGACACCGGGTGCAGGAAGCGATAGCCGACGCCCTGCACCGTGTCGACGTAGATCGGGGTGCCGCTGTCGTCGGCGAGCACCTTGCGGAGCTCGGCGACGCGGTGGTCGACAGCCCGACTCGCGACCGGCTGGTCGAAGCCCCAGACGGCGGCGAGCAGACGCTCGCGGGTGAGCACCTCATCCGGGTGGGTCATGAGGTAGTCGAGCAGGCTGAAGGCGCGCGGCGTGAGCGTGACCTCGCGGTCGTCGAGCCAGACGCGCCGGGCGACGCGATCGATGCGCACGGCGCCCGCCGTGAGGCCCGCCGAGCCGCCGAGCGCGGGCTGGCCGGCGTTGACGCGGCGCAGGATCGCGCGGATGCGGGCCACCAGCTCCTGCGGGTCGAAGGGCTTATTGAGGTAGTCGTCGGCGCCCTCCTCGAGCGCCGCGGCGCGCTCGAACGACTCGCCGACCTGTGTCAGCAGGATCACCGGCAGCTGGCTGCCTTCGCGGCGCAACCGGCGCAGCACCTCGCGTCCGTCGAGCACGGGCATCATCACGTCGAGCACGACCAGCGCGGGGGAGTGCCGCTCGATCGCCGCCAACCCCTCGCCGCCGTCCTCGGCGGTGTAGACCTCGAAACCCGAGCGGGAGAGGAACGGGGCCAGGGCATCGCGGATGCCGCTCTCGTCGTCGACCAGCAGAACGCGCGGGCGCGTCGGCGGAGGGATGCTCACGGCACGAGCGTAGCGGCGGGGACGGCGCGGCCCGATCGTCGAGCGCGGACCGCGCGACCGGCGTGGTCGGCGGTGACCCGGCGCATCCGCCAGGATCGGAGGGTGAGCGAGCTCGGGTACCTGACGGCGTCGGTACCGCTGCGTCTCGCGAACGCCGCCTCGACCGTCGTGCTGCCGCTGCTCGCGGTGCAGCACACGGGCGACATCGTCAGCGGCGGCGCGCTCGGCGGGGCGCTCGTGGCCGCCTCTCTCGCGCCGAGCGTCGTCGCGGCGCCGCTCGTCGGAGCTCTGCTCGACCGCACGCGGCATCCGCGTCGCTGGATGATGACGGCCGCGATCGTGCAGGCCGTCGCCCTGGTGAGCGTGGCAGGCCTCGACCTGGTGCCGCTGCCGCTCATCGTCGGGCTGCTCGTGCTCGGCGGGATCGCCAGCCCGTTCTACCTCGGCGGCATGTCGAGCTTCGTGACCGACGTGATCGCCGACGAACGCCGCGCCTACGCCGATGACGGCGTCTCGTACAACATCGCCTCGGTCGGCGGACCGGCGCTCGCCGCGCTCGTCGTGGCTGTCGCCGACGCCCGGGTCGCCGCGCTGGTGACGGCGGGTGTCGCTGTGCTCGGCGCGGTCGGGATGCTCGCCCTGCACTTCACTCCGCGGCCGCTGCACGACGATCTGCACCTGGGGCGCGACCTGCTCGCGGCCGTGCGGGCGCTCACGCGGCACCGTCCCCTCGCGGCCGTCACCGCCTCCGGCACCCTCAGCCAGGTCGGCCAGGGCGCCCTGCCGATCGCCGCGATCGCGCTCGCCCACGAACGCGCCGGCAGCGCCGATCTCGGCGGCTGGATCGTGACGGCCTTCGCGCTCGGCGCGCTTGCCGGCGGCGTCGCCTATGCTCTGCTGCCGGTGCGGATGCGCCCGGAGGCGGTCATGGGCGGCGGATTCGCGGTGGTGGGGCTGCTCACGCTCGTGGCCGTCGTCGACCTGGGCATGCCGTTCACGCTCCTCGTCGTCGGCCTGTCGGGGGTCGTGGTGGCGCCGAGCGCCTCGGCGATGCTGCTGCTGCGCAAGCAGCAGAGCCGGCCCCGGGTGCGCTCGCAGGTGTTCACGATCGGCTCGGGGCTGCGCACGGCCGCGGCCGCGCTCGGCGCCGCCCTGGTCGGCCAGCTCGGCGGTGCGCCGGCGGGACTGCTGCTCGCGCTGATCGGCGCGGTGTGGCTCGTCTCGGCGGCGATCATGCTCGCCTTCCCGCGTGGAGCTCAGCCGATCGACGCGATCGCCTGAGCGTCTGGCGCCCGGTACTCGCTTCCCGCCGCGTCCAACAGCCCGCGAATCAGCCCAGCGCCGCCGCGTGCACGACCACCGGCAGTCCCGAGCGCGAGACCGTGGCGCGATCGAACGGCAGCCCGATCCGCTCGGCGACCCGCTGCGAAGGGATGTTGTCGGGCGCGATGATCGCCACAAGCCGCTCCGCGAGGTGCTCGCGTTCGGCGAGCGCGCGGCAGGCGAGCGCCGCCAGGGTCGCGTATCCGCGACCCTGGTGCTGCGGCAGCAGGTGATAGCCGACCTCGAGCTCGCGCACGTCGTCCACGACCTGCCAGGTGAGCCCGCAGTCGCCGAGGAACACCCCGTCGAGCGTCTCGACGATCCAGAGCCCCAAGTTGTGCTCGGCGTAATTGCGCTGGTTCCAGGCGATCCAGTCGGCGGCTTCCTCCCGTGTCTTCGGCGAGGGATAGTGCTTCATGACGACGGGGTCGCCGAGCAGACCTGCCATCGCGTCGAGATCGGCGGCGCCCATCTCGCGGAAGCGCAGTCGCGCGGTCGGCTCAGGCAGCATCCGGTCACGCTACCCGCGCGGACCGTGCGCACTGCGTCGTGGATCCGACGACAGCGGACCGCCCCAGGGTCTCAGCGCGGCTCGCCGTCGGTCGTGCGCTGGCGCACGCTCGCGTTGCCGGCCGGGTCGACCGAGCGGTGCTCGGTGGTCACGCGCCCGCGCAGGGTGACGACGAGTCCGATGATGAACAGCACGGCTCCGGCGACCATGAGGATGCCGCCGATGATGGGCAGGCTCAGGCCGGGCACGGCGAACGACACGGCGAACGCGAGGATCGCGCCGATCACGAACAGGACGACTCCGCCGACGATCATGGGGTTCTCCCTTCACAGCCGCGCGCGAGTGCGCACGGGTCGGGCTGTGACGGTACGCGCGCCTCGCCGGGCGGGTCCGCCGCTCGGAGGTGGCGCTCAGGTTACGCCCGGACGACGTGGATGCGCGCCGGGGGCGATTAGCGCGGCTCGGAGGTCAGCGCGCGGTGCCAGGCGACCTCGCGGACGAGCTGCCCTGTCTCGCGGAAGAGCCGCACCTGGTGTGCGTCGGGCAGAGCGGCGGCGAGCGCGTCCCGGTCGGCAGGCTCGAAGCCGATCGACTGCCAGAACGGCCCCGAGCGCCGGCTGAACAGCCACGCGTCGCTCGCGCCCTCGGCGGCCGCGGCGGCGAGGGCCGCGAGCGCGAGTCGCCGGCCGAGCCCGCCGCGTCGGGCCGCCGGATGCACGGCGACGCTGCGCACGAGCGCGTGGCGTCGATCGGCGCTCAGCTCGTAGCCGGTGCTGCCGACGATCGCCGTGCCCGTAACCGTGCCCGTGCCGGTGACCGCGCTCGCTTCGGCGGAGCATCCCACAGCATCCGCAGCGCCCCGCACGACCCACAGCCGCACGGCGGGATCGTCGAGGGCGCTGAGTGTGAGGTCGGCCTCGCGCAGGAACGCGGTCAGCTCGCCGACGGACGACGGCGACACCCGCTCGAGCGCGAGGCCGGGCGCGGTGCCGCCGTCGTGGTCGTTCAGAGCGTCCTGCAGCTCAGGATCGGCGCGGCGATCGGATCAGCGCAGCTGCTTGCGCGAGCTGATCTGGCCGGTGTCGAAGCCGAGCAGGTGCAGTCCGCCGTGGAAGCGGGCGTGCTCGACCTTGATGCAGCGGTCCATGACGACCGTGAGGCCCTTCGACTCTCCGTAGTACGCGGCCTCCTCGTTCCAGATGCCGAGCTGCACCCAGATCGTCTTCGCTCCGATCGCGACCACGTCGTCGATGACGGCGGGGATGTCGCTGCCCTTGCGGAACACATCCACGATGTCGGGCACGACGGGCAGGTCGGCGAGCGACTTGTAGACCGGCTGGCCGAGGATCTCGTCGGCGTTCGGGTTCACGAAGTAGAGGTCGTAATCGCTCGACTGCTGCAGGTAGGTCGACACGAAGTAGCTCGAGCGCGCCGGGTTCGGCGAGGCGCCCACGATCGCGACGCTCTTCGCGCGACGCAGGATGCCGAGGCGCTCCTTCGCGGTCGGGCCCACCCAGGTGCGCTGCGACTTGAGCAGCTTCGCGAGCGGCGAGGAGGCGGGCAGCTCGCAGGTGAGACCGTTCGAGAGCTGCGTGGTCTGAAGCTCGGCGGGGGCGGTGTCGCTCATGCGCCCATCATCCCTTCACGGCGGCGCTCAGCGCCTGGTCGAGGTCGAAGATGATGTCGTCGGGGTCTTCGATGCCGACGCTGAGTCGGATCAGGCCGCCGTCGACGCCGGCCTCGGCGAGCTGCTGCTCGGTGAGCTGCGCGTGCGTGGTCGAGCCGGGGTGGATGATCAGCGTCTTCGCGTCGCCGATGTTCGCCAGGTGCGAGGCGAGCTCGACGCTCTCGATCGTCTTCTGTCCGATCGCGCGGCTCGACTGGGTCGCGGTGCCCTTGACGCCGAAGCTGAACACCGAGCCGGGTCCCTTCGGCAGGTACTTCGCGGCGCGCTCGTGGTGCGGGTGCGAGGCGAGTCCGGCCCAGTTGACGTACTCGACGCGGTCGTCGGCCTCGAGCCACTCGGCGACGGCGCGGGCGTTGTCGACGTGCGCCTGCAGGCGGAACGGCAGCGTCTCGACGCCCTGCGCGAGCAGGAAGGCCGAGTGCGGCGCGAGCGAGGGGCCGATGTCGCGCAGCTGCTCGGCGCGCAGGCGGGTGAGGAAGGCGTACTCGCCGAAGTTGCCGTGCCAGTTGAGCCCGCCGTAGCTCGGCACCGGCTGGTCGAAGAGCGGGAAGCGCTCGTTCGCCCAGTGGAAGCGGCCCGATTCGACGACCACGCCGCCGAGGGTCGTGCCGTGCCCGCCGAGGAACTTGGTGGCCGAGTGGATGACGACGTCGGCGCCCCACTCGATCGGCCGGTTCAGGTAGGGGGTCGCGATCGTCGAGTCGACGATGAGCGGCAGACGGTGCGCGTGGGCGACATCCGCGAGGCCCTCGAGGTCGGCGATCTCGCCGGAGGGGTTCGCGATCGTCTCGACGAAGATCAGCTTCGTCTTCTCGGTGATCGCGGCCGCGTAGTCGGCGGGGTCGGAGGAGTTCACGAAGGTGGTCTCGACGCCGAAGCGGCGCAGGGTCACGTCGAGCTGCGTGACGGTTCCGCCGTAGAGCGAGGAGGAGGCGACGATGTGGTCGCCGGCGCCGGCGAGCGAGGCGAAGGTGATGAACTCGGCGCTGAGGCCGGAGGCGGTGGCGACGGCGCCGAGGCCGCCTTCCAGCGAGGCGATGCGCTCCTCGAAGCTCGCGACCGTCGGGTTCGCGAGGCGGCTGTAGATGTTGCCGTACTTCTGCAGGGCGAAGCGGGCCGCCGCATCCGCCGTGTCATCGAAGACGAAGGCGCTCGACTGGTAGATCGGCAGCGCGCGCGACCCGGTGACGGGGTCGGGGATGTTGCCGGCGTGGATGGCGCGGGTGCGGAAGCCCCAGTCGCGGTCGGTCTCGTGGCTCTCGGGCATGCGCCCAGGCTACCGAGCGGCGCCGACGCGCTCCTGTCGCGCGCGCATCCAGATGACGCTCTGTGACGCCGACGCGCAGGAGGCCCCGCACTGCGGCGGCAGCGCTACAGCCAGCTGCGCAGCCAGTAGTGCGAGTAGATGAAGTCGTGCGGCATCGGCAGGCCGATCCACATCGGGAACCAGTAGATGCTGAGCGCGATCGCGAGGATCAGGAAACCGCCCACGGTGGCGAGCCCGGTCAGCCGTCGGCTCGGCGGGTCGTTCCAGCGCCCCAGCAGATGGGCGAGCGCGACGGCCAGTCCGATCACGAGGAAGGGCTCGAAGACGATCGTGTAGAACTGGAAGACCGTGCGCTGAAGGTAGCCCATCCAGGGCAGATACCCGGCCGCGACGCCGACCAGCAGCACCCCGACGCCGTACTGGCGAGTGCGGATGAAGCGGTAGATCAGGAACACGAGCGCGGCCGTGCACGCCCACCAGATCAGCGGATTCGCGATCTCGGTGATCGCCGCGGCGCTCGCCCCGCCATCCGACTCCTGGTAGTACATGCTCGTCGGCCGCACCAGGAACAGCCAGGTCAGCGGGTTCGCCTGGTAGCTGTGCGGGGTGCTCTCTCCGACGTGGAAGCCGTACATCGACGCCTGGTAGTGGTACCAGTTCTGGAACGCGGTCGGCACCCAGGCGAGGCCGCCCGTCCAGGCGGTGCCGCCGCCGGACTCGGTCCAGTGCCGGTCGTAGCCGTCGTCGCTGAGGAACCAGCCGGTCCAGCTCGCCAGGTGCACGGCCGCGGCGAGCGGCACCAGCAGCAGGAAGCTCACCGGACCCTGAACGAGCACGGCGCTCGTCGGCCAGAACGCGATGCCGGCGCGGCGACGGTCGATCGCCTCCATGACGATCGACAGGATCGCGAAGATCGCGAGGAACCAGATGCCGCTCCACTTGACCGCGCTCGCCGCACCGAACGCGACGGCCGCGGCGAGCATCCACGGCCGCCACCAGATCGGCCTGCCCCAGTCGGTGTGCCGGTGGCCGAGCTCGCGCTGCACGACCCAGCGCTCGATGCGGCGCTTCGCCCAGGCGCGATCGAGCAGCATCGCGCCGACGCCGAGCAGGCAGAACAGGGCGAGGATGACGTCGAGCAGCGCCACGCGGCTCATCACGATCGCGTTGCCGTCGATCGCGAGCAGGCCGCCCGAGAGGGCCGTGATGATGCGCGACCGGAACAGCCCGTGCGCGATCGCCATCGTCAGCACGACGAGCAGGATGCCGACGATCGCGACGCTGATGCGCCAGCCGATCGCGTCCTGCACGCCGAAGACCATCATCCCGAGCGCGATGACCCACTTGCCGAGCGGCGGATGCGCCACGAAGCTCGCGGTGTCGGTGTAGACATCGGTGTCGCCGGCGAGGAACTTCGCGTCGTCGCCATCGGTCCAGCTGCCCTCGTAGCCGAGGTGCAGCTGGCTCCACGCGTCTTTGGCGTAGTAGGTCTCGTCGAAGACGAGCGCGTGCGGCGAGCTGAGGTTCACCAGCCGCGTCACGATCGCGACGAGCAGCACGATCGCGGGCGCTCCCCAGGTCGCGAGACGGTGCCAGCGCGGGTCGAGGCGGCGCTGCTGCCACCACGCGTCGAGGCGGGTGCCGGGGCCGGCGGGCGTCGGTGTCGGCGGCAACCTCAGCGGTTCGTCGGGATAGCCGAGGGTGATGCGGGAGAACTCGGCGTCGGGGCTGTCGGCGCTGTCGGCGCCGGGCGTTCTGTTGGTGGCGTGGGTGCTGGGCGTGCCCTCGGCGCCCGGCCCGCTGTCCGCGCCGCTCGTGATCTCGGCGGATGCGGCGCGCGCGTCGGTCTCGTCGCGGGCGTCCGTCACCCCGACAGAGTAGCCGCGCCGAGCCCCGCCGAAGGCTGGGAGGATGGGCGGCGTGATCATCCTCGCGGCGACCCCGATCGGCAACCTCGGCGACGCGAGCCGCCGCCTGGTCGAGGCGCTCGAGAACGCGGAGACGATCGCCGCCGAGGACACGCGCACGGCCGTGCAGCTCATGCGCGCGCTCGGCGTCGAGAACCGGCCGCGGCTGGCGGCGCTGCACGAGCACAACGAGGTCGAGCGCTCGGCCGAGCTCGTCGAGCACGCCCGCGAGAGCGACCTGCTGGTGCTGACGGATGCGGGCATGCCGGCGATCAGCGACCCCGGCTTCGCGATCGTGACCGCCGCGATCGCCGCCGACGTGACCGTGACGGCGCTGCCGGGGCCTTCGGCGGTGCTGACCGCGCTCGCGCTGAGCGGACTGCCGACCGACCGCTTCGCCTTCGAGGGCTTCCTGCCGCGCAAGGGCCGGGTCGCGGCGCTAACGCCGCTCGCGGGGGAGCAGCGCACGCTCGTCTTCTTCGAGTCGCCGCACCGCCTCGGCGCGTCGCTCGCCGACCTCGCGACCGCGTTCGGCGCCGAGCGTCCCGCCGCGGTCTGCCGTGAGCTGACGAAGCTGCACGAGGAGATCGCCCGCGGAACCCTCGCCGAGCTGGCCGAGCGGTTCGCCGAGGGGGCGCGCGGCGAGATCGTCGTCGTGGTCGGGGGAGCGGATCCCGTCGCCGCCGACCCGGAGAGCGCGGTGGATGAGGTGGTCGCCTTGGCCGCCGACGGCATCCGGCTCAAGGACGCGGCCGCCCAGGTCGCCGCGGCGACGGGCCTCTCGCGCCGCGATCTCTACGAGGCCGCGCTGCGCCGACGCTGACGTCGGGCCCCGGCGAAACCGTCGCCGTCGCTCCGAGTCGGCTGAGGGTGCGTTCCGCGTTCCAGCGCCGGTGCGGCTCGGAGGGGCAGAGTCGTGCCGACTCGAGGCGCGACCGGCGCGGCCGGCACGCCGAAGCGACGACGAGCGGAGGACGACGATGAAGGCAGTGCGTTTCGACCGGTACGGCGGCACCGAGGTTCTCGAGGTGCGCGAGGTCGCCGACGGCGTGCCCGGTTCCGGCCAGGTGAGCGTCAGCGTCGTGAGCGCCGGCATCAACCCTGGTGAGATCGCGATCCGCGAGGGCGCCTTCGCGAAGACCTGGCCGGCGGCGTTCCCCTCGGGGCAGGGCAGCGACTTCGCCGGCGTCGTCGAGATCGTCGGCGAGGGCGTGACGAGCGTGAAGGCCGGCGACCACGTCATCGGCTTCGGCGACGATCGCAGCTCGCACGCCGAGCAGGTCGTGATCGGCGCCGACCGCGTCGTGCCCAAACCGGCGGCGCTCGACTGGGATGTGGCGGGCTCCCTCTATGTGATCGGCACGACCGCCGAGGCCGCGCTGCGTGCGGTCGACCCGCAGGCGGGCGAGACGGTCGTCGTCGCCGGGGCGACGGGCGGCGTCGGCTACCTGCTCGCCCAGCTCGTGAAGGCCCGGGGCGCCCGGGTGATCGGCACCGCCGGTCCGGCGAACTTCGCGGCCCTCGAGGCGATCGGCGTCGAGCCGGTCGAGTACGGCGAGCGGCAGGAGGCCGACATCCGCGCGCTCGCTCCCGAGGGCGTCGACGCCTACCTCGACTGCTTCGGCTCGGGCAACCTCGACATCGCCCTCGCGCTCGGCGTCGCGCCCGAGCGCATCAACACGATCATCGATTTCGCGAACGTCGAGCGCACCGGCGCGCACGGCGCGGGCATGTCGACCGTGAAGGACATCGCTCCCGTGCTGAGCGCGCTCGCCGAGCGGCTGGCTGCCGGCGAGCTGATCGTGCCGATCCGGCGCCGCTACCCGCTCGATCTCGTGCGCGAGGCCTACGACGAACTGGCCACCCGGCACGGCCTCGGCAAGATCGTGCTGCGCATCGCCCAGACGGACATCTGAGCAGGCGGCCACCGCATCCACCGCCGTCGGTAACGCGACGACCCGCTCACTAGACTGGCGCGCATGCCTGCTCGCGACCCGTTCTACATCGCGACGCCGATCTTCTACGTCAACGACGTGCCGCACATCGGCCACGCGTACACCGAGGTCAGCGCCGACGCCCTCGCCCGATGGCACCGCCAGGGCGGCGACGACACCTGGCTGCTGACCGGCACCGACGAGCACGGCGAGAAGATCCTGCGCACGGCCCGCGCCAACGGCGTCACCCCGAAGGAGTGGACCGACAAGCTCGTCGAGTCGGCATGGACGCCGCTGCTCGAGACGGTCGACATCGCCAACGACGACTTCATCCGCACCACCGACGAGCGTCACGAGGTCGCCGTCACCCGCTTCATCCAGAAGCTCTACGACGACGGCCACATCTACGCGGGCGAATACGAGGGCTACTACTGCGTCGGCTGCGAGGAGTACAAGCAGAAGGACGACCTCGTCGAGGCGACCGAGGGCGAGTTCGCCGGGCAGCTGGTCTGCGCGATCCACTCGCGTCCGGTCGAGATCCTCAAGGAGAAGAACTACTTCTTCCGCATGAGCGCCTTCCAGGACCGCCTGCTGGCGCTCTACGAGCAGGCCGACTTCATCCAGCCCGAGAGCGTGCGCAACGAGATCGTGTCCTTCGTGCGCCAGGGCCTCAGCGACCTGAGCATCTCGCGGTCGAGTTTCGACTGGGGCATCCGCGTTCCGTGGGACGAGTCGCACGTCATCTACGTGTGGGTGGATGCGCTGCTCAACTACATCTCGGCGATCGGCTACGGCGCCGAGCCGGGCAGCGCCGAGAATGAGGAATTCGCGCGCCGCTGGCCGGCCGTGCAGCTCGTCGGCAAGGACATCGCCCGCTTCCACGCGGTCATCTGGCCCGCCATGCTCATGGCCGCGGACCTGCCCGTGCCGAAGCGCGTCTTCGGCCACGGCTGGCTGCTCGTGGGCGGCGAGAAGATGTCGAAGTCGAAGCTGACCGGCATCGCGCCGCACCAGATCACCGACACCTTCGGCTCGGACGCGTTCCGCTACTACTTCCTGCGCGCGATCACCTTCGGTCAGGACGGCTCGTTCAGCTGGGAGGACCTGTCGGCCCGCTACCAGGCGGAGCTCGCGAACGGCTTCGGCAACCTGGCGTCGCGCGTGACGGCGATGATCACCCGCTACCGCGACGGCCGCATCCCCGATGTGAGCACGGTCGAGCTGGCCGAGGCGGATGGCGCGATCCTCGCGACGATCGAGCGTGCCAACGCGGGCGCCGACACGGCGATCGACCGGCTCGCTCTCGGCGAGGCGCTGGCCGCGATCTGGGAGCTCGTCGACGAGCTCAACGGCTACATCACCGAGCAGGAGCCCTGGGCCCTGTCGAAGGACGAGGCGAACGCCGAGCGACTGGATGCGGTGCTCGCGACCGCGGCGCGCGGCGTCGGCGCGCTGGCCGTGCTGCTGTCGCCCTTCACCCCGAAGGCGAGCGCGAAGCTGTGGGCGGCGCTCGGCGGCGAGGGCGCGGTGCAGGATGCGGATGTGCGCGACGCGGCGAACTGGCGCGGCAGCGGGCAGGTGACCCCGCTGGAGTCGCCGCTGTTCCCGCGCATCGAGGTCGAGGCGGCGTCGGCGCCCGGTGGCGCCGCGCGGGGTGTGCCGGCGGCATGAGCGACTACCCGCCGCTTCCCGAGGCGCTCGTGGTGCCGGTCTACGACAACCACACGCACCTCGAGCCGTCGTTCGACCCCGAGCGGGTCGGCGACGACGGCGGGCTGGGCTACCTCGAGCAGCTGGATCGCGCGTCGAGCGTCGGCGTGCGCGGCGTCGTGCAGGTCGGCACCGATCTGGCGAGCTCGCGCTGGAGCGCCGAGGTCGCCGCGCGCGAGCCGCGCGTGCTCGCGGCCGTCGCGCTGCACCCGAACGACGCCGCCGAGCTGGCCGAGGCCGGGCAGCTCGACGAGCACCTCGCGGGCATCGCCGAGCTCGCATCGCAGCCTCGGGTGCGGGCGATCGGCGAGACCGGACTCGACTTCTTCCGCACGCCGTCGCCGGTCGGGCAGGATGCGCAGCGTCGCAGCTTCGAGGCGCACATCGCGCTCGCGAAGCAGCATGACCTGGCGCTGCAGATCCACGACCGCGACGCGCACGCCGAGGTCGTCGAGACCCTCGACCGGGTCGGGGCCCCCGAGCGGACGGTGTTCCACTGCTTCAGCGGCGACGCCGAGTTCGCGAAGCTCGTCGCCGACCGCGGCTGGTACCTCTCCTTCGCCGGCACCGTCACGTTCAAGAACGCGCAGAACCTGCGCGACGCGCTCGCCGTGATCCCGCGCAGCCGCATCCTCATCGAGACGGACGCGCCCTATCTGACGCCGACGCCGTTCCGCGGGCGGCCGAACAGCAGCTACCTGATCCCGCACACGCTGCGCTTCATGGCCGCCGAGCTCGGCACCGACGCCTCGATGCTCGCCGCGCAGATCTCGTCGAACACCGAGCTCGTCTACGGGCACTGGGATGACGTGCCGGTCGTGACGCCTCCCGGGCCGTTCGACGAGCACCCCGAGGGGACGACGGGCCCGTGAGCGCGGCCGTGCAGCTGCTGGGGCCGGCCGAGATCCGCGATCTCGCCGACCTGCTCGACATCCAGCCGACGAAGAAGCTCGGCCAGAACTTCGTGCACGACGCGAACACGGTGCGCCGCATCGTGCGCGCCGCGAGCATCGAGGCGGGGGAGCAGGTGCTCGAGGTCGGGCCGGGGCTCGGCTCGCTCACGCTCGGCATCCTCGAGACCGGCGCGCCGCTCACCGCGGTCGAGATCGACAAGCGCCTCGCCGCGCAGCTGCCGCTGACCGTGCAGCAGCTCGCGCCCGACGCCGATCTGACCGTCGTGACCCAGGATGCGCTGCGCGTGACCGCGCTGCCCGCCGACCCGGCGCGGCTGGTCGCGAACCTGCCCTACAACGTGTCGGTGCCGGTGCTGCTGCACCTGCTCGAGCACTTCCCCAGCCTGCGCGGCGGTCTCGTCATGGTGCAGTCCGAGGTGGGGGAGCGGCTCGCCGCGAAGCCGGGCTCGAAGGTCTACGGATCGCCCTCGGTCAAGGCAGCCTGGTACGGCCGCTGGTTCACGGCGGGGCAGGTCAGCCGGCAGGTGTTCTGGCCGGTGCCGAACGTCGACTCGATCCTCGTCGGCTTCGAGGTGGGCGCGGCGCCCGGTACGGAGGAGGAGCGCGTGCGCACCTTCGCCCTGGTGGATGCGGCCTTCGGCCAGCGCCGCAAGATGCTGCGCCAGTCGCTGTCGGAGGTGCTCGGCAGCTCGGCCGCCGCGACGGCGGTGCTCGAGGCCGCCGACGTCGACCCGACCGCGCGCGGCGAGGCCCTCACGGTCGCCGACTTCCTGCGCGTCGCCCGCGCCTCCGCCTCGTCCGACGACTGATCCACCCCGCCGCAGGCTGAGCCGTCCGTCAGGTCGGCCTCCTGCCGCGGGTTACGATCACAGGGATGGCAACTCCGCAGGTCCGCGTCACCGGACGCCTCTCGACCTGGGATGACGCCCGCGGCTTCGGCTTCATCAGCCGCGCCTCCGGCCGCGACATCTTCGTGCACATCTCGGCCTTCCCGGCCGACGAGCACCGCCCCGAGATCGGCGACGAGCTGAGCTTCGTCGTCGAGCCGATGCCCGACGGGCGCAGCCGGGCCGCGTTCGTGCGCTTCTCGGGCGGCGCGCGTCCGCTGCCGACCGCGGGTCACGGTGTCGTCGAGCACTCCGGCCCGCGCGAGCGGCTGCGGCTGCGCATCGACTTCGCCGGGGTGCTGGCGATCCTCACCGTCGTCGCCTTCGTCGTGCTCGTCTTCGTCGTCAGCGTCGTCTTCGGGCTGCCGCCCTGGGTTCCGTCGCTGTACATCGCGGCGAGCATCGGCTGCTTCGTGATCTACGCGGTCGACAAGATCAGCGCCGTGCGCGGCCGCTGGCGGGTGCGCGAGTCGACGCTCATCCTGCTGGGGCTCGTCGGCGGCTGGCCGGGCGCGGTGATCGCGCAGCAGCTGTTCCGGCACAAGACCCGCAAGGCGGCGTTCCGCACCATGTTCTGGGTTAGCGTCGTGATCAACGTGGTGGTGTTCGCGATCCTGACGGCGAGCCCGCTCTCGCACCTGCTGACACCGGCCTGAGGATCGGGGCATGGGCAGCGTGGACGACGGCGACCGCATCGCACCCGTCTCGGCGATGACCGGCGACTCGGCTGTGCGCACGGCGACCGGGCGCGCTCCCGAGGAGTGGTTCGCGCTGCTCGATGCCGCCGGCGCGGTCGGCTGGGGTCACACGCGCATCGCCCGCTGGCTCGCCGACGCGCACGGTGTCGACGGCTGGTGGGCTCAGGGCGTGACCGTCCGCTTCGAACAGGCCCGCGGGCTGCGGCACCCGGGGCAGAAGGCCGACGGCACCTTCGCCGCCACGGCCAGCCGCACCGTCGCTGACGCGGTCACGGCGCTCGAGGCGGTGATCACCGCGACCGAGCGCGCGGTTGGAGTTGCTCCGCGGGTCCGGCGCGAGCATCCGATCCGGCCGAACGCCCGATGGACGCTCGAGGGCGGCGCCGGAGTGCTTGTCGCGGTCGAGCCGGCCGGCGCGAAGGCGCGGATCACCCTGACCTTCGACAAGCTCCCGGACGAGCAGGCTGCGGCGCTCGCGAAGACGCGCGCGACGGGCATCCTCGAGGCGGCCCTGGCCACCTGAGCGGCTCGCGTGCGAGTCGGGTTCCGACGCACGCACCAGCCCTGTGACGCCCGTAGACCGCATGGTCTGAGTCGCCCTCGGGCTTAAGTAGTGTTGTCGCATGAGCCTGACCTCCTCGCCCGTGGTGCGGGCCAAGGCGCCGGGCAAGGTCAACGTCTTCCTGCGTGTCGGCGCGATCCAGGACGACGGATACCACGACGTCGCGATCGCGTATCAGGCCCTCTCGCTCAGCGAGGAGGTGCGGGTGCGTCACGCCGACGACTTCCGCGTGAGCGTGAGCGGCACGGTCGAGCTGGGACGGGTTCCCACCGACGAGAGCAACATCGCCGTGAAGGCCGCGAAGCTGCTCGCCGAGCACACCGGCTACACGGGCGGCGTCGCGATCGACATCGACAAGCGCGTGCCGGTGACGGGCGGGATGGGCGGCGGCTCCGCCGACGCCGCCGCGACCCTCATCGCCTGCGACGCCCTCTGGGGCACCGACATCTCGCGCGACGACCTGTTCGCGCTGGCACGCCAGCTCGGCGCCGACGTGCCCTTCGCGCTCACCGGCGGAACCGCCATCGGAACGGGCCGCGGCGACGAGCTCTCGCCGGCCCTCGCGAAGGGCGGCTACGAGTGGGTGCTCGCGCTCGCCGACTTCGGCCTGTCGACGCCCGCCGTCTACGCCGAGCTCGACCGGCACCGCGAGCAGCACGCCGGCGAGATCCGGCCCGCCGACCCGCGCCCGAGCGTCGACGCGGATGTGCTGCAGGCGCTGCGCGCCGGTGACCCGCACATGCTCGCGGAGGTGCTGCACAACGACTTGCAGGCCGCCGCGCTGCACCTCGAGCCTTCGCTCGGCCGGGTGCTCGAGCTGGGGGAGAGCAACGGCGCGCTCGCCGGCATCGTCTCCGGCTCCGGCCCGACCGTCGCGTTCCTCGCCGCCGATCGCGACTCCGCGCTCGAGCTGCAGGTCGCCCTGAGCGCGGCCCGGCTCAACGTCGTGCGCGCCTCGGGCCCGGTGCACGGCGCGCGCATCATCGGCGACTAGGCCGCGCGGACGGGGATGCGCATGCGGGTTCTCGTGCTCGGCGGAACGGGGTGGCTCGGCCGAACGGTCGTGGCGCACCTGCTCGCGTCGGGAGCGGAGGTCACCTGCCTCGCGCGCGGCGACTCGGGAGATGCGCCGTCCGGCGCGCGGCTCGTCGTCGCTGATCGTCGTGCGCCCGCCGCCTACGACGTCGTCGGCGCCGGCGGGAATGCCGGAGCGCACTGGGATGAGGTCATCGAGCTCTCGTCCTCGCCGCACCTGGTCGAGCCGGCCCTCGCGGCCCTGGCTGATCGGGCGGCCCACTGGACTCTCGTCTCCACGGTGTCGGTGTACGCCCGCGATGACGAGCCCGGCGCCGACGAATCCGCGGCGCTCGTGGAGCCTCTCGATGTGACCCAGTACGCCGACGCCAAGGTGATGGCCGAGCGCCGCAGCGCCGAGCGGCTCGGGGCGCGGCTGTCGATCGTGCGCCCCGGCCTCATCGTCGGCGCGGGTGACCCGAGCGACCGATTCGGCTACTGGCCGGCACGATTCAGCCGGCCGGGGAGCAGGCCCGCGCTCGCGCCGACGACCGACGGCCGCTTCGCGCAGGTCATCGATGTGGACGATCTCGTCCGGTGGATCGGCGGGGCTGCGCCGTCAGAGCACCGCGGAATCGTGAACGCGGTCGGCGATCCCGTGCCCTTGGAGGATCTGCTGCGGCGCGCCGCCGAGGCGGCGGGATTCGACGCGGGGCTCGTCGAGGCCGATGACACGACGCTCCTCGCCGAGGACGTGAACTACTGGGCCGGGCCTCGTTCGCTCCCGCTGTGGCTGCCCGCGGCCGCGGTCGGCTTCGCGCAGCGCAGCTCCCGGGCCTTCCGGGCTTCGGGCGGTGTGACGCGGCCGATCGACGACACCGTGGCCGACGTCCTCGCCGACGAGCGCCTCCGCGGGGTCGATCGTCCGCGTCGCTCCGGTCTCACCCGCTCCGACGAGGAGGCGGTGCTGCGCCAGATCACCTGACGCGCACCGTCTCTCCCGCGACCGCGCGCACCCGCACCCACGCGACCCGACGGCGTGATCGACTCGCGCCCTGGGCGGCGCGGTAGGGCCGGGCCGCCGCCGCTCAGCGGCGGAGCGCCTTGCGTGCGAGCGCGTTGCCGGCGAACTGGCCGACCTGCACGAGCACGATGATCACCGCGACGGTGATGTAGACGATCGGCCAGTTGTAGCGCTGCGAGCCGTAGGTGATCGCGAAGTCGCCGAGGCCGCCGCCGCCGATCAGGCCGGCCTGCGCCGACATGTCGACGAGGCCGACGAAGACGAACGAGAAGCCGAGGATGAGCGGTCCCAGGCCCTCGGGGATCAGCACGGTCACGATGATCCGCAGCGGGTGCGCGCCCATCGACCGGGCCGCCTCGAGCACGCCGTGGTCGACGGCGACGAGGTTCTGCTCGACGATGCGGGCGACCGCGAAGGCCGCGCCGAGCGAGAGCGCGAAGGCGGCCGCCTGCGGGCCGATCGTGGTGCCGACGACGCCGAGCAGCAGCGGCTGGATCGCGGCGACGAAGATCACGAAGGGGATCGGCCGCACGATGTTGACGACCACGTTGACGATCGCGAAGGCCGCCCGGTTCGCGAGCAGATGCCCGGGGCGGGTGACGGTCAGCACGACGCCGAGCACGATGCCGAGGATGCCGCTCGCGACGAGCGAGACGAAGACCATGAACAGGGTCTCGCCGATCGCCCTCCAGAAGACGTCGATGTTGGCGATGAAGGCATCCATCAGGCGGCGTCCTCGCTGATCGTGACGACGCCGTCGGCCGCGAGGGCGGCGAGGGCGGCGTCGATGTCGGATGCGGCTCCGGTGAGCTCGTAGGTGAGGGCGCCGATCGCGCGGTTCTGCAGTTCGCTGATGCCGCCGAACACGATCGTGTCGCCGACGCGGTGCTTCTCGAAGGTGCGCGCGACGAGCGAGGTGAAGGCGGGGCGGTCCTGCACCGGGATCGTGACGAGGCGGCCGGGATGCGCTGCCCGCAGCCGCTCGAGGGTCGACGCCGACGGTCGGTCGTGCAGCACGGTGCGCACGAAACGCGAGGCGGCGGCGGTCGACGGGTTCGCGAAGACGTCGTAGACGTCGCCGTGCTCGACGACGCGGCCGGAATCCATGACGGCGACGCGGTCGGCGATCGCGCGGATCGCCTCCATCTCGTGGGTGATGACCACGATCGTGAGGCCGAACTCCCGGTTGACGCGTTTGAGCAGCGCGAGCACGTCGGCGGTCGTCTCTGGGTCGAGGGCGCTCGTCGCCTCGTCGGCGAGCAGCAGGCGCGGCTGCGTCGCGAGGGCGCGGGCGATGCCGACGCGCTGCTTCTGGCCGCCCGAGAGCTGTTCGGGGTGGGCGTGGGCCTTGTCGAGCAGGCCGACGAAGTCGAGCAGCTCGGCGACACGGCGGTCGCGCTCGGCGGCGCCGACGCCGGCGACCCGCAGCGGGTAGGCGACGTTGCCCGCCACGGTGCGCGAGTGGAACAGGTTGAACTGCTGGAAGATCATGCCGATCTGCCCGCGCACCCGGCGCAGCTCGCGCTCCGGCAGGGCGGTCAGCTCGTCGTCGCCGACGATCACGCGGCCGGAGCTCGGCAGCTCGAGCGCGTTGATGAGTCGCACCAGTGTCGACTTGCCGGCGCCGGAGTAGCCGATCACGCCGAGGATCTCGCCCTCCTCGACCTCGAGGCTGACGTCGTCGACCGCGGTGACGCGGCCCGAGAGGGTGTCGTAGTGGCGGCTGACGTTCTCGAGTCGCACGAGGGCGCTCATCGGCTGCTCCGGTGGTGTTCGGGGTGTGCAGGAGGGTGGGCGTCGCGCCGGGCGACGCCGGGAACACGGCGGATGCCGCCGTCCCGCTCAGGGGGACGACGGCATCCGCCGCACGGTCGGTGACCAGTCTCGCGTACCGGCCTTACTTCTCCGACGCGTCGCGCGCGTCCTGCTCGACCTTCGCGAGGCTCTTCTGCAGGTCGGCGGCCGAGGTCTCGCGGAACACGGCGGTGCCGCCGTTGGCCTCCTGCACGCCCTTCTCGACGCTCTTGTCGTGGTAGAGCGCGGCGAGCTTGAGGTACAGCTCGTTCTTCACGTCGGCCTTGCGGGCGGCGAAGACGTTCACGTAAGGGGCGGCGGCGTCGCTCGACGGGTCGTCCTGGTAGATCGCGTTCTGCGGCTTCAGGCCGGCGTCGGTGGCGTAGTTCTTGTTGACGATCGCGGCGTCGACCGAGCCGCTCTGCAGGGCGCCTGCGGTCTGCGAGGCGTCGAGTGCGGTGATCTCGACGTCGGCCGACTCGATGTCCTTGGTCGACGAGAAGGCGCTGCCGCCGTTCTTGAGCTTCAGCAGCCCGGCGTCCTGCAGCACCAGCAGGCCGCGCGCCTGGTTGATGGCGTCGTTCGGGATCGCGACCTTCGCGCCCTTCGTGATGTCCTTCACGTCGCTGAACTTCGTCGAGTAGAGCGGCAGCGGGTAGACGGCGGTCGCGCCGATCGGCTGCAGGTCGTCGTCGTTGGTGACGTTGTAGTTCGCCAGGTACTGGATGTGCTGGAACTGGTTGAGGTCGACCTGCTTCTGGCTCAGCGCCGGGTTGGGCTGGCTGTAGTCGCTGAAGTTGGTGAGCTTGACGTCGACGCCGAGCTCCTTCTTCGCGAGGGCGATGTAGGTCTTCCAGTACGCCTGCGAGGCGTCGGCGACGCCGATGTTCACGGTCGTGCCGGCGTACTCGCCCGAGCCGGACGCGGCATCCTTCGAGCCGGAGTTCGCGCCGGTGGCGACGACGACACCGGCGACGATCGCGATGACGGCGACGATCGCGACGATCACGCCGACGATCAGGCCGGTCTTCCGCTTCGGGCGGTCGGGCAGGGTGGGTGCAGACATGTGGGGCCTCGAGTGCTGTGCAGGACGGGTCGGCGCCATCGAACGGCGCCGGCGCGACGTCGGGGGTGGGTGCTGTGGTTCTCCGGGTCTCGGCGACGCCGGAGCGCCTACTGTGACAAGACTTCGGGCCCGGGGCCAACCGGTGAGACACCCGGCGTAACAGTGGTGCACCTGACGAACGACCGGCGTCGGCCGCGAGCGCCGTCGGGCCTGCGGGTCCGGTCGCGACGAAGAAGCGGGGAGCCCGACCTCCGCAGTCCGGCTCCCCGCTCGTGCGCGCCGGCCGTCCGGTGCCGACGCGCGCATCCCGTCACCTCACTCGACGAGCTTCCCGACCGTGGAGACCTCGGTCATGAGCGCGCCGATCTCGGCGGGGATGGGTGCGGTGGCCTCGCGCTCGATCGTGCCGTCGGGAGACCAGACGAGATTGACCTGCAGCGCGGGGTCGAGCTCGGGGAAGTCGCTGCGGTTGTGGCAGCCGCGCGTCTCGCGGCGCTCGCGGGCCGTCGCGAGCGTCGCCCGCGCGGCGAGCACGGAGGCCTTCAGGTCGAAGGCGTGCGCCAGATCCTGGAAGCCGGCGATGTCGGGGTGCACGCCCAGGTCGGGGATGCGCGCCTCGATCTCGTCGATCTTCGTCAGTCCCGTCGTGAGCCCGGCCTCGTCGCGCACGACACCGGCGTGCTCGGTCATCGCGTCGCGCACCGCCCGCTGCAGGGCGCGCACGTTCTGCTGACCGTCGGCGGCGAGCAGCGCGTCCACCTCGCCGCGCGCCTCGGCGACCGCGTCGGCGCTGCGGTTCTGCGCCGTGAGTCCCGCGGAGTAGGCGGCGGCCGCCTGCCCGACGATGCGGCCGTAGACGAGCAGCTCGATGAGCGAGTTGCCGCCGAGGCGGTTCGCGCCGTGCAGTCCGCTCGAGGCCTCGCCGATCGCATACAGTCCGGGCACGTCGGTCTGGTGGTCGGCGTGATCGACCCAGACGCCGCCCATCGAGTAGTGCGCCGTCGGCGCGATCTCGATCGGGCTCTGCGTGATGTCGAGCATCTGCAGCTCGAGCATCGTCTGGTAGACCCGCGGCAGGCGGCGCATGATCGTCTCGCGCGGCAGGTGCGACACATCCAGCCAGACGCCGCCGGTCGCGGTGCCGCGGCCCTCGGCGATCTCCGTGTAGGCGGCCAGAGCGACCCGGTCGCGCGTGCTCAGCTCGAGCCGCTCGGGGTCGTAGCGCGGCATGAAGCGCTCGCCGAGGGCGTTCGTGAGGATGCCGCCCTCGCCGCGTGCCGCCTCGGAGATCAGGGTTCCTGCGGCGCTCTCCGGCTCGAGGATGCCGCTCGGGTGGAACTGCACCAGCTCGGGGTCGCGCAGTCGCGCCCCCGCGAGGGCGGCGAGGCGGAACGAGTCGCCCGTGTTCTCATCACGTCGCGACGAGGTGCGGCGCCAGATGCGGTTGTGCCCGCCCGCGGCGAGGATGACGGCGTCGGCGTGGATGAGCAGGCGCGTGCCGTCGGTCTGGTCGAAGCCGTACGCGCCGAAGACGGCGCCCTCGTCGTTCACGAGCAGGCGCGTCACGTAGACGCTGTCGAGGATCGGGATGTCGAGTTGCGCGGCGCGGTTGACGAGCGTGCGCTGGATCTCGAGCCCCGTGTAGTCGCCGGCGAAGGCGGTGCGGCGCCAGCGGTGCGCGCCGAAGAAGCGCTGCGAGATGCGTCCGTCGTCTTCGCGGGCGAAGGGCATGCCGTAGCGCTCGAGGTCGTCGATGCCCTGCGCGGCGCCCTCGGTGACGGTCTGCACGACGCGCGGGTCGGCGAGCAGGTAGCTCTCGGTGAGCGTGTCGGCGGCGTGCTGCTGCCAGCTGTCCTCGGCATCCATCGTGCCCAGCGCCGCGTTGATGCCGCCGGCCGCGAGCGAGGTGTGCGCGTCGTTCTTCGGGCGCTTGCCGAGCACGAGCACGTCGGTGCCCGCCTCGGCGAGCTCGATCGCGGCGCGCAGTCCCGAGCCGCCGGAGCCGATCACGAGCACGGCGGTCGAGATGCGCCGTTCGGCGGGGCGCGACGACGACGGGGCGGGGGAAGAGGAGGACGGGGTGGTGGACGGGGTGGTGCGGGGGTTCATGGTGCCTTTCCGGATGTCGGGTGGGGTGTCGTCCGGGGTGGCAGGGAGCCGGGCGGCGGGGTCGTGGTGGATCGGTGTCAGTGCGCGTCGCGCTCGTGCAGGCTCGCGTGCAGTCGGCGGAACGCCGCATCCACGCGCGGGCTGGTCGCGCAGCCGACCCAGAGCGCGAAGTCGGCGCCCTCGCTGTCGACGTCGTCGGGCATCCATTCGCTCGCCCAGGCGGTGAGGGCGCGGGCGGCGAGGGCTCCGCGCGGGGCGAGCCCGTCGATGCGGCTGCACCGCAGATCGCGGCGCAGCCAGCTGACGGACACGGCGTCGGGCACGAGCAGGGGCTCGATCTGGATGCGCGACGCGATCTCGATGAACACCTGCCCGTAGGCGTCGCCGGGCAGGTCGGCGAGGATGCGGCGCAGCGCCGGCAGATCGGCGCTGTCGCCGACGAAGAGCACGCGGGTGGCGGTGTCGAGGGGGACGAGGGGGTCGTCGAGCATGAGCGTGCAGCGACCCTTGAGTTAGGTGAGCCTTACCTAAAACACAAGCGCAGTGGTCGGCGGATGTCAACACCCGGAGTCGGATGGGCTGTGGCGGGTGCGATCTCGTGGCGATGATCTCGGGGCGGTCGCGCGGACGCCCCGGAGCGGTCGGTCGAGGTGACGCGAGCTGCTCGGCGCGGGCCGTTCCGATGTCGGTGGAATGTGCATCTGATCTGCGGTTCTGGTCGACGATGATGGTCCGCGCGGATGTCGGTGGTGGCTGTCAGAGTGCAGGTATGGAGAAGCCCACGACGACACCCGGATGCGACGGCCGAGCGCCGTTCGCTGACGGCGGCGCAGGCGGCTTCGCGGCACCGACTCGTGGTGACGTCGACGGTGGCGCGGCGTCGGTCGGTGGTGTGTCCGGTCGTGACGTGTCGCTGCCGGGGCTGGTGGGTGAGGCGGAGTCGGCGCTGGCGTTGTTGACGGCGGGTCAGGTGGCGGAGGTGCGGATGCTCGCCCGTGCCGGCCAGCTCGCCGAGGCCGAAGCGGCAGGTTCGTCGGCGAATGTGCGGGCGCATGACATGGCGCTCAGGTCGATCGCGGCGGAGATCGGCGGGGTGCTGCGTTCCCCGGACCGGACGGTGCA
>NZ_VHQG01000002.1:350731-471603 GCF_006517435.1 Schumannella soli
TGCCGGGCTCGAGCAGTACGCGGAGAGACTCACGGAACAGTCCTTCACCGAACGCCACCAGGACGCCGCCCGCCAGCGCGCGGTGCGCCTGGTCCCGGGCCGGGACGGGATGTGCGATGTCATCGCCACGGTCCCGACGGTCATCGGCGACGGCATCCTCGACCGCCTCACCCGCATGGCGCACGCGGTGCAGGACGCCGACGTCGCGCACGAGGGGATGACACCCTCGGTCGGCGCGGCGGGCACCGATCGTCGCACGGTCGATCAGATCCGCGCGGACGTGTTCGCGGATCTGATCCTCGCCGGGGCGCCCGCGCTCGACCCGACCGTTCACGGTGACGGGGCGGGTGCGTTGGGCGCGATCCGCGCGCAGGTGCAGGTGACCGTCTCGGCGTTGACGCTCCTCGGTGACAACGAGAACCCCGCCGACCTGATCGGCCGAAGCCCGATCGACGCCGGGACCGCGCGCTACCTCGCCGGCGAGACCTCGTCGTGGACGCGACTGCTCACGAACCCGGTCGACGGCACCACGGTGGCGGTCGACCGGTACAGGCCGAGTCTCGAACAGCGCCGTCACCTGCGTGCCCGGGATCTGCACTGCCGCTTCCCCGGATGCCGGCAGGCGGCGATCCGCTGCGAACTCGACCACACCGTCGACCACGCGCTCGGCGGCCCGACAGCTCTGACCAACCTGGCTCACCTGTGCCAGCGGCATCACTCGATGAAGCAGTTCACCCCCTGGCGGGTGGAACAACATCCCGGCGGGGTCCTGGAATGGACCTCCCCGACCGGACGCGTCTACCGCGAAGACACACCAGCGCCACCGGTCGCATTCGTGCCCCTCGGACACCCCATCCGAATATTCGCCCGCCTCGGACCGGCCGACCTGGATGACCCGCTCGATCCGCCGGATCCATCCTGCGAACCGGACGGCGTGCCGGAACGGCCGGACCTCGTCGGCGACTCGTCGCGGCGAGCTGAGTACGACTTCGACCTCGCTCCGTTCTGATCGGACAGCGGCGGGACGCTCTGCCCTGCGCTCGGGTCGCCCTCGCTGACACCGTCGTCGTCGGACTCGGGCGACGAAGCCGGGCATCGCCGCTGGACTCGGGCGACGACGTGTGCGTCTCGATCGGACTCCATGGCCGATGCCGCCGCATCGCCAAGACCCCGCGACGGCGCCTGCAGCCTCCGGCACCGCTCGCCTTCCGCCCGCTCGCTGCAGAGCAACCCGTCCCGCGACGGCGCAACCCCGCCCGCGGCCCTACCCTGGGGAGGACATGGCACATCTCCTCGGCGCTGAGCGCATCCGCCTCGAATACCCGACCCGCGTGATCTTCGACGACGTCACCGTCGGCATCGGCGAAGGCGACCGCATCGGCGTCGTCGGCCGCAACGGCGACGGCAAGTCGAGCCTGCTGCGCATCCTCGCCGGACGCCAGCAGCCCGACTCCGGCCAGGTCACCATGCGACGCGGCACGACCCTCGGCATGCTCGACCAGAGCGACGTGCTCCCCAGCGAGCAGACCATCCGCGAGGCCGTCGTCGGCGACCGCGCCGAGCACGAGTGGGCGGGGGATGCGCGCATCCGCGACGTGCTGGCCGGCCTCCTCGGCGACCTCGACTTCGACGCCACGATCGGCTCGCTCTCCGGTGGCCAGCGGCGCCGCGTCTCGCTCGCCGCCCTGCTGAGCCGCGACTGGGATCTGGTGCTGCTCGACGAGCCCACCAACCACCTCGACGTCGAGGGCGTCGCGTGGCTGGCCGAGCACCTCAAACGCCGCTGGAGCGCGAACTCCGGCGGACTCGTCGTCGTCACCCACGACCGCTGGTTCCTCGACGAGGTGTCGTCGAGCACCTGGGAGGTGCACGACCGCGTCATCGAGCCCTTCGAGGGCGGCTACGCGGCCTACGTGCTGCAGCGCGTCGAGCGCGACCGGCAGGCCGCCGCGATCGAGTCGAAGCGCCAGAACCTCATGCGCAAAGAGCTCGCCTGGCTGCGCCGCGGCGCGCCCGCCCGCACGAGCAAGCCGAAGTTCCGCATCGACGCCGCCAACGAGCTCATCGAGAACGAACCCCCCGTGCGCGACGCGGTCTCGCTGCAGCGCATGGCCGTCTCCCGACTCGGCAAGAACGTCGTCGACCTGCTGGATGCCGGCGTCACCTACCCGGTGCCGGCCGGCGCGGGCGGAGCAGCCGGCGAGGCCGCGGGCGGCGAGCGCGTCATCCTGCGCGACATCGAATGGCGCATCGCGCCGGGCGAGCGCACCGGCATCCTCGGCGTCAACGGCGCCGGCAAGTCGACCCTGCTCGGCCTCGTCTCGGGCGCCGTGCAGCCGACCAGCGGACGCGTGAAGTTCGGCAAGACGGTCAAGATCGGCGTGCTCGATCAGCGCCTCGCCGAGCTCGAGGCGATCAGCGGCGACAAGGTGCGCGAGGTCATCGGCCGCTACCGCACGGCCTACCGCGTCGGCGACCAGGAGCTGTCGCCCGGCCAGCTGCTCGAGCGCCTCGGCTTCCCGACCGCGCAGCTGTCGACGCCCGTGCGCGACCTCAGCGGCGGCCAGAAGCGTCGACTGCAGCTGCTGCTCGTGCTGCTCGACGAGCCGAACGTGCTCATTCTCGACGAGCCCACCAACGACCTCGACACCGACATGCTCGCGGCGATGGAGGACCTGCTCGACTCCTGGCCGGGCACCCTGCTCGTCGTCTCGCACGATCGCTACCTGCTCGAGCGCGTCACCGATCAGCAGTTCGCCGTGCTCGACGCGCGCCTGCGGCACCTGCCGGGCGGCGTCGAGGAGTACCTGAAGATCCGACGCGACCAGCAGAGCGGATCGGGTTCGGGCTCTGCCGGGACAGGTTCCGGCTCGTCCGGCTCGGCCGGTGCTTCCGGTTCGGGCGGCGTCGCCGGAGCCGTCGCCGCGTCGTCCCTCGCCGGAGCCGAGCGTCGCGCCGCTGAGAAGGAGCTCGCCGCGATCACCCGCCGGCTGGCCAAGGTCGACGAGCTCGTGCGTGCACAGCACACCGCCTTCGCCGAGCACGACCAGAGCGACTACGAGGGCCTCGGCACCTTGCAGACCCAGCTCGCGACCCTCGAAGCCGAGTCGGCCGAGCTCGAGGAGCGCTGGCTCGGGCTCAGCGAGCAGCTCGAGGGCTGACATGACCATCGGCGAAGGCGGCGCCCGGACGGTCGCGCCCCTCCCGGTCAGCTGGGCAGGTGGCGGCGTGAGAGCATCGATGAGATGAGGATCGCGGTCACCGGGGCGAGCGGCTTCGTCGGCGGAGCGGTCGCGACGGCGCTGGCCGATCGAGGCGACGAGGTCGTCGGCTTCGGGCGCACTCCGCGCGGCTGGACGCATCCGCGCGGGCGCTACCGCGTCTGGGACATCACGGCCGGACAGATGGTCACCGACCAGGAGTTCGACGCCGTCGTGCACGCCGCCGCACTCGTCGACCCGGGCGCATCCCGTGAGGAGTCGATGCGGGTCAACCAGTTCGGCACCCGCAATGTCGTGCGCAGCTTCGTCGGCTCGCGCATCGTGCACCTCTCGACCACCGCCGTCTATGACCTCACGGTGCCGAGTGTCGACGTGCCCGAGTCGACCCCGCCCGCCCGCCGCTTCCTCAGCGGCTACTCCGCGTCGAAGCTCGCCGCCGAGCGCGAACTCGCCGGCGCCGACGCGGTGCTGCTGCGTCCGCACCTGATCTACGGCTCGGGGTCGCCGCTCGTCGGTGTGCTCCTGCGCGCGGCCCGCGCCGCCCGCGGCGCTCGGCTGCCGATGCCTTCTGGGGGACGCGTGCGTCACCGCCTCACCTCGATCGGCAACGTCGTGCACGCCGTCGAGCGCGCCCTGCGGCCCGACACCCCGCGCGGCACCTACAACATCGGCGACGCCACCCCGGTCGAACTCAGCAGCGTCGTGACCGAGCTGCTGTCACGCCGCGGCGTCGACGTGCGCCTCGTCGACGTCGACGTCGATGCCGCCGCCCGCGCCGCCGCCACCCTCGAGTTCGCCGCGCGCACCGCGCGTCGGCGTCCGCTCATCACGCGTCATACCGTCAAGCTGCTCGGACTCGAGCGCACCTTCGACCTCGACGCCGCGCGCGACCGCCTCGGCTTCCACCCGACGCCGACGACGCTCGACGGCGCCGAGGACTGGTAGGCGCTGTCAGGCGGCCGCGGCCGCCCCACGGACCGCATCCGTCGCCATCGTGACGCGGCCTCACTAGGGTCGACGCCATGAGCGACGTGCGCGACCGTTCCGCCCGGCTGTTCCAGGCGGGCGAGGGAACCGACCGCATCCAGTTCTTCAGCGACGCCGTCTTCGCGATCGCGCTGACGCTGCTCGTTCTCGACATCCGCCTGCCGACCGACCTGGGCGAGCATCCCGGCGCCGGCCGCGTCGCGAGCGCGCTCGTCGAGCTCTGGCCGCAGTTCTTCGGCTACCTGCTGAGCTTCGTCGTCATCGCGATCAACTGGGTCAACCACCACCGCAAGTTCCGGGTCATCGGCCGCTGGGATTCGGGACTGCTGATCGCGAACTTCGCGCTGCTCGCACTCGTCGCCTTCCTGCCCTTCCCGACGAGCGCACTCGCGGAGTACGGAGCGGTGACCCCGGTCGTCGTGCTGTACGCGGCGACTGTCGCGGCGCTCAACCTCGCCCAGCTCTGGCTGTGGGTGCACGCCCGGCGCCGCGGGCTCATGTCGCACTCGGTCGACGAGGGCGTCTACCGCTTCGTGATCGCGAACCTGCTGGCGATGCCCGTGATCTTCGGGCTCTCGATCGCGATCGCCTTCGTCTCGGCGAGCTGGGCGATGTACTTCTGGATCCTCACCGCGCCCGCCTCGGCGCTGGTCGTCGGCATGGCGCGGCGGCGCTACAGCCCGCTCAGGGCGGCGGCGCGCCCGAGCAGCGTCACGCCAGACGCGAGCGCGCCAGGCGCGAGCGCGTCAAACGAGAGCCCTGCCGACGAGTCCTAAGCCCCGGCGTCGAAGTCGAGACTCAGCTTGCGGAGCAGTCCCGACAGCCGCTCCTGATCGGCGGCGCTGAGCCCGGCGAGCAGGTCCCGCTCGGCATCCAGCAGCAGGCTGATCGCCCGGTCGACGCGCTCGCGCCCGAGAGCGGTCATGACGACGAGGATGCCGCGGCCGTCGTGCGGATCGGTGCGCCGCTCGACGACGCTGCGGGCGACGAGCCGGTCGATGCGGTTCGTCATGGTGCCGCTCGAGACGAGCGTCTGCTGCAGCAGCGCCTTAGGACTCAGCTGGTACGGCTCGCCGGCCCGGCGCAGCGCCGACAGCACGTCGAACTCCCACGGCTCGAGGTCGCTCGCCGCGAAGGCCGCCTTGCGCTCGCGGTCGAGGTGCTTCGCCAGCCGCGAGACGCGCGAGAGCACCTGCAGGGGAGTGAAGTCGAGATCGCCGCGCTCACGAGACCAGGCGTCGACGATGCGGTCGACTTCGTCGGAGGCGGGCATCCGCCCATCATGGCACCCTGCACTCAGCGGCTCGCTCACGGGCTCGAACGCCGAGTCGATCGCGCCCGTCGGCCGCGGCGCGCTCGCTCACGCCCCGAACGACGACGAGGGGGCGCACCGGTGTCGCGATGCGCCCCCTCGCGGGTGCGGCGGTCGGATGCGCGCATCCGGCCGCGGGCGGGATCAGGCCGCCTCGGCCTCCGTCTCGAGCGTGAGCGGCGAGGTCAGCACGGCGAACTCGCGCTCGCTCGCCCGGCGCACGCGCCGCGCTCGCACGGCGAAGGCGATCACGGCCGCGACGCCGGCGAGGGCCGCCGCCGTGAGGAAGGCCTCCGTGTAGCCGGCCTCGAGGGGCAGGCCCGTCGCATCCGTGTTCGCGAAGACGATCACGGTCACGACCGAGCTCGCGATCGCGCCGCCGATCGTGCGCAGGTTCGCGTTGACGCCGGTCGCGATGCCGGTCTGGGTCGACGGCACGCTCTGCACGATGAGGCTGGTCATGGCGGCGTAGGAGATGCCGAGTCCGAGCCCGAACAGCCCCGCCTCGACGGCGACGAGCCAGGGCTGCGAGTGCAGCACGGCGAGTCCGACGGCCGAGAGGGCGAGCAGGGCGGCACCGCCGCCGAACTGCACCCGGAAGCTCACGATCTTGCCGATCGGTCCGCTGAGGAAGCCGGCGGCCGCCATCGTCACGAGCATCGGCAGCATGAGCAGCCCCGACTGGGCGATCGTGGCGCCGAGGCCGTAGCCGGTCGAGGTCGGCGTCTGCACGAAGCGCGCGAAGAACGCGAACACGGCGAACATGGCGCCGCCGAGCAGCAGGCTGGCGAGGTTCGTGCTCCAGATGGCCGGGGCGCGCATGAGGCGCAGGTCGACGAGCGGCTCGACCGAGCGCAGCTCGACGGCGACCCAGGCCGCCATCAGCACGAGGGCGAGCGCGAAGAGGCCGAGCACGAGCGGCGACGTCCAGCCCCAGGCGGCGCCGTTGCTCAGGGGCAGCAGCAGGGCGACGAGCCAGCCCGAGAGCAGGATGCCGGCCGGCACGTTGATGCGGCCGTGCTCGCGTTCGGTCGAGCGCGGGATCACGAGCAGGGTGAGGATGCCGCTGGCGACGACGAGCACGAACGGCAGCAGGAACAGTCCACGCCAGGTGAGCGCCCCGGCGAGCGGGCCGGCGATGACGGTGCCGAGTCCGGATCCGATCGCGATCACCGCCGACATGGCTCCGATCGCCGAGGCGATGCGCTCGCGCGGGAAGGTCTCGCGCAGCAGGCCGAAGGCGAGCGGGAACAGCGAGGCTCCGACGCCCTGCAGCACGCGGCCGATGAGCAGCACGCTGAGGTCGGGGGAGGCGAAGGCGATCAGGTCGCCCGCGGCGACGATCGCGACGACCACGATCATCGTGCGGCGGCGGCCGAAGAGGTCGCCGACCCGCCCGATCAGCGGCGTCGCGACGGCGGCGGCGATGAGCCAGGCGGTGAGCGTCCAGTTGACACCCGCCGGGGTGGTGGAGAGGTCGCGCTGCATCTCGGGCAGCACGGGGATGACGAGGGACTGCAGTGAGCTGAGGCTCGCGACGCCGAGGGCGAGCGCGAGGAACACGGTGAACGGTGAACGAGGCACGAGGCCTTCTTCCTTCTGGTGGTCCTGACGGTTCTGTCGTGGGGTGCCGGGGTCGGGAACGCGGGTCGAGCGGCGTGGGCCGGGCGACGTGCTTTCGGCGATGATGCGGCGTAGACTGGAGGCTGGCTCCGATCGGAGGGAGCCTCCGCTTAAGAGAGATTAGCGGAGGGTGCCTCCGCTTCGCAAGCCTCGATTGGAGATCCCTCGTGAGCACGTCTGCGAGCGCAGCCCCGGCGGCTGCCGCGACCGCCGCACCCGGCACCGTCCCGGCCGTCCACGCCCCCGGGACCGCCGCCGCACCGCTGCTCGATCAGCTCGCCGGCGTCGTCCAGCGTCCGAAGCGCGCGGATGCCGCCCGCAACTACGACGCGCTCGTCGCCGCGGCCCGCGAGATCTTCGCCCGCGACGGATCCGGCGCCTCGCTCGAGGAGATCGCGCGCAGCGCCGGCGTCGGCATCGGCACGCTCTACCGCAACTTCCCGACCCGCGACGACCTGATCGAAGCCGTCTACGTCGAGGAGGTGCAGTCGCTCGTGCTCGCCGCGCAGGCGACCGAGAGCCTGCCCTCCGAGAAGGCGCTCGGCGCCTGGCTCGAGCGCTTCCTCGAATACGTCGGCACGAAGCGCGCCCTGCTCGAAGGGCTCAACAACCGCGAGTCAACCGTCTTCGCCCAGTGCCGCAGCGTCATGTACGGCTCGGGCGAGCCCGTTCTGCAGCGGGCGCAGGCCGCCGGCGCGGTGCGCGGCGACGTCAGCATCTCGGATGTCGTGCGCCTCATCTCCGGCGTCGCCGGCGTGGTCGTCGACGACGATGCCCAGCGCGACCGCCTCATCCAGCTCGCGATGGACGGGCTTCGTCCCGTCGCCTGATCCGCGCATCCGCGTCGCCGACGCTCGAGCCGCCGCCGCACCTCGCCCTCGCCGGGCTGGTGCGCATCCTCTGGCAGACTCGTCCTGCGCCGCACGCGGTGCGTTCCGCCGTGGTGTAACGGCAGCACGACGGCCTTTGGAGCCGTGAGGTTCAGGTTCGAATCCTGGCGGCGGAGCTGACGAGGTCTGTTCGCGCCTCTCGCCCGGGTCTCGTCATCGGCCGACATCGCGTGACGGGTCTCGACCTGCCCTGGTTCTGCGGAGGCCGATGGCGGTAACGTCCAGGCATGCTGGCCGCGGCTGCGCACGATCCCGCCGATATCGTCTATCAGATCGTCCCGGTGCTCGTGATCGCGCTGGTGACCGCGGGGGCGGCCGGGATCCGTTGGCTCTTCTCGCCGACGCGGCGACTCGCGGAGTCGCTGAAGCGCGACCACGAAGTGCTTCTCCTGACCCCGACCGATCAGCCTCGGCACGCACAGCTCGCCGATCTGCTCGCCGCCGACACCGACGCATACATCCGGGTGCGCACCGCGGCCGTGCAGAGGTATCGCGTCCTCGAATCCTCGCGTGATCGCTGGCTGCGGCTGGCTATCCGCGGTGCGGGCGTCGCTCTGGCCGTCGTCGGACTCATCGGCAGCCTCGTTTTCGACGACGGCCTCGGAAGCGCGGCGGTGCTCGTGATGTTCCTCGGCACCGCGGTCGGCCTGTTCTCGCTCCTCCCGCTCGCGCTGACTCCGTCGGAACGTCATGAGCGAGCGCGGTTAGCCGCGCGGCAGAAGCGGTGGAAGGAGCTGGTGGAGAGCTGGCACGCCCGAGGCATGTCCGAGCCGATCTTCACCGACTCCTACCTCGATGGCGAATCAGCGGCGATCGCGGAGGGGCGGAGCGCGGCCGACTTCGAAGCCGAGTGGTTCTCGCGACCGGAATTCGACGTCACATCCCTGACGGGGCTCCGCGATGACGACCTCGCAGCAGGGGGCGCTCCCGAAGCACGGCCGGACGCACGTCCGGCCGGTCGGCCTGGAGACGGGGCCCAGCCGGGCTGACGGGCGCTGGTCGGTCGGTGATCGCTACGCTGAAAACAGCTTCGAGGGGAACAGCGGATCCGTTGGCCGCAGCGTCACCGCCCAGCGGATAGGTTCACGGCCGCGATGATCACGGGGAGGATCAGTCGTGACGACATCGCATCCCGCGCTCGAACCGCGGTACTTCGCCCGTATGGCGGCGGCGCTCGGCGACAAGGCGCGCGTGCTCGAGCACGTGCGATCGGGGCACGTGATCGACGCGGGCGCCGGCGGAGGAGAGCTGGCCGCGATGCTCGCGCGGCTTCCCGGTGTCGACGTCACGGCGCTCGACCTCGCCGAAGAGTCCCTCGCGCGGCTCCGCGACGACGGGACCTTCGCCGTGCAGCAGCGCGAGCTCGGCGCCGACCGCGACCCGCTGACCGCGCGACCGGCATCCACCATCGTGTTCAGCGCCGTGCTGCACGAGGTCTACTCCTACGCGACCGCGCCGTGGGCGGCGCACGAGCGCGCCCTCGCGCAGGCGCGGGCGACGCTCGCGCCCGGCGGCGTGGTCATCATCCGCGACGGCGTCATGCCCGAGCGACCCGACGAGCCGGCCGAGCTGCACGGACGGGACGACGCCCTCGTCGAGCGTTACCTCGCACTGTCGCCGTTCGCGGCATCCGAGACGCGGCTCGAGCGGACGCGGCCGGGCGTCTGGTCGGGAACGCGCCACGCCGTCTCCGAAGCGCTGTGCACCCTCACCTGGGGCGCCGCGTCGCTGCCCCGCGAAGCGCTCGAGCGTTTCGAGCTCGCGACCCTCGACGGCTACGCGACGCTGCTCGGCCGTGCCGGACTGCGCGTCATCCATCGGGAGGCGACGACGCAGCCCGGCTACCGCGAGCATCTGGATGCGGCGGGCTGGTCAGCCGACGGGCCGGACGGGCCGTGGTTCCCGCCGACGACCGGTCTCTGGGTCGCGCTCGTCGACTGAACTTCGCGGTTCAGGCCGCGGGACGGCGCCGTCGGCGGCGCGCGATCACCGATTGCGCAAGGGCGATGATCGCCTCCGTCGCCGCGTTCGCCACCGTCTTCACCAGGATCACCCCGAGCACGAGCACGGTGATCGCAGCGATCCCGCCGAAGAGAAGCAGCAGGAACATCGCGGGGACGAGGATCAGGCCGCCGTTCTCGAACAGCGTGTGCTGAGCATCGCTCCGGCCGCGCGCGGCAGACTGGCGGGAATCCACGACACCGAGGAGGCCGTCATGGCAGCGTCCGGCGGAGCATCGAGCAGCGTCGCTCCCGACGATCCGGCCGCCGCGCGCGGCATCGGGCGCCGGGCTCAGTCCGCGATCTTCCGGGCCGGCATCAGCGGATCGCGGCCGGCCGTGCCGGTGGATGCGGATGCCCTGGAACGCGCCGCCCGTCGCCGCCTCGGCGCCGAGGCCTTCGCCTACCTCGCGGGCGGTGCCGGAGCCGAGCGCACGATGGCGGCGAACCGCGCCGCGTTCGGCCGCTGGCAGCTCTGGCCGCGCCCGCTGCGCGACGTGAGCACGCGCGACCTGTCGATCGACTTCCTCGGGGCGCGGCGGCCGACTCCGCTGCTGCTCGCGCCGCTCGGCGTCATGGAGCTCGCGCACCGCGACGCCGACGGGGCCGTGGCTCGGGCCGCGGCATCCACCGGCGTGCCCCTCGTGCTCTCGAACCAGGCATCGGTCGCGATGGAGGACGTGGTCGCGGCGGCGCCGGGCGCCGCGCGTCTCTTCCAGCTGTACTGGTCGGCCTCCGACGAGCTCAACGCCTCGCTGCTGCGCCGGGCCGAGGCCGCGGGCGCTGAGGCCATCGTGGTTACGCTCGACACCCACCTGCTCGGCTGGCGCACCCGCGATCTCGACCTCGGCTTCCTGCCCTTCACGCGCGGGCTCGGTCTCGCGCAGTACACGAGCGATCCGGTGTTCCAGCAGCTGGTGCGCGATCGCGTGCTCGCCTCCCGCACGGCGCCGGCGACCGCCGACGGAATCGGCGGCGGCGATGCCGCCCCGCGCGTGCGCGTGACCCCGAAGACGGTCGCGGCCGGCGTCTCGATCGCGCGAAAGAGCGCCCCGCTCACCGGCGCCGGGCTGCGCGACAGCCTGCGTTCGCCGCTGCCGCGCGCCGCCGTCGAGACCTTCCTCGACGTGTTCTCGACGCCGGCGCTCACCTGGGAGGCGCTCGCGAAGGCCCGCGAGTGGACGAGCCTGCCGATCCTGCTCAAGGGCATCGTGCATCCCGACGACGCGGAGCGAGCGGTGGATGCCGGGCTCGATGGCGTCTGGGTCTCGAACCACGGCGGTCGTCAGATCGACCAGTCGGTTCCGACGCTCGCCGTGCTGCCCGAGGTCGCCGCGCGCGTCGCCGGGCGCATCCCGATCGTCGCCGACTCGGGCGTGCGGCAGGGCTCGGACGTCGCGATCGCCCTCGCACTCGGCGCGACCGCCGTCGCGATCGGCCGCCCCTACGCCTACGGCCTCGCCGTCGCGGGAGAACGCGGCGTCGCCGAGGTCGTTCGCAACCTGCTCGCCGAACTCGACATCACGCTCGGGCTCGCGGGGCACACCGCCATCGCCGAGCTCGGTGCGGATTCGCTCCGCGCCGCGGACTGACGGCGCGGTACGCGACGACTGTCGGATAGGCGTACAGTCGGTCCGGACGCCCACCGGCGCCCGAACCCGACACCGGGCGGCGCGCCCGGAGGAAGAAGTCCGCCGTGAAGGCCCTGCAGTACCGCACCATCGGATCCCGCCCCGAGCTCGTCGAGATCGAGAAGCCCACGCCGGGGCCGAGCGAGATCCTGCTGCGGGTGACCGCCGCCGGCGCCTGCCACTCCGACGAGTTCATCATGGGCACCTCGGCCGAGGACTACTACTTCAAGCCGCTGCCGCTCACGCTCGGCCACGAGGTCGCCGGCGTCGTCGAGCAGATCGGCGACGGCGTGCACGACGTCGAGGTCGGCGAGTCGGTGCTCGTCTACGGACCGTGGGGCTGCGGCCGCTGCTATCAGTGCGCGCAGGGTCAGGAGAACAACTGCGAGAAGGGGATGCGCGCCCCCGGCATCTTCAGCGACGGCGGCATGGCCGAGTACATGATCGTCGACGACGCCCGCCACCTCGTTCCGCTGGGCGACCTCGACCCGGTGAAGAACGTGTCGTTGACGGATGCGGGTCTCACCCCGTACCGCGCCGTGAAGTCGGCGCTGCCGACCCTCGTGCCGGGCACCACCGCCGTCGTGATCGGCTCGGGCGGGCTCGGCCACGTCGCCATCCAGCTGCTCAAGGCGCTGACCCAGTCGACCGTCGTCGTGCTCGACGTCGCCGACGACCGCCTCGACTTCGCGCGCGAGGTCGGCGCCGACCACGCCTTCCTCTCGAACCCCGACGCGATCCCCGCCGTCAAGGAGCTGACCGGCGGTCACGGCGCGGATGTCGTGTTCGACTTCGTCGGCATCCAGCCCACCGCCGACCTCGCCGCCGGGATGATCCGCACCGCCGGGCACGTCGTCGTGGTGGGCGTCGCGAAGGGCGCGGTGCCGATCGGGCAGACGACGGTTCCGCTCGACGTCACCGGGCGGGCGATCAACTGGGGCTCGCGCACCGAGCTGATGGAGGTCGTCGAGCTGGCGAAGCGCGGCGCGATCTCGATCCACGTCGAGGAGTTCGGTCTCGAGAACGCGACCGAGGCCTACGACAGGCTGCACGCCGGAAAGGTGCGCGGCCGCGCCGTCATCGTCCCCGGCGCCTGAGCCCGGGCGCACGCCGTGGTCGGGCCCGCGGGCTCGGCCACGGCGATCGCGCCCTGGCGATGACGCCCTGACCATCACCCGGGCGTTCACCCGCGTGTCGGAGGCGCACGTCAAGATGCCCGCATGAGCGAAACCGCCGACCGCCGCGTCAGTGTCCGCATCGACCGCTCCGTCGACGAGGTGTCGGCCTTCGCCGGCGACCCGGCGAAGCTGCCGCGCTGGGCCGCGGGCCTCGCGACCGGCATCCGCCGGGAGGGCGAGCGCTGGATGGCCGACTCGCCGATGGGCGCGATCGAGGTGCGCTTCGTCTCCGACGAGCCGGGCGTGCTCGATCACGTCGTGGTCTTCCCCGACGGCACCGAGAACCTCAACCCGCTGCGGGTCCTGTCGGCCGACGACGGCGCCGGGACGGAGGTCGTCTTCACGGTGCTGCGCCGCGAGGGGATGAGCGACGAGCAGTTCGAGGCGGATGTCGCGGCCGTGCGGGCCGACCTCGAGAAGCTGCGCGAGCTGCTGAGCTGAGCTCGGCCGAGCCCAGCTTGGCCGAGCCGAGCCGAGCATCCGCGTCCTCCGGTCGGTCTCACGATCGGCGTCACGCGAGGCAACACTGCCCGGCCGACCCGGCACGAGCTCGCGCGCTCGACCTGGCCTGGCCGCGTGACGATCGAACCCCGCGTGCATGTCATCCACGAGAATCCGGAGTGGTTCCCGCCGTTCCGGGCGGCCTTCGAGGCGGAGGGCGTCCCCGTCGAGGAGGTGCTGCTCACCGCCGGTTCGATCGATCTGGATGCCGAGCCGGCGCCCGGCGTCTGGTGGTCGCGCATGAGCGCCTCGGCCCACACCCGCGGCAACACGCACTCGAAGGACTACACGCGCGCCGTGCTCGGCTGGCTCGAGGGCTGGGGCCGCACCGTCATCGGCGGCTCGAACGTGATCGAGCTCGAGGTGAGCAAGGTGCGCCAGCACGCGCTGCTGCGCCGAGCCGGATTCGACGTGCCGCGCACGGTCGCCGTGTTCGGTCGCGAGGGTCTGCCGGCCGCGGCACGCGACTTCACGGCGCCCTTCATCGCCAAGCACAACCAGGGCGGCAGAGGGCTCGGCGTGCGCCGCTTCGACAGTCACGACGACTTCGACGCCTATGTTGCCGGCGCCGACTTCGAGCAGCCGGTCGACGGCATCACCCTGGTGCAGGAGCTGCTGGTCGCCCGCGAGCCCTTCATCACCCGCGCCGAGTTCGTCGGCGGCGAGTTCGTCTACGCGGTGCGCGTCGACACGAGCGCCGGCAGCTTCGAGCTGTGCCCGGCGGATGCGTGCGAGGTCGTGCCCGGTGCGGCGGAGCCGTTCCAGGTGCGCGAGGAGATCACCGGCGAGCATCCGCTGATCGTCGCCTACGGCCAGCTGCTGCGCTCGGCCGGCATCGACATCGCCGGCATCGAGTTCATCGAGACCGTCGACGGCCGTAGCGTCACCTACGACGTCAACACCAACACGAACTACAACCCCGCCGTCGAGGCGGCCGCGCCAGCGTCGGGTCCGCGCAGCATCGCGCGCTTCCTCGGGAGCCTGCTCGACCGCGAGCGGGCGACGGATCTCAGCCTGGTCTGACTCCGGACACGCTCCTGCCTGAACGCCGACGGGGAACGTCAGGCCCGCCGTCCACCATGATGGAGTCATGAGCGATCCGCGTCTGGCCGTCGTCGTCCTCGCAGCCGGGGCGGGAACCCGCATGCGGTCGAAGAAGGCGAAGGTGCTGCATCCGATCGCCGGCGTGCCGATGATCGGCCACGTGCTCGCCACCGCGCGCGAACTCGACCCGGCTCACGTGCTGACGGTCGTGCGGCACCAGCGCGACGAGGTCTCGGCCGCGATCGCCGAGCTCAGCCCCGAGGCGATCGTCGTCGACCAGGATGACGTGCCGGGAACCGGCCGCGCGGTCGAGCAGGCCGTCTCCGCCCTGCCCGCCGACTTCGACGGCGAGGTCGTCGTCGTGTCGGGCGACGTGCCGCTGCTCGACGCCGCGACGCTCGCCGGCCTCGTCGCCGCCCACCGCGGCGCGGGCGCCGAAGCGACCCTGCTCAGCGCCGTGCTCGACGACGCCACCGGCTACGGCCGCATCGTGCGCGACGCCGACGGCGGCGTCGACCGCATCGTCGAGCACAAGGACGCGAGCGACGCCGAGCTCGCGATCGCCGAGATCAACTCCGGCAGCTACGTCTTCAGCGTCGCCGCGCTGCGCACCCACCTGCCGTCGCTGACGACCGAGAACGCGGCGGGGGAGAAGTACCTCACCGAGGTCGTCGGCTTGCTGCGCGCGGCCGGGCAGCCCGTCGCGGCCGTGCCGGTCGCCGAGCCGTGGATCGTCGGCGGCGTCAACGATCGCGCGCAGCTCTCCGAGCAGGCGCGCCGTCTCAACGCGATTATCGTGCGCGGCTGGCAGCTGGCGGGCGTCACGATCACCGACCCGGCGACGACCTGGATCGACCTGGCCGTCACGATCGGCGAGGACACCGAGATCCTGCCCGGCAGCCGCCTGCTCGGCGCGACGACCATCGACCGGGATGCCGTGATCGGCCCCGACACGACGCTCGTCGACTGCGAGGTCGGCGAGGGCGCATCCATCTCCCGCAGCGAGGCGACGCTCGCCGTGTTCAAGGCCTTCGCGACGGTCGGGCCGTTCTCGTTCATCCGCCCGGGCACCGAGCTCGGCGGCGGCGGCAAGATCGGCGCCTTCGTCGAGACGAAGAACGCGAAGATCGGCCGCGGCACCAAGGTCCCGCACCTCAGCTACGTCGGCGACACCGAGGTCGGCGAGGAGTCGAACCTCGGCGCCGGCACCATCACCTCGAACTACGACGGCGTGAACAAGCACCGCACGACGATCGGCCGGAACGTGAGGATCGCGTCGCACACCGTGCTCGTCGCCCCCGTTAGGATCGGGGACGGCGCGTACACGGGAGCCGGCGCCGTGGTCCGCAAGGACGTCCCCGCGGGATCGCTGGCCCTCACCGTCGCACCGCAACGCAACATCGAGGGCTGGGTCGAGCAGAAGCGACCGGGGTCCGCGTCGGCGCAGGCCGCGGCGGACGCCGACGGTCAGACGCCCGCCGAGCCGACCGCCTGAGGGCAGGAAGCGAGATCGTGGCCGCGATCAAGATCACCGGTGAGAAGAAGCTCGTCCTCGTCACGGGGCGTGCTCATCCGCAGCTGGCGAAGGACATCGCCGACGAGCTCGGATCGGAGCTGGTCGAGACCGACTCGCGCACCTTCGCCAACGGCGAGATCTACTCCCGCTTCGACGAGAGCGTCCGCGGCGCGGACATGTTCGTCATCCAGTCGCACACGAGCCCGATCAACGAGTGGCTCATGGAGCAGCTCATCATGGTGGATGCGGCCAAGCGCGCCAGCGCCAAGCGCATCACGGTCGTCGCCCCGTTCTATCCCTACTCGCGTCAGGACAAGAAGGGCCGCGGCCGCGAGCCGATCTCGGCCCGCCTGGTCGCCGACCTGTTCAAGGCCGCCGGCGCCGACCGCATCATGAGCGTCGACCTGCACGCCGCGCAGATCCAGGGCTTCTTCGACGGCCCCGTCGACCACCTCTTCGCGATGCCGGTGCTGCTCGAGCACTTCCAGGCGAAGCTCGACCCGTCGACCCTCACGGTCGTCAGCCCCGACATGGGCCGCGTGCGCGTCGCCGACATCTGGAGCGACAAGCTCGGCGCCCCGCTCGCCATCATCCACAAGCGCCGCGACCCGAAGGTCGCGAACCAGGTCACCGTGCACGAGATCGTCGGCCAGGTCGAGGGCCGCGTCTGCCTGCTCGTCGACGACCTCATCGACACCGGCCGCACGATCGTCAAGGCCGCCGAGGCGCTCAAGGCGCAGGGAGCGCTCGGTGTCGTCGTCGCCGCGACGCACGCCGTCTTCAGCGACCCGGCCGTCGAGATCCTGCAGAGCGACTTCATCGACTCGGTCGTCGTCACTGACACGCTGCCGGTGCCGGAGGAGAAGCGCTGGGACCGCCTCGAGATCCTGCCGATCGCGCCGCTGATCGCCCGCGCCATCCACGAGGTCTTCGACGACGGCTCGGTCACGAGCATGTTCGACGGCGCCGCCTGATCGTCGCCATCCGCCCCGATGCTCCTCGCGGCTGACCGCGCGACCTGATGACGTCGCCGCAGCCGGTGCCGCGTTTCGCTGAGCACACGCCCGGACCGGCACGCCTGCTGGCCCTCGTCGTGCGCGACGTCGCGCTCGCGGTCGTCTACGCCGGTCTCGTCGGACTCGGCGCCGTGCTGCTCACCGCTCTCCTGGTCGAGGAGCTGCAGCCGTTCGGGCCGCTGCAGGCCGACGCGGATCGCATCGTGCGCGGGGCGCTCGCGTTCGTCTCGCTCGGATTCCTCGCGGCGGTCGTCGTCCGCTTCGTCGTCGCAACCCCGATCGAGAGGCTGCTGCTGGCGCGGCAGGAGCTGCGGCGCCGGCAGGATCAGCCCGATCTCGTGGCCCCGTTGCGGGATCGCACGGCGCTGACCGACGACAGCCTGCTCGGCGGGATCCGCGGGCTCGTCGCGGTGGTCGGCGGGGTCGGCGCCGTGCTGACGTTCTGCGCGATCGTGGCGTTCCTGATCGACCCCGACGACGATCCCGAGTTCCTCGGCAGCATCCTGCTGATCCTGCTCGGGGTCACAGCCTTCTGCTTCGTCATGCTGAACACGTTCCGGCGCAGCGGCCCGTTCTGGTGGTGGCGTCTGCGTCGCACGGTCGGCGAGCTCTGGACGCCCGAGTTCCTCGCGACGGCGTCGCGGGCCGAGCGCGCTGCGCGCGCCGGGTTCCGCGGTGAGCGCATCGACCTGAACTCGGCACGCCATCGACGCTGGGGTCGTGCGATCGCGATCGTGCAGAGCGTCGCCGGCATCGCGTTCGCACTCAGCGGCATCACCTTGGTGATCGCGGCGAAGAGTCGACAGCCCTGCCGTGGATGCGCGCCGCGGGTCTTCGGCGCCGCCGGCGAATCGGCGATCGACGTGCTGGCGATGGCGGTGATCGTCTTCGCGCTCGTCGCCCTGGCCGCTCTCGCCCTCGCGATGGTCGGCTGGATGCTGCGACGGCTGCTGCGCCGGGTCGAGCTCGCGCGCGCCGCGCGGGTTCCCGACAGCGGGGCGTCGCCGGACGACCTGGCGGAGGAGCTGAACCGCGTCTCGGTGTCAGTGCTGTTCGGCATGGGCGTGGTCACGATCGCCTCGGTCGTGGCCGCCTACCTGGCCACGGCGATGCTCGTCGCCGGCGACAGCGACATCCCCGGCGCAGAACAGCTGGTCGGCCCGCTCGGCTCAGCTCTGGCCGGGGTCGGCGCGATCGCCGCGGCCGCGATCATCGCGATCGCCGCCGGGCATCTCTCGGGTGTGCGCCATCGCAATCGACTGAGGGCGCGCTGGACTCCCGGCGATCCGCCCGCACCGGATACCCGACGCGTCCGCCGGACCCGTCGGCCGGCGCGACGTGCCCGCGGGAATGACGACCCACGGCCGAATCCCTACCTCGCCTGAGACGCCGCGGAGGCGCCGTCCGGCGCAGCGTGCTCGAGTCCGACCTCAGCGGGTGCGCGCGTAGGGGATGAGGCCGAGCGCCGCGAACATCGTCTGCTCGCCGTCGAAGGCCTCGGCGTAGCAGTACCAGCCGGGTCCGTCGGCGCCGAGTTCGAAGCGCACGACCCCGCTGTACTGGCCGGCCGCACGCTCGACGATGCTCGAGCAGGTGAACTCGGCCGTGCGCGCCTGCGTGAGGATCGTGCCGGCTGCGCCGGGAACGATGAGGGCGAGCACGGCGACGATGACGACGATCCGCAGGGCGCGACCGTAGCGGTGACCGCGCAGCGGGCGGTCGTTCGGCACGTACTCGGCCAGCTCCGGGTGGAACTCGTCACTCGACACGGCTCTATCGTCGCATCCGACGGCCTGAGGATGTGCCTCGATCTCGGTATCCGCGCGGGCCGCGGGCTCGCGTGCGGACCTTCCGACACCGCCCGCCGCGGGCTAGCGTCGCGACATGGATGCCGTCGGCGAACTCGGACTGTCGGTCGCCGCGCCCGACATCATCGGACCGACCGGGCTCGCCTCGGCCTACCCGGTGTCGGAGCTCGCCGTGCGCTCCGTCGGCGCGGCGGGAGCGGCCGTCGCGGAGCTGCTCGTCGCGCTGGGGCACCCTGCGCCGCACGTCACGGTGCGCCGCGAGCTCGCCGAGGCGTGGTTCCGCAGCCCGATCGTGCCGGTCGGCTGGACGCCGGCGCCGGCGTGGGATGCGCTCGCCGGCGACTATCGCGCCCGCGACGGCTGGCTGCGGCTGCACACGAACGCGCCGCACCATCGGGCGGCGGCGCTGCGGGCGCTCGGTCTGGCTCCGGTGCGAGATCGCGACGTCGTCGCCGGGTCCGCGACCGGCGCCAGCGCCGCGGTCGGATCTGACGCCGACGCCGATGCCGCACTGCGCGCCGAGGTCGAGCGGCGGGTCGCGGCGCGGGACGCCGGCGAGCTGGAGGCCGCCGTCGTCGCCGAGGGCGGGGCCGCAGCCCAGCTGCGCACCGCGGCGGAGTGGGCCGTGCATCCGCAGGGCGTCGCCGTCGCGGGGGAGCCGCTGGTCGCCCGCGTCGAGCTGCCGTCGCCGTCGCGCGCGACGCCCGCGACGCCGGTCCCGCCGACATCGCGCTGGGCGCCGAGCCGGTCTCATCCCCTCGCCGGTCTGCGCGTGCTCGACCTCACCCGGGTTCTCGCCGGACCGACCGCGACCCAGCTGCTCGCGGGGCTCGGCGCCGAGGTGCTGCGCATCGATCCGCCCGACTGGGATGAGCCGGGCGTGCTCCCGATCGTCATGTCGGGCAAGCGCAGCGCACGACTCGACGCCCGCACGCCGGAGGGCGCCGCGCGGCTGCGCGAGCTGCTCGCGGGCGCGGACGTGCTCGTGCACGGGCTGCGTCCCCGGGCGCTCGACGGGCTCGGCCTCGATCTGACGAGCCGACACCTCATCCGCCCCGGCCTCGTCGAGGTGCAGCTCGACGCCTACGGCTTCAACGGGCCGTGGGCCGGGCGCCGCGGCTTCGACAGCCTCGTGCAGCTCTCGACGGGCCTCGCCGAGACGGGGATGCGCGCCGCCGGCGCCACAGCGCCGGTCGCGCTGCCGGTGCAGGCGCTCGACGTCGCGACCGGCTACCTCGCCGCCGCGGCGGTGATGACCGGACTCGCCGAGCGCGTGCGCGGGCGTGCGTTCCGCGGACGCGATGAGACCGCTGCGCCGAGCGCGGGATCGCTGCGCCGCCTCTCGCTGGCACGCACCGCGCTCGAGCTCGAGCGGATGCGCGCCGCGGCGTCGGGTGCGTCGGCGCCGGCATCAAGCACGTCGTCCACCTCATCCGATCCCGCCGACCTCTCGAGCGTGCCCGTCTCGACCGGCTGGGGCCCGGCTCGCCGCCTCGCGCCGCCGATCGAGGTCGACGGCGTCACGCTCGACTGGCCCGTCGAACCGGGACCGCTCGGCCGGCATCCCGCGCGCTGGAGTTCGTGACACCGCCCGTCGTCGCGTGACGCCGCATGACATCCGACGACCGGATGTGACGCCCTGAGACCGTCGTGTGACGCCTCACGACGGCCCGCGACGCGCTCGCTGGACGGTGCTCGACCCGGCTCCTAGTTTCGGCTCACGGCGCCCGCCCCGGGCGTCGCACCGACACCCGAGCCGCTGGGAGACACGATGTCGATCACCGCATCCGAGACGTCGGCCGTGCTCGTGCACACGACGCCCGACGACCCGCGCTCGCGTCCCGTGCTCGCCGACCTCGAGCGCGAGTACGACACGCGCTACCGCGGCTACTTCCCCGACGATCAGCCCGCCTCGACCGAGATCAACCGCTATCCGGCGAGCGAGTTCAGCGCCCCCGACGGCACCTTCCTGCTGCTGCTCGACGGCGACTCCGAAGCCGGTGGCACCGAAGCCGGTGGCACCGCCGTCTCGGCCGGCGCCTTCAAGCGGATCGACGCCGACACGGTCGAGCTCAAGCGCATCTGGACCCGCGCCGACCAGCGCGGCCGCGGCCTCGCCCGCGTCGTCGTGCGCGAGCTCGAAGCCGAGGCCGAGCGCCGCGGTCACCGCCGCGTCGTGCTCAGCACCGGCCCGCGCCAGCCCGAGGCCGTGCGCCTCTACCTCGGCCTCGGCTACACCCCGCTGTTCGACGTGGATGCGGACCCCGAGACCATCGGCATCCACTACTTCGAGAAGAACCTGGAGACCCGCGCATGAGCGTCGCCGACGACACCACGACCCGTCCGGCCGACGGCGGCGCGAACGCCGAACAGGGCGCGACCGCATCCACTGCGCCCGCGGCGAACCGCAACCGCGACCGGGTCGACCTCAGCGCCGTCAAGGTCGTGCCGACCCGGCACTGGTTCCGCTGGGTCTTCGGTGCCGTCGTCGTGTTCGTCGTCGCGCAGCTGATCTGGACGCTGTTCACGAACGACAAATACGACTGGGGCACCTTCGGCCAGTACTTCTTCTCGGAGACGGTCGTGAACGGTCTCGTGCTGACCCTGCAGCTCACCGTCGGGGCGACCGTGATCGGCTTCGGCCTCGGCATCCTGCTCGCCGCCGGGCGCCTGTCGAAGTCGTGGATCCTCAGTTCGGCATCGTGGGCGTACATCTGGTTCTTCCGCTCGGTTCCCCTCGTCGTGCAGCTGGTCGTCTGGTACAACCTCGGCTACCTGTTCCCGCAGATCGGGCTCGGAACCCCGTTCACCTACGACTTCTGGATCGTCCAGGTCGACACGGTCACCCTGATCAGCCAGATGGCCGCCGCCTTCCTCGGCCTCGGTCTGCACCAGGCCGCGTACTCGGCCGAGATCATCCGCGGTGGGCTGCTGTCGGTCGACTCCGGCCAGCTCGAGGCCGCCGGCGCGCTCGGGCTGCCGCGGCGAGTGCGCTTCTTCCGCATCGTGCTGCCGCAGGCCGCCCGCTCGATCATCCCCAACGCGGCGAACGAGGTCATCAGCCTCGTCAAGGGCGCCTCCGTCGTGTTCGTGATCGCGCTGCCGGAGCTGTTCTACGCCGTGCAGGTCATCTACAACCGCAACAGCCGCGTCATCCCGCTGCTCATCGTCGCGGTCGTCTGGTACACGATCGTCGTCACCCTGCTGAGCATCGGCCAGTACTACCTCGAGCGGCACTACGCCAAGGGCAGCGTGCGCGTGCTGCCGCCGACGCCGCTGCAGCGCGCCCGGCACTGGACCCGCGTGCAGTGGGCGCGTCTCGGCGACGGCGATCCGGCGGCCGTCCCCGCGACCACGTCGACCCCTGACCCCACCCGATCGACCGACAGGAGAGCACGATGAGCATCACCCTGGAGCGCCCGGAGACCACCGAGAAGGATGCGACGCCGATCGCGGTCCGGCCCGGCCGCGTCGAGATCCACGACGTGTGGAAGAGCTACGCCGGCGTGCCCGTGCTGCGCGGCGTCAGCCTCGACATCGAGCCGGGCGAGGTCGTCGCGATCCTCGGGCCGTCCGGCTCGGGCAAGTCGACCCTGCTGCGCACGATCAACCACCTCGAGACGATCGACCGGGGCTCGGTCACGGTCGACGGCGAGTTCATCGGCTACGCCCGCCGCGGCGACCGCCTGCATGAGCTGCGCGAAAGCGAGGTGCTCAAGCGTCGCACCAGCGTCGGGGTGGTCTTCCAGAACTTCAACCTGTTCCCGCACCTGACCGCGCTCGAGAACATCACCGCGGCGCCGCTCGCCCTGCGTCGCGCCACGAAGGCGGAGGCTCGCGAGCAGGCCCAGGCGCTGCTCGAGCGCGTCGGCCTCGGCGACAAGGGCGCCCGCTACCCGCGTCAGCTGTCGGGCGGCCAGCAGCAGCGCGTCGCCATCGCCCGCGCTCTCGCGCTCGACCCGCAGGTGCTGCTCTTCGACGAGCCCACCAGCGCGCTCGACCCCGAGCTCGTCGGCGAGGTGCTCAGCGTCATCCGCGACCTCGCCGACTCCGGCCGCACCCTCGTGATCGTCACCCACGAGATCGGCTTCGCCCGCGAGGTCGCCGACCGGGTCGTCTTCCTCGACGAGGGCGAGCTGCTCGAGCAGGGCCCGCCGAGCGAGGTGCTCGTGAACCCGCGTCACCCGCGCACCCAGGAGTTCCTGGCGAAGGTGCTCGCCTGAGCGACATCCCGCCGGGGCGGTCGGTCGATCCGACACAGCAGCACCCGACACAGCACTAGCCCGACACAGCACCGACCCGACACAGCACCAACCCGACACAGCAGTCGCCCGTCAGGGCGCAGACCGAGACCGAAAGAGGCACAGAACATGGCAGTGAGCAAGAAGCAGGTGGGGGTGATCGTCGCGGGCGTGGCGATCGTCGCGATCGTCGGCGGCGTGATCGCCGGCGTCGTCGCGAACCAGCCGACGGGCGCGGATGCCGCCGCGGGCGACAAGACCCAGAACGCCTCGGCGGAGAAGATCCTGCCGGTCGTGACCCACGACGAGGTGCCCGAGGCGATCGCCGCCCTGAAGGCGAGCGGATTCACACCCGTCGAGCCGGGCAAGCTGACGGTCGCGACGAGCGTGTACCTGCCGCCGCTCGGCTATCAGCCGGAGGGCTCGAAGGAGCCCGCGGGCACCGAGCCGAACTTCGGCAAGCTCATCGCCGATGGCCTCGGCCTCGAGTACAACCCGAAGGTCGTCGCCTGGGCCGACTGGCCCCTCGGCATCCAGTCGGGCAAGTACGACCTCATCACCTCGAACGTCACCGTCACCGAGGAGCGCAAGGAGCTCTACGACTTCGCCAGCTACCGCAACGACCTGCTCGGCTTCTACGTGAAGAAGGACAGCAAGATCAGCTCGATCACGGAGCCCAAGGACATCTCGGGTCTCAAGATCATCGTCGGGTCGGGCACCAACCAGGAGTCGGTCCTGCTCGAGTGGAACAAGGAGCTCGAGGCCGCGGGCGAGAAGCCGGCCGAGCTCGTCTACTACGACGACAACGCCGCGGGCGTGCTCGCGATCCAGTCGGGTCGGGCGGATGCGACCCTCGGGCCGAACGCCACCGCCGCCTGGTCGGCGAAGGAGACCGGCGACACCAAGCTGGTCGGCACCCTCTCGGGCGGATGGCCGCTGACGGCGCAGATCGCCGCCGGCACCAAGAAGGGCAACGGCCTCATCGAGCCCGTCAACATCGTGCTCAACAAGCTCATCGAGGACGGCACCTACGACAAGCTCCTGAAGGAATGGGGCCTCGAGAGCGAGGGCATCCAGAAGTCGGAGATCAACCCTCCCGGCCTGCCCAAGTCCTGACCCGCGGCGACCCCGGCGAGATCCACTCCCTCTCGCCGGGGTCGCCTCGGCGTTCCCGGCGCCGCTGCGCCGGGGCATCCCCGCTCGACCAGTACGTCCCGTGATCGGAGAACCATGAGCCCGCGCGTCCCCCTCTCAGTCCTCGACCTCGCACCCTTCGGCTCGGGTCGCACCGCCCGCGACGGGCTGCTCGAGACGATCGACCTCGCGCGGCACGCCGAGAGCTGGGGCTTCGCGCGTCACTGGCTCGCCGAGCACCACGGCAACCCGGGCATCTCGGGGTCCGCACCGCACGTGCTGCTCGCCGCGATCGCCGCGCAGACCGAGTCGATCCGCCTCGGCACGGCCGCGACGATCATCGGCAACTCGACGCCGCTGCAGGTCGCCGAGTCGATCGGCACCGTCGCCGCACTGCACCCCGGTCGCGTCGACCTCGGCATCGGCCGCTCCGGTACGCCGCGCCGGAAGCCGGGCGACACCGGCCCCGAGATCGTCGGCCCCGACCCGGGCGCCGCCGCCGGGCCGCGCGAGAACCGCGTCGTCGACGGCCTCGTCATCCCGCCGCCGCATCGCTTCGTCGCGGGGGAGCGCTTCCGGCTGCAGGCGGGGCTGCTCGGCCGCACTCCGGGGGATGCCGACTCCTTCGAGCAGGACGTCGCCGACATCCGCGCCTTCCTCGCCGGCGCCTACGTCTCGCCCGAGGGACTGCCCTTCGAAGCCGCCCCCGCCGCCGGCTCGGACGTCGAGGTCTGGATCCACGGCTCGAGCGCCGGGCCGAGCGCCCGCCTCGCCGGACAGCTGGGCCTGCCCTTCGGCAGCAACTACCACGTGCTCCCGTCGTTCGTGCTCGACGCCGTCGCCGAGTACCGCACCGCCTTCGTGCCGAACGCCGAGCGCGACCGCCCGCACGTGATCGTCTCGGCCGACGTCGTCGTCGCCGACAGCGACGCGCAAGCGCGCGAGCTCGCGGCGGGATACGGTGCCTGGGTGCTGAGCATCCGGGAATCGCGTGGAGCGATTCCGTTCCCGACCCCCTCCGACGCCGCCGCGAACCCGCTGACCCCCGCACAGCTGGCCGTCGTGCAAGACCGTCTCGACACCCAGTTCGTCGGCTCGCCGGCGACGGTCGTCGAGCGCCTCGAGACCCTGCGCCGCGCGACCGGCGCCGACGAGCTGCTGATCACGACCGCCGTGCACGACCACGCCGACCGGCTGCGCTCCTACGAGCTGCTCGCCGACGCGTGGGCCGGCGTCGGTGCCGGTCGGTCGTCCGCCACGGCGGATCATGGCGCCGGGGTCGCCGCGTGAGCGTCGAGATCCGCGCAGCACGTCCCGAGGAGTTCGACGAGATCGGCGAGCTGACGGTCCGCGGCTTCCTCGCCGGTCCCTATGGCCACCTGCCGCGCAGCGCGTCGCGGCTCGCCCTCGAGCGGGATGCGGCGGGTCGCGCCCGCGACGGCGCCCTGCTCGTCGCGGTCGACGGCGACGGCCGCCTCGTCGGCACCGCGAGCGTGCTGCGCGCCGGCACGCCCTACGCCCGCCTCGCCGCGGAGGGATCCGACGAAGCCGAGCTGCGTCTCATCGTCGTCGCACCGGAGACGCGGGCGACCGGCGTCTCGGATGCGCTCGTCGCCGCGTCCCTCGAGACGGCTCGCGGGTGGGGCGTCGGCGCCCTCGTGCTCGACACCGGCGCTCGCAACGAGCGCGCCCAGCGGCTGTACCGCCGCGCCGGGTTCCAGCGCGCGACCGAGCGGGAGCACGACGAGCCCGGCATCGGCGGCATCCACGTCTACCGTTTCGGTTTCGGGGCCGACGAGGGCGCGCTGCTCATCCGCCTCGTTCATCACGACGAGCTCGAGGCGGTCGGCCGGCTCACGGCCGCCGCGTACACGAGCGATTACCCCGACCTGCCCGCCGACTACCTCGCCTCGCTCATCGACGTCGCCGGACGCGCCGCGCGCGATGAGGTCTGGGTCGCCGAGCGACGCAGCGACCGCGCGCTCGTCGGCACCGTCTGGACGCCGCGCGAGGGCCAGACGATCTCGGCCGTCGCGCGGCCGGGCGAGCTCGATTTCCGGCTGCTCGCGACGGCTCCCGACGCCCGCGGGCTCGGCGTCGGCGCGGCGCTCACGCGGCACGTGCTGCAGCTCGGGCGCGAGCGCGGCGTCAGCCAGGTCGTCATGAACAGCGGGCCCGAGATGCTCGGCGCCCATGCGCTCTACGCCAAGCTCGGCTTCGCGCGGCTGAGTGAGCGCGAGGGGCCGATCGAGGTCGCACCCGGTCGGTTCATCGAGATCTACGCCTTCGGGTACCCGCTCGGCGCGGCCTCGTCGATCTCGGCCGCCTGACGCGCTTCCGCAGCGGCTGCGTGTGCCGCCGCTGCTCACGCCGGGGTGCGCGACGAGACTTCCGTCGCGCTCGAGTCGCGTCGCAGCACCGGCAGCAGCGCGATCAGGAGCGCCCCGCCGAGCAGCCCGGTGCACACCGCGAGCGCCGCCGTGAGGCCCTCGCGGGATACCGTCGCCACGCCCGCTCCCGCCGAGCCGGCGAGCAGCAGCCCACTGACCAGGGCGACGCAGAAGGTCGCCGAGAAACGCTGCGTCAGCTGCAGGAACGAGGCCGCCGAACCGTGCAGCGCCGCGGGAGCGAAGCCGAGCGTGATCGCGCGCAGCGGCGGCTCGAGCAGACCGGTCGCGATGCCGCTCACCGCCTCGGCGGCGACGACCACGACGAGCAGACCCGTCAGAGGAGCGTCGCCGCCGAGCGCCGCGAGGATGCCGAGGCTCGCGAGGATCTGCAGGCCGAGTCCCAGCGCGACGACCACGCCGCCGATGCGGGCGTGCGCGCGGGCGCTCAGCAGCGAGGCGGCGATGCGCACGAGCGCTGCGGGCACGAGCAGCAGTGCGGTCAGCGGCGCGCCCAGCGCGGCCCCCTGCAGCAGGAACAGCGTGACGGCCGAGGAGTGCGCGAGCACCGAGCCGAACCAGAGAGCCGCGACGGCGTTGCCGCTCACGAATCCGACCGAGCGGATGAGAGCCGGCGCGAACAGCGGCACGCGTCGGCGCCGCGCCTCCCGCGTCTCCCACAGCACGAGCGCGACGATGACCAGGATTCCGCCGGCGGCCACGGCGGGTACCCCGGAGCTGGCGACGCCCGGGTCGATCACCGGCAGCGTCGCGAGCAGCACGAGCGTGCCCAGCAGGGCGACACCCGGGAGGTCGAGCGAGAGCCGGCCGCGGGCTCGGGATCGGAGCGGGTCGTCCGAGCGCGGTGATCGCGGTGCGCGGGGCAGCCGCCGCAGCGCCACGACCAGCGTGGCGAGTGAGAACGGCGCGCTGATGCCGAGCACCGCACGCCATCCCAGCCACTCCGGCAGCAGCGTCAGCAGGCCGGCGGCCACGGCCGGGCCGAGCACGGCCGCCGTCGCTCCCGCCGCCGTGTAGGCCGCGAACGCCCGCACGCGGGCCGGTCCGTGGAAGCCGTCCTGGATGAGCCCCATCACCTGCGCGCTGATGAGCCCCGCACCCAGACCCTGCACGACCCGTCCGCCGACCGCCGCCGCGACGACGGGCGCGAGAGCGCACGCGAGCGCGCCGAGCAGGAACAGCGCCAGGCCGACGACAAGCGGACCCCGGCGCCCCAGCGCATCCCCGAGCCGCCCTGCGGGCACGAGCCCGAGCCCGAACGTCAGGGAGTACGACGCCAGGAACCACTGGATCGCGGCCGTGTCGGCGCCGAGCTCGCGCGTCACCGCGGGCGCCGTGTAGTTCACGACGGCGGAGTCGATGAGCGTCGCGAGTCCCGCGCCGAGCGCGATGACAAGCACCACCCGCGCCGAGGGGCAGGGCGTCACGTCGTCGGCGGCCGCGGCCGCCGCGCTCACGCGCGACTCAGCACGTCGGCGAGAACGCGCGCCCCGAAGGCGATCGACTCGACCGGCACCCGCTCGTCGGCCGCATGGAAGAGACCCAGCACATCCACGTCGGCGGGCACCCGCAGCGGCGTGAAGCCGTAGCCGCGGATTCCGAGCGCGGCCACGTGCTTGTTGTCGGTCGACGCGGGCATCAGGTACGGCACGACCGTGCCGTCCGGGTCCTCGGCGCGGATCGACTCCTGCAGCACGGTCAGCAGCGGGCTGTCGGCGGGGGAGTCGATCGGCGGGATCCAGCTGGCCTTGTCGATCTCGATTCCGGGCCCGGCGAGTCGGTCGAGCTCGGCGAAGAAGGCCTCCTCGTGCCCGGGAAGGATGCGGCAGTCGATGCGGGCGGACGCCTCGCCCGGGATGACGTTGCTCTTGTAGCCGGCCTGCAGGATCGTCGGCGACGCCGTGTGCCGCAGCGAGGGCGCGACGACCGTGCCGAGCAGTCCGAGCCCGGCGAGCCGGGCCTCGAGCGCGTCGTCGTCGAGCGCCGTCAGATCCTCGCCGAGCGCCGCGCCGACCGTGGCGAGCAGCGCCTCGACCGAGGGCGTGCGCACCACGGGGAAGCGGTGGTCGGCGATGCGCGCGACCGCCCGGGCGAGCCGAGTCACGGCGTTGTCGGCGCTCGGTCGCGAGCCGTGCCCGGCCGGGCCGCGAGCGGTCAGCACGATCGAGCTGACGCCCTTCTCCGCGGTCGAGACGAGGTAGGCCCGGTGAGCGCCGGGGGTTCCCGCGCTGCCGTCCTGGTCCGATGGTGGCGCGAGCGGCAGCGAGAAGCCGCCGACCTCGCCCAGAGCCTCAGTCGCGCCCGCCAGCCATTCGGGATGCTCGGCCACGACCCAGCGCGCGCCCCAGACGCCGCCGGCCTCCTCATCGGCGAAGAACGCGAGCACGAGCTCGCGCCGCGGCTGCACGCCCTCGCGGGCGAAGGCGCGCACGACGGCGACGACGGTGCCCACGAAACCCTTCATGTCGACGACGCCGCGCCCGTAGAGCAGCCCGTCGGCGATCTCGGCGGCGAAGGGCGGATGCGTCCAATCGTCGGCGTCGGCCGGCACGACATCCAGGTGCCCGTGCACGAGCAGGGCCGGCGCCTCGGGGTCGGCGCCCGGGATGCGCGCGACGAGGTTGCCGCGCCCGGGCCGGGACTCGGCGAACTCGCTCGCGATGCCGACCTCGGTCAGCAGCTCGCGGATCAGCAGCGCCGCCCGGGTCTCCCCGTCGCCGATGCCGGGTTCGCCCGTGTTGCTCGAGTCGATGCGCACGAGCTGCCGGGCGATGTCGAGCGCCTCGCGTTCGAGCAGTGCGACCGCGGCCTCCGACAGTCCCGCCGGAGCGGTCGCCGACGACGACTCCGCGGGCGCCGACGCCGAGGGCGCTGCCGTCGAGGGCGCTGCCGTGGGCTCGGCCGGGGACGCTGCCGAGGCCGCGGTCGCCGTCATCTACTCGCCGTCCTTCCAGGCCGCCGTGAGCAGATCCAGTCGCGAATCCGCGCCGAAGCTCACATCGTGCACGCTCTGCTGCGTGCCGAGGATGCTCGTCAGCTCGTGGATCGGCACGTGGTAGTACTGCGTCGCGAGCCGGTCCTGCACCTCTCCGAGGATCTTGTCACGCGCATCCGCGTCGCCGGTGGCCAGCTGCTGCTGCAGCAGCGTCTCAAGTTCGGGGTCGTCGATGCGGTAGTAGTTCGTACCGGCGCTGGAGAATGCGGTGCGCAGGATGTCGCCGTCGGCACGCGACTGGTTGCCCCAGGCGATGTCGAAGTCGCCCGACTGCTGCTTCGCGAGGAAGTCGGGCACCACGGCGCCGCCGTCGAGGGTGAGCTTGATGCCGACCTTCTTGAGCTGCTGCTGGATGAGCTCGAGCGAGGTCTGGTTGGGGCCGAAGTTCGAGATCCAGATGAGGGTGAGCTCGAGCGGCTCGCCGTCCTTCTCGCGCACGCCGTCGGAGCCGAGCTTCCAACCGGCCTCGTCGAGCAGCTTCGCGGCCTTCTTCGCGTCGTGACCGAAGTGCGCGCTCTCGTCCTTGTAGCCGGGGGTCGTCTTCGCGAGCGAGCTGGTGCCGACCGCGAAGAGGTCGTTGAGGGCGGTGTCGCGCACCTCGTCGTGATCGACGGCGCGGGCGATGGCCTCGCGCACGCGCACGTCGCCGAGCTTGGTGCTCTTCTCGTTGAAGCCGAGGCCGAAAGCGACGCCGGGGTTGGCGCGGGAGACGACCGGCAGGTCGGACGACTTCAGGGTCTGCACGTCGTTCGGCTGCACGCCGCCGATGACATCTGATCGGAGCTGAGGCTGCCGGTGCGCACGCTCGCCTCGGGTACGACCTGGAAGGTGACGCTGTCGAGGTGCGCGGCCTTCCCCGCGTTGAGGGAGGCCGGACCCCAGGCGTAGTCGTCGCGCTTCTCGAGTACCGTCTCGACATCCTTCGTGTACTTCTTCAGCACGAAGGGACCGCTGCCGTAGACGCCGTCGCCGGTGGCCCGGTCGGCGTAGGGGATCTTCAGCCCCGCGGCGGAGACGATGCCGAGGCCGACCTGCGAGGTCGAACTCGGGAAGGCGGCGTTCGGCTTCGAGAACGTCACGACAGCGGTGTGCTCGTCGGGGGTCTCGGTGCCGCTGTAGCCCAGGAAGGCGCTGACCACGGTGCTCTTGGCCCCGGCGGCGACGATGTCGTCGAAGGTGCCCTTGACCTCGGCCGAGGTCAGCGCGGTGCCGTCGCTGAAGGTCACCCCGTCGCGCAGGTGGAAGGTGTACCGGGTCGCGTCGGCGTTCGCCTCCCAGCTCGAGGCGAGCCAGGGCTTCAGCGAGCCGTCCTTCGGGCTCTGGTAGAGCAGCGAGTCGAAGAGCTGACGGGTGACGTAGAGGGTGTCGTTGCCCGATCCGGTGCCGGAGGGGTTGAGCGAGATCGGGTCGTTCGCGATGGCGAAGCTGAGATCGCCGCCATCGACGGGCTTCGACGCGTCGCCGGCGTCGGCGCCGCTGCCCGCGCCGCCGGCGCAGGCGCTGAGCGCGAGGCTGACGGCCGCGGTGACGGCGAGGGCGCCGGCCAGACGGGGGAGTCGGAGGCGGCCGCGCGCGGGGCGCGGAGGTCGGGCTGCGGTCATCGGGATGCTCCTGGGGTGTCGGACGCCGGGATGGCGTCGGGCGGGGTGGCGTGGGAAGGGCTGGTGCCGGACGGGCCGGTGCCGGACGGGCCGGTGCCGGACCGGCTGCTGCCGTCGGCGGGGCCGGCGAATCGGGTGCCGGGAATCGCGGCGAGCAGCTCGCGTGTGTAGTCGGCCACGGGTGAGCTGAAGACGGTGTCGACGTCGCCCTGCTCGACAAGGCGCCCGCGCTGCAGCACAGCGACCGTGTCGGCGATCTGCCGCACGACGGCGAGGTCGTGGGAGATGAACAGGTAGCTGACGCCGAGCTCGGCCTGCAGGTCGGCGAGCAGCGCGAGCACCTGCGCCTGGATCGAGACGTCGAGCGCCGAGACGGGCTCGTCGAGCACGAGGAGCTCGGGTCCGAGCGCGAGCGCGCGGGCGATCGCGACGCGTTGGCGCTGGCCGCCCGAGAGCTCGGCAGCGCGCCGGGTGAGCGCGCGGCTCGGCAGGGCGACGGCGTCGAGCAGCGCCGCCGCTCGGTCACGACGCTGGCGGCGGGTGCCGAGTCCGTGTGCCGCGAGCGGATCGGTCACGATCGTCTCGACGCTCCATCGGGGGTTCAGCGCGGCGTAGGGGTTCTGATGCACGAGCTGCACGCGCCGGCGCAGCCGGCGCAGCTCACCTCCGCGCGCCGCGCTCACGTCGACGCCGTCGAGCAGCACCCGCCCCGCGTCCGCCGGCTCGAGCCGGAGCGCGATCCGTGCCGTCGTCGACTTGCCCGATCCGCTCTCGCCGACGATCGCGAGGGTGCCGGCGCGGGGCACCGCGAGGGTCACGTCATCGACTGCGAGCTGCTCCCCGCCGCCGAGCGACCGCGGCAGCGGAAAGGCCTTGGTGACGCCCTCGAGGCGCAGGATCTCGTCGAAGCCGGCTGCGGCATCCGCACCCGGGGCGCCCTCGTGGCGCGGCTCGCCGGGGCGTTCGCTCGCTCGTGCGCCCGTCCGCTCCACGAAGGGATCGCCGACCCCGCCCGTCGTCAACGCCGCGAGCGTCGCGACCGGCAGCCGGTGCCGTTCGAGGCCGCTGCCACGCTGCGCGGCGATGCTCGGTGCGGCGGCGATGAGGCGGCGGGTGTACTCGTGGCGCGGGGAGCCGAGGATCTGCGCGGGGGAGCCCTCTTCGACGACGCGCCCCTCCGAGAGTACGAGGATGCGGTCGGCCCGGTCCGCCGCGACGCCCAGATCGTGCGTGATCAGCAGCAGGGCGGTGCCCGCGGCGCGCAGCCGGTCCAGCTGGTCGAGGATCTGGCGCTGCACCGTGACGTCGAGGGCGCTGGTGGGCTCGTCGGCGACGATGAGCGGCGGCTCGGCGGCGATCGCGATCGCGATGAGCACGCGCTGACGCATGCCGCCGGAGAGCTCGTGCGGGTAGCGCGTCGCCTGCAGTTCGGGGTCGGGAAGCCCGGCGCGGCCGAGCGACTCGACGGCGCGAGCGGGCGCGCTGCGGCGGTCGGCGAGGCCGTGGATGAGCAGGGTCTCGGCGACCTGCGCGCCGATCCGCTTCACCGGGTCGAGCGACACGGTCGGATCCTGCGGCACGAAGCCGATGCCGACGCCGCGCAGCTGCCGCAGCCGGCGGCGCGAGGCGGTCGCGAGGTCCTCGCCGCGGAATCGCAGGGAGCCGGCGGCGATGCGAGCGCCGGGCGCGAGCAGCTGCACGATCGCCTGCGCCGTGGTCGACTTGCCCGATCCGCTCTCGCCGACGACCGCGAGGGTCTCGCCGGGGGCGATGCTCAGCGACACCTCGCGCACGGCCTCGATCACGCCGCCGTCGCGACCGCGGTAGTGCACGGCGAGACGATCGACCTCGAGCAGGGGCGCGGAGGCGGTGTCTGCGACGTCGGCGCTCGCTTCTGAGCCGGTCGAGATGCCGGCGAGGTCCTGCTGCGTGGTGGCGCTCATCGCGTCCTCCGTCCTTCGGCGTCGACCGCGCGGGCGAGCCGGTTCGCCGCCAGCACGGTCAGCGCGATCACGAGCCCCGGCAGCGTCGTCAGCCACCAGGCCCCCTGCAGGTAGTCGCGCCCGGTCGATACGAGCGAGCCCCACTCCGGCGTCGGCGGCACGGCGCCGTAGCCGAGGAAGCTCAGTGACGAGATCGCCAGCACGGCCGTGCCGAGCTCGAGCGTCGCGAGCGCGATGACCGGCCCGGTCGAGTTCGGCAGCACGTGGCGCAGCAGCACCCGCAGCGGGTGGTTGCCGGCGACGACAGCCGCCTCGACGTAGGTCGAGGTGCGCACCTTCACGACCTCGGCGCGCAGCACGCGGGCGATGCCGGCGGCGCTCGCCAGCCCGACCGCGATGGCGACGTTAGTGGTGCCGAAGCCGAGTGCGGTGATGAGCGCGAGCGACAGCAGCAGGCTCGGGATCGCGAGCAGCACATCCGTCACCCGCATGACGACGTCGTCGACCCACCGGCCGACGTAGCCGGCTAGGACTCCGAGCACGGCGCCCGACGCCAGGCCGATGCCGATCGCGAGCACCGCCGAGCGGAGGGTGAGCCTGGTGCCGTGCACGACCCGGGTGAACAGGTCGCGGCCGAGCTGGTCGGTGCCGAAGAGGTGCGCCGCGCTCGGGCCCTGCAGCTTCTCGCGCGGGATCCCGGCGAGCCGGTCGCCGGCGGCGATGACCTGCGGCAGCACGGCCGCGACGAGCACGAGCAGCAGCCAGACGGCGGCGAGGATCGCGTCGAGCGGCAGGGCGCGCAGCAGGCGTCGGACGCGGCCCACGGGGCCGATGGAGCCGCGGCGCGACGCCTCGGCGTCGGCGAAGCGGTCGGCGGCGGTCGTGGCGAAGGTGTCGCCGGGCGCCGCCGCCCGGGCGGAGGGGTCGAGGGTGGGCGCGCTCACGGGCGGACTCCCGTCGTCTCGAGTTCAGTGTGGGAATGCGCGGCGCGGGCCGACGAGGGGGCGGATGCCGAACCCCGGGCGCCCGCGGCGGCGCGGGCCCGGTCGCGGGAGCGCTGCCCGGCGAGTCGGATGCGCGGATCGAGCAGCGGGTACAGCAGATCGACGACGAGGCTCACCACGACGAACACGAGCGCCGCGAACAGCACCACCCCCTGCACGATCGGGATGTCCTGCGCCGTCACGGCGGTCGCGGTCAGCCGGCCGATCCCGGACCGCGAGAACACCGTCTCGGTCACGACCGTGCCCGAGAGCAGGCCGCCCACGATCACGCCCGTGTAGGTCAGCGCGGGCAGGGCGGCGTTGCGCAGCGCGTGCGCGAAGTGCACCCGGAACCGCCCGGCGCCCTTGGCCCACACCGCATCCACGTAGGGCTCGCGCAGCGTCGTCGCGAGGCTCTTCGACAGCAGCTGCGCGATCGCGGCCCCGCTCGGCAGGGCGAGCGCGATCGACGGCAGGATCGCGGCCGTCCAGGTCTTGTCGCCGAGCGCCGGCAGCCAGCGCAGCTGGAACGAGAACCACTGGATGAGCAGCAGCCCGAACCAGAAGCCGGGCACCGCGACGCCGACCGGCGGCAGCGCCAGCAGCACCCGCGCGAGCACCCGGCTGCGGGTGAGCGTCGCCGCGATCGCGACGCCGGTGCCGCCGAGGACCGCGAGCACGATGCCGAGCGCGGTGATCTGCAGCGTCGACGGCAGCGCCGCGGCGAGGAGGTCGGCGACGGGGCGCCCCGACCCGATCGAGCGACCGAGGTCGCCGCGCAGCACCTGGCCGATGCCGTCGACGTACTGCAGCCAGAGCGGCCGGTCGAGGCCGAGCTCGTGCCGCAGCGCATCGAGCTGGGCGTCGCTGAGATCGGTCGCGTCGGATCCGGCGAGGATGCGCACCGGGTCGCCCGGCAGCGCCCACAGAATCAGGAAGGTCGCCGTGTAGGCGGCCCAGAGCACCCCGACCGCCTGCAGCAGCCGGCGCAGCAGATAGCGCGTCACGGTCGTCCCCGCCGCGTCGGGTCAGTTCGCCGCGACGACGCGGGCGTCGAACGAGGGGTCGGCGGCGGCGACGCGCGAGTTCCAGCCGAGCCGCGGCGCGACCAGCCCGACGACGTCGGCGAGGATCTGCTCGTAGTCGTCCTGCGAGAACTCGTAGGGCAGTTCGAGCCGCAGCTCGTCGACCTGGGCGAGCAGCGGATCGGCGAGCAGCCGGGCCACGATCTCCTCGGCCGAGCCGACGAGGTCGGGCGCGAAGAGCGTGTTCTTCGGTCCGTGTCCGCGACCCAACCGCGGCAGGCGGGCGCGCGCGTAGTCGCGGTAGCGCTCGCGCGCCGCACGATCGGCGCCGTCGATCGGCACGATCACCCGGCCCAGCGCGACCCGGCGTGATGCGGCCGTCGGCGCATCCACGACGCCCTCCTCCGCCGCGGCGGCGAGCGTCGTGCGGTAGCGGGCGAGCAGCGCAGTCTGGGCCGAGATGAAGTCGTCGGTGCCCTCGCCGCTGATGACGTTGCCGATGAGGATGCTGCGCCCCGCGCGGGCCGCCCACTCGATCGACGCGAGCGACCCGCCGCCGTACCAGACGCGGTCGGCGAGGCCGGGGCTGAAGGGCTGCACGCGCGGCCGCTGCACGTTGCCGGGGGAGTGGATCACGGTATCGGCGTCGCCGAAGAAGGCGCCGGAGAGGTGGTGGATGAGCCGCTCGGCCCGCCCGTGCGAGAAGTCCCAGCTGCGCCAGTCGCCCTCGAAGACCTCGTCGCCGATCAGCTCGGCGTGCGGCGGGAGACCCGCGCTCACCCCGATCTGGAGGCGACCGCCCGAGAGCACGTCGGCGACCGCGAGATCCTCGGCGAGCCGGAACGGCGTCTCGTAGCCGAGCGGGATCACGGCGGTGCCGAGCTGGATGCGGCGGGTGCGCTGCCCTGCGGCGGCCAGGAAGACGGCCGCGCTCGAGACCCCGTGCTCGAGATGACGCTGCCGGATCCAGGCGCCGTCGAGTCCGAGGCTCTCGCCGAACTCGAACAGGCGCAGCGTCGCCTCGAGTCCCTCACGCGGCCGGTCGTCGTCGAAGTTGCCGGGGGTGAGGAAGTGCAGGGCCTGGAGGGAGGGCCGGTCGGAGGTCATGGCGGCACGGTAGTTGCGCGCCGTGCCGCACCCCAGAACGGGTGACCGTGTTCGACGCCGTTCGACGCCGCGTGACGTCGTGCGTCGTCATCTGACGCTCTCTGACCGACTGTTACGCCGACCGGTTGGCGCGCCGCGACGACGGGGACAGGGTGAGAGGCCCGACCGCCGTTTCACGAGAGCACGAGGAGCGCACATGCCCCGACCACTGCACCTGGGCGTCGCCCTCGACGGCGCCGGCTGGCATCCGCAGGCGTGGCGCACGAGCGACCTCGCCGCCGGCGAGCTGTTCACCGCCGCTTACTGGACCCGGCTCGCCCGCCGAGCCGACGAGGCCCGGCTCGACCTGCTGACGATCGAGGACGCCTTCGCGCAGCAGACCGCGGCGCCGTTCACGCCCGATGACCGCCGCGATCAGGTGCGCGGCCGGCTCGACGCCGGCATCATCGCCTCCTTCCTCGCGCCGCTGACCCGCTCGATCGGTCTCGTGCCGACGCTGAGCACGACCCACAGCGAGCCCTTCCACCTCGCCACCGCGGTGCAGACGCTCGACTACGCCAGCCGGGGGAGGGCCGGGTGGCGCCCCAAGGTCTCCGCCGACCCGCGCGAGGCACGCCAGTTCGGCCGCCGCGACATCCCGGCGCCCGACTTCGCGCGCTTCCAGGATCCGACGAACCCGCTGCTGCTCGAGCTCTTCGGCGAGGCCGCCGAGGTGATCGAGGCCGGGCGACAGCTCTGGGACAGCTGGCAGGACGACGCGATCATCCGCGACGTCGCCACCGGCCGGTTCATCGACCGCGACCGCGTGCACCGCATCGGCTTCGAGGGCGAGCACTTCAGCGTCGAGAGCGCGTCGATCATGCCGCGCTCGCCGCAGGGCCAGCCGCTCGTCACCGTGCTCGCCCACGCCCGCATCCCCTACGAGCTCGCCGCCGGCGGCGCCGACGTGGTCTACGTCACGCCGCACGACGAGGCGGATGCGGTGCGCATCCTCGGCGAGGTCCGCGAGGCCGAGCGCGCGGTCGGCCGCGCGGACCGCATCCACCTCGACCGTCCCCTCGAGGTGTGGGCGGATGCGGTGGTGCTGCTCGACGACAGCGTCGACGCCGCGCGCGCCGCCCTCGCCGAGCTGGAGCAGTTCGACGGCGCCGCCTTCACCTCCGACGCGCTCATCCACGCCGGGACCGCCGAGAGCCTCGCCGAGCAGCTGCTCGCGTGGCAGCGGCTCGGCTACGACGGCGTCCGCCTGCGTCCGGCCCGTCTTCCCGCCGACCTCGACCGCATCGCCGACGACCTCGTGCCGCTGCTGCGCGACGCCGGCGTGCTCGATCGGCCCGACGCCACGACCCTGCGCGGCCGGCTCGGCCTGTCGCGTCCCGCCAGCCGCTACGCGACCGACCACAGTTCCCCCGAGCTCGAGGAGCAGTCCGCATGACCGCCGAACGCCGCCAGGTGCACCTCGCCGCCCACTTCCCGGGCGTCAACTCGACGACCGTCTGGAGCGATCCGACCGCGCAGAGCCAGGTCGAGTTCTCGTCGTTCGAGCACTTCGCCCGCACCGCTGAGCGCGGCTTCTTCGACTACCTCTTCCTCGCCGAGGGGCTGCGGCTGCGTGAGCACCGGGGCGAGATCCACGACCTCGACGTCGTCGGCCGGCCGAACACGCTCGGCATCCTCGCCGCTGTCGCCGCCGTGACCCGCCACATCGGCGTCGTCGGCACGCTCAGCTCCACGTTCAACGAGCCGGCCGAGCTCGCCCGCCAGCTCGCGACGCTCGACCACCTCTCCGGCGGTCGCGCCGGCTGGAACGTCGTGACGAGCTCCGACGCCTTCCACGGCGGCAACTTCCGTCGCGGGGGCTTCCTGCCGCATCCCGAGCGCTACGAGCGGGCGAGCGAGTTCGTCGCCCTCGCGAAGAAGCTCTGGGACAGCTGGGATGACGACGCCGTGCTCGGCGACGCCGCGGCAGGCGAGTTCCTGCGTGCGGGCGCCGTGCACGACGTGCGGCATCGCGGCAAGCACTTCGACGTCGACGCGCGGTCGACCGTGCCGCGCAGCCCGCAGGGGCGTCCGATCATCGTGCAGGCCGGCGATTCGCCCGACGGCCGCGACTTCGCCGCCGAGCACGCCGAGGTGATCTTCTCCCGTCACGCCGAGTTCGACGACGGGCGGCGGTTCTACTCCGACGTCAAGGGCCGCCTAGCCGGGCGCGGACGCAGCGAGGACTCGCTGCTCATCCTGCCTGCCGTGTCGTTCGTGCTCGGCGACAGCCCGGCCGATGCCGAGGAGAAGGCCCGCGAGATCTCGCTGCAGCAGATCAGCAAGCCGACCGCGATCACCTTCCTCGAGCAGGTCTGGAACCGCGACCTCAGCGCCTACGACGCCGACGGCCCGCTGCCCGAGGTCGACCCCGACCCGGGCGAGCAGATCACCCGCGGATGGGCGCGCGCCTTCGAGGAGAACCAAGCCAAGATCGCCGCGTGGCGGGCCAAGGCCGACGCCGAGAAGCTCAGCATCCGCCAGCTCGTCATCGCCGTCGCCAACCGGCACGGCTTCGTCGGCACGGCGGCGCACGTCGCCAGCGAGATCGACCGCTACGTGCAGAACCGCGCCAGCGACGGCTTCGTCGTGGTCGGGCACCTCACCCCGCACGGCCTCGACGAGTTCGCCGACGCCGTCATCCCCGAGCTGCAGGAGCGCGGCGTCTACCGCACCGAATACGCCGAGGGCGCGACCCTGCGCGAGAACCTCGGGCTGCCGGCTCCCCACCGCCTGACCGATCAGATCGGAGCCACCGCATGACCATCACCGAGCCCACCCCCGCCGTCGCCGCGGCCACGCCGACCTCGGCCGGCTTCGACCGCCGCGCGATCGACCGCGCCGGCTTCGCCCGCGAGTGGGCCGACTGGCACGCCGCGCACGAGGCTCAGCGGGCGAGCGAGCACGGCTTCCTCGCGGTGACGGGACTGCATTGGCTGGGCGCCGAACCGCAGCGGATCGACGGGATCCCCGGTCGCTGGAGCACCTCCGACGCCGGTCCGGTCGTCGAGCTCGCCGACGGCGAGACGCTGCAGCGCGACGGCGCCACCGTCAGCGGTCGCGTCGAGCTCGGCCCGCTCGCCGAGCGCACCGGCGTCGACCTCGTTCACGGCGACATCGTGATCGAGGTTGCCCGCCGTGGCGGCAACGACATCGTGCGCCCGCGCGACCCCGCCTACCCGCTGCGCGTGAACCACGCCGGCACCCCTGTCTACCCGCCGAACCCGCGCTGGCTCGCCGCCGGGCGCTTCGTCGCCTACGACGCCCCGCGCGAGGTCACCGTCGGCGCCGCCGTCGAAGGACTCGAGCACGTCGACGCCGCGCCGGGAGAGATCGAGTTCGAGCTGCAGGGCGAGACCTTCCGGCTCGTGGCCTTCGACGGCAAGTCGCCCGGCGACCTGCTCGTGCTGTTCACGGATGCGACCAGCGGCATCACGACCTACGCCGCCAACCGCTCGCTCGCGGTCGCCGCGCCCGACGCCGAAGGCCGCGTGCTGCTCGACTTCAACCGGGCCGTCAACCTGCCCTGCGCCTACACCGACTTCGCGACGTGTCCGCTGCCGCCCGCCGGCAACCGCCTCCCCGTCGGCGTCGAAGCCGGTGAGAAGACCCCGACAGAGCGGGGCTGACGTGCGCTTCCAGGTTCTCGACATCGTCCCCTACCGCCCCGACCCGATCACCGGCCGGCAGTCGACTCCCGCCGACCGGCTCGACGAGACGCTGCAGGTCGCCGTCGCGGCCGAGCGGCTCGGCTTCGACTCCGTCGCCGTAGGGGAACGGCACGCCGGACCGTTCCTCTCCTCCTCGCCGACCGTGCTGCTCGGAGCGATCGCCGCATCCACCTCGACCATCCGGCTGCAGACCGGAGTGACCGTGCTGCCGGTGCTCGACCCGGTGCGCGTCGCCGAGGACTACGCCACGATCGACCAGCTCAGCCGCGGCCGGCTCGAGCTGACGATCGGCAAGGGCAACGAGCTGCAGCAGTTCCCACTGTTCGGGCTCGAGATCGACGATCAGTGGGAGCTGCTCGCCGAGAAGTACACGGTGCTGAGACGGCTCTGGGGTGACGAGGAGGTGACGATCCCCGCGGGCGAGTTCGTGCGCGAGCTGCGTGGCGTCACCACGCTGCCGCGCCCCTACGCCGGCGCCCCGCGCATCTGGCACGGCTCGGCGACGACCCTGTTCTCGTCCGGCCTCGCGGCCAAGCACGGCGATCCGCTGTTCAGCGCCAACGCGATCCAGCCGCTGCGCAACTACGCCGTGCTCATCGAGCACTACCGCAGCGAGTTCGCGCGGCACGGGCACGACCCCGCCGGCGCCTACGTCGGCGCCGGGGCCGGAGCGCTGTTCATCGCCGACACGACGCAGCAGGCGCGCGACCTCTACGGTCCGGTCTACGAGGCGATCGTCGCCGCGTCGAACGTGCCCGGCAACACGACGCCGTTCCGCGACATCGATCACGCGATCGCCGAGGGGCCCGCGCTGGTCGGCAGCCCGCAGCAGGTGGTCGACAAGATCGCGCGGTTCCACGAGCTGTACCGCCACGACCTGCAGTCGATCGGCATCCCGACCGCCGTCGAGTTCCCGCATCAGCTCGAGATCCTCGGGCGCTTCGCGACCGAGGTCATCCCGGCGCTGCGCGACCGCTTCCCGACCACTCTCTGGTCGTCGGCCGACGCGGGCGCCCGCCGGCATCTCGCCGCCGCCTGACCCCGCGCCCCGGCACGACGGCGGCGCGAAGAACCGGCAGCGCGTCCACCCCTACGGTTGAACAGGATGCGCGACCCGAGCGCATGCGGAAGGAGCGCGCGAGCGTGAGTCAGGTCGATGTCGTCGTGATCGGTGCCGGGGCGATGGGCTCCGCGACCGCGTGGAACCTCGCCAGGGCCGGACGCTCGGTGATCGTGCTCGAGCAGCACCCCGTCGGCCACACGCTCGGCGCTTCGCACGGCGCGACGCGCAACATCAGCGCCGCGTACCCGCAGGCCGACTATCAGGCGCTGCTCACCGAGACCCGTGAGCTGTGGACCGAGCTCGAGCAGCAGTCGGACACGCAGCTGATCGACTGGGTCGGCGTCGTGCAGCACGGCGGAGCGGAGACCGACCTCATGGCGCTGCGCGAGGTGCAGCACGCGAACGGCGTGCGCAGCGAGATCCTCGCGCCCGACGAGGCGGCGGCGCGCTGGCGCGGACTGCGCTTCACGAGCCCGGTGCTGCACACGCTCGACGCCGGCCGGGTGCGCGCGGCCGAGGCGCTGCGAGTGCTGCGCGAGCAGGCCGAGGCGCTGGGCGCCGAGTTCCGGTATGACACCCCCGTGCGCGCGCTCGAGCTCGACGCGACCGGAGCCCCGGTCATCCACACGGATGCGGAGATCCTCCGGCCGGCGCAGGTCGTCGTGACCGCCGGCGCCTGGACGTCGACGATCGTGCCCGCCGCGCTCGCTGACGCTCTGCCTCCGCTGCGCGTCACCCAGGAGCAGCCCGCTCATTTCGCCGTGCGCGCCGATTTCGCCGACGCCGTCTGGCCGAGCTTCATGCAGCAGCCGCAGCCGGGGGAGCGCGACGCCTTCTGGTACTCGCCGATCTACGGCATGCTCACGCCGGGCGAGGGCATCAAGGTCGGCTGGCACGGCGTCGGCGCCGAGGTCGACCCCGACCGCCGCGACTTCCTCGCCGAGCCGGTGCAGCTGGATGCGCTGCGCCGCTATGTGCGCGAGTGGATCCCGGGTGCCGATCCCGACGACCTCGTCGCGATCAGCTGCACCTACACGACGACGCCGAGCGAGGACTTCGTGCTGGATCGCCGCGGCGCCGTCACGATCGGCGCCGGCTTCTCAGGCCACGGCTTCAAGTTCACGCCCGCGATCGGCCGCGTGCTCGCCGACCTCACCCGCGGCATCCCCGCTCCCGAGCGCTTCCGCCTACCCGCCTGACTCGCCGCTCGCGCCCGATCCCCGCCACGCGTCGGCGGGGTGCTCGAGTTGCCCACTTCCGCGGTGTGTCACCGGCGGCACGCCGCGGAAGTGGGCGACTCACCGCACCGCAGCGACGAATGACGCGGGTGCAGGAGACGCAGAAGGCCGAGACATCCCGGAGGACGCCGCGGCCTTCAGCGCGCGGGTGCGAGCGCGATCAGTGCGCGTCGACCGCCGAGATCTCGCTCCGGTCGCCCGACCACAGGGTGTGGAAGGTGCCGTCCTTATCGATGCGCTTGTACGTGTGCGCGCCAAAGAAGTCGCGCTGGCCCTGGATCAGCGCGGCCGGCAGGCGGTCGGCGCGGATGCCGTCGTAGTAGGCGAGCGACGACGAGAACGCCGGCGTCGGGATGCCCGCCTGCACGGCGTGCACGACGACGCGACGCCAGGCCTCCTGCGCACCCTCGACCGCATCGCGGAAGTACGGCGCGAGCACGAGCGCTACGAGGGAGGAGTCCTCCTCGTAGGCGTCGGAGATGCGGTTGAGGAACTGGGCGCGGATGATGCAGCCCGCGCGCCAGATCTTCGCGATGTCGCCCTTCTTGATGTCCCAGCCGTACTGCTCGGCGCCGGCGACGATCGCGTCGAAGCCCTGGCTGTAGGCGATGATCTTCGAGGCGTAGAGCGCGCGGCGCACGTCCTCGATGAAGGCGGCTTCGTCATCCACCGACACGGTCGTCGACGGGCCCGGCAGCGACGACGCGCCGGCGCGCTGCGCAGGCTTCGACGACAGCGAGCGGGCGAACACGGCCTCGGCGATGCCCGAGACGGGGATGCCCAGGTCGAGCGCCGTCTGCACGGTCCAGGCGCCGGTGCCCTTGGCTCCGGCGGCGTCGAGGATGACGTCGACGAGCGGCGTGCCGGTCTCGGCGTCGTTCTGGCGCAGCACCTCGGCGGTGATCTCGATGAGGTACGACTCGAGCTCGCCGGTGTTCCACTCGGCGAAGATGTCGGCGATCTCGGCCGGGCTCTTGCCGGTGCCGCGGCGGATGAGGTCGTACGCCTCGCCGATCAGCTGCATGTCGACGTACTCGATGCCGTTGTGGATCATCTTGACGAAGTGGCCGGCGCCGTCGTGGCCGACGTGGGTGACGCAGGGCTCGCCCTCGGCGACCGCGGCGATCGACTTGAGGATCGGGCCGAGGGTGACCCAGGACTCGTCCGAGCCGCCGGGCATGATCGAGGGGCCGTTGAGGGCGCCCTCCTCGCCGCCGGAGATGCCCGCGCCGACGAAGTTGATGCCGGTCTCGCGCACGGCCTTCTCGCGACGGATCGTGTCGGTGAAGAGCGCGTTGCCGCCGTCGACGATGATGTCGCCGGGCTCGAAGACCTTGACGAGCTCGTCGATCACGGCGTCGGTGCCGCGACCGGCCTGCACCATGATGATCGCGGCGCGCGGCTTCTGCAGCGACGCGGCGAACTCCTCGTAGGTCGAAGCGGGCACGAAGCCGGCTTCGGGGTGCTCGTCGAGCACGGTCTGCGTCTTCTCGTACGAGCGGTTGAAGATCGCGACGGTGTTGCCCTCGCGGCTGGCCAGGTTGCGGGCGAGGTTCGATCCCATCACCGCCATCCCGACGACTCCGATGTTGGCCTGGGGGCTGTCCGACACGTGCTTCTCCTGTGTTCGACGAGGGGGTTGCTCCCAGGTTATCGCTCACGGCGCGTCGCCTGCCGCGCGCGGACGAGGCTCGCATCCGGCGCTCGGCGGCGCCCGTCGTGGCGCCCCTCGTGGCGGCTGCTCCCGCTCGGCGGCGCACAGCGCCCGGCTGGCAGGATCGACGCGTGACCCAGAGCCTCCGCGTCGTCATCGCCACTCCGCTCAGCGACGAGAACGTCGCCCTGCTGCGTCGTCTCGAGCCGCGACTCGAGATCGCGCACCGCCCCGAGCTGATGGCGCCGGCGACGGCCGACTGGATGGTGCGGCTCGACCGCGACGCCGCGCAGCAGCGGGAGTACGACGCCTACCTCGACGGCGGCGAGGCCTTCTTCGGCGTGCCCGACCAGTCGGGCACGGCCCTGCGCGCGGCGATCGAGCGCAACCCGCGGCTGCGCTGGGTGCACACGATCCCGGCCGGCGGCGGCGCGCAGATCAAGTCGGCGAAGCTCGACGACGCCGCGCTCGGGCGGCTGACCTTCACGACCTCCGCCGGCGTGCACGCGCAGCCGCTCGCCGAGTTCGCGCTGTTCGGCGTGCTGGCCGGCACGAAGCAGCTCAGCCGCCTGCGGGCGGCGCAGAGCCGACACGAGTGGGCCGGGCGCGAGGCCATGCGACTCAACTCCGAGACGACCGTCGCGGTCGTCGGCCTCGGCTCGATCGGCCGCCGCACCGCCGAGCTGCTCGCGGGCCTCGGCATGACCGTGATCGGCGTGCACCGCCGAGAGGTCGACGCGCCCGGCGTGAGCCGCATCGAGCCGGTCGAGAACCTGGCCGCGGTGCTGGCCGAGGTGGATGCGGTGGTGCTCGCCCTGCCCGGCACGGAGCAGACGGCCGGGATGCTGAGCCGCGCCGCGCTCGACGCCGCGAAGCCGGGGCTGATCGTCGTCAACGTCGGCCGCGGCACGACCGTCGACGAGCCGGCGCTGATCGACCATCTGGGCGAGGGCGGCAACGTCGGCGCCGCGGTGCTGGATGTGACCGCGGTCGAGCCGCTGCCCGCATCCAGCCCGCTGTGGGATCTCGAGAACGTGGTGATCGCGCCGCACACGGCCGCGATCAACGAGAACGAGCCGCGCCTGATCACGGAGCTCTTCGCCGAGAACGCCCGCCGTCTGCTCGACGGCGAGCCCCTGCTCAACGTCGTCAACACGCACGAGTTCTACTGACCGAACGGCTGCAGGATCGCGGCGATCTTCGCGGCGCCGCGCGATATCGCGCGGCGAGACCAGGATCGCCGCGCGATCCTCCGCTCACGCTGGAGTCCAGCGCACGCAGAACGGCGGGGCCGCGACCGGAGTCATCCGATCGCGGCCCCGCCGCCGTGTTCGGGATGCGCGGAGCCACCCGAAGAGTCCCGCGCATCCCAGCCGGTTCAGCCCTTCGCGAGCTGCGCCACCTCGTCGGCCGACAGTGCGCGGTCGAAGACGCGCACGCCGTCCACGGCTCCGTCGAGGTAGTCGACGGGCTTGCCGTCGTACTTGCCCCGGCCGATCTGCAGACCGCCGGTCGCGGTGTCGCTGTTGCCGAGCACCGAGACCGAGCCGGCGGCGGCGCCGTCGACGTAGATCGTCAGCTTCGACGCGGTGATGTCGCGCACGCCGACCAGGTGGTACCAGCGGTTCGCCTCGACGTTCACGCCGGTGGCGAGAGCGCGCGCTCCGGCGAAGGAGAACGCGAGCTTCTTGTCAGCACCGGAGTACTGCAGGAAGAACGAGCTCACCGTGTCGCCGTCTTCGCTCACGACCGTCTGGAACGCATCCCCGACCTGGTCGAACTTGACCCACGCCGAGACCGAGTAGTTGCGGTCGGTCGTCTTCAGCACGGTCTTGGCGGTGTCGGCCCACTGGGTCGATCCGTCGAGTTGCAGCGCGGTGCCGGTGGCTCCGTCACGAGCCGGGACCCGGGTGGCGTCGCCGTGGATCGTCAGCGGGTTCTTGCCCACCGAGTCTGCCGCGGTCGTGCCGGAGGCCTCGTCGAAGCCCCAGGCGCCGACGCCGGCGAGTCCGGGCGTGCCGGCCGGGGGAGCGGGCGGGGTCTTGTCGCCCGCCGCGATCACTTGCTGGTTGATCTCCCGAACGCGCTGCTCGTTCACCTTCTCGACCTTGCGGTCGTAGGTGAAGAAGCCGTTCTGCTCGCCCTCGACATCCGTGATCTGGGTGTAGACGGCGCCCGACAGGCCGTAGGGGGCTCCCTGGTCGCGCAGCACCTTCGTGTTGGCGACGTAGCCGTCGTTCAGCTCCTTCTTGTCCTTGACCGAGCCGTAGGGGTTGATCGGGGCGCCGGGCCAGGTGTGGCCCTCGATGGTCAGCGTCAGACCGCCGTGCTCGCCGTCGATGGATGCGCGCTTCGCGTCCGGTGCGGGAAGCGCCGGTCCCTGGTACTGGTGCCAGTCGATGATGTCGCCCGTGCCCGGGTCACCGGGGGTGTCGCAGCAGTTCGCACCCGAGCGATCGTTGACGAGTCGCGTCGGGTCCTGCGCCTTCACCTGCGCGCCGACCTCCGAGGCGGCCTGCACGCTCCACTGACCCCATCCCTCGTTGAAGGGGATCCAGCCGATGATCGACGTGACGTTCTTGTGCTGGTCGATCATGCGCGCGGTCTCGGCGCGGAAGTTCGCCTTGTCGGCGTCGCTGAGGTTCGCGTTGCGTCCCGTCGGCAGCGCCGGCGAATCCTGCCAGACCATCATCCCGAGCTTGTCGGCCCAGTAGTACCAGCGGGCCGGCTCGACCTTGATGTGTTTGCGGATGGTGTTGAAGCCGAGGTCCTTGGTCTTCTGGATGTCGAACTTCAGCGCGTCGTCGGTCGGCGCCGTGTAGATGCCGTCGGGCCAGTAGCCCTGGTCGAGCGTCGACAGCAGGAACGTCGCCTTGTGGTTGAGCGTGATGCGCTGCTTGCCATTGACGTTCTCGACCGCGATCTCGCGCAGGCCCGCGTAGCTCTCGACCTTGTCGGTCTTCCCGTTCACCGTGAGCTTCGCCTGGAAGGTGTAGAGGAACGGGTCCTCCGGCGACCACAGGCGCGGCTTGGGCACCGAGATCGTCATGGGCCCGCCCGCGGCGCCCGTCGCGCTGGCGACCTTCTTGCCGTCGGCGAGCACATCCACCTTGAGCTTGCCGCCGACGGCGTCGCCGTTGAAGCCCGCCGTGATGGCGAACGACGAGGTGTCGACGTCGGGGGTGGCGGTGAAGCTGGCGATGCTGGCCGGCTGCACCGACTCGAGCCACACGGTCTGCCAGATGCCCGACGCGGCCGTGTAGAAGATGCCGCCGGGCTCGTTGCGCTGCTTGCCGACGGGGATGTTCGCCGAGTCCACGGGGGAGTGGACGGCGACGATGATCTCCTGCGGTCCCGACTTCTCCAGCGCGCTGGTGATGTCGATGCTGAAGGCGTCGTAGCCGCCGAGGTGGCGTCCGACCTGGCGGCCGTTGACGTAGACCGTGGCGTCGTAGTTGACGGCGCCGAAGTTGATGTTGACGTGCTTGCCGCCGTTGGTGAGGTTCTTGGGCACCTCGACCGTGCGGCGGTAGAACATGAACTCGGAGTGCTTCTGCACGCCCGAGAGCGCCGACTCGGTCGGGTACGGCACGAGGATCTGCCCGGTCAGGTCCTTGCCGATGGGCGGGGCGCTGTAGCCGTCGGTTCCGGCGTACTGCCACAGTCCGTTGAGATTGACCCACTCCGGGTTCGCGGCGGTGGGGCGCGCGAGCTGCGGTCGGGGGTAGTCGGGCAGCGCGTTCGTGGGCGACACCTTGTCGGTCCACGGCGTGCTGAGCGGCGGGGTGATGCCGCTCCAGGTCTTCGTCGGGGCGGCGTCCGCGGCGATGGCCGGAAGCCCGGCCAGTCCGATGGCGATGCCGGCGGTCACGAGTGCGCCGAGCGCGCGTGCGCCCCGCCCTCGCCTGTCGTTGGTGCGTCTCACTGCGATCTCCCTCGTCGTCGAGTGCGATGCGGCGACGGGGCGGCGAGCGGGATCGGGGGTCGACTCTCGCGCGGTCTCGCCCTCGACACCGCGTGATCATCGTTTCAAAAACCTGTCCGAAAAGCCAGGATCAGTTTCGAAAACGCGCGATTCTGATTCATCGTGACAGATTCCACCCCCGAATGGGGCACATGCGGCACAGTAGGCGCATGCTCGTCCACCGCCGGATAGGTCGCTGATCATGGCTCGATCACTGTCGTTGCTCATCGCCGCCGTCGCCTCGCTCGGCGGCGCGGCCCTCGCCCTGAGTCAGGGCGGAGTCGCCTACCGCACGCTCGTCACCTCGTTCGGCGGCGCCGGCACCGTGCCGTTCGGCGTGCTCGCCGTGGCCCTCACCCTCGTCGCCATCGGGGCGCTGCTGCACCTCGTCGCCTCCGCGACCGCCGGATGGTCGTCGCTCGGCGTCGTGGTCGTCGGCATCGTGCAGACCCTCGTCGGCCTGGCCGCCGTCGTGCTGCCGGCGCGGTTCGGCGGCCTCGACGGGCCGGCCAGTCCGGTGCAGGTGGCGGTGGGATGGATCTACGGCGTGCTGCCCGACCTCGGAACCGGGCTCTATCTCGCCCTGCCGACGGGACTCGTGCTCGTGATCGGGCTGGCGAACATCCTTCTCGGCATCGTCGCGACGCGCCGCCGTCGCGGCACGATCGCCTCGCCCGCTGTCGCCCGCATCGTCGCGGTCCTGCTCGCCCTGTTCGTCGCGCTCCCCGCCGCCGGACTCGTCGCCGCGGGCGGCTTCGCGAACTACGTGCAGACGCTCCAGGCGCTGCGCGGGCCGAGCCCCTGGGGCATCGCGCTGCTGACGGCGGGCGCCGCGCTCATCCTGGTCATCGTGCTCGCCGTGCGCTGGAGCTCGCTCGCGGCACTTCTCGGCGGCTTCCTGCTCATCGGCGCGAGCATCGCCTACCTGCTGCTGCCCGTCGGCATGCTCGCCCCGATCACCGCGCAACGGGGACTCCGCGACGCGGTCAGCGGCATCCAGACCTTCGCCTGGTCTGGCGCGTTCCTCATCCTCGGCTGCCTGCTGATCGGCGCCGGCATCGCCGGACGCGTCGCCGGGCGGGTCGGGGCGCGGCGCAGCAACTTCGTCGCCGCGCGTCCGGGCGCCGAAGGGGACGCACCGGCGCGACCGTGGGCGACCCCGGGCTACACGCCGATCGACGGCGGCGGGGCGGGCGGCGCTGCCGTCGCGGCGCCGGGGTACACGCCCGTCGACGGCGGCAGCCCGGACGCGCCGACCGCCGTCATCCTGCCCGGCGAGACCTCCGGTTCGCGATGATCCCGAGCCCCGGCTAGACTCCTGCGAGACCTCGGCGAGGGATGCGCGCATATGCCCGCATCCGTGATCGACGCGGTGAGCAAGGCCCCGGGCGCGACCCGCTGTGTTCTTCCTCACGTTGTCCTGCGTTCGAGTTGAAACCGCACACGATTCGGGTGAGAGCCCGATAAGGAGAACAACAGCCATGGCTGACGACAACAACAAGCTGGTCGCCGAAGAGCGCACCGAGTTCGGCAAGGGCGCTGCCCGCCGCATCCGCGCCGCCCACAAGATCCCCGCCGTGATCTACGGCCACGGCACCGAGCCGCGCCACATCAACCTGCCCGGTCACGAGACGGCGCTGATCCTGCGCAAGGCCAACGCCATCCTCGACCTCGACATCAACGGCGAGAGCCAGCTCGCCCTGGTCAAGGACGTGCAGAAGGACCCGGTGCGCCAGCTCGTCGAGCACATCGACCTCATCGTCGTGCGCCGTGGTGAGAAGGTCACCGTGGATGTGCCCGTGCACGTCGACGGCGAGTCGGCCCCCGGCACGATCATCGCGCTCGACGCGACCACCCTGTCGGTCGAGGTCGAGGCCACGCACATCCCCGAGAACCTGCACGTCAGCGCCGAAGGCCTCGAGGAGGGCACGCAGATCCTCGCGAAGGACGTCGAGCTGCCGAAGGGCGCGACGCTGCTCACCGACCCCGAGGTGCTCGTGGTCAACATCACGGTTCCCGCCGTCGTCGACCTGCCCGAGCCGGGCGAGGGCGAGGAGGGCGAGGCCGCTGAGGGCGACGCCGAGTCGACCGAGGGCGACGACGCCGCCGAGGCCGCCGAGGGCGACGCCGAGTAAGAGGCTCGCGCCTCTTCTCGCGTCTCGCGAAACAGTTCCGCATGAGTGATGCGTGGCTCGTGGTCGGGCTCGGCAACCCCGGGCCCGCCTACGCGGCCACGCGTCACAATGTGGGGCAGATGGCGGTCGACGACCTCGCCGACCGCATCGGCGCGAAGTTCTCGCGCCACAAGACCAACAGCGTCGTCGCCGAGGGATGGATTCGTCCCGGCGCGGCCAAGCTCATCGTGGCCAAGCCGCTGAGCTTCATGAACAACTCGGGCGGGCCGGTCTCGCAGCTGGCGAAGTTCTACTCGCTGCCCGCTGAGCGCGTCGTCGTGCTGCACGACGAGCTCGACCTGCCGTTCGACACCGTGCGCCTCAAGCAGGGCGGCGGTCACGGCGGGCACAACGGCCTGCGCGACATCATCTCGGCCCTCGGCACCCCTGAGTTTCTGCGCGTGCGCATCGGCATCGGCCGCCCGCCCGGCCGCCAGGACTCGGCCGACTTCGTGCTCAAGCCCTTCGCCTCGACCGAGCGCGCGTCCCTGCCGTCGCTGCTGACGGACGCGGTGGATGCGACCGAGCAGCTCGTCGACGACGGCCTGCTCGCCGCGCAGCAGCGCTGGCACGCGCCGCGCGCCTGAGCGCCGCTTCGCAGCTGAGCGCGAGCTCGTCGCCGTCGGCCAGTGTCGGCGGTGCCGCCTAAACTCGAACGAGTGGGTCTGCACGGTGTGATTCCGGCGCTTCAGCGCGCCCGTGGTTCGGCGTATCCGGTTTCGGATGCGGATCTCTCGCTCGTCGACGGCCTGCGCGCTCCGGTGCTCGGCGGCATCCTCGACCAGCTGTCGGCGGAGGGAGACCCGGGCAGCGGCGCGGCTAACGGCGCGACCGGCCCCGGCCGCGCGCTCCTCGCGATCACCGCGACGAGCCGCGAGTCCGAGCAGCTGCGCGCCGCGCTCGCGAGCTACCTGCCCGACGCCGAGATCCTGCCGTTCCCGGCCTGGGAGACGCTGCCGCACGAGCGCCTCAGTCCCAGCGCCGAGACGGTCGGAACCCGCCTCGCCTCGCTGCGCCGCATCCACCGCTGGGATCGCTCGCAGCACCTGATCCTCGTCGCGAGCGTGCGCGCCGCACTGCAGCCGCTCGCCCCGGGCCTCGACGTGCTCGAGCCGATCGTCCTCGAGCCGGGCGCCCGTGGCTTCGAGCTCAATCGGCTCTCGGCGCAGCTCGTCGAGCTCGCCTACAGCCGCGTCGATATGGTCACGCGCCGTGGCGAATTCGCCGTGCGCGGCGGCATCCTCGACGTCTTCCCGCCGGATGCCGACCACCCGCTGCGCGCGGAGTTCTTCGGCGACGAGGTCGAGCAGCTGCGCCTGTTCTCGGTCGCCGACCAGCGCTCGCTCGCCGAGAAGGTCGATCGCGTCGAGCTCGGCGCCGGCCGCGAGCTGCTGCTCACCGAGGATGTGCGGCAGCGGGCGCGCGAGCTCGAGCACGAGTTCCCGACCCTCGCGCCGATCCTGTCGAAGCTGGGGGAGGGTATCCCGGCCGAGGGCATGGAGGCGCTCGCCCCCGCGCTGCTGCCGAAGCTGCTCCCTCTGACCGACTACCTGCCGGCGGAGGCGACGGTCGCCGTGCTCTCGCCCGAGCGCATCGCGAGTCGTGCGAAAGACCTCGTCGACACGGATCGCGAGTTCCTCGACGCGGCCTGGAGCGCCGCGACCGCGGGCGCCGACGCTCCGATCGATCTCGGCCGGGCGTTCCGCGACGACCTCGCCGCGGGCAGCTTCCTCACCGTGAACGGCCTGCGCGAGGCCGCGGGCGCCGGTCGTCAGTGGCTGACGATCAGCCCCTTCGACGCGAACGACGACGAGGTGGTGCGCATCGCGGCGGATGCCGTGCCGAGCTTCGCCGGTCAGGCCACGGGCGCGGTCGAGCATGTCGCGGGCCTGCTGCGCGACGGCTGGCGCGTCGTGGTCGTCGCGGGCGGGCAGGGCCTGCTCGAGCGCGCCGCCGACGTGCTCGGTGAGGCGGGCGCGGCCGCGCGCATCCTCGACGCCGTCGACCCCGACCTCGAGACCGGCGTCGCGCAGCTCGTGCGCGGCTCGGTCGAGTCCGGCTTCCAGCTGCCCGACGCCAAGTTCGCGGTGATCGGAGAGGCCGAGTTCTACGGCCGCGCCGTCGGCATCGACTCCGGCCGCCCGCGCAAGCTCGCCGCCCGCCGCAAGGCCGTCGTCGACCCGCTGCAGCTGAAGCCCGGCGATTACGTCGTGCACGAGACGCACGGCATCGGCCGCTTCGTCGAGCTCATCCAGCGCGAGGTCGCCAGCGGCGTGCGCACCCCGCGCGGTCCGCTCGGCACGAGCGTCACGAACGCCAAGGTCAAGCGCGAGTACCTGGTGATCGAGTACGCGCCGTCGAAGCGCGGCCACCCCGGCGACCGGCTCAGCGTGCCCACCGATCAGCTCGACCAGCTCACCCGCTACGTCGGCGGCGAGGCGCCCGCGCTGAGCAAGATGGGCGGATCCGACTGGGCCGCCGCCAAGGGCAAGGCGCGCAAGGCCGTGCGCGACATCGCCGTCGAGCTGGTCAAGCTCTACAGCGCGCGCATGGCATCCAAGGGTCACGCCTTCGGCCCCGACACCCCGTGGCAGCACGAGCTCGAGGAGGCGTTCCCCTACATGGAGACGCCCGATCAGCTGAACGTGATCGACGAGGTCAAGGCCGACATGCGCCGCGAGATCCCGATGGACCGCCTCATCTCGGGCGACGTCGGCTACGGCAAGACCGAGATCGCGATCCGCGCCGCCTTCAAGGCCGTGCAAGACGGCAAGCAGGTCGCGATGCTCGTGCCGACCACGCTGCTCGTGCGTCAGCACATGGAGACCTTCGCGGAGCGCTTCGCCGGCTTCCCCGTGCACCTGCGGGCGCTGAGTCGCTTCCAGAGCGACAAGGAGACGAAGGAGACCATCGACGGCCTCCTCACCGGCGAGGTGGATGTCGTCATCGGCACCCACCGCATCCTCGGCGACAGCGTCAAGTTCAAGGATCTCGGCCTCGTCATCATCGACGAGGAGCAGCGCTTCGGCGTCGAGCACAAGGATGCGCTGAAGAAGCTCAAGACGAACGTCGACATCCTCGCGATGAGCGCCACGCCCATCCCGCGCACGCTCGAGATGGCGGTGACCGGCATCCGCGAGATGTCGACGCTCGCGACCCCGCCGGAGGATCGGCACCCGATCCTCACCTACGTCGGCGCGTACAGCGACAAGCAGGTCGCGGCCGCGATCCGCCGCGAGATGCTGCGCGAGGGCCAGGTCTTCTACGTGCACAACCGCGTGAAGTCGATCACCGGGCAGGCGGCGAAGATCGCCGAGCTCGTGCCCGAGGCGCGCATCGGCGTCGCCCACGGCCAGATGAGCGAGAGCCAGCTCGAGCAGGTCATCGTCGACTTCTGGGAGCGCAAGTACGACGTGCTCGTCACGACGACGATCATCGAGACCGGCATCGACATCGCCAACGCGAACACCCTGATCATCGACAAGGCCGACAAGTACGGGCTCTCGCAGCTGCACCAGATCCGCGGGCGCGTCGGCCGCGGCCGCGAGCGCGCCTACGCCTACTTCCTCTACGACGAGACGAAGCCGCTCAGTGAGACCGCGCAAGACCGGCTCGAGACGATCGCCGCGAACAACGAGCTCGGCGGCGGCATGCAGATCGCCCTGAAGGATCTAGAGATGCGCGGCGCCGGCAACCTGCTCGGCGGCGAGCAGTCGGGTCACATCGCGGGTGTCGGCTTCGACCTCTACCTGCGCATGATCGGCGAGGCGGTGTCGACCTTCCGCGGCGATGTCGCCGAGGGTCAGACCGAGCTGCGCCTCGAGCTGCCGGTGGATGCGCACATCCCCGAGACCTATGTCGAGAGCGAGCGCCTGCGTCTCGAGGCGTACCAGAAGCTGTCGACCGCGTCGGCGCCGGCTTCACCGGACGACGCGCTCGACACGGTCATCGAGGAGCTGACCGACCGCTACGGCGAGCCGCCCGCGGTCGTGCAGACGCTCGTCGCCGTGTCGCGCCTGCGCCGCGCCGCGCAGAAGGCCGGATTGTCGGATGTCGTCGCGATGGGCGGCAACCTGCGCATCGCCCCCGCCGATCTGCCCGACTCGCTGCAGGTGCGCCTGCAGCGCATGTACCCGGGCGCGCGGCTGTTCGCGGCGCAGCACGCGGTGTCGGTGCCGATGCCGGCGGACACGGTGGATGCCGACCTGGTCGCCTGGGTCGGCGCGCTGCTCGGCGCGATCTTCCCGCCGAAGTCGGGAGATGACGCATAGCGGGTCGCGCGAGAGCCGTCGGCCCGGTACGCGCAGCTGGCGGCTGAGCCCGTTCGCTCAGGCGCGCAGCGCGAGCGCGAACGGCATCACAGCCTCGGCGCCGGCATGCCGCAGCAGCCGCGCGGCGACGGTGAACGTCCAGCGCGAGTCGGCGACATCATCCACGAGCAGCACCGGGCCCGGATGCCCCTCCAGCTGCTCGCTCAGCGCCGCGCCGACCTGGAACGACGACCACACGCCGGCGAGTCGGAACGCGCTCGCTCCGCCGGCGCCGCTCGGCGGCGCTTCCGGCACGGCGTCGAGCTCGCCGAGGATCGGCAGCCGTCCGACGCGCGACAGCCCTTCCGCGAGCGAGCGGATCAGCTGCGGGCGTGAACGACTCGGCATCGTGACGATCCCGACGGGGCGGGCAGCCCATCCCCATTCCGCAAGCACCGACACGGCAGCGTCGAGCAGGGCCGGCGGCACCGGCGCATCCTCGTGCCCCGGCGCGAAGAGCTCGCGCAGCGGGCCGCCCCAGCCGAGGTCGGTGAGTCGGGCGACCGCGCGCCCCTCGTCGGGACGCTCCGCCGGGGCGATGTTGCCGCGCACGGGGATACCGCGCTCGCTCGCGCCGACCGGCCACTGCTTGCGCGGTTCGAGCGCGACGCCGGCGCGGCGCAGCGCGGCGTCGGCGGTCGATCGTCCGTCGCCGGCGACCTCGGCCGGGTACCAGGCGCCGGCGCAGAGGTCGCAGCGTCCGCAGGGCACCGCGCTGTCGTCGTCGAGGGCGTTCTGCAGGAATTCCATGCGGCAGCGGATCTGCTCGCTCACGCCCCGCGACTCGTAGGTCAACATGCTGTTCTGCTCGGCCTGCCGGGCTTCGGCGATGCGCCGGTAGCGTTCCTCGTCGTAGACCCAGGGGGAGCCCGTCGACACCCATCCGCCGCGCACACGGCGGACGGCGCCATCCACGTCGAGAACTTTCAACAGCAGTTCGAGTCGGCTGCGCTTCACGTCGACGAGCGCTTCGAGCGCGGGTGTGGAGGTCGGCTCGTCGAGCCGCAGTTCGGCCAGCACCGCTTCGGCGCGCTCGCGTGTAGGCATGCTGGTGGTGGCGAAGTACTCCCAGATCGCGCGGTCTTCGCTGCCGGGCAGCAGCAGCACGTCGGCGGAGTCGGTGGCGCGCCCGGCGCGTCCGACCTGCTGGTAGTAGGCGACGGGCGAACTGGGCGCGCCGAGGTGCAGCACGAAACCGAGGTCGGGCTTGTCGAAGCCCATGCCGAGCGCGCTGGTGGCGACGAGCGCCTTCACCTGGTTGTCCTTGAGCGCGGCCTCAGCCTGCTGCCGCTCGGCGGTCTCGGTCTGCCCGGTGTAGGCGAGCACCTCGTGCCCGGCCTGGCGCAGCAGCCGCGCGGTGTCCTCGGCGGCGGAGACCGTGAGCGTGTAGATGATGCCCGAGCCGGGCAGGTCGCCGAGGTGCTCGAGCAGCCAGCCGAGCCGGGTGGCCTGGTCGGGCAGCTCGAGCACGCCGAGCCGCAGCGAGCGGCGCGCGAGCGGTCCGCGGATGGTGAGCACGTCATCCGCCCCGCCCAGCTGCTCGACGACGTCGGTGACGACGCGCGAATTGGCGGTCGCGGTCGTCGCGAGCGCGGGGATGGATGCGGGCAGCTCGGCGACGAGGTCGCGCAGCCGCCGGTAGTCGGGCCGGAAGTCGTGCCCCCAGTCGGAGATGCAGTGCGCCTCGTCGATCACGAGCAGGCCGGTGCGCTCGATCAGCTGCGGCAGCTGCTCTTCGCGGAACTGCGGGTTGTTGAGCCGCTCGGGCGACACCAGCAGCACGTCGATGTCGTCGGCCGCGAGCCGCGCGCGCACGTCATCCCATTCGTGCTGATTGCTGGAGTCGATGGATGCGGCGCGAACCCCGGCCCGAGCCGCCGCCGCGACCTGGTCGCGCATCAGCGCCAAGAGAGGGGAGACGAGGATGGTCGGCCCGGCCCCGCGGCGCCGCAGCAGCAGCGTCGACACGAAGTACACGGCCGACTTGCCCCACCCGGTGCGCTGCACGACGAGCGCCCGCCGCCGATCGTCGACGAGCGCCGAGATCGCCTCGAACTGCCCCTCGTGGAAGTCGGCGTCATCCCGCTGCACCAGCTCCCGCAGCGCGTCGAGGGCGGCCCCGCGTGTCGTCGTCTCCGTCATGCCCCCAACGATGTCAGCACCGACCGACAGGGGCGCGCAGCGTCCCAGGCGGAGTCGAGCCGCGCGGCGCTCAAGGCGCGCCTACTGAGGATCGATTCGTTTGTCGGCGATGATCGCAGCATGGCCCGGATTCGATCGATCGAGCATGGAACCCAGAACGTCAAGGCTCATCCATCCGAGGTCGACTGCTTCGTTCAGGATTTCGAGGCCGCGGACGGAACTAAGCTGCTTCACCTGTCGACTTTCGGATCTTCCGATCGAGCGAGCCAGCCGAAGAGCAGTCAATCGATCCAGCTCGATCGGGAGCAGGCCATGGTCCTGCGCGACTGGATCGACAACGTGTTCGGGTGAGGCGATGTCGCCGGGTCGAACTAGTGTTCGGATCAAGAAGAGAGTCGGCGTTCTCGCCAGCAAGTCGAAGGGCCACAAGTGACTGATCTCACGTTCCGCATGGGCGAACTTTTCTGTGGTCCGGGAGGCATGGCCAAGGGTGCACACAACGCAGCCGAGTCGGTCGGCGTCACTCTGCAGCACGCTTGGGCCAACGACTACGACGCGGATACCTGCGCGACTTATCGGCACAACATCATCGGCGCGACCGACGAGAGCGTGATTCACCAGGACGTCAAGGAGCTGGCCATCGAGCAGCTCAGCGGCATCGATGGCTTCGCGTTCGGCTTCCCCTGCAACGACTATTCGCTGGTCGGCGAGTGGCGGGGGCTCGACGGCAAGTACGGGCCGCTCTACTCCTACGGTGTCCGTGTTCTGGAGGCGCACAAGCCCCGGTGGTTCGTGGCGGAGAACGTCTCCGGCCTGCAGAGCGCGAACGAGGGAAAGGCGTTTCAGAAGATCCTCGACGAGCTGTCGGCGGCGGGCGAGCACGGCTACAAGCTGTACCCCCACCTCTACAGCTTCGATCAGTACGGCGTTCCGCAGCGCCGGCGCCGAATCATCGTCGTCGGCATCCGCGGCGATCTCGACGTCGACTTCAAGGTGCCTTCACCGGAGATCTACGCGGACCGGCCGGTCACGGCTCGCCACGCGTTGACCGTTCCGCCGATGACGGGATCGATGCTCAACCACGAGCGCACGCGTCAGTCATCGACCGTCGTCGAGCGTCTCGATTACATCGCGCCGGGGGAGAACGCATTCAATGCCCCCGGCATGCCGGATCGTCTTCGACTGAAGGTCAAGGGTGCCACGATCAGTCAGATCTACCGCCGCCTTCACCCTGACCAGCCGGCGTACACCGTGACCGGGTCCGGTGGTGGCGGAACTCACGTCTATCACTGGGACGAGTCCCGCGCGCTTACGAATCGTGAGCGCGCTCGGCTGCAGTCTTTCCCCGATGACTACGAGTTCATCGGCCAGAAGGAGAGCGTGCGGAAGCAGGTCGGCATGGCCGTGCCAGTCAAGGGCGCTGAGGCCGTCTTCACCGCGCTGTTCAATTCGTTCAAGGGCGTCGGTTACCCGTCGATCGCCCCCAGTCTGGGGTACGTGCCCGCCAAGTGTCGTTCAGATGTCGGAGGCGATCAGTAAGGTCTTCTCAAAGTCGCCGCCTGGCGATCAGAAGAGGGACCTGAACTTGCAAGACGAGATCGTCGAACCTGGCGTCGATCTGCTCGAGTCGATGCGCTCTGTCGGCTATTCGCTCGATGCAGCGCTGGCGGATCTGATCGACAACAGCATCACCGCGGACGCGAAGACAATCGACATCGACGCGGACGTCGTCGACGGAAGTTTCGTCGCGATCCTCGACGACGGCACCGGTATGAGCCCAACAAGAGCGCGAGAGGCGTTGCGTTTGGCCGGCTCAGTCGACTCGAGGTCCACCGCTGACCTTGGGCGCTTCGGGCTCGGGCTCAAGACCGCATCACTATCGCAGGCGCGATGCCTGACCGTCGTCACCAAGTCCGATGGCGTTACTACCGCTTTGCGCTGGGACATCGATCATGTTCGCGAATCACGCCAGTGGAGCCTGCTGGTTCTGTCCGAGCCTGAGATTCAGGGGTTGCCCCTCGTGTCCGCCCTCCAAAGTCAGCAATCAGGAACCCTTGTCGTCTGGGAGTACTTGGATCTGCTCATCGGCGATGCTGCGGATCGTGGAGCCTTCCTCCGAGAACGAGTTCTGGATGCCGCGGGCGCTCTGGCGCTTGTCTTTCATCGCTTTCTCGCGGGTCCGGGAAGGATCGTCATCCGAGTCAACGGGGCGAAGCTGTCCCCGATCGATCCGTTCGTCACGTCTAACACTCGGACCCAGATCAGTCCGACCGACGAACTGACGATTGCCGGTGAGAAGGTGTCGGTCACGGCGTACACACTTCCCCACCCGAGTGGAATGACCCCGGCTGAGCGAGCGCGCACCGACCTGTCGACAGGCATGCGCGAGGCCCAAGGCTTCTACATCTATCGCAACCAGCGACTGATTTCCCGGGGCAACTGGTTCGGCCTCGCGTCCCGGAGTGAGCTGACCAAACAGACGCGAATCCAAGTCGACCTCCCGAACACCGTCGACAGTCTCTGGCAACTCGATATCAAGAAGTCTCGGGCGGAGCCGCCCGCGTCGTTCAAGGCTCACCTCAAGCGGATCATCGATCCGCTGCTCGACAAGGGACGTCGGGTGCATACATACCGCGGCCGCAAGACGAGTGAAGCTGAGATCGTACGAGGGTGGAACAAGCTCGACGTGCGCGGGAACGTGCAGTACGTCGTCAACGAGGACCATCCATTGCTCGTGTTGCTGAAGAGCCGAATTGGCGAGGAAGAGCGAGACCTCCTTGAGAGTGTCATCGGACTTCTATCAGACACCTACCCGACTCATGACCTCTACGCCGAGATGGCTGCGAGCAAGGTTGCCGGTGTCGCTCTGCCCGATATCGATGGAGCCAGGGTGAAGCTCCAGCTGCTCCAAGACGCGGGGATGCTGGGCACCAGTGCCGAAGAGGCTACGGCTCGCCTCGTGGAGATCGAGCCGTTCAATGCCGTACCCGATCTTCTCGAGCTGATCCGCGCCGTGATGATGGAGAGCCCCGATGCAACTGAGTCCTGACCAGAAGTCCGTCGAGGCCCAACTCACGACGTGGGTTCTCGGTGAAAATCAGCGGGGTCGGTCCGTTGATCTTGCGGCCCTTGAAGAGAAGGCCGGCCTCGTCGCTTCGATCTTCAGTCCCGACCTTACCGAACACGAGATCGCACAGGTCGTCGTCGTGGTGACGACCAAGGGAGATGTGAAACAAGCCGCTGACGTAGGAGTAGTCGGGGCCGATTTCGAAGAATGGATTCAGGCACGCAAAGCCGAGGTCGAGGAGAGTCGCTGGGAGGCCTACAAAGGTCTCCTGATCTCGCGCGGCTTTGCTCCCGCAGTGATCGATGCTCTCGGCCGTCAAACAGATGCCGTGGTCGAACTAATGGGTGACCCTCATCGGACTGGTCCGTGGGCGCGCCGCGGCCTACTCATGGGAGAGGTGCAATCTGGCAAGACCGCCACATACCTCGGGGTCTTGAACAAGGCCATCGATCACGGATATCGCGTGATCGTGATTCTCGGAGGTCACACGAACGATCTGCGCAGTCAGACCCAACGTCGTGTCGACACTGATCTCACGGGAACCAACTCGACGTTCCTTGAAGACAACATATCGGTGGCCGGGGAACAGATCCGGATCGGCATCGGTCTTGTAAATCCGACTCTGACGGCGAACAGCATGACCACGGTTCGCCGCGACTTCAGTGCCGAGTCGAAGCTCGCGGGGATGGTCTGGGTCTCTTCTGGCATGCCGACGGTCTTTGTGGTGAAGAAGAACGTCAAGATGCTTGAGAACGTGCGGAAGTACATTGCCGCTCAGGCCGGACCGGATGGCCTGGACCTTCCACTCGTTGTGGTAGACGATGAAGCTGACTGGGGCAGTCCCAATACCAACGACCCGGATACGGATCCCACGCGGGTGAACAAGGCCGTTCGCAGTCTGCTGGACGTGTCGTCTCGGAACACCTACGTCGGGATCACAGCGACGCCGTTCGCTAACGTGCTGATCGATCACACGATCGAGGACGATCTCTTCCCGAGCGACTACATCCGCGCGCTGGGAGCACCGAGCAACTACTCCGGTGTCGACACGTATTTCGGAGCTGGAAGTTCTGCAATCCGAACGGATGTGGACGATTGTCTCGCGGTCCTTCCGCTCAAGCACAAGAAGGATCATCAGCTCGCGTCGCTGCCGTCGAGCCTTGAAGACGCGCTGATCGCCTTCTTCCTGGGCACGGCGATTCGCAGGATCCGTGACGGCGCGACCGTGCCCGCTTCGATGATGGTGAACGTCTCTCGATTCAATCTCGTTCAGATCGTTGTGAGCCGACTCGTGAAGGACTTTGTCTCGGAGGTCGCGGGTGTCATCGCCACCGAGTTCGAGCGCATCGGCGGCACACGACGAAGCCAGCTGGCCGAGCGGATCGAACGTTCGATGGCGCAGCTGTATCCGTTGGATTCGAACTGGTCTGAGATCGAGCGCGAGCTGATCGACGTCGCTCGGGAGATGCGCGTAGAAGTGGTCAACAATCAGACCGCGGCCGAGCGCGCCAAGACGCGTCGACTGATGTCGCATGAACAACGCGTCGCTGAGGACCTGAAGCCAGTGATTCTCATCGGAGGCGACGTGCTGTCGCGCGGACTGACGCTCGAGGGTCTGCAGGTGAGCTATTTCGTTCGTCAGCCGGGATCTGCCGACACGCTGCTCCAGATGGGGCGATGGTTCGGATATCGCCCCGGCTACGAAGATCTCGTCAGAATCTGGATTCCCCGAAAGGTTGTAGAAATATTCGGGAACGTGGCGGCGATGAACCGCGATCTTCGCGAAGACCTCATGGAGATGCAGGCGAATGAGCTGACGCCGCGGCAGTTCGGGCTCAAGATCCGTTTGATCCCAGAGATCGCGATTGTTGCTGCGAACAAGCGTCGCGCCGCCGAAGTTGCGGAAGTGAGGGTCAGTCTTCACGGGCAGATTCGTCAGTCGGTCGACCTGTCAAGCGACGTGGGGGTTCGCAATGCCAACGCCGAGGCTGTCGACAGGTTGGCCAGGCGACTTGAGGTGTCCGGTATCCGATTCAAGCCGTCGGGCCATGAATATGGGTGGCACGGCGTTCCGCTCGAGGCCGTGACCGAATTCATCGCCTCGTTCCAGGGCCATTCGATTGATCCCTTCTTTTCACGATCAGGTCGCGACGGCCGTCCCCAGATCGCGAAGTTCCTACCTGAAGCCCGAAACAGCGACGGATGGGATGTCGTGTTCGTCAGTGGAGGCGGCAGGAGTGTGATGATCCCGCATATAGGTGACGCTTCCCGGGCGAGCGTGAGAAATGAGCTGAGGTACATCGCGAGCGACAGCCAACTGCATTTCCAAAACCGGCAGATCGCGAGCCCGTCTGACGTGCGAGGTGCTCTTGAAGAGAGCGAGGTCGTGCGCATCAAGGCGTCGGCGCCTGAGGGCGCCAAGCTGAATGAGGGCGAGTATCTTCGCCATTACATCGAACGCCCGATTCTGATGTTGTACGCGGTCACGCGCGAGGACAAGGGTGACGGCCTCGTCATCGATGAATCCGACCCGCTGTGGGCGGTTCGTGTCGCCTTCCCGAGGCTGACGCCGGAGGAAGAGCAGGACTACATCGCCGCCGGCGGCGGAGTCAAGATCCTGGTCAACACCGTCTGGCAGGAGCAGTTCTTCGGCACGGACCAGGAATCTGACGACTACAACGAGGAGCTCGACGGATGATCGCGACAGCGATCGAAACAGCAATGGGGGGTGTACCGGGTCGCACGGTTGGCCTGGTCGACCACCCGCATCTGTCGATGTGGGCGCAGAATCTGGGTGATCGCCCCGGTCTGCTGGTGGATGTCACCCTGCCAGCGGGCGTCGTCATCGAAGATGGTCGCGGTTTCGACGTCGCCCCGGTCGCACGAAATGGGAAGTCGTCGCTGCTCATCAAGCCGACCATTCCGGGCGATCCGTCCGCGGCGTTCGTCGGGCTCGTCGAATATCTCTATCGGCAGACCGCGGGCGTGGACACGCCGCCGGCTGCGGTCGTGGCCCTGGTGGATTCGATTCAAGAGTTTCGGCGGTTCTTCGGGCGCAAGTCCGAACGGCTCAGCGAGGCCGAAGTCCGCGGGCTCTTCAGCGAGCTCTTGCTCTTGGTCGAGCTCATGGACGCAGGTAGGTCGCCGAATACGGCGCTCGCGGCATGGTCGGGCCCATGGGGAGCAGCTGATTTTCGGTTCGCCGACGACAGCGCAATCGAGGTGAAGTGTGTGCGCCCTTCTGCGACGGGTGTTCGCGTGTCGTCGGAGTATCAGCTCGAGGTGCCTTCCGGAGGCATGCACCTCTTCGTTCTTCCGCTAGCTGACGCCGACCCCGCTGCGACTGGATCCGCCAGGCTCATGGACCTCGTCGGCGAAGTCTCCGCGCGCGTTGCGGGAGACCCGCTGGCGCTTCGCCGGTGGTTCGAAGCGCTCGACACACTCGGGTTCGATACATCGGACGTCTACTACGAGCAATGGAGCTTCGTCCCTGAGTCATGGGTGGCGTTCGAAGTGACCGATGAATTCCCTGCCCTGCGCGTCAGGGATCTGCCAGCGGGGGTGTCGGGGGTGGGCTACTCGATCGCGTTGGCGGCTGCCGAGGCTTTCGAAGTGGATGCGTCGCGGGCGATCGCGTCAGGAGGCGCCAAATGACCGAGGCCAATCAACTTGACGATCTTCGAAACGAGATCAGCCTTCAAGCCGCGGGCAGCGCAGGCTTCGAGATCGAGGCCTTCGCGCGCGTGTATGCAACTCGCCTCGAAGAGGCCGAGCAGGTCTATGACCTCAACGTCGAGGTTCTGCGGTGCTCTGGACCGCGTGGTCGGAGGGTCGAACTGCTCGGCTACGCGGAAGACGAGACTGACGGCACGTTGACGATCCTGGCGGGAAAGTACTTCGGCACCGATGAGACCTTGCGACTATCCGATGCCACCGAGGTCTTCAAGCGCTCTGCGGAGTTCCTGGAGCTCGCCGTCAGCGGTTGGGTGCGCGACAACCTCGAGGCGTCGTCGCGCGAGGCCGAGTACGCGGAATACTTCGCGGGTCAGTTCCGGCGAGGCAAGGTGTCGCGCATTCGCGCCGTTCTGATCACCGACGGGGTGATGAGCGACCGGATCCGCTCGATCGAGACCGGAACTCTCTGCGGCGCGAAGATCACATATGAGATCTGGGATCAGCGACGCCTGACCGCTGCTGCTCGCCCATCTGTCGGGAGCGAGGACATCCGAGTCGACTTCACCCGCTGGATGAAGCGAGGCCTGCCGTGTCTGCCTGCCGAATCCGGAGAGGACGGCACGCAGACCTACATCGCGGTGATCCCGGGACGAGTGCTCGCCGATGTGTTCGAGGAATACGGCAGTCTCCTCCTCGAATCCAACGTGCGAACGTTCCTGAGCGCGCGTGGTGCGGTCAACAAAGGCATCCAGTCGACGCTGGCGAATGCTCCACAACGCTTCCTCGCCTACAACAACGGGCTGACGACGACCGGGATCGATGCCGTCGTTTCCGACGAGCGACGAGGCATGTTCATTCAGTCGATCAACCGCTGGCAGATCGTAAACGGCGGGCAGACGACAGCATCGATCGCTCATTTCCTCCGGACGAATCGCGAGTCCGATGTTGACCGCGTCAGCGTTCAGATGAAGCTGGTGATCGTCAACGACGACGATGCGGCAGGTGTCGTTCAGTCCGTTGCGAAGTACGCCAACAGTCAGAACCGAATCAGCGGCGCTGATCTCTTCAGCACCCACGAGTTCCATATTCGAATGGAGCAGATCAGCCGAAGAATTCGGGCTGACGCGCGAGAAGGTCAGCAATACCGCACTGGGTGGTACTACGAGCGCGCGAGAGGTCAGTGGGAGAATGACCGCGCCGCACGTGGGCCTCTCGGAGAGCAGAAGAAGTTCGAGCTCGAGTATCCGAAAGGCCAGCGGATCACCAAGACCGACTGGGCGAAGTACGCCTTCTGCTGGGGCAAGAAGCCGCACCTCGTCAGCAAGGGCGCTCAGAGCGTCTTCGCCGAGTACGCGACCGCCGTTGACACGCAGTGGGAGAAGTCAGACGAGCAGTTCAACGACGGCTATTTCCGGACGAACATCGGCAAGGCGATCATGTACGAGACGCTTCGCTCCGCCGTCATTCGGGAGGACTGGTACAAGGAGTCGCCGGGCTACCTGGCGAACATCGTGGCTTACGCGATAGCGCGCTTCTCGCTGCAGCTCGAGTCGAAGCATGACGGCGCGCGGTTCGACTTCGAGAGCGTGTGGCGCCGGCAGGGAATCTCTGCGGCGACGCTCGAATCGCTGCTCGGCATCGCAAAGCAGGCGCGGGCGGCTCTCATGGCTTCCGACCGGCCACAGGCCAACGTCACTCAATGGGCGAAGCAGTCGGCGTGCTGGGAGAGGTTCACCAGGACCCGCGTGGTGCTTGAGCCGGGAGTCGCGGACGATCTGGTTTCCGCGGAGACCGCTCGAGCTGTGGACCGAGACGAGAAGAAGCAGCGCGAGGTCGACAACGAGTTCGAGGTGATCAGCAAGGTCGTTGCTGTCGACTCGCAGGTCTGGCGCCGAATTCTCGATTCGACGAGTCGGGTCCTCGTGTCGCCCGTAGAAGCGGAGCTGCTGCGAAAGTATTCAGGAGGGAGCGGCGGTGTCCCTTCTCACCGTCAGGCGCTGGTCCTTATGCGTGTCCATGAGCGCGCCGCTGCGGTCGGTGTCGTCGAGGCGCGCGCGGGCTAGATCTGTTTTGATCCGACGCACCGCTCTATCTGGATGGCCACTTCGTCAGCGGGCTGATGCTCCCAGTATCTGAGCACGGTCCAGTGTGCCGTGGCCAGCGCCGCATCGGTCTCTCGGTCTCGTTCCACGTTGCGGGCGAGCTTCGGAATCCAGTAGTCGCTGTTCCGCTTGGGCGCCGTTGCGTGATCCGGACAGCCGTGCCAGAAGCATCCGTCGATGAAGACGGCCACTCGCGCGCGCGTGAAGACGATGTCGGCCCGCGTCCGCAGCGGCGGTTGCAGGCGGAAGTCGACTCGATATCGAAAGCCACGGGCGTGCAGGAGCCGACGAACCGCGAGCTCGGGTGAGGTGTCGCGCCGGCGATTGGCCAGCATCGTCTTTCGAGATCCAGGAGTCGAGGCCCACGACATGATCCGACAGTACGTCTGATTACTGACCTCGGCCGCATTGTTGTGAGGCAAGCCTCACCTCACTCGCGGCGGTAGCCTGGAGCACATGGCCCACGACCTCGCGAATCTGCTCGGCGACGTGGGGCCGATCGTGTTCTACCTCGTCGTGTGGGGGCTCGTGTTCGCGGGCACGGCACTCTTCGTGGGTGTGTTCATCCCGTTCATCACCGGGGATTCGCTGCTGTTCGGCGCCGGCATCCTCACCGGTACCCACGACGACCTGTCGATCTGGATCCTCGCGCCCGGCGTCGGCATCGCCGCCGTGCTCGGCGACCAGGTCGGGTTCTGGCTCGGGCGGCGATTCGGGAGGCCGTACCTGACGAAGCGGAACGGGCGGTGGGTGCAGGGCGGCATCCGACGTGCCGAGCGCTTCTACGAGCTCTTCGGATGGTGGTCGGTCGTCATCAGCCGCTACATCCCGTGGGGTCGCGTCTTCATCCCGCCGATCGCCGGCATCAGCGGCATGAAGTACTGGCGCTTCCTCACCGCGAACATCGTCGGCGCCCTCAGCTGGGGCGTGCTCATCACCGTCATCGGCTACTTCGCCGCCGTCAACCCGGCCGTGCGTCCGATCGCGTACGCCGTCGCCAGCGTCGTCATCGCCATCTCGATCGTCGCCGGCATCCGCGCCTGGGTGCTCGACCGGCGCACGCGTCGTGCGGTCGAGGCAGATGGTGAGGCGGATGCGGCGGTCGAGCTGGACGCGAAGGCCGCCACCGCGGAGTCCTGATCGCCGGCTGCGGGGCTGTCCACCGAGTGAATGACCCGATGCGCCCGACCTGCCGCGGCATCCACCCGCACCGCTAAACTTCCCTCAGTCTGCCCGCGACACCGCGCGCCCGGCAGCCGCACCACCACGACGCCCGCCACCCGCGCCCGCCGGCGCGGATCCGCGACGACACCGCCGAGGAGCCCCGAATGCCGTCCCGCCCCCGCCCCGCGATGCCCGCCCGCATCGCCGGCTGGCGACTCGGGCAGAAGCTCGGCGAGGGAGCCTTCGGCTACGTCGTCGAGGCGAGCCGGCTGCGCGTCGACGGCACCCGCGTCGAAGCGGCGATGAAGGTCATGCAGCAGGACCCCGACATGGTTCTCGACCTCGCCCACGAGTTCAAGGTCATGAAGGGCATCGACAGCCCCTACGTCGTCAAGGTGCTCGACAGCGGCATCGAGGAGAACGACGACGACACCGCCCTGCTCTGGATCGCGACCGAGCTCGTGCGCGGACAGGATCTGCGCGACGAGGTGCGCAGGGGCGGCCCGCTCGCCCGCGACGAGTGGTGGACGCTCGCTCACGACCTGCTCTCCGCCCTCGACGCCACCCACCAGGTCGGCCTCGTGCACCTCGACGTCAAGCCCGCCAACGTCATGCGCCAGCCCGGCCGCTCGGTGCTCGTCGACTTCGGCATCGCCTCCTTCGTCGCCGTCTCCGACCCGGGGGATGTCGGCGGCGGCACGCCCGGCTACTGCTCACCCGAGCAGGTCGACGGCCGCATCGACGGCGCCGATCTGCACTACGCCGCCGACCTGTTCGCGGCCGCCTGCACGCTGACCTTCGCCGGAATCGGACGCTCGCCGTGGCGTGTGCCCAAGGTCAGCGCCCGCGAGCTCGGCGCCGCGCTGCACCGCACGCTGACGACCGACCCGCCCTATCTGACCGGACTCGACGCCCAGCAGGTGCAGCTGCTCACGCCGATGCTCTCGGTGGATCCGAGCAAGCGTCCCAGCGCCGAGCAGGCCCTCGAGTTCGTCGCCGAGCAGCGCGAAGCGCACCGCCGCGCCGCCTTCGGCTCGGCCGCGACGAACCTCGGCGGGCACCCCGCCTTCCCGGCCCAGCCCGGGGGAGGAGCACCCGGATCGGTGCTGCAGGGCGCGCCGAGCGCCCCCGGGACCCCGTCGGCTCCGGGTCCGGCATCCGGCCCGGCGTCGGTCGGCTCGTTCGCGCCGGGATCGCTGCAGCCCGGATCCCACCAGCCCGGCTCGCTGCAGTCGGGATCGTTCTCATCGCACTCCGGCGACGCGCCGTCGAACGGACCCGGATCGCAGCAGCCGGGATCGCTGCAGCCCGGATCCCTGCAGCCCGGATCGTTCTCGTCGAATCCCGCGCTCGGCTCCTCCGCCGACTCCTTCGGCGCCCCCGCGCAGCACCCGAGCGGCTTCGGATTCGGCGGAGCAGGATCGTCGGGAACGGGATCCGGCACAGGGTCCGGCCTGGGCGCTCCGGGGGCGCCGAGCGCCGGCGGCCCCGACGGGGGCAACCCGGGAACCAACGGCCCCGACTCGCACGGCTCCTGGACGAACGGTCCCGGCGCGAACACTCCAAGGACGGACGGTCCCACCGCTTCGCCGGGCGCCGGCAACCCCGGGTCGGATCGTCCCGGAACCGGCGGCTTCGGCACGGGCGGCTCCGGCTCTGGCTTCGTGACCCCCGGTGACGCTCGGTCGGTCGCCGGATGGAACGCCGCCCCGGCGTCGCTGCCGCCCGTCGTGTCGGCTCCGCTGCTCGGCACGCCCGGAGCGCCGGTGCCCCCGCCCGCCGGATTCGCGCCGCCGCAGCCCGTCGCGCCCGGCGCCGCGGCTCCCATGAACACGGCGACTCAGCATCCCGCGACCTTCGTCGGCGGCTCCCTCGCCGGCCCCGTGGCATCCCCGGGCCTTCGCCCGGCCCCGGTCTCGCCGCCCGCGTCGACGCCGAGCGAGTTCGACGGCGGCGACGCCACGATCCACCGCTTCACGAGCGCACCCCCGCCAGCGGCGACCTTCGATCCGGCCGCGGGCTCGGCCGTCGACCCGGCCGGCGCCCCGCGCTCCTTCTTCGCCGTCTGGCTGCTCTCCTGGCTGCTCGGCGTGGTCGGCGCCGATCGCTTCTACGTCGGCCGCCCCGTCACGGGCGTGCTCAAGCTGATCACCGCCGGCGGCATCGGCGTGTGGGCGATCATGGACCTCATCCTGCTGTCGTGGGATGTGCTCAGCGACGGACAGGGGCGCCGCCTCGTGGCCCCCGAGTCGAGCCGTGGGATGCTGCGGGCGATCTCGCTGATCTCGGGCGTGCTCTGGGCGATCTTCATCCTTCTACTCGCCCTCACGACGATCCCCACGAGCTGACGCGTTCCTCGCGGCGCCGGCGTCCAAGCCGCGCTCGGGTCCGGAGACGGCTCGGGCCCGATCCACTCGCGTGAACCGGGCCCGAGAGACGACGACGAGCGTCAGTGCGCGGCGTAGCCGCCGTCGACGAGGTGGTAGCTGCCGGTGATGAACGACGCGGCGTCGGAGGCGAGGAAGGCGACGAGCGAGGCGACCTCCTCCGGCTGGCCGAGGCGGCCCAGGGCGTGCTGATCGGCGAGCGCCTTCTGCGCCTCGGCGGTGAGGTTGGCGTCCACGAGCGGGGTATGGATGAAGCCGGGGCCGACCGCGTTGACGCGCACCTTGTCGGCGCCGTACTCGAGCGCCGCGTTCTTGGTGAGTCCGATGACGCCGTGCTTGGTGGTGACGTAGGCCGACGACATCGGGATCCCGACCGAGCCGAGCACGGAGGCCATGTTGATGATCGAGCCGCCGCCGTTCTTGACGAGCTCGGGGATCTGGAAGCGCAGACCGTAGAAGACCGCGTTGAGGTTGACCTCGATGACCTTCTGCCAGCTGTCGATCGGGTACTCGCCGACGGGCGCGGCGGCTCCGCCGATGCCGGCGTTGTTGACGGCGATGCCGAAGGGCGCGAGGGCGGCGGCCGCGGCGACCGACTTCTCGGCGACAGCGGGGTCGGAGATGTCGCCGACGAAGGCGGCGGCGGTCCCTCCGGCGGCGGTGATCTCGGCGACGACGGCCTCGGCCGACTCGGCGCGCAGATCGGCGACGAGCACGCTGGCTCCGCTCGCGGCGAGGGTGTGGGCGACGGACCGGCCGATGCCGGATCCGCCTCCGGTGACGAGGGCGGAGCGTCCGGAGACGTCGTACTGGGCCATGGTGCTGAACCTCCTGGAATGCGCTGACGCGAGCAGGGCGGTGGCCGGGAGGCGTCGGCTTTCGTGACGGCGGCGGGTCTGTCGCCGCAGGAAAAACTACACCCGTTCTCCAGTTCATGCTTACGCATGGATGCCAGGAGAGCGAACTCTCGGCGACGCGCCCGTGCGAAATGTGCGGACAAGGGCTGCACTACGACGCTCGTCCACTAACGTTCCGCATGATGGATGCACGTCAACGCCGCAGCCGCGCCGCCCTCCGCGGCGCCGTGCTCGAGCTCGCCGCCGAACGGTCGGTCTCCGAGATCACCGCCACCGACATCGCCGCCGCCGCGGGCGTGCACCGCACGACCTTCTACCAGCACGCCGCATCGCCGGTCGACCTGCTGCTGGATGCCCTCGGCGCCGAGATCGACGAGGCACGCGAACGCACCCTCACCGACACGGCCGCGGCCCCGGTCGAGGCGATCGTCGCCGTGTCGCGGGCGGTCATCGAGCACATCGATCACCACGCGGCCGTCTACCGCCGCGGACTCGGACCCGAGAGCGGCGGCGGCAGCCTGCACCGCATGCTCGGCGACCACTTCCTCACCTCGATCCAACTGCTGCGCGAGCAGGGCCGGGTCACGGATGCGCCGGTTCCGGCCGGTCTCGACGCCGCCTACGTGCAGGCGGCGTCCGATCGACACCACGCCGACGGCGCGGTCGGCGCGATCGCCGTCTGGCTCGACCTGCCCGAGCCGCGCGACCCCGACGACTTCATCGGCATCCTCGACGTCATCCAGCCCGCCTGGTGGCCGAAGTCCTGACCCCGCACACGCGCAGGGCGACAGCCGAGGACGTTCCCCGGCTGCTCGCACTGGAGCCCGCGGACGGCACCCGGTTCATCGACGCCGACCGTCTGCGGGGCGACCTGGATGCCGGGGGACTCCGCCTCGACAGCATCTGGATCGCCGAGCTCGGCGGGAGCATCGTGGGCCGGGCCCTCTGGTGGGGCCCGCCGGGGGAGCCGCATCCGGTCGCTCTCGACGAGATCTGGGTGGCGCCGGACGCCGGCCTCGACGCCGAGCAGGTCGGCATCGCACTGCTCGAGGCGGGTCATGCAGCGCTTCGTGCCGTCGGCGTCGAGCGGATGCCGGGCTTCGACATCGAGGCTCCGGCCGACTGGCGCGAGCACGCCGACCTCGCCGCGGCCGTCGGGTGGCGGGAGCGGGTTGCTGAGCGGGCAGGACTCGGGCAGCGGCTCGAGCGGGTGAAACTGCTCTGGCAGCAAGGCGCCCCGGTGCCGCCGGCGTCGGCGCGGGTCGAGTTCCGCGCGGCGTCGGATGAGGACGTCATCGGCGTGCTGACCCGGGTCGCGCGCGGCTCGCTCGACGCCACGACGCACCGCGAGATCGCCGCGGTCGGAGCCGAGCAGCACGCCCGTGACGAGTTCGACTTCTACGCCGGACTGCCCGGTCGCCGTGACGACTGGCGCCTTGCGTTCGACCGTGCGGCCGGCGCAGGCGGATCCGTCGACGAGGACGCCGACGCCGGCTCCGTCGAGGATGCGATCGGCGTGATCATCCCCTCGCGGTCGGCCTACTCCGCGAGCGTCAGCTACCTCGGGGTCGTGCCCGAAGCGCGCGGTCGCGGCATCGGCCTCGACCTGCTCGACGAGATCACGCGCGTGCACGCCGCGGCCGGCGAGCCGGAGATCACGGCGCTCACGGATGCCGACAACGTGCCCATGCGCCGCACCTTCGCCCGCGGTGGCTACCGCGAGACGGGCGTGCGCATCGTGCGCGAGGCCGCGCATCCGCTGACGGGCTGAGCCGGCTCGGTCCGTTGCGCGACAGCCGGACGAACAACCAGCCGGCCCGGCGACCCGACTACGCCCGCTCTCCCCAGGCTCCGGCGAGCGCGATCGGCAGCAGCACCATCGATCGCAGGTCGAAGAGGGCGTGCACGGCGATCGGCACCCAGATCATGCCGGTCGCGACATACAGCGCGAAGAAGAACAGCCCCAGCACGGTCGCCGTCAGCATCCCGCGCCAGCCCTGGTAGGCGTGCAGGCATCCGAACAGCAGGATGGCGAGCAGCGCCGACAGGGGAGCGGCGGCCGATCCGAGGCCCGGGAGCGCCCCGAGCACGCTGAAGACCAGCGTCGGCACGGCCAGGCGGAACAGCAGCTCCTCCATCACCCCCGCGTTGAGCGACATGCCGGCTCCGTAGGCGAGCTCGCGGCGATTGCGCGGCAGCAGCGCACGAACGTCGCCGACGGCGGGGATCTCCTCCACCTTGCCGCGCAGCAGGATCGCCGGCAGCACGAGCCCGACGAGGAACGCGACCCCGAGAGCGATCCCGACCGTCGTGCCGAGCGCGCCGTCGAGCGCGGGCAGCGCCGCGCCGAACGGACCCCACGCGCGCAGTTCGGCCAGCATCGCGCCGACCTCGCCGGCGACGGCGAGCAGGATGACGACGGTCAGGCCCGCGAAGACGGCGAACCCCTCGATCAGCCAGCGTCGGTACACGCGCTGCCGCGCCCACGTCGAGGTGAGGCGGCGGAACCGCGCATACTGCTCGCGGTCCTTGAGCACGCCGCGCCAGATCAGCACGGCGGTCACGAGAAGCAGCAGCGCGAGCCGGGCGGCGAAGACGGCATCCATCGTGATCATCCTGCCGGGTCGTGGCCGTAAGGAGTGGGTGGGGTGCCCGAGAGGGAGGACGGGCTCTCGCGCGGGAATGCCGGAGGCGGGCTCCGCATTGCATCGAGGTGATGACCAGCTCTCCCGCCGCTCCTGCGTCCCCGCGACTACCGCGCACCGCGCGCCGTCTCGTCGCCGCCGCGAACATCGGAGCAGAGCAGTGAGCGCCGCCGCCCCGGCCGCCGGTGTCGGACTCCGCTCGGAGCGCGGGCCCATCCTGCTCGCCCTGATGCTCGCGACCGGCCTCATCGCGATCGACTCGACGATCCTCGCGACGGCCGTTCCGACGATCACGCGCGAGCTCGGCGGATTCGCCCAGTTCCCCTGGCTGTTCTCGATCTACCTGCTCGCGCAGGCCGTCGCCGTTCCGGTGTACTCGAAGCTCGCCGACACGCTCGGCCGCAAGCCCGTCATGATCGCCGGAATCGCGCTGTTCCTGCTCGGCTCGATCCTCTGCGGCGTCGCCTGGGACATGCCCTCGCTCATCGCGTTCCGTGCCGTGCAGGGACTCGGCGCCGGCGCCATCCAGCCGCTCGCGATGACGATCTCGGGCGACATCTATACGCTCGCCGAGCGCGCGAAGACGCAGGGCTACATGGCCAGCGTGTGGGCCATCTCGTCGGTCGTCGGGCCGACGCTCGGCGGCGTCTTCGCCCAGCTGGATGCGTGGCGCTGGATCTTCTTCATCAACGTGCCGCTCTGCGTGCTCGCGGCGGTGCTGATCCTGCGCAACTTCCACGAGAGCGTCGAGAAGCGGCGGCACCGCATCGACTACCTCGGCGCGGCGCTGCTGACAGGGGCGCTCGCACTGCTGATCCTCGGCGTGCTCGAGGGCGGGCAGGCGTGGGCCTGGGCATCGACGCCGAGCTTCGTCGTCTTCGGCGTCGGCGCCGTGCTGCTCGCGGCGGCGCTGATCGTCGAGACCCGAGCCGCGGAGCCGATCCTGCCGCTGCGACTGCTCGGCCGTCGTCTGCTCGTGACGACGAATCTCATCTCGCTCGCGCTCGGCGCCGTCGTGCTCGGCCTCACCTCGTACGTGCCGACCTACCTCGAGGGCTCGATCGGCACGCCGCCGCTGCTCGCCGGCGCCGCCCTGGCCGCGCTCACGCTCGGCTGGCCGGTCGCCGCGACCCTCTCGGGGCGGCTCTACCTGCGTTTCGGGTTCAAGCGCACCGTGCTGACCGGAATGGTGTTCCTGCTGATCGGCACGCTCGCGCTCGTCGCGACCGCGGGCACGCCGAGCGTCGCGACGGTCGCGATCACCGCCTTCGTGACCGGACTCGGCTGCGGGCTCATCGCGACGCCCTCGCTGCTCGCGGCCCAGTCGACCGCGACCTGGGGCGAGCGCGGAGTCGTGACTGGGCTCAACATGTTCGCGCGCAGTGTCGGCAGCGCCGTCGGCGTGGCCGTGTTCGGCGCGATCGCGAACGGCATCATCCGCACCGGCTCCGACGGCGCCCAGGTGCCCTCGTCGGTCATCGCCGGATCGTCGGCCGTGTTCGTCTCGGTCGTCGTGGTCGCGGTAGTCGCGCTGATCGCGGCGCTCGTCATGCCGCGCACCCCCGTCGCGCAGCGCGAGGCCCCCGCGACTCCGGCCGGCGAGGTCGAGCAGGCCGCCTGAGAGCTGTTTCGGCAGGATCGCCGCGCGATCCTGGATTCGCGCGGCGGTATCGTCGCGCGCGACCGAGATCGTGCGGCGATGACGTCAGGCCGCGCGACTCCGGAGCGCAGAGCTACGCGCGGATGCGCGCCGTCACCTCGATCTCGATGAGCATCTCCGGCTCCATGAGCGGAACCTGCATCATCGTCGCGGCGGGTCGCGCCTCGCCGAACACCTCGCGCAGCGCGGGCCAGCACTCGCTGAAGCGCGAGCCGTCGGTCAGCAGGTAGTGCACGCGCACGACATCGGCGAAGGAGGCGCCAGCGTCGGTCAGCGCGGCGCCGATGTTGCGCAGGGTCTGCGCGGTCTGCTCGCCGAGGTCGCTCGAGATCGCACCGGTCGAGTAGTCGTAGCCGGTCGTGCCCGAGACGAACACCCAGTCGCCGTCGACGACCGCACGCGAGTAGCCGATCTGCGCTTCGAAGTCGGAGCCGCTGGAGATGAGTCGTCGTGTCATGCGCTCATCGTGGCAGGCGCGGCGAAGGCGCGACGACCAGCGCGGGCACACGCATCCACCAGACGGCAGGATGGACGCATGTCGGAGCTCGTGGCGGCCGTGGCCGCGCATCCTCGTCTCGATGAGCTGATCGCCGTGCTGGAGCGGCTGCGGGCGCCGGGCGGATGCGCCTGGGACCGCGACCAGACGCACGCGAGCCTCGTGCGCTACCTCGTCGAGGAGAGCGCCGAGCTGGTCGAGGCGATCGAGTCGGGCGACGATGCGGAGATGGTCGAGGAGCTCGGCGACGTGCTCTACCAGGTCGTCTTCCACGCCGACATCGCGGCCGAGGAGGGGCGCTTCACGATCGAGGACGTCGCCGCGCACATGACCGCGAAGATGGTCGGCCGGCACCCGCACGTCTTCGGCGACGGCGAGGTCGTCGCCGACACGGCCGACGCGGTCGCGAGCAACTGGGACGCGTGGAAGGCGCAGGAGAAGCCGGAGCGCACGAGCGTGCTCGACGGGGTTCCCGACGCGATGCCGTCGCTCGCGCTGGCCGAGAAGCTGCTCGGGCGCGCCGACAAGGTCGGCCACGACGTCGCCGTGTCGGCGGCGCTCGCCGCGGACGCACCGGTCGACGAGGAGGAGCTCGGGCGTCGACTGCTCGAGCTCGTCGCGGTCGCGCGGGGGAGCGGGCTGGATGCGGAGCGCGCCCTGCGCGGGGCGATCCGCGGGCTGAAGGACGACATCCGCGCGGTCGAAGCCGGCGGTGAACCCCCGACGTTCTCGGTGTAAACGCGGCCGTCGGCCGAGCCGGCGAGGACACTGCCGCAGCGCGGCGCACCGCACGGGCGGGACGGTCCGCCAGCGCGAAGCGTGGCGGACCCTGCGCCGCAGCACGGCACACCCCCGGTGCGCCGCTCACAGTGGCCGGGCACCCACCCGAAATAGGGAACCCGACAGCGCTGTGACACAGACATCGGGGCCCTCGACGACTCCGATGCTCCCGCGGACGCGCCCCTGCGCGTGCCGCGATGGTCGTGTACGCGCACGGCGTGGGGAGATGGCCCGGCCGGGACCGGTCCGGGCTCTGCCGTGGGGACGCACGACGACCGCCGTCAGTGTATTCGCATAACGGTCGTAATCAAAACGCTCGTTCTGGCAATAAGCTGACCCTGTCTGAGCACGCGAGGGAGACGCCGATGCCGAGACGACCCGACCCGAATCGCAAGCAGGAGCTGCTGGAGCAGATCATCGAGTATCTGCTCGGCAGCTCTCTCGCCGGCATGACCTTCCGTACGCTCGCCGACGCCCTCGGCGTGAGCACCTATTCGCTCGTGTACCACTTCGGCACCCGCGCCGAGCTGGTGCAGGAGATCGTGCGCGCGATCACCGGACGCCAGCAGGAGCTGCTCGACGCGCATCCGCCGACGACCGCCTCGCTCGAGAGCTACCTCGAGGGATTCGCGTCGTACTGGCAGCAGTCGCAGAGCGAGCGGAACCGTCGGCTGCGGCGACTCGAGATCGAGGCGGCGATGGTCGAGGCGCTCGATCCCGAGTCGATCCCGATCGTCCGCACCGCCAACGAGTCGTACCGGGCGGCGGCGACCGAGTCGCTCGTGACGCTGGGACTCGGCGACGAGGATGCGCGGCGCGAGGCCGGCGTCATGATGGCGCTCGTGTACGGCATGCAGCTGGATGCGGTGCTGACCGGCGAGACGGAGCGGGTCAACGAGAACTTCGCTCTCGCGTTGGATCAGTTCCGCGCGCGGATCGAGGCGCATCGGGCCGCGATCGCGGCGCGCGAGACGACATCGGGATCCGGCGTCTCGAAGGCCGCAGCCGCGCGCTGAACGATTCGATGCTGGCACGCCGAGGCCGGCATCCCTCCCTCGGGAGCGGATGCCGGCTTCGACGGATCGGGCTCAGGCCTCGTGGAGGTAGTGCCCCGCGGCGATGTCCTCGAGCAGCTTCGGGTGCGTCGGCGTCCAGCCGAGAGTCTCGCGCGTGATCGCGTTCGACGCCGGCATGTCGATCGCCCAGAAGGCGCCGATGAAGCCGAAGTGCTCGGCGGCGTCGGCGGGGTCGACCGAGACGGTCGGCAGGCCGAGCGATTCCGCGATGGCCGCGGCGATGTCGCGGGTCGCGACCTCCTGCTCGCCGACGACGTGGGCGCGGAAGCCCGCGGGGGCGGCGCTCAGCGCCAGGCGCACGGCGGTCGCGGCGTCGCGACGGTGCACGGCCGACCAGCGCGCCGCGCCGTCGCCGATGTAGCCGGCGGCGCCGTTGCGACGGGCGGCGGCGACGATCTGTGGGATGAACCCGTGCTCTCCGCCCTCGCCGTGCACGGTCGGCGCGAAGCGCAGCGCGACGCTGTGAACCCCGCGGTCGACGGCGTCGAGAGCGAGCGCCTCGGTGCCGCCGCGCGGGGCGTCCGGGCCGGAGAAGGGTACGGCGTCGTTCTCGGTGACGAGGCGGCCGGGCCAGAACGCGGTTCCCGAAGCGAGTGCGAAGCGGCGATCGCTGCCGGCGAGCACCTCGGTGAGGGTCTCGACGGCGACGCGCTCGGCGCGGTTCGACTCCGCCGGGTTCGACCAGTCGTGCTTGTTCGCGAGGTGCACGACCGCGTCCGCCTGCTCGGCGCCGCGGCGCAGCGAGTCGAGATCGTCGAGTCCGCCGAGCAGGGGCTCGGCTCCCGCCGCGCGCACGCGCTCGGCGGCGGCGTCGGAGCGCACGAGGCCGATGACCTCATGCTCGTGCGCGACGAGCTCGTCGGTGACGGCCGAGCCGATCCAGCCGGATGCTCCGGTGACGAAGACCTTCATGGTTCCTCCTTCGCCCCGTCGCAGTCGGCGGGGATGATGTCAGGGTGTGACATCACGGTAGCACGAGTGATGTCAGAGTGTGACATGACGTAGGATCGCACCATGGGACGCTGGGAACCGGGCGCACGCGAGCGACTCCAGCTCGCCGCTCTCGAGCTGTTCATCGAGGACGGCTTCGAGGCCACCACCGTCGCCGAGATCGCCCGGCGGGCCGAGCTGACCGAGCGCACCTTCTACCGGCACTTCTCCGACAAGCGCGAGGTGATCTTCGACGGGCAGGATCTGCTCGTCGACGCCTTCGTCGCCGGCGTGGTCGCCGCACCGGAGGATGCCTCCCCGCGCGACCTCGCCGAGGCGGCCGTCGCCGCATCCGGCTCGTTCTTCACCGACGAGCGCCGCCCGTGGTCGCGTCGACGTCAGGCGGCCATCGACTCCGACACCGGGTTGCGCGAACGCGAATCGCTCAAGATGGGCGTGCTCGCCCGCGCGCTCACCGCCGCGCTGCGCGACCGCGGCGTCGGCGACCCGACGGCCGAACTCGCCTCCGACGCCGCGATCTCCGTGTTCCGCGTCTCCTTCGCCCAGTGGATCGCGGCCGACGAGACCCGCTCGATCGGCGACATCCAGGTCGCCCTGTTCGCCGCCCAGCGCGCCCTCGCCTGACCCGCTCCGTCAGGCGATGCGCGAGCCCGCCGCGAGTCGGCGGGCCGGCGCTCGCGTCGCGCGGATCGCGCCGACGAGAGCCAGCGCCGCGAGCGCGAGGTGGATGGCGAGCCCGACGAACCAGCTCGGCACGCTGCGGTCGATGACCTCGTGCGGCGACGGCGATCGGTCCGAACGGTAGTTGCACGGGTCGTCGACGAGCGAGGAGTCCGGCGGCTGCTGCAGGCTGCGCACGCCGAGCTTGATCCAGCCGAAGAGGTCGCTCGGCGCGTCACCGCTTCCGTAGCGCGTGGGCACCGCGTCCGCCATCACGACGTAGGGGTTCGCGGCCAGCAGCCACCACACGTAGTCGGGGCGGGGGCGTGTGCCCTCGGTCGTGGTGTCGGAGACGATGCACTCCGAGTTGCCCGTGCTGTCGTCGTAGTCGTAGGTGGCCGAGCGGTACTCGTAGCGCTCCTGCGCGACGAGCGTGCCGAGCCCGAATGAGATGAGCGTGCCGACGCTGAGCGCGGCGACGACGAGATAGGTGACGGCGACCGAGAACAGCGGCCGCCGCAGCAGCCCGCTGAGTCCGACGCCGATCGCGGAGATCACGGCGAGCTCGACCGCGAGCACCAGCAGCGACACGAGCACCATGCCGACCGTCGTGCCCCCGATCACGAGGCTGACGACGAGGAACGGCGCCGCGATCGCGAGGAACGCGAGCGAGCTGATCCAGGCGGCGACGAACTTGCCGATCACCAGCTGGGGCGTGCTGACGAGCGTGACCTGCGTGGTCGCGAGCGTGCCCGCCTCGCGGTCGCCGTTGATCGCGTTGCCGCTGAACGCGGGGGCGACGAGCGTTCCCAGCAGCAGCACGAGGTAGACGATCGTCGAGAAGATCGCGTTGCCGCCCGGGTCCGAGTCGTAGCCGCCGCTGAGCGCACGGAACCCCCAGATGAGCAGGCCGGTGACGATCAGCACGACGACGCCGAAGAGTCCGACCAGCACGTACCAGGCGACGCCGCGCACCCGCTGGCGCAGCTCGAGCCCGGCGATCACGCGCACGCCGGTGAAGAACGGGATCACTGCGGGCCTCCGGGCTGCGGGGGAGCGGGGTGGGCGCCGGGAGCAGGAGGCGCGTACGGCGAAGGATCGGCCGGGGCTCCCGGACCGCCCGCGCCCGCCGGTGGCGCTGCGGCCATCCGCTCGCCGCTCAGATCGAGGAAGGTGTGCTCGAGCTCGCCGACGGCGGGCGCGAAGGCCGAGATGGCGAGGCCCTCGCCGACGAGCCGGGTCAGCAGGGCCGCCGCCGCATCCTCGCCCGCGATCGGCACGAGCAGTCCGCCGGCGTCGGCGTCGATGCGCTCCCACGGCACCCCGGCGCGGAACAGCGCGTCACGCAGTCGGTGTCGATCGGCCGAGCGGATGCGCCACGCCCGCTCCGAGACGCGCGTCGCGGCGATGCGGGCCGCGTCGGCCGTCACGCCGCGGTCGAGGTAGACGGCGCTGTCGGCCATCTCGTCGAGCTCCGCCAGCACGTGACTGGACACGAGCACGGCGCGACCCTCGCCGGCGAGGCGGCGCACCGTCCGGCGCAGGGCCACGCGCGCGGCCGGGTCGAGTCCCGAGGCCGGCTCGTCGAGCAGCAGCACGGCCGGATCGTGCACGAGCGCGCGGGCGAGGCTCAACCGCTGCTTCTGCCCGCGCGAGAGAACCCGGCTCGGCCGGTCGGCGAGCTCGCCGAGGTCGACGAGGTGGATGAGCTCCGCCGCCCGGTGCGCGGCCGCGAGCCGGTGCATGCCGTAGAGGCGGCCGGTCTGCACGAGGGTCGTGCGCGCACTGAGCGAGCCCCACGATCCGAGCTGATCCGGCATCCAGCCCAGCAGGCGGCGGGCGCTCGCCGGATCGGCGACGGGGTCGTGTCCGGCGACGCGGATGCTGCCCTGGTCGGGCGCGAGCAGCGAGGCGAGCATGAGCATGAGCGTCGTCTTGCCCGAGCCGTTCGGGCCGATCAGCCCGGTGACCTGGCCCATCGGCGCGACCATCGAGGCATCGACGACGGCCTGCACCGCGCCGAAGCGGCGTGCGACGCGATCGACGACGATCCCCAGTTCGCTCGGGCCGGCCGCGCTGACTGTCGCGGCCCCCGCCGTCGCCCCCGCTGTCATGGTCCGAAGCCTAGACCGACCGCTGCGTCAACCCGAGGTCTGCTCGCTCTGCCGCTCGCGGTAGGCGGCGACGTTCATCCGGTTGCCGCAGCGCAGGCTGCAGAAGCGCTTCGAGCCGTTGCGCGAGAAGTCGATGAACACGCCTTCGCAGCCGTCCGCCTCGCAGCGGCGCAGCTGGTCCATGGCGCTGCCGCGGATGACGTCGACGAAGGCGAGCGAGGCCTCGACCTCGATGCGCTCGGCGAGCGGGGCGTCCTGCTCGGTGGCGTGCAGGTGCCAGTCGAGTCCGTCGTGACGCACGAGTTGGGGCACCGCCTTCGCCCGGGTCAGCATCGAGTTCACCTGCCGCACCGCGGTCTCGGGCGTGAAGCTCCAGAACCGGCGCAGCCGATCGCGCGTGGCCTGCACGTCGACCAGTTCGGGCTCGTCGCCATCGCGTCGACCGGAGTAGGTGTGCTCGTCGAGAAGCCACTCGAGCTGATCGACGGTCGCGAGCTCATCCTCACCGGATGCGGACGCTCCGGACGCCGTGTTCACGAGCGCCACGACGAACTCGAGAGCGTCGTGGGTGTCATCGGTGAAACGCATCTTGACTCCTGACGAGGCGGCCATTTATCGTCAGGATCATAACGCGCGGATGATCATTACGCGTCGTGGCCGTCCGGCACCTGTGATCCCTGCTCCCGATTCGGAGGAATCGTGTCCGCTGTCCGCGCCCGCAGCTCCATGGGCCTCGCTGTCGCCGTCTCGGCATCCCTGGCGTTCTCGACCATCGGCACCTTCGCATCGCCGCTGCTCGAGGCCGGCTGGAGTCCGGCCGCGGTCGCGACGTTCCGCCTGCTGATCGCCGCCGCCGTGCTGGCGATCCCGGGCGCGCTGGCGCTGCGCGCGCCGGGGGCGCTGCGGGCGCTGTTCCGGGCGCGCACGCGGGTCGTGCTCTACAGCGTGCTGGCCGTCTCGGGCACTCAGCTCTGCTACTTCGCGGCGATCCAGCGCATCCCCGTCGGGCTCGCGCTGCTCATCCAGTACCTCGCGCCGATCGGCCTGCTGCTCTTCATGTGGGCGCGCACGCGCCGCCGCCCGGCCACCATGGTGCTGGCCGGGTCGGGCGTCGCCGTGCTCGGCCTCGTTCTCGTGATCGGCGTCGGGGGAACGGGCGGGGTCGACCCGATCGGCCTGCTCTACTCGCTCACCGCCGCTGTCGGAGTCGCCGTCTACTACGTGCTCGGCGCGGTCGCCGACGACGGGGTGCCGCCGGTCGCCTTCGCCGCCTCGACGATCCTGCTCGGCGGGCTCGTCACGGGCGCGGCCGCCTTCGTGGGACTGCTGCCCTGGGCGGCGCCGAAGGTCGACGTGACCGTGCTCGGCGAGCACCTGCCGTGGTTCCTTCCGGTGCTGGCGATCGCGATCCTTGCCACCGCCTACGCCTACGTCGCCGGCATCATCGGCAGCTCGCGGCTCGGCGCGCGCACGGCGTCGTTCCTCGGACTGCTCGAGGTCGTGTTCGCCGTCACCCTGAGCTGGATCTTCCTCGGCCAGTCGCTCGCGCCGGTGCAGATGGTCGGCGTCGCGCTCGTGCTCGGCGGCGTCGCCATGATCCGCCCGGAGGAGACCCCGGCTGTGGTCTCTCTGCCGGTCGATCCGGATGCGATCGATCCGGTCTCGCGTGTGCCTCTCGACACCGGCACGATCCCGCTGCCGGCCGTGCTCGAGCCGGTCGCCGCGACGACCGCCGCGATCGCGATCGTCGCCGCTGCGCAGGTCGCCGCCGACGAGGGCGGCTTCGCGCCGATCGAGAACGGGATGCTGGCGGAGCCCGCCCCGGCCGACGAGCCGGTCGCCGCGATCGACCGCAACCCGCCGACCCGTCCGCTGGCGCTCGCCGGATGAGCTCGGCCGGACCGACGACCGGCGTGGGCGGGACCGGCGCGGGCGGAGCCGTCGCGGCGCCGCACCGCGGCGGCCCCGTCGCGCTCGGCATCGCGCTCGTCTCGGCGCTGACCTTCGGCACGAGCGGCACGATCGCCAAGCCGCTCATCGAGGCGGGCTGGACGCCGACCGCCGTCGTGTTCCTGCGCATCCTCGGGGCGGCGCTCGCCTTGCTGATCCCGGCATTCGTCGCCCTGCACCGCGGCCCCGGCATCCGGGCCGGCCTGCGGCTGATCTGGGCCGCGCGCGTGCGCGTGCTGCTCTACGGGGTGTTCGCGGTCGCTGGCACGCAGCTCTGCTACTTCCAGGCGATCCAGCGCATCCCCGTCGGTCTGGCCCTGCTGATCGAGTACCTCGCGCCGATCGGGCTGCTGCTCTTCATGTGGGCGCGCACCCGTCGCCGCCCGGCGCTCGGCGTGCTGTTCGGCGCCGCGCTCGCGCTCGTCGGCCTCGCGCTGGTGATCGGCATCGACGGCTCGGTGCGGCTCGACCCGGTCGGCATCCTCTACGCGGGCATCGCGGCGGTCGGCCTGGCGCTCTACTTCGTGCTCGGGGCGGTCGCCGACGACGGCGTGCCGGCCCTCGCCTTCGCCGCCACGACGCTGGTCATCGGCGCGCTCATCCTCGGTCTCGCCGCCGCGCTGCACGTGCTGCCGTGGAAGAGCCCGGCGGTCGAGGTGCGATTCCTCGGCGCCGACGTGCCGTGGTTCGTGCTCGTCGCGGCCGTGGCGCTCATCTCCACCGCGCTGGCCTACTTCACCGGCATCGTCGCGGCGGCGCGTCTCGGCTCGCGTCAGGCCTCCTTCTTCGGCCTCATCGAGGTGATCGCCGGCGTCGTCATCAGCTGGATCGTGCTGGGCGAGTCGCTCGGCGCGATCCAGATCGTCGGGGCTGTGCTGATCCTGGGCGGCGTCGCGCTCATCCGCCCCGAGCCGCCGCGTGATCCCGGAGCGGTCGTGAAGCCGTCCGACGCCGAGGCGGGGATGCCGACCGCGCCCCTCTGAGCCGTGATCCGATCGGCGGCCGACCCGGGATAATGGATGCCCGTGGCCAGTCAGGTGAATCCGCCGCGCGGGATGCGCGACTTCCTCCCCGCCGACAAGGCGCGCCGTGAGCGCGTGCTCGGCGTCATCCGCGGCAGCTACCGCTCGCACGGCTTCGACGAGATCGAGACGCCGGTCGTCGAGGACTGGGCGCGGCTCAACTCGGGGCTCGGCGGCGACAACGAGAAGCTGAGCTTCGCCGTGCTGCGCCGCGGCGTCACGACCGAGGAGCTGCAGGCGGCGACGTCGCCGCTCGAGCTGGCCGACCTCGGCCTGCGCTTCGACCTGACCGTGCCGCTCGCCCGCTTCTACGCGAGCCACCGCGCCGAGCTGCCGGCCGTGTTCCGCGCGATCCAGATCGCCCCGGTCTGGCGCGCCGAGCGCCCGCAGAAGGGCCGCTACCGCCAGTTCGTGCAGTGCGACATCGACATCCTCGGCGAGGCGTCGACGCTGGCGGAGGCCGAGCTGATCACGGCGACCCTGTCGACGCTCGACGCGCTCGGGCTCGAGGGCGCGAGCATCCGCATCAACGACCGCCGCCTGCTCATCGGCATGCTGACCGGTTTCGGCTTCACGCCCGAGGAGCACGACTCGGTGCTCATCACGATCGACAAGCTCGACAAGGTCGGGCAGGACGGCGTGATCGCCGAGCTCACGAGCAAGGGCGTCACGCCCAGCGCGGTCGAGGCGCTGCAGGGGTACTTCCGCACGCCGCGCACGATGGAGTTCCTGCCCTTCGGCGAGAAGGCCATCCGCAAGTTCCTGCCCGCGGGCGCCGACGACACGGTCGTGGCCGAGCTCGCCGGCATCGGCGCGGCCGTCGCCGCCGCGCGCGAGGCCGCCGCGGCAGCCCGTCGTGCGCAGGCCGGCGAGAGCGACCCCGACGCCGAGCGCGACATCCCCGCCCAGCCCGACATCCCGCTGACCTTCGACCCGTTCCTTGTTCGCGGCATGGGGTACTACACGGGCCCGATCTTCGAGGTCGCGCACCCCTCGGTGAGCTACTCGCTCGGCGGCGGCGGCCGCTACGACGGCATGATCGGCCGCTTCCTCGGCAGCGATGTGCCGGCCGCGGGCTTCTCGCTCGGCTTCGAGCGTCTCGTCGACCTGGTCGAGCCGGCCGCCGACGACGCCGACGGGGGAGTCGCGCTCGTGCACGACGCCGACCTCGACCCCGCCGCCCTCGTCGCGCTCAAGGCCGCCGTGATCGAGACCCACGCGCGCGTGCGCCTCGTGCGCCGCACCAAGAACGTCGCGAACCTGCTCGACGCTCTCAAGGCCGACGGCTTCACCCGCTTCGCCTTCGTGGATGCCGCGACCGGCCCCGACAACCTCGGTCTCCGTCCGCTCGACTGAGGTGCAAGCCATAGGCTGACAGCACCACCACCCAGTTCCACCCACTGAACCCCCAGGAGTGTTCATCGTGTCTGCAATCGAGGCTGTCAACGCCCGCGAGATCCTCGACTCCCGCGGCAACCCGACCGTCGAGGTCGAGGTGCTGCTCGAAGACGGCACCGTCTCGCGCGCCGCCGTCCCCTCCGGTGCCTCCACCGGCGCCTTCGAGGCCTACGAGCTGCGTGACGGCGACAAGAGCCGCTACCTCGGCAAGGGCGTCGAGAAGGCCGTGGATGCGGTCATCGACGAGCTCGGACCGGCCATCGAGGGCTTCGAGGCCGACGACCAGCGCCTCGTCGACGCCGAGCTGATCGCCGCCGACGGCACCGACAACAAGTCGAAGCTCGGCGCGAACGCCATCCTCGGCGTCTCGCTCGCCGTCGCGAAGGCCGCGGCCGAGTCGGCCGACCTGCCGCTGTTCCGCTACCTCGGCGGACCGAACGCCCACACCCTGCCCGTGCCGATGATGAACATCATCAACGGCGGCGCCCACGCCGACAACGGCATCGACGCGCAGGAGTTCATGATCCTGCCGATCGGCGCGCCGACCTTCAAGGAGGCCCTGCGCTGGGGCGCCGAGGTCTACCACGCCCTCAAGGGTGAGCTGAAAGCCAAGGGCCTCGCGACCGGCCTCGGCGACGAGGGCGGCTTCGCCCCCGACCTGTCGACCTCGCGCGAGGCGCTCGACTTCATCGTCGCGTCGATCGAGAAGGCCGGCTACAGGGTCGGCCACGACATCGCGCTCGGCATGGATGTCGCCTCGACCGAGTTCTTCGAGAACGGCGTCTACAACTACGAGGGCAAGCAGCTCAGCGCGGCCGAGATGATCGCCGTCTACGAGGGCCTCGTCAACGACTACCCGCTGATCACGATCGAGGACGCGCTCGCCGAGGACGACTGGGACAACTACGTCACCCTCACCGAGCAGCTCGGCTCGAAGGTGCAGCTCGTCGGCGACGACCTGTTCGTCACCAACCCGAGCCGCCTGCAGACCGGCCTCGACAAGAAGGTCGCGAACAGCATCCTCGTCAAGGTCAACCAGATCGGCACCCTGACCGAGACCCTGGATGCGGTGTCGCTGGCCCAGCGCCACGGCTACACCGCCGTGCTGTCGCACCGCTCGGGCGAGACCGAGGACACCACGATCGCCGACCTCGCCGTCGCCACCGACGCCGGCCAGATCAAGACCGGCGCCCCGGCCCGCAGCGAGCGTGTCGCGAAGTACAACCAGCTGCTGCGCATCGAGGAGGAGCTGGGCGAGGCCGCGGTCTACGCCGGCCGCAGCGCCTTCCCGCGCTTCACGGCGTAAGCACGGCACGACCGGCGGCGCGCGAGCGCCCGTCGTCACGCTGATCGAGAGCACGGATCTCGGCCCCTGCGGGTCGGGGTCCGTGCTCTCGTCGTCTCTGCGCCTACGATCGACGTCGTGACTCGACGACCGCGCATCATCCGCGTGCCCGTCGCCATGGAGGGCGAGACCCGCGCGGCGGCCTGGCTGCGCAGCTTCCGGCTCTCCGGCTTCGCCCTCTCGGTGCTGCTGCTCATCGTCGCGGCGCTCGTCGTGCTCGCGCCGGGGCTCAAGACCTTCGTCGAGCAGCGCACCCAGATCGCCGCCCTGCAGAAGCAGGTCGACGACGCGCAGAGTCAGGTCGACGACCTGAACGGCGAGGTGGATCGCTGGAGCGACCCGGCCTACATCGAGGCGCAGGCCCGCGGCCGGCTCTACTACGTGATCCCGGGCGACGTGACCTACCTCGTCACCGGCACGACCGACACCCCGACCACGACCGACTCGCAGCCGATCAGCGACGAGATCCAGACCACCCAGATCGACTGGGTGTCGAGCCTGCTCAGCTCGCTCTACACGGCCGGCACCACGCAGGCCCCGGCGAGCAAGCTCGGCAGCCCCGCGATCGACGACCCGACGAAGAACCAGCAGTGACCACTCCGCCCTACCCCGCCCCGACCGACGCCGACATCGCCGCGGTCACCCGCCAGCTCGGCCGCCCCGCCCGCGGCGTGGTCGGCATCGCCGCCCGCTGCGTGTGCGGCAACCCGACCGTCGTCGCGACGGCGCCCCGCCTCGACGACGGCACCCCCTTCCCGACCTTCTACTACCTGTGTCACCCGGCCGCGAACTCCTCGGTCTCGACCCTCGAGGCGACCGGCGTGATGGTCGAGCTGGCCGCGCTGCTGGATGACGCCGACGAGTCCGCCGCCTACCTCGCCGCGCACGAGGCCTACCTCGCCGACCGCGAGAGCGTCGCCCACGTCGACGAGATCGACGGCATCTCGGCCGGCGGCATGCCCACGCGGGTGAAATGCCTGCACGCTCTCGTCGCCCACGCGCTCGCCGCGGGCCCGGGTGTGAACAAGATCGGCGACCGTGCGCTCGAGAGGGCAGACTGGAGCCCGGAGGTCTGCCGATGCGTTCCCGACACGAGCACCGTCACCGGTTCCGGCGTCTGAGCGCCGCCGGGTCGCCGCGTCGACGCCTGCGCCGCGCCGCGTCCGGCGTCGTCGTGCTCGCCCTCGGGCTCGGTGCGGCACTCGTGCCCGCGGTGGCCGCGCAGGCCGACGACATCCGCAGCCGCGAGTACTGGCTGAACGACTACGGCATCGCCCAGGCCTGGAACACGACCAAGGGCAAGGGCCAGACGATCGCGGTCATCGACTCGGGCGTCGACCCCACGCATCCCGACCTCGTCGGCGCCGTCGTCGGCGGCAAGGACTTCTCCGGCTTCGGCGGCCCGACCGGGCAGCCCGCCGCCGGCGACGACAACGAGCACGGCACGATGGTCGCCTCGCTCGCCGCCGGCCGAGGCACCGGACCCGACAGCGGCATCATCGGCGCCGCGCCCGAGGCGTCGATCCTCGCCGTCGAGATCGGCTTCGGCTCGCAGGCCCGCAACTCCGACCAGCAGATCGCGGATGCGGTGACCTGGGCGGTCGACAACGGCGCGACCGTGATCAACATGTCGTTCAGCCGCAACACGCCCGACTGGCCGGAGAGCTGGGACAAGGCGTTCCTCTACGCGATGGAGCACGACGTGGTGATCGTGGCGGCGGCGGGCAACCGCGGCTCGGGCATCAACTCCGTCGGCGCCCCCGCGACCATGCCGGGCGTGCTCGTCGTCGGGGGAGTGGACCGCAGCGGCAAGTCGAGCTTCGACGCCTCGACCCAGGGCATCACGATCGGCGTGAGCGCCCCCAGCGAGGAGCTCGTCGGGGCGACCCCCGGCGGTGGCCGCGCGATCTGGAGCGGCACGAGCGGCGCCTCGCCGATCGTCGCCGGCATCGTCGCGCTCGTGAAGGCCGCGCATCCCGACCTCGACGCCGCCAATGTGATCGAGCGCGTCGTGAAGACCGCGCACGACGCAGGCACGCCCGGCGTCGACTTCCTCTACGGCTACGGGCTCGTGGATGCCTCGGCGGCGGTCAGCGACAAGGTGCCCGCCGTGACCAAGAACCCCATGGGCGACCTCGCCGACTGGGTGCGCGTCTACCGCCGCGCCGACGGCGGCGCCGTCGCCCCCGCGACCCGCGCCGACCGCAACCCGCCGGCCGCTGTCCCGGTTCCCACCGTGCCCTGGAGCCCCGTCGGCACCCTGCTGCCCGACCCGCGGAAGCTCAGCGGATGGGGTCTGCCCGCCGCCGTTCTGGCCGGGCTGATCGCCGTCTGGTTCGCGCTCATCGCGGGCGGCCTGCGCGCGGTCAGGAGCAGTCGCCGAACGCGATAGCCTTAAGGTGCGCACTGTCCATAAGGAGACCACCCTCGTGCCCAAGATCCTCATCGTCGGCGGCGGTTACGCCGGGTTCTACACCGCCTTCAAGCTGCAGAAGCACCTGCGACGCGGTGAGGCGACCGTCACGGTCGTCGACCCCCTGCCGTACATGACCTACCAGCCCTTCCTGCCGGAGGTCGCCGCCGGGTCCGTCGAGCCGCGCCACGCGATCGTGCCGCTGCGCAAGCACCTCAAGAACACGCGCGTCATCACCGCCAAGGTGACCGGCATCGACCACGCCAGCCGCACCGCGACCATCACGCCGGAAGACGGCGAGTCGTGGCAGGAGGAGTACGACCAGATCGTCGTCACCGCCGGCGCCGTGTCGCGCACCTTCCCGATCCCGGGCGTCGCCGATGAGGCCATCGGCCTCAAGACGATCGAAGAGGCCACCTCGATCCGCGACCGCATCATCGCGAACGTCGACAAGGCCTCCAACCTGCCCGCCGGCCCCGAGCGCGACCGTCTGCTGACCGTCGTCGTCGTCGGCGGCGGCTTCGCCGGCATCGAGATCTTCGCCGAGCTGCGCAGCTTCGTCAGCGCCCTCGTCGGCCAGTACTCGACGCTGAGCTTCGAGGACACCAAGTTCCACCTCATCGAGGCGATGGGCCGCATCATGCCCGAGGTCTCGCTGCCGACCAGCCAGTGGGTCATCAAGAACCTCGCCGAGCGCGGCGCCGAGATCCACCTCGACACGCAGCTGCAGAGCGCCGTCGACGGAAAGATCGAGCTCTCGACCGGCGAGTCGTTCGAGTCGGACCTCATCATCTGGACCGCGGGCGTCATGGCCAACCCGGCGCTCAAGGGCACCGACCTGCCGCTCGAGCCGCGCGGCCGCATGACCGTGCAGGCCGACCTGCGCGGTGTCGACGCCGACGGCAACGTGGTCGAGGGACTGTGGGGCGCCGGCGACGCGGCGGCCGTTCCCGACATCTCCGGCGGCAGCCCGCTGCCCGACAAGTCGTGCGTGCCGAACGCCCAGCACGCCGTGCGTCAGGGCAAGCGCCTCGCGAAGAACCTCGTCGCCGTCCTGCGCGACGAGGCTCCGAAGAACTACTTCCACAAGCCCGCGGGCGCCGTCGCCGGTCTCGGCCTCGGCATCGGCGCCTTCCAGAAGGGCAAGCTCGGCATCACCGGCTTCCCAGCCTGGATCATGCACCGCGGCTACCACGGCCTCGCGATGCCGATGTGGGAGCGCAAGTTCCGCGTCTTCGGCAACTGGATCGTGCAGTTCCTGTTCGGCCGCGACCTCACCGCCATCCCGGCGCGTGACGAGCCGCGCGTCGCCTTCGAGACCTTCGCGTCGCGCCCGGCCCCCAAGGCCTGATCTGCGGCTCCGCCACGGCGGACCGATCGGACGGCGTCTCTCCCGCGGGAGGGGCGCCGTTCGGCGTCTCCGGGTGACTTCGCGAGCGTCGGTCGGCGCGGCGTCGGTCGGCTTCAGCCGCGGAAGCGGCTGAGGAAGGCGCGGGTGCGCTCCTCGCGCGGTGCGTCGAGCATCTCCGGCCCGCCGCGCTCGACGATCACCCCGCCGTCGAGGAACAGCAGCGTCGTGGCGACATCACGCGCGAAGGCGAGCTCGTGGGTCGCCATGACGATCGTGGTCGTGTGGGCCAGTTCGCGCACCAGATCGAGCACCTCGCCGACGAGCTCCGGGTCGAGGGCGCTGGTGATCTCGTCGAGCAGAAGCACCTGCGGCTCGATCGCAAGAGCGCGCACGATCGCGGCCCGCTGCTGCTGACCGCCGGAGAGTCCGTCGGGATGCCGCCGTGCGTGGTCGGCGAGCCCGATCCGGCCGAGCAGCTCGAGTCCGCGTCGTTCGGCCTCGACCCGCGAGACGCGGTGCACCGTACGCAGCGCGAGCGTGACGTTGTCGAGCACGCTGAGGTGCGGGAACAGGTTGTACTGCTGGAAGACGACGCCGAAGCGGGCGCGCACCGCGTCCACGTCGACGCGCGGGTCGGTGATGTCGTCACCAGCGAGCAGCACCCGGCCGTCGTCGACCTGCTCGAGCAGGTTCAGGCAGCGCAGCAGCGTCGACTTGCCCGAGCCGCTCGGGCCGATCAGCGCGACCACCTCGCCCGGAGCGACCTCGAAGTCGATCCCGTCGAGCACGACCGTGTCGCCGAAAGCCTTGCGCACGCCCTCCACCGTGAGCACCGCCGTCGCGCGCGCGTCGTTCACAGCGCCGCCCCGCTCTGCTCCCGTCGGCGCAGACGTGCGGCGTACCAGTCGGTGAGCCGGATCGTCGGGATCGCGAGCAGCACGAACAGCAGCCCGGCGACGACGTAGGGCGTGAAGTCGAAAGCCCGCGCCGTCTCGATCTGGGCCGCCCGCACGGCGTCGACGGCGCCGAGCACCGAGATCAGGCCCACGTCCTTCTGCATCGACACGAGGTCGTTCATGAGTGCCGGCGTCATCTTGCGCACGGCCTGCGGCATCACCACGCGGCGCAGCGCCTGACCCCGCGACAGCCCGAGCGAGCGGGCCGCGAGCATCTGCGAGGGATGCACCGCCTCGATTCCGCCGCGGATCACCTCGCCGACGTAGGCCGAGTAGGTGAGCACGAGCGCGATCGTGCCCCACACCTCGGCGGGGACCCTCACCTCGGTGATGCGCAGACCCGGCAGCCCGAAGCCGACCACGTAGAGCACGATGATGAGCGGCAGCCCGCGGAACAGGTCGGTGTATCCGGCGGCGAGCGCGCGCAGCGGGAAGAACACCGGCCCGCGCAGGGTGCGCACGACGGCCACGAGGGTTCCGACGATCGCGACCGCGATCGCCGCGACCACCAGCACCCGCAGGTTCAGCAGGAAGCCGTCCCAGACCCGGGGGAGTGCAGCGACGAAGGTGTCGGGTGAGAGGAAGCTGCGGCGCACCGCATCCCAGCCCGGAGTGTTGATGACGAGCAGCCAGATCGCCGCCGCAAACACGATCGTGCTCGCGGCGGCGATGAGGATGCTGCGAGTGCTCTGACGGCGTCGGAACGCGCGGCGCTCCAGCTCGAGCGCGCTCGGAGGCCGCGTGGCGAGCGGCGAGGGTGAGGTCACCGGCTCATTTCAGCACGGGCGCGCCCGCGTCGGCGCCGAGCCATTCGTCGGCGATCTTCTTCAGCGTGCCGTCGGCCTCGAGCTTCTTCACGGCAGCGTCGACCTTCTTCGTGAGCGGGCTGCCCTTCGGCAGCACGATGCCCCAGTCGTCGCTCACGCCGTCGGCGGCGGGAAGCTGACCGATCAGCACGCCGTCGTCGAGTTCGGCTCCGGTGAGGTAGAAGGCGGTCGGCAGATCGACCACGAGCGCATCGATCTGCCCGCTCTTCAGAGCCAGAACGGCGTCGTCGTTGGAGTTGAAGGCCTGAACCCCGCCGCTCGGCTTCAGCGTCTGCTCGGCGGCCTGTTGACTCGTCGTGCCGGTCGCGGCTCCGACCAGGAGGGCGGCGAACCCGGCGAGGTCCTTCACTCCAGCCGCCTTGCTGCCCTTGATCGTGATGACGGCCTGCGGCGTCGAGTAGTAGCTCGCGCTGAAGTCCACGTTCTCCGCGCGCTCATCGGTGATCGTGTACTGCTGGAGGTTCACGTCCCAGTCCTTCGCCCCGGGCGCGATGCCCTGGTCGAAGGTGGAGCGCGTCCACACGACATCCTTCTTCGCGAAGCCGAGCTCGTCGGCGACGGCGTAGGCGACCGCGGCCTCGAAACCCTTGCCGGTCTGCGGCTTGTCGTCGATGACGTAGGGGAAGTAGGCGGGTTCGCCGGTCGCGACGGTGAACTTGCCGTCGGCGACATAGCCGTCGGCGTTCGGCGACGCCGAGCCGGATCCGGCCGAGCAGCCCGCGAGAACGGTCAGCAGGGCGGCGGTGCCAGCGGCGATGAGCAGGGCGGGGATGCGGCGTGCGGGCATGGTCGTCTCCATCGGGCGGGCTCGGGTGCGCTCATTCTCGCGACTCGCGGGCGCCCCGGCGCCCGATGTTGCGTCGGATGACATGCTCGCGCTCGACCGCCGTCGGCGGCATCCGCTGCGGTCGTAGCGTGAGGCGCATGACCCGGCCCGATCGTCACGACCCCGCCACGCTGTCGCTGCTGAGCCAGGCGGTGCACGCCGGCAACCTCGTCGACGGAGCCGGGCATCCCATCCGCACGCCCATCGCGATGGCGAACTCCTACGGCCTGCCCGACGACCCCTCGCAGCTGAGCTGGTCCGGTACCAACGTGCCGCTGTACACCCGCAACTCGGGCGTCAACCAGCTCGGGCTGCAGCAGCGCCTCGCGGCACTCGAGCGCGCCGAGGACGCGGTCGCTCTCGCCTCGGGCGTCGCGGCCCTGCACGCGGTGTTCTTCACGTTCCTGAAATCGGGCGACCATGTCGTGATCGCCGACGTGACCTACGAGGCGACGTTCAAGCTGTTCACCGAGCTGCTGCCGGTGAAGTACGGCATCGAGGCGACCTTCGTCGACACGAGCGACCTGGATGCGGTGCGTGCGGCCGTGCGCCCGGAGACGCGCCTGGTGCATGTCGAGGCGATCGCGAACCCGACGACCCGCGTGACCGACATCGCCGCGGTGGCCGAGATCGCGCACGAGGTCGGCGCGCTGCTCTCGGTCGACTCCACCTTCACGCCGCCGCCGCTGCTGCGGCCGGTGGAGCTCGGCGCCGACCTCGTCGTGCACTCGCTGACCAAGTACATCAACGGCCACGGGGATGCGATGGGCGGCGCCGTCGTCGGCTCGCGCGAGCTCATCCACCGCATCAAGCAGGAGGCGATGGTCGACGTCGGCGGCGTGATCTCGCCGTTCAACGCCTGGCTGATCACGCGGGGATCCGTCACGCTGCCGCTGCGCCTGCCGCGGCACCTCGAGTCGGCGCACCGGGTGGCCGAGTTCCTCGACGCCGACGCGCGCGTCGCCTACGTCGCCTACCCGGGCCTGGCGTCGCATCCGCAGCACGAGGTCGCGGTGCGGCAGTTCGGTGACCGCGGCTTCGGCGCGATGATCGCCTTCGCGCTCGACGGCCCGCCCGAGCTGCAGAACCGCTTCGTCGCTGCGCTGCGGCTCGTGACCTCGGCCGTGTCGCTCGGCCACGACGAGTCGCTGATCGTGCACGTCGGAACCGAGGGTGCCCGCGTGGCGGCCTATCCCGAGCCGTTCCGTCGGCTCGGACATCTGCGCTTCTCGATCGGGCTCGAGGACCCCGACGATCTCATCGCCGACCTCGCGGCCGCACTCGATGCCGTGAGCTGAGCAGGCCGGGGTCGTCGTCGCAGTCTCCCCGATGGTGTCCGCGGTGCGGCGTAGCGTGCCGGGCATGGACATCGAGACGTGGATGCGCGGCTACGAGACGGCCTGGCGCAGCAACGACGGCGACGACATCGGCGCGCTGTTCACCGACGACGCCGAGTACCGCACCGAGCCGTGGACTCCGCCGTGGCATGGTCGCGACGAGATCGTGCGGCGCTGGATCGAGCGGGCCGACGATCCGGGCGGCTGGACCTTCTCCTGGCACGTCGCCGGCGTCGATGCCGGCACCGCGACGGCGTTCGTGCAGGGGGAGACGCGCTACGGCGAGCTCGCGATCACCTACAGCAATCTCTGGGTGATCCGCTTCGCCGACGACGGGCGTGCCGCATCCTTCACCGAGTGGTGGATGGATCAGGCGCACGCGTCGGAGGAGACCGAGCCGACCGTCTGAGCTCGATCGGCCGAGCCCGGCCGCTCCGATGCGGGCAGGATCCGAGAAGCCTTCGTCGGCGGTCGCCTCTAGCATCGACAGCATCGGGAACGCCGCCCCGCCGATCGAGGAGACCGCCATGGCCGACGCCAGCCACGCCGCCGACAGCCACGACCTGATCCGGGTGCAGGGCGCCCGCGAGAACAATCTCAAAGACGTCAGCGTCAACCTCCCGAAGCGGCGGCTGACCGTCTTCACGGGCGTCTCCGGCTCGGGCAAGAGCTCGCTCGTCTTCGGCACGATCGCCGCCGAGTCGCAGCGCATGATCAACGAGACCTACAGCGCCTTCGTGCAGGGCTTCATGCCGCAGCTCGATCGCCCCGACGTCGACCTGCTCGAGGGGCTCACGACGGCGATCATCGTCGACCAGGAGCGCATGGGCGCCAATGTGCGGTCGACCGTCGGCACCGCGACCGACGCGAACGCGATGCTGCGCATCCTCTTCAGCCGACTGGGCGAGCCGCAGATCGGATCGTCGCAGGCGTTCTCGTTCAACGTCGCCTCGATCTCCGGCGCCGGGGCCGTGAAGCTCGAGAAGAACGGTCAGACGGTGAAGGAGCGGCGCGAGTTCAGCATCACCGGCGGCCAGTGCCCGCGCTGCGAGGGCATGGGGAACGTCAGCGATATCGACCTGACCCAGCTGGTGGATGAGTCGAAGTCGCTCAAGGAGGGCGCCATCCTCGTGCCGGGCTATACGGGCGACGGCTGGTACGTGAAGATCTTCGGCGCCGTCGTGCCGATGGACGTGCCGGTGAAGGATTTCACGGCGAAGCAGCGCCAGGAGTTCCTGTACGGCGCGACCCGCAAGGTGAAGCTCGAGAGCGTCAACATGACCTACGACGGGCTCGTGCCCAAGGTGCAGAAGTCGTTCCTGTCGAAAGACGTGGAGGCGATGCAGCCCCACATCCGCGCCTTCGTCGAGCGCGTCGCGACCTTCGCGGTCTGCCCCGAGTGCGACGGCACCCGACTCAGCGAGGCGGCCCGGTCGTCGAAGATCGCCGGCATCAGCATCGCGGATGCGTGCCGTCTGCAGATCAGCGACCTCGCCGTCTGGGTGCGCGAGCTGGACGAGCCCTCGGTCGCGCCGCTGCTCGCCGGGCTGCGGCAGATCCTCGACTCCTTCGTCGAGATCGGCCTCGGCTACCTCTCGCTCGAGCGCCCGGCCGGCACGCTCTCGGGCGGCGAGGCGCAGCGAACCAAGATGATCCGCCACCTCGGGTCGTCGCTCACCGACGTGACCTACGTCTTCGACGAACCGACGATCGGCCTGCACCCGCACGACATCCAGAGCATGAACCGGCTGCTGCTGCAGCTGCGCGACAAGGGCAACACGGTGCTCGTCGTCGAGCACAAGCCCGAGGCGATCGCGATCGCCGACCACGTCGTCGACCTCGGCCCGCGCGCGGGCACGGCCGGCGGCGAGATCGTCTTCGAGGGCACCGTCGACGAGCTGCGCGAGAGCGACACCCTGACCGGGCGTCACCTCGACGACCGCGCCGCGCTCAAGCCGTCGCTGCGGCCGTCGACGGGGGCGCTCGAGGTGCGCGATGCGACCTCGCACAACCTCCGGGGCGTGGATGTCGACGTGCCCCTCGGCGTGCTCACGGTCGTGACCGGTGTGGCCGGCTCGGGCAAGAGCTCCCTCATCCACGGCTCCGTCTCGCCGCGCGAGGGCGTCGTCACGATCGATCAGACCGGCATCCGCGGGTCACGCCGCAGCAACCCGGCGACGTACACGGGCATGCTCGAGCCGATCCGCAAGGCCTTCGCGAAGGTGAACGGGGTCAAGCCAGCGCTGTTCAGCGCGAACTCCGAGGGCGCCTGCCCGGTCTGCAACGGCGCCGGACTGATCTTCACCGACCTCGGAGTCATGGCGACCGTGTCGACCGTCTGCGAGGAGTGCGGCGGCAAGCGCTTCTCGCAGGCGGTGCTCGAGTACAAGCTCGGCGGGCGCGACATCAGCGAGGTGCTGGCGATGCCGGTGGCCGAGGCGCTCGACTTCTTCGCCGAGGGGGAGTCGCGCATTCCGGCCGCGCACGCGATCCTCGACCGGCTCGCCGACGTGGGCCTCGGCTACCTCACGCTCGGCCAGCCGCTCACGACTCTCTCGGGCGGCGAGCGCCAGCGCCTCAAGCTCGCGGTGCACATGGGCGAGAAGGGCAGCGTCTACGTGCTCGACGAGCCGACCACGGGTCTGCACCTGGCCGACGTCGAGCAGCTGCTCGGCCTGCTCGACCGCCTCGTCGACTCGGGCAAGACCGTCATCGTGATCGAACACCACCAGGCCGTCATGGCCCACGCGGACTGGATCATCGACCTCGGCCCGGGTGCCGGCCACGACGGCGGCCGCATCGTCTTCGAGGGCACCCCCGCCGACCTCGTCGCGCAGCGCTCGACCCTCACCGGTGAGCACCTGGCCCGCTACGTGGGCGCGTGAGCGCGGAAGTTCCGCGCGCGCATCCGGAGCGTCGGGGTCGCGGTGGAACCGGCAGACTCAGCGCTGCGCGGGCAGGGGCGACGGCGGAGCCTCGTTCTTCACCTGGCCCTGGACGTCGCCTACCGAGGTGACGTGGTACGCGGAGAGATTGAGGGTGTCGCCGGCGTAGAGCGGCCAGGGATACCCGCCGCGACGCACCTGGTTGATCATGTTGAGGTACGCGTAGTCGGGGAATCCGAAGCGCTCGGCGACGTAGTCGATGAGGTCGCCGCTGGCGGCACGGTACGCCGCCGGAGTGCCGTCCGGAGCGTACGAGACCGTGCCGGTCGCGTACTCGCGCGAGCCGCCGTCGACCGGGATCCGCACCGCATACGATCCGATCCGCTCGCCGGGAACGACGCCGGAAGCGCCGGTGGAGTCGGCATTCGGAGCCGGCGGGACCGTCCCCTGGCCGGACGGCGCGCCATCTCCGGCTCCCGTCGCCGACGGGTCGGACGAGAGCGTCGGCATCTCTGGGGGACTCGCCGAGATCGAAGGCGACGGTGACGCAGCGCGGTCGCGTTCCGCGTCGGCGCCGACGCAGCCGATGAGCAGCGTGGCGACGGCGAGTGTGCCCGCGATCCCGATGACGACCCGACGCGACATGGTTTCTCCGATCCGCCGCTCACCTGAGCGCGGCTCACTCTAACCCCCGGGACCGGCGAGGCCGACGAGTTTTCCCTCCGGGTCGTGGAACTGGGCGATCAACAGGGCGCCGTCGGGATTCGCGTCGCTGACCACAACGGGTCGACCCGCGGGAGTGGACATCCGCTCGCCTTCGCCGCTAAGGTCGCAAGGCTGAGCCGAGAGACGGCTCGCACCCCGATACCTGGAGAGGAGCGCCGCATGCCCACGAGCAACAGCTACGTGAAGCGCGAGCAGCGCCACCTCCAGCCCCTCGCGTAGGCACGCGACGTCGATCCCGACGCCCCGTGCCTGTCCGACGCTCGGGGCCTTCCGTCGTGCATGCCACGACTGCTTTCGTCCGACGCTGCAGAGTCGGCGGACGCGCCCGCCCCGAGCGCACATCCGCACCACCCTCTGAAGAGAATCGAAAGGACGATGAGAAAGATCACGAAGCGGCTGTTCAGCTGGGCGAGCATCCTCGAGCAGAAGACCGAGGACCAGGCTCGCACCACCGCGACCATGCCGTTCATCTACCCGCACCTGGCCCTGATGCCGGATGCCCACCTCGGGCTCGGCGCCACGGTGGGGTCGGTCATCCCGACCCTGCGCGCCGTCATGCCGGCCGCGGTGGGCGTCGACATCGGCTGCGGCATGATCGCCGTGAAGACGACGTTCACGAAAGCTGACATCGACCGTGTCGCCGAAGGAACCCCGCTCAAGGAGCTGCGCGAGCAGATCGAGCGGGCCGTGCCGACGTCGGCCGGCGCCTACAACCGCAAGGTCGTGGCGACGGCCGAGCCGCGCGTGGCCGAGCTCGAGGCCGAGGCCGCGCAGGCCGGGTTCGACCCGGCCGCCTACGCCGGCAACTGGCGGCTGCAGCTGGGCACGCTCGGCAGCGGCAACCACTTCATCGAGGTCAGCCTCGACGAGACGGATGCCGTGTGGCTGTTCCTGCACTCGGGCAGCCGCGGCGTCGGCAACGAGATCGCCCAGCACCACATCGGCGTCGCGAAAGCCGAGATGGAGCGCTGGTGGATCACGCTGCCGGATCCCGACCTGGCGTACCTGGTCGAGGGCACGTCCGCCTTCCACCGCTACATCGAGGAGCTGCGCTGGGCGCAGCACTTCGCCCTTCTGAACCGGGAGGAGATGATGGATCGGGTCGTGCGTCAGCTCAGCGAGTGGATGGGCGAGCCGGTCGTCGAGCTCGAGCGGGTGAACTGCCACCACAACTTCACGCAGCTCGAGAACCACTTCGGCAAGGACGTCTGGCTCTCCCGCAAGGGAGCGATCTCGGCGCGGGCCGGCGAGAAGGGGCTGATCCCCGGCTCGATGGGCACGGCGTCGTACGTCGTCGAGGGTCTCGGCAACCCGGTGGCGCTGCAGTCGTCGCCGCACGGCGCCGGTCGCACGTTCTCGCGGAGCACCGCCCGCAAGACCTTCACGCACGAGCAGCTGCGTGAGGCGATGCAGGGCATCGAGTTCAGCGACACGGACGCCTTCCTCGACGAGATCCCCTCGGCGTACAAGGACATCGATCAGGTCATGGCGGATGCCGCCGACCTGGTGCGGATCGTCCACACGCTGCGGCAGATCGTCAACGTGAAGGGCGACTGACGTCGCTCGCGGCGCGGGCTCGGAGTAGGCTCCGGGCTCGCGCCGCTCTGCTCGGGCGGCGTCGCACAGCGCGTTGCACCGCGCGACGCCTGTCGGTGTTCTGCCAGCCCCGCAAAGTCAAGTCCTGTTCTGCCGCGGATTCGCGCGCATACTGGCTCCGCGACGGATGGTTCCCGTCGCCGCCCGACCGGGGCGCGGGTTGGCGCCTGATCCGCTCCCCGCGTTCCGGTCGGCACCTCGCGCGTCGGCTGCGCTCGACCTAGCGCACCGCGCTCTTACGTAACAACACGAGCTCGACGCCGTCTTTCAGACGTTCACGCCGGCTCTGGACGTAGCCCTCGCGCTCGTAGAGGCGGATTTTGGGGACGCTGAGGTGCCCGGTGAACAGTTTGAGGGTGCTCGCGCCGCTGCGCTCCTCAGCCGCGCGCAGCAGTCGGGTTCCGAGTCCGCGTCCCTGCTGGTCGGGCGCGATCACGAGCCGGCCGATCTCGGCGACGCCGCCGTCGACGTGCCAGCGGACGGCTCCGATCAGCCTCCCGCTGGCACGGATCCCCAGTCCGGATGCGCGACCGAGCTCATCTTCCAGCTCATCGAACGTCTGCGTCAGCGCAGGCAGGAATGGGTCGCCGTAGCGCTGCGCCTCGGTTGCATACGCAGCCGGCTGCAGTGTCAGCAGCTCGCCCGCGTCGGCGACGGAGAGCGTCACCGGCGATCCGGGGCTGAGAGGGGTCCCGTCGGTCATGCGGTCACGGTAGCCCCGCCGCGTGCACCGACGTCGGCCTGATCGTGCCCCCGCTGGGATTCGAACCCAGACTGAGACGATTTTAAGTCGTCTGCCTCTGCCGATTGGGCTACGGGGGCGGGCCCTGGTCAGCAGGGTTCGCAGCTGACGCTACGCGATCTCCGAACCCGTCGATGGCGTCAGCGGGCGAGCAGCGCCGGCTCGACCCAGCGGATCCACGCCCAGCCGCCGAGACAGGCGGCGGCGACCGCGAAGGCCGCGAGCAGCACGCCCATCACCGGGAAGCCGGCGCCCGAGGCGAGCGCGAGCGCGGCCAGCACGACCGCGACGAGCGCCGCACCGACCCACGCGGCCGGTGACCAGTCGAAGATCACGCGTCCCGGCAGCGACCCGACCGGCACCAGCAGCAGCACGGCCGAGCAGAGCCCCGAGACGGTGATCGCGGTGAGCACCTCGGCGAGGCCCGAGCCGAGCATCCCCGTCGCGCCCCCGGTCAGGTCGTGCACGATCCAGGCGACCACGGCGAGAGCGGCGAGCGAGCCGACCTGGGCGAGGTGGATGAGGGCTCCCGCCCGGTCTCCGACGGCTCCGACTGCCGCGACGGCGAGCACGACGCCCACGACGAGCGGCGGCTCGAGGCCGAGCAGCCGCGAGACGACGGCGCCGAGTACGCCGACGACCAGGAACACCGGAACGAGTCGCAGCACCCGTCGCACTCCGGCCGCCTTCGCGACGAGCGCGCTCGCGACGACCACCCCGACGCCGTTGACGACGGTGACGCCGATCGCGATCGAGAGCAGCAGGCGCGCGTAGCGCTGCTGATCCTGCACGCCGATCGCGAGCGCCGTGATCAGCGAGACGGCGACGACCAGGCCCGCCACGAGCATCCACCGCTTCCGGCGCGAGGCGGCATCTCCGGCATCAGTCGCGTCGCCGTCCGAGCCGGTGGCGGATGCCGGCGCGGCGAACGCGGTGCGCTCGGCACCACGGTGGTTGCGCCCGAACAGCTGGGGGAGACGGACGCGCAGGCGCGGCCCCGCGGTGGTCACGAGCAGACGCAGCGGCAGCGCGACGAGCAGCACGAACGCCGCCGCCAGCAGCAGCGCCGGCAGCCAGCTCGCGCTGGCGAACGTGGAGGCGAGGGTCGGCAGAGCTGACCCGAATCGCGTGGGGTCGGCCCAGCCGCCGCCGAGTCCGCCATCGCCCTGCACGCCCGCGCCGCCGCCTCCGCTGCCGTCACCGGGGCCACCGGGGGAGCTCGGAGGGGCCGAGCCGGGCGGCGTGGGCGAGCCCGGAGACGAGGGTGAGCCCGGGGCGGCGGGCGTCGACGGGGGAGCGCTCGGTGACGGCGAGGCGGATGCGCTGCCGAACACGAGCTTGATGACCGCGCTCGGCGGCGAGTAGTTGCCGGCGCGATCCTTCTGCACGGCCTGCACGACGTGGCGGCCGCCGCCCGAGATGTCCGCCGTGCAGCTCCAGGCGCCCGCGGAGACGGCCGCGCTGCAGAGCAGGTTCCCTTCGGCGAACACGTCGACCGAGGCGTCATCCTCTCCGCGGCCCGTGAACACGGTCGCCCCCGACACGCTCGCGCCGTCCTTCGGCGAGTCGATCACGGGCGGGGCCGGGGCGTCCTGGTCGATCACGAGGGTGCGGGTGGCGCTCGGCGGCGAGATCTCGGTGCGGTCGTCGGGCGAGAACTGCTGCGCTGTGATCGTGTAGCGGCCCGGCCCGCTCGAGATCGGGCAGCTCCAGGACCCGTCGACGGCGACCGCCGGACAGTTCGCGGCGACGGGAGCGCCGCGGCCCTCCGGAGTGACCGTCACGCTGACGCCGGCCCGCGGGTATCCGGTTCCGGTCACGATGCCGGTCGAGTAGACGACGCTGCCGCCGGAGATGACCGGGGCGCCGAGAGCGCGCAGCGTGAGGCTGATGGTCGTGTCGCCGGGGGAGGGCGACGGGAATGCGGAGCCGGGTGGGGCGGAGGCGTCGCCGCCGCCGGGTGACTCGACGAGGCTGAGCTGGATGCGCCCGTTCGGCAGATCCAGCGACGCCGACCAGGCGCCGGACCCGTCGATCGCAGTCGCGCCCCCCGAGGTGCCGGGGCCGGTGATCCGCACGGTGGAGCCGGCCGTGCCCTGGCCGCTGAGCGTCAGGCGATTGCCCGAGACGAAATCGTCGTCGCGATGCGAGGTCACGCGGAACGCCGAGTCCTTCGCGGGCGAGCTCGACGGGGACGGGCTGGGCGTGGAGTCGGCCTGCGGGGTGAGCGCTCCCGGCGCGGCGGCGTCGCTCTCCGCGGTCGGGCCTTCGCCGGAGGCCGGCGTGCCGCTGCTCGAATCCGAGCTGGCGCCATCGATCTCGGCATGCGCTCCGAGCGATGGCGACACCGTGACCGCGAGCCCGACCAGGAGCACCCCGACCGCGACGATCCCGGCGACGAGTCGTCGTCGGGAGTCGCTGCGCCGCCCCGCGTCGAAGCGACGCGAGGCATCTGCGGGCGTGCCGAGCCTGTTCATCCGAGACCATCCCAACCCGCGCGCGCCGCGTAATCAACCCAGCCGCGCCGTAATCGGGTCTTGCTCAGGTGATCGTGACCGGGCAAAGTGGAGAAATCCCCGACTGCGTGGAGTCATCGTGACCGAACTCGGAACCCCCTCACGACGCGAGCGCCTGGTGCAGGCCGCGCTGCGCGTGATGGAGCGTGACGGTCTCGCGGCGACGTCGACGCGGGCGATCGCGCGCGAGGCCGGGGTCTCGAGTGCGGCGGTGCAGCGCGAGTTCGGCGGCTTCGGGCCGCTCGCGAGCGACGTCGTCGAGCACCTCGTCGCGGCCGAGGGGGATGCGGCGCTCTGGGCTCTCATCACGACCGAGAACGACGTCGTCGCGATCGTGCGCGAGGCCCTGCGCTCCTACCTCCACCTGGTGCAGCAGCGACCCGGCGCCGAGCAGACCCTGCTCGAGGTGACCCTGCTGGGCCTGCGCCGCGCCGATCTCGACGGCCTGCCCGAGCGCCAGTACGAGCGCTACCTCGAGGTGATGCGCGAGCTGCTCGCGATCGTCGCGCGTCGCGCCGACATCCGCTGGGATGTCGAGGCCGACCAGCTCGCCCGCTTCGCCCTCGCGCTCACCGACGGCGTCACTCTCGCCTGGCTCGTCGACCGCGACGACGCCGCGGCCGAGCGCACGCTCGAGCTCGCCGCCGAGACGATCGCCGCGCACGCGAGGTCCCGCCAGACCGTCTGACCGTTCGGCCTCCGCACGGTCGCCGCACAGAATCCGCGGGGTCAACCGCGAGCAGGCCTCGTAGAATGCCCGCATGGACCTTGGCTGGATCATCCCTGTCGTCATCGTCGTGGTGCTGGCGCTCATCGTCGGCATCTACCTCTGGACGACCTACAACTCCCTCGTCACGCTCAACGTGCGCGTCGACGAGGCGTGGAGCGACATCACGGTGCAGCTCAAGCGCCGCGCCGACCTCATCCCGAACCTGATCGAGACGGTCAAGGGCTACGCGGCGCACGAGAAGGGCGTCTTCGAGAACGTCACGAAGGCGCGCGCCGAGACGGTCAGCGCCTCGACGCCGGCCGAGGCATCCGCGGCCGAGAACCACATGCAGTCGGCACTGAAGTCGATCTTCGCCGTCGCCGAGGCCTATCCCCAGCTGCAGGCGAATCAGAACTTCCTGCAGCTGCAGGCCGAGCTGGTCGACACCGAAGACAAGATCCAGGCCTCCCGCCGCTTCTACAACGGCGGCGTGCGCGAGCTCAACACGAAGATCAAGATCTTCCCGAACACCCTGTTCGCCCGCCGTCTCGGCTTCACCGAGCGCGACTTCTTCGAGGTCGACGAGCCGGCCGCGATCGCCGAGCCGCCGCGCGTCCAGTTCTGAGCGCGGACCGCGCAGTCGCGAAGCGGACGTCGGGATGCCGGCGTCCGCTTCGCGCATCCGGGCCGCATCCAGCGACCGCATGAGCCGCATCCAGACTTCCTTCACTCACCCGGGCGGATAATCACCCCATGTACAGCGCGATCGCCAGGAACAAGCGCAACACCGTGCTGATCATCGTGCTGTTCCTGCTCGTGATCGGCGCGCTCGGCGCCATCTGGGCCTACTTCGCCCAGAGCTGGACGATCGCGATCGTCGTCTTCGTGATCGCCGCCGCCTACGCGCTCTTCCAGTACTTCGCGGCCGGCGCCGAGACGGTCGCCATGACCGGCGCGATCGAGGTGAAGAAGGGGATGCACCCGCAGCTCGACAGGCTCTACCGCACGGTCGAGAACCTCTCCATCACCGAGGGGCTGCCGATGCCGAAGGTCTACGTGATCGAGGACGCGGCGCCGAACGCCTTTGCCACCGGGCGCGATCCGCAGCACGCGCTCGTCGCGGCGACGACGGGCCTGCTCGACATCATGGACGACTCGGAGCTCGAAGGCGTCATGGCGCACGAGATGGGGCACGTCAAGAACTACGACATCCGCGTCTCGCTCATCGTCTTCGGCCTCGTCGTCGCGATCGGGCTCATCGCCGACATCCTGCTGCGGATGATGTTCTTCACCGGCGGCGGACGCAATCGCAGCGACAGCAACGGCGGCGGACCCGCGGCGATCATCTTCCTCGTGATCGGCATCGCCGCCGCGATCCTCGCGCCGCTCGTCGCCGGGGTCGTACAGGCCGCCGTGTCACGGCAGCGCGAGTACCTGGCGGATGCGACGGGTGCGCTCACGACGCGGCACCCGCAGGCGCTCGCGAGCGCGCTGAACAAGCTGCAGGAGTACGGCCGCCCGGTGCAGCGCACCAACACGAGCCTGTCGCACCTCTGGATCAGCGACCCGAACAAGCCCGGCATGATGGCGCGGCTGTTCTCGACGCACCCGCCGATCCCCGACCGCATCCAGCGCCTGCTGGAGAACTCGACGAAGTTCTGACGCTCAGCTCCGCGGCAGCAGCGGCGTGCCGAGCGCCCCGGCGATCCGCGGCGCGAGGTCACCCCAGTCGCTCACCTCGACTCCCGCATCCAGCCCCTGCCAGGAGGCGATCGACTGCAGCAGCGGCACGACCCGCTGCTCGACCTCCGCCGGGGCGTCGGGCTCGGTCCACCCCGACTGCACCTTGAGCACGCCGCGCGCGCGGTCGCTCTTCAGGTCGATGCGGCCGGCGATCTGCTCGTCGACGAGCAGCGGCAGCGTGTAGTAGCCGAAGCGTCGCTGCGGCGCCGGGGTGTAGATCTCGATGCGGTAGTGGAAGCCGAACAGCTTCTCGGTGCGCGTGCGCTCCCAGACGACGGGATCGAACGGCGACAGCAGCGCGGTCGCCTCGATGCGGCGCGGTCGGCGGGCGGTGGGATCGAGCCAAGCCTGCTTCGACCAGCCGGGCACGGTCACCGGGGTCGCCAGGCCGGCCTCCGCCAGCTCGCGCAGCGCCTGCTTCGTCGGCTCGACCTTGAGCCGGTAGTAGTCGGCGATGTCCTTCGCGGTTCCGACGCCGTGGGCCACGAGCGAGCGGCGCACGAGCTCGCGCGTCGCGTCCTCGCGGGACAGCGGGGCGTCGAGCGCCCCGGCCGGGAGCGTCTGCTCGGGCAATCCGTAGCGCCGCTCGAACCGGGTGCGCCCGGCCGAGAACACCTCGCCCCAGCGGAACAGCACCTCCAGGCCGAGCTTCACATCCGACCAGCCCCACCACGGTCCGTTGCGCTTGTTCGCGTCGTGCTCGATCTCGCTGGCGGCGAGCGGACCCTTCTCGGCGAGCTCGGCGCGGATGAAGTCGAGCATCGCCGTGTTCGCCTGAGCCCAGGTGTCCGACTCCCGATGCGAGCGCTCGCGGTACTCCTGCATGCGCCACTGAACGAGCGGCAGCGCGCTGACCGGCAGCAGCGCCGCCTCGTGCGCCCAGTACTCGAAGTACTGCGCGCGGGTGCCGCGCGGCGTGAGCGTGAGACGGTCGAGCAGCTCCTTGTCGTAGGCGCCGACGCGGGCGAAGACCGGCAGGTAGTGGCTGCGCTCGAAGACGTTGACCGAGTCGATCTGCAGCAGTCCGAGGCGGTCGATCACCCCGTTGAGCTGACGCGTGCCGACGGCGGGCGGATGCGGGCGGCCGAAGCCCTGCGCGGCGAGGGCGATGCGGCGCGCGAGCGCGGGGGAGATCTCGTCAGCCATGGATCCCGACACTACTGACGGCCCCCGACACAGTGGAGAGGCCCAGGACACCCCGTGTTCACCGGGCGGCTCGGAACGGGATACCCCACAGCGCCATCCTGCCCCTCGTCGCCTCCGGCGACCGCCTGTCCACAGCACAGGCGGCCGGCGGCACGAAAGGGAAACCCGAGGATGAAGATCCGCTCTCTCGCCGGCGTCGCCATCGCGGCCGCCGTCGCCGTCTCTCTCTCCGCCTGCGCCAGCGGCGGCACCAGCACCGATGCCGCGGGCATCAGCAAGGCCGACGCCGCCAAGGCGACGAGCGTCGAGGACTTCGGCGGCTTCGACGGCCTGGTCAAGGCCGCCAAGGCCGAGGGGCAGCTCAACGTGATCGCCACGCCCGAGAGCTGGGCCAACTACGGCGAGATGCTGTCGGGCTTCACCAAGAAGTACGGCATCAAGATCAACTCGGCCAACCCCGACGGCTCGAGCGCCGAGGAGTTCGCCGCCGTGCGCGCCCAGAAGGGTCAGTCCACCGCCCCCGACGTGCTCGACGTGGGCCTGGCCGTGCTCGAGGCCGACGACAACAAGAGCCTGCTCACCCCCTACAAGGTGCAGGCCTGGGATGACATCCCCGACGAGCGCAAGGACTCCGACGGCCTCTACGCCGCCGGCTACACCGGCGTGATGTCGATCGGCTACGACAGCTCGGTCATCAAGAAGGCCCCGACGAAGATCGACGACCTGCTCGGCTCGGAGTACAAGGGCAAGGTCGCGATCGTCGGCGACCCGACCCAGGCCAACCAGGCCGCCGCGGCCGTCTACTGGGCCGCTGTGCAGAAGGGCGGCTCGGCTGACGACATCAGCAAGGGCATCGACTTCTTCTCCGACCTGAAGAAGGCCGGCAACTTCCAGGCCGTCACGCCGACCCAGGCCACCGTCGCCTCGGGCGAGACCCCGGTCGTGCTGCAGTGGAACTACAACAACACGGCGTGGGGCGGCGAGAACAACCCCAACTTCACGACCGTCGTGCTCAAGGGCACCTCGATCGGCAGCTACTACATCCAGGCCGTCAGCGCCGACGCCCCGCACCCCGCGGCGGCGCGACTCTGGCAGGAGTGGATCCACTCGGTCGACATGGAGAACGTGCGCCTGCGCTCGGGTGCCCTCCCGGTCGAGCTCGACGCCCTCGTGAAGAGCGGCAAGGTCGACGAGAAGGCCCTCGAGGCCGCCGGCGGACAGCCGGAGGATCTCGTCGAGTTCACCTCCGATCAGGCCACCGAGGCCGGCAAGGTGCTCGCGGCCAAGTGGGCCGCGGCGATCTCCTGATCACCGCACCCCTCACCGGAGACACATCACGCGTATGACCGCACTGGCTGAGCAGACCGCTCCGGCCGTGACCGACCGCGGCGTCGGAGGCAGCACCACCCGCCTCCGGCGCCGCGGCCCGGCGTGGCTGGGGCTCGCGCCCTTCGGCGTCTACGTGCTGCTGTTCCTCGCCGTGCCGGCGATCCTCGCTGTCACCAGCGGTTTCGCCGACAACGAGGGGCGCTTCACCTTCGCCAACTTCGCCGCACTGGCGGACCCGAACATCCTGCAGGGACTGTGGGCATCCATCTGGATCTCCGCCGTCACCGCGATCATCGGCGGCGTCATCGGCGCGCTGATCTGCTACGCCCTGCTCGCCATGAAGCCGGACGGCGCCGTGCGCTCGATCGTCGACTCGGCATCCAGTGTGCTCGCGCAGTTCGGCGGCGTCATGCTCGCCTTCGCGTTCATCGCCACGATCGGCGCGAACGGCCTGATCACGAGCCTGCTCAAGGACTGGGGGTGGATCGAGAACCCGCTCAACAGCTTCAACGGCGGCGGCGTCATGATCTACCAGATCCCCGGCCTCGTCGTGGTCTACCTCTACTTCCAGATCCCGCTCATGGTGTTGACCTTCCTGCCCGCGCTGCAGGGACTCAAGGGCACCTGGGCCGAGGCGAACGCCACCCTCGGCGGCACCCGCCTGCAGTACTGGCTGCGCATCGGCGGACCCGTGCTGCTGCCCGCCTTCCTCGGCAGCCTCATCCTGCTGTTCGCCAACTCCTTCTCCTCGTACGCGACCGCCGCGGCGCTCGTGTCGCAGGGCGGCATCGTGCCCCTCGCGATCCGCCAGCAGCTGACGAGCGAGACCGTGCTCGGCGTCTCGAACGTCGCCGGCGTGCTCGCTCTCGTCATGGTGATCGTCATGGTCGTGCTGATGACCGCCTACGCCGCGCTCCAGCGCCGCACCGGGCGCTGGCAGAACGGAGGCCGCTCGTGAGCGCGCCCCGCTTCGCCGCCGAGCCGTCGCGCGCGACGAGCTCGATCATACTCATCGCCGCCGCCGTGCTCTTCCTGCTGCCGATCGTGGCGATGCTCGAGTTCTCGTTCCGGCAGGGCCAGCGCGTCGACGGCGTGCAGAACTACGGCCCGCAGCACTGGCAGGGCGTCTTCGACCCGGCGAACTCCTTCAAGTACCAGGGGCTGCTCGAGGGCATCGGCAACTCGCTGCTGATCTGCCTGCTCACGGTCGTGATCGTGCTCGTGCTGCTGCTGCCGGTCATGATCCTCGTCGAGCTGCGCTTCCCGAAGCTGCGCCGCGTGCTCGAGTTCATCTGCATCATCCCGATCACGATCCCCGCGATCGTGCTCGTCGTCGGCTACGTGCCGGTCTACGGCGTCGTGGCGCAGATCTTCGGCAGCGTGCCGTGGACGATCGCCTTCGCCGCCGGGATCATCGTACTGCCCTACGCCTACCGCCCGATCGCGGCGAACATGGCGGGCGTCGAGCTCACGGTGCTCAGCGAGGCCAGCCGCTCGCTCGGGGCCGGATGGGGGCGCACGCTGTTCTCGGTGATCCTGCCGAACCTGCGCCGCGGCATCCTCGCCTCCTGCTTCATCACGATCGCCGTCGTGCTCGGCGAGTACACGATCGCCGCGTTCCTGGCGCAGAACACCTTCCAGACCGCGCTCGTGCTGATCAACCACACCGACTCCTACGTCTCCGTCATCTTCGCCGTGCTGGCGCTGCTGTTCGGATTCGTGCTCCTGCTCGTCATCGGCCGCGTGGGCGCGGTCGGAACCCGGCGCGAACGCCGAACCCGGAGGACCGCATGACCATCGAGACCGGCACCCCCGCCACCGAGACCGCGATCGCCGCCGGCAGCGGCGCCCGTGTCGAGCTGCGCGGCGTGATCAAGGACTACGCGGGTCATCGCGCTCTCACCGGCGTGAACCTCACCATGGAGCCCGGGGAGTTCATCGCCCTGCTCGGCCCGAGCGGCTGCGGCAAGACCACGGTGCTGCGCGCGCTCTCGGGGCTGGAGAGCATCACCGAGGGCCGCATCCTCATCGACGGCGTGGATGTCGCTCCGGTTCCGGTGAACAAGCGCGACATCGGCATGGTGTTCCAGGCCTACTCGCTCTTCCCGCACATGACCGCGCAGCAGAACGTCGAGTACGGGCTGCGGATGCGCAAGGTCGCCGCAGCCGAGCGTCGCACCCGCGCCGCCGAGGCGCTCGAGATGGTCGGCCTCGGGCATCTGGGGGAGCGCTTCGCGCACCAGATGTCGGGCGGCCAGCAGCAGCGCGTCGCCCTCGCCCGCGCTCTCGTCACCCGTCCCCGCGTGCTGCTGCTCGACGAGCCGCTGTCGGCGCTGGACGCGAAGGTGCGCGTGTCGCTGCGCGACGAGATCCGCCGCATCCAGACCGAGCTGGGCATCACGACCCTCTTCGTGACGCACGACCAGGAGGAGGCGCTCGCCGTCGCCGACCGCGTCGCCGTCATGCGCGAGGGCAACATCGAGCAGATCGGCAGCCCCGAAGACCTCTACACGCGGCCCGCGACGTCGTTCGTCGCGACCTTCGTGGGTCTCAGCAACCCGATCGACGCCGAGCTCGCCGGCTCGACCGTGCGCCTGCTCGGCACCGAGTTGCCGCTGCTCGGCACCGGGCCCGCCGACGGCCCCGTCACCGCCTATGTGCGCCCGGAGGACATCCGCTTCGCCGACTCCGGCATCCCGGCGACGGTCGTCGTGTCGAGCTTCCTCGGCTCGCTGCGCCGCACTCAGCTGCGCCTCGACGACGGCACGCTCGTGCAGGTGCAGCACGAGGTGAGCACGGTGCCGCAGCAGGGCGAGACCGTGCACCTGCAGCTCGAGGCGCGACCGGTCAGCGTGGCGGCACGCACCGTCGTCTGACGGCTCGCGGCTCGCGCTGCGATCTGCCGCTCCCTGGTGCGGCGGGCGCCGGGTCTCCGGCTGACTGGACGCCCGCCGCGCGTGCGCACCGAGCCCGCCGAGAGGCGCGCCGGTGCGGCCGGGGAGGCTGCCGGGCGCGGCCCTAGACTCGTGCGCATGGCCGTATTCCGCTCGCGTGATGAACGCCGCAACGACGCGCTCCGCCGGGAGACCCTCGACTCGGTGAGCCCCGGCATGAGGATCGCCGCGGCCTGGTCGTGGCGCATCCTCGTCGTCGCCGCTGCCCTCGCCCTGCTCGGGTTCCTGATCGTGCAGCTGCGCATGATCGTGGTCCCGCTCCTCGTGGCCGTCGTGCTCGCGGCACTGCTCGTGCCGTTCAAGAACTGGCTGCAGCGGCACGGCTGGCCGAAGGGTCTCGCGGTCGCGGTCAGCGAGATCGGCGTGATCGCGATCATCGGAGGTCTGCTCACGCTCGTCGTGCTGCAGATCCGATCGGGGTATCCGGCGCTCGAGAAGCGCACGAAGTCCCAGTACGACGCGCTGACGGACTGGTTGCACGGGCCGCCGTTCAACCTCAGCGATAAAGACATCGCCGGGTACCTCGACCAGGCCTGGAAAGCGATTCAGGCTGACTCCTCGAACCTGCTCTCCGGCGCCCTCGACATCGGATCGACCGCGGGACACTTCCTCGCCGGCATACTCATCGTGCTCTTCTCGACACTGTTCATCCTCATCGACGGCAAGCGCATCTTCCACTGGCTCGTGCGCCTGTTCCCGAAGAAGGCGCGCGACGCGGTGCGCGGTGCCGGCGAGTCCGGTTGGCTGACGCTGACTCGCTTCGTGAAAGTGCAGATCTTCGTCGCCTTCGTGGATGCGGTGGGCATCGGCCTCGGCGCCTTCATCCTGGGGTTGTTCACCGGCGGCTTCCCGCTCGTGATCCCAATTGCGGTCGCCGTGTTCCTGGGGTCGTTCATCCCCGTCGTCGGCGCGGTCGTCTCCGGCGTTCTCGCCGTCTTCGTCGCCCTCGTCTTTCTCGGGCCGGTTCCGGCGATCATCATGCTCGGCATCGTGATCCTCGTTCAGCAGATCGAGGGCCACGTGCTGCAGCCCTTCGTCATGGGAACCGCGGTCAAGGTGCACCCGCTCGCCGTCGTGCTCGGCGTCGCGGCCGGCGGCTTCATCGCGGGCATCCCCGGCGCCTTCTTCGCCGTGCCGGCCATCGCCACGCTCAACGTCATGATCGGGTACGTGGCCAGAGGAGAATGGCGCACGAACCCCCACCCCGATCTGAGAGACGTGACCACGGATGTCCGATAGCCGCGCCGCCGTCGACCCCGCAGCCGTCGAGGTGCCGCTGCCCGGACCGACTCTCGTCGACATCCGCGCCGCGCGCGAGCGTCTCGCCGGCGTCGTCGAGACGACGCCGATCCAGGGCTCGCGGTTCCTCGACGATCTGCTCGGCGTGAAGGTGCGGCTCAAGGCCGAGAACCTGCAGCGCACCGGCTCGTACAAGATCCGCGGCGCCTTCAACCGGCTCTCGCAGCTCTCGCCGGAGGAGCGCGATCGCGGGGTCGTCGCAGCCTCGGCCGGCAACCACGCGCAGGGCGTCGCCCTCGCGGCCCGCGAGCTCGGCATCAAGGCCACGATCTTCATGCCGATCGGCGTCGCCCTGCCGAAGCTGCAGGCCACCCGCGGCTACGGCGCCGATGTCGTGCTGCACGGCCACGTCGTCGACGAGACGCTCGCCGCGGCGGCCGAGTTCGCCGATCGCACCGGCGCGGTCATCATCCCGCCCTTCGATCACCCGGATGTCGTGGCCGGCCAGGGTACGCTCGCCTACGAGATCCTCGAGCAGGTGCCCGACGTCGCCAACGTGGTCGTGCCGATCGGCGGCGGCGGACTCATCGCCGGCGTCGCGACCGCCTTCGCCCAGCTCGAGCCCGAGATCGGTCGTCGCGTGCGTGTGATCGGCGTGCAGGCCGCCAACGCCGCCGCATACCCGCCCTCGTTGTCGGCGGGGGAGCCGGTGACGATCATCACCTCGCCGACGATCGCCGACGGCATCCACGTCGCCCGCCCCGGTCGCCTCAACTTCGACCTCGTGCAGCGCACGGTCGACACGGTCGTGACGGTCGACGACGACGACACAGCCCGCGCCCTGCTGGTGCTGCTCGAGCGGGCGAAGCTCGTCGTCGAGCCGGCGGGCGCCGTCGGCGTCGGCGCCGCCCTCTCCGGGGCGCTGCGCGGCATCGAGGGCACGACCGTGTTCCTGCTCAGCGGCGGCAACATCGACCCGATGGTCATGGAGCGCGTGATCGGCCGCGGACTCGCCGCCTCGGCCCGCTATCTCAAGGTGCGCATCCCGCTGCCCGACCGCCCCGGCCAGCTCTCGACGATCTCGGCGCTCATCGCCGAGGCGAACGCGAATGTCGTCGAGGTGCTGCACACGCGGCACGGACTCGGTCTGCAGATCAGCGAGGTCTCGATCGAGATCCACATGGAGACCCGCGGGCAGGAGCACGCCGAGCAGGTGCTGCAGACGCTGCGCGAGGCCGGATATCGGCCGTACGTCGAAGACGCCTGAGTCGCTCTCGCTCTCGCTGGCGGTTCGGACATACTCGAACGGCGGCCATCCTCTCGGATGACCGCCGTTCGCGTTCGTGCGGGAAGCCCCGCGGGGGCTCAGCCCCGGTAGGTCTCGACGTCGACGATCTCGACGCTGATCTCGCGGCCGTTCGGCGCGGTGTAGCTGGCCTTGTCGCCGATCTTGAGACCGAGGATGGCCTGGCCGAGGGCGCTGGTCTGCGGGTAGACGTCGAGGTCGGCGCCGTCGTCGGCGATCTCGCGGCTGCCGAGCAGGAACTTCGACTCGTCGCCGGCGATCTTCGCGGTCACGACGGTGCCGTTCTCGACGACGCCGTGGCTTTCGGGCGCGTCACCGACGGTCGCATCCTTCAGCAGCGCCGTCAGCGAGCGGATGCGCGCCTCGATCTTGCCCTGCTCGTCCTTGGCGGCGTGGTAGCCGCCGTTCTCCTTGAGGTCGCCCTCCTCGCGCGCCGCCTCGATCTTCTTGGCGATGTCGGCGCGGGCGGGTCCGCTCAGCTCGGCGAGCTCGGCGGAGAGACGGTCGTAGGCCTCCTGGGTGAGCCAGGTGGTCGGAGCCGTGTCGGTCATAGGAGTACTCCCTTGGTACCGGGGTGTCGGGTCCGTGCCGTGCGCGGAACACCCCTGACAAAACCAAGAGACCGGCCGAGCGGGCCGGTCTCTGAATTCGCGTCAGTCTAGGAGAGCCAGCAGCGGTTGATCAAGCCCGTCACAGCCCGCTCGGAGGTGCGTACGGTCTCGCTGAACTGCCGCACCTGCTGATCGCTCGCGGGCAGTCGCACGATCTTCCAGCCGACGATGCCGTGGTTGTCGTTCTGGGCTTCGACGGCGCAGCTGACCTCGGTGTTCACGGGGGCGGTGAGCGACCACCGCACGGTCGTCTCGGTCGCGGTGGTGTCGTGGCCGAGGTCGGTGGCTTCGAGCTGGGCCTTCGCGCCGAGGATGCCCGTCCACAGCACCCACGACACGACGAGCACGGCGAGCACGACACCGCCGACGATCGCGAGGATGCGGCGGTTCGTCCGTCGGTTCGGACTCCGGCCGTAGCGGGCGTCGAGGGCGGCCGCGAATGCGGGCGAAGCCGGCCGGGCGGATGCGTCCGTAGCGGGTGCCGACGGGGTGGATGTGCGGGTCGCCGAGGTGTCGGCGGCTGCGCCCTGCTCCGTGCTCACGTCCAACTCCGTCCGACTACGCTGGAACCCAGGTTATTCGTTCGGCTCGAGGGGAACATCCACGGTGCACCTGGCTCTGCTCACGGCGGTCGCGCCCTCACCGTCCCCGTCGGGCCCGCCGGACGTCCTCGTCACCCCGGGACCGTGGGGCTTCATCGCCATCGCGGGCATCGCGATCGCCGCGATCCTGCTGATCCTCGACATGGTGCGGCGCACGCGACGCCTGCGCTACCGCGTCGAGATCCGCGAGAAGCTCGAGGCCGAGCGCGCCGCCGCCGCCGGCGAGGCGGTCGACCCGGATCTCGCTGACGGCCACGACCACGGTCTGCTCGGCGACGACGACCCGCGCCGCGCACACGAGTAGGGCCCGAGGGGTGGCCCCGGCTTCGGTTGTGGCTCTGCCTCCGGTCGGGGTTGTGGCTGTGGCTGTGGCTGTGGACAACTTCCCCGCGGAGTAGACCGCGTGCTCTAGCGTCGGAGCATGCCCCGTCGCCCCGTCCCGCTGCTGCTCGCGTTCGCGACAGCCGCCGCGGTGACGGTGTCGCTGACGGGATGCGTCGGCGGGGGAGCCGATTCGCCCTCGCCCAAACCGACCGCCTCGAAGAGCGCGCTGTTCTCCTCCGACGAGGAGGCCCTGAAGGCAGCCGAGAAGGCCTACCAGGCGTACCTCGACGTAACTAACAAAGTCGGACATGGGGGCTGGAAAGACAGCTCTGACCTTGCATCAGTGATGGAGGGCGACCTTCTCAAGACAGAGACGGCCGGGGCCAAAGACTTCGCTGCGAGAGGTTACGTGCTGTTGGGGGACAGCTCGATGGACTCGATGAGAGTCCAATCTGCACGGCCACCAGTGGTCGTCTACGTCTGTAGAGATGTGTCAAAGACTGACGTCGTCGATTCCTCTGGCAAGTCGATAGTTCCTGCCGAACGTCAATCCAGGGTCCCACTGCAGGTCACGTTTGGAGATCGGGACGGAACTTTGATCGTGAGTAGGAGCGTCACGTGGTCCGGCGACGACTTCTGCTGATCGCACTCGCTGCAATTCTTTCGGTGCCGCTCGGAGGGGCCGGCATTGCGCAATCGAACGATCAGTGCGGATCCACCTCGGTCTTCACCGGCGCCTGCACGTTTGATGGTGGAGTCAAAGTTGGAGGTACGCGGCCGGGCTCGGGAGGCCAGCCTGATGGCGGAGGGACATCGGACGCTCCCCCTTCCAATAGCAACGCTTCACCTGACGCCGGAGGTGGCGGGGTAGCGCCTGCCGTGCCGGCCTGCCAGGACCAGCTCTGCGACTCGCTCGCGCTCGAGGCCGCGAATGGCGGTCCGATCACGGTCAGCGACATCGCGACGTTCATCCCGCAGAAGCCGACGGCGCGCACCGAGCCGAAGGGCTGGGGCGTCCGCGGGCTCGACACGAACTTCATCGGGTCGGCATCCACCCACACCGTCACGGGCACGCTGCTCGGCGCGACGGCGCAGGTGCGCTTCGCGCCGACCGGCTATCGCTTCGACTACGGCGATGGCAGCAGCGTGCGCAGCACGAAGACCGGCGGCGCGACCTGGGCGAAGCAGGGTCTGCGTGCGTTCGACCCGACGCCGACCAGCCACGTCTACCGCATCAAGGGCACCTACGCGGCGACCGTCTCGGTCGTCTACCGCGCCGAGTACCGGGTCGACGGAATGCCCGACTGGGTCGCCGTGCAGGGCACCCTGACGATCCCGGCCGACGCGCCGCTCAGCATCCGCATCGCCGACGCGACGACCGTGCTCGTCGACAAGGACTGCCGGCAGAACCCCAGCGGTCCCGGCTGCGGTCCCTGACCAGGACCCGACGGGTTCCGGCTACAGCGCAGGCGGGTTGATCGTGATCAGCAGGATGCCCACCCACTGGCACAGGAACGCGATCACCGTGCAGCTGTGGAACATCTCGTGGAACCCGAACACGCCCGGCACCGGATTCGGCCGCTTCGTGCCGTAGAAGATCGCGCCGGTCGTGTACGCCGCGCCGCCGACGAGGATCAGCACCATCGTCGCCACGTTCGCGTTCACCAGATCGACGATGTAGAGCATCGCCGCCCATCCCAGGGCCAGATACAGCGGCACGTACAGCCAGCGCGGCGCGCCCAGCCAGAAGATGCGGAAGCCGATCCCGAGCAGTGCCCCACCCCACACGATCGACAGCAGCACGACCGCCTTCGTCGTCGGCAGACAGCACACCGCGATCGGCGTGTACGTGCCCGCGATGAGAAGGAAGATGTTCGAGTGATCCAGGCGCCGGAACAGCGCCTTCACCTTCGGGCTCCAGTTGATGCGGTGATACGTCGCGCTGATGCCGAACAGCAGCAGCGACGAGAGCATGAACACCGCCGCGGCGGCGCGCGCGGCCGTGTTCGCGGCGACGAGCATCAGCACGATGCCGAGCACGATCGCCAGCGGGAACGTCGCCAGATGGATCCAGCCGCGCCACGTCGGCTTCACGTCGCCGGCGGCCGGCGGGTGCTCGATCGCATCGGCGACCAGGGGGATGTGGTCGCGCTCGAGGTCTGCCGGTGCCGCCATGGCCCGATACTAGGCCCGGGCCGTCCCGGGAATCTGTGCGGATCGGTGGACTAGCGTTGGCCCGTGAGTGAGCGGCGCGAGACCGGGGGCAGCGGACTGCTCTACGGGCTGTACCAGTCCCGGCTGCGGCGCGGACTGCTCGGGCGTCAGCTGCCGCAGCACGTCGCCATGATCATCGACGGCAACCGCCGCTGGGCCCGCCTGCGGGCGCTCGAGACCGCCGCCCACGGCCACCGCGCCGGAGCCGCGAAGATGCACGAGTTCCTGCGCTGGTGCGACGACCTCGGCATCCGCGTCGTCACCCTCTACCTGCTGTCGACCGACAACCTGAAGAGCCGGCAGAGCGCCGAGCTCGACCAGCTCGTCGACATCATCGCCGGACTCGCCGACGACATCTCCCGCGAGCCGACCTGGCGGGTGCAGCACGTCGGCGCGAGCGACGGGCTGCCCGACTCGCTCATCGAATCGCTGAGACAGGCCGAGCACCGCACCGCCGAGCACACCGGACTGCACGTCAACCTCGCCGTCGGCTACGGCGGCCGACGGGAGATCGCGGATGCGATGCGCAGCATCGTCGAGCAGCACAGCGCCGGCGGCGGCACCCTCGACGACCTCGCCGAGCTGCTGACGCCCGAGACGATCGGGGAGCACCTCTACACGCAGGGGCAGCCCGACCCCGACCTCATCATCCGCACCAGCGGCGAGCAGCGCCTCAGCGACTTCATGCTCTGGCAGAGCGCGCACAGCGAGTTCTACTTCGTCGAAGCGCTCGGACCCGACCTGCGCGAAGTCGACTTCCTGCGCGCGGTGCGCGACTACGCCAGCCGGCACCGGCGGTTCGGGCAGTGAGCCCCCTGCTCGGCCGGCGCCGCGACGCGGATGCGGAGGCAACCCGCGCCGTGCTCGCCGCCTACCTCGACACCTTCGGCGAAGAACCCGGCTGGCTCGACTTCGGCCGCTTCGGACCGATGGGGCGCGCGGCCCTCGATGAGGAGGCCGGTCTGCGCCACGTGCTCGAGCACGTGCGATTCGGCGCCCTCGCCGTGACCGACGGCCAGCACGAGCGGGTCAAACGCGCCGTCGCCGCCGTCACCGGATTCCGCCCCGACCAGGTCGTCTTCCAGCCGAACACGACCCAGGCCCTCACGCACGCCGTCTTCGGCGTGACCGGCGACATCGCGCTCTCCCTCGGCGAGTTCCCGGCCCTGCCTTTCGCGGTGCAACGCGCGAGCGAGGTGCTCAAGGTCGGCGCGCCGCGCTGGATCGGCACCGATCACGGACGCGTGACGCCGGGCAACCTGCGCGACCAGCTCGACTCGCGGGTCGCCGCCGTCGCGGTGTCGCTCGTCGACTACCGCACCGGCTACCTGGCCGACCTCGACGGCATCCGCCAGGTCATCGGCGACCGGCTGCTCATCGTCGACGCCATGCAGGGCTTCGGGGTCGTGGATGCGCCGCTGCACCTCGCCGACGTCGTCGCCGCGGGCGGGCAGAAGTGGGTGCGCGCCGGCTGGGGCACCGGATTCCTCGCGCTGAGCGACCGCGCTCTCGACCGGCTCACGCCGGTGTGGTCGGGATGGACCGGAACGGACTCGCCGACCCAGCCGATGGACGAGGTGCTGCCGCCGGCCCGCGGCGCATCCGCGTTCCAGCTGACCAACGGCGACCCCGTCGCCCAGGCGCGACTCGCGGCCGCGCTCGAGCAGCTCGCCGACCTCGGCGTCGACCTGGTGCAGGAGAAGGTGGCGAGCACCGTCTCGCGCATCATCGACCTCGCCGACGAGCACGGCATCCCGATCGCGTCACCGCGCGCCGAAGACGAGCGGGCCGGCATCGTCGTGCTCGACCCGGGCGCCGACCGACTCACGGCCCTCACCGCGGCGCTGCACAACCACGGCATCTCGGCGACGACCCGCGACGGACGGGTGCGGCTCAGCCCGCACGCGTCGACCAGCGAGGAGACCCTGGAGATGCTCGCCTCCGCCCTCGTCTCCTTCGCGACGACATCGCCGCTCTGAGTGCCGGGCCGACCCGCTCGACGGCGTCGCCGACCCGCGCGCGGGGCGCTCACGGCGAGAGTTAACCGACACGACACATCCGCGGGCGTGTCTAAGCCGGCGGCACGCGCCGAGCAGGCTTAGCGTCGGCCTTGTCAGACACGGCGTCTGACCGGAGCGGCCACATAAGTTCGCCTCCGACGAGCCCCCTGGCCGCTCTGAAATCAGGAACCGGATGCCCCGCATCCGGGCAAGGAGTGGCTAGTGCCCGCGCTCGACGAATCCCTGCAGTCCTCGCCCATCGCCGCCGGAAAGACCAGCCGGCGCACCACCAGGAAGCAGGGGGAGCGCACGTACGTGCTCGACACCTCCGTGCTTCTCAGCGACCCGCACGCCCTGTTCCGCTTCGCGGAGCACGCGGTCGTGCTGCCGGTCGTGGTCATCGCCGAACTCGAGGCCAAACGCCACGACCCCGAGATCGGCTACTTCGCGCGGCAGGCGCTGCGCCTCCTCGACGAGATGCGCATCGAGCACGAGCGCCTCGACTTCCCGATCCCGGTGGGGGATGCGGGCGGCAGCATGCGCGTCGAGCTGAACCACTCCAACATGTCGGTGCTGCCCTCGGGACTGCAGCTGAACGACAACGACTCGCGCATCCTCGCCGTCGCCCTCAACCTGGCCGGCGACGGGCTCGACGTCACGGTCGTGTCGAAGGATCTGCCCCTGCGCGTCAAAGCCGCCTCGATCGGCCTCGCCGCCGAGGAGTACCGCGCCGAGCTCGCGCCCGAGTCGGGCTGGACCGGCATGGCGGAGGTCGACCTGTCGAGCGAGCAGATGGCCGAGCTCTACGACGCCGACAGGCTGTCGACGCGCGCGGTCGCCGACCTGCCGATCAACACGAGTCTGGTGCTGCGCTCCGACCGGGGCAGCGCGCTCGGTCGGGTCACCGGCAAGGGCGAGCTGAGCGTCGTGCGCGGCGACCGCGACGTCTTCGGGTTGCACGGCCGCAGCGCCGAGCAGCGCCTCGCGATCGACCTGCTGCTCGACCCCGAGATCGGCATCGTGTCGCTCGGCGGTCGCGCCGGAACCGGCAAGAGCGCCCTCGCCCTGTGCGCCGGCCTCGAGGCCGTGCTCGAGAAGCAGCAGCACCGCAAGATCATGGTGTTCCGTCCGCTCTATGCGGTCGGCGGTCAGGAGCTCGGCTACCTGCCCGGTGACGCCCAGGAGAAGATGAACCCCTGGGGCCAGGCCGTCTTCGACACCCTCGGCGCCCTCGTGAGCGAGAACGTTCTCGAGGAGGTCATGGAGCGCGGGCTGCTCGAGGTGCTGCCGCTCACGCACATCCGCGGCCGTTCACTGCACGACGCCTTCGTGATCGTCGACGAGGCGCAGTCGCTCGAGCGCAACGTGCTGCTGACGGTGCTCTCGCGCATCGGCCAGAACTCGCGCGTCGTGCTCACCCACGACGTCGCGCAGCGCGACAACCTGCGCGTCGGCCGCCACGACGGCGTCGCGAGCGTCATCGAGACGCTCAAGGGGCACCCGCTGTTCGCGCACATCACCCTGACCCGCTCCGAGCGCTCCGCCGTGGCTGCGCTCGTGACCGAGCTGCTGGAGTCGAACGAGCTCGCCTGATCGTCCCCGACGACGGAGCCCCTCGCATCCTGCCCGCCCCTGACGGCGCGGGTGGATGCGGCGGGCTCCGTCGTCGGATCTCGCGTCGCGTGTGGGGTGGCGTCCGGCGGCTTCCGGTGGTGTCAGCCGCCGATGTCGAGGCGCAGCGTCAGCACGTCGCCGACGTCGAGCTCGTGACGGTCCTGCACGGCCTTCTTGATCGGCACGATGAACGAGCCGTCCTTCGGCCAGAGCGAGGTCGTCCAGCTCGTGGTCGTGCCGTCGCGGTCGAGGTGCACGGTGGCGGGGATCATGCCCCAGCCGTAGGTCACGGCGCCGGCGACCGTGTGGATCTCCGCCGCCTCGGCGGGCGACACCGCGACGAAGTGCCACGGGGCCGGGCCGCGCCAGTAGAAGATCTCGCCCTCGACGACCAGCTGCATGCGCCCAGGCTAGGCGGTGGGACGTGCGCACCCGCGGCGGGATCGTCGGCCTGTGGAGAACTCCCGCGGCCGTCGACACGACTCGCCTACCGTGACCCGGGTGACGAGACCGGCAGCCGCAGCGCCCACGACCGCGGGCGCGGTCGCGCACTCGACCGCGACGCGGCCCGCTCGGACGCCCCGGCGGATGCTCCCCGCGAGGCTGATCTGGCAGGCGCCGCTCACACTCGGCCTCGTCGCCGTCGTGCTCGCCGTGTCGGGCGCGCGGCTCGCGACGATCCCGGCGCTCGCGCTCGCCGCCGTCACCGCGGAACTGGCGCGTATCGACGCGACCGAGCAACGGCTGCCGAACCTGCTGACCGTGCCGGTGATCGCGCTCGGCGTGGCCGTGCTCGGCATCCGCGTCGCGGTCGGTGAGGTGTCGGTCGGCGCGATCACGACGATCGCGGTCGTCGCCGCCGTCGTGCTGCTGCTCGGCTTCATCGGGGCGTTCGGCATGGGCGACGCCAAGCTCGTGATCGCGATGGCGCTCGCCGGTCCGACGGCTCTCGTCACGATCGTCGCGCCGGTGCTGGGAACGCTGATCGGCGGTGTCGCCGCCGTCGTGGTGCTGGTGCGCAACGGGCGAGGGCGACGGCTGCCGCTCGGGCCGTTCCTGCTCGCGGGATGGACGATCGCGCTGGGCGCGCAGCTGCTGCTGACGGTGCTGCGCTGACGGTGCTGCGCTGACGGTGCTG
>NZ_VHQG01000002.1:471631-599496 GCF_006517435.1 Schumannella soli
CGTCGCGTCGGCGACAGACACTGTCGGTCGACGGCGGCGATGACCTAGCCTGGAAGGCTGCGGTCACCGGGCCGCTCGGTTCTGCACGACCGCCGTCCCGCTCTCGGGCGGGCATACCATCACCGTCTCCACCGATCGCGTCGCGCTCGCGCCGCGCCGCGATCAGCACCGATGCAAGGCACCACGTGAACCTCACCGCCCGCCCCGTCAGCCTGATGGCGCCGCACCTGCGCGCCACGACGATCGGCTCCTTCGCCCTCGTGTTCCTCGGCGCCTTCGAGGCGCTCGCCGTCACGACCGTGATGCCGGCCGTCAGCGCCGACCTCGACGGCGCCGCCTACTACGCCCTCGCGTTCTCGGGCACCCTCGCGGCCTCGGTCGTCGGCGTCGTCGTGGCGGGTCGCTGGTCGGATCGGCGCGGGCCGGTCGCCCCGCTGCTCGCCGCGACCGCGATCTTCCTCGTCGGGCTGATCGTCGCCGGCTCGGCGTCGACGATCGAGGTCTTCGTGGTCGGTCGGCTGCTGCAGGGCTTCGGATCCGGGGCGATCAACGTCGCGCTCTACGTCGTCGTCGCGCGGCTGTATCCCGCGGTGCTGCACCCGCGCATCTTCGGCGCCTTCGCGGCGGCCTGGGTGCTGCCGTCGATGATCGGCCCGCCCGTCGCCGGATGGGTCGCCGAGCAGATCAGCTGGCACTGGGTGTTCCTCGGCGTCGCGGTGCTGGTGCTGATCGCCGCGGCGCTCATGCTGCCGGCGATCCGGCAGATCACGGGCAGCGGCGCAGCGGCAGCGGGGACCGCGCCGGCGGCGACCGAGCCCGCCGAGTCGGCCGAGCGGTCTGGACCAGCCACATCGATCGCATCCGCCGAGTCCGCCGAGGCGCCCGAGTCGAGTGAGTCCGCCGAATCCGCTGGGGCCACCGGCTCCGCCGCGCAGGCGCAGCCCGAGCAGACCGGACCCGGATCGCTCGTCTCGATCCTGCTGGCGCTCGTGGTCGCCGGCGCCGTGCTCGCTATCTCGCTGGCGCAGCAGCTGCCGTCGCCGCTCGACTGGACCGTCGCGGTCGTCGCACTGATCGTGGCCGGCGTCGCGGCCCGTCCGCTGCTGCCGCGCCGAACCCTGCTGGCCGGGCGCGGCCTGCCCGCGACCGTGCTGCTGCGCGGGCTCGTCGCTGCCTCGTTCTTCGCCGCCGAGATCTACATGCCGCTCATGCTGCACGAGCGCGACGGCCTCGCTCTCTCGGTGTCGGGCCTGATCCTGACGGTCGGCGCGATCTCGTGGGCCGCCGGCTCGCATCTGCAGGGGCGCCTGGGCGAACGATTCGGCTCGACGGCGATCGCCCGCGTCGGCACCGCGCTCATCGCGGTGGGCATCGTCGTGCAGCTGCTGGATGCGCTGCTCGCCCTCGGCCCGATCGTCGCGGCGGCCGGGTGGCTCGTCGCGGGCGCCGGGATGGGCACCGTGTTCCCGCGTGTGGCGACACTCGCGCTCGCCTACTCGACGCCGCGCAACCAGGGCTTCAACAGCGCGGCCCTGTCGATCTTCGATGCGGCGAGCAGCGCGACATCGATCGCGATCGCCGGACTGCTGTTCGCGCTCGTCGGCGGCACGGACAGCCCGTTCGCCTATGCGGCGGCCTTCGCTCTGAGCGTCGTCGTCATCGTGCTCGCGCAGCCGGTCGCGGCGCGCACCGCGCCACCCGGGGCACAGCGCTGACGACGAAGCCCGCCGCATCCACCGGAGGATGCGGCGGGCTTCGCAACGCCACGGGCGATCGCGAACGCGATCGACTCAGCGGCGTGAACTCACGGGTGCGTCATCGTGGTGACGTCGAGCGCCTCGTCGAGCTGCGCCTCGGTGACCTCGCCGCGCTCGACGAAGCCGAGGTCGACGACGGCCTCGCGCACCGTGAGACCAGCGGCGACCGAGTGCTTCGCGATCTTCGCCGCGGCCTCGTAGCCGATCAGCTTGTTGAGCGGCGTGACGATCGACGGCGACGACTCGGCCAGCGCGCGGGCGCGCTCGAGATTCGCCTGCAGGCCGTCGATGGTCTTGTCGGCCAGCACGCGAGTCGAGTTCGCGAGCAGGCGGATCGACTCGAGCAGGGCGGTGCCCATGACGGGGATCGCCACGTTGAGCTCGAAGGCGCCGGTCGCGCCGGCCCAGGCGATCGTCGCATCGTTGCCGATCACGCGCGCACCGACCATGATGACCGCCTCGGGGATGACCGGGTTGACCTTGCCGGGCATGATCGACGAGCCGGGCTGCAGGTCGGGGATGTGCAGCTCGCCGAGACCCGTGTTGGGACCGGAGCCCATCCAGCGCAGGTCGTTGCTGATCTTGGTCAGCGACACGGCGATGACGCGCAGCGCGCCGGAGGCGTCGACGAGTCCGTCGCGCGCACCCTGCGCCTCGAAGTGGTCGAGCGCCTCGGTGATCGGCAGCCCCGAGTTCTCGGCGAGCTCGGCGATGACCTTCTGCGGGAAGCCGAGCGGAGTGTTGATGCCGGTGCCGGTGGCGGTGCCGCCGAGCGGGACCTCGGCGACGCGGGGGAGCGCCGACTGCACACGCTCGATGCCGAGGCGGATCTGGCGGGCGTAGCCGCCGAACTCCTGGCCGAGAGTGACCGGGGTGGCGTCCATGAGGTGGGTGCGGCCGGCCTTGACGGCGTCCTTCCACAGCTCGGCCTTCTTCTCCAGCGCGAGGGCCAGGTGGTCGAGCGCGGGCACCAGGTCGTGGATGAGCGCGCCGGTCACGGCGAGGTGCACCGAGGTCGGGAAGACGTCGTTCGACGACTGCGACATGTTGACGTGGTCGTTGGGGTGCACCGGCGCGCCGAGCTTCTCGGTCGCGAGGGTGGCGAGCACCTCGTTCATGTTCATGTTCGACGAGGTGCCCGAGCCGGTCTGGTAGGTGTCGACCGGGAAGTGCCCGTGGTGCTGGCCGGCGACGATCTCATCCGCCGCGGCGACGATCGCGTCGGCGATGCCCTGGTCGAGGATGCCGATCTGCGCGTTGACGATCGCGGCGGCGCGCTTGATGCGAGCCAGCGCGACGATCTGACCGGCCTCGAGGCCGGTGCCCGAGATCGGGAAGTTCTCGACGGCGCGCTGCGTCTGCGCCCGGTAGAGCGCCGACGCGGGAACCCGCACCTCGCCCATCGTGTCGTGCTCGATCCGGAACTCTTCGGTGCTCACTGCGGCGCAGGCCTTTCCTCGGTCGGGATGTTCAGACGGGGTGTCGTGAAGGGTGTTCAGGCCGCGTCGACGTCGATCACGCCGAGGGCGGCGTCCGGCACGACCCGCCCCTCGGCGAGGCGGTAGTTCGCGCCGACGATGCCCAGCGTACCGTCGGCCACGGCGTCGCTGATGAGCTCGGATCCGGCCAGCAGATCGGCGATCGTCTCGCGCAGGTGCAGGCGTCCGATGGTCTCGGGGTCGTTCTGTCCGATGACGCGCGCGCGGCGCACGGAGGGGCGGATGGGCGCGATGAGCTGGGCGATGTGGGCCGGCAGCGCGGGCGGGTTCTTGGTCTCGGCGTCGATCGCGGCCTTGACGGCGCCGCAGGCGTCGTGGCCGAGCACGACGATAAGCGGAACCTTCAGCACGGCGACGGCGTACTCGAGCGAGCCGATGACGGAGTCGGACACGACCTGACCGGCGTTGCGCACCACGAAGAGGTCGCCGAGGCCGCGGTCGAAGATGATCTCGGCCGCGAGGCGCGAGTCGGCGCAGCCGAACAGCGCCGCGTGGGGGGCCTGCCCTCCGGCGAGGCCGGCGCGGGTGTCGACGTCCTGGTGCGGGTGCTCGGGCGTTCCGGCGACGAAGTTGTCGTTGCCGTGGCGCATCTCGTCCCAGGCCTGCTGGGGGCTGGTGGTCGTCATCCGGCGTCTCCTGTCGGGGCGGTCGTGGCGGGGGAGGATGCGGCGGCGTCGGCCAGCGCGGCCGTCGCGAGCTCGCGGAACTCGGCCGGGGTCGCGCTGCCGCTGAGCACGAGGCGCGAGCCGCCGACGGTCGCCGCGAGCGAGTAGGCGAGATTGCCGGGGTTGTCGGCGTCGCGGCGGTCGTAGACCGTCCAGGCGACGCCGTCGATCTTCACGCTGCCGGTCGGGTTGTGGTCGTCGAGGCGGTCGGAGACCCAGCCATCGTCGGCGCCGATGCCCTGGGTGAGGCCGATGTACTGGTCGCCGGGGGTGATGAAGCCGATGCGCCAGACGGCGGGCTTGCCCTTCGGGGCGGAGTAGTCGGCGCGGTTCGCGCTCCAGTCCTCGCCGAGCGCGGGAACCACGAGGTGGGCATCCGCCTGGTCCTGCACGTCGGCGGCCGCGGCGGCGTAGTCGACGGGCTCGCGCGCGCTCTGCTGGTCGGGTCGCACGACGACGATCACGAGGAAGAGGACGACGGCGAGCGAGGCGATCAGGGCGATGACGAGGTTGAAGGTCGTCTGGTTCGCGAAGTGCTTGCGGCGCGATTCCGCCTTGCGGTCCGCCGTCTCCTGCGGCGTCTCGGGGCGACCGAGCTCGGCGACGACGCGCGGCTGCGGGCTCACGAGGCGTCGTCGGCCGCGGCGCGGGCGGCGTCCAGGCGGGCGCGGGCGCCGAGCAGCCACTCCTCGCAGCGCTGCGCGAGCGCCTCGCCGCGCTCCCAGAGTACGAGCGACTGCTCGAGCGTCGCGGCGCCCTGCTCGAGCTCGGTCACGACCCGCACGAGCTCGTCGCGCGCCTCTTCGTAGCTCAGCTCGGCGATGTCGGCGGCGGTCGCGGAACCGCTGGCGGGGGAGTCGGTCACGGCCACGATCCTACCCGCGACCCCCGGCGCGCTCGGCCGCCTCGACCCCGTCCACGGTGGCTGCGACGGCGCCGTCGGCGACCGTGACCCGCAGCGCCGAGCCGAGCGGCGCATCCTCGATCGAGCGCAGGGCGCGGCCGTCGGGCAGCTGCGCGATCGCGTAGCCGCGCTCGAGCGTCCGCTTCGGGCTCAGCGCGCGCAGATGGCCGGTCAGCTCGCCGATGCGGGCGTTCGCGCGCTCGAGCCGGTGATCCATGAGCTCGCTGCCGCGGGCCACCCAGCGCACGAGCTCCTCGGCACGGCTGTCGATGAGCCAGGTCGGATCCGACATGACCGGGCGGCTGCGCAGCTGCCCGAGGCGGTCGATCTCGTGGCCGATGAAGCCGCTCACCCGCAGCTGGATGCGGCCGCGCGCCTGCTGCACCCGCGCCAGCTCCTCGCCGACGTCGGGCACGACCCGCTTCGCGGCATCCGTCGGCGTGGAGGCGCGCAGATCGGCGACCTCGTCGAGCAGCGGACGGTCGTTCTCGTGGCCGATCGCGCTGACGATCGGCGTCTGCGCCGCCGCCGCGGTGCGCACCAGCGCCTCGTCGCTGAACACGAGCAGGTTCTGGAAGTCGCCGCCGCCGCGCGCGACGATGATGACGTCGACCTCGGGATCGGCATCCAGCTCGCGGATGCGCGCCGCGACCTCGCTCGCCGCGCGCTCGCCCTGCACGGCGGAGTGCTTCACCCGGAAGCTCACGCTCGGCCAGCGCAGCTGCGCGTTGCGCAGCACGTCCTTCTCGGCGTCGGAGTCCTTGCCGGTGACGAGTCCGATGCAGTTCGGCAGGAACGGGAGCCGCTTCTTGCGCGTCGCGTCGAAGAGCCCCTCGTCGATGAGCTGGCGCCGCAGCCGCTCGAGGCGCTCGAGCAGGTCGCCGAGACCGACGTGCTTGAGCTGCAGCACGTTCATCGTGAGCGTGCCGCCGCGCAACCACCAGTCGGGCTTGACGAGAGCGACGACGCGGTCGCCCTGCTTGAAGTCGGCGTCGAGCTTGGCGCGGGTGCTGGCCCACATCTGCAGGGAGACCGTCGCATCCTGCTCGAGGTCTTTGAGCTTCGCGTAGACGGCACCGCCGCGCACGTTCCACTGGGTCAGCTCGCCCTCGACCCATACGGCGCCGAGGCGGGCGATGTAGTCCTTGATCTTGCTCGAGAGCACCGAGACCGGCCACGGCGACTCGGCCGAGGGAGCCGAGGATGCGGGGGCGGCGTCGTTCGCGGCGGCGGGGGCGTCCGTCATGCTCGTCAGGCTACGGGAGGGGGCGGACACGCGGCCGCGCTCGTCCACACCGACGCCGGCGCCCGGCCCACACCGGGCGGACAGGTGGCGCACGGCCGTCACTCGTAGAATCGGGGGGTGTCCGGCATCACCAACGGCGCCCCCGGCGTCGATCTCGCTCCGCCGCGCCTGCCGTCGCAGCGCGAGGCGCTCCTCGACCTCCCCGTCGCCGGGCCCAAGCGCGTGCTGCTCGCCGCGCCCCGCGGCTACTGCGCCGGCGTCGACCGCGCCGTGATCGCCGTCGAGAAGGCGCTCGACCACTACGGCGCCCCCGTCTACGTGCGCAAGCAGATCGTGCACAACGTGCACGTCGTGCGCGAGCTCGAGAAGCGCGGTGCGATCTTCGTCGACCAGCTCGACGAGGTGCCGATGGGATCGCACGTCGTGTTCAGCGCGCACGGAGTCTCGCCGATGGTCAAGGCCGAGGCGACCGAGCGCGAGCTGCAGGCGATCGACGCGACCTGCCCGCTCGTCACGAAGGTGCACCGCGAGGCGCTGCGCTTCGCGAAGCAGGATGCGCGCATCCTGCTCGTCGGCCACGCCGGCCACGAGGAGGTGGAGGGCACGATGGGCCACGCCCCCGAGCGCACGATCCTCATCGACAGCCCCGAGTCGGCCGACACGGTCGAGGTGCCCGAGACCGACAACCTGGTCTGGATCTCGCAGACCACCCTCAGCGTCGACGAGACCATGGAGACGGTGCGGCGCCTCCGCGTGCGCTTCCCGCACCTGCAGGACCCGCCCAGCGACGACATCTGCTACGCGACCCAGAACCGCCAGGTCGCGATCAAGAAGGTCGCCAAGGATGCCGACCTGGTGATCGTGGTCGGCTCGGCCAACAGCTCGAACAGCGTGCGCCTCGTCGAGGTGGCGCTCGAGTACGGCGCGAAGGCCGCGTACCGGGTCGACTACGCCGACGAGGTGCAGCAGGCCTGGCTCGAGGGCGTGCAGACGATCGGCGTCACGAGCGGCGCCTCGGTTCCGGAGGTGCTGGTGCAGGAGCTGCTGAGCGATCTCGCGCAGGCGGGCTACGGCGAGGTCGAGGAGGTGCGCACGGCGGAGGAGGACCTCATGTTCTCGCTGCCGAAGGAGCTGCGCCGCGACGTCGACGGCAACGCGGATGCGCGGGCGCTCGGCGGACGGGGCCGCGCATGAGCGACGCCCGCGACACGATGCCCGCCGCCGGGGCCCCGCGCCCGGCCTACGGCGAGTACGCCTCACCGGAGGAGTTGCGCGAGATCCTCGGACCCGACCATCCGCTGCTGCGGGACGTGACGGATGCTCTGACGCCGCCGGCTGCCGCCCCGGCCGCGTCGGCGACCGCCGCGCCGACACCGGACTGGACCCCATCCGGCGCCGCAACGGGCGCTCCGGCGTACTCGACCGCCTCGCCGCAGCCGGGGGCGAAGCCCGCCGCGAAGCCGCGCCCGCGCTGGGATCTGCCGATCACGGTCGGACTGCTCGTCTTCGGCGCCTTCAACGTGGTCTCGGCGCTCACCAGCCGCGATCTGTACCCGCAGCGCTTCGAGCAGGTGTTCCAGATCATGGGCGTCGGCGATTTCACGGCCACCGGCGCAGCTGTGGCGGGGGCGAACTGGGATGCCGGGCTGCAGCTCGCGATCCTGGTCGTCACGATCGCGGTGGTGGCTCTGGTCGTGCGCCGCCTGCGCATCGTGTTCTGGATCCCCCTCGTCGGCGGAGCGCTCGCGTCGATCGCCTCGATGATCGTGGCGTTCAGCGTCATGCTGCAGGATCCCGCCTACCTGCAGATGCTGCAGGGCTGAGCTGCTGGGCTGAGCGCGCTGAACTGAGATGATCGACCCTGACGGGAGAAGGGGGCGATCATGCGCGTCGCGGTGCTTCCGCGCGAGGTCGCGGCCGGGGTCATCACCGACACGATCTCGCGGATGGTCTGGGCGACCGGCGCCGTCAACCTGCTGCTCGACGTGCCGATCGTCATCGAGGCGTATATGCGCCTCGGCATCGGCCACGAGGTCGGCCCGCCGCTCGTGCTGCTCGCGCTGGTGCTCGCGCTGCTGCTGCTCGCCGCGTGGCGCAGTCGCCCGCTGACCTCGCTGCTGTTCCTCATCGTCGGAGCGGTCGCGGTCGCCGCCTTCCAGCTCGTCGTGCTGCGCGACCTGCCCGACGCCGCAGCGCACTACAACTTCCTGCTCAACCGCCCCGCCGTCGCGCTCGGCCTGGTCGCGATCGCGCCCACGACGCCCTTGATCGTGAGCTCGTGGCTGCTTGCGGGCTGGGCCACCACGAGCGGGATCTCGGCCGTCGTCGCGGCGGTCGGCGATCATCCCTTCAGCCCGGGCTTCGGCCCCACCATGATGATGATCATCGGCACCGGCCTCTGCGCGGTGCTGGCCGCGATCCAGCGTCGTGCCCGCAGTCGCGTGCCCAACTTCGACGAGCTCGAGGCCGAGACGCAGGCGCTCACGACGGGCGCCGACCTGGCGCGGCGCACGACGGCGGTCGTGCACGACACCGTGCTCAACGACCTCGCGATCGTCATGAACGGCTCCGACGTGCTCGATGAGCGCACGCGGGCTCGGCTTCGCGACGATCTCGACACGCTGACCAGCGCCGACTGGCTGACGACGTCGCACCACGTGCCGGCCGACGACGCCGATGCGGTGCTGCGCAACCGCATCACCCGCATGGTCACCGACTTCCAGTGGCGCGGACTGAGCGTGCGGGTCACCGGCGGCGGCACCGGCATCTACCGGCTCGACCCCGAGGCGGCGGATGCGCTGCTCGACGCCACGCGCGCCGCGCTCGAGAACGTGCTCAAGCACTCCGGCACGACCGACGCGGAGATCGTCTCGAGCAGCACCGAGGAGATGATCTCGGTCATGGTCATCGATCAGGGTGTCGGATTCGATGCCTCGGCGGTGGCCGACGACCGTCTCGGCATCCGCGAGTCGATGTCGGGACGCCTCGAGCGCGTCGGCGGCCGCCTCGACGTGTGGTCGACGCGGGGCGCCGGCACCTCGGTCGTGCTCACGGTGCCCGTGCTCGACGTCGTGGTGCCGAACGAGCCGTCTCACCACCGCCTCATCGGGCAATCGGCGCTGAGTGACGGCGAGGAGCCCGTCGGCGAACACCCGCGCGAGGCACTCGGCGATCCCTTCGGGCCTCGGCTCGACCGCGAGCGGCGAGAGGCGCCCGACCTGACGCGAGGAGGCGACGATGCGCGGTGAGGTGCCGATCTCACCTCAGCAGCTCGATCCGCTGAGCTGGGTGACCGGGCCCTACATCCCCGCGGCGTTCGCCGTGTTCCAGGCGGTGAGCGGGGCGCTCGTCGTGGCGACCGGGCTGAACACCCGCACGCTTCCCGGACTGCAGCTCTTCGCCGTCGCGATCGCCGTGTCGGCTCACCTCGTCGTGCACTTCGCCGCGAGCCGGGGGCGCCGCGGCGACCGCAGCGGCGCCCCCATCAGCCTCGGCGCGGCGGTGACGGCGTGCGCTCTCAGCGGCTCGGCGATGCTGCTCTCGGCCGTCGGGTTCCAGGGCGTCGCCCTGCCGGTCGAGGTCTGGTGGGGATCGCTGGCGAGCTGCATGATCCTGGGCTCGCTCGCGCCGTACCTCCCGGCGCGGCGGCTCGTGGTGCTCGGGGTCGGGATCGGCGTGACGACCGTGCCGCTCTCGGCGGTGCTCGTGCGCTCGGAGGGCAACTGGGGCGTCATCGCCAGCACGATCATCATCGCCACGCCGATCACGGTGTCGACGGTGCTGACGGCGACGTTCTCGCACCGCGTGGTGCGCAACATGCGGCGCCTGCTCGAGGCGCGCTCGCGCACGCTCGTCGTCGCCGGCGCGGCGCTCGATCAGCGCATGCAGGATGCCGAGCGCGAGCGGCTCGCCCGTCTCACCTCGCGTGCCGTGCCCTTCCTCGAGCAGGTGGTCTCCCGCGGAACCATCGACGCCTCCGACCGTGCGCTCGCGGGGCAGCTCGCACGGCGGCTGCGCGACGATCTGGTGACGCAGGCGAACGCGAGCTGGCTCGACGACCTGGAGGCCTCGTCGCGCCTCGTCGTGATCGATCCCGAGCGCCGGGCGGACCGGCTGCGGCCATCGCAGCGCACGGCTCTGCGGGCGCTCATCCACGCGCTCCTGGCCGCGCCCGAGGTCGACCACGGCTCGCTGCTCGTCGAGCTGCGGGGGCGCGACGACGGGTCGACGGCGGTCGGCGTCAGCCTCGACGTCGAGCTGCCCGACGGCCGCCGCATCATGCATCTGGCGCCGTACTACCTGACGCTGCAGATGACGGCCACGGATGTGACGTGGCACCGCGACCGGCTCGACCTGACCTTCGACGCTCCCGCGGAATCCTGATCCGGTCGTCGGCCGCGACGACGGAACCCCGCCGCCACGCGAGGTGACGACGGGGTTCCGGTGGGGTGGGAGCGAGCCCGGCCAGCCTGGTCAGGCCGAGATCGAGTTGCCCTTCGAGCCGAGCTGCGTGGTCGCCTCGACGACGCGGGCGGCCATGGCGGTCTCGGCGATCTTGCCCCAGGCGCGCGGGTCGTAGATCTTCTTGTTGCCGACCTCGCCGTCGACCTTGAGGAAGCCGTCGTAGTTCTTCAGCACGGTGTCGGCGATCGAGCGGCTGTAGGCGTACTGCGTGTCGGTGTCGATGTTCATCTTGATGACGCCGTTGCGCACGGCCTCGGCGATCTCGGCGTCGGTCGAGCCCGATCCGCCGTGGAAGACGAGGTCGAGCGGCTTCTCGGCGGTGCCGTACTTGGCGGCGATGCCGGCCTGGATCTCGCCGAGCAGCTCGGGGCGCAGCTTCACGTTGCCGGGCTTGTAGACGCCGTGCACGTTGCCGAAGGTGAGCGCGGCGATCCACTTGCCCTGGTCGCCGAGGCCGAGGGCCTCGACCGCGGCGGTGACGTCGCCGAGAGTCGTGTAGAGGGCCTCGTTGCTGCCCTCGTGCTGCACGCCGTCCTCTTCGCCGCCGACGACGCCGATCTCGACCTCGAGGATCGCGTTGATCGCCTTCATGCGGGGCAGCAGTTGCTGGGCGATCTCGATGTTCTCCTGCAGCGGCACGGCCGAGCCATCCCACATGTGGGACTGGAAGATCGGGTTGCGACCGGCCTTGACCTCCTCCTCGCTGGCGGCGAGGAGCGGCAGCACGAAGCCGTCGAGGGCGTCCTTGGGGCAGTGGTCGGTGTGCAGCGCGACGGTCACGGGGTAGTTCTTGGCGACCTCGGTGACGTACTTCGCGAAGGCGAGGGCGCCCGAGGCGCGGGCCTTGACGGTCTGGCCGGCGAAGTAGTCGGCGCCGCCGGTGGTGACCTGGATGATGCCGTCGCTGCCGGCGTCGCTCAGGCCCTGGAGCACGGAGTTGATCGTCGACGACGACGACACGTTGATCGCGGGGAAGGCGTAGGCGCCGGTCTTGGCCTTCGCGAGCATCTCGGCGTACTGGTCCGGGGTTGCCACGGGCATGGGGGATCTCCTTCGAAACGCAGGCGGGTTCTCGCCAACTCTAGCCAGGCGGACCGGTCGTTCCGCGCGTCCGGGTTGACAGGCGCATCCCCGACGCGCAATATGTGTGACCAGCAGATGGTCAGACCATCAAGCCACGAAGATCACTCAGGCGGCGCAGCCGTCGACAAAGGGGTAGCTCGGAATGAATCTCTTCCCGCTGATGCAGAAGCGCACCGCCGAATCCGGTCCCATCCGGGTCGGCGTGATCGGCGCGGGCAAGTTCGCGTCGATGTTCCTGACGCAGGCCGTGAACAGCGACAACATCCACGTCGTCGGCGTCGCCGACATCAACGTGCCCAAGGCCAAGGGAGCCCTCGAGCGCACCGGATGGCCGGCCGAGCGCTACTCCGCCGCGACCCTCGACGAGGCCGTGCGCACCGGCGGCACCGCCGTCATCGACAGCTCGGATGCCTTGATCACCCACCCGGCGATCGAGGTCATCCTCGAGATCACCGGCAACCCCCTCGTCGGCACGTACCACGCGGTCACCGCGATCGACAACGGCAAGCACGTCGTCATGGTCAACGTCGAGGCCGACTGCATGGTCGGGCCGATCCTGCAGCGTCGCGCGCAGGCCGCCGGCGTGATCTACACGATGGCCTACGGCGACCAGCCCGCCCTGATCTGCGAGATGGTCGACTGGTGCCGCACCGTCGGCTTCACCCCGGTCGCCGCTGGCAAGGGCACGAAGTACCTGCCCGAGTACAACTACTCCACGCCCGACACGGTCTGGAACTACTACGGCTTCAGCGACGAGCAGCTGGCCTCGGGCGACTACAACCCGAAGATGTTCAACTCCTTCCTCGACGGCACGAAGTCGGCGATCGAGATGGCCGCCGTGGCGAACGGCACCGGGCTCATCCCGCAGGACGAGGGTCTGAACTTCACCCCGGCCGGCGTCGACGACCTGTCGACCCTGATCATCCCGAAGGCCAGTGGCGGCACCCTGTCGCGCTCGGGCACCGTCGAGATCGTCTCGAGCCTCAACCGCGATGGCAGCGACGTCTTCCGCGACCTGCGCTGGGGCGTCTACGTCACCTTCGAGGCGCAGACCGACTACGCCGTTCAGTGCTTCGCCGAATACGGCGTCAAGACCGACCCCTCCGGCCGCTTCGGCGAGCTCTACCGCCCGTACCACATGATCGGGCTCGAGCTCGGGGTGTCGATCGCGGCCGCGGTGCTCCGCAACGAGGCGACGGGGGCGCCGACGGGCTTCCGCGGGGATGTCGTCACGACCGCCAAGAAGGACCTCAAGGCCGGCGAGACCCTCGACGGCGAGGGCGGCTACACCGTCTTCGGCAAGCTCGCGCCCGCCGCGACCTCGCTCGCCGTCAACGCGCTGCCGCTCGGCCTCGCCCACGGCGCCAAGCTGATCCGCGACGTGCCGAAGGACCGCACGGTCTCGTGGGACGACGTCGAGCTCGACGAGACCCAGTTCGCCGTGCAGATCCGCCGCCAGCTCGAGGCGGAGTTCCGCGCCGAGCACGCGGCGCTCGCCGTCTGACGCCGACCGCGGTCTGACCGTCTACAGGACACACCATGACGCTTACGATGAACGCTGCGGACGTCGATCGGGCGTCCGCAGCGGACACCGGAAGGGTGATGAGCGATGGCGACCTCCGATGCCTGGGAGCCGGTGCAGCGCATGCGCACCTACGAGCAGGTCATGGCGCAGATCGAGGAGCGCATCCTCGACGGCCGACTGAAGCCGGGGGATCACCTGCCGAGCGAGCGCGAGCTCGCCGTCGCCCTCGGGGTCTCCCGGCCCTCGCTGCGGGAATCGCTGCGGGTGCTCGAGGCCCTGGGTGTGGTGGATGTGCGTCGGGGCGGGGGAGCGGACGGCGGAGCCGTGCTGCTCTCCACCCCCGGCGAAGGCCTGGTGAACCTGCTCAAGCTGCAGTTCGCGCTCGGGCACTTCACCGCGACCGACGTGGTCGAGACGCGCGTGGCGCTCGAGACCTGGTCGTGCACGGAGGCCGCCTATCGATCGACTGACGCCGACCACCGCGAACTCGCCGCGATCCTCGACCGCATGGACGACCCCCAGATCACGACGGCCGAGTTCAACCAGCTCGACGCGGCCTTCCACCAGCGGATCGCCGACTCGACCGGGAACGCCCTCACCGCCCAGGTGATGGGCAGCCTGCGCACCACCATCCACCGCCAGATGATCGAGGCATACGCGCGCCTCGCCGACTGGAAGACCACCGCCACCACCGTGCGGGCCGAGCACCGCGAGATCCTCGCGGCGATCGTCGCCCAGGACGGCGCGGGCGCGGGTCGCCTGGTGCAGGACCACATCAACAGCTTCTACACGAACGGACAGATCGGCGGAGCGCCGAGACCGGAATGACCCGGTTCGCGCTCCCGCCGGGGGAGCGCGATCCTCTCGCTCCCATATCGAAGGAGATATGGACGACCGATGACCACCACCACCGCCCCCGAGGGCACCTCCCAGGCCCGTGACGGGTCGCCCGACAAGCTGCGCACCGCGATCGGCAGCGCCGTCGGCACCACGATCGAGAATTACGACTTCCTGGCGTACGGCACCGCCGCCGCGCTGTACTTCGGAACCGACTTCTTCCCGTCGAGCGACCCCGTCGTCGGCGTGCTGCTCGGCTTCCTGACCTTCGGCATCGGCTTCGCCGTGCGCCCCATCGGCGGGCTCATCGGCGGCTACCTCGGCGACAAGATCGGCCGCAAGCCCGTGCTCGTCGGCGCCCTCATGGTCATGGGCATCTCGACCGTGCTGATCGGCGTGCTGCCGACCTACGCCCAGGTCGGCCTGCTCGCCCCGCTGCTGCTCGGCTTCATCCGCGTCGTGCAGGGCCTCGCCTTCGGCGCCGAGTGGGGTGGCGCCATCCTCATGACCTTCGAGCACGCGCCGTGGAAGAAGCGCGGTCGCTACACCGCGATCCCGCAGGCCGGCGTGCCCTTCGGCGTGCTGCTCGCCAACGTCGTGTTCCTGCTCTCCTCGCAGCTCGACAGCGAGCTCGCCTGGCGTCTGCCGTTCCTGCTCAGCGCCGTGCTGATCATCGCCGGCATGATCATCCGCCTCAAGGTGTCGGAGAGCCCCGAGTTCGAGCACACCAAGGAGATGGGCCTCGTCGTCAAGAACCCGCTCTGGCAGGTCATCAAGAACGACTGGCGCACCGTGCTGCGCGTCATCGCGCTGCGCCTCGCCGAGTCGGGCGGCTTCTACGTGATCGTCACCTACATGCTCAGCTACCTCACCAGCGGCGACGACCCGATCACCGAGCGCTCGGTCGCGCTCACCGGTCTCATCGCGGCGGCCGCGCTCGGCGTGATCACGACGATCCTCTGGGGCACGCTCACCGACCGGATCGGACGCCGCCCGGTCTACATCGTCGGCACGCTGCTGCTGATCGCCTTCGCGTTCCCGATGTTCCTGCTCGTGAACACCTCGGCGCCGTACCTCATCGTGTTCGTCTACATCGTCGCGATGTCGGTCATCCATGACATGCTCGCCGGCACCCAGGGCGCCTGGTTCTCGGAGCTGTTCAGCACCAACACCCGCGCGTCGGGCGCCTCGATCGGCTACCAGTTCTCGGCCGCGATCTCGGGCTTCATCCCGCTCATCGCGACCGCGGTCGCCGTCGTGCTCGGCTGGGGCGGCGTGGCCATCGTCTACGCGGCCTGCGGTGTGCTGGGCCTGCTCGGCGCCCTGCTGACCCGCGAGACGTGGGGCAAGCGCGAGCGCGCCGACGTCGACCGCGCGATCGCCGAGGTCGAGTAGGCATGGCGGCCGGGATGAAGACCATCGTGCTCGACGACGATCCCACCGGCACGCAGTCGGCCACCGATGCGGTGGTGCTGCTGCGCGGCGGAGTCGACGCCCTCGAGCAGGTGCTGCGCGAGCGCGACAGCGTCTACGTGCAGACCAACAGCCGCGCCCTGCACGAGGCGGATGCGGTCGAGCTGGTGCGCGGCATCCGCGCCGACGGCGAGGAGGCGGCCCGCCGTCTCGGCGCCGAGGTGCGGTTCGTGCTGCGCGGCGACTCGACCCTGCGCGGCCACGTTTTCGCCGAGACGGAGCAGTTCCTCGACGGCGACGCGGTGATGGTCTTCCTCCCGGCCTTCCCCGACGGCGGGCGCACGACCCGCGGGGGAGTGCACTTCGTGCGCATCGGCGACGAGGACCTGCCGGCGGCCGAGACCGAGTACGCCGACGATCCGGTGTTCCCCTTCGCCGATTCGGCCCTGGTCGACTACGTCGCGGCGAAGTCGGGGCGGATCGCGCATCCGGTGTCCTTGGACACCGTGCGCGCCGGCGGCGTCGTCGACGTCCTCGTCGCGGCGAAGCCGGGCGAGGTCGTGGTGCCGGATGCGGTCGACGCGGATGACGTCCGCCACGTCGCCGCCGCGATCGCCGCGGCCGAGGCGCAGGGCGTGCGTGTCGTCGTGCGCTCGGCCTCGCCGCTCGCGGCCGAGCTGGCCGGGGTCGCGAGCTCGGGCCTGCTGGCGACGCCGCTCATCCCGTCGCCCGCCCCGACCCTGCTGGTCTGCGGCTCGCACACCGCCGGCGCCACGGCGCAGCTCGCGCCGATCGTCGCCGACTGGGGTGAGCCGGCGGTCGTCGACACCGCGCTCGCGCTCGACGACCCCGCCGCTGCCGGGCGCGCCGCCGCCGATGAGGCGGCCGACCACGTCGCCGACCGCGGCCTCGCGATCGTCACGACCGCGCGCATCCGCTCGAGCGAGCACGGCACGCTCGACCACGGCGAGAAGGTCATGGCGGCGCTCACGACCGCCGTGCGGCAGCTGCTGCCGCAGGTCGAGGTCGTGATCTCGAAGGGTGGCATCACGAGCGCCGAGGTCGCCTCGACCGGGATCGGCGCCACCCGCGCCGTCGTGCTCGGGCAGGTGCTGCCCGGCGTGTCGGTGTGGCGGCTCACCGCCCACGACGGACGCGAGCTGCTCTACGTCGTCGTGCCGGGCAACGTCGGCGGCCCCGATACGCTCGAGCGCGTCGTTCAGTCACTCGGACTGCGCACGTCCGTCCAGACCGCGTGAGGAGCGGCCGGCGCGACAGCCGCCTTCGCTAGGCTGGCTGTCGCGCCGACGCCACCTCGGGCGCATCCCCTATTGGTCCACCAACCACGAAACGGAGGATGCCCACGTGGTGACCACCGAGACGGGAACCCTGTTCCTGCACCCTGACCGCAACCTGGCACTCGAGCTCGTCCGCGCGACCGAGGCCGCCGCCATCCGCGCCGTGCCGTTCATCGGGCGCGGCGACAAGAACGGCGCCGACGGCGCGGCCGTGGATGCGATGCGCAAGTTCCTCGGCACCGTCAACTTCGACGGCGTCGTCGTCATCGGCGAGGGCGAGAAGGACGAGGCGCCGATGCTCTTCAACGGCGAGCACGTCGGCAACGGCCGCGGCCCCGCCTGCGACATCGCCGTCGATCCAATCGACGGCACCTCGCTCACCGCATCCGGTCGACGCAATGCGATCTCGATGATCGCGGCCGCCGACCGCGGCGCGATGCTGGATGCGCACACCGTGTTCTACATGGAGAAGATCGTCACCGGGCCGGAGGGGATCGGCGTCGTCGACCTGCGCCAGTCAGTCGCCGAGAACATCCAGAAGCTCGCGAAGGCGAAGGGCAAGCCGGTCAGCGAGATGTCGATCGGCATCCTCGACCGTCCGCGCCACGAGGGCCTGATCGAGGAGATCCGCGCTGCCGGGGCCGGCACGCGTCTGCTGCTCGACGGCGACGTCGCGGGCGGCATCGACGCGGCCAGCTACGAGGGCCGCCTCGACATGTGCATCGGCATCGGCGGCAGCCCCGAGGGCGTCGCGACCGCGTGCGCGATCAAGGCGCTCGGCGGTCTCATCCAGACCCGTCTCGCGCCGAAGACCGACGAGGAGAAGCAGAAGGGCCTGGATGCGGGCCTGAAGTTCGACCACGTCTACAGCGCCGATGAGCTCGTGAAGGGCGACAACACCTTCTTCGTCGCGACCGGCGTGACCGACGGCAACCTCGTCGGCGGCGTCCGCCGGAAGGGGCCGATCATCCGCACCGAGTCGATCGTGCTGCGCGCCCGCTCGGGCACCATCCGCCGCATCACGGCCGACCACCTGGTCGAGAAGTGGCTCGACGACAACGAGCTCGCCGGGCTCTGAGACCGGATCCGCCCGTCGCGGGCAGGAAGGGGCTGTGCGCTGCGGCGCGCGGCCCCTTCTCCGTGCGCGGTCGCTTCCATCGATGACTTCGCATCGAGACTTGTGAGTGAGTACTCACTCACTTAGAGTTCTCGCGTGGTGCTGCCGGAGGAGTTCGTCGAGGTGCGCGTGCGCGCCCGCCCGATGGCGCCCGACGACCGGCGCGACGCGATCATCGAAGCCGTCATCCCGCTGCTGCTCGAGCACGGACGCGACGTCAGCACGAAGCGCATCGCGCAGGCCGCCGGCATCGCCGAGGGGACCGTGTTCCGGGCCTTCGGCGACAAGGAGAGCCTCATCCGCGCCGCCGTCGCCCGGCACTTCGATCCGCTGCCACTGCGAACCCGGCTGAGCGGCATCGACCACGATCTGCCGCTCGAGCAGAAGATCGCCGAGATCATCACCGCCCTCCGCGACCGGCTCTCGGGCGTCATCCGGCTCATGGCCGCCCTCGGCGGCGACGCGCCCGGCGCGCCCGACCCCCGCGCCGACGAACGCGGACCCGACGCCGACTGGATCGACATCCTCGACGAGCTCGTCGAGCGCGACCGCGAGCGGCTCGCCGTCGGCATCCCCGAGCTCGCCTTCTACCTCCGCCTCGTCGCCTTCGGCGCGGCCGTGCCGCAGTTCAACGCGCCTCACGAGTTCGGCCCCGCCGAGCTCGCCGCCTTCGTCATCGGCGGCGTCCTCCACCACAGTCCCGCGGGAGACCCCCGCACCCACGGATAGGGAACGTCGTGCTCCTCCGGCTCCTCGCCCGCTTCCTCAAGCCCTACTGGCCTCTGCTCATCGCGGTGATCGTGTTCCAGTTCGGGCAGTCCATCGCCTCGCTGTACCTGCCGAGCCTCAACGCCGAGATCATCGACGAGGGCGTCGCCAAGAACGACACCGGCTTCATCCTCTCGACCGGCGCGATCATGCTGCTCATCACGCTCGTGCAGGTCGCCTGCTCGATCGCGGTCGTCTACTTCGGCGCCCGCGCCGCGATGGCGGTCGGCCGCGACCTGCGCGGCGCCGTCTTCGAGCGCGTCGGCGTGTTCTCCGAACGGGAGGTCGCCCACTTCGGCGCCCCGTCGCTCATCACCCGCACAACGAACGACGTGCAGCAGGTGCAGATGCTCGTGCTCATGAGCGCGACTCTGCTGGTGTCGGCGCCGATCCTCGCGATCGGCGGCGTGATCATGGCACTGCGCGAGGATGTGCAGCTCAGCTGGATCATGGTCGTCGCCGTGCCCGTGCTGCTCATCGCCGTCAGTCTCATCGTGTCGCGCATGGTGCCCTGGTTCCGTCGTCAGCAGGATCGGCTCGACGGCATCAACCGCGTGCTGCGCGAGCAGCTCACCGGCATCCGCGTCGTGCGCGCCTTCGTGCGCGAGCCGGTCGAGGTCGACCGCTTCAAGGACGCGAACGCGGCCGTCACGCAGGCGGCGCTCATGGCCGGGCGCTACTTCGCGCTGATGTTCCCGGTCGTGATGCTCGTGCTCAACGTCTCCAGCGTCGCCGTGCTCTGGTTCGGCGCATACCGCATCGACGACGGCAGCCTGCAGGTCGGATCGCTCACCGCGTTCCTGCAGTACCTGCTGCAGATCCTCGGCGCCGTGATGATGGCGACGATGCTCGGATTCCTGCTGCCGCGGGCGACGGTCTCGGCCGATCGCATCGGCGAGGTGCTCGAAACCCAGCCCTCGGTCGCGCCGCCGGCCGACCCGGTGCGTGAGACGAGCGGATCGGGCGACGTCGAGCTGAGGGGCGCGACCTTCGCCTACCCCGGCGCCGATCAGCCGGTGCTGCGTTCCGTGTCATTCACCGCACGGCGCGGCGAGACCACCGCGATCATCGGCTCCACCGGCTCGGGCAAGACGACCCTGATCGGCCTGCTGCCGCGGCTCTTCGACGTGACCGGCGGCGAAGTGCTCGTCGACGGCGTGGATGTGCGCCGCCTCGACCCCGACCTGCTGTGGGGCCGCATCGGACTCGTTCCGCAGAAGGCGTACCTGTTCAGCGGCACCATCGCCTCGAACCTGCGCTACGGCAACCCCGAGGCGAGCGACGAGGAGCTGTGGACCGCGCTCGACATCGCGCAGGCCCGCGACTTCGTCGAGGAGCTGCCCGAGGGGCTGGATGCGCCCATCGCCCAGGGCGGCACGAACGTCTCGGGCGGTCAGCGCCAGCGCCTCGCGATCGCGCGAGCGCTCGTGAAGCGACCGGAGGTCTACGTCTTCGACGACTCCTTCTCAGCGCTCGACACGGCGACGGATGCCCGGCTGCGCGCTGCGCTCGACCGCAGCGTCGGCGACGCGACCCGCATCGTGGTCGCGCAGCGGGTGTCGACGATCGTCGACGCCGACCAGATCCTCGTGCTCGACGACGGAGAGATCGTCGGGCGCGGTACCCATGAAGAGCTGCTGCAGACCTCGGAGGAGTATGCCGAGATCGTCGCCAGCCAGCTCACGGCGGAGGAGGCGGCATGAGCGACGCGACGAAGTCCGTCGGCGACGACGAGCCCTCGCGTCCCGCGGCCGCGCCGCCGCGTCGCGGACCCGGCGGCGGGGGAGGTCCCTTCGGCGGCCCCGGGCTGCCGGCCGAGAAGAGCGCCGACTTCCGCGGATCCGCGAAGCGCCTGCTCGGCACCCTGCGCCCCGACCGGGCCGGCCTCATCGGGGTGCTGCTGCTCGGCATCGTCAGCGTCCTGCTCTCGGTGCTCGGCCCGAAGGTGCTCGGCGAGGCGACGAACGTCATCTTCGCCGGCGTCATCGGCAAAGGGCTGCCCGACGGCCTGACGAAGCAGCAGGTCGTCGACGGCCTCGTGCAGCAGGGCGACACCGCCCGCGCCGACATGATCCGCGGTCTGGATGTCGTTCCCGGCCAGGGCATCGACTTCCCGGCCCTGCAGCTCGTGCTCGGCATCGTGCTCGCGCTCTACGTGCTCTCGTCGGTGTTCGGCTGGCTGCAGAGCTTCGTGCTCAACGGCATCATCCAGCGCACCGTCTACCGCCTGCGCGAGCAGATCGAGCAGAAGATCCACCGCCTGCCGCTCTCCTACTTCGACAAGCAGCCGCGCGGCGAGCTGCTCAGCCGCGTCACGAACGACATCGACAACATCTCGCAGACCCTGTCGCAGACGATCAGCCAGGCGATCACCTCGCTGCTCACCGTCGTCGGCGTCGTCGTCATGATGTTCGTGATCTCGCCGTGGCTCGCGCTCATCGCGCTGGTCACCATCCCGCTCACCCTGGTCGTGACGACGCTCATCGCGAAGCGCTCGCAGAAGCTCTTCGTCGCGCAGTGGAAGCACACCGGCGAGCTCAACGCGCAGATCGAGGAGGGCTACAGCGGCCACGCGCTGGTGAAGGTCTTCGGCCGTCACCGCGAGGTCGAGCAGCGTTTCGGCGAGAAGAACGAGGAGCTGTTCAAGGCCAGCTTCGGGGCCCAGTTCGTGAGCGGCATCATCATGCCGGCGATGATGTTCATCGGGAACCTCGTCTACGTCGCCATCGCGGTGGTCGGCGGGCTGCTCGTCGCCAACGGCTCCATGCGGCTCGGCGACGTGCAGGCGTTCATCCAGTACGCCCGCCAGTTCACCCAGCCGCTGTCGCAGCTGGGGTCGATGGTCAACGTGCTGCAGTCGGGGGTCGCGAGCGCCGAGCGCGTCTTCGAGCTGCTGGATGCCGACGAGCAGAGCGCCGACCCGGTCTCGCCGGAGCGCCCGGCCGGCCGCGGCGGACGTCTCGCCTTCGAGCGCGTCGACTTCGACTACGTGCCCGAAAAGCCGCTGATCCGCGACCTCACGCTTGTCGCCGAGCCCGGCCAGACGATCGCGATCGTCGGACCGACCGGCGCCGGCAAGACGACGCTGGTGAACCTGATCATGCGCTTCTACGAGCCGCAGTCGGGTCGCATCACGCTCGACGGCGTCGACATCGCGGCGATGTCGCGGGCCGACCTGCGCTCGCGCACGGGAATGGTGCTGCAGGACACCTGGCTGTTCGCCGGCACGATCCGCGACAACATCGCCTACGGTCTGCCGGGCGCCTCGGAGGAGGAGATCCTCGACGCCGCGCAGGCGAGCTTCGTCGATCGCTTCGTGCACTCGCTGCCCGAGGGCTATGACACGGTGCTCGACGACGAGGCGTCGAACATCAGCGCGGGCGAGAAGCAGCTGCTCACGATCGCGCGCGCGTTCCTCGCCCGTCCGAGCGTGCTGATCCTCGACGAGGCGACGAGCTCGGTCGACACGCGCACCGAGCTGCTCGTGCAGCGGGCGATGGCGGAGCTGCGGCGCGACCGCACGAGCTTCGTGATCGCGCACCGGCTGTCGACGATCCGGGACGCCGATCTCATCCTGGTGATGGAGAAGGGCTCGATCGTCGAGCAGGGCACGCACTCCCAGCTTCTCGAGCAGGGCGGCGCCTACGCGCGGCTCTACCAGGCGCAGTTCGCGGCGCCGGTGGACGAGAGCCAGGACGAGCCGGGGGCGGATGCGCTGGTCGGCGCCGCGGTCGGCGCACCGGCGTCGCTCGGCGCCGAGAGCGGGGCGATCCCGCTCGGCGGACCGGGTGCCGAGGGGGCTCCCGTCGCCTCGAGCGCGCTCGGAGCCCCGGTCATCCCGGACACCCTCGACGGCGCCGAAGGTCCGGTGTCGACGTCCGAGTCGGCGTCCGCGTCGCAGGGCAGCGAGGTCGACGGTCAGGGCCCGACACGGTCCTGACCGCGGCGGCGGGGAGGGTCAGGCGCTCTGCCGGCCCGCCCCGTCGTCGTCGCCCGAGAGCGCGTCGAGCCCCGCGAGAAGGGGGTCGATCGCGTCGTGTCCGAGCCCGTCCAGAGCGGCGTCGCGCTCGGCGACCGGGTCGGCCTCGACGGCCGGCGAGTCGACCAGCTCATCGAGCCCCGACATCCCCGACTCGAGCGGCAGCGACTCGACGACGCGCAGTTTGCGCTCGACGGCGCGAGTGCGACGCCCGGCCTCCTGCACGGTGTTCTGCGCGGTCTGCAGCTGCTTCTCGAGCTTCGACCACACCTGTCCGTACTTCTGGAACTCGGCCTTGGCGGCGGCGAGGATCTGCCACACCTCCGAGCTGCGCTTCTCGATCGCGAGGGTGCGGAAGCCCATCTGCAGGCTGTTCAGCAGCGACATCAGGGTGGTCGGGCCGGTGATGAGGATGCGGTGCTCCGACTGCAGCCGGCTCGCCAGTCCGGCGCGGCGCACGACCTCGGCGAACAGGCCTTCGGTCGGGAGGTAGAGGATCGCGAAGTCGGTGGTGTTCGGCGGGTCGATGTACTTGCTCTGGATCGTCTTCGCCTGCTCGAGGATCGCCCGCTCGAGGCGCTTCGCGGCGTCGTCGATCGCCGACTTCTCGCCCAGCTCCTGCGCATCCAGCAGACGCTCGTAGTCCTCCTGCGGGAACTTCGAGTCGATCGGCAGGTAGATCACGGTGCCGTTCTCGTCCTTGCCCGGGAGCTTCACCGCGAACTCGACGCGCTCGCTGCTGCCGGGCCGTACGGCGACGTTCTCGTCGTACTGGTCGGGGGTGAGGATGTCCTCGAGCTGGCGGGAGAGCTGAACCTCGCCCCAGCCGCCGCGGTTCTTGACGTTGGTGAGCACGCGCTTGAGGCCGCCCACGTCGGAGGCGAGGTTCTGCATCTCGCCGAGACCCTTCTGAACCTCCTCGAGTCGCTTGCTGACGAGGGCGAACGACTCGCCGAGCCGCTTCTCGAGGGTTCCCTGGAGCTTCTCGTCGACGGTCTCGCGCATCTTCTCGAGCTTCGCCTCGTTGCTCGTCTGCAGCTTCTCCATCTGGCCGCGCAGCAGGGTCTGCAGCTCGTCGTGCTTGGTCGTGTTCGCGGCCGTGAGGGCCTCGACCTTGTCGGCGTTCTCCTTGAGCGAGGTCGTCAGGGTCGTGCGCAGCTTCTCGTCGACGGTCTCGCGCACCTTCTCGAGCTTGCTCTCGCTCTCCTGGCGCAGCGCGGTCATCTGCTGCCCGACCGACTCGGTCAGCAGCGCGGCGGCGTCGCGCGCCTGCTTCGCCTGCTCGGCGAGGTCGCGCTGCAGCTCGCGGTGCGCCTGACCGCGCTCGTCGCGGTCCTGCCGCAGCAGCCCCATGAGCTCCTGGCGCTGCTCGGCGAGATCGCGGCGCACCTCGGCGTTCTGCTGCGTGTCGGCGGCGACGGCGGGGCCGCTCGTCGCACGGGAGCGGAGCGCGACGACGAGAGCGATCGCGCTGATCGCGAGATTCACGATCAGCAGCGCGACGAGAAGGAGTTCCATGCCGACAGTGTCGCGGCGACCTCCGACATCGCCGCCGAGGCGCGCCTCGCGCGGCCGACCCGGCACGCCGCCGCGGCGCCGGACGTCGCTCGTCGAGCCGGCGCCGATGACCTCGTGTCGCGCGTCCTGCCCGTCAGACCGAGAGCGGCGGCGGCGCCCATCCGCCGGCCGAGAGCGGCGCGACGCGGAGAGCCTGGGATGCGGCGCTGCGCGCACCGGACGCGCGTGCCGCCGCCACGTCGACGGTCTGCTTCGGGGCCGTCGACGACACCCGCACCCCGGCCGCGGCGGCGAGGGCGCGCAGATCGTCGGCGCCCCAGCGGCGGGCGGCGTCGATCATGATCGCCGCGCACGCCTCCGAGTCGGCGATCGCGTCGTGGTGGCGGAAGTCGTCGAAGCCCGCGGCTCGGGCTGCCGAGGGCAGCCGGTAGCTGTCGAGGTCGTAGCTCTTGCGGGCGACCTGCAGGCTGCAGACGTAGTCGATCGCGGGATGCTCGACCAGGCTCGCGGCGCAGGCGCCCTTGATCACGCCCATGTCGAATCCGGCGTTGTGGGCGACCATCATGTCGTCGCCGGCGAAGGCCATGAGCTCGGGCAGCTGCTCGATCCACAGCGGGGCGTCGACGACATCCGCCTGCATGATGCCGTGGATGCGCACGTTCCACTCCACGAAGTGGTCGTGCCCGGCCGGCGGGCGGATGAGCCACCCGGCCTTGTCGACGACACGGCCGTCGCGCACCTTCACCAGACCGACCGAGCAGGCGCTCGCCGACGACGAGTTGGCGGTCTCGAAGTCGATCGCGGTGAAGTCCACTGGCACGCCCCGATGGTCACACGGAGCACCGACGCTCGCGGGAACACACGCCGTTCACGCGCTCGTTGCGCCCCGTTCCGCGGGCGACGCGCCGGGCGCCGGGCCGCCGCCGTCCGGCGTAGCGTGGCCGCATGAGCGAGCGGGATGCGCGGGCCATGTCCTTCGGAGCGGCCACGGGGGAGTACGAGCGGGCGCGGCCCGGCTACCCCGACGAGATCGTCGACGCCGTGCTCGCGGGAGGCCCGAGCGACGTGCTCGATCTCGGCGCCGGCACGGGCAAACTGACCCGCGCGCTCGCCGCACGCGGTCTGCGGGTCAGCGCCGTCGACCCCGACCCGGCGATGCTCGCCGCGCTCGCCGAGCGCTCGCCCGACATCCCCGTCGCCGAGGGCACGGCCGAGAGCATCCCGTTCCCCGACGCGTCGTTCGACCTGGTGACGGTCGCGCAGGCCTGGCACTGGGTGGATGCGCCGCGCGCCTTCGCCGAGGTGGCGCGCGTGCTCCGCCCCGGCGGCGCGCTCGCCCTCGTCTGGAACGAGCGCGACGAGCGCGACGAGTGGAACCGCCGCTTCGGCGAGATCGCGGAGCGCTCGGGCGCCGAGGTGTACCTCGATGCGCCGGTCGAGTTCGCGGTGCCGTTCGCCGATCCGGTCACGACCTGGGTGGACTGGACGCGCGAGCTCTCCCTCGAGCAGCTGCTCGACCTGGTGCGCTCGCGCAGCGCCTGGCTTGTGCGCGACGCGGACGGCCGCGCGGAGATGGAGCGGGGGATCGGCGAGCTGCTCGATGAGCGCGTCGAGAGCCGTGATGCGGTGAGCTCCGCCGTCGACCGCTGGGTCATGCCGATGCGCACGGTCGCGTTCGTCGCGCGACGCGACTGAGGCGCCGCAGCGCGTCGCGCATCCACCCGCCGTCGGCCGCGCCCCGACGCCGCCGGTAGGCTGACCTCCCGTGGCTCTCACCATCGGCATCGTCGGACTCCCCAACGTGGGCAAGTCGACCCTCTTCAACGCCCTCACCAAGAACACCGTGCTCGCGGCGAACTACCCGTTCGCGACGATCGAGCCGAACGTCGGGATCGTCAACCTGCCCGATGAGCGCCTGAACGTGCTTGCCGGGGTCTTCTCGAGCGAGCGAATCGTGCCCGCGACGGTGTCGTTCGTCGACATCGCCGGCATCGTGAAGGGCGCGAGCGAGGGCGAGGGCCTCGGCAACCAGTTCCTCGCCAATATCCGCGAGGCGGACGCGATCGCGCAGGTCGTGCGCGCCTTCACCGACGACGACGTCGTGCACGTCGCCGGAGCCGTCGACCCCTCGGGTGACCTCGAGACGATCAACACCGAGCTGATGCTCGCCGACCTGCAGACCCTCGAGAAGGCGGTGACGCGCCTCGAGAAGGAGGTGCGCGGCAAGAAGGCCGACCCAGCCGTGCTCGCCGCCGCCGTCGAGGCGCAGAAGGCGCTCGGCGAGGGCACCCCGCTGTCGCAGGTGAAGGGCCTCGAGCTCGGCCTGCTCAAGGAGCTCGGCCTGCTCACCGCGAAGCCGGTCATCTACGTCTTCAACGTCGACGAGGGCATCCTCACCGACACGGCGAAGACGGATGCGCTGGCCGCGATCGTCGCGCCCGCCCAGGCCGTGTTCCTCGACGCGAAGATCGAGTCGGAGCTCATCGACCTCGACCCCGAGGACGCCGCCGAGCTGCTCGCCTCCACCGGTCAGACCGAGTCGGGCCTCGACCAGCTGGCGCGCATCGGCTTCGACACGCTCGGCCTGCAGACGTACCTCACCGCCGGCCCCAAGGAGTCGCGTGCGTGGACCATCGGCAAGGGCTGGAAGGCCCCGCAGGCCGCCGGCGTCATCCACACCGACTTCGAGAAGGGCTTCATCAAGGCCGAGGTGATCGGCTTCGACGACCTCGTCGCCGCCGGTTCGGTCGCGGATGCCCGCTCGGCCGGCAAGGCCCGCATCGAGGGCAAGGACTACGTCATGCAGGACGGCGACGTGGTGGAGTTCCGCTTCAACGTTTGAGGCGCCGATGCTGCCTCGCGCGAGGCGATATCGAGCCCGGTAGCCTAGTTTTCGTCGTGTATCGTGGCGTTCGATCCGGAAAGAGGACCGCGTGACGATTCAGGTAGACACGTCCATCGTCCGGGGCGGTGCCGACGCATCCGGAGAGCTCGCCTCCCAGGTCAACGGAGCGCTGGCGTATTTCGACGGCCACATCGACACATCCCAGTCGTGGGTGACTGGCGCGCTGATGGACTGGCTTCTCGCGGAGCACAGCACCTTCGCGTCGAATGTCGAATCGGGGATCAAACGCTCCAAGACGTTGATGGTCGCCACGCAGGGTGCGCTGGAGGGCGTCGCGCAGCGTTTCGATGACACCGAATACGACGCCCAGGTCGATGTCCGGGATCTCTTCAGCGACCTCGATCCTACGGCGGCGACCACGCCGATCACCTCCAGCACGGCTCGTCAAGGCCTCACGTTGGATTCCCCGGTCGCCGCGCTGGTGGAGCCGGAGTCCTCGCTCTCCGACCCGGCCTTCGAAGTCGTGTGGAACATCCTCAACTGGCCCGACTACCTCTCCCTCTCCTATTGGGGGCGCCAGCTCATCAATGCGGCGGTCCAGTTGATCCGACCGGATCTGACTGGTGGTCAGGATCTGTTCGAGTTCCTCGCTCAGAAGCTCAGCGGGGACTGGGACAAGGTGGCCTTGGCCGGCAGCGCCTTCGGCCACGTCGGGCAGTTCTTCGAGGATCTCGCCGCGACGGTCCAGAATCTCGCGGTCGACCTCTTCGCCGGATGGCCGAGCGGGAACGGCGCCGACCGTGCGGGAGAGTACTTCGCCGAGCTGGTGGCGGCGTTCGCTGCGCAGCCCGAGGTCTACGGCGACCTCAAGACGAAGTACACCGACGCGGCGTGGGCGGCGTGGGGCGCGTGCCAGGCCATGCTCTCGGCGATCGATACCCTCGTCGATGCGGTGATCGCCGCGGTGATGGGCGTGGAGTCGGTCGCCGAGGCGATCGCTGCGATCTTCACCCTCGGCGGGATGGCCCCGGCCGCTGCGGTCTCAGCTGTCATCGCTGCTGCGGAGGCGTTCTCGTCCGCATGGGGGGCCATGATGACCGCGACGACTGCGGCCATCGCGGCGGGAGCGACCCTCGGCGCCGCGACCACCACCATCGAGTTCGTCCCGATTCCGGAGGCCTGACGTGGATCTGCCTGACATCTCTCCCGCGTTGCTGCGCGCCACGGGAGACGGCTTCGCCCAGAAGCTGCAGGCGAGACTCATCGAGCTCGCTGACGCGACGGATGACGAGGCCTACGCCAGTCGGCTGCGCCTGGTCGCGAGCGGGAGGCGGCCGCTGCGCACCTTGCTCTCGGATCCGAAGTGGAGCGAGGCGTTCGCGCCCCAGATCCAGATCCTCGCGACGCCACCCGAACTCGACGAGGATCGACGACGCGCTCTCGACGACGCGGTCGCGCGGGCAGGCCAGCGTGTCGTGCTCCCGTCGGAAGTCGAGATCGCATCCGACCTCGAAGATGTCATGCGTCGCGCGGCGCTCACTGAGGCAGCCATCCGCGAGGACGAGCTCAACGGCTGGGCGCATGTCCACGGCGATGCCGACCACGACGAAGATCCCGCCCCGGGCGAGCGATGACCTCCGACTCGGACTTCGTGGTGCGCTACGACGAAGCACAGCAGGCCGCGGTCGAACAGACGCTGAGACGTCTCATGCGCAAGCAGGGCATCCTGCTTATCGCGCTCGCGGTCGTCGTCGGGCTTCTGGGTGCCGTGCCGTTCGGCGCGTTGTCTATTGCGGCGGGCGACATCGACGTGCGGCTCTTCGTCGGCGTGATCTCGCTGTTGGTGGTTCCCGTCGCGCTCGGAGTGCTGGGAGTGCGGCAGCTTCGGCGGCGACTGCGGACGCCCGAGTTCGCGGTGGTCATCGCCCCTGGCGCGGTGCGTTTTCCCGCTCTCGATCGGCCGTCGGCGTTCCTGCCTCGGATCCGCGCGGAGGAATGGGAACGGGAAGGAACGAGCGCCGAGATCGTCTCTGCTTCTGGTCTGCAGGCAGCGCGCGTCGAGTTCACCCGGCTGGATAGCGGAAGGTCTCGACGCCGCAGCATCGCCGCCGACACCATCGACGTCGATCCCCGCGTCATCGTCGACGCGCTGAGAAGCGCGCCGACGTCGTAGCCGCTGCCGGCGTCCGATGTGGCCTTCGCGTCGGCTTCCACGCGTTCGCCGCGCCGCCCGGCATCCCTCCACAAGAAGAGGTCTGGTCGACTGTCCGCTTATATGGCAGATCGCCCCAGCTGAGGCGCGTCTCGCGGGCACGCTCGCCTCATGGAATCCGCTATTACGCGTACGCATTCGATGCCGATCAGACCGAGCAGGTGTTCGCCGAACCACGCCGGTATCTGTCCAGCGACCCGCTCGCGGACGCGTGGGGGACGGAGCCGCACGTCTCGATGGGAACCGCCACTTTCGAGCAGCGTTCGTCCGAGCGCGATCTGCTCTACCTCGACAAGGCCTGGGGCGGGCTCCAGAGACTGACATCAGCGGGGGTCGAAGGCGGCACCGCGCGACCATCGCATCGCCTCTTCGCTGGTCAGGTCACGATGCGGGGATACGGGTGGGAGAGCTGGGTCAGCGTGATCGCACCCGACGAGGTTCCGGCGATCCAGGAGGACCTCGTCGACCTCGATGAAGCTGTTCGACTCGAACACGCGGTGATGCCCGAGCAGAGCGAGGACGATCGCTACGTCGCCGAATACCTGCATCGCGCCCGCCTATTCATGGACCACCTCGAAGAGGACGGCCGCGGCCTCGTCTACCTGATCGGCTGAGCCGCAGTCGGCACAGATCAGCGGATAACGCGGTAGCGCAGGTGCGTCTCGCTCGCGAAAGCGGAGGTCTCGAGGCGCTCCAGCTCGATGCGCTCGCGGAGACCGTCGAAGAGCGAGATGCCGCCGCCGAGCAGCACCGGAGCGACGTCGAGGTGGATCTCGTCGACGAGGCGGAGCTGAAGGCACTGACGCGAGATGCTGCCGCCGAGCAGACTGACCCATCCATCCCCGGCCGCCTGCGACGCCCGGTCGACGGCGTCGGCGATATCGTCGACCACGAAGGTGTAGGTGATCCCGTCGCGTTCGATCGGGTCGTGGGCGTCGTGCGTCATGAGGAAGACCGGCACCTTCAGCATCCCGCCGTAGGGGATCTCGCCGTCCTCGATCGTGCGGGTCTTGTTCGCGCCGCCGACCACGGCGCCGATCCGGTCCATGACCCGCTGCACGACCAGGTCGTCGTCGGGGGCAGACGGTCGACCGAACATCCAATCGACCCCGCCGTCTTCCTCGGCGAGGAAGCCGTCGAGCGTGACGGTGGCGTGGATGATCACCGTGGCCATGCAGTTCTCCCCTGCGAGCGCTGAGTCGTTAACACGGGTCTTCTGACGGTAGCCGCGATCCGGCCGGAGCGGGGCCTGGAGATCACCCGGACGTGCGATCCTGCCGTGATGTCGTTCTCCGAACCGCAGGAGCACTTCGGCGTCTACGGGGCGTGGCTGCAGGACGGGCGGCTCGTCACGGTCGAGAAGGCGCGCGGCCCGTACACCGGCTGGCTCGATCTTCCGGGAGGGACGCCCGCAGCGGGTGAGACCCGCGAGCAGACGCTGGCGTGCGAACTGGATGAGGAGTGCGCCGCCGCGGTGCGCTCCGTGCTCGAGTGGCACCCCTTCGAGTTCCGGGTCGATCTCGCAACGGGAGCGCGATCGACTTCCGTCACCGCGGGCTCATCGCGCTCGTCGACGTGCCGGGGCCGGTGCGACAGGTCGAGGACGAAGAGGATGTCGCGAGGGTCATGCTGCTCGAACTCGGATCCGTTCGCCCGGCCACCCCGTCGGTCGGCGTCGCCCGGAGGCTCCTCGCGCGCCCGCTGCAGACACCGCCGAGGCTGGGCCGGAAGAGCGGCCGGCTCTAGTCCCGATCGGAGCGATGCTGTAGCGACCAGCCGACCCCGGCGATGACGATGGCGCCGACGATCAGCATGCCGCCGAGGTCGAGCAGCACGGATCCCCAGGCGAGCTCGAGCGTGCCCGGATCCTGGTGCAGGCCGTCGCCGAACTGCGCGGCGTTCGCGGAGCCGACACCGTGCACGATCAGGCCCACGATGAAGAGGGTCGCGCCGAGCACGGTCGACCAGTCCAGGTAGGGGTTCGTCCGGGACGGCGCTGCGCCCGGCTCGTGAACCTCGCGCATCTCGGGGCCGTTCTCATCGCGGCTCGTGACCTCGTCGTCGCTCATGTCGTCAGAGTAGCGAGGCGAAGATATCTCCGTTCCCGGGTCCGCGGCCGCGCCCTGCGATGCTGTGGACGTGACCAGCGCGAAGAACATCCGCCGCAAGCTCGAGGCCGGCATCGGCGCCGATCGATTCGTCCGCGTCGAGCGCGACCTGCGTCACGCGGATCGGATCGACGGATTCGTGCTCGCGGTCGGCAGCGAGTGGGCTCTGCTGGCCGCGACCGGCGATGGTGGACACCCCGACGGCCTCGCGGCGGTGCGCGTCCGAGATATCTCGAGCGTCAGCTGGGACGACAGCTTCGAGTCGCGGTTCGCACGGACTCTGCCGAGCTGGCCTCTGACCGCACCGGGCGAGCCGCGCCTCGACTCCACGACGGAGGTGCTCGCGTACCTCGGCGATCATCACGCGCTGATCGGCATCGAGAAGGAGACCGAGCGGAGCGCGCTCTGGATCGGCGCCATCGAGTCGATCGATCGCAAGAACGTCTGGCTCGATGAGGTGACACCCGCGGCGACCTGGTCGGGCCCGCTCGGGTACAAGCTGAAGCGGATCACCTCCGTGCACGCGGGCGGCGTCTACCTGTCGGCGCTGGCCGTCATCGCGGGGGAGACCCCGCCGCGGGCCGTTGAGGTCTGACACCCTGACGCGGGTGCGCGCTCGTGCCGGATGCGCTGGCATGCTGACGCGATGACCTCTACCGAGCCGGGCGACCCTACTCCGGCAGCTCCGGGAGATGAGGCCGCGCCGCAGCCGCCTGCGCAATGGCCGCAGCCGACTCACCCGGCGTACCCGGGCCAGCCGATCCGCACCAACCTCCTCGCGATAATCGGCTTCGTCGGCGTCTTCCTCATGCCCGTCATCGGCATCGTGCTCGGCATCATGGCCAAGCGGCAGATCGCCGTGACCGGCGAAGCGGGCGAGGGGCTCGCGAAGTGGGCGTACATCCTCGGAGTGCTCGGCACGATCCTGCAGGGGATCTTCTTCGTGGTCTGGATCGCGCTGTTCCTCCAGTTCACGTCGATGGCGTCGACGGGGCCGTGACGGACGTCGACGAGACGCTGAAGCGATCCCGCGGCGATGCAGCCCGGCGTCGGCGTCGGCGCCGGAGACGGGTTGGTCCGCGCACGGCGCGGATGGAAGGTGTTCGTGATCGTGCTGTGCGGCTTCGGCTTCATGGCCTCGATCGGCGTCGGGGCAGTGGCGCTGGTGGATACGGGCAAGCCCGTCATCTGGGGCACATTCACCGAGACACGCACCGAGTTCCGGGTGGGGCACAGAGGATCCACCCCCACGGTGAGCTTCGGGCGTTGGGTCAGCGATGACGGCGCGAGAGACCTCGACGACACCGAACTCGACGGCGAGCCCGGGCACGACCGCACCGCTCGCGCCTACATCCGACCCGCAGGCGTTCTGGACGGCGCGGTGGTCGTGCATGCCGAGGACTCCGGCAACCCGATGCTGATCGTCGCGGGCGTGTTCGCGCTGCTCTCGCTGGGCTCGGGCGTCGCGCGCACGATCGACTTCGTGCGTACACGGAGCGAGCACTCCCGCATCTCGTCCTGACCGCCGACCGACGTCATGCTCGAGGATGACGGAACGCGCATCCGTCACCGCCAGGCTGGGATGCGGCCCGCGAGCTGCGCGGGCGCTCGAGGAGGACCATGACCGACGCGCCGGCCCCCGCCGTCACCGCAACCGCCGCCCCTGCATCCACCGCCCGTCTCGTCGCGATCGACGTGGCCCGCTTCCTCGCGATCGTCGGGATGATGGGCAACCACCTGGCGCTCGGCTACGTCGAGCCGTTGACCGTGGCGGTGAGCGGATTCCCGTCGACGCTCTTCGCGGTGCTCGGGGGAGTGAGCGCGGTGCTGTCGACGCGCAAGTACGTCGAGAACGGGCAGCGGCTCGCGGCATCCCTCTCGCTCGCGGCGCGCGGGGTGGTCGTCGCGCTCATCGGGGTCGCTCTCGGGCTGACGCCCACGTTCGTCGCCGTGGTGCTCGTCTATTACGGGGTCGGGATGATCGTCACCGCGGTGCTGCTGCACCTGCCGAGTCCCGTGCTGCTGGCGATCGCGGCGGCGCTCGCCGTGGGCGGACCGCACCTGAACCTGCTCGTGCACGATTCCGCGCAGCTCCAGACGCTCGGTGAGCTGAGCTACGCGGATCCGTTCCAGTTCCTGCGCTCCGTCGTGTTCACGGGCACCTACCCGGTCATCACGTGGCTCGCCTACATGCTGGCGGGCGTGCTCGCGGCGCGGGTGCTGCTGCGCGCGGAGCGGCTGCGCGCCGCCGTGCGCCTCGCTGTCGTGGGCGCGGGGATGCTGGCGGTCGCCGTCGCGGCCGACCTGATCAGCCGGCCCGCGGTACTCGATCTCATCGTCGCGAAGGGAATGGACCGCACCGAGGCCGAGTACCTCGCGACCGGTGACGGCTTCGGCGCGCCGATCGACTCGGGATGGGTCGCCCTCGTCAACGCGGCCCCGCACACGGGCTCGACCGGCGACATCGTGCGAACGGTCGGCGCCGCGCTGCTGCTGATCGGCGTGCTCGTCGCGATCGGCGAGCTCTGGCGGCGCCGGGTAGCGGCGACCTCGCTCAACGCGGAGGCGGAGCGCGCTCGCCGGATGCCGCTGCTGCTGCGCCCGATCGCGGCGGCCGGATCCGCCCCGCTCACGCTCTACACGCTGCACGTGCTGGCGACCGCGGCCATCACGATCCTGATCACCCAGGACCTCGGCTTCGACGTCGTCGACGGAACCGGCCAGGCGCCGTGGTGGCTGATGGGACCAGGCGCCTGGGGCATCCACGTCGCAGCGGCTCTCGCCTTCGGCGTCGTGCTCGCGATCGTGCGCCGCCGCGGTCCACTGGAGGCTCTTGCGAGTCTGGTGGCCAGGGCGGCGGCCCGGCTCGGCTGAATGCAGCGCGCGTCGGGCCGCCGGTCGGGATCAGGCCAGCACGCCTGCCGCGACCGCGTCGAGCTCGGCGATCTGCCCGGGCGTGAGCTCGACCGAGCCCGACGCGACGTTCTGCTCGAGGTGCTCGACCGAGCCGGTACCCGGGATGAGCAGCACGTTCGGCGCGTGCGCGAGCAGCCAGGCGAGTCCGACCTGCGCCGATGTCGCGCCCACCGCGGCGGCGACGCGCTGCACGGCCGGCTGGTCGGCGACCTTGGGCGCGTTCGGGAAGGCCGAGCCGAGCGGGAAGAACGGCACCCACGCGATGCCGTGCTCGACGGCGAGCGCGAGCAGATCCTCGTCGTCGCGCGCGACCAGGCTGTACGCGTTCTGGATCTCGCCGATCCCGGCCGGCAGCGCCTGACGCAGCTGCGCCGCATCCACGTTGCTGAGTCCGATCGAGCGGATCAGACCCTCGTCGCGCATCGCGATCATCTCCGCGAGCTGGTCGTCGAGCGGCACGATCTGGTCGCCGGTCGCGATGATGCCGTGGCCGGCGTCGGTGCGGCGCAGGTTCACCAGGTCGAGGTGGTCGCGGCCGAGGGTGCGCAGGTTCTGCTCCACCTGGGCGCGCAGCTCGGCCGGCTTCTGCGCGACCACGAGTGGCACCGGCGCGGCGGGGTCGGCGGCGCGCACGGCGCCGACCTTGCTCGCGATGGCGATGTCGTCGGCGCTGCCGAGCGCGGCGTGGATGCGGCGGTTGGCGGTGTCGTCGCCGTAGAAGTGGGAGGTGTCGATGTGGTCGACGCCGAGTTCGACGGCGCGGCGGAGGACGGCTGTGGCGTCGTCGTCGGTCGGCAGGGTGCGGCCGGGCAGTTCGCCGAGCTGCATCGCGCCGAAGCCGATGCGCGCGACGGCACGCGGTCCGAGCGGGAACGTGCCGCCCGGGGCCGGACGAGCGCCTGAGGGGGTGGATGCGGTGGTGTCGGTCACGATCGGCCTTTCGAGAATCGGCGGGGTCGGCGGGGTCGGCGATGCCGTGAGATGATCACTAGGCGGAGGTTCCTCCGCTTTCGGCACGCTAACACAATCGGAGGTGCCTCCGCTTATGGTCGCCTCGACCGCATCCCTCGACAGCGCTTCTGAGCGCGCGACGCCGGGCGCATCCCCGAGCGCGCCGCCGCGCCTGCGCGCCGATGCGCAGCGCAACCGCGACGCGCTGGTCGACGCGGCGCGCGCCGCCTTCCTCGCGGGAGGACACGACGAGCGCGGGCAGGAGGCATCCCTCGAAGCGATCGCCCGTCGCGCGGGCGTCGGGATCGGCACGCTCTACCGTCACTTCCCGACGCGCTCCGACCTGATCGCCGCCGTGCACGCCGCGGGTCTCGACGAGGTGACCGCTCTGGTCGCGCCGCTGCAGGAGCAGTTCACGCCCTTCGAGGCGCTGCGCCGCTGGATCGAGGCGTACAGCGAGTTCTCGCTCACCAAGCGCGGTATGGCCGAAGCGCTGCGCGAGGCCGCCGAATCGGGCACCGTCTCGAAGTCGGGCACGCGCGAGCGGGTAACCGCCGCCGTCGATCAGCTGCTGAGCGCGGCGAAGGATGCGGGGGAGGTGCGCGACGACGTGCGCGCCGACGACGTGGCGGCGAGCCTGGTCGGCATCTTCCTGACCACGCGCGACGCGGCCGACCGTGACCAGCCCGCCCGCCTGATCGAGCTGGTGCTCGCCGGCATCCGCGCCTGAGCCTCGTCGCCGCGCGGGATACTGGCCCGCGTGGATGACAGCGTGAGCACCGCGATCTCCGACGCTCGTGCGGCCCTCGCGCTGGCGGTCGAACGCCTCGCCGCCGCCGGCGCCCGCACCGAGCTGCGCGCCGAGATCGTCGAGCCGCGCCGGGTGCTCGGTGTGCGACGCGCCCCGCAGCTGCAGGAGCGCGGACGAGTCTGGCGCCTCGGCGCGCTGCTGCTCGACGAGCACGGCGGGCTCTTCGCCACCGGCGCGAGTGTGCGGGCGGCCGACCCGAAGCACTCGGCCCTGCAGTCGTCGGTCGCGCACGACCGGCGCGAGGTCAAGGTGCTGGCCCGCGCGGCCGGCATCCCCGACGGCGAGACCGTCGACCTGGATGCGCTGCCGCTGCACCTCGATGAGCTCGCCCCGGGTGCGGCGCAGGGGCCGCTCGTGCTCGCCGACGACGGGGTGCGGGTCGTCTGGGCGCCGGGTGCGGCGGCCGTGCCGCTCGCCGCGTACCTGGAGGAGCGCGTCGAGCTGCTCGCGCATCCGCCGCGCGGCTCGGTCGACTGACGCCCGATCTTGGCGGGTCCGCGATCGGCGGCCCTTCGCGGCGCTTCGCATCGCGCAGCATCGCTGCCGCGCCTCGGCCGCGCCCCGGTCGCGCACGGGCCGCGTGCGGCGCGCATCCAGGCAGCCCGGCCTAGGATTCCCGGGTGTCCGTGCCCTTCCCGATCGCTCGCCCGCGCGTGCGTCGGAGTCCGCTCCTGCTTGGACTGGTCGCGATCATCGCCTTCGCCGCGGCTCTCGTGAACGCCGGCTCGGCCGCCGGATTCCCGTACTCGCCGCTCAGCGGTCTGCTCAACGCCCTCGTGACGATCGACCTCGTCGTCATCGCCGTCGTGCTCGGCGGTTCGGCGATCGTGCTGCTGGTGAAAGCCAACCGCGGGGAGGACGGGGTCATCGAGACCGTCGTGATCGACCGCTCGGGCGCCCCCGTCGTCGACCGTGTGCCGATCCCGGTCATGTCGATCGTCGGAACCGTTCTCACCGGGGTGACGATCGCCGCGTGGATCATCCTCGGCGGCGTCCCCCTCGTCGTCGGGGCGATCATCGGCCACCCGCTGAGCTACCAGTCGGCCGCCGGACCCCTCGCGCTGTTCGGCCTCACCTGGGTTCTGGGCACCTGCCTGGGCGCGCTCGGCTTCCACCGCGCCGAGAGCGCCCGCAACCGCCTCTTCTCCGGCCTGGCGATCGGCGGCGGCGTGCTGCTCATGGCGCCCGCCGTCGGGTTCTCGATCCTGTTCGCGGCGGGGGTCGCGGGCTGAGCGCTCGCGCTTGCTAGGCTGACGCCGCAATCGAATATCGGCCGCACGCGCAGCGGGAGAGTCTGGTTCGACCAGACACCGAAGGAGCAAGCCTCCCCGCCAATCTCTCAGGTCACAGCACCGCTGCGCGAGGCCACTCTGAAAAGCGTCCGCATCGCGGGCCGCCCACGGTGAAAGCGCCCGCCCGGCGCGAAACTCTCAGGCACCATGACAGAGGGGGAGTCCCGTCCACGGCCCGCGTGCTTCACGGAGGACTCCTCGATGACCGATCCCGCCATCCCCGCCGACGGCGCGCCCGCGCCGCTGCGCCGATCGCCGTTGCATGACGCGACGTCGACGGCCGGCGCCGCCTTCACCGATTTCGGCGGATGGGACATGCCGCTGCGCTACGGCTCCGACCTTGCTGAGCATCACGCCGTGCGCCAGGCGGCCGGCCTCTTCGACATCTCGCACATGGCCGAGTTCGGGGTGAGCGGCCCGCAGGCGGCCGAGTTCCTGGATGCGGCCCTCGCGGCCGACGTCAGCGCGATCGCGGTGTCGCGGGCGAAGTACACGATGATCCTCGCCGAGGACGGCGGCGTGATCGACGACCTGATCGTCTACCGCAACGCCGAGTCGGAGTACCTCGTCGTCGCCAACGCCGGCAATCACGACGCCGTCGCGCAGGCCCTGCTGCAGCGGCTGCAGGGCTTCGACGCGACCCTCGCCGACGCGACCGACGCCCTCGCCCTCGTCGCCGTGCAGGGGCCGCTCGCCCGGCAGATCCTGCACGCGACGCCCGGCCTCGAGCACGACGACGCCAAGGCCATGGGGCACACGCTCGACTCGCTCCCGTACTACGCGATCATGGGCGCCGTGTTCGCGGGCCGTCCGCTGCTGATCGCCCGCACCGGCTACACCGGCGAAGACGGCTTCGAGCTCTACGTCGACGCCGCGACCGCGCCGCTGCTGTGGTCGGCGCTGCTCGAGGCCGGCACGCCGCTCGGTCTGCTGCCCGCGGGACTCGCCGCGCGCGACACCCTCCGCCTCGAGGCGGGGATGCCGCTCTACGGCCACGAGCTGAGCCGCGATATCCAGCCCGCTCAGGCGGGGCTCGGCCGCATCGCCCCGCCCGCGTCTAAGACCGCCGACTTCGTCGGCCGCGCCGCCGTCGAGTCCGGGCCCGCCGAGGGCGCCCGCGTGCTGGTCGGACTCGCCGCCGAGGGGCGTCGCGCCGGTCGCGCCGGCTACGCCGTGCTCGCCCCCGAGAGCGACGGCGGCGCCCCCGTCGGCGAGATCACCTCGGGCGCGCTGTCGCCGACCCTCGGCCACCCCATCGCCCTCGCCTTCGTCGACCCGGCCGTCGCGGCCGTCGGCCAGGCGCTCGACCTCGACGTGCGCGGCAGCCGCATCCCGGCCCGCGTCGTCGCCCTGCCCTTCTACACACGGAAGAAGTGATCATGTCCGAGCTTCAGTACACCGCCGAGCACGAGTGGATCGCCGTCGACGGCGATGTCGCCACGATCGGCATCACCGCCTACGCCGCCGACAAGCTCGGCGACGTCGTCTACGTCGACCTGCCCGCAGCCGGCTCGGCGCTGACCGCCGGTGCGGTCGTCGGCGAGATCGAGTCGACCAAGTCGGTCGGCGAGCTGTTCGCGCCCAGCGACGGCGAGGTCGTCGAAGCCAATCAGGCCGTGATCGACGATCCCTCGCTCGTGAACTCGGACCCGACCGGCGACGGCTGGATGATCCGTGTGCGCTTCACCGCGCTGCCGACCCTGCTCAGCGCGGAGGAGTACGCCGCGCTCACCGCCGAGTGAGCGGGCAGGGAGCCTCCGGGCTGAGCGCCGGCGCCGGACGTCTCGGCGAGGTCTTCGCCGACCGTCACATCGGCCTCGATCGCGCCGCCGAGGCGCACATGCTCGAGGCCGTCGGCTACGACTCCGTCGACGCGCTGATGGATGCGGCGGTGCCGGCCGGCATCCGCCTGCAGCCGGGCGAGACCGACGGCACCGCCGCGCTGCCGCCCGCGGCGAGCGAGCGCGAAGCCCTCGCCGAGCTGCGGGCGCTCGCCGGTCGCAATACGGTGCGCCGGTCGATGATCGGCCTCGGCTACTACGGCACGATCACGCCGGCGGTGATCCAGCGCAACGTGCTCGAGAACCCGAGCTGGTACACGGCCTACACGCCGTACCAGCCCGAGATCTCGCAGGGGCGTCTCGAGGCGCTCATCAACTTCCAGACGATGGTCGCCGACCTGACCGGCCTGACCACGGCGAACGCGTCGATGCTCGACGAGGGCACCGCGGTGGTCGAGGGGATGCTGCTCGCGCGCCGCGCCGCGAAGTCGACGTCGAACGTGTTCCTGGTCGACGAGGACGTGCTGCCGCAGACCCGCGCTCTGCTGCAGCACCGTGCCGAGGCCGTCGGCATCGAGCTGCGCTTCGCCGACCTGGCGGGCGCCGCCGCGTCGGGCGACGCGGCGATCGCCGATGTCGCCGCTGACGTGTTCGGCGTCGTCGTGCAGTACCCCGGCGCCTCCGGCCGCCTCGCCGACCCGAGCGCCGTCTTCGCCGCGGTGAAGGCGGGCGGCGGCGTCGCCGTCGCCGCGACCGACCTGCTCGCCCTCACGCTCATCTCCGCTCCCGGCGAGCTCGGCGCCGACGTGGCCGTCGGCAGCTCGCAGCGCTTCGGCGTGCCGATGGGCTTCGGCGGGCCGCACGCCGGATTCATGGCCGTTCGCGCCGGACTCGAACGTCAGCTGCCCGGCCGCCTCGTGGGCGTCTCGCAGGATGCCGCCGGCCACCCCGCCTACCGGCTCTCGCTGCAGACGCGCGAGCAGCACATCCGCCGCGAGAAGGCGACGAGCAACATCTGCACCGCGCAGGTGCTGCTCGCCGTGATGGCCTCGATGTACGCCGTCTACCACGGCCCCGCGGGCCTCAAGCGGATCGCCCACCGGGTCAACCGCACCGCCACGCGCATCGCCGACGCCCTCGGCGACGCCGCCGTGCACCGCGCGTTCTTCGACACCGTACTCGTGCGCGTTCCGGGCACCGCGCACCGGGTCGCCGCCGACGCGCGCGACCTCGACCTGCTTCTCCATGTCGTCGACGACGACCACCTGCAGTTCAGCGTCGACGAGACGACGACCGACGAGGAGGCGACGACCGTCGCCCGCCTCCTCGGCGCCGCGCTCGGCACGCCCGACGTCGCCCTGCCGGTCAAGGCGGCGCTCGTCAGCATCCAGCCGCCGCTCGTGCGCCAGAGCGACTACCTCACGCACCCGGTGTTCGACACGCACCATTCCGAGACCGGCATGATGCGCTACCTCAAGCACCTCGCCGACAAGGACTACGCGCTCGACCGCGGCATGATCCCGCTCGGCTCGTGCACCATGAAGCTCAACGCGGCGACCGAGATGGCCGCCGTGACCTGGCCCGAGTTCGCCGACCTGCATCCCTTCGCTCCCGAGGCGGATGTCGAGGGCTCGCTCGAGCTGATCGAGCAGCTGCAGTCGTGGCTCGCGACCGTCACCGGCTACGACCGCGTCTCGCTGCAGCCGAACGCCGGCAGCCAGGGCGAGCTCGCCGGACTGCTCGCGATCCGCGGCTACCACCTCAGCCGCGGCGACGCCGCCCGCATGATCTGCCTCATCCCGTCGAGCGCGCACGGCACCAACGCGGCCAGCGCCGTGCTCGCCGGCATGCGCGTCGTCGTCGTCGCCTGCACCGAGACCGGCGACGTCGACCTCGACGACCTGCGCGCGAAGATCGCCCAGCACGCCGACGAGATCGCCGCGCTCATGATCACCTACCCGTCGACGCACGGCGTCTACGAGCACGAGGTGCGGGCGATCGCGGATGCGGTGCATGAGGCCGGCGGCCAGGTCTACGTCGACGGCGCGAACCTCAACGCCTTGCTCGGCTACGCCCGCTTCGGCGACTTCGGCGGCGACGTCTCGCACCTCAACCTGCACAAGACGTTCTGCATCCCGCACGGCGGCGGCGGCCCCGGCGTCGGACCGGTCGCGGCGAAGGCGCACCTCGCGCCATTCCTGCCCGGCCACCCGCTGCAGCAGCGCGACACGATCGACCGCGGCGGCGCATCCGTGCCCGAGCACCACAACATCGTCAGCGCGGCGCCGTACGGCAGCCCCAGCATCCTGCCGATCTCGTGGTCGTACGTGCGCATGATGGGCGCCGACGGACTCAAGCGCGCCACCGGCGCCGCCGTGCTCGCGGCGAACTACCTCGCCGTGCGCCTGCGCGAGGCGTTCCCGGTGCTCTACTCCGGCGACAACGGACTCGTCGCGCACGAGTGCATCCTCGACCTGCGGCCGCTGCGCGAGGCGACCGGCGTGACCGTCGACGACGTGGCGAAGCGCCTCATCGACTACGGCTTCCACGCCCCGACGATGTCGTTCCCCGTCGCGGGCACGCTCATGGTCGAGCCGACCGAGAGCGAAGACCTCGCCGAGCTCGACCGCTTCGTCGAGGCGATGATCGCCATCCGCGCCGAAGCCGACGCCGTCGGCGCGGGGGAGTGGGCCCACGACGACAACCCGCTCGTGAACGCACCGCACACGGCCGAGAGCGTCATCGTCGGCGAATGGACGCACCCCTACGACCGCGAGCGCGCTGTCTACCCGGTGCGCGCGGTCGTCGCCGGCAAGTACTGGCCGCCCGTGCGCCGCATCGACCAGGCGTACGGAGACCGCAACCTCGTCTGCGCCTGCCCGCCGATCGAAGCCTTCGCCTAGCGGCTCAGGCTCCGATCGGCGGGCCGGCTGCGCCTGGCTGTGCTGGTCATCGCTCCTGCGGAGCGCGGCCGATCGAAGCCTTCGCCTGATCTGATCCTGAGTTGCCCGCTTCCGCGGCGTGTCGAGCCCGGCATGCCGCGGAAGCGGGCATTTGGCGTATCTGGCCGGGCAAGAGGCTCAGCGGCCGACGCCGAAGAGCGCCGGGAACGTGGATGCGGCCCACGGGTACCCGACGAAGACGACAGCGTCGATGATCGTGTGCGCGATGACGAGCGGCAGCACCCGCCGGGTGCGCGAGTACAGCCAGCCGAAGATCAGCCCCATGATCAGGTTGCCCACGAAGCCGCCCCAGCCCTGGTACAGGTGGTAGCTGCCCCGCAGCACGGCGGCGCCGACGATGATCGTCCAGTCCTTCCAGCCGGCCTCGCGCAGCCGCGCGAAGAGGTAGCCGATCACGATGACCTCCTCGCTCGCGCCGGCGCGGAAGGCCGAGAGGAGAAGCACCGGGATCGTCCACCAGTGCTCGGTGAGTCCATTGGCCTGCACGCCGACCGCGAGTCCGAGCGCCCGAGCCCCGAGATAGATCCCGATCCCGCCCGCGCCGATCACGATCGCCAGTCCGAGCCCCTGCAGCGCATCCCGCCCCGGCCGGGTGAAGTCGATTCCGAGCCGGTCGAGCCGCGGCCGTGTCGCGCTCCAGAGCAGATAGCAGACGAGCGCGACGGGCACGAGGTCGCCCAGCAGCGACAGCAGCTGGTAGAGCAGGTCGAAGATCTCGCGATCGCTGCGCGAGGGGTTGAGGGTCGTGGTCTGTCCGCTGAGCGGGCCGCGCGTGCTCGCGTCGATCAGCTGCACGATCGCGTAGAGGGCGGAGAGTCCGAGCGACAGCCCGAGCACGATCAGGACCTCGGCGTGGATGCGGGCGCGGCTCACGCCACGATCGTAGGCGCGCGACGACCTCGCGGCCCGTGCAGACCATTGCGACGCTGACGACGCCGACGCCGACGCCGACGCCGACGCCGACGACGCTGACAGCGCGAGGGCCCGAGGCCCGACGGCGCATCCGCACATCCGGTGGGGCGTTCGGAGGACACCTCTGCCCCCGCCGTCCCCGGTCCCAGCACCCGGGCTAGCCTGGGCGGGGCGCACGAATCCACCGAATCGGGGTACATATCGGCGCAGATGTGCAGATAGCGCAACATATCGCGCCGATCATTTCCGAGAGGTAACGTTTCCCTCGGGGATTTGGCCGGGGTACACCCGCGACCTATCGTTTCCCCAGGACACGGCGGTGTGTTTCTGCATGCGCATCGTCGTGAAGCTTTCTGCACAGGAGGAACATTGCGAATCTCTCGGATGGGGGCGATCGTCGGCGGCATCGCCCTGGCGACCACCGTCGCCCTGGCCGGATGCGCCACGGGGGGCGGCTCCAACGGCGCCGACTCGGGTGTCATCTCGACCAACGGCTCGGAGCCCCAGAACCCGCTGATCCCGACGAACACCAACGAGGTCGGCGGAGGAAAGATCCTCGACGCCATCTTCGCGGGACTCGTCTACTACGAGGCGGACGGCACCCCGGTCAACGACCTCGCAGAGTCGATCACCTCGACCGACCAGCAGAACTACACGGTGAAGATCAAGTCGGGTGAGAAGTTCTCCAACGGCGAGGCCGTCACCTCCGACTCCTTCATCAACGCCTGGAAGGACGGCGCGCTCCTCTCGAACAAGCGCCTCAACTCCTACTTCTTCGAAGACATCCAGGGCTTCAGCTACGACGCGGACAGCGACCTCACCGGTCTGAAGAAGGTCGACGACCAGACCTTCACGATCGCGCTGAACTCGAAGCTCGCGGACTTCCCGCTGCGCCTCGGCTACTCGGCGTTCTACCCGCTGCCGAAGGAGGCCTTCGACAGCAACGGCCAGGTCACCAAGGCCTTCGGTGAGAACCCGGTCGGCAACGGCCCGTACAAGCTGGCGAGCAAGACCGCCTGGCAGCACAACAAGAAGATCGACCTGACGACCAACTCGTCGTACACGGGTGGTCGCAAGGCCGACAACAAGGGCCTGTCGATCGTCTTCTACTCCGACCTCGGCGCGGCCTACCAGGACCTGCTGAGCGACAACCTCGACGTGCTCGACGCGCTGCCCGACTCGGCCTTCGCGAACTTCAAGAGCGACCTCGGCGACCGCGCCATCAACACCCCCGGCGCCGTCTTCCAGTCGTTCACGATCCCGTCGAACACGGCGAACTACACCGACCAGACCGCGTTCGCGCACTTCCAGGGCGACGAGGGCAAGCTGCGTCGCGCCGCGATCTCGCACGCGATCGACCGCGACACCATCACGGAGAAGATCTTCGACGGAACCCGCACCCCGGCGGTCGACTTCACGTCGCCGACGATCTCGGGCTTCAACAAGGACATCCCCGGTTCGGACGTGCTGAAGTACGACCCCGACGAGGCCAAGAAGCTGTGGGCTGAGGCCGACGCCATCTCGCCGTGGTCGGGCTCGTTCTCGATCGCGTACAACACCGACGGCGGCCACAAGGGCTGGGTCGACGCTGTCTGCAACGGTCTGAACAACAACCTCAAGGGCATGGACTGCTCCGGCAAGGCGTACCCGACCTTCCAGCAGGCGCGTCAGCTCATCTCGAAGAACGACGCCGGCAAGCGCGACATCACCACCGCGTTCCGCAGCGGATGGCAGGCCGACTACCCGGGTCTCTTCAACTTCCTGGGACCGTTGTACGCCACCAACGCGAGCTCGAACGACGGTGACTACTCCAACGCCGACTTCGACAACCTGCTGAAGGAGGGCTCGAGCGAGCCCGACATCGACAAGGCCAACGCGAAGTTCACGCAGGCCGAGGAAGTCCTCTTCAAGGACCTTCCGGCGATCCCGCTCTGGTACCAGAACACCGTCGGTGGATTCAGCACCAAGGTGGAGAACGTCAAGGTGGGCTGGAACAGCGTGCCGATCTACTACCAGATCACCAAGAAGTAAGCACTCTTGCTTCACCTGTGGGGCGGCAGCGTCAGCTGCCGCCCCACACCCGTGACACCACCACGAAAGAAACCTTCCTCATGACCCGACGTCTGGCCGGTTGATCCCATGGTCTTCTACGTCATCCGCCGAATCCTGCAGGCGATCCCTGTACTCATCGGCACCACGTTCCTCATCTACTTCCTCGTCTTCGCGATGCCCGGCGACCCGGTCGCCGCGCTGTTCGGCGACAAGCAGCCGAACGCCGAATTGCTCAAGGCGCTGCGGGAGCAGTACCACCTCAACGAGCCGTTCATCGTGCAATACCTCTACTACCTGCGCGATGTCGTCACCGGAAACTTCGGCACCTCCTTCTCGGGGCAGTCCGTCAACGCCGTGCTCGCCGACACGATCCCGGTGACCGCGCGACTCGCGCTCATGGCCGTCATCATCGAGATGATCGTCGGCGTCGCCATCGGCCTCGTCGCCGGCCTGCGCAAGGGCAAGCTCTTCGACCTCAGCTCGCTCGTGGTCAGCCTTCTCTTCCTCTCGGTGCCGATCTTCGTGATCGCCTTCATCGGCCAGTTCGGCCTCGGATTCAAGCTCGGGCTCTTCCCGACCACGGTCGGCGCCGACGCGTCGATCCCGCGGCTGCTGCTTCCAGCGATCGTCCTCGCCGCGAGCCTCGTCGCCGTCAACATCCGCCTCACGCGCGGATCGGTGATCGAGACGCTCGGCAACGACTTCGTGCGCACCGCCTTCTCGAAGGGGCTCTCGCGCGGCCGCGTCATCCGCGTGCACGTGCTGCGCAACTCGCTCATCCCCGTCACCACCCAGCTCGGAGCCGACTTCGGCATCCTGCTGGTCGGCGCGACCGTGACCGAGGGCATCTTCAACGTGCCCGGCGTCGGTCAGACCCTGTATCAGGCGATCATCCGCGGAGAACGACCCACCGTCGTGTCGTTCGTCACCGTGATGGTGCTGTTCTACCTCGTGGTGAACATCGTCATCGACCTGGTCTACGCCGTTCTCGACCCGAGGATCCGCTATGTCAAGTAACACCGTGCCGCGCCGCAGCGCGGAGCATTTCGTCGCGCCCGTCAGCGAGACCCCGGTCGCGGCGATCGATCAGGTCAAGCTCGATGACAAGCGCAGCAACCTGTGGACGGACGCCTGGCGCGACCTGCGTCATCGCCCGCTGTTCTGGGTGTCGGTCGCGTTCATCCTGCTGTTCATCGTCGTCGCCATCGCGCCCGGTCTCTTCACCCAGGTGCCGCCCAACTCCCAGTGCGTGCTGGGCAACAGCAACGGAGCTCCGACGGCCGAGCACATCCTCGGCTACACGAAGCAGGGATGCGACGTCTTCTCCCGCATCGTGCACGGCGCGGGAGCGTCGCTGTCGGTCGGCTTCCTCGTGATCGCGATGTCGGGGATCACCGGCGCGCTGCTCGGATCGATCGCCGGCTTCTTCGGCGGGTGGGTCGACAGCGTGCTCATGCGCCTCGGCGACATCTTCTTCTCGATCCCCTACATCCTCGCCGCCGTCGTGATCATGTCGGTCTTCGCCGCCTACGTGAACGTCTTCGTGATCGCCTTGGCGATCGGCGCATTCACGTGGCCGTCCACCGCCCGCGTCATGAGGTCGGAGGTGCTGCGCGTGAAGAACTCCGACTTCGTCATGGCCGGCACCGCCCTCGGCCAGAGCCGCATCGCACTGATGTTCAAGCACGTGCTGCCGAACGCGATCGCGCCGGTCATCGTCGTCACCACCCTGTCTCTCGCGGCGGCGATCACCGCCGAGGCGACGCTGTCGTTCCTCGGCGTCGGCCTGCCCGCGGGCGTCATGTCGTGGGGCAACGACATCTCCGACGCGCAGACCGATCTGCGCTCCAACCCGGCGACGCTCATCTACCCGTCGATCGCGCTGACCATCACCGTGCTCAGCTTCGTGATCTTCGGAGAGATGCTGCGCGAGTCCCTCGACCCGAAGGCGCGTGCACAGCGATGATCGACCAGCGAACCCCTCTGCTCGAGGTCAAGGACCTCGAGGTCACCTTCCGCACGCAGCGCGGTGAGGTGCGGGCGCTCAACGGCGTCAACTTCACGATCGAGCACGGCGAGACCGTCGCGATCGTCGGCGAGTCCGGATCGGGCAAGTCGACGACCGCGGCCGCGATCATCAATCTGCTGCCGGGCACCGGCAAGATCAGCGCCGGTCAGGTGCTGTTCGAGGGCAGGGATCTCGCACAGGCCTCGCGCACCGACCTCGAGGACGTGCGCGGCAAGGAGATCGGCTTCGTCCCGCAGGACCCGATGTCGAACCTCAACCCGGTGTGGTCGGTCGGCTTCCAGGTCGAGGAGACGATCCGCGCCAACGGCGTCGCCACGAGCGCGCGCGAGGTCAAGAAGAAGGCCGTCGAGGTGCTCAAGCAGGCGGGTCTCGACGACGCCGACAAGCGCATGCGGCAGTTCCCGCACCAGTTCTCGGGCGGGATGCGCCAGCGCGTGCTGATCGGCATCGGCCTGTCGGGCGACCCGAAGCTGCTCATCGCCGACGAGCCCACCTCGGCGCTTGACGTGACCGTGCAGCGCCGCATCCTCGACCACCTGGACACCCTCACGGGCGATGCCGGCACCGCGGTGCTCTTCATCACTCACGATCTGGGCCTCGCGGCCGAGCGCGCCGAGAAGCTCATCGTCATGTACAAGGGCGACATCGTCGAGGCCGGCCCGTCGATCGAGGTGCTGCAGAACCCGCTGCACCCCTACACACAGCGGCTCATCGCGGCGGCGCCGAGTCTCGCCTCGCGTCGCATCCAGGCCAGCGACAAGAAGCTGGGCGAGCTCTCGCACGCCGATCAGTCCCTCGGCGACAGCGTCGACCTGATCTCGGCGGCCGAGGAGCGCGCGGAGCACCTCGCGAGCACCCCGCGTGAGTCGGTCATCGAGATCAGGGACCTGACGAAGGTCTTCAAGATCCGCACCGGCGGCTTCCGCAGCGTCGACTTCACCGCCGTCGACAAGGTCAGCCTCGAGATCCCCAAGGGCACTACCACGGCCCTCGTGGGGGAGTCGGGATCGGGCAAGTCGACCGTCGCGAAGCTGCTGCTCGGCCTCGAGAAGGCGACCTCCGGGTCGATCTCGGTCAAGGGCCGCGACATCACGACGCTGAGCGGCCGTGAGCTCTTCGGCCTGCGCCGCACGATGCAGCCCGTGTTCCAGGATCCGTACGGAACCCTCGACCCGCTCGTCAACATCGGCAACACGATCGCCGAGCCGCTCAAGATCCACAAGGTGGGCGACCGCGACTCGCGGCGCGCGCGGGTGACCGAGCTGCTCGAGCAGGTCGCGCTGCCCACGGCGCTGGCCGACCGCTACCCGAACGAGCTCTCGGGCGGCCAGCGGCAGCGCGTCGCCGTGGCGCGTGCCCTGGCGCTCAAACCGGAGATCATCGTGCTCGACGAGGCCGTCTCGGCCCTCGACGTGCTCGTGCAGGCGCAGATCCTGCAGCTGCTCGCCGAGCTGCAGAGCGAGCTCGGACTGACGTACCTCTTCATCACGCACGACCTCGCCGTCGTGCGCGTGATCGCCGACAACGTCGCGGTCATGCAGAAGGGGCGCATCGTCGAGCAGGCGTCCACCGACGAGGTCTTCCAGTCGCCGCAGCAGCAGTACACGCGCGACCTGCTCGAGGCGATCCCGGGCGCCGGCATCAAGCTCGGCGTCTGATCGGCTCGGCACGTCCGATCGTGCGAAGGCCCCGCATCCGGTGAGGATGCGGGGCCTTCGTCGTGCGGGTACGGTGCGGGCGCGGATGTGCACGCCGACGCGGGCGTCAGCGCCGGCTCAGGCCAGGGTCGCCGGGATCAGTGAGAGCAGCAGCGCGGCGGTGACCGCCGGAACCCACCAGTCGATGCGCACGATGACGCCCTCGACCGCGCCGGCGCCGCCGGCGCTCGGGCCGGGCGGAGCGCCCGCGACCACCCCGGCGCGCTCATCCCGTTCGGCGGCGGCGGCGAGCCAGCGATCGATGACCAGATGGGTCGGGGGCAGCGCCGCGCGGCCCGCCCGGCTGCCGGATGCGCGCAGGCGCTGATCGTCGGCGACCGCCCGGGGTGCTCGGTCGAGTCCGGCCGCCGGAGCGCCCCACGAGCGCACGAGACGGCCGTCGACGAGGTGCGCCCGCAGCTGGTAGCGGCTCTCGAGGTGATCGATCGCCGCCCACGGCAGCTCGAAGCGACGCCACACGTTGACGATCTCGAGCCGCTCGCGCGTGACGACGACGCTCGGCCGCACGAGCACCGCGAAGAACAGCCACGCGACGAGCGCGATCCACGGCAGGGCGCGCAGTGCGACGATCCACTGCCCGCGCACGATCGCGTCGCCGAGCAGGAAGATTCCGACGGCGACGACGACGGCGACGAGCCAGATCGAGCTGGGGGAGCGCAGCACCAGCCGCTCTCGCGAGCGGCGGACGGCGGCGGAGTCGGTCATGGCATCCACCCTGGCATGCCGTGACTGCGCGAGCGGTGCGCCCCGGGATCAGACGGCGACGTCGAAGCGCTCCTCCTCGGCCCAGTGGCAGCGCACCTCGCGGTCGTGCACCGTGCGGGCTGCCGGATCCTCTTCGGCGCAGCGCCGCTGACGATCTTCGGGCAGCAGCTTGTAGAGCGGGCAGCGGCTGCGGAACGGGCATCCCGTGATCTCGTCGAGCGGCGACGGCAGGTCGCCCTGCAGCAGCACCCGGCTGCGCGTGCGCTCGACCTGCGGGTCGGGCACGGGCACGGCCGAGAACAGGGCCTGCGTGTACGGATGCCGCGGGTCGCTGAAGATCAGGTCGGCGGGTCCGTACTCGACGATGCGGCCGAGGTACATGACGGCGACGTCGTCGGCGATGTGGCGCACGACCGCGAGGTCGTGGGCCACGAAGAGATACGACAGCCCCAACCGCGCCTTGAGGTCTTCGAGCAGGTTGAGCACTCCCGCCTGCACCGACACGTCCAGCGCCGATACCGGCTCGTCGAGCACGAGGATCTTCGGCTCGACGATGAGCGCGCGGGCGATGCCGATCCGCTGGCGCTGACCGCCCGAGAACTGGTGCGGGTAGCGGTTCGCGAAGCTCGGCTCGAGGCCGACGAGCTCGAGCATGCGGGCGACCTTGCGCACCTGCTCGTCTTTCGGCGCCCCGGTCACGGTCAGCGGCTCGGCGATGATGTCCTGGATCGACATGCGCGGGTCGAGCGACGCCATCGGGTCCTGGAAGACGATCTGGATCTCGCTGCGCAGCTTGCGCCGGTCGGCCTGGCTGAGCGTCGCGGTGTCGACCCCGTTGATCGAGATCGAGCCGTGCTGCGCCTTCGCGAGCTCCATGAGCTCGAGGATCGTCGTCGTCTTGCCCGAGCCCGACTCGCCGACGAGCCCGAGGGTCGTGCCGCGGCCGATCGAGAAGCTCACGCCGTCGACGGCCTTGACCGTGCCGATGCGACGACGGAAGACCGTGCCCTTCATCACCGGGAAGGTGCGCTTGACATCGCGCAGCTCGACGACGGGGGCGGAGTCGACGCGCGCCACCGGCACGGCCTCGACCTCCTCCGGCCGCGGGAAGATGTCGGGTCGGCGCAGACGACCGGCCGCGATCTCCTCGGCGCGGATGCACGCCGCGACGTGACCGTCGTCGCCCGCCACGGGCAGCAGCGCGGGCTCCTCGCCGCGGCAGGCGGCGAAGGCGGCGGGGCAGCGATCCGCGAAGGGGCATCCCTTCGGCAGCTGGGTGAGCAGCGGAGGTCGGCCCTCGAGCGGCACGAGCCGCTCTTCGCGCGGCGCCGCCATGTTCGGCATCGAGCGCAGCAGGCCGATCGTGTAGGGCATGGCCGGCGCCGCGAACAGCTGGTCGACGGGCGCCTGCTCGACGATCCGGCCGGCGTACATGACCGCGACACGGTCGGCGTTGCCGGCGACGACGCCGAGGTCATGCGTGATCAGCACGACGGCGGCGCCGGTGATCTCCTTGGCCTTCTGCAGCACCTCGAGGATCTGCGCCTGGATGGTCACGTCGAGCGCCGTCGTCGGCTCGTCGGCGATGATCAGCTTCGGGTCGTTCGCGATGGCGATCGCGATCATCGCGCGCTGACGCATGCCGCCCGAGAACTCGTGCGGGAAGCTGTCGACGCGCCGCTGCGGGTTCGGGATGCCGACGACGCCGAGCAGCTCGACCGCGCGGGCGCGAGCGGCCTGGTTCGAGATCGAGCGGTCGTGCAGCTTGAGACCCTCGATGATCTGCTGCCCGATCGTGTACACGGGCGTCAGCGCCGACAGCGGGTCCTGGAAGATCATCGCGATCTCGCTGCCGCGGATGCGCGAGAGCTGCTTGTCGTCGAGGTCGAGCAGCTCGCGTCCGTCGTAGCGGATGCTGCCGGTCACCTTCGCGCTCGAGGGCAGCAGACCCATGACGGCCGTCGACGACACCGACTTGCCGGATCCGGATTCGCCGACGATGCCGAGGAACTCGCCGCGGTTCACCTCGTAGCTCACGCCGCGCACGGCGTGCACCTGCTGGCTCTGACCGCCGAAGGTGACGTGCAGGTCGTCGACGCGGAGAAGGGGCTCAGTCACGGTTGGCTCCCGAGGTCGGGTCGATGGCGTCGCGGAAGGCGTCGCCGAGCAGGCTGGTCGCGAGCACGGTCGCGATCAGAGTGGCGGCAGGGAGAGCGAACAGCCACGGGCGGGTGACGGCGGCGTTGCTGTAGCTCGCCAGAAGCGAGCCGAGCGAGACGTCGGGCACCTGGATGCCGAAACCGAAGTAGCTCAGCGTCGATTCGAAGATGATCGCCGCGCCGACGCCCAAGGTGGCGTCGATGATGAGCAGCGAGGCCACGTTCGGGATGATGTGGCGGCGGATGATCGTGAGCGGCTTCACGCCCATGTAGCGGGCGGCCTTGACGAAGTCGCGCTCGCGCAGCGACATGGTCTGGCCCCGCACGACGCGCGCCATGATCATCCAGCTGAACACCGAGATCAGGACGACGAGCGCAACCCAGCTGAGCTGTTTGAAGATCGGGCTGACGAGCACGAGGATGAAGAACGACGGGATCACCAGCAGCAGATCGATGACCCAGACGATCACGCGGTCGGCGACTCCGCCGAAGTACCCGGCGATCGCGCCGACGAATCCGGCGATCAGCGTCGCGAGGGGTCCCGCGATCAGGCCGATGATGATCGACTTCTGCAGTCCGACCAGGGTCTGCGCGTACACGTCCTGACCGATGTCGTTGGTGCCGAACCAGTGCCCGCCGCCAGGGGCCGCCCCGAACGCGAGAACGTCGGAGTCCGTGGCGTTGTACGGCGCGAGCAGCGGGCCGACGAAGGCCCACAGGGTGATCAGCGCGAGCGCGATCGCCCCGATCCATGCCCGCTTGGCGCGGAAGGTCCGGCGCAGCACGCCGTGACGCACATCGGGCGGAGCGGATGCGGAGTCCGCTTCGGTCTCGATGGTCGTCGTCGTCGGATCGATCGAGGACATCAGACCCTCACTCTCGGATCGAGGGCGGCATAGAGGAAGTCGGCGAGCGTGCCCGAGATGAGCACGAGGATCGAGGTGAACAGGATCGTGCCGGCTGCCGCGTTGATGTCGTTGTTGCGGATGCTGGTGATCAGGTACTCGCCCATGCCGTGCCAGCTGAAGGCCAGCTCCGTCACGCTGGCGCCCGTCAGCACGAGGCCGAAGGAGTAGGCGAAGAAGGTCGACATCGGGATCAGCGCGACGCGCACGCCGTGGCGGATCATCGCCGAGCCGCGCGTGCGGCCCTTCGAGCGCGCGGTGCGGATGTAGTCGGCGCTCATCACGTCGAGCATCGCCGAGCGCTGGTAGCGCGAGTACGACGCCACGGCGAAGACCGTCAGGCTGATCGTCGGAAGGAGCAGGTGCACGATCCGGTCGCCCAGCAGGGTGAAGAATCCGCCCGACAGCCCTGGTGTGTACTCGCCGGTGAAGTTGAAGATCTGGGAGTCGGTCGTGCGGTTGATCGCGGTCGCCGTGATCATGAGCAGCACCGCGAGAACGAACACCGGTGTCGCGAGGACGACGAAGGAGGCGTATGTCGTGATCTGGTCGGGCGCCTTGTACTGGCGCACGGCGCCCCACACCCCGATCGCGATGCCGATGATCGCGCCGAGGATCGTACCGATGATGAGGAGCCTCAGGCTCGTGCCGGAGCGAGCGAAGATGTCGGCGGTGACCTCCGTGCCCCGCGTGCTGGTGCCGAGCGATCCCGTCGTCACCAGATTCACGATCCAGTTGCCGAGGCGAGCGAGCAGCGGAGTGTCCGGGTTCACCCCCAGCCGACTGAGGGTCGTGTCGATCGACGCCTGAGGGATCGGGGGGTTGCGCCCCAGGAACCGGGCGATGGGGTCGAGGGTGCTGCTGACGAGCAGGTATCCGAGCACGGTCGCCACGGAGGTGAGCGCCAGATAGTTCAGCAGCCTCTTGAGGAGGAATCCCGCCACGTCACGCCTTCCTGCACGGTACGTCGGTCGCTTCGTCGCGACACGGAAAAACCTACCGTCTGCTCGGGGAACGAAGGCACAGCGTGGTCGGCCGCGACATCGTCGAGTCTCAGCGGCCCGTGTTTCCAGGCCGTTTCCCCGATGGTTCAGCAAGATAACAAAACGTCATCGGGAATGGGTCCACCCCCGCTCGGGGTGCATAGTGTTCGGAACGACCCGTCGGAGCCGCGCCGATCGCGTGCGCCCGAGTGCCGGGTCGGGGCATCCCTCACGAAAGGATCTTCCATGGTCTCCATGCGCAAGCCGGGGCTGGTGATCGCGTCGCTCGCGATCGCCGCCGTGGCGCTCACCGGCTGCACGGCCGGCGGCGGCACCTCCTCGAGCACGTCGCCCAGCGACGACGTCAAGCTGCCCAGCACCGGCTGGCAGAAGGCGGATTACGACCAGGTCAAGGACGGCGGCACGGTGACGCTGCCGGTCGACGCCATCCCGGCGAACTGGCAGCTCTACAACCTCGACTCGGGCACCGTCGACGACGCCCTGCTCTCCACGGTCTACCTCCCCGGCTTCATCACGATCAAGGAAGACGGCACCTGGGAGGTCAACAAGGACTACGCCGAATCGGTCGAGCTCACGAGCGACTCCCCGCAGGTCGTCGAGATCAAGATCAACCCGGCCGCGAAGTGGTCGGACGGCACCGCTATCTCGGCAGACGACGTCGCCGCGAACTGGAACGCCCTGAAGAGCCCCGACTCGGACTTCGCACCGACGTCGAGCAACGTGTGGGAGGACGTGAAGTCGGTCGAGGCCGGCTCGAGCCCGCAGGACGTCAAGATCACCTTCGCCAAGACCAACGCCGACTGGGCGTCGGTGCTCGGTGGCATCTACCCGAAGTGGGCCGTCGACACGCCCGACCACTTCAACAACCTCTGGAAGAACGGCCCCGTCGCCGCCGACGGCACCACCTTCGTCTCGGGCGGACCGTTCATCGTGAAGTCGATCGACGCGAACGCGCAGGTCGTCACCTTCGCCAAGAACCCCGCCTGGTGGGGTCAGCCGGCCAAGCTCGACAGCCTGATCTTCAAGTCGGTGTCGCGCAACGGTCTCGCGCAGGCCTTCGCCAACAAGGAGATCGACGCCTTCAACCTGTACGGCTCGGCCGACAACCTGAAGACCGCCGAGAGCCGGTCGGACGCTGAGATCCAGCGTTCGCTCGGAACCACCTTCCGCCACGTGACGCTCAACGGCACCTCCTCGGTGTTCAAGGACGTCAAGGTGCGTCAGGCCTTCGCGAAGTCGCTCAAGCGCGACGTGCTGGCCCAGGCCATCCTGAAGCCGGTCGGCAGCCCCGTGACGGTGCTCGGCAACCTCGTCTACCTGCCCGGTCAGAAGGGCTACGAGGACGACGCGTCGAGCGTCATCGGCTACGACGTCGACGCGGCCAAGAAGCTGCTCGAGGGCGAGGGCTGGAAGCTCGACGGCACCTACATGAAGAAGGACGGCAAGACGCTCACCGTGCGCTTCGTCATCCCTTCGGAGAACCAGAACTCGGCCAACATCGCGCAGCTCGTGCAGCAGCAGGCGAAGGCCGCCGGCTTCAAGGTGAACATCGACGTCGTGCCCTCTGACGACTTCTTCACGAAGTACATCACCACCGACGGACGCGACTTCGACGCGACCTACTTCGCCTGGCAGGGCACGCCCTTCCCGGTGTCGAGCGTGAAGTCGATCTACTACCCGGCCAACGCCGGGCAGAACTTCCCGGGCGTCACCGACAAGAGCCTCGGCGCCGCCTTCGACAAGGCGAACAGCGAGCTCGACGCCGACAAGCGCATCACCGATGCGCAGGCGATCGACAAGAAGCTCGTGAAGCTCGTCACGACGGTCCCGCTGTTCCCGGAGCCCTACGCCTACGGAGTGACCAAGGGCCTCGTGAACTACGGTCCCTCGCAGTTCGAGGTGCAGAACGTGCCGTGGAACCGGGTCGGCTACACCAGCTGAACCGACTGATCGGCTGAATCCGCGATGGCGGCATCCTCGTCGAGAGGGTGCCGCCATCGTCGTCGCGGGGCCGCGGATGACGCGCTGCGGCGGCGTGCCGTCTCCCAGCAGGACGCCCGGTCGACCCCTTGTAGGCTGACCGGGATGAGGTTCCCCCGCCCCGCTCTCGCCGTCGCCGCCGTGGCCGCCGCGCTCGTGCTCGCCGCGTGCACATCCCCGGCCCCCGAAGTGCAGAAGGGCGCGTCGCTGAGCGTCAGCATCGCGGCGCCGTTCACCTCCGCCAACGCCCGCACGGCGCACGGCCGCGCGGCGGCGAACGCCGATGTCGGCTACCTCACCTCGTCGGGCTTCGGCTACTACGACCCGAGCGGCCAGCTCGTGCTCGACACCTCGTTCGGCAAGGCCGAGATCGTGTCGAACTCGCCCTTCCGCGTGCGCTACACGCTCGCCGACCAGGTGCAGTGGAGCGACGGGACGCCGATCGACGCGACCGACCTGCTGCTGACCTGGGCCGCGGAGTCGCAGCGTCTCGACTCCGCCGACGCCGCGGCGCAGCTCGACCCGGCGACCGGGAAGCTGAAAGCGGATGCGCCGGCCGACAGCGTCTGGTTCGGCGCTCCGGGCGGTCTGCTCACCGCAGCGCAGAAGACCCCGAAGATCTCCGACGCCGGGCGTTCGATCCTGGTGGAGTTCGCGCATCCCGTGGCCGGCTGGCAGCTCGCGCTCGAGCCGAGCCTGCCCGCCCACGTCGTCGGGGCGCTGGCCCTGAAGTCATCGTCGGCCACGGCCGGCAAGAAGGCTGTCGCGGCGGCGATCCGAGCCGGCTCGGGCGACGACCTCGCGGCGGTCGCGCGGGCGTGGAACGGCGGCTGGGACTTCACGACGACCCCGAAGGACACGTCGCTTCTGGTCTCCTCGGGCCCCTACCGCATCAAGGCCGCGGGGGAGTCGGGCGTCGAGCTGGTGCGCAACGCCGAGTACCGCGGGGACCGTGCGGCGCGCGTGCCGGCGCTGCGCCTCGACTACCGCGCCGATTCCTCCGCCACGATCGCCGCGCTCGCGAAGGGCGACCTCGACGTGGCGCGGCTGCGCATCGGCGCCGACTTCTCGGCCGTCTCCGACGTGACCTCCGCGTCGAGCGCGGTCGAGGCGAGTTCGCGCATCGACCTCGTCGAGGCGAACACGACGTCGCCACGCAACGGGGCGATGCTCGACGGCTCGTTCCGCCGCGCGCTGCTGCTCTCGATCCCGCGTCAGGAGATCGTCGATCAGCTCTTCGACGGCGTCGGAACCGACGCCTCGCCGCTGCAGTCGTGGGTCGCGGCTCCGGGCGACGCCGACTACGCGACGGCGGCGACGTCGAACGGATCGGCCGCGTACTCGGCCGACGCGAAGAAGACCCTGCAGGACGTGCTCGACGGCGCCCGCGTCTCCGATCGTTCGGTGTGCGTGCTCTACGACTCGACGAACCCCCGCCGCACGGCGACGTTCGAGATCATCAAGGCCGCCGCGGAGAAGTTCGACTTCGAGGTGACCGACTGCGGCACCGCCGACTGGCGCAACCGGCTAGCCGAGCCCCAGTCGTGGGATGTCGCCCTGCTCTCCTGGGACTCGGCGAGCGCGACGCGACCGGGCGCACTCGAGGTGCTGCAGAGCGACGAGCTCGCCGCGTCGCCGCTGCGCAAGCCGACGCAGGACGCCGAGGATGCCCTGACCGCGCTGCAGCGGGCGACGACCGATCCTGCCCGGGCGGCGGCGCTGGCCGATCTCGATCATGCGCTCTGGGCCGATGACCACCTGCTCCCGCTGTACCGGCTGCCGTCGGTCATCTCGCACGGTCAGGGCGTCGGCGGGATCAAGCCGGGCCCCTCGGCGCGTTCGGTGCTGTGGAACGCCTGGACGTGGCGCGCGGCCGACCGCCCGACTCCGAGCTCCAGCCCCTCGTCGTGACCCGCCGCATCCGTCTCGCCGTCGCGGTCGCGGTCGGCGCGGCGCTCGTGCTGTCGGCGTGCACGGGACCGCAGCCGAAGCTCGTCGATGGCAGCGTGGTGCGCGTCGCGGTCGATCAGCCGCTCGACGCGCTGAACCCGCGCACCTCGGCCGCACGCGCGAACAGCGTCGACGGCGCGGTGGCGCAGCTCACCCAGTCGGGCTTCGGATGGTGGGGCGACGACGGCGAGTGGGTCGCCGATCCTGCTTTCGGGTCGGTGGACGTCGTGGCGCAGCAGCCGTTCACGGTGCGCTGGCGCGTGGCATCCGGCGTGACCTGGTCGGACGGCGTGCCGGTCGACGCCGCCGATCTGCTGCTGGCCTGGGCCGCCGATTCGGGTCGTCTGACCACGCCGGGGCTCGCGGTCGACGACTACGTCGATCCCGATACCGGGCTGCTGACGGCGCTGCCGGACTCGGCCGTCTACTTCGACGGCGCCCGCACGAGCGGGCTGGAGCACAGCGTCGGGTCGCCGACGGTCGGCGACGACGGCCGTTCGATCACCGTCGTCTTCGACCGTCGCGTCGGCAACCTGCCGGCACTGATCGCGCCCTCCGTGCCCGCGCACATCGCGGCGGAGGTCGCGCTCGACGCTCGACACCAGCGTGACGGCGCCACGGCGAAGAAGCTCGTCAGCGATGCCGTGCGCCGCGACCAGGCCGCGACCCTCGCTCCGCTCGCCCGCACCTGGAACTCCGCCTGGGCCATCGCCCCCGGCGCGGAGCTGCCGGACGCGCGTCTGCGCGTCGGCTCCGGCCCCTACGAGCTGGCCGCGCTCGGCGCCGACGGCTCCGCGACGCTGCGAGCCCGCGCCGACTACCGAGGGACGCGCCAGCCCGGCGTCGATGAGCTGAAGCTGCGCGTGCTCACCGATCCGCTCAGCGCCGTGAAGGCGTTCCGCGACGGCGAGGTGGATGTGGCCGCGCCCGAGCCGAGCGCCGATGTCGCGACCCTGCTGCGCAGCGACCGCGATCTCGATCCGCGGTACGGCGTGCGCGCCCGCGTCGAGCACCTCGAGCTCAAGCAGACCGGCTCGAAGTCGGGCGTGTTCGCCGACGTGCGGGTGCGGCGGGCGTTCCTCGCGACGATCCCGCGCGCCGCGATCGTCGAGGCTATGGCGGGCCGCGTCGATCCGGCGGCGACCCCGCTGTCGTCGTTCGTGTTCCGGCCCGGCTCGCCGGGACTCGCCGCGGGGGAGAAGGCGACGCGACTCGCGGCGCGCACGAAGCCCGACCTCGCATCCGCGCGCCGCCTGCTCGCGCAGGCCGACGTCGACGCTCCGGCCGTGTGCATCCTCTTCGATCCGGATCGCGCGCCGCGCCGCGCGGCCTTCGAGCTCATCCGGGATTCCGCCGCGAAAGCCGGGTTCGATGTGCAGGACTGCTCGTCGACCGACTGGATGTCGCAGCTCGGCACCGACGGCGCCTACGACGCGGCGCTGTTCGCCTGGGACACCGCCGACCTGCCGCCCGAGGATCTCGCCCAGCCTTTCCGCACCGCCTCGGTGTCGAACTTCACCGGATACTCCGACGCCGAGACCGACCGGCTGATCGGCCGGATCGACACCGCCGCCGACGCGCGCGACCGCGACCGGCTGCTGGCCCAGCTCGACGGCCGCATCGCCGCCGACGCCTGGGGTGCGCCCTTCGCCGCGGCCCCGACGCTCACCCTCGTCGGCGACGGGCTGGGCGACGTGCGGGCCTCGCCGATGGCAGGCGGAGTGCTCGCGACGGCATGGACCTGGCGGCCGACGGCGTCATCCTCTTCCAGCGGGTAGACTGGGATGAGGTCCCGGGCATCTCGCCCGCCGGCGAGGTCCGATGCCGACCCGCCGCCTCTCTCCACTTCATCCGAGGAATCCCGTCATGGCTGATGCCCGCCGTACTGATCTGCGCAACGTCGCGATCGTCGCCCACGTCGACCACGGTAAGACGACGCTCGTCGACGCCATGCTCCGTCAGACCGGCTCGTTCGGCGAGCACGCTCACGTCGAGGAGCGCGCGATGGACTCGAACGACCTCGAGCGCGAGAAGGGCATCACGATCCTCGCCAAGAACACGGCGGTGTCGTACTCGGGCAAGCACGCGGTCGACGGCCCCGTCACGATCAACGTGATCGACACCCCCGGCCACGCCGACTTCGGCGGCGAGGTCGAGCGCGGCCTGAGCATGGTCGACGGCGTCGTGCTGCTCGTCGACGCGAGCGAGGGCCCGCTCCCGCAGACGCGCTTCGTGCTGCGCAAGGCGCTCGAGGCGAAGCTGCCCGTCATCCTGCTCGTCAACAAGACCGACCGCCCGGATGCGCGCATCGACGCCGTCGTCGAGGAGAGCCACGACCTGCTGCTCGGCCTCGCGAGCGACCTCGCCGACGACGTGCCCGACCTCGACGTGGACGCCCTGCTCGACGTGCCGGTCGTCTACGCGTCGGGCCGCAACGGCGCCGCCAGCTGGAACAAGCCCGGCGACGGCGAGCTGCCCGACAACGCCGACCTCGAGCCGCTGTTCGACGCGATCCTCAAGCACGTGCCGGCCCCCGCCTACGACGACGAGGCCCCGCTGCAGGCCTGGGTCACCAACCTCGACGCCTCGCCGTTCCTCGGCCGCATCGCTCTGCTGCGCGTGTTCGCCGGCACGATCCGCAAGGGCCAGACGGTCGCCTGGGTGCGTCACGACGGCTCGCACTCGAACGTGCGCATCACCGAGCTGCTCATCACGAAGGCGCTCGAGCGCCTCCCCGCCGAGAGCGCCTCGGCCGGTGACATCGTCGCCGTCGCGGGCATCGAGAACATCACCATCGGCGAGACCATCGCCGATCCCGAGGACATCCGTCCGCTGCCGGCCATCACGGTCGACGAGCCGGCGATCTCGATGACGATCGGAACCAACACCTCGCCGGTCGTCGGCAAGGTCAAGGGCCACAAGCTCACGGCGCGCATGGTCAAGGACCGCCTCGACCGCGAGCTGATCGGAAACGTGTCGCTGCGCGTGCTCGACATCGGCAAGCCCGACGCCTGGGAGGTGCAGGGCCGCGGCGAGCTCGCGCTCGCGATCCTCGTCGAGAACATGCGCCGCGAGGGCTTCGAGCTCACCGTCGGCAAGCCGCAGGTGGTCACCCGCCAGATCGACGGCAAGCTGCACGAGCCCTTCGAGCACCTGACGATCGACACCCCCGAGGAGCACCTGGGCGCGATCACCCAGCTGCTCGCCGCCCGCAAGGGACGCATGGACAACATGTCGAACCACGGCACCGGCTGGGTGCGCATGGAGTTCGTCGTGCCGTCGCGCGGCCTCATCGGCTTCCGCACCGAGTTCCTCACGATCACCCGCGGCACCGGCATCGCCAACGCGATCGCGCACGGATACGAGCCCTGGGCCGGTCAGATCACGACCCGCGTCAACGGCTCGATCGTCGCCGACCGCGCCGGCTCCGCCACGCCGTTCGCGATGATCGCGCTGCAGGAGCGCATGTCGTTCTTCGTCGAGCCGACGCAGGAGGTCTACGCGGGCATGGTCGTCGGCGAGAACTCGCGCGCCGAGGACATGGACGTGAACGTCACCAAGGAGAAGCAGCTCACGAACATGCGCTCCGCGACCGCCGACAACTTCGAGAAGCTGACGCCGTCGCGCATCCTCACCCTCGAGGAGTGCCTGGAGTTCGCCCGCGAGGACGAGTGCGTCGAGGTCACCCCCGAGGTCGTGCGCATCCGCAAGGTCATCCTCGACCCGAGCGAGCGCGCCCGCGCCACCTCGCGCGCGAAGCGCCAGGACGCGTCCGTCGCCGGCTGATCCGATCCATCCGCTCCACAGGGGTGAGGGCGAGCGCATCGGCTCCGGCCGATCAGTGCTCGCCCTCATCTCGTGGTCAACTGTCGTTCACTAGACTCGTGCGGGTTCCCCCGCCCCATCCCTCCTGGAGCTCGATCGATGCGCCGACTCTCTCGTCGTCTGGCCGTGGTCGCGCTGGCCTCCACGATCGCCCTGGGCGTTCCGGTGGCGCTGAGCGGATGCGCGATCGTGCAGAACGCGGTCGAGGGCGCATCGGGTGACAAGGTCGACATCGGCGGCGAGAGTCTGCCGAAGTCGTTCCCCGCGAAGGATGTGCCGCTCGTCGAGGGCGACGTCGTCTACGGCGCCGGCATCGTCGAGGGCTCGAACAAGTCCTGGTCGGTCACGAAGAAGGTCGCCGACGGCGCCGCCTTCGACACGATCTCGGCCCAGCTGGTCGCAGCGGGCTTCACCGCCTCGTCGACGCCCGGGGCCGATGCCGACGGCCGCTCGGGCACCTTCGCGAAGGCGCCCTACTCGGTCATCCTGCTCGTCACGCAGGACAAGAAGCTCGGCTGGATCGCCGACTACGCGGTGACGCAGACCGCGGAGACCGCCTCGCCGTCGCCGTCCGCGACGCCCGCGGGCTGAGGCCGCGCCACTCGGACCCCTCGGACGCCGAGCGGGACGGCGGTCGCACCGCGGACGGGCTGCCCGCCTAGCGGAAGAGTTCGCGCCCGATCCACGACCCCGTCGCGATGCCGCGGGGGATCGCGAACACCGCCGACCCGACGTGCTTGAGGTACTCGTTCAGGGCGTCGTTCGCGAGGCTGCGCTGCACGGTGACGAAGCGCTCCGGGCTCGACTGGTACGAGAGGAAGAAGAGCCCCGCATCCAGCCGCCCCAGGCTGTCGTTGCCGTCGACGTAGTTGTAGCCGCGGCGCAGCAGGCGGATGCCGTCGTTGAGGTCGGGGTGGGCGAGACGCACGTGCGCGTCGCGGTCGATGAGCGGGGCGTCGGTCGCCCCCGTCGTGTGGAAGTCGGGCTCGGTGAACTCGGTGCCGCCGCTCAGCGGCGCGCCTTCGCCCTTGCTGCGCCCGATCACGCGCTCCTGCTCTTCGAGGCGGGTGCGATCCCACGATTCGATGACCATGCGGATCTTGCGGGCGACGAGGTAGCTGCCTCCCACCATCCAGGTCGGACCCTGCTCGGCCCCGACCCAGACCTGCTCGTCGAGGGCCTTCTGCTCCTCGGCCTTGACGTTCGCGGTGCCGTCCTTGAATCCGAAGAGGTTGCGCGGGGTCGCCTGACTCGTCGACGTCGACGAGGTGCGCCCGAAGCCGAGCTGCGACCAGCGCAGCGATGCTGTGCCGAAGGCGATGCGGCTGAGGTTGCGGATGGCGTGCACGGCGACCTGGGGGTCGTCGGCGCAGGCCTGGATGCAGAGGTCGCCGCCGGTGAGCTGCTCGACGAGGGCGTCGCCGCGGAAGCGGGGGAGCGCCGTCAGCTCGGGCGGTCGGCGGTCGGCGAGGCCGAAGCGGTCATCGCCGTCGGCGGTCTCGAAGAGGGCGGGGCCGAAGCCGAAGGTGAGGGTGAGGGCGCTCGCGGGCAGGCCGAGGGCCTCGCCGGTGTCGTCCGGGGGAGCGAGCGGCGATCCGTCGGCGCCGCCGCCGACCTCCTCGCCCGCGGTCATGCGCGCCGCCGCCGCGGTCCAGTCCTTGAGCAGCTGGATGAGGTCGTCGCGTGAGGCGGTGGAGTCGACGTCGAAGACGGCGAAGTGCAGGCGATCCTGCGCGGGGGTGCTGATGCCGGCCTGGTGCTCGCCGTGGAAGGCGTGCACGGTTCCGACGCCGTTCGAGGCGGCGGCTCCGGCGACGTTCGCGGCGATCACCGCGCCGCCGGCACCGCCGAGTGCGAGCCCGGCCGCTCCCGCGCCGGCGAGGCCGATCAGGCCTCGCCGCGACAGGGAGCGGCCGGACTCGTCGGAGGTCACGCCTTCTTCACGCCCAGCACGGTGTGGGTCAGCTGCGAGAGCGGCTTTCCGAGGGCGTTCACGGCGTCCGAGAGCTCCTTGCGCTGCGAGTCGGTGACCTCATCGTAGGGCGTGAAGCCCCCGTCGATGCTGCCGTACTTCGCCAGCTCGGCCTCGAGGTCGTCGAAGCGCGCGTCGATGGTCTTGACGAGCTTCGCGCCGTCGGCGTCCTTGTTCTTCGCGATGTCGCGCACGATGCCGTAGGCGACGTGGGCGCCCTCGACGTTGGCGGCGAAGTCGGTGAGGTCGGTGTGCGACCACCAGTCCTCCTCGCCTTCGATCTTGCCGGTGGCGACCTCGTCGAGCAGCCCGATGGCGCCGTTCGAGATGTCGGCGATGCCGACGGTGAAGTCCTTCGCGTTCACGAGCTCCGACAGCTGGGCGACGTCGGCGACGAGTCCGTCGGCGAACTGGGCGCGCTCGGCGGGGGTCGAGGCGGCCCAGCCCGCGAGAGCATCGGTGCCGTCGGAGTTCTTGTCACCGGCTGCCGGCGGCCAGAGGTCCTTCTCGATGCGGTGGAAGCCGGTCCAGTCGAGACCCTCGGCGTCGGCATCCACCTCGCGGTAGTCGATCTTCGGGTCGAGGTCGCCGAAGGCCTCGGCGGTGGGCTCGATGCGCTCGTAGGCGACGCGAGTCGAGGCGAACAGCGTGCGCGCGGTGGCGTCATCCCCGTTGCGGTAGGCGTCGGTGAACGCCTTCGTCGCGGGCACGAGCGCGCCGACCTGGGACTTGATGTAGGCGACGTAGTTCGTGACGGCGGCGGAGATCTGCTTCTTCTCCGAGGCGTCGCTCTCGATCTCCTCGCCGCTGACCGTGAACGACGCGAGGCCGACGGGCTGCCCGACCTGCTGGAACTTGCAGGCCGTGTAGTAGGTGCCCGGGTTGAGCTGGGCGACATAGGAGACGGTCTGGCCGGGGGTGATGTTCTCCTTCTCGCCCACGATGCGCAGCTTGTCGTCGGCGAGGATCTCGAACTCGTTCACGTCGGTTCCGGTGTTCGCGATCCTGAAGGTCACGGTGCCCGACTTCGCGGTCGAGGCCGAGACCTCGCAGCTGTCGTCGGCCACCTTCACGTCGAGAGCCGTCGACGCGCCGGTCGCCCGCGGATTCGGCACGCAGCCGGCGAGGGCGAGGGCGACGACGCCGATCGCGGCCACGGCGGCGATCGGTCGGAGTCGTGCGGACATGGTTCTCCTGTCGTCGAGGAAGGGGGAGTGCAGTGCTGTGGTGGAGGACCGCCGGTCAGGCGGAGTCGGAGGCGGGGGCGGTGCCGCTCGCGGCGTTCGTCGCCCCGGATGCGCTCGCGCGCGGTCGCGTCGCGCGCTGCCGCAGCACGAAGAGCGGCAGCACGATCGCGATGTAGAGCGCCCAGACGATGACTTGCAGCCAGGTCGGCTCGGCGGTGACGTTGAAGAGGCCGGCGAGCACGATGCCCCACCAGCTCGTCGGCGGGATGACGGCCGCGAGGTTCACGGCGTGCACTCCGACGCCCGGCAGCACTCCGGCTTCCTGCAGGTCGCCGATCCCGTAGGCGAAGACGCCGGCGGCGACAACGACGAGCACGACCCCGGTCCACCGGAAGAAGCGGCCGAGGTCGATGCGCAGGAAGCCGAGCGAGATGAGCGCGGCGAGCGCGACGGCGGTGAGGATGCCGAGAACGACTCCGATGAAGCTCGCGACCGGGTCCTGAGTCGACGCGACGGTGGCCCACACGAAGATCGCCGTCTCGATGCCCTCGCGTCCGACGCTGATGATGCCCAGCACCACGAGACCTACGCCGCCGCCGACGATCGCGGCGTCGGCGCGCTCGCGCAGCTCGCGACTCAGCGTGGGGGCGTGCTTCGCCATCCACAGCACCATCCAGGTGACGAAGCCGACGGCGACGATCGAGAGCCCGCCGCCGATCGTCTCCTGCGCCTGGAAGCTCAGGGTCGAGGGGCCCCAGGTGAGGATCGCGCCGACGCCGAGCGACAGGGCGATCGCGGCGCCGATGCCGATCCAGAGCTTGGGCAGCAGGTCACGCCGCCCGGATCTGCGCAGGTAGGCGACGAGGATGCCGACGATGAGTCCGGCTTCGAGGCCTTCGCGGAGTCCGATCAGATAGTTCGCGAGCACGGGCGGCTTTCGGGGAGGAGTGCGAGCTCGCGGGCACGAGCCGCAGGTAAGCCTAGCCTAACCTTTCAGCTGCGCCTGTCGCCCACTGGCTATCCTGGTCGGATGTCCTCCGCCGTGCCCGTCGACCCCGCGTCGCACGCCGCGCAGCAGGACCCGCACGACGACCAGCCCGATCTGGGCCTCGGCATCATCGGGTCGATCGTCGGCACCCTCCTCGCCGCGGCCATCGGCGCCTTCGTGGGCGCCGTGACGACCGTGCTGCATCGGCAGTGGATCGTCGGCGGCATCCCGCTCGGGCTCCTGATCGCCATCGTGCTCGCCGGGTGCCTGCTCGCCGGCTTCCGCTTCGCTTTCGACAGCCGGCTCGTCGCCGGCGGCGCCGCCCTCGGCGTGCTCGGCGCCACCGCGCTGCTGGCGCTCCGCGGTCCCGGCGGCTCGGTGCTCGTCGTGAACGACGCACTCGGCTGGACCTGGTCGATCGCCCCCACCGTCATCGCGCTCGTCGTGCTCGCCTGGCCCCGCCTGGCACGCCGGACGCAGCCCCGAACGCCCCGCCCCGCCGTGTCCGGCGGCGGCACCCCGAGTGAATAGAATCGATCAGTGACCTACGTCATCGCCCTGCCCTGCGTCGATGTGAAAGACCGCGCCTGCATCGACGAATGCCCCGTCGACTGCATCTACGAGGGCGACCGGATGCTTTACATCCAGGCCGACGAATGCGTCGACTGCGGCGCCTGCGAGCCCGTCTGCCCCGTCGAGGCGATCTACTACGAAGACGACCTCCCCGACGAGTGGAAGGACTACTACAACGCCAACGTCGAGTTCTTCCAGGAGATCGGCTCGCCGGGCGGCGCCGCCAAGGTCGGTCCGATCCCGGGCGACCACGCGCTGATCGCCGCTCTGCCCCCGCAGGCCTGACCGGCTCCGCGCATGGCCCTGCAGCTTCCCGACTTCCCCTGGGACTCGCTCGTCCCCTTCGCCGCGCGAGCCCGTGAGCACGCCGACGGCATCGTCGATCTCTCGGTCGGCTCGCCCGTCGACCCGACGCCCGAGGTCGTGCGCCGGGCTCTCGCCGACGCGACCGACGCGCACGCCTACCCCGCGACCGCGGGTTCCCCGCCGCTGCGCGAGGCGCTCGTGGACTGGTTCGCCCGTCGCCGCGGGGCGACCGATCTCACGACGGCGAACGTCATCCCGACGATCGGATCCAAGGAGCTCGTCGCGCTGCTCCCGACGCTGCTCGGACTGGGGGAGGGCGACGTCGTCGTCCACCCGACGGTGGCGTACCCCACCTACGCGATCGGCGCCGCGATCGCCGGAGCCTCCGCCGTCGCCGCCGACGATCCCGACGCCTGGCCCGAGGGCACCAAGCTCGTCTGGCTCAACAGCCCCGGCAACCCCGACGGGCACGTCGATCCGATCGAGACGCTCATCCGCGCCGTCGACCGCGCCCGCGAGATCGGCGCGGTGATCGCGAACGACGAGTGCTACGCCGAGCTCAACTGGCAGGGCTCCGGGCCGACACCGAGCATCCTCGACCCGCGCGTCACCCGCGGATCGCGCCGCGGCACGCTCGCCGTCTACTCGCTGAGCAAGCAGTCGAACCTGGCCGGCTACCGCGCCGCGTTCATCGGCGGCTGCAGCGAGCTCGTCGGCCAGCTGCTCGAGGTGCGCAAGCACGCCGGGCTCATCCCGCCGGCGCCCGTGCAGCACGCCATGATCGCCGCGCTCGGCGACGAGGAGCATGTGGATGCGCAGCGCGAGCTCTATCGCGCGCGCCGCGACGTGCTGCGGCCCGCGCTCGACGCCGCGGGGTTCCGCATCGACCGCAGCGACGCGGGGCTCTACCTCTGGGCCACCCGCGACGAGGACTGCTGGACGACGATCGCCGCACTCGCCGACATCGGGATCCTGGCCGCGCCGGGCGCCTTCTACGGCGAGGCCGGAGCGCAGCACGTGCGCCTCGCGCTGACGGCGACGGATGAGCGGATCGGGGCCGCCGCGGCGCGTTTGTCGGACTTCTCCAAAGCCTGACGTCGACGCTGAGCGGGTTCGTCAGTGTTCCCGGCGACCGCCTAGGCTGTATCCGTGAGCGATTCTGGAACCACCGACGCCTCTCAGAAGGTCACACTGTCCTACCCGGGCGGTACCGCCGAGTTCCCCATCCTGCGTGCCGTCGACGGCAAAGACAGCATCGACATCTCGACGCTGACGAAGCAGACCGGGCTGACGACCCTCGACCAGGGCTTCGTGAACACGGCCTCGACCAAGAGCGAGATCACCTACATCGACGGCGACGAGGGGATCCTGCGGTACCGCGGGTACTCCATCGAGGACGTGGCGGCGAACGCCACCTACCTCGAGGTCGCCTGGCTGCTGATCTACGGCGAGCTGCCGACACCCGACCAGCTCGGCGAGTTCGACGACAAGGTGCGGCACCACACGTTGCTGCACGAGGACCTCAAGCGCTTCTTCTCGGCGCTGCCGCACACCGCGCACCCGATGTCGGTGCTCTCGGCGGCCGTCTCGGCGCTCTCGACCTACTACGAGGACTCGCTCGACCCGCACGACCCGGAGAAGGTCGAGCTCTCGACCATCCGCCTGCTGGCGAAGCTGCCGGTCATCGCCGCGTACGCGCACAAGAAGGCGCTCGGTCAGGCGTTCCTCTACCCGGACAACTCGCTGAGCTTCGTCGACAACTTCCTCAAGCTGAACTTCGGCAACCTCGCCGAGCCCTACGAGGTCAACCCGGTGCTGTCGAAGGCGCTCGACCGCTTGCTGATCCTGCACGAAGACCACGAGCAGAACGCGTCGACGTCGACCGTCCGCCTCGTCGGCTCGACCGAGGCGAACCTCTTCGCCTCCATCTCGGCCGGCATCCAGGCTCTCTCGGGCCCGCTGCACGGCGGAGCGAACGAGGCGGTGCTGACGATGCTCGGCAAGATCCGCGACTCGGGCGAGAGCGTCGAGAAGTTCGTCGAGCGGGTGAAGGCCAAGGAGGACGGCGTCCGCCTGATGGGCTTCGGCCACCGCGTCTACAAGAACTTCGACCCGCGTGCCCGCCTCGTCAAGGAGAGCGCCGACGCCGTGCTCGCCGACCTCGGCGTCAACGACCCGCTGCTCGACATCGCGAAGCAGCTCGAGGAGGTCGCGCTCGGCGACGACTACTTCGTGGAGCGCAAGCTCTACCCGAACGTCGACTTCTACACCGGCGTGATCTACAAGGCCATGGGCTTCCCGACGCGCATGTTCACCGTGCTCTTCGCGATCGGCCGACTGCCCGGGTGGATCGCCCAGTGGCGCGAGTCGAACGTCGACCCCAAGACGAAGATCGGCCGCCCGCAGCAGCTCTACGTCGGCCCCGACGCGCGCAGCTGGCCCGTCGACCGCTGAGTCGGCGCCGCTGACACGCAGAACCCCCTCGAGCCAGGTGCTCGAGGGGGTTCTCTCGTTCGTGCGATCCGCTGCCGCAGGGCTCAGGCGTGCAGGGCCGCGTTGAGCTGGATGCCGGCGCCGCTGCGGGCGAGCACCTCGACCGCGCCGGTCAGCGAGTTGCGACGGAACAGCAGATTCGGCACGCCCGACAGCTCGACCGCCTTGACCGTGTTCGGCACGGTCGCGTTCGCGCCGTGCGCTCCCGCCTCGGGGTCGATCAGGTGCACCTTCGTGCCGGCGGTGACGTAGAGGCCCGCCTCGACGACCGTGTCGTCGCCGATCGAGATGCCCACCCCGGCGTTCGCGCCGAGCAGCGCCCGCTCGCCGATGCGCACCCGCTGCGTGCCGCCGCCCGAGAGGGTGCCCATGATCGAGGCGCCGCCGCCGACATCCGAGCCGTCGCCGACGACGACGCCCTGCGAGATGCGGCCCTCGACCATCGAGGCGCCGAGCGTGCCCGCGTTGAAGTTGACGAAGCCCTCGTGCATCACGACCGTGCCCGGAGCCAGGTGGGCGCCCAGGCGCACGCGCGAGGCGTCGGCGATGCGCACGCGATCGGGCGTGACGTAGTCGAGCAGCTTCGGGAACTTGTCGACGCCGAGAACCGTGTAGCCGGCCTTCTGCAGGGCGGGGCGCAGGCGGTTCAGCGACTCGGCCTCGACCGGTCCGGCGCTCGTCCAGGCGTTGTTCGGCAGCTGGGCGAAGACGCCGTCGAGGTTGACGCTGTTCGGCGCGACGAGGGTGTGGCTGAGCAGGTGCAGGCGCAGGTAGGCATCAGGAGTGGACGCGGGTGCGACCTCGGTGTCGATCTCGACGAGCTGCCAGTCGCGGCGCGTCTCGCGCACGGCGTCGTCGTCGATCCAGGGGGCGAGATCCGTCGGCGGCAGCACGCGGTCGACGTCGTCGGGCACGGGGCCGAGCGCGGGGGAGGGGAACCAGGCGTCGAGCACGGAGCCCGAGGCGGTCAGCGTCACGAGGGCATGGCCCCAAGCGGAAGTCATGATGTCAACGCTACCGAAGCGCGAGCATGGCGCCGTGCTCGCGAAGCGGAAGGCACGCGTCCAACGCTAACGAAGCGAGGCGTTGTGGCGTGCCGACCTAGACTCGACGGGTGACTGCGACGCCCCGACTCGACCCCTCTCTCGGCAGCGTGGAGCTCACCCGCGCGATCTGCGACATCCACTCGGTGTCGGGCGAGGAAACGGCTCTGGCGGATGCGATCGAGCAGGTGCTGCGCGCGGCGCCGCACCTCGAGGTGACGCGCGACGGCGACGCGATCGTCGCCCGCACGAACCTCGGCCGCGCGCGTCGCGCGGTGATCGCCGGGCACATCGACACCGTTCCCATCAACGACAACCTGCCGACCCGTCTCGACGACGAGGGCGTGCTCTGGGGCCGCGGCACCGTGGACATGAAGGGCGGCTGCGCCGTGCAGCTGAAGCTCGCCGTCGAGCTGACCGAGCCGGCCGTCGACGTCACCTGGGTCTGGTACGACAACGAGGAGGTCGAGGCCACCCGCAACGGCCTCGGGCGACTCGCCCGCGCGCATCCGGAGCTGCTCGAGGCCGACTTCGCGGTGCTCGGCGAGCCCTCGAACGGCGAGGTCGAGGGGGGCTGCAACGGCACGATCCGCGTCGAGCTGCGCTTCTCCGGCCGCCGCGCGCACTCCGCCCGAGCCTGGAAGGGCGTCAACGCGATCCACGCCGCCGCCGCCGCGCTCACGATCCTCGCCGAGCACGAGGCCGAGGAGGTCGAGGTCGACGGCCTCGTCTACCGCGAGAGCCTCAGCGCCGTCGGCATCCGCGGGGGCGTCGCGGGCAACGTCATCCCCGACGAGGCCGTCGTCACGGTCAACTACCGCTTCGCCCCGAGCCGCTCCGGCGCCGAGGCCGAACAGCTGCTGCGCGAGCTGTTCCCCGGCGTCGAGCTCGTCGTGACCGACCTCTCCGAGGGCGCCCGACCCGGTCTCGACGCGCCCCTCGCCCAGGACTTCCTCCGCGCCGTCGGCGGCGAGGCCCGGCCCAAGTACGGCTGGACCGACGTCGCGCGCTTCTCGGCACTCGGCATCCCCGCCGTCAACTACGGTCCGGGCGATCCGATGCTCGCCCACGCCGACGACGAACGGGTTCCGGTCGAGCAGATCGAGCGCTGCGAGGCGGGTCTGCGCGCCTGGCTGACGGGTGAGATCCGGGGGAACTGAGCGCCCCTGGTTTTCGCGTGTCACCCGCATACGGGATAATGGACTCGCATCCACGGAAAGGGGACTACCCATGGCAGCCATGAAGCCGAGGACCGGAGACGGGCCGATGGAGGCTGTTAAGGAGGGTCGCCTGATCATCGTGCGCGTTCCTCTCGAGGGCGGCGGACGACTTGTCGTCTCCGTCAATGACGAGGAGGCCAAGGAGCTGCACGACGCCCTCGCGGCAGTCGTGTCGGCTTAGCTCCAGCTCACGGCCCGGCGGCGAGTCCGCCGGGCTTCGCTCGGTGCCCCGATACCGAGCAGGTCGCTTCGGCCGGATCGGGCCGGCGTCTCAGACGCCGGTCGGAACCAGCTGAAGCAGCCCGTCACCCGCGGTGCTCAGCGCCGCGGTGACCGCGGGGGACTCCGCGACCGTCGAGAGAAGCGCACGGTAATCGGCGACGGCTCCGTCACGCTGAGCGGGGTCGGCGACGCGTCCACGCCACAGTGCGTGCGGCACGGCGACGACCCCGCCCGGGCGCACCAGTCGCAGACCGTGCTCGACGTAGGCCAGCACGTTCGCCGGGTCGGCGTCGACGAGCACCAGGTCGTAGGCGCGGTCGTTCATGCGCGGCAGCACGTCCAGCGCACGACCGCCGATGAGGCGCACCTGCGTCGCCGGGTGGCCCGCCTCGGCGAACGTCGCCCGGGCGGACTCGTGATACTCGGCCTCGGTGTCGATCGAGGTGAGGGATGCGCCGGGGGCGCCGCGCAGCATCCAGAGCCCGCTGACGCCGAAGCCGGTGCCGATCTCGACGATCGACTGCGCTCCGACCGCGGCGGCGAGCACCGACAGCTGCGCTCCGACGGCGGGGGAGACGGCCTCGACGCCGTGCTCGAGCGAGCTGCGGCGAGCCGTCTGAGCGGCTTCCGGCTCGTCGACGAACTCCTCCGCGAACTTCCAGGAGAGATCTCGATCGGCCATGGTGCGCCCCTTTCCGCCGCAACCCTATGGGGCTTCCCGGTGCGCGGGACGTATCCTGTCGGGGTGTCCCTCGGGTTGACCTTCGACAAGCTGCTGATCATCCTCGTGATCGCGGTCTTCCTCATCGGTCCCGAGCGCCTGCCCCGCTATGCCGCCCAGCTCGGGCGCCTCGCCCGCGGCGTGCGCGACATGGCGAACGGCGCGAAAGACCGCATGCGCGAGGAGATGGGCCCCGAGTTCGACGACATCGAGTGGTCGAAGCTCGATCCGCGCCAGTACGACCCGCGCCGCATCATCCGCGACGCGCTCACCGAGGATGCCCCCTCCGCGGCGGCGGCCGGCGCCGGAGTCGCCGCAGCGAGCGGCACGGCGACGGCGACCGCCGCCGAGCGCCCGCGCTACATCGAATCGGCATACGAGCAGCGTCAGCGCAAGCAAGGCAAGGGGCGCCCGGCGCCTTTCGACGGCGAAGCGACCTGATCCGAACCCGTCGCGTTCCGACGTGACCGCCGAGAGTCGGCTGCGCTGAGCGCGGCGTGTGCCCTCAGCGCAGCGTCGCGAGTGTCGAGTGGATGCGCGCCCAGCGCTCCGCATCGACCGGCAGCCCGGCGTGCGCGAGCGCGAGGATGGCGCTGCCCACCGCGCCGTCGGGCACCGTGGTGAGCTCGGCGCCCTCGGGGAGGGCCGTTCGCAGGGCGTCGACGACGATCGGCTGGTGCGCGAGCACGCTGCCGCCGAGCACGATCGGACCCGGATGCTCGACGTCGAGCACGGCGATCAGCGTGCGAGCGAGTCCGGCGGCGGCGGCATCCACGATCCCGCGGGCGACCGGGTCGCCGGCGGTCGCCGCCTCGGACACCACGCGGGCGCAGCGCGCCAGGGTCACCGGCCGCTCGGCGTAGACGCGCCGAAGCAGCGCGGCGAGCAGGCGCGGACGGCGATGGCCGTCGCGCTCCTCGCCGTCGGACGGCGGGAGGATGTCGAGCTCGGCGAGGACGCCGGAGGTGAGGGCGGTCGCAGGGCCGCGGCCGTCGAGCTCGGCGGCCGCGGCGCGCACGCCCGCGAGGCCGATCTGGAAACCGCTGCCGTCGTCGCCGAGCAGCCAGCCGAGTCCGTCGGCGACCGCCTCGAGCTGCCGGCCGCGCACACGGGCTGCGATCGCGCCGGTTCCCGCGACGACGGCGTAGCCGACCTCCGCGAGAGTGCCGGAGAGGTAGCCCGCGACCAGGTCGGCCTCGATCACGAGGCGGCCGGTGACGCCGTTCTCGGCGAGGGGGCCGCTGAGCCAGTCGGGTCCCGTGCCGCTGGCGCCTGCCAAGGCGACTGACAGCGTGCGCGGGGCGTCGCGGGGCACGTCCGCCGCGTCGAGCGCCCGCACGACGGCCTCGGTGATCGCCAGCGCCGCGTGCTCATCGCCGACGGCGGTGCGGTTGCCGCTCCCGGCGACCGCGTAGCCCAGGGCGGTGCCGTCCGGGGCGATCGCGAGGGCCCGGGTCGACGACCCGCCGCCGTCGACGCCGACGACGATCTCGGAATGTCTCGTTTTCATAACGGCGTCTGGACTCCCCTCGCACGGATGATGAAAATGTCTTTCAACCCTGACCCGACAATGATGCAAGGGATTTTTGATGGCTCGTGCGGAGACCCTCGAGAACGGGTTCCGAGCGGCCGCCCGCATCCGGGCCAATCTCCCACAGATGTCCGCCGCCATGGCCAAGATCGGCGAGCTCGTGCTGACCGATCCGCCCGCCGCGCTCGAGCTGTCGATCACCGAGCTCGCCGAGCGCGCCGGGACCTCGGCGGCCACCGTCACCCGCTTCTGCCGCCTGCTCGGCTACCCGGGATTCGCGCAGTTCCGGCTCGGACTCGTCGACGGGGGAGCGGGCGACGACGCGCAGGAGACCTGGAAGGTCGACATCGGGCGGCAGTTCGCCCCCGAGGACTCGCCGTCGGACGTGCTGCGCACCCTGCTCTCCGTGCAGTCGCGCGCCCTCGAGGCGACCGCATCCCTCATCGACCTCGAGCTCGTCACCTCGCTCGCGCAGAGCATCTGGTCGTCGCGTCACCTCGACATCTACGGCGTCGGCGGCAGCTGGGCCGTCGCCAACGAGCTGCACAGCCGGCTCTACCGCATCGGCATCGACTGCCACGCCTGGGGTGAGCCGCACAGCGGGCTCGTGAGCGCGGAGTTCCAAGACGAGCACTGCGTCGCGATCGGCATCTCGACGAGCGGCCGCACCGCCGAGACGGTCGACATGCTCGCCCGCGCGGCCGCGAGCGGCGCCCGCACCGTCGCGATCACGAGCGACCGCGACTCCGCTCTCGCCCGCGTCGCCGAGTCGTGCATCACGACCGCCAGCCCCGATGTCTATCTGCAGCCGACCGACCTGGCCGCCCGCCCCTCGCAGCTGCTCGTGCTCGACCTCATCTACCTGCTCGTCGCCCAGCAGGACTTCACCGCCACCGCCACCCGGCTCACCCGCTCGCGCCTCGCCGTCTCCGGCCACCGCCGGGTGACCAGCTCACCGCGCGGCGCCCGCATCCCCCGCGCCACCACCGGAAGGACCCCCGCATGACCGACAGCGCCCGCGCCTACCTCGACCAGGTCGTCCCCCGGCTGCAGAAGCTGACCGACCTCGCCGCCGAGGGAGGCCTCGAGCCGGCCGTCGACCTGCTCGTGAGCGCGCTCGAGAAGGGCGGGGTCATCCAGTCGTTCGGCACCGGGCACTCGCAGGCCTTCGTGATGGAGCTCTCCGGACGAGCCGGCGGGCTCATCCCGACCAGCGGCATCTACCTGCGCGACGTGCTCACGGTCGGCGACCGCGACCGCGCGAACCTCACCGGCGGCGAGCTCGAGCGCGACCCGAGCGTCGTCGACGACCTCTTCGCCGTCTCGACGATCGGCCCCGACGACGTGTTCGTCATCGCCTCGAACTCCGGCGTCAACGGCTCGATCGTCGGCGTCGCTCTGGAGGCGAAGCGCCGCGGCCACGCCGTGATCGCGGTCACGAGCCTCGAGCACACCAACGCCGTCGAGCCCAAGCATCCCAGCGGAAAGCGACTCAGCGAAGTCGCCGACGTCGTGATCGACAACCTCGCGCCCTTCGGCGACACGACCCTCCCCGTCGACGGCGGCGTCGTCGTCGGCGCCGTGTCATCCATCACCGCGGCGCTCATCGCCCAGCTGCTGACCATCGGCGTCACCGAGCGCATCGCCGCGACCGGCGCCACCCCGCCTGTGTACATCTCCGCCAACATCCCGGGAGGTGATGAGCACAACCGAGCGCTGGAAGACCGCTATCGCGGCCGCATCCGCCGCTCGGCCTGACCGTTCCACACCCCCACCACACCTGGAAGGTAGGCACCACCGAATGTCACTGCAGTCAGCGTCGCTGGACCGACGCAACTTCCTCCGCGCGGCCCTCGCCGGCGCGGTCGCCATCCCCCTCGGCGTCACCCTCGCCTCCTGCTCCACCGGAGGCGGCGGCGGCGCGACCGGCCAGAAGAGCGCCAAGAACCCCTTCGGCATGGCCGACAACACGACGGTGGATGCCGTCATCTTCAACGGCGGCTACAAGACCGACTACGTCGACTTCGCCGGCAAGATCCTCGCCAAGGAGCACTCCGGGTCGAGCGTCAAGGTCAAGCCCGAGACGAAGATCGCCACCACCCTGCAGCCGCGCTTCGTCGGCGGCAACCCGCCCGACCTGATCGACAACTCGGGTGCCGACGCGATCGGCTTCAACTCGATCCTCGATCAGCTCGAGGAGCTGCAGGACGTCCTCGACGCGAACAACCTCGAGGGCACGAAGATCAGCGACACGCTCTACCCGGGCGTGCTCACGCCGGGCGAGTTCGACGGCAAGCTCAAGGCGCTCAACTACGTTCTGACGCTCTACGCCGTCTGGTACTCGGCATCGCTGTTCGAGAAGAACAACTGGACGCCTCCGACCACCTGGGATGAGGCCTACGAGCTCGGCGGCAAGGCCAAGGCCGCGGGCAAGTACCTGTTCGTCTGGGGCAAGGAAGCCGCGACGTACTACCAGACCCTCGTCATCGACTCGGCGATCAAGGAGGGCGGCGACGAGGTGCGCCTGAACTTCGACAACCTCAAGGACGGCGCGTGGTCGCAGGACTCCGTGCAGAAGGTGCTCACGGCGCTCAAGAAGATCATTGACGCCGGGTACGTCAAGCCGGGTGGATCGGGCACGCAGTTCACGGCGGCCCAGGCCCAGTGGTCGAACGACCAGTCCGGTCTGCTCTACCCCTCGGGCTCGTGGATCGAGAACGAGATGAAGAGCCAGACGGCGGCCGACTTCCAGATGACGGGGACGCCGGAGTTCACCGTCACCACCGGGTCGAAGCTGCCGCAGACCGCGCTGCGCTCCACCGCCGGCGAGCCCTTCGCGGTGCCGTCGGCGGCGAAGAGCGTCGCGGGCGGCAAGGAGGTGCTGCGCATCATGCTCAGCAAGGAGTCGGCGACGAACTTCGCCAAGACGCGTCTCGCGCCCTCGATCGTGAAGGACACGGTGCCGGATGACGCCTTCGGCTCGACCGCGCTGGCGTCGCAGATCTCGATGCTCAACGCGGCGAAGTCCGACACGTTCACGTTCACCTTCGTCGACAACTACGGCACGAACACCGACCAGCTGGTGCTCTGGAACGCGTTCCTCGACGGCAAGTCGAGCGTGAACCAGCTGACCGACGGGCTGCAGCAGATCTCCGACAAGATCGCGAAGGACGACTCGATCAAGAAGATCACGGTCAAGTGAGTCTGGCGGGCAGCAGCGACGTCCGCGGCGCCCTCGCGTCCGCGCCCGGCGGGAAGGTCACCCCTCCTCGCCGGGCCCGGCGCGGCTCCGGTCGCCGGGTCAAGCGCTGGAACTTCGACCGGGTGACCCTGTTCATCGTCTTCCTCGGGCTCCCGCTCGCGATCTTCCTGATCTTCGTGATCTCGCCGTTCATCCAGGCGGCCTGGTACGCGCTGACCAACTTCGGCGGCTTCTCGCCCACCTACCAGTTCACCGGTCCGGCGAACTTCATCAAGCTGCTCGGCGACCAGGGCGTGCTGAACGCCTTCCTCAACAACGTCATCCTGGCGCTCGTCGTGCCGATCGTGACGATCGCGATCGCGCTCGCCTTCGCCAGCGCCGTGACCGTCGCCGGCCCCAGCATCGGGCCGATCCGCGGAATCCGCGGCTCGAGCTTCTACCGGGTCGTCTCCTTCTTCCCCTACGTGATCCCGGCGATCATCATCGGCATCGTCTGGTCGGGCGTTCTCGACCCCTCGCACGGCATCCTCAACGCCGTGCTCACGAGCCTGGGACTGCCCTTCGACGACTTCGCCTGGCTCGGAGACCCGGCCACGGCCCGCATCTCTCTGATCTTCGTCATGGTCTGGGCCTTCGTCGGCTTCTACATGGTGCTCTTCGTCGCCTCGATCAAGAGCGTGCCTGCCGAGATCTACGAAGCCGCGCGACTCGATGGCGCGAGCCGGATGCGCATGACCTTCTCGATCACGATCCCGCAGATCCGCGACAGCATCCAGACCGCCTACGTCTACCTCGGCATCACGGCGCTCGACGCCTACGTCTACGCGCAAGGTCTCACCACGAGCGGCCCGGCGACGACCCAGGTCGTGCCGCAGAAGATCCTGCTCAACCTGTTCCACAACGGCCAGGCCGGCTACGCGAGCGCCATCGGCGTCGCGAGCGCGCTGGTCACCCTGCTGTTCGCGCTCGTGGTCTTCTCGATCGCGCGAGCGGCCCGCGGACGAGACGAGGGGCGAGCATGAGCGCCGAGAGCCTGTCGAGGCCGGTCGCCTCGGGTCGCGCGAGCGCCGCGAAGTCGGCGAGGTCGATGCCGCCGACGGATCGCGTGCCCGCGGTCATCTGGCACGTCATCCTCATCATCTGGGCCGCCATCGTCGTGCTGCCGCTGCTGTGGACGCTCATGACGTCGTTCAAGACGACGAAGGAGATCTTCGCCTCGCCGTTCGCCCTGCCCGGGAGCCTGGACTTCTCCAACTACGTCAAGGCCTGGAACACCGCCGGCATCGGCTCGGCGATGGTGCAGACCGTCATCGTGGTCGGGTCGGCGCTCGTGCTGGTCATGGTGCTGGGGGCGATGTGCGCGTACATCCTGGCGCGCTTCGACTTCCCCGGGAACCGGATCATCTACTACCTGATGATGGCCGGGCTCACCTTCCCGATCTTCCTCGCGATCGTGCCGCTGTTCTTCACGCTCAAGGGCTTCGGGCTGCTCGGCACGACGCCGGGTCTGATCCTGACCTACGTCGCGTTCGCGCTGCCGTTCACCGTGTTCTTCCTCTACTCCTTCTTCCGCACCCTGCCGACGGAGATCGCGGAGGCCGCGGCGATGGATGGGGCGAGCGAGTGGCGCACTTTCTTCCAGGTGATGCTGCCGATGGCGCGACCCGGTCTCGCCTCGGTCGCGATCTTCAACTTCCTGGGGCTCTGGAACCAGTACCTGATCCCGACGGCGATCAACTCCTCGGGCACCCCGGTGCTGTCGCAGGCGATGGACCTGTTCAACTCGGCGGCAGGCTACGACGTCGACTTCGGCGCGCTGTTCGCCGGCGTCGTCATCACGGTGCTGCCGGTGCTGATCGTCTACGTGATCTTCCAGCGTCAGCTGCAGGGCTCGGTGTCGCAGGGGACGATGAAGTAGGTCACGGTCTCGATGTCGGTCGCGGTCTCGCGCCGAGCCGTCACGCCGGGCGGTGCTTCGCCGCGAAGTCGGCCGCCTCGGCCTGCAGCGCGTCGAGCACGAGCCGCACCGAGGGGCGCTCGGCCCGGTCGGAGCGCAGGATCGCCCAGATCACGCGCTCCGACCGCACGCCCGAGAGCGGTCGGGTGACGAGGCCGTTCTCGCGGTCGCGCGTCGTGTACCGCGGCAGGATCCCGATGCCGTGCCCGGCCGCGATGACGGCCTCGACGATGCTGTTGTCGATGAAGCGCTGAGCGATGCGCGCCTCGTGGCCGGTGATCGCCTGGATGCGGTCGAGGATGCGGTCGTAGGGAAAGTCCTCGGGAACCCCGATCCAGGTCTCGTCGACGACATCCGCGGGGGAGAGGGAGCGCTTGGCGGCGAGCGGATGACCTTCCGGCAGCACGATGTCGAGCGGCTCGCGCAGCAGCTCGACGACCGTGAGGCCGCGCTCCCGCCAGCTCGGGGCGATACCGGGCGCATCCGCGATCACGATGTCGAAGTCGGGTGTGAGATCGGCGAAGTCGGGCAGCAGCGGATCGAGATCGCGGCAGGCGAGGGTGAGGCCGGGCACGGCGTCGATGCGGTGCAGCACGCCCGGCAGCAGCATCTCGCCGGCGGTCGGGAAGGTGACGAGCGTGACCTCGCCCCGCGGCTGCTCGAGGAACTCAGCCCAGACGGACTCCGCGCGTTGGATCGCCGCGGCGAGATCCTTCGCGGTGTCGGCGAGCACGCGGCCCGGGCCGGTGAGCACGAGGCCCCGGCCGGAGCGCTCGGTGAGCGGGACGCCGACCTCGCGTTCGAGGGCTTTGAGCTGCTGCGAGACCGCGGAGGGCGTGCGGTGCGTGGCCCGCGCGACCGCGGTCACCGACCCGCGGTCGGCGAGTTCGCGGAGCAGGTCGAGGCGGCGCACATCCATGTAGTCAAACTACATCCAGGATGCAGAAACGTGAGATTGTGCTTCATACGCTTGCGCGGTGTACTTGTTCCATGCTCACCGCGACCATCCTGTTCTCCGCCCTCGGAGCACTGGCCATCGGCGGCACGATCGCCACGATCGCCCGCGACGGCTACCGCTCCATCCCGACCCGCCGCTTCCTCGCGCGCTGAGGTCGTCACCGAGCGCCGCGGCGTCTCTCGAAGGGCGGGGCTGATCCGAGCCGTGCAGGGAATCGGATCCGTCCCGACCTTCTAGAGTCACCGCGACGCTCATCACGAAAGGCCCTCCTCCGGGAGGGCCTTTCGCATGTCCGGGTCCGGCCGGGCAGCGCCCGGCGTCAGGCCGTGCTGAACGGCAGCGAGCGTCCGGCGAGTCCGCGCCCGCGTGCCGCGAGCTGCGCGGCCAGGGCGCTCACGGCGGCCGCAGCAGGATCCGCGGGGTCGCCGAGCACGACCGGTGCTCCGGCGTCGCCGCCCTCGCGCAGCGCGATGCTCAGCGGCAGCCGGGCTAGCACCGGCACTTCCAGCCGGCGAGCGACCTCGTCGCCGCCGCCCGAGCCGAAGAGCTCGAGCACCGACCCGTCCGGCTGCGCGAGCCCGGCCATGTTCTCGACCACGCCGATCACGGTCTGGCCGGTCTGCCGGGCGACGAGCCCGCTGCGCTCGGCCACGTCGGCGGCGGCCTCCTGCGGCGTCGTCACGACGAGCACCTCGGCGTGCGGCAGCAGCTGTCCGAGCGAGATCGCCACGTCGCCGGTGCCGGGCGGCAGGTCGAGCAGCAGCACATCCAGGTCGCCGAAGAACACGTCGGTGAGGAACTGCTCCATCGTGCGGTGCAGCAGGGGACCCCGCCACGACACGGCCGCCGAGCCGTCGACGAACATGCCGATCGAGATGACCTTCACGCCGTGCCCGACGGGCGGCAGGATCATGTCGCCCACGCGGGTCGGCTTGGCATCGCCGAGCCCCAGGATCGCCGGGATCGAGTAGCCGAACACGTCGGCGTCGACGAGTCCGACGCGCAGCCCCCGCGCGGCGAGCGCGACCGCGAGGTTCGCCGTGACCGTCGACTTGCCGACCCCGCCCTTGCCGCTCGTGATCGCGTAGACCTTCGTCAGCGAATCCGCGGTGAACTGCCGGCGCCGCGTTCCCCGCAGCCGCTCGACGAGGGCCTCGCGCTCGGCGACCGTCATGACGCCGACCTCGAGATCGACCTCCTCGACGCCGTCGACCCCGCTCGCCGCCGCACGCACATCCCGCTCGATGGTGTCCGCCGCCGGGCAGCCGACGATCGTCAGGGCGAGACGGATGCGCGCGACGCCGCCGTCGATCTCGGCGCCGCGGATCATGTCGAGCTCGGTGATCGGCCGGCGGATCTCGGGATCGTCGACGCGCGCGAGCGCGCTGAGCAGGCGGGGATCGCCCGCGGGGGAGTCGCTCATCTCAGCGCTCGGCCTCGGCGCCCGCGTCGGCCGACGCTCCGGCCGCCGCGGCCCGGGCGGCCGCGGCCTCCTCGCGCTCCCGCGCCCGCTCGGCGTCGCGGTCGCGATCCAGCTCCTCGAGGATCGAGCGCAGCTCGGCGCGGATGAAGTCCTTCGTCGCGACGTCCTTGATCGCCAGGCGCAGCGCCACGACCTCGCGGGCGAGGTACTCGGTGTCGGCGAGGTTGCGCTCGGCGCGCTGGCGGTCCTGCTCGATCTGCACGCGGTCGCGGTCGTCCTGACGGTTCTGCGCGAGCAGGATGAGCGGAGCCGCGTAGGAGGCCTGCAGTGACAGGATCAGGGTCAGCGCCGTGAACCCGTTCGCGGCGGAGTCGAAGCGCCACGACTCGGGCGCCGTCACGTTGTAGAGGAGCCAGAGCACGCAGAACAGCGACAGCCCGACGAGGAACCAGGGCGTGCCCATCGCGCGGGCGACCCACTCGGTGAAGCGGCCGAAGCGGTCGCGGCTCTCGACCCGGCGCGGGCGGAACGCGCCGCGGGAGCCCTTGGGCTCGGTCAGCCTGCTGTCATCGCGCTCGTCGCGGGCCATCGCCGTTCCTCCTTCCGCGGGTGGGGATCGTTCCGGTGGTCAGCGGAACCGGTTCGGGTTCCGCGTCGCCGGAGGTACTTCGCCAGTCGTCGGGCAGCAGATAGTCGAGGACGTCATCGATGGTCACCACCCCGACGAGTCGGTGGGCTTCATCCACGACCGGCAGCGACACGAGGTTGTAGCTGGCGAGGATGCGCGAGACCTCGGCGGCGCTGGTCTCGGGGGAGACCGGCTCGAGGTTGGGGTCGAGCAGGGTGCCGAGACGCTCGTGCGGCGGGTAGCGCAGCATCCGCTGGAAGTGCACGACGCCGAGGAAGCGGCCGGTCGGCGGTTCGTACGGCGGCAGGGTGACGCACACCATGGCGCCGAGCGCGGGCGCGAGCTCGTGGCGCCGGATGAGCGCGAGTCCCTCGGCGACGGTCGCGTCGGAGGAGACGATGATCGGCTCGGTCGTCATGAGGCCGCCCGCGGTCTCGGGCGCGTAGTTCAGCAGGAAGCGGACGTCCTCCGCCTCCTCGGGTTGCATGAGCTGCAGCAGCGCCTCGCCCTTCGCCTCGGGCAGCTGTGCGATGAGGTCGGCGGCGTCGTCGGGCTGCATCTGGTCGAGCACATCGGCGGCGCGGGCGTCGTCGAGGTGGGTGATGAGCTCGACCTGCTCGGTCTCGGGCATCTCCTCGAGCGCGTCGGCGAGGCGCTCGTCGGGCAGCTCCTCGGCGACTTCGAGGCGACGCTCCTCGGGCAGGTCGAGCAGAGTGGATGCGAGGTCGGCGGGCAGCAGGTCGGTGTAGGTCGCGATCAGCTGCTCGGCCGACTGCGGCTCGCCGGCGGTGGTCTTCTCGGTGACGCGCTCCCAGCGCGCGAAGGTCGTCTTGCCGCGGCCGAAGGGCGATGCGCCGGTGCGGGGGCGGCGCAGGAAGAGGTCTTCGACCTCCCACTCGCCGGGTCCGGTCTCGGAGATCGCGACATCCTCGATGCTCGCCTCGCCGCTGCCGTCGCGGAACACGACCTTGCGGCCCAGCAGCTCGGCGATCACGCGCACCTCGCCGCCGCGCTGTTCGAAGCGGCGCAGGTTGATGAGGCCGGTCGTGATGATCTGGCCGGAGCCGATGCTGGTGACACGGCCGATGGAGAGGAAGACGCGGCGCTTGCCGGGGATCTCGACGATGAGGCCGACGACGGTGGGAGCCCCGCTCGCGCGGTAGACGACGATGACGTCGCGCACGCGGCCGACCTTGTCGCCGGCGGGGTCGAAGACGGAGCACCCGGCCAGTCGGGCGACGAAGACTCTCGTGGCGCTCACGCGTCGAGCCTACTCGCCGGAGGAGCGCGAACCTCCGCCGCCGGGTCCCCGTGCCCGCGTCGTCGGCCGGCGTCCGGCTGTCGTGCGGGTCGCGTTCAGGCGGTATCGGACAGCCTTTGCGACAATGGCCGTATGAGCACCCCCGGCGCCTTCGGCCGACGCGGCAACACCGCCCCCACTCTGCCCCGCGGCGAGGTGCTCGGCACCTACGAGACCTACCTCGAGGCCGCGCACGCCGTCGACCGGCTCGCGAAGAGCGACTTCCCCGTCGACAAGCTCTCGATCATCGGCAACGACCTGAAGACGGTCGAGCGGGTGACCGGGCGGATGACCTGGGGGCGTGCCGCTCTCGGCGGTGCGGTGACCGGGCTCTGGTTCGGCTTCATGGTGGGGCTGCTGCTGACCGTGCTCGGCTCGACCTCGCTGACGCCGCTGTTCGCCGCGATCCTCATCGGCGCCGCCGGCGGCATGTTCTTCGGGCTCGGAAGCTACGCCGTCAGCCGCCGTCGCAAGGACTTCACGTCGATGACGAACGTGCTCGCCTCGAACTACCAGGTGATCGTCGATCCCGAGCTGATCCATCGGGCGCGCAACGCCCTGGGCGTCGAGGCCCCGGTGAGCGTCGCACCGACCTTCGCTCCGGATCCGGCGACCCCTCCCGCCGCGCCGCCGGCCGAGGCTCCGGGCACCGCCGGCCCGGTCATCCCGCCCGTCGATCCGGCGCCCCAGGCCGAGCCGACGCCGCGCGGCTGATCAGCCCCGGTCGCTGACGCGCGTCGGCGTCGACACCGGCTCCGTCGCCGGCTCGAGTCGCTGGGCGAGTGCCACGTACATCGATTCGTGCAGCTCGACGATGTGCGCGTGCACGGCCGCCCCGAGTGCGCCCGCGTCACCGCGTCGAAGCGCCTCGAGGATGTCGCGGTGCTCGTGGTTCGAGGCGCGCAGGTAGTCGATGCGATACGGCAGGAAGTAGGCGTAGAGCTCGCTCGCCACGCGGTGATGCAGCTCCGCCGCGGCCGGCATGCGCGCCGCTTCGGCCAGCAGCCGGTGGAAGCGCCCGTCGGCGTCGCGGAAGTCGGCCCAGTCGACGGCGACCGACATCCGCTCGACCAGGGCGTCGAGCTCGGCGAGCGCATCCGTGCGGTCGGCGCGTCCGGCGGCGACCACGGCGAGCCCGGTCTCGATCGCGGCGCGCTCGTCGATCAGGGCGTGCACGAGATCGCGGTCGTCATCGAAGGCGGCCAGCGCCGCCAGCGCGGGCGGCTGCGTCGAGACGGGATCGTCGGCGACGAAGGTGCCCCCCGTGCGACCCCGGGCGCGGCGCAGCATCCCCTCGTCGTCGAGCTGCCGGTAGGCGCGCCGCACGCTCATCGCACTGACCCCGAGAGCCGCGGCGGCGACCTCGGGTACCGGCAGCCGCTCGCCCGGAGCGAGCAGGCCGAGCTGGACGGCCATGGTGATACGGGCCCGGACGGCGTCGACGGCGGTCACGCGTCGGATCGCGCCGAGCGGCAGGGTCTCGCGGGTCACGGGAAGGCTCCTGCCGTTCGGTGCGTCGGATCGACGCCGTCCGGGGCCGACTCAGCCGGGCAGCTGGTCCGCGATCGGATCGGCGGCGGACGGGGTCGAGATCCCGTCGACTCCATCTTCGTCGCCGTCGGCTGTGAGACGGAAACGACCTCCCGCGATGAAGCCGATCACGAAGGCGATCGGCGGCACGATCGCGAGGATCACGCTGACCAGCACGCTCCCGCCGGTCACCAGGGTGAAGTTGGAGAGCACGAGGTAGATGCTCGCCGCGAGTCCGATGACCGCGAGAACCGGCGCGACGCGGGTCGTGACGACGTGGCGGCCCGAGAGCTTCGGGCGGCGGGCGAAGAACGCGAGCACGGCGATCGAGGTCGTCAGCATGAGCAGCACCATCCCGACCGTCGCGACGCCGGCCATCGAGCCGAAGACGCCGACCAGCGGATCGAGCTGCAGCAGCACCAGCACGAGCAGCACGACGGCGGCCGTGACCGTCTGCACGACCGAGGAGAACGACGGCGCGTGGTGCTTGGCGCTGCGGTGACCGAGTCGCGCGGGCAGCACGCCCTTGTTCGCGAGGGTGAACTGGTAGCGCGCGATCACGTTGTGGAAGGAGAGCACGCAGGCGAACAGGCTCGAAATCAGCAGCACCTGCATGACGTCGCGCAGGATCGGACCCAGGTACTGCTCTGCGGTGTCGAGCAGGAAGTTGCCCTTGCCCGCCAGCGTCTGCTGCGCGACCGCCACGGCGTTGTCGGCGCCGACGCCCGTGATGAGCGCCCAGCAGGAGAGCGCGTAGAAGACGCCGATGATCACGACCGCGAGGTAGGTGGCCCGAGGGATGGTGCGCTCGGGGTCACGTGCCTCGTCGCGGAACACGGCCGTCGCCTCGAAGCCGATGAAGCCGGTGAGCGCGAACAGGATCGCGACGCTGATGCCGGGCGTGAACACGTTCTTCGGGGCGAAGGTCTCGGTGACCAGGCCGTGCTGGCCGCCCTGGGCGAAGATCACGACATCCATGATCACGACGACGGCGATCTCGAGCACGAGCGCGACGCCGAGCACCCGGGCGCTGAGCTCGATGTGCCGGTAGCCGAGCACCGCCACGACGACGAGGGCGAGGAAGGAGTAGATCCACCACGGAGCCTCGGGTCCGCCGAAGTAGACGACGAGGTCGTTGACGGCCCAGCCGAGGTAGCCGTAGACCCCGACCTGCACGGCCGTGTAGGCGACCAGGGCGGTGAAGGCCGTTCCGAGGCCCGCGCGCGAGCCGAGGCCGGTCGTCACGTAGGAGAAGAACGCCCCGGCCTCGCGCACGTGAGGGGTCATCGTGACGAAGCCGACCGAGAAGATCAGCAGCACGACCGCGGCGACGATGAAGCCGACCGGGGCGCCGACGCCGTTGCCGACGCCGACCGCGAGCGGCACGTTGCCGCCGATCACGGTGAGCGGAGCCGCGGCGGCGATCACCATGAAGACGATCGATCCGGTGCCGAGCCGGCCGCTGAGGCGGTCGGCCTCCGCGGGGGGAGCGGGGGAGGCGGACGGGGTGCCCGCGGGGGAGGTGGAGCCGGTCATGCGGTGGCCTTTCATGGGCGGGTGACGCAGGAGTGGAACCGGGTGGGTGAGGTGCGGAAGAGCGGAGAGGGATCGAGGTGCGGGGCTGCGGAGGGGCAGGTCGCGGATCAGGCGGCGCCGCCGGCCGCGTAGAGCCGGGGGCGGCGGTCGGCGAGGTAGGGGTTGTCGCGCCGGGCGCGCGGCACCGCATCCACGTCGATGTCGGCGATGATCAGCTCGGCGTCATCGGGGCCGGCGGCCGCGAGCACCTCGCCCGAGGGCGCGACGATGCTCGATCGGCCGACGTAGCGCAGCTCGCCCTCGGCTCCGCTGTGGTTCACGTAGGCGAGGTGCACCTGGTTCTCCCAGGCGCGCACGCGCAGCAGGTGCTCGGCGATGAAGGCGTAGGGCTCCATCTGCGCGGTCGGCACGATGACGAGGTCGGCGCCGGCGAGGGCGGCGGCGCGCACCGTCTCGGGGAACTCGACGTCGTAGCAGATGAGGAAGCCGAGACGCAGGCCCTCGAAGTCGACGGGCTCGGCGAGCTCGTCGCCCGCGACGAACATCGCACGGTCGAGTTCGCCGAAGAGGTGCGTCTTGTCGTAGCGCACGACGCGTCGGCCATCGCGGTCGATCAGCAGCAGCGAGTTCGTCGTGCCGACGCCGCCCGGCGCGGGCAGGGGCAGTCCGGCGACGAGGGCGATGCCGGTGCGCTGGGCGATCCCGGCGAGCTCGGCTTCGAGCGGGCGCGCGGCGAACTCGGCGGCGCGCTCGCCGATGTTGTAGCCGGTCACGAACATCTCCGACGTGACGAGCAGGCGCGCGCCGTCGGCGGCCGCCTGCTCGGCGGCGCGCTCGAGGACTCGGAGGTTCTCGGCGGGAGAACCGGGGACGCCGGGATGCTGCAAGCCGGCGATGCGGTAGGACACGGGGACTCCTTCATCCATCGCGACCATTAAACAGATCAAAGTGATCTGAAATGTTCCGGTCACGTTACCGCTGCGTTGCGATCCGATCCAGTGCCGTGACCGTTCTACCGACCCGGATGCGGTCGGCTGCTGCCGGAACGGCGCGGATCACGGCGATCGGCGGGACATCCCGGCACGACGACGGCGGCGGGATCCGAAGATCGCCGCCGCCGTCGATGTCGCGATGCCGCCGGGTCAGCGCCCCGCGAGCCAGGCCTCGACGTCATCCGCCGTGCGCGGGATGCCGGCCGAGAGGTTCACGGCCCCGTCGTCGGTCACGAGGATGTCGTCCTCGATGCGCACGCCGATGCCGCGCAGCTCCGCGGGCACCGTCAGGTCGTCGGGCTGGAAGTAGAGGCCCGGCTCGATCGTGAAGACCATGCCCGGCTCGACGACGCCGTCGAGGTACATCTCGCGGCGAGCCTGCGCGCAGTCGTGCACATCGAGGCCGAGGTGGTGCGAAGTGCCGTGCACCATGTAGCGGCGGTGGTACTGCTTCTCGGGCTCGAGCGAGTCCTCCGCAGTGCCGGGCAGCAGCCCCCACTCGGCCGTCTTGGCGGCGATCACCCGCATCGCCGCGGCGTGCACCTCGCGGAAGCGGATGCCGGGCTTCACGATCGCGAACGCCGCATCCGCCGCCTCGAGCACGGCCTCGTAGACGCGGCGCTGCACCTCGGAGAAGGTGCCGCTGATCGGCAGGGTGCGCGTGATGTCAGCCGTGTAGAGGCTGTCGAGCTCGATGCCGGCGTCGAGCAGGATCAGGTCGCCCGGCACGACGGGGCCGTCGTTGCGGGTCCAGTGCAGGATGCAGGCGTGCGGTCCGCTCGCCGCGATCGTGTCGTAGCCGACCGCGTTGCCGTCGGCGCGGGCGCGGCGGTTGAAGGTGCCCTCGACGAGACGCTCGCCGCGCGGGTGCGCGATGATCTGCGGCAGGTCGGCGATCACGTCGTCGAAGCCCTGCTTGGTGGCGTCGACGGCGGCGCCGAGCTGCTCGATCTCCCAGGCGTCCTTGACCAGGCGGATCTCGCTCAGGTCGCGGGCGAGCGCGGCATCCGCGTCGTCATCCACCGCGTCGGCCCAGTCGGCGGCGTCGGCGCCCTCGGCGGCGAGCAGGCGGCGGCCGTCGATCTGGTCGGTGAGATCGCGGTCGGCCCCGCGGACGAGACGGGTGGTCGCATCCACGGCGTCGATGACGGCGGGCAGCTCGGCCAGGTCGCGGGTCGCCAGTCCGAGTTCGACGGCGACGGCGTCGAGCGAGGGGCGGGCGCCGATCCAGAACTCGCCGATGTCGGGGTTGGCGTAGAACTCGTCGGTTCCCCGGCCGGCGGGGGAGCGGAAGTAGAGCACGGCGTCGTGGCCTGCCGGCTCGCCCTCGCCGCGCGGCTCGAGCACCAGCACGCTTCCGGGCACGGTGTCGCTGCCCCATCCCGTCAGGTGCGAGAAGGCGGAGTGCGCGCGGTAGGGGTAGTCGGTGTCGTTCGAGCGGACCTTCGCCGGGCCCGCCGGGATGATCAGGCGCTCGCCGAGGTGCAGGGCCGAGATGCGGCGACGCTGCTCGGCCGCGTGGCTCGCCGCGTCGCGCGGAGTGACCGGGGCCTCGGCGCGGTCGGCCCACTTCGAGGAGATGTAGGCGGCGAAGGCGTCGGAGACCGGGGTCGTCGACCGGTTCTGCGTCGCGCGCGGAGGCGACGCGGGCGTCGTCGTCGAGGTCGTGCCGGTGGTGGAGCGAGAGGAATCGGCCATGGGGCCATTGTCCCACCGGGTCAGCTCACGCGCTCCAGCTGAGCGAGCACGGGCCGGTGGTCGCTGCCCGCGCCATCCTGGTCGCGGATCACCCGGAACCCGGTGAAGCGCCAGTCGGACCCGGAGAGCACATGATCGATCGGGGCGCCCAGCTCGGCCGGGATGCGGGTCGGCCAGCTGCCGATCGCCGCATCCCCCATCGCCTTCGCGCCGTCGTGGCAGTCGCCGAGCTCACCCGACCTCGCGAGCGCCGACCAGTGGTCGATCGTGCTGTTGAAGTCGCCCGCCATGATGAGGTCGGGCTCGGTGCAGCGTGCGGCGAGCCACTCGAGACCCTCGCGCCAGGCCGGCATCTCGCCCGGAACCGGAGCGACCGGATGCGCGGCGACGATCGCCGGGCCGCTGCCGTCGACCGGGCGCCAGACCCCGCTCGGGATGACGCGCGTCGATCCCGCGCTCGTGTCCGGCTGGTAGCGGCCGAGCGTCGAGCTGATCAGCAGCGAGGTCGTGCGCGCCTTCGCGATCTTGTCGAAGGTGATGTTGTGCACGGCCATGGTGCGGCCTTCCGCGCCCATCCGGTCGGCGATCTGCTGCGCGAGCTCGACGCTCGTCTCGGGCAGCACGACGATGTCGGCGCCGTCGTCGAGGGCGAGGCGGGCGATGCGCTCGGCGCCGGGGGCGTCGCCGAGGGTGTTCCAGCTCAGCACGGTCACGCCCTGCTCGCCCTTCGCCGCAAAATGCTCCGACCCCCAGCCGCGCGTCGCGAGCACCGCCGCGGAGAGTCCGGTGAAGAGCAGGAGCGCCACGGCGAGGGATGCGGTGAGCCGCCGCGCTCGGCGCGAGGCCAGCGCAATCAGCAGGAGCACGACCGCGAGCACCGCGGACAGGCCGCCCGCGAGAGCCCGCAGCGACACGACCTGGGCGACCCCGAGCTGCCACTGCAGCCCGAGGAGCTGGGGCCACCCCGCCACGAGCAGCGCCGCCGCCAGCGCGACGATCAGCAGGGCGGCGAGCACACGGCGGAACACGCCGGCGAGCCTAGACACCTACGATGAGAGGATGCCCGCCGGCCCCTCCGAACGCCCCGCCGAGGGGCTGATCGACCTCCACACGCACAGCACCGTCTCCGACGGGACGCAGTCGCCGCGGGAGCTCGTGCGCGCCGGCGTCGAGGCCGGTCTCGCCGTCATGGCGATCACCGATCACGACTCCACGGCGGGGTGGGCCGAGGCCTTCGACGCCGCGCGCGGCACCGGCATGACCGTGCTGCCCGGCATGGAGCTCAGCACCCAGCTCGACTACGCGAGCGTGCACGTGCTCGGCTACCTCATCGACCCCGACAACCCCGCGCTGCTCGCCGAGGTCGAGCGCACCCGCGAGGAGCGCCTGCACCGCGCCGAGTCGATGGTGGCGCGCATCGCGAAGGACTACGACCTGAGCTGGGATGACGTGCTCGCCCAGACGGCGCCCGGCGCCACGGTCGGCCGCCCGCACATCGCCGATGCGCTCGTCGCGAAGGGGCTCGTGCCCGACCGCAGCGCCGCCTTCGGCAGCATCCTGCACTGGCGCGGCGGCTACTACCGACCGCACCGCGCCCCCGAGCCGACCGTCGGCATCCGCCTCATCGCCGAGGCCGGCGGCGTGCCCGTGATCGCCCATCCTGGCGCCCGCGGACCGGAACGGCTCTTCGCCGGCGACCGGGTGCGCTCCCTCGTCGACGCCGGGCTGGGGGGCGTCGAGGTGAACCACCGCGACAACCCGCCCGAGGCGCGGGAGCTCTGGACGCGCCGCGCCGCCGAGTACGACCTCGTCATCACGGGCTCGAGCGACTACCACGGCGCCGGCAAGCCCAACCGGCTCGGCGAGAACAGCACCGCGCGCGAGCAGTACGCCCGCCTCGTCGAGCTCGGCAGCGGATCGGAGCCCTTCATCGGCTGACGCGCCGCACGCTCCGCGTGGTGCGCGACTCGACCGCCCTCGTCGACAGAGAAGCCGCGCCCGACCCGGAGGTCGGACGCGGCTTCGTCGTGTCTGCTGCGCTGAGCGTCAGCTCGCGGGCGGGGGAGTCGGCGCGCCGCTCCCGCTGCCGCCGCGGCGACGACGCGTGCGACGACGACGCTCGGGCGCGACGCCGTCGTGCGTGCCGCCGCCCTCGGAGCGGGCCTCCTCGGTGGTGGTCGTGGCGCCGCCGTCGGTCGAGGCGGGGGCGCCCGAGCCGCTTCCCGATCCCTCGCCGCGACCGCGTCCGCGTCCGCCGCGGCTGCGCGAGCGCGACGATCCGGAGCGCTCGCCGCCGCCGCGATCGCCGCGCGGCTTCTCCGCGTGCGGAGCGGCCGGCGACGGCTTGAGGCGGCCCTTCGAACCGGCCGGGATGTCGAGGTCGGTGTAGAGGTGCGGCGACGAGGAGTAGGTCTCCGTCGGCTCCGGCTGACCGAACTCGAGGGCGCGGTTGATGAGGGCCCACTTGTGCAGGTCGTCCCAGTCGACGAAGGTCACCGCGATGCCGGTCTTGCCGGCGCGGCCGGTGCGGCCGGCGCGGTGCAGGTAGGTCTTCTCGTCGTCGGGGATCGTGTGGTTGATCACGTGCGTGACGTCGTCGACGTCGATGCCGCGCGCGGCGACGTCGGTCGCGATCAGCACATCCTTCTTGCCGGCCTTGAACGACGCCATCGAGCGCTCGCGCGCCTCCTGCGTCATGTCGCCGTGCACGGCCGCCGCGTTGAAGCCGCGGTCGTTGAGCTCTTCGACGAGCTTCGACGCCGCGCGCTTGGTGCGCGTGAAGACGACGGTCTTGCCGCGACCCTCGGCCTGCAGGATGCGGGCGACGACCTCATCCTTGTCCAGGCTGTGCGCGCGGTAGACGAGGTGCTTGATGTTCGCCTGCAGCTGGCCCTCGTCGGGGTCGCTCGCGCGGATGTGGATCGGCCGGTTCATGAAGCGGCGCGCCAGCGTGACGACGGGCCCGGGCATCGTGGCCGAGAACAGCATCGTGTGGCGCGCCGGCGGCGTCTGCGCGAAGAGCTTCTCGACGTCGGGCAGGAAGCCCAGGTCGAGCATCTTGTCGGCCTCGTCGAGCACCATCACCTTGACGTTCGCGAGGCTCAGCAGGCGCTGGCCGGCGAGGTCGAGCAGACGGCCGGGCGTGCCGACGACGATCTGCGCACCCGCCTTGATCTGCTCGATCTGGCCCTCGTAGGCCTTGCCGCCGTAGATCGCGACGACGCTCGTCGAGCGGTTCGAGGTGGCGAGCTCGAGGTCTTCGGCGACCTGCACGCACAGCTCGCGCGTCGGCACGACGACGAGAGCCTGCACACCGGGTGCGGGGTCGAGGCCGAGCGCCTGGATCACCGGCAGGCCGAAGCCGAAGGTCTTGCCGGTTCCGGTCTTCGCCTGGCCGATGATGTCCTGGCCGGCGAGCCCGAGGGGGATGGTCTGAGTCTGGATCGGGAACGGTTCGACGATGCCTTTGGCGGCGAGTGCGTCGACGATGTCCTGGTCGATGTCAAGATCGGAGAAGGTCACTGATCACCTGTCGTGGAAGTCGATCCGCCGAGTCTACCCGGGTCGGGCATCCTCTCCCGTCGAGCCGCGCGGGGCAGGACGGGCGCCACGAGCGATCGAGCTGCGGCCCTGCCCTACGATGAGGGCGTGGCGAACTGGTTCCGGCGGCGGCGTCCCGCGACCCCCGCGGTGCTCGTCGGCAGACCCCGATCGACCGTGACCGCCCGCGTCGAGCTCGCGGATCTCACCCCCGCGATCGACGCCTACCTGGGTCGCGCCGCCTATCTGCAGCTCGCGCTGTTCGAAGACGTCTCGCGCGCCATCTCCGCTGCGCCGTCGACGGTCGCGAAGACCTCGCTCGCGCGCGTCGCCGGACCTCACCTGGATGCGCACCGCGGCCTCGTCGCCGAGCTCGTCGCGCGCGGCGTCGACCCGGCCGAGGCGATGGAGCCCTACCGCCTCGACATCGATGACTTCCAGCGCCGCACGCTCGGGCAGGACTGGTTCGAGACCCTCGCCACCTGCTACGTGACCGCCGGCTTCCTCACCGACTTCTTCCTGGGGCTCGCCGCCGGGCTTCCCGCCGAGCTGCGGGGCCGCGTCGAGTCGCTGCTCGACGTCGAGGCCGGCGAGGACGTGCTGATCGACGAACTGCGCGCCGGGATCGACGCGAACCCGCGCCTCGGCTCGCGTCTCGCGATGTGGGGCCGTCGACTCGTCGGCGACACCATGCTCGTCGCGCGTTCGGCGCTCGGCGTCGGCGACGAGGCGCCCGGCGAGGAGCGCATCGAGCCGGTGTTCACCGAGCTCGTCGCGGCGCACACCCGGCGGATGGATGCGCTCGGCCTGACGGCCTGAGCGCTCGACGGCTCGACCGCGGTGCGGACCGGCGGCCGGCTCGCACCGCTCGACGGATGTGCGCGCACGCGGCCGGGGAACGACGAAGCCCGCCGAGCGGACTCGACGGGCTTCGACGGAAGCTGCTCTCAGGCGCGCGAGGCGCGACCCCCCGAGAGGCGGTGCAGGCGCTGGGCGTCGATGTCATGACGCGCGCGGTTCAGCACCAGAGCGAGCACGATAGCCAGCACTCCGGCGCCGCCGAGGGCGACCAGCCAGATCCACGGCTCATCCGGCTTCCAGCCGACCCAGGTCAGCCCGGTCCAGGAGACCGCGGTCCACGCGGCGCCGACCGCGGGGAGCAGCAGGATGCCGTAGGAGCGACGACCCGGGATGAGGTACCGCAGCACCGTCGCGATGCCGAGCCCGACCACGGTGGCGTAGATCATCTCCATGGCGGGAACCCTAGCCGACCGGAGGTCAGGCGACGAAGCCGACGCGACGGGTCTCCTCGGCGCCGATCTCGAGGTACGAGAAGCTCGCGACCGGGACGATGTAGAGGCGGCCGCGGTCGTCGCTCAGCTTGAGGTACTTCTCCGACTCGAGGGCCGTGCTGACGGCCTTCTCGATCTCATCGGGGTTCTGGCTGGTCTCGAACGAGATCTCACGGGCGGAGTTGGCGATGCCGATGCGAATGTCCACGGGGTCAGGCTAGCGAGCGTCGAGCTCGATTCGCTCCCGATTCCGCCCACGGCAGAACGGCTGCGCGGCGCGGAGGAGGCCGCTGTCGGACGGCGTCGCTAGCGTGATCGACGTGCAACCCGACCCCTCGCAGAGCGCCGTGCTCGACCTTCCCCCCGACGCGACGGCGGTCGTGATCGGCGCGCCGGGCTCGGGCAAGACCTCGACGCTGGTCGAGCTCGTCGCGCGCCGGGTCGAGCACGACGGCTTCTCGGCCGACGAGGTGCTCGCCCTCGCAGCGAACCGCGCGGGCGCGAACCGGCTGCGCGACCAGCTCGCGAGTCGGCTCCGGGCCGTCGCGGCAGGACCGCTCGCTCGCACGCTCCCCTCCCTCGCCTTCGACGCGGTCGTGGCTCGCGCTGCCGCGGAGGGGGCGCCGCGGCCCCGCCTGCTGTCGGGGCCCGAGCAGGATCTGCTCATCGCCGAGCTGCTGCACGGCGAGATCGACGACGGCGCGCCGGGGTCCTGGCCAGACCACCTCTCCGCGGCCGTGCGGCGGCTGCCCGTGTTCCGCACCGAGCTGCGCGAGATGCTCATGCGGCTGACGGAATACGAGATCGACACGACGCGACTCCGTCGCATCGCCCAGGCGGTCGCGCGGCCGGAATGGGAGGCCGTCGCCGACTTCGCCGACAGCTACCGCGCTGTCGTCTCGGCGGTCGGGGGCACCGCGCTCGATCCGGCCGAGCTCATGGCCTACGCGGAGTCCGCCGTGCTCGACGGACACACCGGCGAGCGACTCGCGCGAACCCGGCTCGTCGTCGTCGACGACCTGCAGCAGGCGACCGAAGGCGCGATCCGACTGCTGCGCGCCGTCGCGGCCCGTGGCGTCACGATCGTGGCGTTCGGCGACCCGGATGTGGCGACCGACGCCTTCCGCGGCGGAGAGGCGGATGCGCTGGCCGCATTCCCGGCGCGGGTCGGCGTGCCGACGCGCACGCTCCGGCTGGAGCGGGTCCACCGGCAGAGTCCGGTGCTGCGCGAGCTGACCGCCGAGGTGACCGCCCGCATCGGCGCGGCGGGCGCCGGCACCCAGCGCGCCGCCGCGGCGTCGGGCGACGACGATCCCGCCGCGATCTCGGCGATCTCGGCGCCGAGCCCCGCCGCCGAGCACCGCACGATCGCGCGGGTGCTGCGCGAACGTCACCTCCTCGACGGTGTCGCCTGGTCCGAGCTCGCCGTGATCGTGCGCTCGGGCGCCGCGATCCCCGCGATCTCCCGTGCTCTCGCGCTCGCGCAGGTGCCCACGCGCACGACGGCCGCCAGCCGGGCGCTGCGCGACGACCCGGCGGCGGCCGCGCTGCTCGAGATCGTCGCGGTCGGCACGGGGCGGATCGAGCTCGACGGTCTCGTCGCCGAGCGACTGCTCACCGGGCCCTTCGGCGGTCTCGATGCGATCGGACTGCGTCGGCTGCGGGCCGCGCTGCGAGCGGAGGAGCTCGCGGGCGGGGGAGCCCGGCTCGGAGCGCGACTGCTCGCCGAGGGCCTCGGTGTCGAGAACGGATTCGCCACGATCGATCACGCGGTCGGACGTCGTGCCGCCCGCATGGCGCGGCTGCTCGCCCGGTTGCGGGCGCAGCACGCGGCGGCGGCCACCGTGGAGGAGCTGCTCTGGTCGGCGTGGGAGCGCAGCGGCGTCGCCGACGCCTGGCGCGATGCGGCGCTCGGCACCGGGATCGCCGCCGAGGAGGCGAACCGCGCACTCGACGGCGTCGTCGCGCTCTTCGCCGCCGCCCGGCGCTTCGTCGAGCGCGAACCCGACCGCGAGGCGGAGGCGTTCCTCGCCTCGGTGCTCGACGCCGACATCCCCGAAGACACACTCGCGCCGCGCACCGTGGCCGAGGCCGTGCTCGTCACGACGCCGTCGGGGGCCGTCGGGCTGGAGGTCGACACCGTCGTGGTCGCGGGACTGCAGGAGGGGCAGTGGCCCAACCTGCGGCCGCGTGGATCGCTGCTGCGCGCCGGCGATCTGCTCGGCGCCCTCGAGTCGGCCGACGCGGGCGCCCCTCTGCGCGGTGATGCGGCGGCGACGAGGCCGGGGCCGCCCGACACCGTGCTCGACGAGCGTCGCGTCGTGCTCGCCGACGAGCTGCGCATGTTCGCGCTCGCGGTATCGCGCGCGCGCCGCCGGGTCGTGCTCGCCGCGGTCGCGGGCGAGGACGAGATCCCGAGCCCGTTCCACGGCTTCGCGGCGCGCGTCGCCGGCGACCGCCTGGTCGAGCCCGACGGGGATGCGCCGCCGCTCGACCTGCGCGGCATGACCGGATGCCTGCGCCGCACGGTCACCCAGCTCGGCTCGACTCCCGAGCAGCGTCGTGCGGCCGCGGCGGCCCTCGCCCGTCTCATCGGCGACGAGGTGCCCGGCGCCGAGCCGCGGCAGTGGCACGGCACGCTCGCGGCGAGCACCGACGCGCCGCTCTACGACCTCGATGACGACGAGACCCGGGTGCCTGTCTCGCCCTCCGCGCTCGGCACGCTCGACCGCTCGGCGATGGAGTGGTTCGTCGAGACCATGGCGGGCGGATCCTCCAGCCTGAGCGCGAACGTCGGCTCGCTCGTGCACCACGCGCTCGAGCACGCGACGGGCGTGGAGGTCGAGGAGCTCTGGGGTCTGCTCGAGCAGCGCTGGGGCGAGCTCGTCTTCGAGTCGAGCTGGTCGGAGCAGCTGGAACGGCGTCGCGCGCGCGGAGCGATCGAGGCCCTCGGCTCCTACCTGCGCGCGGTGCACGCGCAGGGCGCCGTGCTGGTGAGCTCGGAGGGCGCGTTCCGCTTCGACGTGCCGCCGGCCCGGGTGAACGGCAAGATCGACCGCGTCGAGTCGCACGGCGGCCGCATCGTGATCGTCGACCTCAAGACCGGCAGCGTGCTGGCGGCGAAGGAGGCGGCCGAGCATCCGCAGATGTCGGCGTACCAGCTCGCCTACGCCGATGGGGCTCTCGCCGATCTGCCCGAGGGCCACCAGCCGGGCGGCGCGCGTCTGCTCTTCACGAAGAAGGGCACGCGAGACGCGCCGTACACGCTGCGCGACCAGAAGCCCTTCGACGGCGAGCAGCTCGAGAGCTTCCGCACCACACTGCGGGAGGCGGCCGCGACGATCGCCGGGCCGCACTATCCCGCGACGCTCATCGACGACCCCTTCGCGTACGGCGGAGCCGTGCGCGCCATCCACCTGCCCGGAGAGGTCACCGGTGACTGACACCACCACGACGGCCACCCGCATCTCGGCGCGCAGGATCGCCGAGCGCCTCGGCCTGCACCCGCCCACCCCCGAGCAGACGCTCGTCATCGAATCGGATCTCGGCCCCGCCCTCGTCGTCGCCGGCGCCGGCAGCGGCAAGACCGAGACCATGGCCTTCCGTGTGCTCTGGCTCGTCGCGAACGGCCTCGTCGCGCCCGCGCAGATCCTCGGGCTGACCTTCACCCGCAAGGCGGCCGGCGAGCTCGGCCACCGCATGCGCGATCGCATCGCCCAGCTGCGCGAGAACGGCCTCATGCCCGAGCGCGACGGAGACGATGATCCGGCCGCCGAGCTGCTCGACAGCCCCACCGTGTCGACCTACAACTCCTTCGCGAGCGCGATCTTCCGCGACAACGCGCCGCTGGTCGGCTACGACGGCGACGCCGTGCTGCTGGGCGAGGCGGCCACCTGGCTGCTGGCCCGCGAGCTCGTGACCCGCAGCGACGACCTGCGCCTCGCCGACGCCGAGAAGTCGGTGGATGCGCTCGCCACCGCGGTCGTGCGCCTCGCCGCCCAGCTCGCCGAGAACGTCGCCGATGCCGACGACGTCGAGCGGATGGCGGAGGAGTTCCGCGCCCTCGGCGACCTGCCGAGCGGTGGCCGCGGCGCCTACGCCGACGTCGTGACCATGGCCGATCGCATCGCGGCGCTGCCGGTGCTGCTCGGTCTCGCCCGACAGCTGCAGCAGGCGAAACGCGACCGGGCCGCGATCGAGTTCAGCGACCAGGTCGCGATCGCACTGCGCATCGTCGAGGGCAACCCGCACGTCGTGACGGAGCTGCGCGACCGCTACCGTGTCGTGATCCTCGACGAGTACCAGGACACGAGCGTCGTGCAGACGCGCCTGCTCGCGCTGCTCTTCGCACGGCATCCGGTCATGGCGGTCGGCGACCCGAACCAGTCGATCTACGGCTGGCGCGGGGCCAGCGCCGCCGGGCTCGGACAGTTCGGCTCGTGGTTCGGGTCGGATGCGCGCTTCGAGCTCACGACGAGCTGGCGCAACGGCGAGCGCATCCTCGACGCCGCGAACCGGCTCATCCGCCCGCTCGCGCTCAGCTCGCCGGTGTCGGTCGCGGCGCTCGCGGCCCGGCCCGGGGCCGAGGCCAACCCCGTGCGGCTGCTGTATCCCGAGACCGTCGTCGAGGAGGCGGATCAGGTGGCCGCCTGGTTCCGCGGCGGACTCGCCGACCGCGCCGAGTGGGGCACCGACGACGCCGGCGAGGCGCAGCCGCCCTCCGCTGCGCTCATCCTGCGTTCGCGCGGCACGCTCGAGCAGTTCCTCGGCGCCTTCCGCCGCGCGGGCGTCCCGTATCACGTGCTCGGCGTCGGCGGTCTGCTCGCTGAGCCGCTCGTGGCCGACCTCGTCGCCGCTCTCGCGGTCGTCGACGATCCCGGCGCGAACTCCGAGCTGATCCGGCTGCTGGTCGGCTCGCGGTGGCGTCTCGGCACGGCCGACATCGCGGCACTGCGCGAGTTGGCGCGCTGGTTCGAGAAGCGCGACCTGCGTCAGAAGCCGCTCGATGAGGACGTGGCTCGGCAGCTGCGCGCCAGCGTCGCCGACGACGACAGCGCTTCGCTCATCGACGCCCTGGACTTCCTGGCGACCTCGGCCGAAGATCACGGTGCGGTGCGCGGCTTCAGCGAGGAGGGCCTCGCGCGGCTGCGGGATGCGGGGGAGACCTTCGCCCGCCTGCGCCGTCGCGTGCGCTTCGATCTGGATGACCTCGTGACGACCGTGCTGCAGGAGCTCGGCCTCGACATCGAGGCCGAGGCCAACGACGCGCGGCCCGGGTCCAGTCGCGTGCTCGAGGCCTTCTTCGACGCTCTCGCCGGGTTCCAGCAGCTCGGCCAGCAGAATTCGCTGCGGGCCTTCCTCGGCTGGCTGCGCGAGGCGGAGTCGCGGGAGCGCCTCTCGCCGCGGTCGGACCCGCCCGAGCCCGGCTGCGTGCAGATCGTGACGATCCACGGCTCGAAGGGCCTCGAGTGGGATCTCGTCGCGGTGCCGCGGCTCGTCGAGGGCGAGATGCCGTCGGCCGCCCGCGACACCGGTGCCTGGGTCGCCTTCGGCGAGCTGCCCTACGAGTTCCGCGGCGATGCCTCGGTGCTGCCGGAGTTCCGCTGGCGCGAGGCGACGACGCGCAAGGAGGTGCTCGACCTCTTCGCCGAGTTCAAGAGCGAGGTGCGCGAGCAGCAGCTGCTCGAGGATCGCCGGCTCGCCTATGTCGCGATCACCCGCGCCCGTCGGCACCTCCTCGTGAGCGGCTCGTTCTGGTCGTCGCAGACCAAGCCCCGGTCGCCGGGCGCGTTCCTGCGCGAGCTGGCGGAGGACGGGATCATCCCGCCGCTGCCCGAGGCGCCCGAGTCGGAGGAGAACCCGCTCGTGGCCGAGCCCGAGCGGGTGGACTGGCCGCGCGATCCGCTCGGCTCCCGCCGTCAGCGGGTGGAGGCGGCTGCCGAGCTCGTGCGCACCGCCGACCCCGCCGACGCGGGCCGGTGGACGCGCGACGTCGAGCTGCTGCTCGAGGAGCGTCGCCAGCGACTGCGCGGCGCCGACGCGGTGACGGTACCCGAACGCATCCCCGCGTCACGATTCAAGGACTGGGTCGAGAACCCCGCCCGGGTGCTCGCCGAGCTGCGTCGGCCGATGCCCGAGCGCCCCTATCGCGCGACCCGGCTGGGCACCCTCTTCCACGCCTGGGTCGAGAAGCGCAGCGATCCCGATGCGGCGATGGCGGGCTTCGACGACCTGGACGCGCTCGGCAGCGAGCTCGACCTGGGCGTGGACGGCGACGACCTGACGGCGGTCGACGCGGCACGTTTCGCCGAGCTGCGGGCGACCTTCGAGGCTTCGCCCTGGGCCGATCGGCGCCCCGTCGACGTCGAGCGCGAGATCCACCTGCCGCTCGCCGGCCGCACCGTCGTCTGCAAGATCGACGCCGTCTACGTCGAGGGCGAGGGGGATGCGGCGCGCTACGAGATCGTCGACTGGAAGACCGGCAAGGCGCCGCGCGACGCCTCGGACCGGGAGCTGAAGCAGCTGCAGCTCGCGCTGTACCGACTCGCCTACGCGCGCTGGCGCGGCGTCGATCCGGAGCGCATCGACGCGGCGTTCTACTTCGTCGCCGACGACCAGGTTCTCCGTCCCGAGCGCATCGACGACGAGGAGTCGCTGTCCGGCCGCTGGGCGGAGGCGATGGCGCGCGTCGCGCGGCCGAGCTGAGCCGGGCACGAGCCGACGAGCTTGCGGTCCGAGCCGGCTCGGGCCGCGGTGCAGCTCAGCGATCGTGCCGGGAGCCGGCCGGGCCGTCGGTTCCGATGATCGCCGCGATGAGCGCCTCGACCGGCTCGCGCGGCGCCCGCGGGTTGTCGAGCAGCGTGAAGTCGACCTCGCGCAGCAGCGGCAGCCCCAGCTGGGCGGTGACGTCGCGCAGGTTCTCGGGCACGAGATTCTGCGGCAGCACGGTGACGCCGAGGCCGGCGCGCAGCGCGGCGTGCACGCCGTTGATCTCCTTCACCGTGCAGGTGATGCGCCAGCTGCGACCGGCATCCTCGAGGGCCTGCAGCGCGACCGATCGCGACAGGCTCGGCGCCTGGTAGGCGACGAGCGGCAGGGGAGCGGCGGGGTCGATCTCGAGGTCGCGGTGCGCGACCCACACCAGGCGCTCGCGGCGCACGAGCCGACCCTCGGCGCTGCCGCTCTCCTGCTTGACGAAGACGAGGTCAAGCGCTCCGGCGGCCAGGCGGCGTGCGAGCATCCCGCTCTGCGCGACGGTCAGCTCGAGCGTGATCTGCGGATGGACGCGACGGAAGCGACGCAGGATGCGCGGCAGCTCGGTCTGCGCGAGGTCGTCCGCCGAGCCGAACCGCAGCCGGCCCCGCATCGCGGAGCCGCTGAAGTAGGCGGCGGCGCCGTCGTGGGCGGCGAGGATGCCGCGCGCGAAGCCGAGCATCGCGCGTCCGTTGTCGGTGAGCGCGACCTGGCGGGTGTCGCGCTGCACGAGCGCGCGGCCCGCGGCGCTCTCGAGGCGCTGGACGTGCTGGCTCACGGTCGGCTGGCTCAGCCCGAGCTGCTCCGCCGCGCGGGTGAAGCTGAGCGTCTCGGCGACGGCCGTGAACGAGCGCAGCAGCTGGGGATCGAACACGGCATCCACCTCTCATTGCGGTCAGCAATGAGACTAATAGCCGCGATCGGTTGGCTCAATGGCGGGGATCGTGGTCACCTGGGAGGGTGACCTCTCGACCCGCCCGCAGCGCAGCGCCGTACGTCGATCCGACCGTGACCGAGCCCATCCCGGTGCTCGAGCAGCGGCCCCGCTGGCGCGACACCGTCAGCGCGCTGCGGGCGCACAACTACCGCCTCTACCTGCTCGGCCAGGTCTTCGCGAACTCGGGCGGCTGGATGGCGCGCATCGCGATCGATTGGCTGGTGCTCGAGCTGACCGGCAACGTCGCGCTCGTCGGTCTCGCGGTCACGCTGCAGTTCGCGCCCACGCTTCTGCTCGGGCCGTGGGCGGGCGTGCTCTCGGACCGGTTCCGCCGGCACACGATCCTCATCGGCACGCAGAGCGTCGGCACCGTCGCGAACGGCGTGCTCGCCGCGCTGGTGCTCACCGGTGTCGTGCAGGCCTGGCACGTGTTCGTGATCGCGGCGGTCACCGGCACCTCGATGGCGATCGACGGCCCGTCGCGATCGGCGTTCGTGGCCGAGATGGTCGGCACGCATCGGCTGCGCAACGCGATCAGCATGAACGCGACGATCTTCCATCTCGGCGGGCTGCTCGGCCCGGCGATCAGCGGGGTGCTGATCGTGGTGGTCGGGTCGGGCTGGTCGATCGCGATCAACGCGACGACGTCGCTCGTCGCGGTGACCGCGCTCGTGCTCATGCGCCGCCACGAGCTCCTCGCGGTGACGCGCGCGCCGTCGGCGCCGGGGCAGATCCGCGAGGCGCTGCGCTACCTCGTCGGCAAGCCGACCATCCTGTTCCCGATGATCGTGCTCGCGTCGGTCGCGATCTTCGGCATGAACCTGCCCGTGCTGTTCACCGCGTCGGCGAATGAGGGCTATCACACGGGCGCTGCCGGCTACGGGCTCTACAGCTCGCTCGCCGCGGTCGGCGCCTTCGCGGGGGCGATCCTCTCGACGCGCCGTCGGGCGCTGCGACTGCGGGCGATCGTGCTCGCCGCGATCGGCTACGGACTCGTGACCGTCGTCGCGGGGCTCGCTCCGTGGTACCCGCTGTTCCTCGGCGCGCTCGTCGGCATCGGCGTGACCCGCATCGCCTTCGCCACCGGCGCGGAGTCGCTGACGCAGCTCTCGACCAATCTCGCGATCCGCGGCCGCATCATGTCGTTCTATCTGATGACGGTCGTCGGCGGTCAAGCCCTGGGCGGCGTGATCATGGGCGCGATCGCCGAGACCTTCGGCCCCACGGTCGCCTTCGTCGTCGCGGGCGGGGTCCCGGCGCTCACGGCGATGACCGTCGCGATCTTGCTCGCCCGACGCGGGCGCCTGGCGCTGACGTTCGCGCTGCCGTGGCGGGGCCGTCCGGTGCGGATCACCCCGCGACCGGCCTGAGGCGCGCGGGTCAGCTCGCGCGCTCGACGCGACCGACGCCGCTTCCGCTCGACGCGATGTCGCCCGACCCCGATCGGCGGGCCTGCTCGACGCGGTCCCTCTCGACCATGTCGAGCAGCTCCTCGACCTCGTGAGCGGCGAGCACGGGTCCGGTCGGCGTGCCGATCTGGTTGCCGAGCGACGACTGCACGTCGTCGACGAGCCCGTGCAGCATCTGCACCGCATCGTCGACGATCTCGGTGCTGCGGGTCTGGGTGCCGTGCAGCAGCCAGCTGGCGATCTCGAGCTCGGCGTAGAAGCTGGCGCGCTGCCCGATCTGACGGTCGGCGGCGGGGCGCTCCTGCAGGTAGGCGGCGACGACGGTCTCGCTGAGCTCGCTGCGCCGTCCGGAGAACAGCCAGGCGAGGTCGCGGGCCGGGTCGGCGACGCGCAGCTCGTGCCAGCCGAGCACCCCGGTGACCTGCTCGGCGTGGCTCAGCACGGTCTCCGAGCTGAGGTCGCCGTTGACGACGGTCGGCTGGAACTGCCAGAGCCGGTCATCGGCGAGGGCGGCCTCCCAGCGCTCGCGCAGTGCGGCGGGCAGCAGGCCGGTCTCGATCGCCTTGCCGACGATCGCGCCGGAGGTCTGGTGCGCGTGCACGGGCCCGAGGGAGGGCAGGCCCACCTCGGTGACGCAGCTGGTGGGCAGCGAGTGGATGGCGGCCACGGCCCGGCCGATCGACGCAGCCAGGTCGGCGGTCAGTGCCGAGACGGGGGTCTTCGCGCCGCCGACGAACTCGTAGACGACGGCGCGGGTGCCGTCGATCGGCGCCTGGCCGGAGGGCAGGGTGACTTCGAACGGCAGGCGCGAGCGGATGCCGGAGGTGAGCGCGCCGAGGGCGAGCAGGTCGGCCGACTGGCGGCTCTCGGCCGCCTCGGTGCGCGGAACGCGCACGACGTACCAGCGTTCGTCGCGCGTGCTGAGCAGCGCGGTGTCGAAGTCGCCGGCACGCGGCGAGCCGATGCGCGAGGCCGCGACCACGTCGAGTCCGGCCACGGCCGAGGTGGCGAGCGCGGCTAGAGTGAGAGGGGTTCTGGCCATGCCCCACAGGGTAGGTCGGCAAGCCCCGCACGGAGCCCGCGCCACGCCCGGGCTCGTGACTTGCGCGGCGCCGGCGTCGGAATCCGCAGCGAACACGTGACGAACGCCGACCCCGCTGTCGGCGAGCCTGGAGGAATTGCCGTGACCCCGTCGTTCGCCGAGCGGCTCACTCTGTCCCGCGCCGAGCTCGACCGCGATCACCTGAGCCGGGCGACCCCGATCGACGAACTGCTCGACGCGGCTGACGCGCGGGTGGTGCTGCTGCACGACGGTCACGCGCTGGTCGACGGAACCCGGCTCGTGCTCCTGCCGACGGGTGCCGCGGCGGCGGTCGCCGCCCGTGCGGACGGCTTCGCGCTCTACCTCGGGCGCACCCTCGTCGACGCTCCGGATGCGGTGCTCGGCGCCCCGGTCTCGGCCCTCGTCATCACCGATGAGCAGGCCGCCTCCGCCGCGGTCGACGCGGCGCGCGCATCGGGTCACGACCTCGCCTGGGGCGACCTGCGCCGCCTCGGCGCCGACATGACTACGCGCGACGCGGGCATCTTCACCGAGGCGCTCGCCCTGGCCAACTGGCACCGCTCCTACGGCTTCGCCCCGGCATCCGGACGCGCGACCGAGCACGGCCAGGCGGGCTGGGTGCGGGTGGATGCGGAGACCGGCAAGGAGTTCTTCCCGCGCACCGACGCGGCCATCATCGTCGGCGTGACCGACGCCGACGACCGGCTGCTGCTCGGCTCGAACGCGCTCTGGCCCGCCGATCGCTTCTCGCTGCTCGCCGGGTTCGTCGAGCCGGGGGAGTCGCTCGAGGCGGCCGTCGTGCGCGAGGTGTTCGAGGAGTCGGGCGTGCGCGTCGCCGACCCTCGGTATCTCGGCAGCCAGCCCTGGCCGTTCCCGGCGTCGCTCATGCTCGGCTTCCTCGCGCGCGTCGCCGACGGCGCCGGCGTCGAGACGCGGCCCGACGGCGAGGAGATCCTCGATCTGCGCTGGTTGACGCGGGAGGAGCTCGCGGCGGCCGTCGCCGACGGCGCGCTGCGTCTGCCCGGCCGCAGCTCGATCGCCCGCGCGATCATCGAGGAGTGGTTCGGCGGCGACCTCGGCGACGACAGCTGGTGATCGGATGAGCGCCCCCGATCTGCTCGCGGGACTCGACGACCAGCAGCGCCTCGCCGCCGAGACCCTCCTCGGCCCGGTCTGCATCCTCGCCGGCGCCGGCACGGGCAAGACCCGCGCCATCACGCACCGCATCGCGCACGGCGTGCAGACGGGCGCCTACGCGCCGAACCGCGTGCTCGCGCTGACCTTCACGGCGCGCGCCGCCGGCGAGCTGCGCACCCGGCTGCGTGCGCTCGGCGCCGGGGGCGTGCAGGCGCGCACCTTCCACGCGGCGGCCCTGTCGCAGCTCAACTACTTCTGGCCGACGATCGCGGGCGGGCTGCCGCCGCGCATCCTCACCGGCAAGGCCGGCGTGCTCGCGCAGGCTTCGGAGCGGCTCAAGCTGCGTCTCGACAAGGCCGCGCTGCGCGACGTCGCCGGCGAGATCGAATGGCGCAAGGTCTCGATGCTCACGCTCGAGGCCTACGAGCGGCAGGCGCACGGCAAGCCGATGCCCGGCGGTCTCGGCGTCAGCGCGATGGTGAGCCTGCATCAGGCCTACGAGCACCTCAAAGACGAGCAGCGCCGCATCGACTTCGAAGACGTGCTGCTCGTGATGGCGGGGATGCTCGACGCCGAGCCCGCCGTCGCCGATGAGGTGCGCGGGCAGTACCGCTTCTTCGTCGTCGACGAGTACCAGGACGTCTCGCCGCTGCAGCAGCGACTGCTCGAGCTCTGGCTCGGACCGCGCACCGATCTCTGCGTGGTGGGGGATGCGAGTCAGACCGTCTACTCCTTCGCCGGCGCCACGAGCGACTACCTGCTCGGCTTCGGCTCGCGCTACGACGACGCGACCGTCGTGCAGCTCGAGAACAATCACCGCTCGACCGGCGCCGTTCTCGATCTCGCGAACCGGCTCATGCGGGGTCGGCCCGGCGCGCTCGAGCTGCACCCGGTCGCGGCCGGCGACCGCGGCGAGCCGGTGAGCGTGACCGCTCACGACAGCGATCGCGCTGAAGCCGAGGCCGTCGCCGCCGCGGTCGCCGACGAGCTCGCGTCCGGCATCCCCGCCGACCGCATCGCCGTGCTCTACCGGGTCAACGCGCAGAGCATCGCCCTCGAGCAGGCGTTCTCCGATCGGCGCATCGCCACGCGGGTGCTCGGCTCGACCCGGTTCTTCGACCACCCCGCTGTGCAGCGGGCGATGCTCGAGCTGCGCAGCATCGCGCAGACCCCGCGTCAGGAGCCGCTGTTCCAGTCGGTCAGCGACGTGCTGCAGAGCGTGGGCTGGACCTTGGAGCCGCCCGCCGCCGGCCCGGCCGAGCGCGAGCGCTGGGAGCTGCTCAACGCGATCGTCGACCTCGCCGACGCCGCCCCCGCGGGCACGACGCTGCGCGCCTTCGCCGACGAGCTGTTCGAACGGCAGCAGGCGCAGCACGAGCCGGCGATCGCCGCCGTGACCCTCGCGACGCTGCACAGCGCCAAGGGACTCGAGTGGGATGCGGTGCACCTGGTGGGCCTCAGCGAGGGGCTGCTGCCGATCGTGCACGCGCGCGGCTTCGACGCGATCGACGAGGAGCGCCGGCTGCTGTACGTCGGCATCACGCGGGCACGTCGCCGCCTGTCGCTCAGCTGGTCGGCGTCGCCGGGCGGAGGAGAGGCGGGGCCGTCGGCGCGGCGGCGTGCGCCCAGTCGCTTCCTGGATGAGCTCCGCAGCGGCACTCCGGGTGCGGCGGCCAGCGTCGTCCGCTGACGTCGCGCGCCCGCAGGTCGACCTCGATCTGGTGGCCGAGCGCGGCCGCGGGGTCGTCGAGAACCTCCTCGATCCGCTCCGCGATCGCGACGGCGGCCCGCGCTGACTCGAGGGCGTCGAGGTTCGGCGCCGGTCGGTCGATCAGCTGCGCGGCGAGGGCCGGCCACGCCGGGTCGGCATCCACCCGATGGCGGTGGATGCAATGCAGGCAGGCCGTCGAGCCGGGCCGGATGAGGGGCCCGATCGTCAGGGCGCCGTCGCCGACCACGACCGGCAGGTGCAGGGCGTCGCGGCGCAGCCAATGCCCGGAGTCGGCCGGCCGGATGATCCACGGGGAGATGGGGACGGCGATCACCTCGCCCCGCCCGGCCGATCGTGTGCGGGACGACGGCCGCGCCGATCGAGCGGTGTCGCCGGGAGCCGGGCCCGCCTCATCGAGCAGGTCGCGGTCGGCGAGCAGCCGGTGCACGGCGTCGGGGATCCGCCCGGCGCCGAACAGCGCGGCGCGCGTCCCGGTGCGCGGGGACCGAGCCAGGGCCGGCCGCAGCATCGCGAGCACGGCGTCGAGGGGCAGATGCGTGCCGCCCGCCTGCTCGGCGAGCACCTCGAGAGCCGCCCGGCTCGCTCCGCCGCGCAGCGCCTGCAGCACGCGCTCCTCGGCGGGGCCGACCTGCTCGAGGACGCCGTGCACCCGCAGCGCCCCGATCTGCAGCGAGTCGGGCGAGCGCCACAGCACCGGCACGTCGGGGTCGAGTCGCAGCACCATGCGCACATCCTGCGCCGGGTGCGCCGCTCGGCGAGCGAATCATCCACAGGGCGCCGGCGGGCGCGCCTACTCGGTCGGGCGCTCGCCGCCCTCGTCGCCGAGCAGCTCCTCGAGTGCCCGGTCCACGTCGTCCTCCTGCTCGCCGAGGCCGCCGGTCAGGCGGGTGACGAGGAACGACGGGTCGTCGATGTCCTGACTGCCGGGGAGGATGTCGGGGTGCGCCCAGAGCGCGTCGCGCCCGGCCGGTCCCACCGCATCCGTCACCGCCTGCCACATCGCGGCGGCCTCGCGCAGCCGGCGCGGTCGCAGCTCGAGCCCGACGAGCGTCGAGAACGCCGACTCGGCCGGGCCGCCGGTCGCGCGGCGCCGGCGCATCGTCTCGGCCAGCGCATCCGCTCTCGGCAGCCGTGCGGTCGCCTGCAGCGTCACGACGTCGACCCAGCCCTCGATCAGCGCCAGCATCGTCTCGAGGCGATGCAGCGCGGCCTCCTGCTCGGCGCTCTTCGGCGGGATCAGGGCGCCGCTCGTCATCGCGTCGCGCAGCTCCTCGGGGTTCGAGGGATCGAAGTCGGCCGCGAGCTCCTGCAGCCGCTCGGTGTCGATGCGCACGCCGCGCGAGAAGTCGCCGATCTGGGTGAGCAGGTGCAGCCGCAGCCACTTCGCGTGCCGGAACAGTCGGGCGTGCGCGAGCTCGCGCACCGCGAGGTAGAGCGCGACCTGGTCGTCGGGGATGTCGAGGTCGCGGCCGAACTCGTGCACGTTCTGCGTCACGAGCGCCGCCTGCGTCGTCTCGCCGTCGAGCAGCGGGATGCCGACGTCGCCACCCGACACGACCTCCGTCGAGAGCCGGCCGACCACCTGACCCAGCTGCATCGCGAACAGGGTGCCGCCGACGTTGCGCATGATGCGACCCGCGCTCTGCGCGACGCCCTCCATGCCCGGAGCGTCGCCGACCCCCTCGTCTTCGAGCACCTGCTTCAGCGCGGTCGCGATCGAGTCGGCGACCGGGGCGGCCAGCTGCGTCCACACCGGCATCGTCTGCTTCGTCCACTCGGTGCGGCTCAGCAGAGCCGGCGCGGCGGTGAGCGAGCTGATCTCGGTGGCCTCGTCGAGCCACAGGGCGGCCACGTGCAGCGCCTGCTCGAGCGCCGAGCGCTCCGCGGGGGTGGAGACGACGCTGCTGCGGGTGGCGAGCTGCGTCGCCTGGTCGAGGCCGACGCTCCAGTCGACGCCGTCGGCCGAGTTCTGCAGCGCCTGCTGCAGCTGCCCGATCAGGCGCGACAGCAGTTCGGGATCGGCGGGGAGGCCCGCCGCCGCGGCGAGCTTGGCGGGATCGAGATCGCCGCCCTGACCGCCGCCCGCGAGGAACTGCCGCAGCATCTCGCGGAACTCCTCGTCGCCGGGTTCGCTCTGCCGGGGTTCCTCAGACATGGCGACTACGCTAGCCGTCGCCCCTCCGGCGGAGCCGGGGAAACGGGGCATTCCGGGCCGGTTCCCGTGCGCCTCTGGCGAACACCGCCCGGCCCCGCCGCGATCACGGCACGAGCCGTGATCCGCGAGTCAGCCCCTCCCGAGACGAGACCTCAGCGCATGACTTTCTTCGCCGACCAGCCCGCCCCGGCGCCCGCCCCGCGTCCGCGTCGCCGTGCGCCGCGATCCGTGGTCGTCGGATGGGCGCTGCTCGTGCTCGGCGTCGTCGGCACCCTCGTCGTCGGCATGACGCCGGCGCCGTACGTGATCGAGCGACCCGGCCCCGTGTACGACACCCTCGGCTCGCAGAAGGTCGACGGCAGGTCGACGCCGCTCATCTCGGTCGACGGAGCGAAGACCTACCCGACGTCGGGCCAGCTCGACCTGCTGACGGTCAACATCCTCGGCTCGCGCGAGCAGCGACTCAACTGGGTCGACATCGCCCTCGCCTGGTTCGACCCCGCTGAGGCCGTCGTGCCTCTCGAGTCGATCTACCCGGAGGGCGTCTCCGACAAGGAGGTCGACGAGCAGAGCGCCGTCGAGATGCAGAACTCGCAGCAGGAGGCGATCGCGGCGGCGCTGCGCAGCCTCGACTACGACGTGCAGGGCGCCGTCACGGTCGCCGGCGTGCAGAAGGGCAGCCCCGCCGACGGCAAGCTCAAGGCCGATGACGTCGTCGTCTCGGCCGACGGCACGGCAGTGGGCGACCTGGATGCGCTGCGCGACGTGATCACGAAGCACGGCGACGGCAGCGCGGTCTCGCTGGTCGTACGCCGCGGGGGAGTGGAGCGCACGATCGAGGTCGTGCCCGCCGCGACCAAGGCGGCCGACGGCAGCGACACGGTCGCGGTCGGCGTCTACACGGCGATCGAGTACACCTTCCCGATCGACGTCGAGCTCAAGCTCGACAAGGTCGGCGGCCCGAGCGCCGGGATGATGTTCGCGCTCGGCATCGTCGACAAGCTGACGCCGGGCGCGATGACCGGCGGCGAGCACATCGCCGGAACGGGCACGATCGACGCAGCCGGCGACGTCGGCGCGATCGGCGGCATCCGGCAGAAGATGTACGGCGCCCAGCGCGCCGGCGCGACCTTCTTCCTCGCGCCGAGGAGCAACTGCGACGAGGTCGTCGGCCACATCCCCTCGGGGCTCACCGTCTACTCGGTGAGCACGCTGAAGCAGGCCGAGACGGCGGTCGCCGCGATCGCGTCGGGGAAGGGCCGTTCGGCGCTGCCGACCTGCGCGGGCTGACGCGCACCGCTCCGCCCTGCGCGAACCGGGCCATCCCCTCGGTCATCTCGCAGAGAGGCCCGCGGCCCGCCGCCTAGGATCGGAAGACGCCGCGGCGTCTCGGCACCGGCGCACACCATCAGGAGCACTCTCGTGACCGCCACAAGCCCCCGGCCTGCTCGTTCCCGCCTGCGCGGCACCATCGGAATCGCGGCGATCATCGTCGCGGCCATCGTCGCCGCGTTCTTCATCTTCGCGAGCCTCTACACCGACTTCCTCTGGTACGACCAGCTCGGCTTCCAGAACGTTCTCACCACGCAGTGGTTCGCGAGCATCGTCATGTTCGCGATCGGCTTCGTGGGCATGGCGGTCCCCGTGTTCCTCAGCGTGCAGGTCGCGTTCCGCAGCCGGCCGGTCTACGCCAAGCTCAGCGCCCAGCTCGACCGCTACCAGCAGGTCGTCGAGCCGCTGCGCCGTCTCGCCATGTTCGGCGTGCCGGCCGTGCTCGGCCTCTTCATGGGCGTCTCGACCGCCATGCGCTGGCAGACCGTGCTCGAGTACCTGAACCGCACGCCCTTCGGTGTGAAGGACCCGCAGTTCGGCCTCGACAACTCCTTCTACGTCTTCGAGCTGCCGTTCTTCCACGGCGTGCTCGGCTACGCCTCGGCCGTCGTGATCGTCGCCGGCATCGCGATGCTCGCCACCCACTATCTCTACGGCGGCATCCGCGTCGGCAACCGCGAGGTGCGCATCACGCGCGCGGCCCGCGTGCAGATCGCCGTGACCGCGGCCGTGTTCCTGCTGCTGCAGGCCGTCAGCATCTACCTCGACCAGTTCTCGACGCTGACCGACACCCGCGGCGTGAGCAGCCTGTTCACCGGCGCCACCTTCACCGACGTCAACGCCGTCATCCCGGGCAAGCTCATCCTCGCGATCGCCTTCGCCCTCGTCACGGTGCTGTGCATCGTGACCGCGGTCATCGGCCGCTGGCGCCTGCCGATCATCGGCACCGGCCTCCTCGTCGTCGCGAGCCTCGTGATCGGCACCGCCTACCCGGCGCTGATCCAGCGCTTCCAGGTCGACCCCAGCGCCCTCTCGCTCGAGCGCGACTACATCCAGCGCAACATCAAGGCGACTCAGGTCGGCTACAACATCGACGGCATCGACACCGTCGCCTACTCGGCCAAGACGGATGTCGAGCAGGGCGCCCTGCGCGATGACGCCGACACGACGGCGAGCATCCGATTGATCGACCCGAACGTCGTCAGCCCCACCTTCGCGCAGCTGCAGCAGGTGCAGCAGTACTACCAGTTCGACGACAAGCTCGATGTCGACCGCTACACGATCGACGGCACGACGCAGGACACCGTCATCGCCGTGCGCGAGCTCGACCAGAGCAACCAGAAGAACCCCACCTGGCTGACGAACACCGCCGTCTACACTCACGGCTACGGCGTCGTCGCCGCCTACGGCAACCAGCGCTCCGAAGACGGGCAGCCGAACTTCCTCGAGAGCGGCATCCCCTCGCGCGGCGAGCTGGGCGACTACGAGCCGCGCATCTACTTCGGGCAGAAGTCGCCCACGTACTCCATCGTCGGGGCGCCGAAGTCGACGTCGCCGGTCGAGATCGACTATCCGTCGAGCGACAAGGACGACGACAGCGCCGCCCGCAAGTACACCTACACCGGCGACGGCGGGCCGAAGCTCGACAACGCCTTCAAGCAGCTCGTCTACGCCATCAAGTTCGGCTCGGAGCAGATCATCCTCTCCGACGCCGTCAACAGCGACTCGCAGATCCTCTACGACCGCAACCCGATCGACCGCGTGAAGAAGGCGGCGCCGTACCTGACGATCGACCGCAACGCCTACCCGGCGATCGTGAACAAGCGCGTCGTCTGGATCGTCGACGGCTACACCACGACCGCCAACTATCCCTACTCGCAGGTCGAGCAGCTGTCGTCGTCGATCGCCGACACGAACACGCCGCAGCCCGAGTACGCGCTCGATGACGTCAACTACATCCGCAACAGCGTCAAGGCCACGGTCGACGCCTACAGCGGCAAGGTCACGCTCTACGCCTGGGACGACAAGGACCCGCTGCTGAAGACCTACAGCAAGATCTTCCCCGGCACGCTCGAGTCGCAGAAGGACATGAGCACGCAGCTGCTCGAGCACGTGCGCTACCCCGAGGACCTGTTCAAGATGCAGCGGTCGATCCTCGAGACGTACCACGTGACCAACCCGAGCACCTGGTACGCGCGTGACGACCAGTGGGCGACGCCCACCGACCCGACCGCGTCGAAGGAGGAGGCGGACAAGAAGCAGCCGCCCTACTACCTCACGATGAAGGTGCCCGGCACCGACAAGCCCGCGTTCACGCTCTACTCGACCTTCATCCCCGCCTCCGCCAAAGAGTCGCGCAGCGTGCTCAAGGGCTACCTCACCGCGAACGCCGACTACGGCGCCGACTACGGCAAGCTGACACTGCTCACGCTGCCGAAGGACGACACCGTGCCCGGACCGGGTCAGGTGCAGAACACCTTCAACAGCTCCGACGACGTCGCCACGCAGCTGAACATCCTGCAACGCGGTGACACCACGGTCGTGCGCGGCAACCTGCTCACCGTGCCGGTCGGTGGCGGACTGCTCTACGTGCAGCCCGTCTACGTGAAGTCGAGCGGCGAGACCTCGTACCCGCTGCTGCGCAAGGTGCTGGTCGCGTTCGGCGACAAGGTCGAGTTCGAAGACACCCTGAACCTGGCGCTCGACAAGCTCTTCGACGGCGACTCGGGAGCCGCGGCCGGCGACAACGGCGTGACACCGGGCGACGGCGGCGACAGCTCGGGCGGTGACAGCTCGGGCAGCGGCGGCACGGACGCGGGCAGCGGCACCGGCGCCGGCGACGGCAGCACGGGCAGTGGTTCGGGCACCGGAACCGGCACCGGAACCGGTGACAACGCCGCCCTCAAGAAGGCGCTCTCCGACTACTCGACCGCGCTCGCCGACCGCAACAAGGCCTACGCCGACAACGACCTCGTCGCCGCGGCAGAAGCCGACAAGCGCATGCAGGCCGCCGTCGAAGCCGCGATCGCCGCCGCCGGAGACTGACGGCGTTCACCCTCCGTGCCCCGCGTGGTCAAGAGCGCTCCGCAACCGTGGTAACGTTGTTCTCGCACCGCGGGGTGGAGCAGTTCGGTAGCTCGCTGGGCTCATAACCCAGAGGTCGCAGGTTCAAATCCTGTCCCCGCAACCACGAAGAAGAGGCCCGTAACCTTTCGGTTACGGGCCTCTTCGTGTTTGCCCTCCTATGGTCCGCCCTTCGGGCGGTACGTCAAGAAAGAAGGCCCGTGACCTTTCGGTCACGGGCCTTCTTGTTTGCTCTCTTATGGTCCGCCCTTCGGGCGGCACGTCGCGCGGGAAACTCCGCTCCTGGTCGGCACGTCGCGCGGGCGAGTTCTCATCCCGGAGGGCACGTCGGGGTCGCTTCCTTCTGTCGCGGCACGTCACGCACCTCGCGGTCATGCCCGGTGCGGCACGAAGGTGGCGTGGGTTTGTAGGGTGGGCGGGTGAGCGGAACGACACCCAGCGCCGAGCTCGTGGTCGCCGTGCTGCAGTTCGCTCCCGGAGCGGACCGGGCCGCGAACCTCGAGCGGCTTGCCTCCCTGGCGCGCGAAGTGGCCGCCGATGGCGCGCGGCTCATCGCCGCGCCGGAGTACTCGTCGTACTTCGCCCCGCAGCTCGACGAATCCTGGCTCGAGGCGGCCGAGGATCTCGACGGGCCCTTCGTCACCGCTCTCGCGGCCCTCGCCGCCGAGACTGGCGCCGTGATCGTCGCCGGCATGGCCGAGCGCATCCCGGGGGAGTCGCAGCGCTTCTCGAACACGCTCGTCGCGGTCGACGCGAGCGGAGTGATCGCCGAGTACCGCAAACTGCACCTCTACGACGCCTTCGGCTCGCGCGAGAGCGACCGCATCGTGCCGGGGCCGATCGTCGAGCCCGCCGTGTTCGAGGTCGACGGCATCCGCGTCGGACTGCAGACCTGCTACGACCTGCGCTTCCCCGAGGTCACGCGTCGGCTGGCGGATGCGAGCGCCGAGCTCGTGCTGATCCCCAGCGAATGGGTGCGCGGACCGCTCAAGGAGCATCACTGGCGCACGCTCGTGACGGCCCGCGCGCTCGAGAACACGATCTACGTGGCCGCACCCGACCACGCCCCGCCGATCGGCGCGGGCAGCAGCATGATCGTCGACCCGATGGGCGTCGCGCTCGCGTCGCTGGGGGAGCAGACCGGCGTCGCGGTCGCGCGGGTGTCGCGTCAGCGCGTCGCCGAGGTGCGTGAGGTCAACCCCGCCCTCGCGCTGCGGCGCTTCGCCGTCGTGCCGCGCGACTGACCCGACGCGCGATGAGGCCGAAGGGACGAGGCCGACGGGGCGAGGGCGTCGTGGATGGCGCCCGAGCTCGGCGCGGATGCCGTGCTGCGGTCCGCAGCGTCAGCGGAACGCGGTCTGCAGCTCCAGCGCGTAGGCGTGGTAGATCTCCTTGCCGCGCGTGGTGTCGACGATGTCGGCGTCGACGAGCGTGCGCAGCGCATCCTCGGCCCCGCGCGCGGCGCGATCGAAGTCGATCGTCGGCGCGCTGAGGGCGAGTCCGGCCGAGAGCGCCGTGAGGATCGCCGCGACGGTCGCCGGATGCGAGTCGTGACGCACGATGCCGGCGTTCTGCAGATCGATCACGAGCTGCTCGGGGATCGCCGTACGCGGGCGGAACTCGAAGCCGTCGATCGCGCTGACCATGCGGCCGAGCGAGCGCGGATCGGTCAGGTAGAGGCGCCGCACGAGCTCGTTCTCGTAGACCGAGGTGAGCACGTAGTAGTAGATGCGGGACAGGAATCCGCCGTTCGGGTCGCGGCTGATGTTGTCCAGGGCCGCCCCGATCATCTGGTTCGTCTCGCGCTCGAGCGTGCGCACGACCAGAGCTTCGAGCGTGGGCACGATCTCGCTCAGCTCCGCCTCGGTGCAGTCGAGCCGGCGTGACACCGAGCGCAGGTCGACGCGGTCGAAGCCGTCGTCGATGATCATCCGGACGACGGCGTCGATGGCGTCGTCCAGTGCGGGTGCGGGCATGGCAGGCCTGTCTGTGTGGTCTTCGGGTCCGCACAGTCTAGGCAGGGGGCGAACCGATCTGTTCTCCCCCGATCCGCCCCAATGCGGGGGACGATGCGGTACGGGTGTCGGACTTCTCGTTCCTCCACAGAGGCGATCGGCCGGGGTTCTCCCCGGATCGGGGGAGGCGGGATCCGTGGGCGTCTCCGCTTTCCTAGCGTCGGGTCATGCGCCTCCGCCCTCTCGTCTCCGCCGCCCTGGTCTTGGCGCTCCTCCTGACGATCGGAGCCGTCGCCGTGGCCGTCGGGCCACGCCTCGACGGAGCGGAGATCCGTCCGTCGGGCGTCGATCCGGGGGCCGCCGCCCGCGAGGAGGCGAGCCTGCGGTATGAGGCGCGCGACGCCATCCGCGACTATCGGGAGATCAGCGACCGGGTCGGCCAGGCGGGATGGATCGAGGTCGAGCCGCTGCGCGACGCGGTGAGCGCCATCCGGTTCGAGCAGGAACGGCGCGACGCCGACACGCGGCGCGCCGGAGGCTGGGTCCAGCTCGGCGACACGGAGGTCGCGGAGGTCCGGATCGAGGCGGAGGATCGTGTGAAGGGGAGGGTCGTGCGCGTGCGGGCGACCGCCTGCATCGACAGCGAGGCCGCCCGTGTGCAGCGGATCGCCGATGGAGCGATCGACGCGCTGACGCATCCGGCGCGACAGCGCCTGAGCTTCGTGCTGCAGCGCTATCGCGAGCGAGGCACCCTGCGGGTGGTCTCGATCGATCAGGTGGATGCGACGCCGACCGCACGTGCGAGCGATGACCGCGCCGGCGCCGGCGGCGGGATGCGCGCGGATCCGTGTTGACCGCGGCGTGACGTCATCGCCGGGGCCGCGCGTGCGGAGATCCTCAAGGTGGAGCCGAGTACGCTCCCAGGGTCGACATAGAGATCGCACAAGAAGCACGGTGAGGCTGACGATATGACCGACACCCCCCGCACCCCCGACGAGAACTCGACCGACTCGTTCGGGAACGACGCGGCCGAGTCCTCGCAGACTCCGGCGCAGCCGACTCCCGAGCAGACTGAGGCCGTCGCGCCTCAGACGACGAAGAACGCCGCGCCGACCACCCCCACGGCGCCGGATTCGGCGGCGACGTCGATGCCGACGCCGCCCCCGACCCCCACCGAAGCCCAGGCCGACGGCGGACACCACTTCGGCTACTCGGCCCCGCCGACCGCCGGCGACCACAGCGCGTACTCCGGCGGCTACGGCGCCCCCGCTGCGCCGGGCGCCCCGACGCCGTCGCCGGTCGCCCCGACCGCGGCCGCGTCCTCCGCGAGCGCGACGCCGTCCGTGCCGACGCCTCCCGTCTACGGAGCGCCCCAGACCCCGACCGCGAACGGCCCGCAGAGCTACGGCGCGACGGCTCCGGGAGCGTCCTTCGGTCCGGCCGCCACCGCGCCGACCTTCGACTACGCGACCGCCCAGCCCGGTCTGACCGGCACGGCCGCTCCGACGCAGCGGAAGCGCTCGGCCTCCATCCCTGTCATCGCGGCTCTCGCGATCGGCGCCGTGATCGGCGGCGTCGGCGGCGGCGGGATCGCGGCGGCGACCATGTCGTCGCTCGTCGGCACCTCGAGCGCCGACTCCGCGCGCCCGCAGACGATCACCGTCAACGACAGCAAGTCGGTCAACCAGACCACCGGAGTCGCGGCCAAGGCCACCCCGTCGGTCGTGACCATCTCGGCGACCACGACGAGCGCGGCGGGAACCGGCTCGGGCGTCATCCTCGACGACAAGGGCTACATCCTCACGAACACGCACGTGGTCACGCTCGACGGCGAATCCGGCGATGCGACGATCGAGGTCACGCTCTCCGACGGGCGCATCTTCGCCGGCAAGGTCGTCGGCACCGACCCGACCGTCGACCTCGCGGTCATCAAGATCGAGGCCGACGACCTGACCCCGATCACCTTCGGCGACTCGTCGAAGCTCAACGTCGGCGACACCGCGATCGCGATCGGCGCGCCCCTCGGCCTGTCGAACACCGTCACCGACGGCATCGTCAGCGCCCTCGACCGCAGCATCCAGATCGCCTCCTCGGCGGCACCCGACAACGCGGATCAAAACCAGGGCGGCAACAGCGGCAGCGACAACGGCAGCCCGTTCGACTTCTGGAACAACCAGCAGGGCGGCCAGACGCAGACCGCGACGAGCTCGATCTCGATCCCGGTCATCCAGACGGATGCGTCGATCAACCCCGGAAACTCGGGTGGCGCCCTGCTCGACGACGAAGGCAAGTTGATCGGCATCAACGTCGCGATCGCGTCGGCCGGCGGCAGCTCGTCGAGCTCGAGCCAGTCGGGATCGATCGGCGTCGGGTTCTCGATCCCGTCGAACCTCGCCAAGCGCGTGTCGGAGGAGATCATCGCCAACGGCAAGGCCACGCACGGTCTGCTCGGCGCCTCGGTCAGCGACGCCACGCTCAAGACCTCGAGCACCGTCGGTGCGGTCATCGCCGAGACCCCGGTCTCGGGCGGCGCGGCAGACAAGGCCGGGCTGCAGAAGGGCGACGTCGTCACCTCCTTCGACGGCCACCCGATCACGAGCGCGACCGACCTGACCGCGCAGGTGCGGGCCGAGGCCGGCGGCGCCACGGCGAAGATCACCTACGTGCGCGACAACCGCTCGAAGACGGTCGAGGTCACGCTGGGCACCTACACCAGCTGATCCCACGCTCCGGCCGACGGCCGGTCGCCGACTGCTAGGCTCGCGACGAGTCGACGCACGTCGGCGATCGGCCGGAATCCGGGGGAGCACGATGGACCCGAGTCCGGCATCCACCCCCGAGCTGCCCGCGCTTCCGCCGCAGCCGGGGGTCTCCTATGTCATGCCCGTGCTCAACGAGGCGGGCTACATCGAGGCGGCGGTGGCGAGCATCCTCGCGCAGCGCAATCCCGGCGAGAGCGAGCTGATCCTCGCCCTCGGTCCGTCGACCGACGGCACCGATGCGATCGTCGCGCGACTCGCCGCGCGCGAGCCTCGCATCCGCATCGTCGACAACCCCGCCAGCGACATCCCGATCGGCCTGAACCGGGCGATCGCCGTGAGCCGCTTCCCCGTGATCGTGCGGGTGGATGCCCATACCGAGCTCGCCGAGGGCTACACCGTGCGCGGCGTCGAGACGCTGGCGCGCACCGGCGCGGCGAGCCTCGGCGGCGTCATGCAGGCGACCGGCCGCCCCGGGGTGCAGGCGGCGGTCGCCCGGGCCTACAACAGCCGCTTCGGACTCGGCGGCGGCGCCTACCACGGCGGCGAGGAGGTTCCCGAGGGACCGGCGGAGTCCGCCTACATGGGCATCATGCGCCGGGAGGCCGTGGATGCGGTCGGCGGCTTCGACGAGACCCTGCGCCGCGGCGAGGACTGGGAGTTCAACCACCGCCTGCGTCGCGCCGGCTACCTGGTCTGGCTCGACCCGAAGCTGCGCGTGACCTACTGGCCGCGCAGCACCTGGGCGCGGCTCGCCCGGCAGTTCGTCGCGACCGGGATCTGGCGCGGCGAGCTCGTTCGCCGCCTCGGCGGCAGCAACCCGCTGCGCTTCTTCGCACCGCCGGTGCTGCTGCTCTCTCTCGTGCTCTCGGTCGTGCTGCTGCCGCTGCACGCGTCCGGGCTGCTGCACGGCGCGGCGGGCTGGATCCTCGCGCTCGTCTACCTCGGTCCGCTCGCGTATCTGGCGCTGCTCGTGGCCGCCGCCGCGACCACGTCGGGCGGTCTGATCGATCGGCTCCGCTTCGCCGGGGTGCTCGCGGTCATGCACCTGAGCTGGGCGGCCGGCTTCGTCGTCGGGGTCGTGCGGGGAGCGCGCGACGCGGTCGACACGAGCCGCACCGAGTCCTGACGCGACGTCAGTGCCGCACGGTCGGCGCCGCCGCGTCAGCTCAGCCGAGCATCCCCTCGTCGAGCATCCGCCGCACGACCCGCTCACCCGCGTGGCCGTCGTCGTCGGGCGCGTAGCGGGCACGCCAGCGCGCCCGACGCTCGGCGAACTCCTCCGCCCGGGCGTCCCCGCTCAGCAGCTCGAGCAGCTCCTCGCGCGACTGCACGACCGGGCCGGGCGCCTCGGCGAGCAGGTCGAAGTAGAAGCCGCGCAGATCCTCGCTGTAGTGCGCGAGATCCGGCGTGAAGTAGACGATCGGCCGCTCGGTGGCGGCGAAGTCGAACATGACCGAGGAGTAGTCGGTGACGAGGATGTCGGCGACGAGCAGCAGCTCTGAGACGTCGGGGTAGGTCGTCACGTCGATCAGACGCTGACCGCGGAGGTCGCGCCCGTAGGGGAGCGTGCGCGAATGACCCCGCACGAGCAGCACCGTCCCCGCGGGCAGCTGGTCGGCGAAAGCGACCAAGTCGAGGTAGTCGACGATCTCGGTGCGGTCGTCGCGCCAGGTCGGGGCATAGAGCACGACGCGGGCGCCATCGGGGATGCCGACACGGCGTCGGATCTCGGCGGCGTCGCCGTCGGCGAGCACGTCATTGCGCGGGTAGCCCAGCTGCCAGACGGGGCCGTCGAAGGCGTAGGCGTGGCGGAACACCCCGGCCGCGAAGTCGTTCTGCGCGAGCATGACGTCCCAGCGATCGCGCTCGCGTCGCACGGCGAGCCGGGTGCGCAGTCCGGTGCCCGGCCGGTCGAGGGCGAGGCGCTTGAGCATCGTGCCGTGCCAGGTCTGCACGACCTTCTGGTGGCGTCGCCGCAGGAAGCGCTTGCGCAGCCAGTCGTTGACGACGAGCACGCGGGCCGCGCCGCGGGCGTGCCACCATGCTCGGCTGCCCTCGATCACGCGCACGGCGCCCTCGGGCACCGGCACGGAGGCGTCGGCGACGCTCCAGTAGCGCGTGGTCTCGGGCCGCAGCCGTGCCAGGGCCCGGTCGATCCCCGCCGGGTTGCACGCGACGGTGCGCGCGTAGAAGCTCTCGAAGAACACCGCGTCCTCCGGGCGGACGATCGCGCGGAAGTACTCCGTCTGCAGCCGACGCTGCGCATCCTTCCCGCGCTCCTCGACGCTGAGCGGGGGAGTCACGCGCACGCGCACCCCGCCGTCGATCGGCACGACCTCGAGGTTCTCGAGCGCGTGCTCGAGCCGCAGCGGGGCGGCGCCGGCGACGGCGGTCGTGACGGTGACCCGGGACGAGGGCGCCTCGCCGGGCCGCTCGATGCGGAGGCGGTAGTCGCCGGACGGCAGAGCGAGTCCCGCGTGCCCCCAGCGGGTTGCGGTCAACGGGATGCGCACCGCCAGATCGGCCGGATCGCCGTCGCCGGCGGCGTCGCCGTCCTGGCCGCCCGTCACCCCGAGCACGGTCGCCCGGGCTCCATCGAGCGTGACGGCGGTCGATTCCCGCGGAAGACCCGTGAGCGTCACCCGCAGCTCGGGGGCGCCGTGCGCGTCGAGCTCCAGTGCGAGGGCCGTGACACGCGGGCGCACGACCGGCAGGGCATCCACGCCGTCCAGCGAACCCGGCACGTGCTCGCCGACGCGCCGCAGCAGCGCCGCCAGCACGCGCTCGGCCGCGCGGCCGTCGCGGTGATCGACGTGCTCGTCGACGAGGTGACGACGGTGTCGTTCGGCGGCGCTCGCGTCCGTGAGCTGGTCGGTCAGACGCGCCAGCACGCCCGACCAGTCGACCGCGTGATCGCCGCCGCTGAACTCGCGGTACGACTCGTAGAGGCCGCGCTTCTTCGCGTACTGCTCGAGGTCGGGGGCGAGGAACACGGCCAGACCGCCGGCGAGGGCGTGGTCGTAGGCGATCGACGAGTAGTCGGTGACGAGGGTGTCGATCGCGCTGAGGGCGGGGTTGATATCGCGCAGGGCATCGGAGCCGAGCAGGCGGATGCGCGGCGACGCCTGCGGGCCGCCGAGGTAGTCGCCGACGCCGAGCGGATGGCTGCGCACGAGCAGCGTGGCGTCGTGCGCTTCCAGCCAGTGGACGATGTCCGTCCAGCCGTCGGGGGCGGCGGGATCGGGTGCCCCGTCGCGCCAGGTCGGCGCATAGAGCACGACCGGCCCCGACCCGAGCGGACCGACCGCCGACTCGATCAGCTCTCGTGACGCGGACCGTCGCTCGGCGGCGTCGCCGCGCTGCAGCACGTCGTCGCGGATGTCGCCGGTCACCGGGATCCGCGAGCGCGGCACCCCGAACGCGCTGGAGATGCGCCCGGCGACGAGCTCCGAGGCGACAGGGAACAGGGAGATCCCGCGCCCGGCGAAGCTGTAGGCGCGACGCAGGACCGACCTCACGAGCGGATGGTCGGGGAGCGGCGAGAGCCGCAGGGCTACGGGGGTGTCGAGGTGCAGACGCTTCAGCGGCACCCCGTGCCAGAGCTGCACCACGACGGCGCCGCGGGTGCCGAAGCGGTTCGCGTCGCCGAAGCCGTGCGTGACGACGATGACCTGGGCGCGCAGGGTCGTCCAGAAGCCGCGGGCGCCGTGCTTGAGCTGCGCATCCCATCCGCGTCCGCGGGCCTCGTCGAGTTCGGCGGGGGTGGACGCGAGCCAGACGATCCGCCGGGACTCTCCGCGGGCGGTGGTCGCGGCGTGTTCGCGGGCGAGCTCGGAGAACGGGAGGGCGCCTTCGCCGATGCCGATCCCCGAGCCGATGACCCACAGCCGCGACGTGCGCGGCACGACGAACGACGCGGCGGCGCCGAGCGCGTAGAGGGGCAGTCGCAGCAGCTTGAGCAGATTGCCGGCGCCGAAGGTGAAACTCGCCATAGAACGCCCGGGTCCGTTCCCTTCCCGCCGCGATGCGGCCGCTTGTTCACGATTCTGGCACGATCACCCCTGATCGCGATTCCGGCTTCGCGGGCGGTGTTTGGATGGTCCGGTGCCGCTTCTGAACGACATCCGATCCGCCCGACGCGTGCTGCGCAACATCCTCCGCTCGCGGGCCACGCGGCGCGAGATCGCGGAGCGCTCGGGCGAGTTCCCCCGCCCGCGGCCGAACTCGATCGACGTCGCGGTGTACTTCGCCGACACGCGCACGAACCTGTACCAGATCCGCCAGTGGTATGCCCCGCTCAAGGAGCTCGCAGCCGCGCATCCGGTCGCCATCATCGCGCGCAGCCCGGGCGCCGCACTGACGATCAACGCCGAATCGGGGCTGCCGGTGCAGTACCTGCGCAAGGTGACGGAGCTCGAGTCGTTCGTCGACGAGCAGCAGCTCAAGGTCGTGCTCTACGTGAACCAGAACACGAAGAACTTCCAGATGTTCCGCTACAGCCGCATGTGGCACACCTTCATCAATCACGGCGAGTCGGACAAGATGTACATGACGACGAACCAGTTCAAGGCGTACGACTACGCGCTGGTCGCCGGTCCCGCCGCGATCGACCGCCTCTCGCGCAAGCTCTGGGATTTCGACGTCGACAAGAAGGCGATCGAGATCGGGCGCCCGCAGGCCGACCACTTCGCCGGCAGCACGCCGTATCCGCACGACGACCGCATCGTGGTGCTCTACGCGCCGACCTGGGAGGGCGACCGCCCTGCGGCGCTCTACGGCTCCGTCGCCTCGCACGGCGTGGCCCTGGCCGACGCGGTGCTGGCGTCGCCGACTCACCGCCTGGTCTACCGTCCGCACCCGCGCAGCGGCGTGCTCGACCCCGCCTACAAGGAGGCGAACGCGCGCATCATCGCGGCGATCGCCGCCGCCAACCAGAAGGATGCGACGGCCCACCACGTCTACGACGACGGCCCCGAGATGGGCTGGCAGCTGGCGGCGGCCGACGTCGCGATCACCGACGTGTCGGCCATGGTCTATGACCGCCTCGCCACGGGGAAGCCGATCATCGTCACCCGGCCGCTCGCGCCGGAGGCGGACGTCGACGAGAACGGCTACCTCGGTTCGGCCGAGTGGCTCTACGCCGACCGCGCCGGCGACGTGCTCGGCGACGTGGATCGCGTGCTGCGCGACGCCGAGGCGCAGGAGACCCTCGCGCACTGGTCGGCGCACCACTTCGGCGACACGACCCCGGGCTCGGCGACCCGTCGCTTCCACGCGGCCATCGACCACCTGGTCGCCGAATGGGAGCGCCACGCGGCGATACACGCCGGCGACGGCCCCGACCGCGACAGCGGCGACCCCCTCGACGACGAGGACGACGAGGAAGGCGAGCCCGCGACGGGCGACTGAGCCCGGGCCGCGCTCAGCGGGTCGGCTCGGTGCGTGCCGCGTCCTCGCTGCTCTCCTCGACATCCGTGACGAGCTCGTCAGAGTCACGGCGTCGCCACTCGATCACATGGGTGCCGCTGCGGTCGTCGCCGACGAGGGCTGTGCCGTCCGTCTCGGCGGCGCCCGCGCGCCGGCGTCGGGGGAGCGGCAGGCGCGGTCCGCGGCGCTCGCCGGGCGCGAGCACGCGCGGCTCGAGCTCCGCGGGGAACACGACGGGGGCGGGGCCGAACGCCGTGCGCGACGAGGTCACGACCTTGCGGCCGAGCAGGTGGCTGCCGGTGCCGCCCACGACCGCGCCGATTCCGAAGGGCAGCGTCCGTCCGACGACGCCGGCGCCCTGCGACGCCGCGAAGCGCTTGAGGAAGGCCGACTTCAGCCGGTCGGCGACGACGCCGACGGCGCCGCTCGGCAGGGCGGAGGAGACCATCTCGCCCCAGAATGCTGAACGAGCGACGCCGGCGCCGGCCGCCTGGCCCGCGAACTGCTTGAGCAGGTCCACGCCTCCGCCGCCGAGCATCATCGTCATCACGAGGGTCCGCGCGCGGTCCGGGTCGGTCACGGGGATGCCGTGCACCTCGGTCACCGACTGCGCGAACAGCGCGCTCACCTCGAGGAAGCCGGCCGTCTCGACGCCCGACAGCGCGACCGACGCGCCGATCCCGACCGCGGGGATCGCCGATGCCGCGCCGACGGCCGCCCCGCCCGTGGTGACGGCCGCGAGGTAGCGCTTCTCGAGGATCGCGATGACCTCGGCAGGGGAGGCCTGCGGATGCCGTGAGCGGATTCCGCGGATGTGCGCCAGCACGACGGGGCGCTGCACGCTCAGCAGCCGGTCGAAACCGGTCGCGAGCTTCGGGTGCACGTCGCCCTCGGCGGCGCGGCGCAGGGCCTTCGGAGTCGAGTCGGATCGGGCCATGGCGCCAACCTACGTGGCCGACTCGCGCCCGTGCCGCGTTCCCGGGCGCGACTCAGAAGAGGATCAGCAAGCCGTGTCGCGACCGTTATCGCTTCGTACGGCGCCGGTCGCGGATGCGGGGAGGGCCGCCGCGTTCACGCCTTCTTCGGCGCCGGCTTCTTCGGGCCGTACTCCGCGTTGTAGCGGTCGACGACCTGCTTGATCGGCGCATCCAGTCGCAGCTCGCCCTTGTCGAGGTAGAGGCCGCGCGTGCAGAACCGCAGCAGGTCGCGCTCGCTGTGCGAGACGAAGAAGAGCGTGCGCCCGCTCGCCAGCATCTCCTCGATGCGCGCGTAGCACTTCTCCTTGAAGGCCTTGTCGCCGACCGCCAGCACCTCGTCGACGAGCATGATCGGCTCCTCGAGGCGCGAGATGACCGAGAACGCGATGCGTACCTTCATGCCGCTCGAGAGGTGCTTGTAGGGCGTGTCGACGAAGTCGGCGATCTCGGCGAAGTCGATGATCTCGTCGAAGACCGCGTCGATCTCGCGGCGGCGCATGCCGTGCAGTCCCGCGGTCAGGTAGACGTTGTCGCGCACCGACAGGTCGCCCACGAAGCCGCCGGTGATCTCGATCAGCGGGGCGACGCCGCCGCGCACCGACACGCTGCCCTCGTCGGGCAGCACGACCTGCGCGACGAGCTTGAGCAGGGTCGACTTGCCCTGGCCGTTGCGGCCGACCACGCCGATCGCCTCGCCGGGGCGCACGTCGAAGGAGACGCCGCGCAGTGCCCAGAACTCGCCGGGGCGGTTGCGGCGCTTGCGACCCGACAGCAGGTCCTTGAAGCTGCGTCGCGAACTGCGGTTGCGCTTGAAGCGGATGCCGACGTCCGACACCCGGATCGCGACCTCGGAATCGGGATGCGACACGGAGGCGACGGCGCCGGAGGGAGAGACTGCGTCGCTCATCAGATCTCCTTCAGCACGGCAGGGAGGCAGCGACGGAACACGAGGAGCCCGATCACGAAGAGCACGACGGTCATCCCCGCGCTGATCGCGATCGAGAACCAGTCGAGCTCTTTCGGGAACAGTCCGGCGCGATACAGCGACATGATGCCCGTGAGCGGGTTGAACGAGCCGATCAGCTCGAAGGCCGGGTGCACGCGGCGCAGGTCGTCGAGGCTGAAGATGATCGGCGAGGCGTAGAACGCCAGACGCAGGATGAGCCGCACCGCGCGCTCGAGATCGCGGAAGAACACGACCAGCGGCGCGACGACCAGGCCGATGCCGACCGTCAGCACGGCCTGCAGGATGATCGCCGGCACGAAGTAGACGAGCTGCCAGTTCAGCACCGCCGGATGCGCGGTGAACTGCGAGGCGATGATGAACAGCGCCAGCACCGGAAGGCTCAGCAGGAACTCGATGCCCTTCGACAGGACGATGCGGGTGACCCAGATCGAGCGGGGGATCGTCGTCGAGCGGATGAGCTTCGCATCGCGCGTGAAGGCCTTCGTGCTGTCGCCGACCGCGCCGGTGAACCAGGTCCACGGCAGCAGCGCCGCCATGAGGAACACGATGTAGGGCTCGTGGTTGATGCCGCGCTGGAACACCTGCGTGAACACGAACCAGTAGATGCCCGCCATGAGCAGGGGGTCGAGGATCGACCAGACCCAGCCGAGCGCGGAGGTCGAGTAGCGCACCCGCAGGTCGCGCGAGGTGAGCAGCCAGAGGGAGCGGCGGTAGCGCGTCGCCGGCGACCAGGTGCGTCCGAGCGCCGTCGCCGTGGTGCTGGTGGTGGTGCTCACAGGGAAACGATAGCGGCGGCCCGCCGAAGCGAGCCGCCGCCGTGCGGCCTTCCTGAGAAGGCCTTCAGATCATCTGTCGCGATCTTCAGTCGTCCGAGGTCAGACGAAGAGGTTCGCGCGCTCGAGGTCCTCGGCGAAGTCGACCTCGACCGCGTAGAGGTCGGAGATGTCGACCGGCTCGAAGCGGGTCTTGTCCTGCTCGATCGACAGCTCGATGCCGCGCTCGAAGTAGTCCTGGTCGCCGACCTTGCCGAGCTGGCGGATGAGGCCCGCCTTGTCGCGGCTCGAGACGAAGTTGATGCCCACGGCCTCGCCGAGGCCGCCGACGACCGTCTTCGAGAGCTCGTCGATGAAGCCCTCGGCGTCGACCGTGTACTTGACCTCCTCGTCGGAGACCTTCGCGGTGTTGACGCTGACGAAGCTGCGGTCGCCCTCGACCCACTCGGCGGCGCGGATGAGCGCGGCCGGGTCGAAGACCACGTCGCCGTTCATCCAGAGCACTCCGCCGTCCTTCGACGCCTTGAGCGCGCGCAGCAGGCTCTTCGAGGTGTTGGTCTGGTCGTACTGCTCGTTGTAGACGAACTCCGCTTGCGGGAACGCCTCGACGATGTACTCCATCTTGTAGCCGACGACGATCGTGACCTTGGCCTTCTTGCCGAAGGCGGCGCGGATGTTGTCGAACTGCTGCTGCATGATGGTGCGGCCGTCGCTGAGCTCCGTCAGGGGCTTCGGGAGCGAGCGGCCCAGTCGGCTGCCCATGCCGGCAGCCAGGATCACGATCTGCGTGGTCACGTGTGAATTCTCCTCGATCGGGGGTGTCCGAGAGTCGTGAGCGGGACGTTCGCGGGAGCTGGACTCCCGCGGGTCACCGCGTGTTCGCGTTCCGGCGACCGATTCACGCGGAGTTCACCGCGCCGACTCACATCGGACACCACGTCGTGCTTCCGAAGTTTAGCCAGGCGAACTATCTCCGGTCACGCGCGCCCAGGGTTCTGCGACCTATTCGTGACCGCTTCGTGATCGGGGGAGACCCGATCGGTCCACCCGGGCCGTCACCGCGGCGCCGGCCGATCGTCATGCTCCGACGCCGTGGGTTTCACTCGGGTACGGCATGGGTAAGGTTGTCAGGTGACGACGAACGAGCCGGCTCCGGACGCCGAGGGCGCCCCCGCTCCGAAGCGTCGTCCGACCTCTCGCTCGGCGGCGACGTCGTCCTCCACCGGGCGTTCCTCATCCTCGTCGCGCACGTCCCGGGCGGCCTCCGGACGCTCCGCGTCCGCTTCAGCGAGCACGGCGGAATCGGGTCCGGCGGCTCCGACCGAGAGCGATTCCACCGCCTCGGGCGCCGGCAAGCCGACCGCGCGCCGCACCGCCTCCGCCTCGAAGGCCTCGGCGGCGAAGACCCCGGCGACGCGGGCCAAGTCCGCGACCTCCGGCTCGCGCACGACGGCGAAGAGCGGCACCTCGGCGAGCCGCAGCGCCGCGACGAGTCCGCGCACGCGCAAGCCTGTTTCCCGCGCCTACGCGCCCAAGCCGAGCACGGTCGCCGCCGACGAGCGCAGCACCGCGGCCGACGCCACCGTGGACGACGCCGTCATCCTCGAGGAGGAGATCGGGGCAGGCCCCCTGGCGCCGCACTCCGGCTCGGGTGAGGATCCTGCTGTGACCGAAGACGCCCCCGTCATCGAGTCGGTCGCCGATCCCGCCGCCGACACCCCCGAGTCCGACGTCCCGACCACGTCGGTCCGCATCGTCGAGCCCGTGTCGGCAGAGCCGGCCGCCGCGACGGAGCCGGTCGTGGAGGCTCAGCCCGAGCCGGTCGTCGAAGCTCAGTCCGAGCCTGTTGTGGAGACTCAGCCCGAGCCCGAGCCCGAGCCCGAGCCCGAGCCCGAGCCC